>DASWZV010000168.1:0-185329 GCA_036407095.1 Vicinamibacterales bacterium | reverse complement strand
GAACGCCGCCGGCTGGCGAGCCGGCGACGAGATTGTCCTCGCGTCCACGGATTTCGATCCCAGGCAGGCCGAGCGGCGAAGCATTTCCGCCATCAAGGGAAATGTGATCACGCTCGACAAGAAGCTGGACTTCATGCACTTCGGCAAGATCACCTTCGACGTGGATGAACGTGGCGAAGTGGGTTTGCTGACGCGCAACGTCCGCATCCAGGCATCGGCCGACGCGGAACAGTCGTTCTACGGCGGCCACGTGATGGCGATGGGCACGAGCAAGATGTTCGTCGAGGGCGTCGAGTTCAATCGGATGGGGCAGAACCTGACGCTGGCCCGGTACCCGATCCACTGGCATCTGATCGGCGATGCACAAGGCCAGTACATCAGGAACGCCGCGATCCACGACACCTACAACCGCTGCGTGACCGTGCATGGCACGAACTTCCTGCGCGTCGAGAACAACGTGACCTACAACACCGTGGGGCACTGCTTCTTCCTCGAGGACGGGATCGAGCACGGCAACGAGTTCGTTCACAACCTGGGGATCCAGACCAAGTGTCATACGTCCAAGCCCTGCGTCCCGACCCGCCTCGCTGCGGCCGGAGAGAGCGCAAACTTTGATGACCGCCAGGCTGTCAGAGCGAATGGCCAGGCCTCTAAGGATGTCCTGCTGCCCTCGGACAACACAGTGTCGACGTTCTGGATCACCAACCCGGACAACGTCTATCGAGACAACGTGGCCGCGGGTTCGGACTCGAACGGCTTCTGGATGTCATTGCCGGAGCACCCGAACGGTAAGTTCGAAGGCTCGGAGATCAGCAAGGCAACCTGGCCACGTCGAACGCCATTCCGCGAGTTCAAGGGCAACGTCGCCCACTCCAACTACGACTCGTTCATGTTCGACCGGAACATCAACGTCAACAACACGTTCGGTGTGACCGGCAACGCGCATATGCCCAAGGAAGATCCCGCTGACCCGACCAGCAAGACGGTGGAAACGGTCTTCGAGAATTTGACCGCCTACAAGAACCGCAATGGCGGTATCTGGGGCCGCGGTGAGATGCACGTGTTCAGGAACGTGAAGCTGGCCGACAACGCCATGGGCTACACGCATGCGTCGGGCTCGGCCGGTCGTGACCCCTTTACGTCAAAGGTCGTTGACTCGTTGTTCGTGGGCGAAACCGAGAACATCGGCAACCCCAGGACTGACGCGGAGAAGGCCTATGGCCGCAGCTTGCCGAAGCCGACCATGCCGGACTTCCCGATCCGTGGCTACGAGTACTACGACTACCGTCATGACGTGGTGAATGTCACCTTCCGGAACTACGAGGACAACGCCACTCGCAAGACCGGAGCGCTCTCTTACCTGATGTACACGAGCGCCGGGGTCAGTACCGAAAACGCTATCGAGGGCGCGAAATTCATCAAGGCCAAGCCGGTGTATTTCCCGCCCATGGAGCGCAAGTGGGGCAACGACAATTTGAACGGCGTGGCCTGGAAGGCCGCGGCGATCCACGACAAGGACGGCTCGGTCGGCGGCGTCCCCAATTCCTACATTCTCTTGAACGACGGTGTTTACGACAGCATCGCAACCGACGCACAGGCCTGTGAGATCAAGCCCGCCTGGAACGCTGCGGTGTGCAAGGGCGATATCGGGCGCTTGACGTTTGGCGGGCCGGGTGGCGTCGCTCCGAGATTCGGTGGTGCCTGCTCCTCGGGCCCCGGTTGTGCGGGTCCCTCGGCGCCCGCTCCTGGCGCTGCTGCTGCCCCAGCCGCAGCTGCTGGTCCTGGCGCTCCTGGTGGTCGAGGCGGCCGTGGCGGCGCAGCTCCTCAGCCGCCAGTCGTCCTCAGTCGCAATGGCAGGGAGTACACACAGACCGCTAGCAACGTACGAGCCGGTACCGAGATCAAGGTCACCACCGAAAGGCCGACCATGTCCCTCATCCTGACGGAAATGGATGCCGGGTCGTGGGTGATCTTCGAGCTGCCGGGGTTCACCACCGCGGCTTCGGGTACGGAGCAAAGCAGTCTGGATGCGCTGCGCACGGCCAGCGACACGTCGTACTTCAAGGACAAGGATGCACTGTGGGTGAAGCTGGTCTCCAACGGCAACGGTGCTCGCGGCCCTAATGGCGGCGGCCCTGGTGGTGGAACCAGCGTCCAGGTCAGTCGGTAAGCAGTAATCCTCTTGCACGAGCAAGAGCCCCCGACGGTGCTCGGGGGCTCTTGCTTCGTACGGCAATCAGCTCTCGCTCAGAATCGATAATTCAGCTCGACGCCCCAGCGTCGCGGCAGTGCCTTGAACACGAAGTTGTTGGTGTAACCGGGATTCGGGAAGAACATCGGTCCGGGCGACCACTCCGCGTTGTATTTCCTGTCCGTGAGATTCTTGGCCCAGACGGTCACCGACCAGGACCGGCTGTCCACGCCGGCCCGCACGTTCAGCAACGTGACCGGATCGCGCTCCGTGAAGTTGTCGGGATAGAACCACGTCGGACCGATGACTTCGATATCCGAGCGTACGAACCCGCTCAACGCGCTGCGCAGGGAATGGCGGTATTGCAAACCCACGTTGGTCGTGTACCGCGAAACCAGAGGCGCTTCTTTGCCGACGTCACTCGCGGCGCGCCTGGACTCCTTGATGTCGCTGTCGGTGAAGCCGAGCCCGACGTAGCCATCGAATCCGTCGACGATGCGTCCCCGCAGTTCGAACTCCGCGCCCGTGTAGTCGACGCGATCGAGGTTCCCCAGATTCTGCGTGCTCGTGTTCGGATCGAACACGAAGAAGTAGGTTCCTTTCGCCTTCGTGTGGTAGACGCTGACGTTGGCGCCGACGCGCCGATCGAGAAAGTCGACCTTGGCGCCCCCTTCGTAGGTATCCGCCGTCTCGGCGTCGAACAAGTCGTTCACACCGGCAATGCCCGCTGCACCGACACCCGTTTGATTGAAGCCGCCGCTGCGGAAGCCGCGGCTGTAACCGATATACAGCGTCGAATCGCGAGTCGGCTTATGGCGCAGCGTGACTTTCGGCTGTAAATCGTCCCAGGTGTGCGTGCGAACCTGCCCCGGAAATGCAATACCCACGAGCGGCGCAGGTATGAATTCCGCAGGTGTCTCGGTGGTGTTCTGGCGATGGTCACGGTCGTATCGCAACGCCGTCGACAACTCGAGGTTGTGTGTGAGATCGACGTCGACGTTGCCGTACGCTGCCCAGGCGAAGTTGTTCTGCGAGTCGGCAAGGTACGTGAACTGCGGATTGAAGAGCGGCAACGGGTGCCTCTTCACCTCGGGCACCTCGCCGGTGCCCAGGTCGAAGACATTGCCCGTGGAAATGAAACGATCGGTCGAGATCATGTACGTGCCCACGATCCAGCGCACGCGCTTCGTCGCAGGCGATGCGAAGTGCAGCTCCTCGCTCAGCGCATTGACGTCGAGAAACTGATGCTGCGCCTGATCGGCGCCGAAGAACTTGAACAGCACCGATTCCGGAATCGGCAGGAAATTGAATTGATCGCCGGTCAAGAGCTCGTTGAGCCGATCGTAGGCGGTGATCGACGTCAGCGTGCCCAGAGGCTTCACGTAATCGAGCTTGAGCGACGTGCCGAACAAATTGCGTTCGTTCACACCAGCGTTGTTCACGCGCACCGGCAGGCTCGTGTCGTTCACGCTCTCCGTGATGTTGAAGTAAAGCGCCTGAGTTCGAACGCCCGAGCCATACACACGCACATCCGCGCTCAGCTCTTTCGACGGCTCCCACACCAACCGCAGGCGCCCGGACACGTCTCGAAACGGATCGGCGTTCTCGTTCAGATAGACATTCCTGATATAGCCCTTGGTGTCGAGAAAGGAGGCCGATGCGATGTATTTCACCTTGTCCGAGATCGGGCCGCTCATGCTGCCGCGAACGTTGATGCCGGGCCCGGATTCGGATCCCAACGTCACATTGCCTTGGAAAATGTCGCTCGGCTTTTTCGTGTTGATGATAATCGCGCCGCCGATGGCATTACGTCCATAGAGCGCGCCCTGCGGCCCTTTCACGACCTGGATGGTGTCGATGTCGAAGAGCTCCTGGTTGAACTGCGAGGGGTTCGCCATTTGCACGCCGTCGATGAGCACCGCCACCGAGGGCTCGCTGTTGCGCGCCTGCGAAATGCCTCGCACAGTCACGAACGAGGTGCCCTGGTTCTGGGTCTGCACGAGGCTCATGTTCGGCGTGAGCGCCACGAAATCCTGCGGTCGATCGATGCCGGCGGTCTTGATCTCGGCCGCGGTAAAGGCATTGATCGCGGCCGGTACGTCGAGCGACGCCTCGTCGCGGCGACGGGCCGTGACCGTGATCGTTTCGGCCGCGCCAACCGTCAGCGCCACGTCGACCGTGACGACGCCAGAACCGCTGACCATGAGGGCCTCCCGCTTCACCGGGGCGAAACCGCTCAGCGAGAACGTGACCGTGTAGCTACCGGCCGGGAGCGACTCGAGGCGATAGCGCCCGCTGGCGTCGGTGACCGCGGTACGGATTTTTTCGACGAGCGCAGGGCTCGCCGCTTCAATGGTCACGCCCGGCAGCACCGCGCCGGTCGGGTCCTTGACCTCACCCACGAGAGTGGCTTGCGCCCCTGCGACGCGGGGGACGACCGCGACTAGTCCGAACAACAGAAAACATCTGGCAACTGTACGCATGGTGATCTCTTGGCGGTTGGCGGCCTCTTTGTCGTAACCAAGCCAGCGACGGAACATATCAGCGGCAGTCACGACTACGTCAAGGGTTACTGAACAGGTTGTCGACACGTGAGAGGATAGTCGGTATTGGCGCTGGAGGTAAGTTCGAGTAGCAGCGACCAAGAGATTCGCGGTGCGCTCTGAGGGCACCTGAAGGCTCCCGTGGCAGGCCGAGGGTCCTGGGTTCACACGGGGAGACGGCCTCTGCGACGCTCTGGGGTAACAGCGCCCCGGCACCATCATCTGCCCTGTTCAAAGGGTCATCCGGCGGCCCTTTCAAGGCCGAACCCCGGGCTGAGGCGTCCCCCCTCTTAAATGTCAAGATCGACCGTCACGGGGCAGTGATCACTCTCCGCTCTCCACTTCTCAAAAGATCCTACGCGGACCTTTCTCAACTTTGACACCCACATCGCCGGGAGCAGACAGAAGTCGATGTGCCACGGAGCCGTGTTCCAGCGCCGCCAGAAGTGGGTCGGATGCCGCTCGCCTCCCGGGACCACTCGATGGTGAGCATGGTAGGCACTTACGAGCCCGAACTCCTCCTGAAGCGTTTTGATGACATCAGATTTGGCGGTGATATTCAGATCACCCATCACAACCATCGGCAATGCACATCCCTTCGCCGCGCAAATCCTGTGCGCCGATCGCGTGAACTCCTCGTAAGGAGGGTGAGTCCAAAGCGCGAGGAGCAGAAACGGGGAAGGTCCGTGGACGATGACGGGCAGCGCCGTGGGAGCGACGTCGACGTTCAGCCTCTCCAACCGGAGGGCAGGATTCCGTGAGGCCACAGCGATTCCTTGAACCTCTCGCTTGCCACTCCAGATCACCTCGGAGAACGGCAAGGCGGGGCGACGGCATTCCTGCAGCGTGATAAGGTCGGGAGCGAGCGGGCGAAGGAGAGCAAGCCGCTGTTCGACGTCGCCGTGATGGCAGTTCCAGGTTGTGAGACGCATTCCACCTTTGGGCTTCATGATTTGCCCGTGTCACGCAGTCGTTGTTGCGCCAGCACCGCAGCATGTGTGGCCTCGGCGCGACAGGACTGCATGGGACTCACTTGCATCATGCCACCGCCAGCGTGGAATAGCTGGCATCGAGATCGCAATGACTTCATGCGGCGCGTCGTAACATGACGTTCACAACTCGCACTGGCGGTCCTTCCATCTCGAATCGCGAAAGGTCTGACCGGGTGATCGCGCGAGCAGGCCGGCTCACCCCGACCTTCTGGGTGGCGTGTGGCGCGTTCGCGCTGACGGTCCTCTACCGATTTCTCGGCGCCGCGAGCTTTCCCAACGACGAACACGAATATCTCGCGGCCGCGCAGCAGATGCTGCTGGCCGGCGAATGGCCGACGCGCGACTTCTTCGATCCAGGCAGACCGCTGATGTACGTCGCGTCCGCTGCGGCGCAGATCGTCTTCGGGCAGCCGCTCTTCGCCGAAGCGCTTCTCACGTCACTGGCGTTCGGCGTCGCGGCCGCGCTGCTCGTATTCGCCGCACATCGCCTCTCAGGATCGCTCGTGGTCGCGGTGATCGCAACGGTGCTGACCGTGGCACTGTTCCCCCGTCCGTACGCGTATCCCAAGGTGCTGTTGTATGTCGCCGGACCCATGATGATGTGGTGGTGGTTGCGGAGACCGTCGTGGCCGCGGATGGTTGCCATGGCGGCCTTCATCGCCATCGCTGCGTTGCTGCGTCACGATCACGGCGTCTATCTCGGTGGTGCAGCGGTGGCGACGATTCTCCTGGCGCCGGCGAGCGGATACCGTGAGCGCGGCGCGCGTGTTGCGTGGTTCGCCTGTCTCGTGGCGATCTTCATGCTGCCCTACGCGATCTACCTCGAGACATCGGAAGGCGTGTTCGCGTTTCTCCGAGCGGCATGGGGCTACAGCAGCCGCGAAGCCGATCGCACGCAGCTCCGTTGGTCGTCGCTCGGCTGGGGACACGACGCGCAACTGCTGTTTCTCTCCTACCTGCTGCCGCTCGCGATGCTGGTCTGGTTCGCGATCGACGCACGCGGGCGCGGGGTCGCCTCGCGACGCGATGCGTCCGCGGTCGTCGTTCCACTCGCCGCCCTCGCGCTGGTCACCAATGTCGGCTTTCTGCGCGACCCGCTGCCGGTACGGGCGGCGGATATCGTCGTGCCTACATTATGTGGCGCGTGGCTGGCGGGTCGTGCATTGCAGATTTCCGCAAGGTGGTCACGAGGTCTGGCGGTCGGCCTCGCCGTCATCGTCGCCGCGTTCGCGACCAACTCGGTGCTAGCGGTCGGCAATGTCGCAGAGCATCTCAAGCGCACCGACCTCGGTCGCGGAATCGCATATGCCTCGACGCTGCTGCAGCAACGCGCCGCAGGATTGCAGGATCGCTTCGATTCGCGATACGTGCCGAGCGCTCTCGTCCCGGCGCTGGTGCCGTTCTTCGAATATCTGGACCGCTGCACCACGATCCAGCACCGGTTGTTTGTCGTCGGGTATGCGCCGGAGATCTTCACATACGCGCGTCGGCTGTTTGCCGGCGGGCATGGTCAGTTCATCCAGGGCTACCAGGTATCGGAGGCGGCGCAGCGGCAGATCGTCGAGCGTCTGCAGCGGCAGTTCGTGCTGTTTGCGCTCATGCTCAGCGACCAGGAGGCGCAGTGGCGCGCCGAGTCTGTTCCGGCTGACTCGTTCATTCGCGCCAACTTTGGTCCGATGGCGGAGATTCCCCTCGACCAGGGCCGCACGGTTCGCGTGCTGCTACGAAACGGATCGGACGCGATTCGCACCGGCACCGATGAGACGACCGCGTGGCCCTGCTTCCGGTGACCACGCCTCACTCGGCAAGCGCAGCGCAGCTTTGCGCGAGAGCCAGGAACTCGATGTTATTCGTTCGACACGCGGTGACAACGTCAATTTCATCAGGCGAGTCGTGAATCTGCCACGTGAGCACGATGTCGATGACTCCGCTCGCCGCGAGTTCTTTGGCTCGCTTGGTATCTGAACTGACGTCGACCGCGATGCTCCAGCCTGCTGCGCTGGCGTATCGTGCGAGTGCGGCCCGCTGGTTTCGAGCGAGCAGCGGATCGGTAGTGACCAGGTAGATTGCAGCTCGCTTCTCCGCCATTGCCACAGTCTAATACCGCCCTATCGACGTTTGTCGCGGTGCAGGGGGTTCGCTCCGCGGGGCCACGCTAGACAGTCGGACACAGAATGCCAGGACGACAGCGATTCGTTCGGCGCAATCCGTTGGAGGCTTCATTCGAGATTCTGTTGGGCCTTGCCCTTGCCGTGGCGAGCCTGGTTCCCCTTGGATTCGCGGTCGTCGGCCTTTTCGGGTTGATGGCGGACGGATTGAAATGGGATGGGCTGCTCGTGACCTTGTTTGGAGGGCTGATCTTCCTGTGGTGTGCACCGACGTCGTGGCGATTGATTGCTGGCCGGCCTCGCAGCGACGGTGGGCTGCTGTCGCCTGCGGTGATCGGCCTGGCCGGAATCAGCATCGCTGCGGTCGGCGTGTTCAGCGTAGTCACACATGACTGGCTTGGGCTCTCCCGAGGAGCCCTTTTCGTAACGAGTGGAATCAGTACTGTGATGCTCGCGTGGGATCGCATTCGACGCCGATCGCTCGAGCCGAACCGCGATCGTTGAGCGTCGAAGCCATGCTCATCAGGTCGCTCAGGTCGAGCGCACTCCACACGCAGCGAAGGCGCGCGCGGACGAGTGGCTGGCGACGGCGCTTGGTAGAAGATTCGAGGAGATCAGCACAGACAATGGTTGGCCAATCGTTATCGTTGTGGCGGCGTGACGATCAGGTCGGATACATGCTGCGAGGCTAGTTCGTAACGTTCGCCGCTATCTGTCTTCACTACACGAAACCGACCGACAAAAGTCGCCCGAATGTGTTTATCGATTGTACCGGGAATGCCTGTGAAGAGAGCCCTGAAGAGACCCGCGACATCCTCTGGATCTTTCTCGGACCCAAATCCAATGCTGATGCCACCCGGTTGGCACATGCTGTCAACTAATAAAGTACCATGACGACCATCACTTAGAACATCGGCAGGTAGCTTCACTGTGGAACGATCAAACTGTCGTGGGTTGGCCAGCAATGCGCATACTGTTGTTGTGCGCACTGACTTGGACGTTGACCGGGTCCCTGCGCATCCGGTCATCAAGGGCAAGACCAGAGCCACGAGAACGGCAGATTTCATAAGCGCCATCTGCAAGAAGCTTGAGATTGCGCATACCAAGATGCAACGGGTTTCTGCATATTCTCACGTGGAGGGGTTCATCCCCCGATTAGTTCGCTTGCATCCGTGCTGCCCGAAACAGCCTCATCGACACAAGGCCGCCGAGCGCTGCAACCAAGCCGATCGAAACGACATTGTCGAGGGCTCCAACCCAGTCGACGAATGTCTGGGTGTCGAAATCACCGTGTTGAATGAGTGGAAATGGCACTCCACCATCGGCAACGAAGCCGTAAGGAGACACCCACGCATGGTAGATGCTCAATGTGTTGAAGATAGCAGCGGCACCAACGATGAGCGTGAAGCCGCGCCAGAACAATTGCCAGCGATCTTCGTGTCGGCGCGAAGCGCCCTTTGTGGTTCGATGCCCGACGCTACCCACCTCCGGGTTCAGTCGAACCACGGTGCGTTGCGCAGCCTCGTCAGGAACGCGCCGGCAGCCGCGGCGAACGCGTCCGTCCATTCATGGCCCCCGACGAACACGCACGTTTCGACATAGCTGGCCAGGTTCTTCAGGCGCTCGACATCCGCGTCCATCTTCTCTTGGGTATACCAGACATCAGCTGTGCCGCGGCCGATGAGAATGTGCGGCAGCACTGGGTGATCCGCATTGTCCGGCGCGCGCGTGATCTCCGGAGGAACGTCGCCAGCGAGCGCGATGACGGCCGCGGCGGGGACGTTCGCCGCCGCCCGGTACGCCATCGCGACGCCCTGCGAGAAGCCGGCAAACACCGTCGACGAGGTCACCGGGTATTCACGCGCGACGGCGTCAACGACGGCGCGGACATAGCGCACGTTGTCAGCGATGGCGAGCTCCCGGTCCTGCCGCGTCATCCAGCTCGCCACGACCCGCTCGTTCTTTGCGTAGAACGGATGCAGTGCCTGTACAGCCACGATCAGCCAGTCGTCCACACCCGGCACGCGCTCAACGGCGGTCAGATTCGCGGCCGCGTCTTCGCCGTACCCATGAAAGGTGTAGAGGACAGGCCACCGGCTCGATGAGCGCGGCACTTGAACGAGATACCGGCCGTGCACGCCGGTCTCGATGGTCTTCGTCAGCGAGGCGGATTCCATTCCTGATTGTTTCAGGAACTTACTTGTGCGCGGCGATTTCCGTCACGACGGTCCACACGTACCGGACGAACGGATACAGCGAGGACTCCGCGAGGCGCTCGACGTCGCCGTGCGCCGGATAGTTGAGAGCGTCGGACTCCGTCGCCGCGGGGCCAATACCGTAAGACTGAATCCCCTTCGCTCGCAGCTGCGCCTGGTCGCTTGCGCCGGTCGACATGGACGGAAGAACGGCAGCTCCGGAATAGACCGTCTTCGCGGCGCGCTCCATCACCCGGTACATCTCGGTGTCGATTCGTGAGGCCGGCGACGGCGGGCGTGCCTGCGGGATCGGGACGATCTTGACCGCCGGATCCGCGATCACCTTGCCCATCTCCGTATAGAACCTGTCGATGTCTTCGCCCGGCAGCGCGCGAATATCCAGGGTGGCTTCCGCCTCTGAGGGAATGACGTTCGCGCCGACACCGGCCTTGAGCAGCGTCGGCACGACGGACGTCCGCAGCATCGAGTATTCGCCCTGCGAGTGCTCGCGCAGGTACTTCTGCGCCTCCGCCGCGGTTCTTGGATCGAGCAGCGCGCTGTAGATCGCGGCCCGGTCGGGAGCGCTGATCGCGGCGAGCTTCTCGAAGTAGGCTCGCGTAGTGTCATTGAGCCGCATCGGCGTTTCCCAGCGGCCCACTTTCTCGACTGCCGCGCCGAGGTGAATCAACGGGTTGTCGAGGCGCGGCACCGATCCGTGGCCGGCCGTACCGGAGGCCACCAGCCTCACGCGCGCGGGCAGCTTTTCGGCGGTGCCGATGCTGACACGCGTGACTCGGCCGCCATCGGCCGTGGCGCCGCCGCCTTCCGTCATCGCGAACTCGGCGTCGATGTCGGCAAAATGTTCGCCGACCATGTAATTGATCCCGACGCCGGTGAGATCGGCTTCCTCGCCCGACTCGGCGAGGAAGATCACGTCGCGGTCGAGCGCGATGCCGAGACGTTTCAGCATCAGCATGACGATCAGATTCGCGGCGAGGACCGGCTTGTCGTCCTTGCTGCCGCGTCCCCAGATGTAGCCGTCCTTCACGACCGCGGCAAACGGATCGACAGGCCATTTCTCGCGCTGCACGCCGACGACGTCGGTGTGCGCCAGGATCAGCAGCGGCCGCTTCGTGCCGTTGCCCTTGAGCCGCGCCACGAGGTTGGCGCGCTTCGGATCCAGCGCGAACGTCTGCGTCGCGATGCCTTCGGCCTCCAGAACCTTCTTCAGGTACTCGACGGCGACCGTCTCGCGCCCCGCGGTCGTGTCGATCTTCACGAGGTCGCGATAGCGTTCGAGAATCTCGGGGCGAAGCTTCTCCCAGTCTGGTGCCTTGCCCGCGCCAGGTGCTTGTGCGATCAGAGTGACCGTCGAAAGGATTGCGAGGCCGGCGGCCAGGAGGCGTTTCATGGCGACACTCTAACACCCGTAGCAAGCAGCGGAGGACCCGTGAGCCCCTACAATCTAGTCGTCCACGGTGAGCGCTTCTCTTCGATCGAGATCCGGGACGATAGAGCCAGATCGACCGAACCAGCGAATATGTTGACGATGCGCGACGTCATCGCCGCCGCTCTCGCGGCCCTCGCCTGTGTGCTCGCCGCCCCTTCGACGTCGGGCGCCCAGGGCACCTCGCCAATCGTGATCGATCGCCACATGACGGTCGGTGCAGGTGCGACCGTCATGGCGACGTTCGGCGATGCCGTAGCCCGAGGCGAGGACGCAGTCGTGCCGCATCGGTTGTTCGCCGAGAACGGTGTGCCGCGACGTACAGCCAACTTCCTGTTTCGCATGGTGAAGCTGATCGACGTCGATCTCCCGCAGGAACAGTTGCTGATGGTCGTGAATCATGAGGTGTTCGGCCACGGCGCACGCCTGCGCGAGCGATTCGACGGGTCGATCAGTTACCAGATAGACGCGCCGTTTCCCTTTGGCGATGGCGGTGGTTCCACCTCGTTCGAACTCACTCGCGAGCCGACGACACCAGAGTGGCTGGCCATCAGCGCCGCGGGAATGGAAGTCGACGGCGTGACCGCCGGACTGATCGCTCATCGCGCGTTTCTCGACGGACGCATGCGCTCCCGCGACGCGATTCGGTACTTCAGCTCCGAGCTCGACACATTCAGCTACGTGCAGAGCACGGGAGATTCTCCCGAACAGCCCGGTCACGATGTCTCCGACTTTCTGCTGACGTACAACATGGCGGCGCGATCCGTTGGTGCACCGGAGCTCAGCGCGAGCACGCTTCGACGCGAGGTGGTCGTCGCGCTCGCGAACCCGATGCTCGGATACGCGCTCTTCGGGATCGGCCGCTACGTCTGGAACGGTGAGACCGACGTCCCGGTGCCAGCGCTCAGCATCGGCGGAGTGCGGTACCTGCCGTATCTTCGGTACCGGTTGACGTCGTTCGGTACCGAGTGGGCGGTGATCAACGAGCTCGGCGGCCGAATTCCTCCGGTCCAGATCGAGGCACGTTTCGGACGATCATTGAAGGGATCGCCGTTCGGGCTTGCCATCCGGCGCGAAGGCGTGACGACACTCCGCCAGTGGCGTATTGATGGTGGCGTCGAGCTCTGGCGTCAGCCGCCATTCGAGGGCGACTCGGTGGAGCCACTCGCAGAACCGTTGCGCTGGGGCACGCTCGTTCGCGGTCGCGCCGAACGTCCCTTGAGCCGCGCATGGTTCGGCGACACCCCGATCACCTTCATCGTCGATCTCGCCTTCAAGACACAGGGTTTCGTGGCTGGCGAGCCGCTTGGCTCGGGCGTCGTCGCTCGCGCCGGCATCGGAATTCCGTTCCGACACTGAGCTGCGAAGAACTAAGCACCGTTGGAACTCAGGGCGTTGATCACAGCGGCAGCCGTCTTGACGTCGGCACCGGTCTCCTTGCTGTAAAGCCTGGCCGCCTGCAGTTTCTTGCCTGGGTCAGCGGCGAGCCGTCTGACCTGCTCGGAGGGCGGCACATGTGCGCTCGGGTCGATGCCGAAGTGATGGAGAAGGAGTGCAAGCCTCTGTTCGATGGTGCGAATTCTTCGCTCCTTGAACGAGTCGAGCGCTGCCAGAGACAGAATGATGCCAACGAGCCCGATTGCACCGAAGGCCAAGGTTTCCATCACGACTCTCCTTCCAGGTGTGCAAGGCGATTGCACGGTATCGGGTTTCAGAGTGTGGGCCTTATTATCCTCTTGGCTGCACGTTCCTTTTGATAGCGCGACCGCGACATGCCTTTCGACAGCATCAGCAAGGAGAGGGCATCAGTGCTTCTCGTCGTCCGTTCTTGGAGAAGAACATGTCGGGGTTTTCTGCGGGCCCGCTGACCTCAGAGGAGGCACCATGGCCATCATGAATCTGTGTTGTGACGTCGGTTCCGTTCTCGATCAACGGAGCGGCGGCGATCTCGCTTATCGTCTCCATCTTCTACATCGCCGTCCACGCGGTGCACCAAGGCAGGCACGCCCACGGCTCTCCGATACCCAGCGACACGGGCAGACTCTCTTCACCCCAGCCGATGAGCTTTCGCCGCTCTAGGTGCACAATCTCTGACTGGCGAAGTTCAGGGCGCCGAGTCCTGACACCGCGATGTGACGCCTCAAGCGACTCGACAGGTCATCACCGAACTCTCTCCAGCAACGGCACGCCGCATCTCACTTCGGTGAGCGGACGTCAGGGTACGCGTACACACACGGGCCCTGTGAGCATCTCCAGCGATCAGCCTCATCCGGTGTTGCTTTCTTTACGATCGCGCCGGGCGCTGTAAGCAGCTTTACCCGCATCGTAAAAGTACTCCTGGCATTCATCACACGATCCGGCTGTATCGCGCGAGCCGACGCGGGTACGCGCGTTGCCTCGCCGCCGGCGTCAGCCTCAGTCCTCCAAGGTACAAGCGTCCTTTCACAAGGAGCAGCAACATGAAGAGTGGACGAGTGATCCTTATCGCCGCCCCAATGTTCTCGCTGGCTGCGGCAACTCCGATGGCGGGAGGCAGAGACATGGTCGTCGAATTCGGTGAACCACAACCCCAGGCGATCCCGAACGGGCTCGCATCTCACGTTCTGGTGCCGGATGAGGCCTTCGTCCGTGAAGGTGGAACAGTGACATTCAACGTGAACGGCGGCGGGCATGGCATTGCGATCTATCCTGTCAGCAACAACACGACTCGCGAAGACATCTCGGGGGATCTCTGCCAGGGCGGTCCGGCATTGTGCAACGGCGCAGCCGGAACGGCGAACCTCGCCTACCAGATCATCGATGGCCGGCAACATCTGATCATCGAAACCGATACCGCCGCGAATCAGCCGCGCATCGACGACCCGCTCCATCGCTACCTCTCGACATCCGGTACGAATCCCAACGAACAGACGGTGACCGCGGGCGCCTTTCTGGCGGGATCGACCTCGATCACCGTTCCAGGAAACCGGATTCAGGTCCGGTTCACGAAAGCAGGCCGCTATCTGGTCGTCTGCCAGAACCGGGGACACCTGTTGAACGACTGGATGTTCGGATTCGTCAACGTCGTCGTGAACGACGACAATGATCCCCAGTAGTTACTGACGGCGGGTTTCTTCCAAATAGCGCGAGCGGTCTGCGGATCGTAGACGCGGACCGTGCGCGCTACGCGCGCGACCGGCGGGCGGACGGCATTGTAGTCTTCACGCCAGGTGTTCAAGACCACCTGCGCTTCGGCCACCGACGCGAAGAGTTGGCTGTTCAAACACGAGTCGCCAAGCTTGCCATTGATTGTGGGAATTCGCTCCGCCGCCCGCTCAGCTACAAATTCTCGTGCGGGGATGTAATAGTCGCCCTCCTCGTGCGTCAAGGTTGGTAAGGCGGACGGAGTGCCCACAGCCACGACGCAGATCGACGAGCTGACGTTGCGCATGACTTCGACGACCCGAGTGGCGGGATTTGCCGGACTGTACGAGCGCCACTACGAGACGATCTACCGCGCGGCTCTGCGCGTCACCGGGAATCCGGCCGACGCCGAGGATGTTCTGCAGACCGTCTTCCTGCGCATCCTGGCACGGGGCGGCGATGTCGAGGACGTGGCGCTGCCGGTCGCCTATTTGCGGCGCGCCGCCGTCAACGCGGCTGTCGACGTGCTGCGTCGCCGCGAGCTTCATGCGGAGTCCGCGTACGACGAACAGGCGCCGCACGTTACGGTCCAGCCCCCGATGCTGTTGAAGGAGCGGCTCCGGCGCGCCATCGCCGTCCTGGACGGCGACGACGCAACCCTGTTCCTTCTACGTCACGTCGAGGGGCTGTCGCTCGAGGAGCTGGCCGCGGTGTTCGGGATGGAGAAGAACAACGCAGCCGTCAGGCTCCACCGGATCCGACAACGGCTGCAAGCTGAGATGGAACGCTAGCCGCAGCCGAAATGAACGCGAGGAGGCGAGCGATGTCCGCAGATCGTCTGGAACGAGCACTACAGGAGATGAAAGAGGAAGACGTGGACCCCGGCACGCTCGAGGCCGCGCGTGTCCGCGTCTGGGAGCAGGTGACGAACGCCGGCATCGCCACCCAAGAAACGCCGTTAAGGCGTTCCGGTAGACCTTGTGCGGAGTTCCAGCCGGACTTCCACGCCTACCTGGCAAATGAACTGCGAGGCAGCCGCCGCATTCTGGTGGACGATCATCTCAGCCGCTGTCCCGGCTGTCGCGCCCGGATCGCCGACATGAAGGGCGAGACGTCGATCGTCGCCATGCCACGGCGGTCCTCGTCCCGCTGGGTTCAGTGGGGAGGGCTTGCCGCGGCCGCCGCCGTACTCTTCGCGGCTCTGTATCTCGGACGCGACTCCATCGACGCCATGATGGCTCCCGGGGGCCCTCGCGCCACCGTCGTTTCAGCCGACGGCGGCCTGTACCGGCTGCCCAGCGGCTCTCTCGCAGCAGGCGCCGCCATCGGCGAACACGAATCGGTCCGCACGGGCCCAGGAGCACGCGCAATGTTGCGGCTCACCGACGGATCGACGGTGGACGTCAACGAGCGAACGGAGCTGTTCGTGACCGCCGCGTGGAGCGGCCAGGCAATTCACCTCCAGCGCGGTGACATCATCGTCAAAGCCGCCAAGCAGCGTCGGGGACACCTTCGAGTTCTCACGCGCGATTCGATCGCCTCAGTGAAGGGAACTGTCTTCGCGGTGTCCGCCGGCATGGGCGGCTCGGTGGTTTCGGTGGTCGAGGGATCGGTGGCCGTGAATCAGCCTGGCCGAGAGGTGGTCCTCAGCCCGGGCCAGCAGGCCGCCTCCGTTCCGGCGCTCGCGAGCCCGATCGCGGCAGCCATCTCGTGGAGCCCCGACGCCGAGCGTTACCTGGAGCTGCTCGGGTCGTTCGTGAAGATCGAACGCGAGCTGGCAAATTTCCCCGCTGACCTGCGGAACAGCTCGGCCCTGCTCTCGTATCTTCCCGCAGGCGCCGTCGTCTACGGCGCCGTCCCGAATCCCGGCGTCACGATCGGCCGCGCGCTTTCTCTGGCCGAGGACCAGGCGGCCCAGAACGCGACATTCGGGGCCTGGTGGAATTCCGAGGCGGGACGGCAATTGAGGGAGATGACGGACCGTGTCCAGTCGGTGAACCCGTTGCTCGGGGACGAAATCGTCTTCTGCGCCAGCATCTCCGCGCTCAGAGAGCCGGTGCCGGTCGTGATGGCGCGGGTGAAATCCGGCGGACGGGCGGAGCTCGCGAGCGCGCTCGAAAAGCTTTTCACCGCGACGGGCGAGTCTCCCGCAGCGTATTCGGTTTCCGAGGAGCTGATGGTCGTTTCAGATTCCCAGCCGCACTTGACATGGGCCCTCGCTCGATTGGGGCAGGGGGCCAGCTCCCCCTTTGCGGCGGCCATCGGGGAGCGGTACCGGCGCGGCGTGGGCTGGCTTATCGGGATGGATGCTCCTCCTCTGGTCGCGATGGCGTCCAAAGACGACGCTCCCCCGATTGAGCTCACCGGCATGATCGGGATGAAGTACCTCTTCTTCGAGCAGCGTGCTCCTGCGGGTGCGGTAGAGAACGAGGTCACGCTCGCGTTCCAGGGCACACGAACCGGAATGGGATCGTGGCTGGCTGACTCCGGCTCCGGGGGCGCGGCGGAGTATTTGCCGGCCGATGCCCTTCTCGCCGGCTACGTGTCGACCCGCGAGCCCGTGCAGCTGTTCGAGGAGTTCACCGCGCAGATCACGAGGTCGAACCCGGACTTCGCAGGTGGCCTGGCCAGCCTGGACGAGAAGCTTGGCGTCGGTTTCGTCCAGAACCTCACCGCGGCGTTGGGGACCGAAGCGGCCTTCGCGGTGACCGGACTCTCGACCAGCGGCCCGACTTGGGTCATGGCGAGCGTGACGTACAATCCGGCGGCCATCGACAGTTCCCTTCAGAAGCTCGTGGAAACCTTCAACGCGGAGCTTGGGCCTGCGGAGCAGGACAAGCGGATCGTGTTGGAACAGACGACAGCAGGGGGACGGATCTGGAACACGATGAAGCCGAGAGGGCTTCCGCTCGGTATTACCTGGACCTACGATCAGGGCTACATGGTGGCGGGCTCCGATAGAGCGGTCGCGGAGCGTGCCATCGCGACCCGAAACGGCGGCTCGCAGCTCGTCTGGTCTCCCGAGTTCCTTGGCCAGCTCCCCTGGTCTGCCGGACTGCATCCGTCCGGGTTCGCCTGGTTGAACGCAAAGGGGGCGCTCGGAATTCTGTCGGCGCTGACGACGAACCCAGCGCTCCGCGAAATGGTGGCCAGCCGCGATCCGATTCTCGTCATGTTCGATGGAGCGCCGAAACAGATTCATGCGGCCAGCCGTACTCGTATCTCCGGATTGATCATGGACGCGATGCTGCTCGAGAGCTTGAACCGGGCGACCCTGGGGCAGCAATCGGGTGCGGTCCCCAGCCACTAACAAGCCGGCCGGAAAACCCTTTGGATACGACACCGGTCGTCGAACTCGAGAACCTGAAAGTCAGACTGGGACGGCGGGAGATCCTCCACGGGATCACCTGCCGTCTCGGCGTTTCGGGCATGGGAAAGGCCGTCGGGTTGCTGGGCCCCAACGGGGCGGGCAAGTCCACACTGATCCTGACACTGCTTGGATTTCTCCGGCCCAGCGCCGGACGCGCCCGAATACTGGGCATGGACTGCCGGCGCAACATGGGCGAGGCGCGGTCGAGAATCGGCTACATGCCTGAGAACGACTCGTTCGTCGGAGAAATGACGGCAGTGACCTTCCTGCGCCAGATGGCCGAGCTCTCAGGCCTTCCGCCGAAACCGGCGCTCGAGAAAGCGCACGAGGTCCTGTTCCACGTCGGCCTCGGTGAGGCGCGCTACCGGGAGCTGCGGACCTACTCGCTCGGGATGAAGCAGATGGCCAAGCTCGCCCAGGCGATCGTCCACGGGCCCGAACTGGTGGTGCTCGACGAACCGACGAACGGGCTCGATCCTGCCGCGCGTCGAAGAATGCTCAAGCTCGTCGCCGACATGAAAGAAGAGCAGGGGATGAACGTGCTCGTCTGCTCCCACCTGCTGCGCGACATCGAGCAGGTGTGCGACGAGGCCGTGATCATGAAGGACGGCGCGATCGTGCACCACTGCAATCTCGAGGAAGAGCGGCGGTCGAACAGGCACTTCGTCGAGCTCGAGGTCACCGGTGACGATCGGAACCTGCGGATGGCGCTGCCGGAGATCGGCGCCGAGGGCGTGTCTGAAGGCGGCGGCCGCTGGCGCATCGTCCTGCCGGCGGGAGCCGAGGTCGATGCCATCTGGGGGCTCGCGGCACGACAGAACCTCCTGGTGAGAAAGCTCACGCATCGCCGGGACACATTGGAGGAGATTTTCCTGAAGGCGATGGGCCACCTGGCGCGCACGCCCGGGGAAGTCACGGCGCTCGACGTCACGCGCACATGACGAGGGCCTGACGCTGCCCGGACTGGAGAACGATGGCGGTCTACAAGCGCGGATACCGGCGATATGCAGGACCCCTCACGGGGCGTTGGACGCGATTCATGGTCCTTCCGCGCTACGCCTGGCGCAAGCTCTATCAGCAGCGGCTGGTCCTGCTGCTCACGATGGCGGCGTTCGTCTGGCCTCTCCTCTGCGCGATCTTCGTCTATCTCACCAATCACGCGGAGCTGCTCCAGGGGCTCGACCCGGAGTTCCGCTCGTTCATCCAGGTCAACGGCAGGTTCTTCTCGATCTTCATGTACGTCCAGGGCGCTTGCGCCGTCTTCCTCGCAGCGCTGGCGGGGCCCGGTCTTGTTGCGCCGGATCTTGCGAACAACGCGCTTCCGCTCTATTTCAGCCGGCCGCTGACCCGCTGGACCTATGCCCTCGCGCGGCTCACTGTGATCGTCGGCATGTTGTCGGTCGTCACGTGGATTCCGGGCCTCCTCCTGTTCGGACTGCAGGTCGGCCTCGCTGGCGGCTGGTGGTTCCTGGCGAACTGGACGCTCGGTGCCGGCGTCGTGGCCGGGTTCCTTCTGTGGCTGCTGGTTCTCGGCCTGGTGGCGATGGCGAGCTCCGCTTACGTGAAGTGGAGAGTCGTGGCCGGGGCAGTCAGTCTTGCCTTTTTCTTCGTCCTGAGCGGCGTCTCCACGATGATCGACGCCGTCTTTCGCGTGACGTGGGGGCACGTCCTGGATCCGGCGTGGGCGGTCAACCAGGTGTGGTGCTGGCTGCTCGGCGTGGACCCGTTCGAGGGTCCCGGGCCCGGGGCCGCGATGTTGGTGCTGGCGTCGTTCATTCTCATGCTGGTCGTGGTGATCGAACGCAAGCTGCGGCCAGTTGAGGTGGTCCGATGACCGAGTCGGTCGTCTTCGATGAGGTGTCGAAGTTTTACGGTGAGGTGCTCGGCGTGAACCGTGTCACGCTGAACATCCCGCCGGGAATCACGAGCCTCGTCGGACCGAACGGCTCCGGCAAGACGACGCTGATGAACCTGATGACCGGCCTGATCTTCCCCGACCACGGCAGCATCCTCATGCGCGGGATCTCTCCGCGCGATCCCGAAGCGCTGATGCGAATAACCGGATACGCCACGCAGTACGACAGCGCTCCGCGCTGGGCAACCGGTTTCACGTTCATCACCACCGGGCTCCTTCTTTTCGGATACGGACGATCGGAAGCGGAGGAAAGGGCGTGGACGGCGCTCCAGCGCCTGGGTTTGACCGACGCGGCGAACCGCAAGGTCGCGGGGTATTCCAAGGGCATGCGTCAGCGGGTGCGGCTGGCACAGGCCATCGCCCACGATCCTGAGGTGCTCGTGCTCGACGAGCCGCTGAACGGCCTCGACCCGCTGGTTCGCGCGGACACGATCGCAATGTTCCGCGCCTGGGCGGCCGAGGGGAAGCACGTCATCATCTCGAGCCACGTGCTCCAGGAGGTGGACCTGATCAGCGATCAGGTCGTGCTGATTGCCAACGGGATGATCGTGGCGGAGGGGACGATCCGCAACGTGCGCGATGAGATCCAGGAGCATCCCAGCCAGTACATCGTCCGGTGCCGCGATCGGAACGCATCGGGCGTCGCGGCGATGCTGTTCGGAGAGGACCACATCACGCAAATCAAGTTGAACGACGACGGGCTCGGCATGTTGGTGATGACCCGGGATCGGGAGCAGTTCGCGCGTTCGCTCGGACGGATCGCACTCGACGGCCACAGGATCGAGAGTGTGGTGCCGGCCGACGAAAACGTTGACGCGCTGTACGAATATCTGATCGGCGGTGAATAGTGATCTCGCGTTCCTTCCAGGGTCGTGCCAAGCAGGCATGGACGATTGCAAGGATCGAGCTCCGGCGTGCCTTCTTTGCCAAGCGCTCTTTCTGGGTCTACGGCCTGGCGCTCCTGCCCTCGGTGATCTTCTTCGGGCACGGTCTCGACACGAAGTTCCGGATCGAGCGGCTTGCCCGGCGCGGCGTGATTACTCCGGCTCTGATGGACAGCGTCCGGGAGGGAGAAGCGGCCGAGGACGTCAAGATGCGGCTGGGAAAACCGGCCGAGGAATGGTTGTGGACGCGGAGCCGGCGCGTGCGGCAGCGCACCGGGAATGCGGGGGCAACAACCCATGTGATCGAACCGGCAGTTGAAGCCCGCTTCGTCCGCCTGAATGTCATATGGCCTTCCTACACCGGGGAGCCGGTAGCCAGGATTTACGAGTTCGAAGTCTATGGGCCGGACGGCCGGGTGAATCTCGCTCTCAACCATCCCGCCACTGGAAGTCTGCCGTGCACCGAGGATCAGGGGCCTGAAAAGGCTGTCAACGGCAGCGTGTCGGGAGGCCGGGCTGACGGGTGGTGCTCTCGAGACTGGCCCACGTTCCTGCAGGTGGATCTGGGAGCCGTTCGTCCGGTGTCGCGCTTAATCGTGAAGCACGCCAGTGCGGGAGGCGAGAACGAGGAGTCCGACACCCGCGAGTTCAACATCCAACTGAGTAACGAAGGGAAGACGTTCACTACGGTGGCTTCGTCCACGGGCGTCGGGTTCGTCGAGGAGCGCACCGAGTATCGGCAGATCGTCTACTTCGACGGACGGCGGGAAGCCAGACTTCAATTGGTCGACGGCAGGCTGGAGCAACGGAACATCCGCCGCCTGCTCAACTTCGAAGAAGACCGCGCGATCTTCGCGGGGATCTTCCAGTACTTCTACCTGCGGCTCGCCATCTTCTTCGGCTGTCTGGGCATCTTCATGTATCTCTTTCGAGGGGAGATGAGCAACCGGACGCTGCACTTCTGGTTTCTCGCGCCCGCGCGGCGCGACGTGCTGCTCGCAGGCAAATACGCTGCAGGCCTGATTGCGTCGATCGTGATCTTCGGCGGCGGTGCTCTGCTCACGCTCGCGGCCATGCTCTGGCCGCATGATTCGATCGAAGTGCAGGCCTTCTGGAATGCGGGAGGCATGGCACACGTGTTCTGGTACGCGGCGGCGGCGGCGCTCGGCTGCGTGGGCTACGGAAGCGTCTTTCTCGCAGTCGGAGTGTACGTCCGCAATCCCATCATCCCGGCGGCCGTGCTGCTCGCCTGGGAGGGCGCTAACGGCATTCTTCCGCACGTGCTGCAAAAGATGAGCATCCTGTACTACCTGCAGTCGCTGTGCCCTGTCCCTGCGCCGATGGACAATGACGCTCCGGCGCTGATCCGGTTGCTGGCGGCGCCCGCCGCTCCCGCCTCGCGTCCAGGCGCAATTCTCGGATTGCTGCTCCTGACCGCGTTCGTCCTGTGGATCGGCAGTATCGCCGTCCGGCGCATGCAGATCTCCTACGGCGCCGAAGCCTGAGCGGGATCTTCTTCCTGCTTCTTCCTCTTTGTTTCAGCTTTTTTCAAGCGCTTCATCAGGACTCGGACGACGTATCGGCGCATGCTGCAGATTGATGGGCGCGTCCGCATACAATTCGACCGCCTGCTTCATCTTTCCGCGAGGAACGATTATGAAACGCTCGTTCGCCCTGCTCACTGCGGCCGCAGCGCTGCTGTCCCTCGAGGTTGGATCCGCGCAACAACCTTCAGCCGTTCAGATCGCGGCGAACTCGATCGCCGAGCTTCGTGTGTGGGACAGCACCATCGACCGGATGGTTCGCACCAACCAACTCCTGGCGCTGGGTTCCATTGCCGATCCTGATATCGATGGCCGCAGGCACGAGAGCCTCGCCCAGTACTACCAGGGCATTCCGGTGTATGGCGGAAGCATGTCGCGTCAAACGGCGCAGGGCGTCACGGTGTCGATCATCGGCACCGTCCTCAACGGCATCTCCATCGACACCACTCCGACATTGAGCGCGGACCAGGTCGTTCGTGCGCTCGTTGACGTGTCGGGCGGACGCCTCGTGGGCGACGCCCCCACACTTGTGATCTTTCCGACGCTCGATGGCAGGTATCGGCTCGCGTATCTCGCCACGATGAGCGACACGAAGAGCTACATCGTCGACGCAGAGTCGGGCAGTGTCCTCTGGACGATTGAGAACATCGAGACACAGAGTCAGGTGGGCGTTGGCACCGGCGCGTTAGGAGATACGAAGAAGATCAGCACGACACCAGCATCCGGCGGGTTCCGAACGTACGACCAGCTCCGGCCTGCTCCCATCCGGACATTCGACACCCGCGGGGATGACGCAACCTTGAATCGCCTGATGCAACCTCCCGGTCCCACGGTCGACGGCGATTTTTCCGTGGATGCCGACAACACCTGGTCCGATCCCGCTGTCGTCGACACCCACGTCCATGCCGGATGGACCGAGGACTACCTCTTCAAACAGCTTGGCTGGACGGGCATCGACAACCGCCGTGGCACGATCACCGCCGTGGTTCACAGCGGGCTGCTGAACAACGCTTTCTTCATCGGTCCGCCCTTCGGCGCCGACGGCCGCGGCATGTTCGTCTTTGGGCGTACGACGACGGGTGTGCCGATGACGACCATCGATGTCGTTGCGCACGAGATGATGCACGGCGTCACGGACGCGTCGCTGAGACAGCGGACCGGCGTCGGCCTCCTCACCACGTTCACGCTCGATCGCATCGGACCCACGGCGTACACGTCCGGCGGCTCGACATTCCCTTGCGATACGACGGACTTCGTCGTGGGCGGCATGCGTTTTCCCATGTACTGCATCGGCGGTCGCTACGTTCTGGCCTCCAATCATGGAGGCATCATCAATGAGGCATTCTCCGATGTCTTCGGGATCGCCGCCGAATTCTTCCACCAGCCCGTTGGTACTGGACCGCTCCGAGCCGACTACAAACTGGGCGAAGACCTGACAGGCTTTGGCCCCAACCGGGCGGCGGATGTACCCGCGTCGCTTGTCGCCCTGCCGTCATCTCTGGGCCCCCTCCCCTATCCAGATCATGCAAGCCGCGCGTTCAGCTTTCTCGTGGCGATCCAGGGGACCCGCACGAACCCAGGCGCGCTGCTCGGAACGACGTGGACTCTGCAAGGTGACCAGCTCGCGATCCTGCCAACCAACGATACCGGCGGAGTACACGTCAACTCGACCATCCTGAGTCATGCGTTCTACCTGGCCATCGAGGGTGGACGGAACGCGACGTCAGGCATCACCGTCCAGGGCGTCGGAGCAGCCAATCGCGCGCAAATCGAGAAGTCGTTCTTCCGGGCCATGACCTTGATCATGCCCAACACCCCGACGATGCAGGTCGCTGCCCAAGCAACTCTCCAGGCAGCCGTCGACCTTTACGGGGCAGACAGCGCTGCCGCGGTAGCGATTCGCCAGGCGATGCAGGCTGTCGGCCTGATGAATTAGTGGCAACACGTCGAATACGGAGAACCGCGATGAGAATACCAATCGGAATCAGCATCGTGCTGCTCGCCGTCATGGTCGTGCCTGCCGTCGCGCAGCAGCGCCCTGGCCCGGTGGGACAACCGTCGACGAAACACCGCGTGTTCGTGGAGGTCAACGGTCTGTTCCAGGCCGGAGTAAAAGACTTCGACGAGACCGTCACATTCCAGAAGAACGTTGAGCCCGGCACCTTCTCCGCAAACTACGATGTGCAGTCCGCTCCGGCGTTCAACGTGTCGGGCGGATCGATGCTCACCGATCGCTTTGGTGTCGCTGTCGGTGTGAGCCGCCTCTCTCACTCGACTCCCAGCACCTTCAGCGCGTCGGTGCCACATCCGTTCGTCTTCAATCAGCCACGCAGCGTCAGCGGCAACATCGGCGGTCTCACGCGAGAGGAACTGGCGCTGCACGTGCAGGCTCGCGTCGTGGTTCCCGTGTCTCGAAAGCTCGAAGGGATGGTCTTCGGCGGTCCCTCGTTCTTTCGGGTCAAGCAAGACCTCGTCGATGATTTCACCTACACCGAGACGTATCCGTACGACACGGCAACTTTCAACCGAGGCATCACGAGCAGGGCGAAGAAGTCCACGATCGGCTTCAACGCCGGCGCCGATGTCAGCTACTTCTTCAGCAAGCAGGTCGGCCTCGGCGGCACCGCGCAATACACCGCAGCATCGATCGATCTGAGTGCAGCAGGCGGCACCACGACCAGTGTGAAAGTCGGTGGGCTGCAGGTCGGCGGAGGACTGAGGCTGCGGTTCTGAATTTTCAACAACATTCGCATTTCGCGAGCGCGCGTCAGTCGTTCGCACATCGCTGAATCCACGCAACCGTGAGGCGGACCGTTATCGGCCTACCCGGACCTTGGCGCAATTGGAGCAAGAAATCAGACTGGAATAGAGCGACAATCGGTACGGTGTAAACGTGGTCTCATGGCGTGGCGTCTGGCGCCGCGCGGCGGAGAACGTCCCATGCTCAGAGGATGTTTGGGGGCGAGCCTGGTCGTCGTCTTGTGCGCGTCGCTGCAGGCGCAGTCGGCACCGTCCACCGCGGCCTTTGAGATTGCCGATGTCCGACCGAGCGCACCAAGCGGGCCCAGCCCGATCACCGCCATGAATGGCGGGGTTCCGCGCGCCGGCCGTTACGCGTTGCGCCGCGCGACCATGGTGGATCTCATTCGCACCGCGTACGCCGTCGACGCCGACAAGGTCGTCGGTGGTCCGCATTGGCTCGAGCTCGATCGCTTCGATGTCATCGCCAGGGTGCCGGCGTCGGCCACGCGCGACAGCGTGAGGCCAATGCTGCAGGCGCTGCTCGCCGACCGGTTCGCTCTGGCGGTCCGTCAGGAGGTCGCGGACATCGACGGCTATGCGCTCGTGCGCGGGTCGGAGCCGAAGCTGCGGCAGTCGGCAGGCGGCAATTCCATCGGCTGTCAACAGCAGCTGCAGGCGCCACAGATATCAGGCGGAACAGCAGGACCTCCAACGTTCCTGATGACATGCCGGGGCGTCACGCTCACCGCCTTCGCCGAGGCGCTGCGTCAGAGGATGGGCCCACCGCAGCCGGGTCCGGTCGCTGACTTGACGGGGTTGTCGGGCACGTTCGATATCGACCTGCGCTTCACCCCGCCGCAACTGGCCAACATCGCCGGCGGCCAGAGCACGACGATCTTCGAGGCGGTCGATAAACAGCTCGGTCTCAAGCTCGAGGCCAGGAAGATCCCGACGCCATCGATCATCGTCGACCGCGTCAATCGCACGCCGACCGCGAATGCGCCGGAGGTCGCGACCGCGTTTCCGGCGGAGGCGGCGCCCGAGTTCGAGGTGGCCACGCTCAAGGTCGCCGGGCCGGAGAGTCGCGTCAACATGCAGCTGCTGCCAAACGGCCAGGTCAATCTGTCGTCAATCCCGCTGCGCACGCTGATCGGCCTCGCCTGGCAGCTGACCGGGCCGACCCAGATCGTCGGGCCGAAGTTCCTGGATACCGCGAAGTACGACGTCGTGGCGAAGATGTCGACCGGTCCGATCGATCCGCAGGGCGCCGATCCCGAGGCTCTCCTCTCGTCGCTTCGGAAGCTGGTCATCGATCGACTGCAGGTCAAGGCGCACATGGAGGATCGTCCGATGGACGCCTATGTGCTCGTGTCGTCGGGACGCCACAAGCTCACCCCACCGGCCGATCCGAACAGCCGTACTCGCTGCACCAACAACCTCTCAAGCGGTAATCGAAGTTCGACGGTGCCGGTCATCACCCAAACTGTCACCTGCCAGAACATGACGATGACCGAGTTGGCCGAGCGACTGCAGGCGTTCAGCCTTGGGTTCTTTCAGGCACCCGTCACCGACGAGACGAAACTCGAAGGCCGGTGGAACTTCACATTGAGCTTCTCGCCGGAATCGCTGACGCGGGCGCTGACAGCCGCCCGCGGCGCCGGGCCGGCAGCACTGCCGCCGACTGGCGGCGCGCCGACCGTCGAGGCTCCAGATCCGACCGGTGCGCTGACCGTGGTTCAAGCAGTCGATCGGCAACTCGGATTGAAGCTGGAGCGTCGTCAGGGCAAGGGCCAGGTGCTGGTCATCGATTCCATGGACCAGGAGCCGCGAGAAAACTAATCCACGACATTCCGACGCGGACCGCTTACGACCTGCTGCGCACGTTCGTTAGCGTCACTCATAGCAGTTGATTCCCCTCGATGCTCCGGTAGCGGCCGCGCCGGCGAAACACAATCAAGTACACGAGCGCGTTGATCACGAGCACGAAGGTACCGAGTCCGTATTGAATTTCGCGCGAGAGCGACGGGTAGAGCAGTGGAAGGAGGTAATGGTCGATGAAGCTCTCTGTGTAGATCGGCCCGCCGCCTTGCTGGCGAAGCCAGTTCTCGAGAGGCGTGAGCGGACAGACTCTTCCCGCGAACACGACCCACACACCCCAGGCTACCGCGGGCACGTGCAGCAATGCGACGCGAGGCCATCGCGCGACGAGAGCGCCACCGAGAACGACGAACAACACAAACGCGATGTGGCCGATGACGGTGGCGTCGGCGAGGATGCGGAAGGCCATGTGAGTGTGGCACCAGGAGAAGGGAAAGTTTCACGCCTTTCATTCGAATCTCAGGGTGGATCGTACACAAGCCGGAGGAGTGCACGGCACGACGGCGCGGCTGAGCATGGCCCACGCGTTAAGATTCTTGTCGAGAGGTATCTGATGAAGACAGCGTGCACCGCCCTGATCTTCTTCGCAGTCATTGCTGTCACGTCGCTTGCCGCTGCCGATCGACGGTGGCAGGTGGGAACGTGGACCCAGGTTGGTATAGCGCGCACGCCATTCGTGGGCGACCCTGTGCACGAACGAATGCCCCCCACCTTCAACAAGCCAGAAATGACCGAAGTCGCGTCGTACGTGATCGAGACCAATGATCGTCGCTACTACCTGCAGTCCATGGTTCCGATTCGCAGCGACGGGTTCGACGTCCGCGTCACAGTCGGGAAACCGGTCACGTTTGCGATCGAGAAGAAGACCGCATACATCGCGCTCGATAAGGGTGAGTATCGATTGCTCGTGGTCAAGAGTGAGCGGAAGAAGACACGGTGACGCATCTCGATTCTTTACGGAATTTCGCTTTCATCACCTCGGTGCCGGTGCGTCGCGTCCTGCGACGGGTGATATCGGAACGGTGACCTGACACAGCGCGGAGGCGATGTACCCCAGGTCGCAGGAGATACTATGTCCTAGTGTTGCGCCGTCACTTCCTCGCGTTGCGCCATTACTCCAGTGTGATCACGTTCGTGGCTGGCTTTCTGTTCGACATCGTCACGATGTCGCGGATCGATGCCTGGCTGAATCTGGCGTCTCAGGTTGGCTACCTGGCAGGTCTCACGGGGCTGCTGGTCTATCAGCACCGGGAAATCACGGGCCGGTGGGCTCCCGGCCGGCTCATCGCGCGCTTGTGGCACTACAACGTGGAAGCGCTTCATTTCCTGTTGGGTGGGCTGCTCAGCGCGTACGTCGTCCTCTATTTCAGAAGCACCAGCTCGTCGCGGGCCGTCCTGTTCCTCCTCTTGCTCGTGATCGTCATGGTCATGAACGAGGTGCCACGAGTACGCAGCGCCGGATACCGGCTGCGAATTGCCCTGTACGCATTCTGCGTGCTGTCATTTCTGTCGTACTTCATTCCGATCATCGTGGGACGCATCAACCAGTGGATATTCCTGCTGTCGTTGCTGCTGTCTGGTGCCATCGTGTGGTGGATGACGCGCTGGCTCGAGCCGGACGCTGATCGCGTGGCGGAACGAAGAGGCATGTTTGCCCCCGCCGCCGGCGTGCTGGTCTTCATTGGCGCGCTGTACGTGCTTCGGCTGATTCCACCAGTGCCGTTGTCAGTCCAGTTCCAGGGCATCTACCACGACGTCCGTCGCGACAGCCGCGGCTTCAGCCTGGTGTATGAGGCCCCTCCGTTCTGGGCGGTGTGGCGGCACGATTCACGACCGTTCGAACGGCGCGACGGGGATCGCCTCCACTATTTCGTGCGGGTGTTCGCGCCGTCCGGGTTTCGCCACAGCGTGGTGATTCGATGGGACCTCTTCGAGCCGGCGCGTGGCTCCTGGATGACGACCGACCGCGTCGTGCTCGACGTGGTCGGCGGCCGAGAGGACGGATTTCGAGGAGCGGTGGTGAAATCGAACTTCATGCCCGGGCGGTGGCGTGTGAGCGCCGAGACGGAGGATGGCCGCGCGCTCGCGACGCTCACGTTCAGCGTCGAAGAAGACACGACAACCGGCGAGCGGCTGTGGAGGACGCTCGGCGCCTGAGGCGCATCCTGATGTTTACATTGGAAGCGCTAGTGGCGCCGAGTCCCACGTGACCTAGTGTCCAAATTGATAATAGAGTCCGACGCTGAATCGGGCGCTGCTGTTATCCGACACGAACACCTTCAGTTCGGGTTGTACGCCCCAGTTCGGTCCCGCTTGCAACCGCGCGCCGCCACCGATATTCAGGCCGACCGCGGTGTCAGACACGCTGGTGGTGGCCCCCAAGACTGTGACCGACGCGCTTGCGCGCAGGATTCCGAGGCCCGCGAGCAGATACGGCGTCAGCTTCTGGTTGTTGGATTGGGGGAACAGGTAATGCCCGTTGAGATCCACCGACAGCGCGCTGCTTCCGACGGTGCCAACGCCTGGGAGGGTTGCATCGCTGCCGCCGGTGAGGTAGCCCAGTTCGCCCACGAACAGCAGCCGTGGGCGGTATGCGTAATGGATGCCGCCGCCGAGGGTCAGGCCTCCGCCATCCGTTACACCGCCGAGGAACCCGGCGCCTTCGGTCTGGCCGGAGGCCAGTTGTTGTGCGGTCGCCGTACTGGTACCGACGACACTGAGCATGAATGCGAAACAAGCGGCAACTTTCTTGAGATCAAACACGCTGGACGCTCCTTCTCAATCGAACCCTTGGAGAGGCTATCTTGCACCGTATCGGCTCGTCAGTCGCGATCCTTAATGGAGTTGTGACGAAAGAGTTGTGACGAAGAGAATTTGGAGTCGGCGGGCATCGAACTTGCTTCCCGACGCGTCGAACGAAAACCGCTGGCGTTGGCCAAGAGCTAGCGTTGTGGTGCAGGGACTGAAACCGATTTCGACAGGTCATCGGCTACCTGCTGCAAAGTTTGCTTCCACTGCCGGTCCGTTTCCTTTTCCAATAGAGACCTCAATGCATGCAGGTGCGCCACGCTGAGTGAAGCGTCCGCTGACGTCTTGATATCGGGCGTGACCCCGGTCCCTTCCCAGTTTGTCTTGGTAATCGGTGATACCGACCGCCCGACCGGAATGATCGCAGTGAACGATGGTGTGAGCCGTTGCGGACCTCTACTGGAATGGGCCCCTCCGCCTGTCGTTTCGCCAACAACGAGGGCGCGTTTCAGATTCTGCAGCGAATAGCAGAAGTCCTCAGCGCCGGAAAAAGTTGAAGCACTGGTCAGAATGTAGAGCGGCTGACGTGCGGAACGCCGCCCCGGCACAAATGCCATTGTCCAGAACTGACTCGTTTCATCGGTGTCCCGCCAATAGATGTCGTTGAGGTGAACGGGTGTTGGGTCAAAGAAGTAGGACGCGATAAATGCCATCATCGGGTCGTGGCCGCCGCCGTTTCTCCGGAGGTCGACGATAATCGCGTCGAAGTTCTCGAGTGTCGACAACAGCGCAGAAGCCGTTTCCGCTGACTGTTGGCGTAAGTCGGAGAAGTTGACGAGTTCCAGATACCCGACATTTCCGCGTAGGCGTTCAAGTTTCCCAAACCCAAAGTTCAGTCGCTCACGCTGTTCCACCGATGGAGTCGGGGCTTCTGGCGACACGGTCGGCGCTGGCTGGTAGAAGACGGCAAGGTGTTTGTCGTGGCTCGTCTTAAGTAGAGTCTGGTTTATGGCGTCTGCGAATTCCTTTGGAGCCTTGCCATCGTATTCGCCCACGCTATTGCCTGAACGCAACGCTCGAGTGATGCGAGCGACCGCTTCCGGCAGGACATAGCCAGCACTCAGTTTCGTTGCCAGCGCTTCGATGACACTGTCGCGCTCGGCTTTTTCGACCGTTGCCGGCGCAGGAGATTGACCCAGAACGGTTGCTGTCAAAGCGAAGACGAACAGGAACGTGCACCGCATTGGTGGGCCCTCCTCTGTGCTCAGGGGACGCGTGTGGTGTCACCTCTCGGGCTGTTCACCGGCGGACCGGCTGACACTTAGACACGCCGATAGCCCGAACCGTTGGCCTTCCGGCGTCTCGAGACCTCGGCGGAAGCATCCCCATTCTCTCCTGTGATCGCTCAGCGGAGTCCGATCGACGCCACGACTGCGAGCGGAAACGAGGGAGGGAACGGAGGTAGATCCACACGGAGGTAACGGGGCAAACGGAGATCGCTTTTCTTGATCTCCGTTCCCCCCGTTACCTTCGTGTTGAAATTCCTCCGTTCTCTCCGTCGGAAAGTGCACCCAAACGCAAAAATGCGGCGACGACAGCTCTTAGATCGTGATGATGACTTTCCCCCGATGCTTCCCGGCGCCGAAATGCCGAAAGGCGTTCGCGCCTTCACTCAGCATGTAGGGACCGTCGACGACAGGCACCAGTTGGCCCGCTTCAAAGAGCTCGTTTAGCAAGGCCAGGTCTCTGTTCGGCTTCAGACCGATCAAGCGGCACTTCTTGTCCGTCGTCAGCCGTATCCACCAGCCGTAGACAAGATGCCGGAAGAGCAGCGTCATGCTCTCCCCTCCAACCGTCGCGTAAGCGCCGCCGGGAAGTAATGCGCGCATATGGTCGGAGGGCGAATGGCTGGTCTTGGTATCGACGATCAGGTCGTAGCGCCGGCCGGTCTTCGTGAAGTCTTCCTTTTCGAAATCGATCACGTGATCGAAGCCGACCGCGCGCATCATCTCGTGCTTCGACGCGCGGTCGACTCCGGTGACTTCCGCGCCGTGCGCCTTCGCGATCTGGACACCAATCGTGCCGACGCCGCCTCCGCCGCCGTTGATCAAGATCTTCTGACCGGCCTTGATCGGTCCGTGCGCCATCACTCCCTGCACAGCGAGCTGGCCGGCTTGCGGCAGCGCAGCCGCCTGCTCGAACGTCATGCGCGGCGGCTTCGCAATCAGCGCACGCTCGCGCGCGCACACGTACTCGGCAAAGCCTCCCCATCCGCCACGGCCCATACGCGAGAGATCGCCAAAGACTTCGTCGCCTACTCTGAGCCGCCTGATGCCTGGGCCGACCTCCACGACCCGCCCCGCGACGTCGCTTCCCAGAATCGGCTTTGGTGGGGAACCGATCGGCAACGTCGGTCCCTGAAGGAGGCCCCAGTCCCAGTCGTTGATCGATGCCGCGTGCACGCGAAGCAATACCTCTCCGGCCCCGGGAACGGGCTGTGCCACCTCTCGAACTTCGAGGACATCGGGCAGGCCGTAACGGTCGCGAATGAGAGCCTTCATGCTTCAGGAGATTCAGGACGGGCGATCGGCCCGAGATGTTCAAACCCCAAGGGCCGACAATCGCGCTACGTTGTGCCGAACAGCCCACGCGAACTCGCGCCCGCCCAAGAGAAGTCAACGTAGAATCCACGCGTGCCGCTAGACGACTACAGGGTGCCGTAGGTCTGCTGAACAGGGTGTACGTGCTGTCTCGCGGCTACAGCTAACGGGCGCTTGGTGTCGGAGGATAGGTAGGCCAATGAAACGTTGGATGCTGTTGTTTCTCCTGCTCATTATCCCGTGGCAGATCAGGCGCCGGCGACGCAATCGGCCCCAGCACCGATTCACGCTTGAACGACTCGTGCACGGTCATCGTCTGGGCAGCGTTTGAGTGGCATCGATTGGACTCACCAGGATCCAATCTCCCGAAAAATCAGGTTTGCCCTACGCCGATGTTGCGCGGGCGACCAGCAAGGCGGGGTGGTACGACGCAAGATGCGTTCGCATCACTGGACTCCCCTTCGTTGACAACAAGCGGGCTGAATCACCGAAAGAGCAGGACGTAGATGCCGAGGGCCGCGAGGATGACCCATGCGACCTTCTGGTAACCGGACAGGAACAGCACGCCGTCCTCGGGCTCATTCGGTGTGCGGAACCAGCTTCGCATGTAATAGTTATCGGCCAATCGCGCTTGATCCTGACAATCATGCTGAAGCTGGAAAAAAACCGCACGACGACGAACGACTTCTTCGTCGAGCGCGTCGAGCCACTCATCGAGAACTGAGCGCAATCAGCGCCGACTCCGTTACCGAGATTCTTTGGACACCGCTTCCGGTTCGTAGATCTGCGTCGTGCCGGTAAACATCGCCTTGCCGCTGGCATCCTTGATGGAATTGGCGATCGCGATGGTGGGAAAGTTCTTGGCTGGAGCGCCTGACACCTTGACCCGGTCGCCAGGCTTCAACGAATCACGCGTCCATCCCCGGCGCATCAAGGTGACGGGGCTCGGAAGCTCGAAGCTCCAGTTCACCTTTTCGCCCTTCTCGTTGATCACATCCACGTAGATCCACGCGTGCGGGCTTCTCCATTCCACCTTGGTCACGGAGCCTTCGACTTCCACTTTCGCGCGGAGGTCGTACTCCGATTGGGAATGATGCGCCCACGCGGCTGGCACCAGCGCGAGGCTGAGGGCGACGAAGATCGAGTAGCGAGACAGACGATTCGTCATTTTTTGTAGAGCTTGGTGTCTTTTTCGTTGTCCAGGCAAATCTCTTCGAGCATCTGCGTGTCGACGATCAACGCCATTTCGATCGTGACCGACCACGGTTTGGTGTAGGCCTTCGGATCGTTCACGCCGATCTCGATCTGCATGAGGCCGAGATTGAGGCGCTTCAGCCGCTCGGTCACGCGGGCCGACTCGGTGATCGGACTGCCCTGGATATCGAGCCACATGTCGTCGCGGATGCCATTGGTCTCGATGACCAGCGTGTCGCCTTCCCAGTGCCCGGTGGAGTAGCCGTTCCAGGTTGGATTCGGATTGACGGGCAGCGGTCGACCGTCCAGATACACTTCGCGATAGGCCCCGTTGAACTCATGCAGGACGACCATCATGCCGGGCGTCTGCACGATCCTGGTGTGCTGCGGCAGCGTCCAGGCGCGTGGAAAGTTCGGTGGCATGCAGTAGCTATGCGGATCTTCGCGCCCGCCATTGGCGCGCCTGATCTTCATCTGCTCCTTGGACCACTCGGTGTAGGGCAGGCCGTCCTTCAGTTTGATGCCCAGGTTGATCTGCTCGCGCGCCATCCGCTCTTCCTGGATGCAGTCTTTCTCCCTGCAGTAGTCCTTCGCAGGGACGTTGGCGAACCACATGCCGGAGAAATCCGGCTTGCCGTCGGGTGTGCGTGGGGCCGGGGCTTTCAAGTCTGGAGCACCGTTGGCCAGACGCGGAATCCCCGGAGTCGGATAGTTGAGCCACTGAGCACGCGCGTCAACGGAACCTGTGATCACCACGAACAGGAGCATTGCCACCCGAGGAGCTCTCACGAGCGAGTCGCTGTTGATCTGCAATGGGTGTCTGGTTGTTCGCATCCGATCGCTCCGCGGCATCCCGGGCCATGAGGCCTGGTTCAGGCCTGAATCCTGATTCCTGCATCCTGATTCCTTGCGCCTCGCGGATGATGGCTCGGACCACAGCCTTCGTCAAGAACTCAGCACGGAAGATCCATTTCGTTCCTCGCCGGATTCGAGGAAGATGATGGTGCGGCGCCTCGGCGATCGATGGGCCGCGAGCTTCGTAAACGGGGTGCGACGTGACCGCGTACTTCTTTGCACTGCTCATTGGCGTCGTCGCCGGATTGCGCACATTCACCGCTCCGGCGGCTGCAAGCTGGGCGGCGCGTCTCGGCCGTCTCGACTTGAACGGGACCTGGCTCGCCTTCATGAGCGCTGCGTGGACGCCGTGGGTGTTCACCTTGCTCGCCCTCGTTGAGCTGGTCATGGATCAATTGCCGAGCACGCCCAGCCGTCTTGTGCCGATGCAGTTCGGCGCCCGTCTCGTTTCCGGCGCATTGTCGGGTGCGTCGGTTGCCGGCGGCGCCGGTGCGTCGATAGCAGGCGGTGCGGTCGCCGGGATCCTCGGAGCTGTCATCGGTACGTTCGGAGGTCACGCGCTGCGGAGGACGCTCGCACGCTCGTTTGGACGTGATACGCCGGCGGCGTTCATCGAAGATGCCCTTGCCATTGGTGGGGCGCTCCTCATCATCAGTGCCCTGTCATGACGCGCGTCGACGCGATCATCATCGGTACCGGCCAAGCCGGGCCTCCCTTGGCGGCGCGGCTTGCGGCGGCCGGCAAGACGGTGGCCGTCATCGAGCGGCATCTGTTCGGCGGCACCTGTGTCAACACCGGATGCATGCCGACCAAGACGCTCGTCGCGAGCGCGTATGCTGCGCACCTCGCCCGCCGTGGCGCCGACTTCGGGGTCGTCCTCGACAAGGCGCCGCGCATCGACATGGCGCGTGTGAAGGCGCGCGCCGACACCGTGGTGGCCAACGCGCGCGGCGGTGTCGAGAAATGGCTGCGCGGTTTGAAAGGCTGCACTGTCATTCAAGGACAGGCGCGCTTCGAAGGTCCCGACCGTGTTCGTGTTGGTGACGATCTCATCGTCGCGCCGCAGATTTTCATCAACGTCGGCGGCCGCGCGTTCGTGCCGCCCTTTCCGGGGATCGAGAAGATCTCATACCTCACGAACACGTCGATGATCGCGCTCGATCGTGTCCCCGAACATCTGGTCGTCGTCGGCGGAAGCTACGTGGGCCTCGAGTTCGCTCAGATGTATCGCCGTTTCGGCGCCGAGGTCACTGTGGTCGAGAAAGGGCCGCGCCTTGCCGGGAAGGAGGACGACGACATCTCGGAGACGATAAGAGAGATTCTGATCAAGGAAGGCATCAGCATTCGCACGAGTGCCGAGTGCATCACCGTTGCCCCACACGACCGTGGTGTGTCGGTCGGCGTCAATTGTTCGGAAGGTGAGCCACAGGTTGTGGGGTCGCACGTACTCCTTGCCGTTGGACGTCAACCCAACACCGGCGATCTGGGACTCGACAAGGCTGGCGTTGCCATGGACGGGCGCGGCTACATCAAAGTGGATGACAGCCTGGCGACGAACGTCGCGGGCATCTGGGCGCTCGGCGACTGCAACGGTCGCGGCGCGTTTACTCATACCGCCTACAACGACTACGAGATCGTCGCGGCGAATCTACTGGACGGCGAACACCGCCGCGTGAGCGAGCGCGTGATCGGGTACGCGCTCTACATCGACCCGCCGCTCGGACGTGTCGGCATGACCGAGAAGGAGGCGCGAGCGTCTGGCCGTAAGCTTCTGGTCGGACAGCGCCCGATGACCAAGGTGGGGCGCGCCATCGAGAAAGGCGAAACGCAGGGACTGATGAAAATCGCTGTCGATGCAGAGAGCAAGAAGATCCTGGGCGCCGCGATCCTAGGGACCGGCGGCGACGAGGCGATCCACGGCATTCTCGACATCATCAACGCCGGCGTCTCCTACGATCGCCTCGCGCGCGCCGTTCCCATTCACCCAACCGTCTCGGAACTGATCCCCACTCTGCTCGGCGAGATGCGGCCTGCGTGACGGCGCCGCGACGGGACGGCTGTCCTTCTCGTCGTCGACAGTCACGTTCCATAACCACTCTACGATCATGCTCCCAGGCGTCAGCAGCACCCGACTGGCTGATGTATTCCGGAGCGCTGCGTGGAGCGACTGCTCTCTCGCTCGACTCGGATTTGCGCCAACCAGGCTGACGCATCCTTCCGCGCGGCGATCCGCTCGCCGGCCAACCCGGGGTCCCCGCCGCGCAAGCTTGCGCGGTGGGGTGGAAGCCGCATCTCCGGCGACTGCCTTACGGTGTCTCACCGCTCCTTCGTCGCAAGAGGCTGACGCTGCTGCTCCTCCTCACCCGCGGCTCGCAGCGCCTACGATGCGGTTGGCGGCACTCCTGCGCGGCTCGCTCCACGCCGCGCTCCAGGATGCATCAACCTGGCTGGCGCAACAGATCTGGACAGACGCGCTCGTCCACGCGATTGAGGACCTGTTCGGTCACGGTAGCCCGTTGGAGTCGGTTCATTCGACTTGAGGGCGAAGTGTCAAAAGCCCGCTCTCGGTAATGGCTGCGGGCCGTGGATTCGAACCACGATGTCGCGCTTCAAAGACGCGCGTCCTGCCATTGAACGAGCCCGCAATCGATGGTCGGCGAGGTGGGAGTCGAACCCACAAAATCTCCACGGTCTGAACGTGGCGCCTTTTCCAATTTGACCACTCGCCGTTGGTGGAGATGTCTCCATGGTGGTCCGGCTCCCGGGACTCGAACCCGGAACCTTCAGGCTCTCGACCTGACGCCTCTGCCAAATTGGGCTAGAGCCGGCTGGTCCCCGTGGCGAGATTCGAACTCGCACGCATCCCGATTTTGAGCCGGGCGTCTACAGTTGGACTACACGGGGAGTTGGTCATGGCGGAGAGTGAGGGACTCGAACCCCCAGCCGTTTCACCGGTGACGGTTTTCGAAACCGCTCGGCCTGCCCATAGCCCGACTCTCCGGGCATACCTCCGGCGCGACCATGGAATGTGACTGGTGGTAATCCGTGACGTTAGGCGAGTCTCATCCCGCGGTCGCGCAGTTCAATAACTCAGCGCCGATAGGCGCGAGCTACGTTGCAACGACCGAGATGAGCGTAAAGTCACGACGACCGGAGTATAGCACGATGGCGAGCCGGCGGCTGAAGTGGAGAGCGAGATGCGAGCGCTTTCCACGACTCGCGTGGCGGAGAAGCGACACTCGAGGGAGCGAACCAGAAGGAGGGCCGCCGTCGGACTATCATTCCCGCCTGGCCCCGGTCTGCCGCCGCAGCATGCGGATCTTTCACTCTCTCATCGTCGCTGCGTTGCTCACTCCAGTCCCGGCGACGCCGCAGGAGACGGCAGGCATCTCGCCCGCGATGTCGTTTTTCATAACGAGTACAGGCCGTGGCTTCGGCGGCGACCTGGGCGGGCTCGCAGGCGCGGATGCGATCTGCCGCCAGCGTGCCGCGGCAGTCGGACACGGTGATCGACTGTGGCGCGCGTATCTCAGCGCACCACCATCAGGCGATGCGCCCACAGTCCATGCCCGAGATCGGATCGGTCGGGGTCCGTGGGTCAATGCGCACGGAATCCGGATCGCGGCGAGCAATGAGGAACTCCACAGCGAGCGTGTCAACCTCGGGATCGATACGGCGCTTACCGAAAAAGGTGCGCAAGTGGCACCGACGCGACACGACATTCTCACGGGCAGCAACCCCGATGGCACATTGGTCACGAGCAGCGATGCCACGTGCCTTGGGTGGACGAGCCATGACGGCGGTCGAGCGATGGTGGGGCATCACAACCGCAGCGGGGGCGGGCTGGGCGACTCATGGAATTCTGCCCATCTGTCGCGTGGCTGCTCGCAGGTGGCGTTGCGCGCCTCCCTTGGCGACGGACTTCTCTACTGCTTCGCTGCGGATTAGGTGACCACACGGCGGCACGGCGAGAAAGCCGATGTCACCTGCAGGACCATGTACGGGCAGGCGAGTCTCAGCGGAGCGTGTTCAACGCGATCCGTGCGCGTCGCTTCGCGATCAGTCGGTTCGCAGCGCGATCATCGGCGCGAGTCCTGCCGCCCTCGATGCCGGCACCAGGGAGGCGAGGAATGCGGCGAATGCCAGTGCGGCGGCCGCGACGCTCAATGCCACCGGATCCCAGAAGGCCACACCGTAAAGCTGCGCGGACAGCAGATATCCCGCCCCGACTGCGAGCGGCACGCCAAGCACCAGTCCGGCTCCGACGCGCGTGAACGCCCCGCGCAGGACCAGACCGATCACGTTCCGGCGATCGGCGCCGAGCGCCATGCGTACGCCAATCTCGCTGCGGCGGCGTGCCACGGTGTACGCCGTCACGCCGTAGAGGCCGATCGCCGCGAGGGCCAGCGCAACGAGTCCGAACAGGCCGGCAAGGCTGGCCACGGCGCGTTGCTGATCGAAGGACCGCGCCACCTGTTCTTCGAGCGTGCGGACGTTGATTACTGTCAGATTGGGATCGGCATCGGCGAGCGCGCGCGTCACGAGCGGTTCAATCGTTCCCGGCGGCGTGTTGGTGACGAGCAGGAGGCCACCAACGTAGTGCGAGGACGTCTCCAGCCGCTGCATCAACGGGTTCGTGTACTTCACGGTCTGCGCCAGGGGCACATAGAACATCGGTCGCGCCGGTCGATTCAGCTGGAAGCCGGCGAACTTGGCGTCACCGACCACTCCCACGATGCGATAGGTGTTGACGTTCTCGGGGAGGTCCAACCCGAAGTGGCGGTCGATCGGATCCTCGCCGGCCGAAAAGAAGCGCCGCGTGAATGCCTCATTGACCACGGCGACGTTCTCGGACAGCTCATTGTCGCTGTCTGTGAAGTGGCGCCCGCGAACGAGTTTGACGCCCAGCTCCTGAAGATAGCGCGTGCTGACGCGGTCCCACGACGCGCCGATATCGGCGCCGGGTGCTGGTGCGGGCTTGCCGGCAACGAGTATGGCTTCGCCCCAATTGTTGGTGAGCGGGTTGTAGATTGCCAGGCCGGCGCCCCGCACGCCGGGAATGCCGGCGAGCCGCGCTTCCACGTCGCGGTACAACGCTGTGAGGCGATCGCCGGTCACTGCGGCCGACGGCCGGCCGATCGAGACGACCACCCGGCCTCGGCGTTCGAAGCCGAAGTCCTGGCCTTCGAGGTTGCCCAGGCTGCGGCCGAGCATGGTCGAGCCGGCGACGAGGACCACTGAAAGCGTGGCCTGGACCACCAGCAGCGTCGTCCGCGTGACCGACGCGCCATCGCTCGTCGAGCGTCCCGTCGCACGTAACGCCTCGATCGGATCGGTGCGGGTCGCGAACCAGGCCGGTGCGGCGCCAAACAACACCCCGGTGACGAGCGCAAGGCCAACGGTGAATGCCAGCACCAGCGGTGAAGGCATGACATCGATTGGAAGCATCGTGGCGCCCGCGAATGCGAGCGCGAGCAGCAATCGAGCGGCCCCGATCGCAACGACGAGCCCGACCACTGCGCCGCCAACGGCGAGCAGCACGCTTTCGATCAGCGCCTCGACGACAATCTGCGAGCGCGATGCGCCGAGGGCCAGACGCACGGCCATCCGGCCGCGCCGTGCGACCGCGCGCGCCAGCAACAGGTTGGCAACGTTCGCGCACGCGATGAGCAGCACCATCGCGCAGACGACCAGCAGTATCCGGAGGCTGCGTCCGTATTGCTCTTTCATCACACCGACGCCCGCGCCCGCTGGGACGACGGTGATCACCTGCTCGGACAGCTTGCGCTCGATTCCCGGCATCCAGTTCGCGGGATATCCGGCATCCTTCCGCATCCACTGCCGCAGCAGCAGGGTGAGTCGCGCATCCATGCCGTCAATCGTCGCGTTCGCACGCAGCCGTCCGATCACACGCAGCCATGCCGAGATGGGCTGCCGCAGCAGCGAGGTGTCGGCAGCAATGAGCGGTTCGTGCTGCAGCGGAAGCCAGAGGTCTGGCGGGTCGGCGCGCAGAGTTTCTCCGAAGAATCCGGGAGGCGCGATTCCCGAAACCGTGAACGCGTGTCCCTCGATGATCAGCGTGGAACCAACGACCGACGGATCGCCTCCGTAGAGGCCTTGCCAGGCGTGGTACGCCATCACCGTCACCGGCGCTGCGGCCGCTCGGTCGTCGTCGGCAGTGAAAACACGCCCTGCGAACGCGTTCACGCCCAGCGTCGTGAAGTAGCTGCCCGTCGCATACATCGTCCGGAGCGGCCGCGGTGCCTCGGCGACCCCTTGACGACGGACGCTCATGCGGCCCACGAATGTCGTAAAGGCCGTGATGTCCTCGAACTGCGGTGTCTCGGCCTTGAGGTATTCGAAGAGCGGAAACGAATAAAAGCCCCAACGGCCCTGAGGGCTGCCCATGACGCAACAGTTGTCGCCGTCACCGATTCGATACAGGCGTGATGGATCGGACACCGGCAGGGACTTCAGCATGACGGCGTGCATGAGCGTAAAGATCGCCGTCGTTCCGCCAATTCCCAGCGCCAGTGTCAGCACAGCCGTCACTGCGAAGACTCGCGCCGAGCGGAACGTGCGGAGGGCGTAGGTCATGTCGCGGATCAGAGCGCTCATGGGCGTGTTAGACGGGAGAACGTGTCGACTCGTTGGCTGGGTGGGGCAGGACTTCTATGCACCGGGCGCACTGCTGAGGACGTGAATGGGGACTCGCCTCAATTCGTGAAAGCTCCGGCGCGCACGTCGCCACCTAACTCCGTGAGAAAACGCTGAATGGCGACCGATGACCACGCGTCGGCTTGCGGGTCGTACAGCACGCCCGGCTGCGCACCGGTCGCCGCTTCGTGTGTGAAGCCATGCATCGCTTGTCCGTAGACAATCAATTGATAGTCCGCGCCCGCGTTCTGCATCTCGTCGGCGAACGCCGTGACCTGCGACATCGGCACGTGCGGGTCGCGCGCACCGTGACAGACCAGAATGCGGGCGCGAATCGACGACGGCTCGACGGGACTGGCCGTGTCGAGAGTGCCGTGCACACTCACGACGCCGCTGATCGCTGCTCCGCTGCGCGCGTACTCGAGGACGACCATTCCTCCGAAGCAGTAGCCGACAGCGGCGAGGCAGCGGTCGACTTCCGGACGCGATGACAGGATCTCGATCGCGGGCTGCACGCGCCGAACGAGTGCCGCCCGGTTGCTCCGGAGCTCACCGATGTGGCGGATGATCCGTTCGCGGTGTCCCATCACCCCTTCTCCATACATGTCGCACGCGAACACCACGAACCCAGCCTGGGCGAAACGGCGCGCCCGCCCGCGCGCGTGATCGTCGAGGCCGGCGCCGCCGTGCACGACGAGAACTCCCGGCCGTTTGTCGATACGGTCCGCATCGATCGCGAGTACACCGTTAAGTCGTGCATCGCCGTCGGAGTACGTGATCTGCCGGGTCTCCAGTCTCATCGAGTCCTCACTGTGACGAATCTGGGAGACAACGAATGAACCTCCGTTATGTATTATATCACGATTTGGCCAGATTTCCTAGGATTTCCGTTGATCCTGCAGAGACACCTATCCGAACGATGCACGTGTTCACGCATCGCTGGTCGTCGCGTTTTGTAATGGCGTCGATGCTAATCGGTGCGCAGCGCCTCGAGCGGGCTGAGGCGCGCCGCGCGGCGCGCAGGCAGCCAGCAGGCGACGAGCGCGACCGCCGTCAGCAGCAGCGTCACCGCGCCGATCACGATCGGGTCGCGCGGGCTCACGTTGTAGAGGAGCGCTCGTATCAGCCTGCCGCCCGCCAACGCTGCGGCCAGCCCAAGCCCGATGCCGATCATCGTCACGCCTGCGCTCTGGCGAAGGATCAGTGCCGTCACGCCAATGGGCTCTGCTCCGAGCGCGAGGCGAACGCCGATCTCGCCCGTCCGCTGCGCCGCAATGTACGACACGACACCGTAGATCCCGATGACGCCGAGGAGCAGCGCCACGCCGGCGGCGATGCCGAGCAGCACCATCGTGAACGTCATCTGATCCCCCGCCCGATCGACGGCCTCCTGCAGCGTGCGCACTTGCGCGAGCGCAAGGTTTGCGTCGACACCTTCCACTGCCGTGCGTGACGCACCTGCGAGCTCGGCAGGATCGAGTGTCGTTCGAACCACGTAGCTCATTCCCGTGATGTCAGGCCCGATCAGTGCCGGGGCGGGAATGTCGGGCCCACCCGCGATCGACATCGGCATGTACATCTGCGGCAACGGCGGCGCCGTGAGCGTAGCGGTCGGCGTGTTGGCTACGACACCGACGATCTCGAGCCATGGCGGTGTGGGCATTCGTGGATTCGCCGGCGCTGCCGATCGGACTCGCTTGCCGATGGGGTCCCGCCCGGGGAAGTACATCGCGGCGAGCGCCTCGTCGATCACGACGACCGGCTCGCGAAGCTCGACGTCGCTGTGTGTGATCGTGCGGCCGCGTTTGAGACGGATGCCTGCAGTTTCGAGGTACCGGCCGGACACCGCGCGGAACCACGCGAACTGCCGTCGCAGTTGACTCGGGTCGTTCAGCTCGTTCTCGACGATCAGGCCGTTGCCGTAATTGGTGCCGGTGAGCGGAAGACTGCTCGAGGCGGCAGCGGAGATCACTCCGGGCAACGCGTTCAAGCGGTCGAGAATGGCGCGATGTGCGCTCGCCGCCCGCTCGCGCGTCGCGTAGGCGCGCTCGGGCAGGGAGACGCCGAACGCGAGCGTTGATGCCGGATCGAACCCGAGATCCATGTTGCGCAGGTGTTGAACGCTCCGCACCATCAGGCCCGAGGCGACCAGCAGCACCAGCGCCAGTGCGACCTGTGCCGTCATCAGCACGTGCCGTGCGCGATGCTGCCCGCGCGTCGCGGTCTGCCCGCGGCCGCTGTCGTGCAGTGTCGCCGTCATCGGCGCGAGGCGCAGCAGGGGGATCGCGCCGAAGGCCACGGCTGCGAGCAGGCTCAACCCCGCGGTGAAGATGACCACGACTGCGTCGACACGTACTTCGCCGAGACGCGGCAGATTGACCGGACCGAACGCGGCCAGCAGGCGGACGCCGGCCGATGCGAGCGCGAGACCAAGTGTGCCGCCGACCACTCCAAGCAGTACGCTCTCGGCGAGGAAGTAGCGCGCGAGGCGTCGCGTCTCGGCACCGAGCGCGCGACGGACGGCGACTTCGCGGTGCCGCGATTCCGAGCGCACCAGGAACAGGTTGGCGATATTGGCGCACGCGACCAGCAGGACGAGGCCGACGGCCGCCAGCAGAATCCACAGCGCGTCGGCGATGGTGCCGACGACCGCTTCGTGCAGCGGCAGCGCGGTCGACACGAGGCTCTTCTGATTCGGTGCCCTGCGAGACAGATCCTCGATCAGATTCGTGATCTCCGCGCGTGCGGTTGCGACGGTTGCGTCGCCGCGCAATCGGGCGACGCCCTGGACGGAGAACAGGAACGACGCCGACGCGCGCGTCGATTGCGCCGGCAGCCACATATCGACCGGCGTTCGCGGGAACGTGAACGACGCCGGCATCACGCCGACGATGGGCGTGGGGACGCCGTCGATCAGGATGGTGCGACCGACGATCGCCGGGTCGGCGCCGAAGCGGCGAACCCAGAGGCCGTGCGACAACACGGCGACCGATGGTGCACCGGGTGTCCCTTCGGTTTCGGTGAACCACCGGCCGAGCGCGGGCGCCACGCGCAACACCGACTGCAGTGACGGCGTCGCGCGCGTAATCGCGACCCGCTCCGGCGTGCCGTTGCCGGTCAGCGTCGCGCCGCTCCCGTAGTAGCCGGCGACGCCGTCGAGCGTGTGCGCGTTGTCCGCGAGCTGATGGTACAGCTGCCACGTCATCACCTGCACGCCCGAGGGAACGTTGCGGCTGGGAATGCCGAAGTCGAGCGCCAGCAGACGCTCGGAGTCCGGGTACGGGAGCGGATTGAGGACGACACGATGAACGAGCGTGAAGATCGCGGCGTTGGCCGCAATCGCCAACGCCAGTGTCGTCGCGGCGGCGGTGGTGAAGACCGGCGTGCGCGTCAGCCGTCGTGCGGCTTGACGTACATCCTGCGCAATCGTGTCCATGATTCCTGCCTTCGGCGGCGCCAGCAACCGGTGCCGTGGGCCCGCCTTCGCCATGGGCTTCGGCGAGGCAGGCTCCGCGTTTGCTTTGAGCTTGGGCGAGACAAGTTGTCGCCATCGCTCGGTGATTGCCAGCGTGACGAGGCCCGCGCTCTCGCGCCACCACACCTGCGTCGCGCGCCATCGCCCCGCAATGCGCGCAGCGGCGAGGCGTCTCGCCATCGTCTCTTCGATCGCGGCGCCGTACTCGCGGCGCAACGCCTCGGGACACAACCGCACGAGCCAGCGGTACACGCGCACGTCACGCCCGTCCCGGATAGAGCCCACGCTGCCGCGCGGCGCGGACGAGCGACGCGAGGCGTTGCGCTTCCTGCGTCACGGCGCGGCGACCGAGCCTGGTGATGGCGAAGTACTTCCGCCGCGGATCCACCTCGCCTGGTGTGGCGACCGGTGTCACGAGTCCCTCCTCGGTCAGTCGCCGCAGCGCCTGGTAGAGCGCGCCGGTCGTCGGATCCAGCCGTCCACCCGATTCCTCCTCGACGCGCTGGCCGATGGCGTAGCCGTGCGACGGGCCATCGCCGAGCGCGAGCAGGATGTGAAACGGCAGCTCGCCGAGTCCCGGTGCCGGGTCGGTGTCGGTGGCTCGCATGTGTCGCATTGGACGAGGCTCCGGCTGGAAAGGTTGGTGGCCAAACTATAGTAGTTGACACTACAGTTGGCAAGCCGGGAAGTAGTCGTGATTAAATCGCTCGACCCGCGAATGAAGAGGCCGTTCTCGAAGAAACCAGACGGTGCAGGCCCGCAGCGCCCTGCCGTCAAGAACTACATCACCCCGAGCGGCCTGGAGCGGCTCAAAGACGAGCACCGGTTTCTGCTCAGCAGAGAACGGCCGGCGGTGACGCAGGTGGTGGCGTGGGCGGCGGGCAACGGCGACCGCAGTGAGAACGCCGACTACAAGTACGGGAAGCGGCGGCTCCGCGAGATCGATCGGCGGATTCGTTTCCTCACCAAACGCATCGACGCGGCGGAAGTGGTGGACCCGCAAGCGCCGAGAAGCGGGCGAGCGGCGACGCACGTCTTTTTCGGGGCGACCGTCCGCTACGCCAACGCCGCTGGCACGGAGCGCGTGGTGAGCATCGTCGGCGTCGACGAGGTCGATCTCGATCGCAGCCACATCAGCTGGATGTCGCCATTGGGGCGCGCGTTGATGAAGTCCGGGCCAGGCGACAGCGTGGTGCTGCACGCGCCAGGTGGCACCGAGCGTTTGCAGATCCTCGAGGTGCGGTACGAGCGCATCCCGGTCGAACCGTTCCGCGAACCACCTGGTGCCGAGTCGGCGTCGAATGGTCGATTTGGCTTGACGCGCTTCTCGTAATGTCTACAATGTAGACGTTAGTGGCGGAGATCATCGGACAGTTCGAGCAGGCGGTGCTGGTGGCGCTCGTGCGTCTCGGCCGAGAGGCGTACGGACGCGCGATCCTCAACGAGGTGCAGGAGCGGTTGGAACGGAGCGTCTCGGCCGGCGCCGTCTACGCCACGCTCGAACGCCTCGAAGGCAAGGGACTGGCGACATCGACATTGGCGCCGGGCACGGCCATTCGCGGCGGCCAGGCCCGGCGCTATTTTGCTCCCACCGCGTCCGGCGTGCGGGCGCTCAACGATGCAAAGTCAGCGAGCGACGCGTTGTGGCACGGACTGCGATGGCCGCTGAAGGTGCGCACATGATCGACAGCAACGCCCGGCCGTCACGTCTCGCAACCATGCTGTTGCGTGCGGTGCTGAGACCTGCAGACATCGAATCGATTCCTGGCGACCTGCTGGAGGAATACCGAGAAGTCAAACGCCCGTCGCTCGGCCAGCTGCGAGCGGACCTGTGGTACGTCTCGCAGGTCCTCAGTGTGCTCTGGCGTCTCATGTGGTCGTGCGTCGTCGCAATCGGTGCGGTGACCGTGCTGACGTTTGTGTTGCCGCGCGGCTGGAATCCGCGCCTCGTCCTTGCGCCCGGCGTGTCGGTGCTCGATGCCGTGGTCCTCTTCGGTGCCGGGTGCTATGGCGCGTTTCGGGCCGGTCGGCTCCTCACGGGACTCGTCACTGCAGTCGCGACGAGCCTCGTCGGGTTCACGTCGTACTTCGTGTATGTCGCGATCACCAGACCCAGCCTTCTGCTGGCACCGTTCTACAACCCCTTTATCTTCGTGATTCTTGCCACGTTGTTCTTGATCGCGTTGAGCTTTGGTGTCGGCGCAGGACTGATCGGTGCGCTCGTGGGGCGCTGGTCGTACCGTAGGGGCCGCCTTCAGGCGGCCCGGGCCGGCTGAAGCCGGCCGCTACGTTATCGTCCCAATACAAGTCCGTACGTGACCTGCGGGTACAGTAGCGGGGAATGTTGCCCGACATGACCCTGTCGACCGAGGTGGCCGACGCGCTTCGGTCGAATGTTCCGGTTGTCGCTCTCGAATCAACACTGATCACGCACGGCCTGCCGTGGCCGGAGAATGCTGACACGGCGCGCGCGATGGAGCAGGGGGTGCGCGAGGCCGGCGCCGTTCCAGCGACGATCGCTGTGCTCGGCGGCACCATCACAGTCGGCGTCTCGCCTGTGGACATCGAACGGCTCGCGTCGCGTCCGTTTGGCAGCGTACGGAAGTGCAGCCGGCGCGACCTTCCGATCGCCGTCGCGTGTCACGAGGACGCATCGACGACGGTGGCCGGGACGATGATCGTGGCCCACGAAGCGGGGATCCGCGTGTTCGGGACCGGTGGCATTGGCGGCGTGCATCGAGGCGCGCCGTTCGATGTGTCGGCCGATCTGATCGAACTCGGTCGGACGCCGATTGCGGTCGTCTGCGCCGGCGCGAAAGCGATCCTCGATCTGCCGGCCACGATCGAAGTGCTCGAAACTCAGGGTGTGCCGATCGTCGGCCTCGGGACTGACACGTTGCCGGGGTTCTACGCGAGGTCGAGCGGGCTGCCGATCGACGTGCGAGTCGAGACTCCCGAAGAGGCCGCCGCGATCGTCCATGCGGCACATCGGCTCGGCGCGCAGCACGCGGTGCTCATCGTCGTGCCCGTGCCGGAAGAGGAGGCGTACCCGGCCGCCGACGCCGAAACCGCGATTCAGCAGGCAACCAAAGAGGCCGACCTGCGCGGCATCAAGGGCAAGGCGATCACTCCGTTTCTTCTCCAGCGTGTCGCCGAATTGACCGGAGGCGCGACGCGCGCGGCAAACGTCGCGTTGCTCGTCAACAGCGCGCGGCATGCCGGCTTGATTGCCCGCGCACTGTCCGCCCGGGCGCACCGGTGAATGGGGTCAGATCTGTTGACAGTCAACAGGGACCTGTGCGATGGTCCCTGTTGACTATCTACAGGGCTCATTGGCGAGATCTGACTCACCCCCGCAATCTGACAGGTGAGTGCGGTGTCGGAGGGACGATGAAGACCAGGCTCCTGCGGCTCCTCACTCCTGCGGTACTCGGGTTTCTGGCAACACTGACGCTTGCCGCCCGGCAATACGATGAGATCGATCTGGCTCATCCCGCGATCAAGTACGCCCAGAGCTCAAATGATCAGATCAGTGAGCTGCTGCGGCGCCCGGAGTCGACGAAGGCGCTGACGTCGGACGGCCCGTCCGGTTATCTGCGCTCGCTGCTCCAGACTCTCGATATTCCCGTGTCCTCGCAGATCATGGTGTTCTCGCAGGGCAGCGTCCAGAGCGATCGCATCAGAGCCAACAATCCACGCGCCCTCTACTTCAACGACACGACTGTCGTCGGGTGGGTACGTGGTGGGTTCATCGAGATCGCCGCACAGGATCCCGAACAGGGCACGGTGTTCTACACGCTCAATGCCAGTTGGCTGGGTGGACTGTCACTCTCGCGCTCCGACGGGTGCCTGTCGTGTCACAACTCGAACCGGAGTGGCGGCATTCCGGGCATGATCGAGCCGATGGGACATTCACGTCCCCTGGAGCGGCGCTGGGGCGGCTGGTATGTCACTGGCACTCTCGGCTCGATTGAGCATTTCGGAAATGTGGACCTGCTGACTGCCGGAAGCGTGCCGTCGACGAAGCCCGCCACACTCACCTCGCTGGAGCGGACGTTCGACACCCGCGGCTACCTGACACCGTACAGCGACATCGCGGCGCTCATGGTGTTCGAGCATCAGATGCAGATGATCAATCTGATGACCCGTGTGAGCTGGGAAACCAGGGTCGCGCGACATGAGAAGCAGCTCGACGCCCGCCGTGCCTCGCTTCGGGAGCGCGTAGCACAACTGGTCGATTACATGCTGTTCATCGATGAAGCGCCGATTGCCTCGAAGCTGGCAGGTACGTCGGGCTTCGCGGAAGCCTTCAGCGCGCGGGGCCCGCGCGATTCGAAGGGGCGTTCTCTCCGTCAACTCGATCTGAACCATCGCCTGCTGCGCTTCCCGTGCAGCTACATGATTTACTCGGCACAGTTCGACCGCCTGCCGGTCGAAGCGAAGTCGGCGATCTACGAGCGGCTCTGGGCGATTCTGTCGGGAAAAGAAACGGATGTTCGGTATCGTCGTTTGTCCGCGGCCGATCGACGTGCCATCGCCGACATCCTCCGCGAGACGAAACTGGATCTGCCGAAATTCTTCACACGCTAGGTCTGGTCGGCGAGGACCTTACGCATCGCTATCGCCGTCGACGGGCATGCGGACAGGAATTCGACGGAAGCGCGAACGCCATCCGGGACGAGCGCTCTCTCGATCCGGTGGAAACCGACCTTCGGAAAGAATCCTTCGGCCGTGGTCGTGAGCAGATAGACGGCTGGTACACCGAGCGTTCGAGCCAATTCGAGCGCAGGTTCCGTCAGTCGATGTCCAAGGCCGTTCCCACGCATCGTCGCATCGACGGCGACCGATCGCAGCAGTGCGCCGTCCGCGTACACCTCCAGGGCTGCGCTGCCGACGATGCCATCGTGGCCCCGTGCCACAACGGCGGTGTTCAAGTGATTGAGCAATCCGTCTGTGGGGAGTTGGCACTTTCCGAGGAGTCGAAGAACCGCTGGCCCGTCGTCGCGTGTGGCTGGCTCGATCTGGGTGTTCATCGCGTTCACGGATACATTATCCGGAACTGAGGACACACGTTGGATAAGGTGATCTTTGCCTGTGTTCACAACGCCGGGCGCTCCCAGATGGCGGCCGCTTTCTTCAACGCGATGGCTGATCCCAATCGAGCCGCCGCGGTCTCCGCGGGCACTCAGCCAGCGGAACGGATTCATCCGGTCGTCCTCGACGCCATGCGCGAGGTCGGACTTGATCTCTCATCGGCACGGCCGCAGCGATTGACCGCCGACCTGGCAGGTACGAAGCTTCTGATCACCATGGGTTGCGGAGACGAGTGTCCGTTCGTTCCCGGGTCGACAGTGCTCGACTGGCCGCTGCTCGATCCGGCCGGACGCGATCTCGAGGCAGTTCGGCAGATTCGAGATGAGGTGAGGTCGCGGGTAGGTGAGCTCTTGGTGACACGTGGGTGGCTTCCGCCTCGATGAACCTTCTGTTGACAGTCAACAGGGACTGTGCGATGGTCCCTGTTGACTATCAACATGTCGATATGTCTTCGCTTCTAGGTGAGTCGTGACGTCTGTGCGGATGTGGTGGTCGCGCCTGCTGGGAATGATCGGGCGTCAGCATCGGGATGACGATCTGGACGCGGACGTCCAGGCGCATCTCGAACTGCTCGTCGAGCGACACCTCCGAGAGGGCTTGTCCCTCGACGCGGCGAGGGCAGCGGCGCGGCGTGACTTCGGTGGCATCGAGCCGATGAAGGAGGCCTATCGCGAGGGCCGCAGCCTGCGATGGGTCGACGAGGCGGGGCGCGACCTTCGCCACACACTGCGGTCGTTCACAAGGAATCCTGGATTCGCCGTCGTTGTCGTCCTGACGCTTGGCGTTGGCATCGGTGCGACCACGGCGGTGTTCTCCGTGGTGAACGCGGTGATTCTCCGGCCGCTGCGGGCGCCAGACGCCGACAGGCTCGTCCGCTCACTGGCCATCAACAACGGTCGACCGAACGATCTCCCCAGTCCCTTCACGCTGAAAGTCTGGAAGGAGATGCCCGACGTGTTCGAAGACGTCTCGGCGCACCGACTCGATTCGGTCGCTCTGATGGGAACATCGGATCCCGAGCAGGTCACGGTTGGGCGTGTGTCGGAAGCGTTTTTTCGTCTGTTCGGCGCGCCAGTGGCTGCGGGGCGCACGTTCACGGCCGATGAAGATCTGCCACGGGGCCCCGCAGTCGTGGTGCTCAGCCATGAGTTGTGGATGCACCGATTCGGCGGCGACTCCGGCGTCGTTGGGCGAACGATTGCGCTGGGAAACGTTCCGCACGTCGTTGTCGGTATCATCGGTCCCGACTTCGACAGCGAGCAGTTCGAGCCGCGTCCGGATCTTTGGGTCCCGCTTCAAACGGATCCGGATCGTGTCGATGGCGCCAGCATCTACCAGGTCACGGCACGCCTTCGCCGCGGGGTCACTCCCCCGGCGGCCAATACTGCGCTCGCAGTCCAGTACGCGAGGTTCAACCCGGGCGACGGCCCTCGGGCGCAATCGAGCCGTCAGGGCCGATGGATCGCTGAACCCTTGCACACGGCGATGGTCGGTGGTGCGCAGTCGTCACTGAATCTGTTGCTCGGGGCGGTCGGTTTCCTCCTGCTCATCGCGTGCGCGAACGTCGCCAATCTCTTCCTCGTGCGTGCCGAGGCTCGCCATCGCGAGATGGCGATCCGGACGGCGATCGGAGCAGCGCGCGGTCGTCTGGTGCGGCAGCTCTTGATCGAAAGTCTCGTCCTGTCTCTACTCGGAGGCGTGGCTGGTCTCGCCGTCGGCGTCTTCTCCACGCATGCGCTCCTTCGGCTGTACCCCTCGAGCAACCCGTTCATGCTTGGCGCGCTCGGCGCGATTCCCCGGATTGGCGAGTCGGGTGCCGCGGTGAGTGTCGACTGGCGGGTGTTGGGATTCGCACTGCTGGTCTCGGTCGGCACGGGGGTGCTCTTCGGTCTGGTGCCGTCGCGCTCCTTGGGCGTGTCAGATCTGAATCCGCTCCTGCTGCATTCGAGCATGGCGGCAGGAGCCCAGGGCCGTCGGCTGAATACCCGTGCGATGTTCGTCATCGGGGAAGTGGCGCTTGCGGTCGCACTCGTCGTGGGTGCGACGCTCCTCATCCTGACTTCGCTCGCCTTGCGGCGCGTGGACCCCGGATTCGACGCGGAACATGTCCTCACCCTGCGCATGGCTGTGAGTGGAACCAGATTCGAGACGCGCGCCGGCATCAGCGAGCTGGCGCGCGCCGGAGTGGACCGCGTTCAGGCGATTCCGGGCGTCGTGCGGGCGGGCACGACGTGCTGCATGCCGCTCGAAACCGTGTGGCAGCTCCCGTTCGTGATCGCCAGTCGGGCTGGTGAAGGACTGGCGCAGGTCGGACCGATGCGATTCCACGCGTTCGGGGGATGGACCTTCGTCTCACCAGGATATTTCGACGTGTTCGGCATCCCGATCCTCGAGGGTCGGGACTTCTCGTTCGCCGATGATGCGAATGCCCCTGGCGTCGTGATCATCAACGAGGCGATGGCGCGGCGATTCTGGCCCAACGGTGACCCACTGAAGGATCAGCTGATCATCGGACGTGGGATGCGGCCCGCCTACGATCAGGAACCGGTCAGGCAGATTATCGGCATCGTGGGCAGCGTTCGCGACACGGGCCTGAGGGATCAAGCGAGGCCGGCGATGTACGTGCCCATGGCACAGGAGCCTGACGGTGTGACGGTAGCAAACGTGAAGCTGCTCCCGCTGGTATGGGTCGTACGAACGTCGACGGATCCGCATTCGCTCAGCGGGCCAATCAGGGCCGCGCTCGAGTCGAGCGTGGGACAACTTCCTGTGACGCGTATACGGGCGCTGACGGACGTCGTCACCGAATCGACGGCCCGCACGCGGTTCAATACGTCACTCATGACCGCATTCGGACTGTGCGCACTCGGCCTGGCGGCGATCGGCGTCTACGGCCTCGTGTCTCATTGGGTGCAGCAGCGCTCGCACGAGCTCGGCGTTCGGCTTGCGCTCGGTGCGGATTCGTCCGGCATCGCGATGATGGTCGTCGGGCAGGGGATGCGACTCACGGTCGTCGGTATTGGTGTCGGTCTTGTGGGTGCGTTCGGTCTCGCGCAACTGATGAGAGGATTGCTGTTCGGTGTCCCTGCCGGCGATCCGATCGTGTTTGCCTCCATTCCGCTGCTTCTTGGTCTCGTTGCCCTCTGCGCGGTCTCGATTCCCGCATGGCGGGCCAGCCGAATCGATCCGTTGGAGACATTGCGAGCCGAGTGAGTCGGAACGGCCGGCCCGATATCAAATGTCCTGAAAAAGGAAGCGGACTTATGGCTGCGTTGTCGGCGGCGCGCCCGCTGCGCCCCGTCCGCCGCCTGCACCCGTCCCGGTACCGGCGCCGCGCCCGCGGAAGTTCGTCTGCAGCAGATGCGTCAGCGTGTGCACGTAGCGTAGCTTGCCGTTCTCGACGCGGAAGAGATGCGTATCGGGCGCGCCGCTGCCGCCGTTCGCATTGCCCGCGCCGAAGGTGCAGAACACCACGACCGATCCGATCGTCGGGTCGACGACGAAGCGACGGTTGGCGATGTTCACACCGCTCGGGACGCCGACGTCGCAGCTGTCAGTGGGCGATCCATTGCCGGTATGGGCGCCGCCTTCGGTGCGGTTGCAGGGGTACCCCCACGGCACCAGATCCTTCTTCCCTTCGAGAAACGCATCGAGGTAGGCGTTGGCAGCAGCTACCAGCGTGTCGCGCGTGTCGCGCTGATTGGCGGGGATTGCGTCCCACTTTTCTTCGGTCGCGTACTTCAAGTAGTTGTCTGGGTTGAAGAGCCAATAGCCCGTCGTCGTCCAGAGGATCTCGATCTCGGCGATTTTGTCGCGATTGACGCGCAGCCGCGTGCCGAGGACGTACGGCTTTTCCTTGTTGGTGACGATCACTTCAGTGAAGGTCTGGCACGTGGACGGGTCGATCAGGCTGCGATGGTGATCGATCTTCATCGCCGTCTTGATCACGCCCTCATCCATCTTCGCGGGTGCGGCGTTCTCCATGTACCCCACGCCCATCGCCAGCGGCAGGCCGGAGGTATCGCCCTTGGTCTGGGCTGCGACGTAGAGATCGACCGCGCGTTGCAGCCCTTCGCGCGAGCAGGAAATCTGCGCGAAGCTCGCCGCCGGAGCGAGCAGCGCCCCGGTGATCACCATCCCAATGAGGGCAATGCGTTTCATCGAACTCCTCCCGACCAGGTCCAGCGTCACGCTGTGATGCCGGCATCGAGGCCTCCGCGATCGTAATGCATGAACGCAATTTAGACGAACCGCGGATACAATGCCGCGCGTGACTGATACCGCGATATCTCTTGGGTCCGCTCGCGCTGCCCAACGCCACCAGATTCGCGCCGTCATCTCCGCCTCGGTCGGCACGACCATCGAGTGGTACGACTTCTTCCTCTACGGTGTGGCGGCAGCGGCCGTCTTCCCGCAGAAATTCTTCCCAGGCTCCGATCCGTTCATCGCGACGATGCTGTCGTTCACGACGTTCTTCGTCGGGTTCGTGGCGCGGCCGGTGGGCGCTGCGATCTTCGGCCACTTCGGCGATCGCGTCGGCCGCAAGACGCTGCTCGTCTTCACCATGATCGTGATGGGCGTGGCGACGATGGCGGTCGGCCTCACGCCGGGCTACGACGTGATCGGCGTCTGGGGAGCGGTGCTGCTGACGATCGGCCGCATCCTTCAAGGGCTGGCCATCGGCGGTCAGTGGAGCGGGTCAGTGCTGATGGCGGCCGAATGGACCGATCCGGCGCGCCGCGGCTTCACGACGAGTTTCGCGCAGCTCGGCGCGCCGGCCGGGATGGTGCTCGCCAACGGCGCGCTCGCGCTGATGACCGGCCTGACGTCGGACCAAGGGTTTCTCGACTGGGGATGGCGGGTTCCGTTTCTCGCCAGCGTCGCTCTCGTGATCGCCGGCTTCTACATCCGGTCGGGCGTGCACGAAACACCGGTCTTCGAGGAGCTGAAGAAGACCGGCGCGATCGTCAAAGCGCCGATCGTCGAAGTGCTTCGCCGCAACGGCAGGGAAGTGGCGTTGTCGGCGCTGCTCCGCACCAGCCAGCAGGTGTGCTTCTACATCTTCACGACCTACGTGATTACGTATGCCACAACGGTGCTCGGGTTTGCCCGTGGTCTCGTGCTGAACATGGTGATGGCGATGGCGCTGATGTCGTGCTTCGCCAACCCGCTGTTCGGGCATTTGTCGGACCGGTACGGCCGTCGCACGATCATCGGGATCGGCTGCGCGCTGATGATCGTGTTTCCGTTCGTGTACTTCGCCCTGCTGGACACGAGATCGCTGCCGCTGGTGTTTCTCGCGATCGTGCTGTCGAATCCGGTGCAGGACCTCCAGTACGGCCCGCAGGCGGCGTTCATCGCCGAGAGCTTTCCCGCATCGGTGCGGTTCAGCGGCTCGTCGCTCGGCTATCAGCTCGCATCGATTACCGCCGGCGGTCCAGCCCCGATCATCGCGGCCCTGCTGTTCAAGGAGTACGGCACGTCGACGGCTATAGCGTGGTATATCGCCATCTGCTCGGTGATCAGCCTGATCTGCTGCTTCCTGCTGCCCGAGCATCGGGGGCAGCGGGATCGTGAATAGGAGACGGCGGCCGCGACGGGGCATGACCCGGCGCTCACTGAAAGCTGCAGCGCCGCCTACCTATTCCATCTACATCGTCGAACTCTCACGCGCCTGCACGACGCAGGCGTGCGCCCTCGCACCACTCTACGTCGGCCAGACCGCTCATACCCCCGAGCAACGCCTCGCACAGCACAAGGCAGGAGGACAACTGGCGGCGAACAAGGTTCACAAATTCGGCACCAAGCTCCGCGTGGATTTGATGAAGGGCATCGGTCCCTTCGCCACACGGAAACAGGCCGAGGCAGCGGAGCAAGCCGTCGCGGAGGCGCTGCAGAAGCGAGGGCATCTGGTCTTCTGGGGCTAACGGGGGTGCGCGCCCGCCTTCGCCAGGGCTACGGCGCGTCCGCCGTAGCTCGCCCTGAAAATCGGCGCGAGCGGAGGCGGAAAAAAACGAGCTTCCGGATCCATCCCGGAGGCCCACGTTTATCTTCCGATCTGGTTGCGACGATCTCGCCGTGAGGGCTCCCTTCAGCGCGTTTTTACTTTCTTCGCTGATCGCGTCGCCTTTAGGGCTGGCCACCGTCCCACACCCAACTGAGCTCCAGCGTGATTGTGTGCGTCGCCAGTCAAGATCGATGCAAGCTCACTTGGGTTACGACGCTGGTTGCGTCGTCGAACGGGTGGCGGCGGGAGGGGCGTCCCCGCTCGCCGCGCAGGCGCCTTCTCCGTGATCAGGTATTTTCGTACGCGTGATCGTTCTTTTGGCGCCGAGGACGAGCGGGGAGACCCGCCGACAGGACCCGTGAGCCCGAACCCTTGTGTCGAACCCAAGTGAGCGACACCCGTCGGCGACGGGATTCATGGTTCGTGTGTCTCGAGTGCGTGTTCAGTTTGAGATTCGATTGTTATCGGGAGCCTGCCCTCGCCGTGTGCCGATCGATCACTTCACCGAGCGCGCGCTGGCAGACGCGGCAGAAGGGCACCTTGTCGCGCGTGAACATGATGCAGTCGATTTCGGGCCGGTAGAACGCCTTCGCGTCGTAGTTCGCGCCCTGAAACACGCCGACCTTGCCGTGGTGCTCCGCCGACGACAGGAGCTTCATCGTCGCTTCCTGTTCCTCGCGAAAGAGACGCGTCATTTCCGCCTCGGGCCGCTTCTCCGCGCGGATGCGTACGCGCCGCGACTGGAAGTCCTTGGACATCGCCTCATACGCGTCCTTGGGCCATGGCGTGGGCACAGGAACGCCGGGGGTCAGCAGGTCGTGCCATTTCACCTTCGCCGGATCCACTGATGCGGTGACATTCGCGGGCCACGGTTCAACGATTCGCTCGGGTGGTTCGTAGGCGACCGGTGACGTGTAGTACTCATCGGCCAGGCCGGCGAAGTGGTGCGCGAATTCGTGGACGAACAGATACTCGGCGAAGTCGTTGCCGGCGGCCGCGGTGGAGTAGACGTTGTAGAGCCCGCCGCCACCATAGGTGTCGCCGTTCGCGAGGATCGTCACGTACTCGTATGGCGCCCACGCCGCGATGTCGCGCCACGCGCGATTCTCGAACGTCAGGATGTAGCGCTCCGACCCGAAGGCGTCGTAGGCTGCACCCGCGGGTGTGCGGCGATAGAGGCCGCGCGACGGGCTCGCGATGCCCGACTGTGCCGAGGGCGGACACAGCCCCCAGACGTTGAAGGCATCACGACGCGACTTGAACGGCTCGAGTGCGAAGAGCGCAGTGGCAGCACGCCGCGCGTGCGCGGGAAACGTGCGCCGACAGTCGTCGGCCGTGTAGCCATCGCCGAGCAGCAACAGATCGACCTTCATCTGCGGATCACCGTGTTTCTCGATCTCGATGAGCGCCTGCCGCGGCGGCGTCGATCGATCGATGAACGGATCGGCAGGATCGACCTCGTGACGCCAGACCTGTTTGTAGGCGCCCTCGGGATCGCGCTTCTTCAGCACGATTGTCGCCTTTGCCGCGAGCGCGGGAAACCGAAGCGAGTCGCTGAAGGTCCGCCGCAGTCGCTTGACTTCAGCGGTCGTGACCCATTCGGCAAATGCTGGATCGTAGCCACGTGCGAAGATCACGCGCCCGGTGGCATCGACGATCTCGTAGCGGTAATTGCCGGTCAGCCGCGTGTCGACGTCATACGCGCGTGTGTCGGGCCACGCCAGCGGCTCGACGACGAGCCGATCGAAACTGTACGCCTCGATGCCGGGGCCGCCTGTCGCATAGAAATCGAGTCGCCACGTGCGCGGTGGTTCCTGCTGCGCGGTGACGAATGGCGTCACCATCAGGATGAATGCGAGCGTGGCGGTCCGAACGTCGTTCGACATCATGGCGTTCATTCTGGCCCAGGAGGCGTGCAATTCTGTCGTCTGGACGTCACGGCTGAGTCGTGAGATCATCCTGTATCCCCACTTGAATTCAGCAGCGGAGTACAACTATGAAGACCGTCCGTTTCATGGTCGCCCTCCTCATGTTCAGCGGGATCGCTCACGCTCAGGATGTGCAGCCCTCGCGTCAGGACGCGAGGACGCAGGCCATCTTCTCGGCTGACCGTCTTGCCGCTGAAGTGGCCAGGGTTCAAAAAAAGAGTGCCGCGGCGGCCACGCGCGAGCCGCTCTTCACGAAAGAAAAGCTGAGTCGACCCACTGTGGTCGCTGGTCTTGGCCTCATGGTGATCGGAGCCGTGCTCACCGCCACGTCCAGCGAGACAGTGACGATGACCATCATCAATCCGGGCACCGGACTACCAGTGACGAGCACTATCAGCGCCGTCAACAACGGGAGGCGTTGGGTGGGCATCGGGATGTTGGGCACCGGCACGATTCTGACGTTCCTCGGTCTCTCCGAGTGAAGTGAACCCCACGACAGCAGGTCAGGTGATGCCGAGACGCGCGAGCGTCTCGGCAACCTCGGATTCGTGTGTCTTCACGAACTCGACGTTGATGGTCGGTGCGCCCGGGGGTACGCGCTGCAATACGCCCGCCTTCATGAAACCGTTCGCCAGATACGCGGCGACCAGCACAATCGCGAACTTGGCATAGTCTCGCGGCGACATCTTCGCCGACGCGAGCGCAGCGGCCAGACCCGGGTGATTCTCCAGACGGGTCATCAGGCCGCTCGCTTCTGACACGGCATCGCCCGACAACATCACGTCCTTCGTGAAGAGCGGCGCGTAAGTAAAGGACGAGTCCGTTTGCAGGATGTCGCCGACGCGGCGGCTCGCGTCGACGAACCGCTCGAAGACCTCGGGCGTCAGCCGATAGTCGGCCAGTTCGTAGACGTCGAAGGCCGCTTGTCCCGCCGCCGGTCCGATGCGCAGTTCCGCGATCGTCGCGATCAGGACGACCGCAATTGCCGTGCGCGCTACGCGTGACATCGTGTCCATTCTGCCATGGAGAAAACGGAGGTTACGGAGAAACGGGTTAACAGGAGACACGGAGGAACGGAGACGAACGGAGGTGCACACTTGCGAAAGTATGAGCGCGCGTCGCGCGCGGCGCTACGTGCTTCAGAGTCGATCGCCATAGTTGGCTCCGTTCGTTCTCCGTTCCTCCGTTGCTCCTGTTAGTCCGCTTTCTCCGTAACCTCCGTTCCTGCAAAAGTCACGTCGCATCGGGTTGCCCTCGTGAGACCCAGTCCTTCGCGAGCGTGTAGGTCGCTGCCAGCACTACGGGGCCGACGAACAGACCGACTACGCCAAAGCTGATCAAGCCGCCGATCACGCCGCCGAGGATCAGCAACAGCGGCAGCTCCACGCCGCGGCGGATCAGAATCGGCCGCAACACGTTGTCGAGCGCCAACACCGGCGCGCTCCAGATCAGAAGCACCGTCGCCCACGTCGAGGAGCCGGTCCAGTACAGCCAGATCACCGCGGGGGCGAGCACGGGCAGAGGACCGATCTGCGCGATGCCGAATACGAACGCTATGGCGGTCAGAACGCCGGGATGAGGGATGCCGCAGAACCACAGTCCAAGGCCGACCAGGATCGATTGCACCATGGCCGTCACGACGACCCCCAATGCCACGCTTCGTACGGCTTGTCCGGCAAGCCGGATGGTCCGTTCGCCGGGCTCGCCGCCCAGCCGGCGCCCGAACGCGAGGGCGCCGCGCGCCGCCGTCTCGCCGTTGCTGTAGAGAATCGCGACGAGGAACAACGTCAGCAGCACGAGAATCAGCGTTCTGCCGAAGCCGCCGGTCGCGGCGATCGCCCAGGTCGCTGCCGAGTAGGCATACGGTTGAACGAACGCCTGGAGCGCCTCGGGTCCGCCCGCGGCGATCGTCTGCCACTGCTCGCCGAACCGCCGACCGAGGATCGGTATCTTCGCAATCCACTCTGGCGGAGGGCCGAGTCCGTGCGCGAGAAAGTCGTTGATCACTCGCGGGCTCTGACTCGCGGCATCGAGCAGTGTGTTGATCGCCAGCGCGAACGGCACGATGAACGCCAGCAGGACGAGGACGGTCATGATGGCGACCGCGTAGGAACGCCTTCCGGTCAATCGTTGCAGTCGCAGCAGCAGCGGCCACGTGGCGATGGCAATCGTGGTCGCCCAGATCAGGCCGCTGAGGAACGGCAGCAGCGTCCAGAAGCTTCCAGCCAGCAGGGCACCGATCACGAGCACGAACAGCACGATTCGCGTGATGTCGCTCGAGCGTTCAGCGTGCATAGCGAAATCTCCACTCCGCGCGTTGACGTAAGCGAGATGTAAACGCGATGTGAATTCTCTTCGATTGCCACACCAATGGCGTCGCTCATCACCTGTCGGCTCTACACTGGTTCAAACCCATGCGACTGCCCCTCAGCACATCGTTGATCCTGGTGACGGCGCTGACATCCGGGATGCGCGCACAATCCGAACAAGCCGCGCCCACTGCACTCGAATCGCCTGCAGCGACTCTCGATCTTCAAGGCTCGCTGGCTGCCGCCCGTCAGCTCTACGCGTCTGCCGACTACCGGAGGGCGCTCGAAGCCCTCGATCGGCTGACGACCGCCAACCCCTCACCTCGGGATCGCCAGTCGATCGATCTCTATCGCACCTTCTGCTTCGTCGCACTTGGGAAAACCGGAGAGGCCGACGAAGCGATCACCGCGATGATCGCGCGCGATCCGCTGTATCGACCGGCCGACTCCGAGATTCCACCGCGCCTGCGCGCGATGTTCAGCGACAAGCGCAAGTCCGTGCTTCCCGCGATCATCCAATCCAGGTACGAGCGGGCCAAAGCCGCCTTCGATCAGAAAGACTACAAAACGGCGGCCAGCGGCTTCACCGAACTGCTGACCGCGTTGTCCGATCCCGACATCGCGGGCCCGGCCAGCCGCTCGCCTCTGTCGGATCTGCGCGTGCTCGCTGCCGCGTTCAACGATCTGGCGGCACAAGCGACGACGCCACAGCCGCAGTCGCAGGGGCCGGCGTCGCCTCCTCGAGAAGCCTCGATCGCAAACACGGCGCGGATGCCACGCATCTACGACAGCAACGACGCGGACGTGGTCGCGCCCGTCACCGTGAGACAGGACATCCCGCGCGTTCCGATCACGATTCCGACCGGGAAAACAGGGGTGCTCTTCATCGTCATCGGTGAAACCGGCAGCGTCGAGTCGGCGATCATCACCGAACCCTTGGACAAGGCCTACGATCGGATGCTGCTCGCTGCCGCGAAGGTGTGGTCGTACCAACCGGCCACACGCAATGGCGCGGCGGTGAAATATCGGAAACGGATTCAGCTGACGCTGCCGCGCCAGACCAACTGATCGGAACATCGAGCGGGACGCCCACTACACGTCCATCTCTCCGCTGAACAGAAACCAGCTGTTCGGAGTGCCGAGCGCTCTGGCTTGATCGGGCGTGACCCCCCGCGTCATCAGCAGGACGTTGCGCTCCTGGTCCCCTCGATGGACGAATCCGGTGCGGCTCAGGCACCGAGCGAAGCGGGAGTCACCGAAGTACGACAGGTACGCGGAATCACACCCCTGGTCTCGCATCTCGCACGTGAACCGCAACAGCAGACGCTCGGCCGATTCGCCCAGGTCGACGGCGAAGACGTCTTCCACGAGGATCTTGTTGTCATGTCTCGAGAAGGCGATGTAGCCCAGGAGTTCGGTGTGGCCCTGCTCGCACAGACAGTAGAACTCGCGCGCGCTCGCGGTCGGCGCCGTGTACCGCCAGTTCAAGTACGACGCGGTCCGCTGGCCAGCCAGCGCGTAGCTCCACCTGCCGCGCTGCCACAGATCGTCGAAGCGATGATCGGCTCGCCGGACGATGAACGACTGCGAGGTCGGGAAGCGGCGCATCCGGCGTGCATCGGCGGCAGCGAGATAGCTGTCGACCGGAACCGCGGCGAACTGCGCGAACGAGCCGCGAGTCATGTACTCGCGCAGTTTGTAGGCGGCATGGAGCGGCTTGACCCACGCCTGCACCGCCCCGAGCGCCTTGTACCCGATGCGCTTGAAGATCGGCAGCGCTGCCTCGTTCGGCAAACCGTACAGAAACGACAACGGCGGCTCGGCCCCGCCAGTGGCGAGCGCCCGTTGAAGCAGCAGCGCCGCCGCTCCGGAGCGATGCGTGCGCGAGACGGCAAAATCGGCCAGCACTCCCGCCACCAGCCTGGCCCCATTCAACGAGACGATGCGCGGGTACGCCGATCCGCAGCCGATCAGCGCGCCGCTCGCTTCGTCCGCGACCACGATCGTACGGGCAGCTCCATCCGGCTTCTGCTGATACGCCCACGTCGATCGCGCTCGCAGATTGTCACTGTGCTCGAGCCCGGTCAGGTTCTCCTTCCATAGCCGGAGCAGGTCGTCGTGATGTGACGCGTGCATCGGAATCGTGACGTATCTCATGATCGTTGGAACACAGCCACCCCGGGCGCTCACGCCGCCGTCGGTGCTTTCAGCCCGCTCTTGTCGATCTTTCCGGTGCCCGTCTTCGGCATCACGTCGCGAATCTCGACGATCTTCGGCACCATGAAGTCCTCGAGATGTGAGACGCAATGTCGCCGGACGTCGAGGCTCGTGATCGAGACGCCGGGCTTCAGCGTGACGACCGCCTTTACCACCTGGCCGAGAATCGGATCGGTGACGCCGACCACAGCGGCCTCGGCAATCGCCGGCAGCTTGTAGATCACATCCTCGACTTCCTTGGGGCTGACCTTCTCGCCTCTGGTCTTGATGAGGTCGTCTTTGCGGCCGATGAAGTACAGATACCCCTCGTCGTCCATCCGAAAGATGTCGCCGGAGTAGAGCACCCGTTCTCCAGGCAGCGGCCCTGGCCTCAACACCCGTTCTGTCTCCTCGGGCCGCTCCCAGTAGCCCTTCATCACGTTCGACCCGCGAATGACCAGTTCGCCGATGCCCGACGCGAGCCGTCCACCGTGATCGTCGACGATGTAGACCTCTTCGTTCGGCATCCCGCGGCCGACCGAGTCGGGCCGACGATCGAGTTGAGACGGCGGCAGGTACGACACGCGCTTGCATTCGGTCAACCCGTACATCGAATAGAGCGCGACGTGGGGAAGGGCCTTGCGCAACTCGAGGATGTGCTGCGTCGGCAGCGCAGCCCCGGTGTTGGTGACATAACGCAGCGAGCTCAGGTCGTAGCGCGAGAGGTCCATTTGCAGCAGCATCGCCGATATGGTCGGAACGATGGGGAACCCCGTCGCCCGCTCGCGGATGAGCGTCTCGAGAACGGCGTGCGGAAACGCGAAGGACCGTTCGACGATGACGGTCGCTCCGATCTTGAACGCCATGAGGACCTGGTACAGCCCGTAGTCGAATGACAGCGGGAGGACGTTCAGGATGACCTCGTCGCTCGTGTTTTCGAGGTAGGTGGTGATCGACGTGGCGGCCGAAACGATGTTCAGGTGTGTCAGCATCACACCCTTCGGCTGCCCGGTCGAGCCGGAGGTGTAGACGAGCGCCGCCAGATCGATGTCGATGCCCGATCGTCCTCTCGCCCACGCCCGCCCGGGTCGCGCGTCGAATGCGACGGCTCGCTTGCCTGGCACATCGGCGGTACCCCCGACTGTCAGTACCGTTCGGAGATGCGGCGTTTCGTTCCAGACCGAGCCGAGCGGGTTGGCTCGATGCGTATGGCAGACGAGCGCGCTGGCGCGCGAATCATTCAAGAGGAAGCCGAGCTTCTCCGCCTTGACAGTCGGGTTCACCAGCATGAAGACGCCGTCGGCTTTCAGACACGCGAAGATCGCGACGACGGCTTCGATGGAGTTCTCGAGATAGATGGCGGCGCGATCGCCGCGCTGCAGGCCGTGCTCCTTCAGCAGACCCGCGACACGTGTCGACTCCTCGTCAACCTGTCGATAGGTCAGCCGCCGCTCGCCGCAGACGATCGCGGTCTTCCCGGGAAGGCGAGCGGCGCTGTGCTCGAGGAAATCCTCAACTTGCAATGTCTTTCACCTGCGCCCGCACCTTCGCCTCGACGAATGCGACGATGCGCGCGATGGAGTCCAGGTTGTCGGGGACCAGCTCGCGGTCGTCGACGCTGATGCGGTAGCGATGTTCGAGAAAGCCGACGAGCTCGAGTACACCCGTTGAATCGATGAGCCCGCGATCGAGAAGCGACTCGTCGTCTCGGAGCTCAGTTGAGACCTGCCCGTACAAGAAGTTCTCCACGATGAACTGCCGTACCTCGTTCTGAATCGTGTGCATGTGGGGGTGTCCTGATGAAAAGCTCGATGAGAAGCTGAGTTGAAAGGATGCCGACCAGTGCCATGTTGTCCTTGACGCCGATCGCGCGACCCCCGCGAATCTTTGCGACCAGACGCTGCACCGCCGACGAATCGAAGACGCCGTCGGCCCGCAGCCGCTGTTCTGAGAGCAGCTCGTCCACGTACTCAGGCGTCGCCTGCCCGCCATCCAGGAAGCTCCTCGCATCCGGCGCCCGATACGGCTGCTTCTGTCTGTTGACGATCACGTCGGGCACGAGGTCCCGCGCTGCGCGCTTGAGCAGGTGCTTCTCGGTCAGCACCTTCATCTTCATCGTCGGGTGCAACGCGTTGGAAAACTCCACGACGCGATGATCCAGAAACGGAAAGCGACCTTCGACGGCGTTGGCCATCGCCATACGATCGCCCTGTGACGAGAGGATGTACCCCGGCAGCAGGTGAGCGGCTTCCAGGTACTGCGCTCGCGAGAAGGTGTCCCATCCCGCGTACTCGCTCGGCAGTCGTGAGCGCAGATCGTCGACGGCGTCGTAGTCGCCGAGTCGATCGCGCGTCGCATCGGAGTAGAAACACTTCAGGCGCGACGTCAGTTCCCAGCGCGGAAGATGCGAGAAGAACGGATCGTCGAGATCCCGCTCCGTCACCTTGAAGAAGGCGCGAAGGTAGGCCAGCGGCTGAGCCTGCACATTGGACATGTAGGGATACAGCCGGCGGAGCAGCAACGGGCGACGTAGAGACTGCGGCTGCGCCGCCCAGAAGCGACGGATCTTCGTCTCCTTGAAGATGTCGTAGCCGCCCAGTACTTCGTCGGCACCCTCACCAGTCAGCACCACTTTGTATCCGCGCTCGCTCACCAGGCGGGACAAGAGCATCAGGGGAGCCGGCGCGGTCCGCAGCACCGGCGTCTCGGTATGCCAGATCACCTCCGGGAACACGCGTCCGATGTCCGACGCGGCGCAGCGGAGCGACTCGTGGTCCGTCAGGAGCGCATCTCGCATCTGTCGTTGATACCAGCTCTCGTCGAGCTCGGCGTCGTCGAATGCGACCGAGAAGGTGCGGAGCGGAGTAGTCGTGAATCGCTTGACGAGTGCGGCGGTGACGCTCGAATCAAGTCCTCCACTGAGATAGGCGCCGACCGGTACGTCTGCCCGTAGTCGAATTCGAGTGGCGTCGACGAGCAGCGCCTGCAACTCCTCCGACAGTGCCTGCGACGACCCCGCCATCGACGACTCATACTGCGGCTTCCAGTAGCACCATGTGCGAACGCATCCGTCTTCGACGGTCAGCGAATGCCCCGGCGCCAGCTCGTGAATGCCGGTGAAGATGGTTCGGGAACTCAGCGGTGACCAGAACGTGAAGACTTGATCGAGTGCTTCGAGATCGAGGGCGCGTGGGACGTCCGCGTCCTGAAAGAGCGCTTTGACTTCCGACGCAAACGAGAACTTGACGCCATTCAGATGAGCGTAAAAGAGCGGTCGCACCCCCATTCGATCGCGAGACAGAAAGAGACGGCGCCGTCGCGGGTCCCAGATGGCCAACGCCCACTGGCCGTTCATCATCCTCACGCAATCGGGCCCGTACCTGTCATACAGGTGGAGGATGACCTCTGTGTCCGAACGCGACGTAAACCGGTGACCGAGTCCGAGCAGCTGATCGCGCAGCTCGATGTAGTTGAAGATCTCGCCGTTGAACGTCACCCACAGCCGGCCCGCGTCGAGCGACATGGGCTGGTGACCGCCCGCGAGGTCGATGATGCTCAGACGTGTGTGGGCGAGACCGACCTCGGTGTCGACATGGAGTCCGCGCTCGTCGGGTCCGCGGTGAGCGAGCGCACCACCCATACGGCTCACGAGCGCTGAATCGACAGGACGGCCGGAGAGACTTAGCGTCCCAGCGATCCCGCACATAAGGCCTCTCCGATAGCTGCACGCGCCATGGATCGAGTCGTTAAGGCCTCAGCAAAGATCCTACCGATTCAAAGCTGGCCGACGTATGGGTGGCTCGCGGTATGCGTGCGGTGACTCCGAAGGTGTGTGTCGTGTCCGAATTGGCGTAAACGAATTGCAACTGGGCACTCCAACGCCTGGTTTGGCGCGAGTTGCATCGAGTGCGTTGGTCCGCTCGTCGCTCGAAGCCACCGATGGAAGCTGCGACGCACACGCCGTCGAGGAGTCAACCGTGGGACGCGGTGGGCTCCACGATTTGTCGTGGCCGAGTGACGCCTCGACCTGTGAAGCTCGAGTACACGACGTCTGCTGTATTTGTCGGCGGTGCTGTCGGCGGCTGTATTTGTCAGCGGTGCTGCGGCGGCTGTCGCTGCCCTGGTAGGTCTGGATGACGTGGCAGCACGGCCGGGCTTCGTAGGGCAGAGCTCCGCTCCCCACCTTTGTGTTCGTTGCGATCTTCGTGGCTCTATTCTTCCGTGTCACCTCGTGATCTTCGTGGCCGCCTGAGACGGAAGTCGGGAGTTACTTCCGTTCTCTCCCCGGAAAGTGAGCGTCGTCTTTTTCGTTCTCGAGACAGTAGTGCTCGAGCAGATCCGTGTCGGGAAGCAGTTCCTCGACGACGCTGAAGGTGATCGGCCTGGTGAAGGTCTTCGGATCGGTGATGGTGATCGTGAGATCCATGTGTCCGTAGTCGCGGCGCCGGAAGCGTTCCTCGACCCGCATCTCCTCGCTGTGGCCAGTGCCGCGAGCGTCGAGCCATGATCGATCGTTGAATCCTGCGGTCTCGATGACAAGGGTGTCACCGTCCCAATGACCGACGGAGTATCCCTGCCATGTCGGTGACATGTCAGCGGACAGCTTGCGGCCGTCCGTGAAGATCTGCCGGAACGTCGTCTCGACTTCGTAGAGCATCACGATAACGCCGGGCGAGTGAATGATCTTGAACGGCTCCGGCAGCAGATCACCGTGGGGGACGCCGTCAGGCAGACAATTCAGCGTCGGGTTGAAGGCGCCCGGCTGTTGATGCTGCCGAAGCAGGTCCGCACCTGCCGGCGTGAGCGGCCGCTCGTCGGGTTTGAAGTCCGACAGCACGTCGCGGAAGTACCTCGAGTTGAGCGATTCGCCCAAGCCGAAGAGCCCGCCAGGTGCGCGCGGATCGCCCTGCGCCTGCCAGATGCCGGAGAGGTCGGGCTTGCCGTTCAGCTTCGGTGCCGGCCCGGTCATGTTGATCCTGCCGTCAGGCGTTCGCGGTGCCCCGGCCATCGGCTGATGCAACCACTGGGCACGGGCGGACATGCCCAGGACCACAATGAAGATCGAGACGAAGAATCGGAGACCGCTTCGCATGGAACGAGATTAGAACACATGGCAGATCAGGAATCAGGATTCAGGAGTCCGGAATCAGTCAGGAATCAGGATTCAGGCATGCGCAGCTCAGCCCTGCTCCCACTGATTCCTGATTCCTGATTCCTGATTCCTGATTCCTCGAACTATCATCCGTCGCATGATGTCTGCTCGAGTCGAGTACGGGCTCCTCATCGTCGCCGTTTCTCTGTCTGTCGCTGCGTGCCGAGCACGTTCCTCGCAGGACCCGGCCACGATCGATGTCACGGCCGCGACGAAAGAGACCCAGGACTGGCGCGCCAAGCACGAGGAGAGCTATCGCCGCGAGTGGTCGACGATCGCCGGACTGCACTTCCTCGAGCCCGGCACGCACTCGGCCGGCAGCGCCCGGGCGAACGACATCGTGCTGCCTGCGTCCGCCTCGTCACCGCGAATTGGCCGCTTCGTGCTGCAGGGAGATGTCGTTCGCTTCGAGCCGGAGCACGGATCGCACGTGCACATCGGCAGTCAGCCCGTCACGCAGCCGATCGATCTGAGAGATGACGGTGCGGACAAGCCCGACCAGCTCGAGGTCGGCGACATCCGCATGGTCGTACATCGAAGCGGCGGACGGAAATCACTTCGCGTGTGGGACCCACAGGGCGAGCTCGCGCGCGGATTCCTCGGGTTCAGATGGTTTCCGATCCAGATGGAGTATCGCGTGACCGCGCGTTTCATCGCCGACGCGTCCCCTCACGACGTGAAGGTTCTCAACACCTTGGGCGATGTCGACGCCTACAAGACTGAAGGGTTCGTCGAGTTCACGTTGCAGGGACGGACGCTGCGGCTGCGACCGTTCACGACACGACCGAAGCGGTTCTACTTCGTGTTCCGCGATCGATCGAGCGGTGAAGAGACGTACGACGCGGCGCGCTTCCTGTACTCGGACCTGCGCGATGACGGGACGACCGTGCTCGACTTCAACCAGGCGTACAACCCGCCGTGCTCGTTCAACCCGTACACGACCTGCCCGATTCCCCTTCCTGAAAACCGTCTCCCGGTGAAGGTCCTCGCGGGTGAACGCGCGTATCCCGTGCACGTCGAGTTTCCCAAGAGATGACGGCTTAGCCCTCATTATTCCCTATGATTCCCATTAAGCAGGCTATTATTTGACCTTTTGAGTAGTGTTAGGGAATGATTGGGAGCATGCAAGGTGCTCCATCGACAAAGCAGCTCTTCAAAGTTGATGACGTCGCGAAACGGCTGAACCTCCACGTCAAGACCGTTCGCCGATTCATTCGCGAAGGGCGATTGCCAGCCAAGCGCATCGGCAAGGAATACCGCGTTACCCGTTCAGCCTTGGAAGAGTTCGCTGGGGCTCCTCTCGATGCGAGCGCAGCACCGAACCCCTCGCGGACCCGCCAGGTGCTCGTGTCGAGCATCGTGGACGTCGACGCCATCAGCGCCGAGGATGGCCAGCGCATCACCACGCTGATCATGGCCGGCTTGAATGCCCGTCGTGGCGAACCGGACTTTCCACGCGTCGACAGCTTCTACGACGGCGACCGTGGGCGGCTGCGCATCATGATCACGGCGAACCCGACGCTTGCGTGCGATTTGGTTCGAACGATCGCGGCTCTGGCTGAAGCCCATCGCGACTGAGGCGGGGAAGGGATCGTGGCCGACATCTACAGATCGGAAGCGGGCCGTCAGGCGATCGAGTCGCAGTATCGTCGTGTGCTGACACGATGGCCGGTGCCGTGCGAGCAGCAGATCGTATCGACATGCCAGGGTGACACGTTCGTGATCGCGAGCGGGAGTCCGTCTGCGCCGCCACTCGTGCTGCTCCACGGGTCGGGCACGAACTCGGCGTCGTGGATGCGTGACGTAGCGATGTGGGCGAACGATCACCGTGTCTACGCGGTCGACATGATCGGCGAACCGGGGCTGAGCGCGCCGTCGCGTCCTCCGCTTGCGTCATCCGCGTATGCCGAGTGGCTCAGCGACGTCTGGGTGGGCCTGGGCCTCGAAAAGGCGAACGTGGTCGGCATCTCGCTCGGCGGGTGGCTCGGCCTCGACTTCGCGATCCGTCGTCCCGATCGAGTGGCCTCGCTCTCCTTGATTTCGCCCTCGGGAATTGGACGGCAGAATGTCGTATTGCTGCTGAAGGTCGGCGTACTGCGGCTGTGTGGGACATGGGGCTTGTTGAAATCTCTCGAGCTCGTATCCGGTCGGACGACGGTCCTTCCCAAGCCGATGGTCGATGCGCTACTCGTGGTGTTCCGAAACTTCAGGCCACGGATGGACCGAATACCTCGATGCACGGACGCCGATCTCGCGGGCCTGTCCATGCCGATCCAGATCGTGGTAGGGAGCGACGACGCGTTGCTCGACTCACACGAGACGCGCGAGCGCGTGGAGCGCTGCGTGCGCAATGCGAGCGTCACCTGTGTCCCGAACGCCGGGCACATCCTGCCTCCACAGACGACGACCGTGCTCGAATTCCTGAACCGCGTACGGACTTCCTCATTCCTTCCGCGCTACGACATGGGAAATCAGTTCGGGGCCGAGGGGCGCTGATTCTGCGTGGGTGGCTTGACGAGTGTGTGCCCGTCGAACGGGCGATGCGCCATGACCGTCGACAATTCGTGGTCCTGGTAGATCAGTTCATCGCCAGTCTCGCGATTGTGGTAGTGAATCGACGCGAGAACGAGCTCTGCGACGTCGGACGGCCTCGAAGGCGGACTCAGAAGTGCCGGCGCACCGACGCCGATTCGACGGGCTCGGAACAGATCGCTCGGCACGAAGGGAGGCATCACTGTTATTCTTTGCTTCAGGGACTCCCATACTCCCCAAAGAAGAACCCCGTTTGACCGATCAACATCTGAGAGCTCGCACCGCGCGCCTCTTCGTCGCGGCGGCCGTCGCATCGTGTTTGAGCGGGGTCGCGTTTGCGCAAGACGCGACCGTGCCGGTTGATGCGGCGAGCCCGGTCTCGTCACAGGAATCTCCCCGAGGTGATGGGCGGGTCCAGTACCCTGCAGGCCTCGCGAATTCCTTCGTCACCGTGAGCGCGGGATATATCGGGTACGCGTTCTCGCAGCAGCAGCTCGAGCCAGGACACTCGGTTGGGTCGATCGACGTTCCACACACGGCAGCGCGCGTGGTGCTGTTCGGCCATCATTTCGGGGACCATTTCGCGCTGCAGGGCAGCTACATGCGCCCGATCAAATACGTGCGGTACCGCAGCCTCGATGGAACCGAGGCGACGGACACGGTGTGGATGCACTACGGCACGGTGACCGCACAGACACGGGTGCCGATCGGCGGACGGCTGTCTCTGTTCGGTGAGGGTGGCCTGGCCATTACGAACCGGCGCGGGTTTGAGCTCAATGCACAGCCCGCCGTGAAGGACGCGCGCTTCGCATCGGTGCTGCTCGGCGGTGGCATCGAATATCCGCTCACTCCCGTGCTCGATCTCCTCGTGGGGACCACGGTCATTCCAGCGCATTCCGCGGACAATACTCCGGCGACCATCTTCACGTCGGCTGGCATTCGCTTCAACATGCGACCGTTGCCGCCGGAGCGAGTGGCCGAAAGCGTCGCGGCCGGCTACATCTTTCCAGAGAACATCGTTCAAGCCGGATACGCCACAGACGCGTTCGGCTTCAGCGTGAACCACTTCTTCAACAAGACTGTCCCGATCTTCTGGGGCGGCGACGTCAAAGTCCGCCATAGCGTGGTGAGCCTTCTGTGGGAGCGCAATGTGTTTCACACCAAGAAGGTGTTTGCGCTCGACTTCGGCGTCAGCTACTCGGAGTGGCGGAGCAGGAACGACGACAATGGGTTTCGTACCCTGTCGTTCTTTCCAGTGTTGAGATTCAATGTGTTCCGCGCGAAGCCGGCCGACGTCTACGTCTCGTTTTCGGAGGCCGGACCAACCTACATCTCACGCGTGGTGATTGACGGTCTACAGACGGGAAGCCATTTCACGTTTCAGGATTTCATGGCGGTCGGCATGTTCGTCGGACGCAACCGACGCCTCAACGTCGAGCTCAATCTGAATCACTATTCCAACGGCAACCTCATGGCCGACAATGCTGGCGTCACCGTGCCCCTGGCCCTCAAGCTGGGCTATGCGTTCTAACCGGAATCACGCAGGTCTGAAGAGCCGCCTCGACGCCGTCTGGATACCGCCGTTCGTCGTGGTGCTGAGCGTCGCTCTCCTGTGTCCCGCCGCGGCGCGCGCCGACTGGATCGTCGAAGGACTCCTTGGTGTGGCACACACGCAATCGAGCACGATCGATCTGATGTTACCCAGCCAGGGAACTCAGCTCGCGCTTTCCGGCGTCGCGTATCGCGGTGAAGCCTTCCGATCTCCGCAGTACTACAGCGTGCGAGGGACGTGGGTGCCGCGAGGCCACCGGTGGATGGGGATTGAGGGAGAGTGGATTCACGCGAAGGTGTATGCGCAGGTCGACCGCAGCGTGCACGCGCAGGGCACGCTGCGCGGCGCCCCTATCGATGCCACTATTCCGCTGTCGTCAATCGTGGACCGAGTGTCGATGTCGCACGGTCTCAACTTCGTGCTTGCGAACTTCTCCGTACGCCATGGGTTCGGTCCCTCTGATGCGCGTGGCGCTCATCGGATCGTCGCCGTCGCTCGCGCGGGCGCCGGGCCAACGGTACCCCATGCGGAAAGCCACATTGACAACGAGTACTTCGAGCAGTACGAAAGTGGCGGCCCCGGTGTGCAAGTGGGAGGTGGCGTCGAGTTTCTGCTGTGGCGCGGTGTCGGGGCAGTCAGCGAGTACAAGTACACCTGGGCCTCACCGGAAATCGGGGTTGCGGGTGGTCAGGCGAAGATTCCATCCCGTACGCATCACTTCGCGTTTGGTGTCCAGTATCACTTCTGAAGGCAGCATGACACGTTCATTCATCGCCACACGGGGACCCGCGGCGCTGGTCGCCGTGGCCCTCTGCGCGACTGTGGCCTCCGCTCAGGAGACGCCGGCGCAATCGACGTCGACGCCCGAACGGCACGAGGCTCCGTGCAATCAGTACGGCATCTCCACCGTCGTTCGTTGCATGGGGCACGATCTCGTGCGCGTCGTGCAAGGCGACTCCCTGCGATGGCTGATCGCCGGCGGCGCGCTCGCCGGCGGCAGTTTTTTCGTGGACGATGAGATCGCAAACGCGCTCGCGTCGCCGACGCGGGATTCCGCCGTCGTGCTCGGCGATCACCTGGGTCAGGCCGGCGTTCAGTTCGCGATTCCTGGCGCGATCTATCTCGTCGGCCGTGCGACCGGCCACGACGGCACCTCGGACCTGGGGATCATGCTCGTGAGAACGCAGGTCGTGAACGGGATCTATACGAGAGCGTTGAAGCTCATCCCGCGCGCGCGCCCGTATTCGGACTCCGCCACGGTGGGGCAGGGCTCGTTTCCATCCGGCCACGCGTCTGCGTCGTTCGCGACGGCGACGGTCTTTCAACGCAAGTGGGGCTGGCGTGCGGGCGTGCCGGCTTACGCCGTCGCGACGTTCATCAGCGCCACCCGTCTGCAGAACATGCACTTTCTGAGCGACGTGACCTTCGGGGCCGCGCTTGGTATCGCGAGCGGTCTGGCGATCAACGTGCCGGGCCAGCACTCCGCGGTCGCGCCGATTGTCGCGCCGGGTGTCGTCGGTGTGTCGGTCACGATCGATCGGTGAAAGATCATGTAATGCAGATTCAACATGCAACATGCAAAATGCAAAACGTCAAAATGAAATGCCTTGAAGCGAGTCTCGAGGCTCTTCCTCGTCACGCCTAGTCCCGTTCGCGAATCCATCCGGCAAACACCTGACCCGAGGCCGGTGTTTTCATTGGCCGCTGCTGGTGCGCTCGAACCATCGCGACGCGCCTGCTGCGCTCTCACGCGATCGATCGCGTCGCGCGATCCTCGCTCGATGCGAGCACACACGTCGCCCAATCGAACACGTTGCCTCACGTTGATGTCGTATCCCCCATCATCGCGTGGCTCGCGCGAGTGAGTGCATCGGTCCCTCCGAGCAACATCAACGCTCAACGCTGGAATGCAACTTGCTCCGCCGAGGTGCACCAACGGCGCAGTTGGCTGGCGCACGAATCGAACGACCGCGATGCTGCTGAGGCCTGCGTTGATTCTCGCGTGTGTGGGACGTTGCTGCCCATCTGTAGCAGTCGTCCTCGCTGCGGCCGCGCTGGTTGCCGGGTGCGAGAGCTCTTCGACTGTGACTACTAGTCCGACCGCCGCCGACCCAGGGAAGTGCGGGTTGTCGTTGACGACTCCGCCAGCTGTCGACGCGGGCGGTGGCGCCGGGTCGTTTTCGGTGTCGACCCAGCCGGAGTGCGCGTGGACAGCGTCGACATCGGTGGATTGGATCACTGGGTTGTCTCCGACGTCAGGACAGGGCAATGGCAATGTGTCGTACAGAGTCTCGGCCAACGACGGCGCGTCCGTCCGAGACACCGACATCGTCGTCAACAACTCCCGCGTCCATGTCTCGCAAAAAGCCCCGTGCCGGTACGACGTCGCGCCAGCGACTCAGGTCGTCAGCGTGAATGGTGGCGAGGGTGTCGTCACGGTCGCGACTGCAAGCGACTGCGCATGGACGGCGTCGCCTGATGTCGTCTGGATCTCGCTCACACCTCCCGTCACGGGCAACGGAAATGGCACCGTGAAGTTCACGGTTGCGCCGAACTCCGGAAGTCAGCGAAACGGATCGATCAGCATCGGGGGACAGCGATCGACTGTGGTCCAGAACGGTGCCGCGCCCTGCAACAGCACGATCTCTCCAACCACTCAGAACGTTGCTGCCGCAGGCGGCGGAGGTACCGTCACGGTGGCGTCGCAGCCGCAGTGCCCGTGGACGGCCAGCAGCAACGTGCCGTGGATCACGGTCACATCCGGCGCGACGGGGACCGGCAACGGGTCGGTCGGGTTCACCGTGGCTGCCAATACCGGCGCCGCGCGGACCGGGGGGCTCACGATCGCCGGCACCACGATGACCGTGATGCAGGCCGGGCCAACGTCTCCTTCGTGCACGTTCTCGATTTCACCGACCAGTCAGAACGTCGTAGCCGCTGGCGGCACCGGCGGTGTGACCGTGTCGACGACCAGCACATGTGCCTGGACGGCGACGAGCAGTGCACCCTTCGTCACGATCACCTCTGGGGCGTCGGGAACGGGCAACGGTACCGTGGCGTTCAGCATCGCGGCGAATACAGGGGGCGCGCGAACCGGGGCGTTGACGATTGCCGGACAGCCGTTCACGGTGTCGCAGGCCGCCGCAACCGCAGCGTGCACCTACTCGATCGCGCCCGCCAATCAGAACGTCGCATCGACCGCCGGAACGGGTACCGTCAACGTGTCGACCACGAGTGCGTGCGCGTGGACGGCCATCAGCACCGCGACGTGGATCACGATCACGTCAGGGTCGACCGGTACCGGCAATGGATCGGTTGCGTTCAGCTTCGCGGCGAATGCCGGCGCAGCACGAGCTGGAACGATCGCGATTGCCTCTCAAACATTCACGCTGACGCAGGTGGCACCCTGCACCTATTCGATCGCGCCGACGAGTCTCAACGCTCCTGCTGCCGTCTCGTCAGGAACGGTGAACGTGTCGACAGCCAGCACCTGCGGATGGTCGGCGACCAGCAATGCCCCGTTCCTCACGATCACGTCGGGCGCAACCGGGGCGGGCAACGGCGCCGTGGCCTTCAACGTGGCGGCGAACACCGGTGCCGCGCGAACGGGAACGATGACGGTTGCCGGTCAGACGTTCAGCGTGACACAGGCAGGGGTCGCGCCCGTCTGCACGTACTCGATTGCACCGGCGTCGCAGACCATCGATCGGACCGGAGGTGTCGGCAGGGTCACAGTGACCACGCAGGCCGGATGCCCCTGGACCGCGAGCAGCAACAACCCATTGTTCATCACGATCACGGCGGGGGCGAGTGGCACTGGCAGCGGAGCCGTCACCTTCGTGGTGTCGACCAACAGCGGGGCCGCTCGCACAGGCACCGTGACGGTGGCTGGGCAGACCGCAACGGTCCAACAGCAGAGCGCGAATGGGAATGGTGGAGGAAACGGCGGAAGTGTGAGCCCGAACTAGCAGGTGATGATGAGACCTCAATCGACATCGCGTGCGCTGGCATGCTTCGTTCTGATTGCTGTCGTCACCGGCGGCTGCGAGACGAAGTCGACCGTCTCAACCGTTCCGACGACCCCCGAGTCGGTCAAGTGTCAGCTGACTGTGACGACACCCATGTTGGTGGATGCGTCCGGCGGCTCCGGTACCGTGAAAGTCACGACCGAGCCGGAATGCGCCTGGAACGCATCGACCTCGGCGAACTGGATCTCAGCGATCACGCCGGCATCGGGACAGGGGACCGGCGATGTGTCCTTCCGCGTTGCCGCCAACGACGGATCGTCCGTGCGCGACGGCGAGATCGTCATCAACGACAACCACATCCGCGTGTCGCAGCGCGCGCCCTGTCGGTACGAGGTCGGGCCCCCGAGCCAGAGCATGGGCGCTGGCGGCGGTTCGGGCAGCGTGTCGGTCTCGGTCAACAGCGATTGCGCGTGGACGGCAACGACCGACGTCAGTTGGATCACCCTCGTGGCTCCGGTCGGCGGGAGCGGCAACGGCACCGTCAATTTCACGGTCGCGCCCAACAGCGGAGTGGATCGGACGGGCAACGTCGTCATCGCGGGTCAGCGATCGATGATCACGCAGTCTGCCGTCGCCTCATCCTGCAGCTACACGATCGCACCTACGAGTCAGAACGTCGCGGCGGCTGGAGGCACGGGCGCGCCGGTCACGGTCACGACGACGAGCGCGTGCCGGTGGACGGCGAGCAGCAGCGCGTCGTGGATCACGGTCACCTCCGGCGCGACGGGTACTGGCAACGGATCGGTCGGCTTCACCGTGGCTGCCAATACCGGCGCCGCACGCACCGGCACGCTCACGATTGCGACTCGCGCCTTCACGGTGAACCAGGCGGCTGCTGCAGCAACACCTCCGACACCGCCGACGTCCTGCTCGTATTCGATCTCGCCAGGAACCACGAAGATCGGCCGCCCCGGCGGCGCCGGCGCGATCACTGTGTCGACGTCGAGCGGGTGCGCGTGGACCGCGAGCAGCGACGATTCGTGGATCACGGTTACGACCGGTGCGAGCGGCAGCGGAAACGGAAGCGTCACGTTCCTGGTGGCACCCAACCTTGGAAAGGACCGGAAAGGCACGCTGACCGTGGCGGGACGTACCGCCACCGTCGAGCAGAAAGGCGGCTAGGCCTCCCATGATGGCTACACGGCGTTGCCAGGCGCTCTCGCTCGCGATCGCAGTCGCGCTCGCGCTGATGTCCGCGCGTTCGGCACGAGCGCAGCAATCGCAGTCGATAACGGAAGTGCTGTCCTTCCTGATGACGAATCGATCGATTCCAACTGACGACTTCGTGAGAGACGAGCAGGCAGCGATCGCGACGAGCACCGCAATCTCGAACCTGCTGGTGCTGGAGCTCGCGAGCCTTCCGTCCTCGTCGGCTGCCGGGTTTTCCTACCGCCTCGATCCAGCGCTCGGCACCGTCATTCGTTCGAGCGACAGCTTCGGTCCGCTGTACACGGAACGGGCATTGATGGCAGGGCGGGACCGCGCCTCGCTCGGCGTGAGCTATCGCAGCACGATGTTCGACAACATCGACGGCCGCAACCTGCGCGACGGCACGCTGCTCTCAACGGCGAGCATTCTCACAGGCGACCCGGCGCCGTTCGACGTCGAGACGGTCTCCCTGCGGATCCGGACCGACGCGATGACGATCACCGGTACCTACGGGATCACCGATCGCCTGGACGTCACCGCAGGACTCCCGTTCGTCCGGGTGACGCTGCAAGGCGAACGGGTCGATACCTATCGCGGGCGCCGGCTGCTTCAGGCCGCCGGCTCTGCCACGGCTGCCGGGATTGGCGACCTCGTCCTGCGAGGCCGATTCAACGTCTTCCGCGATGGGGCGAGCGGCGTCTCGATCGGCGCCGAGCTGCGCGTGCCCACCGGACGTGAAGAGGATCTCCTTGGCGCGGGGCAGGCCGCCATCACGCCCCGTGTCATCGCGTCGTACGAAGGCGATCGGGCCGGGGTGCACGGCGAGTTCGGCTACTCGTTCGACAACGTCGCCCACGCGGTGTCGTACGCGGCCGCAGGCACGCTGGTCGCGGCTCCGCGCGTCACGCTGATCGGCGAAGTGCTCGGCCGCAGGCTCGATGGCCTCGGCCGGTTGGTCGAGACGACGCTGCCGCATCCCCGCCTGGCCGGCGTCGAGACGATCAGATTGACCGGCTCGGGCGAATCGACCGAGCGCGTCGATCTCGTCGCGGGCATCAAATGGAATGTGGGAGGCACGTGGCTCATGAGTGCCAGCGTGCTCCGTGCGCTCACGAGCGTTGGACTCAACGCCAAATGGGTCCCCAGCCTGACGTTCGACTACTGGTTTGGCGAATAGGTCCTCGACATGTTCATGAGAAATTCACGTTCGGATTCGGCGCGCGCGACGGATGAGAACGATGCGCTCGACCTCTTCCCTCTCGAGCGGGAGGACGCACGGCGTGCGACCGGAAGCACTGGCGATCCGGTCGACGTCAGCTATCGTGACAGCGTCCCCTTCGACGAGGATCTCCTCTATGAAGCGTCGGGCGACGGGATGCGTCGCCTCGCGTTCCTCGAGTGGCGGCGGCGCGTACTCAAGATCTGCTTCACCGCGCTGGCCCTGGCCGGCGTCTTCGTTGCGGTCGTGGTCCTGCAGCGATCGCCGTTCTCGCTCTGGTTCTCGCAGGACGACACGCCTCCGCTCGTCAGTGAAGCGGAGACCGCAACACCTGTGCCCCCACCGCCTGTGGACGTCGAGCCCCCTGTCGCGGATGCGGTCCCACCCCCGACCATCGATCAACCGCCTGCACAGGCGACCATCGATCAATCGGTGGATTCGAGTACGCGCGTCGAAAACCCTCCTCGAACTGAGAGCAACAAACGCTCCGGGAACGATCGACGCACCGCAGGCAATGCGCAGATCCAGACGAATCCCGCCACCCAGGGCGGTTCTCGAGGCCAGAACCGGTCGCGCATCCCGAACGAGCCCCCGCTCGCCGCGTGGAAAGTGGGTGTGCCAGCGACATCTCCGAGCGCGCCAGCCGCGCAGACACCTGCGAGCGCTCCCCCGGTTGCGAGCCCTCCCCCTGTCGCGCAGACACCGGACAAGCCCGATACGAAGCGAGCGCTGGTGCCCCCCGACTCGAACAAGGCGCTCGTCCCGCCTGATGTGAATCGAGTGCGGATCTCACCAGACGTCAATAAGGTGGTGCTCCCGTCACAACCAGGAGCTGCCGCGACACCGGCTGCGGCATCGACGCCAGAGAAGACTGCGTCGAACGCGAGTGCGGCGCCTCCAACGCCTGCGCCTCTTCCGCCGGCATCGCCTCCGCCGCCACGGCCGGCAGCGACTCCGTCAGCCGCCACGGCGGCTCCGCCGACTGCCACATCGCCTCCTTCCGTGACGACCTCTTCGCCCGCGACGACGAACGCGTCTCCTCCGGTGCGTCCGCCCGCTGAAGCAGCGGCGACTCCACCGGTCATGCCGGTTCGCCCACCTGCGCCGGCCGCGCCGTCGAACCCGCCATCGCCGTCGGCAGCCGCTCCCCGCACCAGCGCTACGGCTCCCGCTGCGCCGGTCGTGTCGTCATCGCGAGAACTCGACACTCGCGGTATCAACGGCGCGCTCGCTCGATACCGAAGCGCCTTCGGTGCACTCGATGCGACCGCGGCGGCGAAGGTCTGGCCGACGGTGGATCGCAGGTCACTGACGAGAGCGTTCGAGCGCCTCAGGGAGCAGGAGGTCACGTTCGACGACTGCCAGATCGAGCTCAGAGATCTTCGTGCGCAGGCATTCTGCAGCGGGATCGCGCGCTACGTGCCCCGGGTGGGGAGCAGTTCGCCCCAAGTCGATCGACGGAGGTGGACCTTCGATCTCGTGAAGCGTGGCGATGAATGGCTGATTGGCGCGGTCGAAGCACGATAGCCCGCTATCGTGCTCCATGAAACGCTCGCTACCGTCGCGACGGCCTATCGAGGTCTGTACGGCCCGGCGGCATGTGCTCGTCGACCGCGATCGCATAGAAACCGCTGACGGCGTACGTGCTCATCACGGCGACCAGATCCATCGCACCCTTGCGTCCGAACAGCTGCGCGGCTTTCGCGAACGTGGCTGAATCCATCTTGCCGTCGTGCAGCATCTGGCGGCCGAACGTGATCACGGCCGCATCTTTCTCATCGACCCCGGTCAGCGCCCGGTTGTGTCGCACGACCTCGATCGTCTTCGCGTCCACCCCGGCTTTCACCGCGCTCGGCTCGTGGGCGTTCCACTCGAGACTGTAGTTGCTTTCACGGCAGGCGACGAGAATCGCGAGCTCGCGCACGTGCGGATCCAGCGTTCCGCCCACCGCCGCGTTGTGGAGATCGAACAGCGCCTTCGCGACCCCTGGATTGTAGGCGGCGAAGGCCAGCGGCCCGCGCAGCACGCCTTCGGGGCTGCGGCCGGGCAGCGTATCGAAGATCTTCTGACTCGGTTCGTCCATATCTTTGCGCTGCAGATAGGGAAGGCGAGCGCGGGAATCGGGATCGAGATCGGCAGCAAGCCTGGCCGCCGACTGTGCAGCGGCCAATGCCGCCCCCAGGCCCAGCATCACGATCGCCGTCCCCCAGTGAAGATGCCGCCGCATGGTCATCGGATCTCTCCTTCTCTGTAACGTCGCCGACACATCCTTGCGGGCAACCTTATACATCAAAGCCTGAGGTCATGAGCCAACCGTGAACCCCCCTGCATCGTCCAACGTATACAAGTTCGTTGAAGACACTGGAGATCACAGAGATCTGAGAATTTCGCGGGAGGTCCGGGTGTCACTGCTCAAACGCCTGTTCGGTCAGAATGATCCACCCAAGCCGCGCGTTCGAATCTGCGTGGAGTGCGGCATGCCGATTGCCGAGCACAAGAACTGGTGCTCGATTCTCCGTCGGCAGAATGAAATGAAGCCCCGCTCGGAAGACACCTCACAGGCCTGACCCCACTCGCAGACGTAGTGTCCGGCTTCAGCCGGACGCGGCCCGACCGGCACGGGCCCACTTGCCCTACAGTAGTCGTGTGGACGGCCGGGATCTTGCCAGCGTGCTTGCGCTTGGCAGCGCATTCAAAGAGGGCGACCTGGCCGTCGGCGGCACACGTGATGATCGGGTGCGCGACGAGGCGCGCCGATCGCTTACCGCCACGACCATCGGCGACATTCATCGATCCACGCTCGTCGACGACGGCGTCAGCGAGGCGCTGCAGCGATCGCGAGACCGTCGCGTCGACGAAGACCTCTCGAGGCTGACCATTGGCGACGTGCGCAAGGTCCTGCTCTCGCCGCGGGCCGCCGCGTGGGTTCATCAGTACGGTCGCGGATTGGCGAGCGAGACGATTGCCGCGGTCGCGAAGGTCCTGGCCGACGATGAGCTCTCGATCGTCGCCCGCGCGCTGTGTGAGTCGCCGCAGCATTTCGGCTCGCGGATTCAACCAAACAGCGCGGGCGACGACGAGCACGAGATCCTGTTCTCGATTCTCGAAGGGCTGTCGTACGGCTGCGGCGACGTCATCATCGGCCTCAATCCCGCCGCCGACGATCTCGACACCATCGTCAGGCTCGAACAGTTGCTCGAACGCGTCGTCCGTCTTCTCGAGCTTCCGACGCGCTTTTGCGTGCTCTCCGACATCGTCAAGCAGCATGCGGCGCGGCGTCGAACGAGGGTCGACGTCGGCTTCCAGAGTCTCGCGGGCACCTCGAAGGCGATGGTCAACATGGTCGGCCTCGACGTCGATGGCGTGCTCGATCTGGCTCGCGCCTTCGACGGCTTGTACTTCGAGACCGGTCAGGGGTCGGAAGCGACCAACGATGCCGCCGAGGGCGTCGACATGGTGACGTTGGAGTCACGCACCTACGGCGTCGCGCGATACCTCCAGCAGGAGACGGCGGTCCGCTGGACGATCGTCAATGATGTCGCCGGTTTCATCGGCCCAGAAGTGTTCCGCAGCCCGGAACAGCTCGAACGCGCGTGCCTCGAAGACACCGTCATGGCCCGCCTGCACGGGCTGACGATGGGGCTCGACGTGTGTGCGACGTTCCACATGGGCATTCCGCCGCAGGCGCTGCGGCATCTCACCTCGCGGATCGCCGAACGGGCGATGCCGGCGTATCTCATGGCCGTCGCCGGCAACGCCGATCCGATGCTCGGCTATCTCACGACGTCGTTTCGCGAGCATCCCGAATTGCGTCATCGGACGCGGCGTCACGTGACGCCGCCGATGCGCCGGCGGCTCGAAGCGCTCGGTATGTTCGATGACGATGGCCCTGGCCTGGGCGGCCGTCTGTCGGCCACGTCGGCGAGGGTCGCACGGCTCTACGCTGCGTATGCGCGAGCCGGCGGCGAGCGCCGGTCGATCGCCTCGCTCGAAGAGGAGGGCGCAGTTCGCCTGAACGAGCTGCGTGAGCGCGGACTCGATCTCGGGATCGAGGCCGTGGCGGACGCGGATGCGAGACTCGATGTCATCTACGCCAACGCGCGAGCCGCGTTGTATGCGACCGTCGACGAACACGCGATCGCCACGGTGGCCGAGCGTCCGGTCCACGCGCGCACGGCCGCATCCAGCCGCGATCACTACCTCGCCCATCCAGCGGCTGGCGAACGCCTGCGCGACGCAGATGCGCGAGCGCTCGTGTCGCTGTATCCCGCGCGTGGTCCGCAGGTGCAAATCGTGATCTCCGACGGGCTGAATGCGAACGCCGTCAACGAGCAGCTGCGAACGCTTCTGCCCGAGCTGCGTCGACTGCTCTCAGACGCCGGGCACCACGTCGGCGAGCGCGACATCGTGGTCGAAAACGGTCGGGTGCGCGTCGGTTATGAGATTGGGGGGCTGACCGGCGCGACACTCGTGATTCATCTGATCGGGGAGCGGCCGGGGACGGGACTCAATACGCTGTCCGCGTACGTCACGTACGGCCGCGACGAGACGGGCCAGCCGCGATGGACTCGAAGCCTTGATCACTCTGCGACGACCGCGGTCTGTGGCATTCATCCACGAGGAAAGCCCCCGCTCGTTGCCACCGAGGAAATCGCGCGAACCGTGTCGCGAATGATGGAATTACGCAAGTCCGGCGTCGCGCTCACGGGCAAGTCGTAGATTCGGAAACGCCGGGCCTGCCTTATAGGCCCGGCGTTACGCGGCCGGCACTACATCGTGCACGTGAAACTAGCCGCGCTGTTCTCTGTGCCCGGCGCGCCGGTGAACTTCGGCCACTTCGGCCATTCACACAGCGGGCGCGAGCGATTCGCGTTCGGGTTGCCGTCGACCGCGGTGACGCCCTTCGGCGCCTGGCCTTTCTCCACCCAGTCCTGCAGCAGCTTCAGGCTGTCGAACTTCGTATTGAACACGCCGAAGCCGTGGCCGAAGCCGGGAATCATGTAGAAGCGCATGAAGCCGTCGACACCCGGCTGACCGAACTCCTTCACCTGCCGCTGGTAGTACAGCTCGCTGTTGTGCGGCGTGATGAAGTCGTCGGCGGTGCCGTGCGTCATGACGATCTTGCCGCCTTTGGCCTTGAACTTCGCGAGGCTCACGTCGGTGACGTCCATGATCGACGCGACCGTCGCGATGCGATCTTTCCACTGCGTCGGATCGAAGGTCATCGTGTCGAGCTTCGGGTTGCGCGTGATGATGAACTTGGCCGTCTGATCGCCTGCGCTGTAGAGCAGCGCTTCGCTGCCGTTGATCGGATTGCCCGGCTGCGGCGCCTTGCCGAAGTTGGAGACCTGGAAGAGCGCGCCCTCGAGCAGTGCCCACCGTGGGAACGTGTCCATGCCCGCGACGGTCACGCCGGGCTTGTAGTCGGAGCTGATTTTCGCGACCGCACCGAGCTGGGCATCCGAGAGACAGGTGTCGCCGGTGTCGGCGCCGTTCGCACAGCGGAGCGTCTTGACGTCGAACGCCTTGGTGCAGGCTTTGACGTCGGACACGATGCCGTCCTTCACGCCATCGAGATCGTCGCACTTTGCGTAGACCGCGTCGGTGATCAGCTTCGTCTTCGCAGGGCTGATCCACGCCTTGCCGCCGTCTGCATAGACCGCTCTTCCTGCGTTCAACGATCCGAGGTGCAGCATCGTCACGTTGTAGGCGGGGTAGTGGGCGACGACGCCGTCGTAGTCGTTCGGATAACGCGCGGCCGCGTCGAGCGCTTCGTGGCCGCCCTGCGATCCGCCGATGAAATAGAACCGCTCGGGCGCGCGGCCGTACGCCTTCCTGATGATAGCGATCCCGGCGTCGTGCGCCTTCTTGATCGACTGCTTGCCGTACGAGAGCAGCGCCTCGTCGTCGAGCGCGAATCGTCCGTCGAACCCCGGTCCACTGGCCTTGTGACCGCCGTCACTACCGAGCGTGACGAACCCCTGCTTCAGGGGGTTGTCGACATTCGCCGGCTGCAGCGTGAACGGCGTCAGGCCCGTGACCAGATTGCCGTCATAGCCGCCGCCACCCATCTGCAGCACGCGACGATTCCACGCGAGCGGCAGGTTGACCTCGAATTCCATGTTCGGCGACGTCGGATTGTGCGGCTTGATGATGCCGTTCACTTTGCAGAAGTCGCCGTTGGCATTGCCGGTCGCCGAGGCGGCGACCACTGTGGCGGTCTGCACGACCGCGCCGCCGGTGGGAACGCCGATCGCCGACGCGTTGATTTCAAAGCCCTGGAGGCTCGCGCAGTTTGCAGATGGCAGTGCCGTCGTGCCGTCCTGCGCGGACACTGAGTAGGCCGCCGCCATGGCCGACGCCATCACGAGCGTGCCGGCGGCACGCATCCAATTCGCAGATCTCATCGTCGCTGTCCCTCGCGGCGTTCAGCATACCGAAGCGCGTCAGGTTTCGGAAGCGCCGCGAGGGTCACCCGAGCGATGAGATGTGGTGTGTTCAGCGGTTGAATTCGCGGTGCCGGCCGCCCTTTGACGGGCTGCCGTTTCTGCGTTCCTGCGGCCTGGCCTCGTTGACGGTCAAACGGCGGCCCTCGAACGACTTCTGATCGAGCGCCTCACAGGCGGCACGGCCTGCCGTGTCGTCAGCCATGTCCACGAACGCGAACCCGCGGGATCGGCCGGTCTCCTGATCCCGAACGAGCCGGACCGAATCGACCTGGCCCATCGCGGCAAAGAGCTGCTCGAGCTGCGGTTCCTCGGTGTTGAACGACAGATTTCCTACGTAAAGTCTCATGCACATTCCAGAGAAAGGGTTGGAGGCGACGGGCTTGATGACTTCTGAAGCGTGCTAGGACGAGGGTGACGCAGGCAGAACAAACGCGACAGGATCCAACGTGAGATGATAAGTATAGCACGCGGTTCGCGCTCGCCCTTTGCGCGTTGGTCCCCATTCACGAGGCTCATGTGCCGAAATTTACAGCTGGCGATCGCGTCTCACAGGCGCAGTACGGAGATGGGACTGTCACGGCGGTGAACGAGCACCACACCGTCATCGATTTCGACTCACACGGCACGCGTACGTTTTCCACTCGACTGGTTCAGCTCGAGGGAACGTCAACGCCCGCGCCGCCGAAGCCCACGAAGCCGCGACGACGGACCAAGCAGGTCGCGAAGGCCGACTCGTAAGGTTGGTGGGGAAATTGGGTTGATGGGGTTGATGGGTTAGATGGGGCAGGTAGGGATCGATCGAGTATCTCGCTCCTCCCCACCCTCCCCACCAGCCCCACCGCGAAGCGGCCCCACGCGCCTGAAGGCGCGCCCCACGCGCCCGGAGGGCGCCCCCCCCGGCCCTTACTGAGCGACGATCCTGATGGCCCCGACGCCGCCCTTCGCGTCGACATTGATCTGCACCGGGTCGTTCTCGTGTCCGGGGTTGATCCAGCGGTCGCCGCGCTTCTCGAGGCCGTCGACTTTCACTTCGCCGATCCCGCCGGCCGCACTCGCGGAGATGCCGACCGATCGCGGGAGGTAGACGCGAGCTTCGCCGACGCCGCCGTTGATGCGCACGTTGTAGCTTTTCTTCGGCGTGCCGCGCAGATCCACGTTCACTTCGCCCACACCCATATCCATGTTGACGCTGCGCAGGTTGAGGCTGCCGAGATTCATGTCGACCTGTCCGGCGCCCAGCTTCGTCGACAGATCCAGCGGCACGCCGTCGTTGAGCCGCAGATCCCATTCCGACTTGGTGTTGCCGAACCTGAAGCCGCCTGACTCGGGCTGCGAGATCGTGATCTCGCTGGTGGGCCCCGAGGCGCGGTGCTCCACCGTCGGCTTCAATGACTCGGAGTTGTACGCGAAGTCGGCTTCCAACTGTTTGGTGGCCCCGCCCGAGACCTTCAGTTCACCCGCGCCGATCTTCAGATCGAGCCGGGTCGATTCGGTGCGGTCAAGTTCGATCGACTGCCGGTCGTGGACGGTTGGCCCTCCGCCGAAGCTGCACGAGGTCAACAACACGACGGCTGGCACCCAGGCATGCTTCAACATGGTGGCATTCTCTCCGAGACGAGACGTGCTGACCAGGGCCCTCGTTCCATATCACTGCGCCTTTCTCTGGAGGCCAAGAACGCGCCGGCAGCGAGATCCCAGACACGAACGTCAGAGTAGTCTGCGCATTCGACATCTTTGTCGTATCGCACTGACGTTACACGCCTGATCCCACCACTAAGCGGCGCGGCGAATCATAGTCATTGACGATGATTCCTACAAACCTGTTCGCATTCTTCTGACGATCGACATGTTCGTCGTCACCGAGCCGTGATTTCCAGCGCTCACGAGCTTCGAGTCGTGGCTTTTGTTCGGAAAGTCGCGCAGCCGAGTGGCGCTGGTTTTGAATGGCGCTTCGCCAAGGACTCATGGTTTTCTCCACCATCTACCGCAGTCTCTGGACGAGGCTCATGGCCGCGTTCATCGTGGTGCTGGTGGTGTCGCCGTATTCAGAACCGTTTGCGACCATGGACGGCACCGATTTCGGCGGCGCGGGTGCCGTTGACGTCGGCGGGTCGGCGAAGTTCAAGACGCCGTCGCAGGACGCGCTGGCCTCTTCGCCCGTCATCACAGTCGTCATCGACGCGTTCGTGATCACGGACCGACCGACCTCGCGGCCGATGGCCCTCGAGTCGCGACGCAGTCAGCGCACGATTCTCAGACTGTAAACCTTCCTTCACCCTTCTTCGTACGCGCACGCCTCGGAGAGGCGCAGCGCCTGTTCTCCCGTTGGTTGCCCTCGGTGGCGGTCCACGTTGCCCGCGCACTTTGTCCACATCACTACTCGTGTCTTCGAGGAACAGTCCTCGTGGCGCGTGTAGCTCGAACGCGATCACGAATGCGCATGAAAGGACCGGAGATGAAGAGACGCGCGATAGTTCTCATGAAGGTGTTAGCCGCAGCAGTGCTGGCGCTGTGGTTCAGCCACGTCACCTCCACGCCGTATACAACACACGCCCAGGGTGCCATCGGGCAGCAGCCGAAGGGCGACCCGACGGGGGCGACAACCGGCACTGCGGCCGATGTCACCGTCAAGGATCCGAAGAATCCGACGCTCAGTGAGGTGATGGACACCGTCGGGCACAACAAGATCGCCATCAACATCGTGTGGACGCTCCTCACGGGCTTCCTCGTGATGTTCATGCAGGCCGGCTTCGCGATGGTCGAAACCGGATTCACCCGCGCGAAGAACGCGGCCCACACCATGTCGATGAACTTCATGATCTATCCGATCGGCATGCTCGGGTATTGGATCATGGGCTACGCGCTGCAGATGGGTGGCGTCGGCGGCGTCAGTGTCCTTGGCGGCGTCGCGCCGCTCAACAGCGAGTTCACGATCAGCCTCTTTGGACACACCTTCGGGCTCTTCGGCATGAAGGGCTTCTTCCTCAGCGGCAACACCTACGACGTGGGAGTGTTCGCGCTCTTTCTCTTCCAGATGGTGTTCATGGACACGGCGGGCACGATCCCTACGGGCGCGATGGCCGAGCGCTGGAAGTGGTCTGCGTTTGTCGTCTTCGGGTTCTTCATGTCGATGGTCGTTTATCCGCTCTTCGCCAACTGGGTCTGGGGCGGAGGCTGGCTCGCGACGTTGGGCAAGGAGTTCGGTCTTGGTCACGGGCACGTGGACTTTGCCGGATCATCGGTGGTCCATATGGTTGGCGGTATGGCTGCGCTTGCGGGCGCGATCGTCCTCGGCCCGCGGCTTGGGAAGTACAGCAAGACCGGTGAATCGATCGCGATGCCCGGACACGACATCCCGATGGCGCTTGCCGGGACGTTCATCCTCGCGTTCGGATGGTTCGGCTTCAACCCGGGATCCACGCTGGCCGGCGGGGATCTTCGCATCGCGGTCGTTGCGACCAACACCATGCTCGCAGGCACTGGCGGCGCCGTCTTCGCCATGTTCTATGTGTGGTGGCGCCTCGGCAAGCCCGACCCCAGCATGCTGGCCAACGGCTTGCTCGCCGGTCTCGTCGCCATCACTGCGCCTTGCGCGTTCGTCAACAGCGTGTCCGCGATGATCATCGGAGCCGTCGCGGGATTCCTGGTCGTCGAATCCGTGTTGTTCTTCGATCGCGTGGCGAAGATCGACGATCCGGTCGGCGCCATTTCGGTACACGGCGTCAACGGGGCCTGGGGTGTGTTGTCCCTCGGTCTGTTTGCGGACGGTGTGTACGGCGATGGTTGGAACGGCGTCCCCGGCACGGTCACGGGACTGTTCTACGGCAATGCGTCGCAGTTTGTCGCGCAGTGTGTCGGCACGCTCACGTGCGGAGTCTTCGTGTTCGTGAGCTTCTTTGTCTTCTTCAAGGTGGTAGACGCCATCATGGGGAACCGCGTGTCGGCGGCCGTCGAACTCGAGGGTCTCGACATTCCCGAGATGGGTGCACTGGCCTATCCCGATTTCGTGCTCGGGCCGGGAACGCCGATGGGCGCTGGGAGCCAGGTGATGACGTCGTCAGCTGCCGAGGTGTCGTCGGCGCTCAAGCCGGCTCGCAGTGACGTGTAGCCAGGACGGGCAGAGTGATGATGCGGGACCGGGCCTGACGCCGGTCCCGCACCTCTCGGGTCGGGGGAGTCATGAAGCTTGTGAAGTGCATCGTGCGTCCGGACTCGGTGCCACAGGCCACGTCGGCGCTCGAACGTTTGGGTGTGTCTGGTGTGACCGTCACTGAAGTTCGTGGGCGCGGGAAACGCACGCGGCCGATCGGCGATTTTCGCGGCGTCAAATACGAACGGTTCATCTCGATGAGCCAACTCGAGGTCATCGCTCCCGATGAACTCGTCGACGACATCGTGCAGGCGGTGATCAATCACACTCGGACCGGAGAGTTCGGCGACGGTCGCGTGCTCGTCATTCCGATTGAAGAGGGCTACTCGATTCGAACGCGTCAATGCGGGGCCGCGTAGTCGCGGGAGTCCCGCTCGCGCAGCAGTTGACGGCCCGGTACTCATGACACATTTTCTTCAACTCCTCCTGCTGTTGGCGCTCGCCATTGCGGCAGCGAAGCTCGCAGGATGGATGGCGACCCGGATCGGCCAGCCGGCCGTCTTCGGGGAAATTCTGATCGGACTCGTGCTCGGGCCCACCGTGCTGAACGTCCTCGGCTTGCCGCTCTTCACGCCGGGCGTCGAGGGCGACGCCGGGCACGCGACGCTCGCGGCCATCATGCGCGATTTGTCCGAGATCGGCGTCCTGCTGCTGATGTTCGTCGCCGGGCTGGAGACCGATCTTCACGAGATGCGACGCGTCGGGCGGGTCGCATTCTGGTCCGCATTTGGCGGCGTCGTGCTTCCGCTCGCCGGCGGCGCGGCGATCGCAACGGCCTTCGGCTTCCCGCTCTATTGGGAAGGCATCTTCATCGGCACAATCCTGACGGCGACGAGCGTCAGCATTTCGGCGCAGACACTGCTCGAAATCGGCGCCCTCCGTTCACGCGAGGGCGCCACCATCCTGGGCGCGGCGGTCATCGACGATGTGATGGGGATCATCCTGCTGTCGCTGGTTGTCGCCTTCGCCACGGCATCACGTTCGGGGTCGGGGGTGAACGTCGCTCAGATCGGTCTCGTCGCGCTGCGGATCGTCTTCTATTTCGCGCTGGCGATCTTCGCGGGACGGGGGCTGCGTCCGGTCTTCGCGTGGGCCAAGCGGCTTCCCGTGAGTCAGGCCGTGCTGTCGACGGCGATCTTCATCGCCATGATCTACGCGTGGGCGGCGGAGTACGTAGGGGCCGTGGCGGCGATCACGGGCGCCTATGTCGCCGGTGTCCTCATGGCTCAGACACCGTTCAAGAAGGAGATCGACAGCGGTATTCATCCGCTCGCGTACTCGATGTTCGTCCCCGTCTTTTTCATCGGCATCGGGCTTCAAGCGAACGGTCGCGCGCTCGGCGATCAGGTGGCGTTCACGATCGCGCTGGTGGCCGTGGCGATTGTCGCCAAGGCGGTCGGCTGCGCGCTGCTGGCACGATGGTGCGGATTCACCAACCAGCAGTCGCTGCGCGTGGGCGTGGGGATGATTTCGCGCGGTGAGGTCGGCCTGATCGTGGCGGGCTACGGGTTGTCGCACGGCCTGATCAATACAGAGGTGTTCTCGGCGTCGGTCATCGTCGTGTTGGCGACCACCATGGTGACGCCGCCGCTCCTGCGGCTCGTGTTTCCTCGCCGCGCCCCGGCGTTGGGCACGGTCGAGGAGACGATCGCGCACGTTCCGCAGATCTCGAAGTAGTCAGGAACGCGTGCGGCCGTCATCGTCAGTGGCGCAGAGGGTCTGGACCATTGCCACGGCCCAGGTGCTGTCGCGCGCGGGCCGGGCCGCATCGGATTCTGCGGGAGGTGGGTCCTCTCCGGTCACCCGATCGCCTGCAGATAGACGGAAAGCCGGTTACACCTCCCGGCTTTCCGTCGCCTCGTCTCTCGTCGCATTTCGGCTGACACCGAAGACGACGACGCGAACAGGGTAGAATCCCTGTTCGCATGCGCAAGATCGATATCTTCACCCACATTTCACCTCCAGGCTTCTCCGAAGGCGTTTCCCGTGTGGCGGGCGGACTCAAAGACATCGGCAAGCGCAGCCGCGGCGTGCCGATGCTGCACGACCTCGACATCCGGTTCAAGGTCATGGACTCGTTCCCGGAGTACCAGCAGGTGCTCTCGGTGCCAACGCCGCCGATCGAGCTGTTTGCGACGCCTGCGGAGGCCGTGGATCTGGCGCGCATTGCCAACGACAGCATGGCGAACCTCGTGCAGAAGCACCCTGATCGCTTCGTCACGTTTGCCGCGGCGCTGCCGATGAACGCGCCCGACGCGGCGCTGGCGGAAACGCAGCGCGCGGTCACACAGCTGGGGGCGAAAGCCATCCAGGTCCATTCCAACATCCTCGGGAAGCCGCTGACCTCTCCCGAGTTCCTGCCGATCTTCGAGGCGATGGCCGGCTACGACCTGCCGATCCTGCTGCATCCGTATCGCGGCGCCGACTTCACCGACTACCTGTCAGAGCAGTCGTCCGAGTTCGAGATCTGGTGGACGTTCGGATGGCCGTACGACACGAGCGCGGCGATGGCGCGGATGGTGTTTGCCGGCTTCTTCGACAAGTGGCCGTCGCTCAAGATCGTCGCGCACCACATGGGCGCGATGGTGCCGTACTTCGCAGGACGCGTCGGTCCGGGCTGGGATCAGCTCGGAAAGCGCACCTCGGATCGCGATCTCTCAACGGTGCTCACGACGTTGAAGAAACGGCCGCTCGACTACTTCAAGATGTTCTACGCCGACACTGCGCTCTTCGGCGCCTACGAGGCGACGGTGTGCGGGCTCGATTTCTACGGCGTCGACAACGTGGTCTTCGCCTCGGATGCGCCGTTCGATCCCGAGAACGGGCCGATGTACATCCGCGAAACGACCGGCATCATCGATCGGCTGCCGTTGACGAACGAGCAGCGCGAGCAGATCTACTGGCGCAACGCGGCGAAGTTGTTGAAGGTGAATTAGGCACGTCCGAAGGACGTGCCGTACGAGGTCCTACCGTGATTATCGACTCCCATGGACACGTCACCGCACCCGATAGCCTCTACGTCTACAAGGCGCAGATCCTCGCGCATCGGGGGGCGCACGGGCGTGGCGGCAACCTCGCCGTCGACGAGGACGTCAAGCACGCGCTGAACTCTCCGGTCTTCGGCGGCAGCTCGCATCTGGACCAGTTGAAGGAAGTCGGTACCGACATGCAGCTGGTGTCGCCGCGCCCCTACCAGATGATGACGAGCGAGAACCCGAAGCTCGTGCAATGGTTCGTCGAAGAGACCAACAACATCATCGCGAAACAGGTGGAGCTCTATCCCGACACGTTTCGCGGTGTCTGCGGTCTGCCCTTGACGCCCGGTGTCAGCCCGAAGGCGGTGCTGCCGTACCTGGAGAAATGCATCAGGGAGCGTGGCTTCGTCGGCTTCCTGCTCAATCCGGATCCCGGCGAGTGCAGTGGCGTCGACACTCCACCACTGGGCGATCGCTTCTGGTACCCGCTCTACGAGAAGATGGTCGAGCTCGACATCCCCGGTCACATTCACTCGACCGGCTGCCGCTCCGAGCGCCTGCCGTACTCACTGCACTTCATCAACGAGGAGAGCGTTGCCGTCGTATCGCTGCTGACCTCAGATGTCTTCAAGGACTTCCCAACCCTGAAGATCCTCGTCTCGCACGGCGGAGGCGCGATCCCGTATCAGTTCGCGCGCTTCGAAGCGGGATCGCTGAGGCGCAAGGGCGCGCCCCGCTTCTCCGATCAGATGCGGCATCTCTATTACGACACGGTGCTCTATTCGAAGGACGCGCTCGAGCTGCTGTTCAAGACGGTGGGCGTCGATCGATGTCTGTTCGGCACCGAGCGTCCCGGCGTCGGCACGGTGATGGATCCGCGCACCGGGCGATGGCTCGATGAAACGCGGTTCACGATCGAAGCGATCGACTGGCTCAGCGCGGCCGACAAGAAGATGATCTTCGAGGACAACGCGAAGCGAGTGTTCAATTTGAAAGTACCGGAGAGGGCCGCGGTTTAGGGCCGCCTGAAGGGGGCCCCCACGACGGTGTACGTAGAGGCCGCCTGAGGCGGCCTTGGAGAAGCGTACGTAGAGGCCGCCTTCAGGCGGCCTTGTGGAAGGATCACGAAATGAGCATCACGAACGCGCGTCGAGTCCTGCTCACGATCATTGCTGCGGTGTTCGCGCTGGCCGGCTGGCCTCACGCGCAGTCGCTGCAGAAGGTCACGATCAACTACCCGACGCGAAGCGGTGCGTCATGGCCTCTCTACATCGCCAAAGAAGGAGGCTACTACCAGAAGTACGGCCTCGACGTCGATCTCCAGTTCGGCGTCCATCCCGCCGGCATCGCGATGCTGACGAGCGGTCAGGCGGTGATGGTGAACCACTCGCTCGAGCAGGGGATGGTGGCGAGCTCGAAGGACGGGTCGATGGCGCTCGTAGGCAGCTCGTCGAACCGCGGGCTGTTCGCGCTGATAGGGCAGAAGGACCTCACCGACGTGAAGCAGCTCAAAGGCAAGCGCATCGCGGTGGGACAGATCGGCGACGCGCCCTACAACTACACCGTCGCGCTGCTTGGCACTTACGGGCTCGGTGTCCGCGACGTGCAGTGGATCCCGGTCGGCACCGACGTGAGCGGCCGTGCCGCGGCGTTGCAGACCAATCGCGCCGACGCCACGCTGCTGACCGCACCCAACTACTTCCGCCTCGAAGAAGCCGGCTACAAAAACCTGGCGAACCTCGCCGAGCGCGAGGTCTATGCGGCGACGACGTATCTGTTTGCGAAGAGCGCGATCACCGCGAACCCGAAGCTGCCCGAGCAGGTCATCAAGGCGCACGCCGAAGCGATCAAGCGCTTCTACGACGACAAGGCGTTTGCCGTGAAGACCTACATCGCCTTCGACAAGCAGCCCGAGGCTGACGTCGCACGCATCTACGACCTCTATCAGAAGGGCAACATCTTCGATCGGGTGCCTTACGTGCTGGCCCCCGCGGTCAAGGCGATCATCGCGCAGCAGAACGATCCGCGCATCGCTGCGGACCTCAAGACCTACGACTTCAAGAAGGTGATCGACAACGGTACTGTCGCGCGCCTGGTCAAAGAGGGCTATTTCGAGATGCTCTTCGGGCCTGGCGTCAAGGCCGAGGAGCAGCGGAAGGCGTCGATCGCTTTCAAGTAACGCGCCCCGAATGCACAAGCTGGAGATCCGCAGCCTCACCAAGCTGTACGACGTCGAGCGGGAACGGCGGCAGGTGACGGCCTTGTCGGACGTCTCGTTGTCGGTGGCCGACGGCGAGTTCATGGCCATCGTCGGGCCGAGCGGCTGTGGCAAGACGTCCCTGCTCAACATCGTCGCAGGACTGCTCCGGTACGATAGCGGCGATGTGATCATCGACGGCAAGAAGGTCACCCGCCCTGGCGTCGACCGCGCTGTCGTGTTTCAGCAATCGAGCCTGCTGCCATGGCGGACCGTGGTGGGCAACGTGCGGTACGGCATGGAGATGCAGCGCCGTTTCGACTCCGACGTGATGCGCGCGCGGACCGAGCGTTTCATCCAGATGGTGGGGCTCTCGGGCTTCGAGCGCCATTACCCCTCAGAGCTGTCCGGCGGCATGCAGCAGCGGGTGAACCTGGCCAGGGCCCTTGCCGCGGATCCGGGCGTGCTGCTGATGGACGAGCCGTTTGCGGCGCTCGACGCCCAGACCCGCGAGTACATGCAGGCCGAGCTCCTGAAGATCTGGAGTGAGGCGCGGAAGACGGTGCTCTTCATCACGCACCAGATCAACGAGGCGGTGTTCCTCGCCGATCGGGTCGCGGTGATGAGCGCGCGCCCCGGCCGCATCAAAGGCATCGTGAAGATTCCGTTCGAGCGTCCACGGGCGCTTGCCGTCAAACGCGATCCGAGGTTCCTCGAGATCGAAGAAACGATCTGGCAGATGGTCGAGGAAATGCCCGAGCGGATCGGCATGGCAGCGGGCCTGTCCCGAGCGAGCGAACGTGAGTCGAGGGGCTGATGCGCGGCACCTTCTATCAGCGGAACGAGCGGCTGATTCTCGGTGGTGCAGCGGTACTTGTCGCGCTCGCCGCGTGGCAGGTCGCCTGGTCGGCCAACCTGATCTCGCCATTGTTTTTCACTGGGCCTTCGGCAGTGTTGGCGCGTTTTGTTGCCGAGTGGACGCAGGGCAATTTGAAACCGGACCTGGCCTACAGCGCGAGGAATTTCGTGGTTGGGGTCGCCCTCGCGATCGGCGTGGGCGTGGTGCTCGGTGTCCTGATCGGCTGGTATCGCCGATTTGCCATCCTCGTCGATCCGTTCGTGACCGCGCTCTATTCAACACCTCGCGTGGCGCTGGTGCCGCTCATCGTCATCTGGTTCGGTCTCGGCTGGCGGTCGAAGATGTTCGTCGTGTTCATCAACGCCGTGTTCCCGGTGCTGATCAACACGATCGGTGGCGTGCGCGCGATCGACGTCGACCTGTTGCGAGCCGCGCGCGCCTACTGTGCGTCCGACTGGCTGATCTTCAAGACCGTGGTCGTGCCCGGCTCCGTGCCATTCATTCTGACCGGTGTGCGGCAGGCGGTCTCGCTCGGTCTCATCGGCGTGGTCGTCGGGGAGATGTTCGGCGGCAGCGAAGGCATCGGCTTCATGGTCAGCTACGGCGGCAACAACTTTCAGACCGACACGGTGTTTCTGGGCGTCAGCATCATCGCGCTGTCAGGCATCGCGCTGACGTGGCTCGCCGAGCAGTTGGAGAAGCGGTTTTCGAGGTGGAGACCCGAGAGATAGAACGTGTAATGCAGAATTCAAAATGCAAAATGCAAAATAGAACGCGCTGCTGCTACCGAAGCTGCGATCCCTTTTTGCATTTCGCATTTCGCATTTCGCATTTCGCATTTTGCATTTTGCATTGTGCATTGTGCACTACTGGAGCACATGAATGGCAGACATCGTCCTAGGGATTGGTTCCTCGCATGGGCCGCTGCTGTCGACGCCGCCGGAGCAGTGGGACCTGCGCGCGAAAGCGGATCGTGAGAACAAGAATCACTGGTTTCGCGGGAAGACCTACGATTACGAGTCGCTGCTCCAGTCGCGGGCGCCGGGCTTCGCGCACGAAATCACGGTGGAGAAGCGCCGCGAGCGTTTCCAGAAGTGCCGCGCCGCGCTCGAGGCGCTGGGGAAGAAGTTCAACGAGGTCGCGCCCGACGCGGTCGTCATCCTCGGCAACGATCAGCGCGAGTTCTTCAATGCGGGTCTGACGCCGGCGATTACGGTGTACCGCGGCAGCGCGATCAGCAACGTGCAACATCTGAACGAAGACGCGCCGGGGCTGAACATCGCGGAGCCTGCGAACTCGCCGGCTGAGGGGGCGACCTATCCCGGTGCGACCGCACTCGCCGACCACATCCTGCGATCGCTCGGGGACGAGGACTTCGACCTCGCGCAGTCCGACGACACGCCGAGCGGGGCGCCGCGCGGCGGCATCCCGCACGCCTACGGCTTCTTCTATCACACGATTCTGCAGGACCAGACGCCGCCGAGCGTGCCGATCATCCTCAACGTGCACTTCCCCCATAACACGCCGAAGGTGCACCGCTGCCTCGAGCTCGGACAGGCGCTCGGGCGTGCGATCAAGACGTTCGATGGCTTCAAGCGCATCGCGCTCATGGCGTCGGGCGGATTGACGCACTTCGTCATCGACGAAGACTTCGACCAGTCGGTGATCACGGCGATGAAGAACGGCGACGAGGACGCGCTCTCGAAGCTGCCTGAGAGCTATTTCAAGGTCGGGACCGCAGAGATCAAGAATTGGGTTCCCGTGATCTCGGCGATGAACGCGGCCGGGCTGACGTATCACCAGGTTGATTACGTTCCGTGTTATCGCTCGGAGGCGGGCACGGGGAACGCGATGTGCTTCGCCTACTGGCAATGAACTCAGGAATCAGGAATCAGGAATCAGGTAGGAAGTAGGAAACAGGACGCAGGAAGAGGCGAACGGCATGAGCGATCTGTTGGCACGGCTGGGACGGCTCGATACGTGCGCGGTCTCCGACGCACTCGACAAGCTTGGGCTTCCCGGTGTCGCGATCGGTATTCATCGTCTCGCCACCGATCGCCGCATCTCGGGACGCGTCGTCACGGCGAAGCTCGAGCCCGATGACGGGCGGCCGGCAGCGTCGCGGCATCTGGGAACGACGGCGATCGAGGCCGCACAGCCCGGCGATGTGATCGTGATGGAGCAGCGCACGGGCATCGATGCGGCGGCGTGGGGCGGCAACCTCTCGCTGGCGGCGCAGTTGCGCGGGGTCGCTGGCACGATTGTCGAGGGGCCGGCGCGCGACATCGACGAAGCGCACGGATATGGCTACGCGGTGTTCGCCCGCAGCCGCACGCCTCACACGGCGCGCGGCCGGATCGTCGAGGTCGGGACCAACGTCCCGATCGTCGTCGGCGATGTCGCGGTGTTGCCGGGCGACTACGTCGTGGCCGACGGGACGGGCGTCGTCTTCGTGCGCGCGCGAGATATCGAGGCCGTGCTCGATGCCGGCGACGCCGTCGTCGCCCGCGAACGAGCGATGGTCGCGGCACTCCGCGAGGGCACTCCGGTGACGCAGGTGATGGGCATCAACTACGAGACGATGTTGAAGCGGTAACTGACCAATGGCCTCGGCTCCCGACGACATCAACGTCCAGCGTGCGTCCATGCTCGACACGACGTCGATCAGCGACGCGCTCGATCGGCTCGGCATTGCCGGTCAGTGTCTGAACATCAAGCCGCTCGATCCGGCGTTCCGTCTGACAGGCCGCGCCTACACGATCCTCTACGGTCCGGCGAGCAACCCACCGGGCACGGTCGGCGACTACATCGACGATGTGCATTCTGGCGGCGTGGTGGTACTGGACAACGGCGGCCGCGAGAACGCGACCGTATGGGGCGACATCCTCACCTGGGTGGCGCATCGACGCGGCGTGGCCGGTACCGTGATCGACGGCGCGTGCCGCGACACCCACCTCGCGCGCGAGCTGGGCTATCCGGTGTTCAGCCGCAGCTACTCGATGCGTACGGGCAAGGATCGCGTGCAGGTCGAAGCCGTGAACGCCGTCGTCACCATCGGCGACGCGCGCGTCGCGCCGGGTGACTTGCTGCGCGGCGATGCCGATGGCGTCGTCGTGCTCCCGCGCGCGCACGAGGGGGCGATCCTCGAGGCGGCCGAGGAGATCGACGCCATCGAGCAGCAGATCCGCGCGGCGGTGACCGAGGGCAAGACCCTCGCTGAGGCGCGGCGGCAGTTGGGTTATCACCGCCTGCAGACTCGAAAGACGTAGATCACGAGCACGCTCATTTCAGCGGCAGCCAGATCTCGGTCTTCAGTTCGGGCGGCGGAACCGTGCGCGCGTCGTTCAGGTACTCCTCGATCACCGGCGCATGCGCCGGCTCCTCGCCGCTCCGGGGCAGCCACGATCCATACAGCCACCCGTACGGACGCTCGAGCTCGGCGTAGGGACCGACATGAAGCACCACCGCGTATCGTCCGCCGCGCAGTTCGCGACGCTCGAGCCCGCCGTGTGGCGACCAGTCCGATGGCGCGGTGACACAGGCGTCGGCCCGAGGCTCGCGCGACGCCTTCGGATCGTCGTAGTAGATCCCGAACGAACGCGTGGTCGGGCCCCACAACCCTTGCCCGCCTGCGATTGCCACGAGCCGCTCGAACGTGCTGCCGATCGACGCGTAATCGCCGCGGTGCGCAAGCGCTGCGACCGTGATCGGCGTCTGTTCCCGAATCGTGACCTCATAGCTCATCGTCGTGTCCATCGCGTCCTCCATTCGGTTGCTGGCTGGCACGGGAACGAACGAGTACCGGTAGCGGCCCGGTGGCACGCCGTACGCCGTTTTGAAAGCGCGCGTGAATGCCTCCTGACTGCTATAGCCGGCGCGCCTGGCGATACGCGGCACCGGTAATTCGCCGGTGATCAACTCGGTCGCTGCGCGGTGCAGCCGCAGCCGCCGCACCGTGTCAGTCACCGTTTCGCCCTGCACGGCGCGATACATGCGGTGGAAGTGATACGGCGAGAGGCACGCCACCTCGGCCAGTCGGGTCAGGTCGATCGCCTCGTCGAGATGATCGGCCAGCCACATGAAGACGCGCTCGAGACGGTCGGCATAGGCAGCTGGCGCAGTTCGTTCGTTCATGGGAGGTGATGGTAAGGAGACGCGTTTGATTCAGGTTGCTATGTTGACCCAAGAGACGGAGATCACGGAGAAACGGCTCGCACGGAGGAACGGAGTCACGGAGATCGGAGGGAGGCGACATCTTGCGAACGATTCTGGCGCGGATGGGCTGCGCGCTTCGCGCGCCAGGGACGAGAGTCGCTCACGAAGACAAACGCCGAGGGTGTTGTCGAGCGCGCTGGTTTTCGTGAGCGACTCTCATCCCATGCGCCGGCCGAAGGGGCCGGCGCCCCCATCCGCGCGGCACGCGCGGGTTATCCGTCAGCTCCGTCTGACCTCCGTTACTCCGTTGCTCCGTGCGAAACCGAGTCTCCATCATGTCGCTGCGCGCTATGATCGGCGCACTGAACAAGGAGGTGTGTCGTGCGAAAGCTGACAGCTCCCATGGTGGCCGCCGGCGCGGCAGTGCTGCTGACCCTGGCCGTCTCTTCGATGAGGTCGTCTGCGGCGTCGAGCAGTTACGCCGACGATCGCGCGGCGGTCGAAGATCTTCAGGCGCGATATCTGTTCGCGATGGACTTCGGCGATCCGGATCTCTACGTCACCACGTTCACGGAAGACGGCGTGCTCGACATCGGGACCGGCGAGATTCGCGGGCGCAAGGCGATCCACGACGTCATCGCGAAGATGCCGAATTCGCGGACGACCGAGAATGGCCTGCGTCCAGGTTCGGGACGGCACAACATCTCGAACATCGTGCTCAAGGTCAACGGGAACAAGGCCACCGGGCGCGCGTACTGGTTCCACTACAGCAACACCAACCCGGAGCGGAAGTCGGTCTTCGACGGCTATGGCCATTACGAAGACGAGCTCGTGAAGGTGAACGGCCAGTGGCTGTTCAGCAAGCGAAGGATCTACAACGAGGGGCGTGCCGAGTGGGCCTATAAGGGAACGGGAAATCCTGCGTGGTAGATGGGGCTGGTTGGGCGCGCCCTAACGGGCGCGTGGGCAGGTGGGGCCGTTCGCCTTCGGCGAACGGTAGGGCGCGCCTTCGGCGCGTGGGGTTGGTCGGGAGGAAGCCATGAGGCGAGCGTTGTTTGCACTTCTCGTTTTGTTGGTGTGGTCCGTTTCGAGCAAGGCGCAGGCACCGACTGTCACTGTGTTCGAAGGCGCACGCGTCATCGTCGGTGACGGACGGCCTCCCGTTCAGAACGCGACGCTCGTCGTCAGCGGCGCGCGCGTCACCCAGGTCGGCCGTGCGGCTGACGTGAAGGTGCCTGCCGGTGCCACGCGTGTGAGTCTGGCGGGCAAGACGGTGATGCCGGCGATCATCGACACGCACACGCACCTGAGCCAGGAGCGCGAGGCGCTCGTTCAGGATCTGCGGCGACGCGCGTACTACGGGGTGAGCGCCGCGATGAGCCTCGGGCAGGACGTGGGCGATCTCGCGTTCCAGGTACGCGCAGAAACGATTCCAGGTGCCGCGCGCTTCTTTACTGCCGGTCGTGGGATCACGATGCCCGAGCCGGGCCGGACCACGGCCCCGTACTGGATTACCAGCGCCGCTGAAGGACGAAAGGCGGTTCAGGAGCTCGCGGCGAAGAAGGTCGACATCGTCAAGATCTGGGTCGACGACCGCAACGGCCAGTACAAGAAGCTGACGCCGGACCTCTATGGGCCGATCATCGACGAGGCGCACAAGAACAAGCTTCGCGTCACGGCACATCTGTTTACGCTCGAGGACGCGAAGGGATTGTGGAAAGCCGGGATCGACGCGTTCGCCCACAGCGTCCGCGATCGCGACGTGGACGAAGAGTTCCTCTCGATGGTGAAGACTCGACCGGCGTTCGTCCTCGTCCCGAACCTTCCGGATCGCGGCGTCAAGGTCGATCTGAGCTGGCTGCGTGACAGCCTTCCGGCGGGAGAACTGCAGAAACTCGAAGCCGCCAACACCGATCGCCCGGACGCAAAGGTCCAGTTCGGCATACAGGCGCGCAACCTTGCGAAGATGAGCGCTGCGGGCGTCCGGATCGCGCTCGGCACTGACGGCAACACGCCGTGGGCGCCGCATACCGAGATGGCCGACATGGTGGCCGCGGGCATGACGCCGATGCAGGTGATCGTCGCGGCGACTCGCAATGGCGCCGACTTCCTGCGCATGACGGATGCAGGCACGCTCGAAGCCGGCAAGAGCGCGGACTTCATCGTGCTGGACGCGAATCCTCTGGATGACATCACGAACACCAGGCGCATCGCGTCGGTCTATCTGCGCGGCGAGGCCGTTAATCGGGGCAAGTAGGGGCAGGTGGGGCGGTTTGGCCGCGCCTTCGGCGCGCAGGGCGAGTGGGGCGCGCCTGCGGGCGCGTGGGGCAGGTAGGCGCTACGCGGTGGGGTGGCTCGGCTCGAGCGATTGTTCTACGAGGCTCACGAACTCATCGACGCTTGCGACGCTCGAAGTGGAACGAGGCACTTCCTGGTAGTGAGGCCAACGTTTCAGAAACCATAATGCTTTGAACGCGCGGAGACCGGCCTGCTCCGCACCCGACAGTTCCCCGTGTGCTCCGTCGCCGATGAACCAGGTCTCAGACACGTCGACGCCCAGGCGCCGAGTGGCTTCCAAGTAGATTTCAGGATTTGGTTTTGCGAGCCCGACTTCGAACGAGAACACGGTGCAGTCGACGCGCGGTGTCAGGAAACACCGCGGCCATGCCGCAACGTCCTCCGCGAAACAGTTGCTGACAATTCCCAGGCGCAGGTCCTGCCTGCGAAGGCGGTCGAGCATCATGAGGATCTGAGGCTCGATCTGCGCGAACGCTTCTCCGGTCGCAGCGATTCTTTCGTCGCACATCCGCTGCAGCGTGGCATCGTCGGCACGGCTTCCGAGTCTGGCTGCAATGTCGCTGAGCGCCTGACGAAAAGATACACGCCCGATCATGACCGCGGGGCGGACAGCTCTCCAGAGCGCTCCGAAAGCCTCTCGCTCGCATCCAAGGCCGGCAGCCAGCGAGGACACTCCGGTGCGCCGAATTCCAGATTCGGTGATGAGCGTTTCGAACAGATCGAACAGGACGGCCCTGACCATCGATGCCTGCGCCTGGACCCGGTCCACAACTACAAAACGACCGAACCCGCCGGCTGTCCCACTGCTTCCGCAGACGAAGACATTGCCCACCAGCCCCACCGCCCCACGCGCCCGAAGGGCGCGCCCCACCGCGAAGCGGCCCGACCGCGAAGCGGCCCCACCGCCCCACCTGCCCCACGCGCCCGAAGGGCGCGCCCTGCCGCCCACGCGCCGCGGCATATGATCGAGCCGCGGACGAACCATGGTCGAGACGACGCGACACCGCATCGAGACGCAAGGGCAGGGTGACGTGCAGGACGTGACGTCTCTCGTGTCTCGCGTCATCCGCAAGTCATCGATGACCGCCGGCCTCGCAACGATTGCGGTCGTCGGATCGACTGCGGGCATTACGACGATCGAGTTCGAGCCGGGCGCCGTCGCGGATCTGAATCGTGTGTGGGAGCAGCTCGCGCCACGCGATGGCGAGTATGAGCATCACCTCCGCTGGGGCGACGACAACGGTTCGAGCCACGTCAGAGCCGCAATGCTCGGACCGTCGCTGTCGATCCCGTTCGACGATGGTCGCCTGTGTGTCGGCACCTGGCAGCAGATCGTGCTGATCGAGTTCGACACGAGGGCCCGCAGCCGCGAACTCGTGATACAGCTGATCGCATAGTACTGCAGCCCGTCGGTGCGAGCCGGCATTCTGTCGGTGCGACGTCCCTGACGCTTGTCGGTACAATCCTGCTAACGCGTGTCGGTGCGATCCTGCTGGCGCACCGACCCGCGTCCGTCAGGATCGCACCGACACGATTCGGGATCGCACCGAAAATCGTCAGAGATCTCGCACCGACACGCGTCAGATCTCTTACCGATGCCGCAGGGCAGCGATCGGGTCGGTTCTCGCTGCTCTCCATGCCGGGAGCAGCGAGGCCAGACAGACGACGACGATCACGGTTGCGGAAGCGAACGAGAACGAGACAGGGTCGGTGGCGCTGACTCCGTACAGCAGACTGACCAGCGATCGCGAAATCGCCAGTGCTCCGATGACACCGATCGCCGCGCCGGCAGCGCCGAGCCGGAGCCCACGACCGAGGAACCGCCGCACGACGTCGGCGCGGTTCGCGCCAACCGCGATCCGGATACCGATCTCGTGCTCGCTCTGTCGTGCCGAATACGACACCATGCCGTAGGTGCCGAGCGCGGCGAGCAGCGCGGCCACTCCGCCGAGCATAGCGAGCATGCTGGCTGCGACCTGCAGGATCGAAAAGCCGGCCTGGGTCTGCTCGCTCAGGGGAGCGGCGTAGAGAATCGGCAGGTTCGCGTCCATCGCTTGGATTCGCGCCCGCAGTTGTGGGATAGCCGTGTGCGCATCGCCGCGCCAGCGGACATGGGCGAACATCCCCATGAGCGGAAGTTGTCGAGAAGGCAGGTACACGTATGGCCTCGGCGCTTCGTCGAGGCGGAGATACTTGACGTCCCGCACCACTCCCGCCACCAACGCCCATTCCCCGCGGGGCACTGTGCGTAGACGTTTGCCGATCGCGTTCTCAGGCGCGTTCCAGAATCGGCGTGCCAGCGTCTCGTTGACGATGACGACCCTGCGGCTCTCACGGTCGTCGGAGCGGTTGAAGTCACGTCCGGCGATCAGCGGTATGCGCAACGTGTCGAAGTAGTCGGGCGCGATTGGGTTGATCAGGAAGCGCAGGTCCTCGCCGGTGCGACGCACGTACCCTTCGATCTCGAAATCGGCCTGCCGGCTAGGGACCAGACCCATCGGGGTGACTGCGGCGAGCGTGGCCGACTCCACTCCGGCATCGCCCCGAAGCGCATCGAGCACGTTGGCAAAGAACGCCTGGCCGCGGGTGTTGTCATACCCTCCTGCCTGGAGGTCGAGTGAGATCGACACCACATTGCGCGTGTCGAAGCCAGGGTCGGCATGGCGAGCCGACGCGAGGCTGCGAAGTACGAGCACGGCCCCGACGAGCAGCACGAGCGAAACGGCAACCTGTGAGACGACGAGAAGGTTGCGCATGTGGCTGCTCGATGCCGTCCGTGGCGACAGATCGTCGCGCATGATCGAGGCAAGATCGACGCGCGAGATGCGGAACGCGGGCAGGAGGCCGAAGACCAGCGCGCAGCCGCACGACAACGCCAGCGCGAAAAAGACGACGAGGCCGTTGACCGATCCGTCGATGAACATACGGCCGCCCGGACCCGATGTGGTTGTGGCGCCAGCGCCGTTCATCAGCTGCAGCAGCGCGCCTGATGTCAGCAGGCCGGCGACCGCGCCTGGAATCGCCAGCGAGAGACTCTCGATCACGAGCAGCCGCAGCACGCGGGCGCGGCTGGCGCCGAGCGCGAGGCGCGCGGCAATCTCACCGCGGCGGCCGAGACCTCGGACCAGCACCAGGTTTGAGACGTTGGCGCACACGATCAGGAGCACGAGCACTCCCATCGCGCCGAGCAGGACGACCGCAGGGAGCATATACGTCTGCGCGCCGAACGGCGATCGCCACATCGGCATCACCGTCGCCCGTTGCGAGACATCGTCATCGGGCTGCAGTGTCCGGAGGCGTGCAAAGAGCACTGCCGCTTGCGCCGCAGCGTCATCGATCGAGATGCCAGGCTTCAGCCGTCCCAGGCCCCACAGTTTCGCGGCGTCTCGACGCGACAGGTCGTCCCGGCCCTGAGTCTGGGCCTGCATCATGATCGGAACGAAGGCCTCGACGTCCATCCCGACGACCGATCCATGGAACGCCGGCTCGGTCACCCCAACGACCGTCAGCGGGTAGCCGCTGACGCGGACCGTGCGGCCGACGATCGCGGGGTCGGCGCCGAACGATCGTTTCCACACTCCATCGCTGAGCACGACGACCGGATGTCCCCCTGGCGTGATGTCGTCGGATGGCAGGAGCGTTCGTCCGAGCTGCGCCCGTACGCCGAGGACCTCGAAGTAGTTGCCGGTGACCTCCTCTGCCCAGATGCGCTCGCCCTTCGTCCCGAGTGCCAGGGTGAACGACTCGAGGGAGGTGCCCGTGATCCCCTCGAACGCATTCTGCGTACTGACGAGATCACGGAAATCGGGATGCGACAGCGGAAGGATGTTGCCCGTGGTCCGCGTCGCCAGCACACCGAGCCGTGCAGAGTCCCTCACACCTGGAATCGGCTCGAGTGCGAGCGGCCTGAACAAGCGGAAGACCAGGATGTTGGCTCCTATGCCGAGGGCAAGCACGATCAGCACAACGAGCGCGTACCCGGGAGTGCGTGACAGGAGACGCAGCGAGTAGCGGACGTCCTGAACGAGGTCGAACAGCCATAGGCGCCAGGCCCCAGCCCACGTGAGCCGCGTGCGTTCGCGCGTCAGCGTGACGTTGCCGAATTCTTTCAGCGCAGCGAGCCGCGCGGCCTCCGGGTCCTCACCGTCGCGAACACGATCGGCCGCTGCCATTGCGAGGTGGGCGCGGATTTCGTCCTGCAGGTCGTCGTCGCGGCGCCGTCGCGTGAACCACTCCATCACTCCCATGACATCACCCTTTCGCGTTGTCGGGATTGAGGACGGCGCCGATGGCGGCGACGAGCTGTGCCCATCGATCGCGTTCCTGGAGAAGCTGCTTCTTGCCGGCGGGTGTCAGCTGGTAGTACTTCGCGCGCTGATTGGCATCGCTGACGCTCCACGCCGACTTCACCCAGCCCTGTTTCTGCAGCCGGTGCAGCGCGGGATAGAGCGAGCCGGTCTCCACCTTGAGCGCCTCTGATGACCGCGCGCGGATCGTCTGCGCAATCGCGTAGCCATGCTGGGGGCCCCATTGGAGCGTCTGGAGAATCAGCATGTCGAGCGTGCCTTGCAGGAGGTCGAGAGGTGGCATACGGCAAGGCTGTAGGCAATCTACAGGCCAGGCTGTAGGACGTCTACAGGCGGGTTCTGGCGGGTGGGTGAATGCGCACGTCCGGGTGTGGGACGCGGAGGTGCCGGTAACGAACAGTAACGCAGGCCTCGGGGCGCAGGCCTCAAGCCCCAGGGCTGGGCCAGGCCCGGGCCAGGCCCGGGCCCAGACGAGGCTCGGGCCCAGACGAGGCTGAGGCCTAGACCAGCCCTGAGGCCTGGGCCCTAAGGCCTGAGGCCTTCCTCCGTCAGAAAATGAACTTCACGCTGAACTGTCCCTGCGTTCCCGGGGTGAACAGATCAGCCATGCCGTATCGCGGATCGTACGCGGCGCGCCCTTCCTGTGTCGCGAGGATCAGCGCGTTGTAGTCGTACCCGGCGGCTAGGTTCACGTTCGTGAAGTCGATCGCATCGGCATTTCGCGTGGAGCCTCCCGCCGGCGCTCCCTTGTTCAGGAAGTTGAAGATGTGCGTCGTCGTCTTCTGGTTGAACAGGTTGATGACGTTCAACTCGAACCGCAGCCGCCGGGTCCCCGCCATCGACAGTTCGTGCGAGAGCAGCAGATCGGTACGCGTCAGCATCGGCGTGCGTCCCATGTCACCGCGCCCGTTGACCATCGGTGCGTACTGATCCTGTCCGACGACCTGCGTCGTGATCGGCGTGCCGCTGCCGCCGTAGAAGAACGCGCCCAGTTGCGTGCCGAAGTTGAACTGATAGGCGCCGTACAGCTTCACCACGTGCGGACGGTCGGTCGCGAGCCGGCCGAGGACGTCGAGGTTGCCGTGCGCATCCCACAGCAGCTCGTCGATGTCCCACCCGGTGTGCGAGTTGCTTCCCGGACGGGCGATCGAGCCCTCCTGCTGCTGCGCGGTCTTCGACGAGATCCCGGTGGTCGGAGTAAGGATTTCGTCGGAGTTCGCGGTGCCCGCATAGTTGCCATAGAGACGGCTCAACGTGTAGTTCGCGCTGCCGAACCAGTTCTTCGAGAAGCGCCGTTCGAGCGTCAACTCGAGCGCGTCGAACTGCCGCTTCGGCTTCGGCGTCGGGAAGGGGGCCGTCGCTGGATATGACGTCGGCGTGATCGTGTTGGCGCCTTCACCCGGGTTGCCGATGACGTAGATGCTGTCGCCGTTCACGAGCGCGCCCAGGTCCTCGATGGTGCGACCGAGGTTGTTGTGGATGTAGTGAACGCCGAGTGCCATGTTGCCGCGCATCTGATAGTCGACGCCGGTGTTGAAGCTGTCCTGATACATCGGCTTGATGTTGGGGTCGGTGTTCTGGATGTAGGTCGCGCGGAGATCCCTGAACCCGGTCGCACTGCCCCACAGATCGGCGCCCGGCATGTTGTTCAAATTGAGGCTGCCGATATCGAGCGTGTCGAGTGCGCGGTAGTACTGATGCCAGAGATCACCGCCGAACGAGCCGCGCGCGATCTCGTATCTCGTCCAGTCGTAGTAACGACCCCAGCTCGCGAACGCCTTGACCTTGCCGTCACCGCGGACGTCGTAGCTCGCACCCAGCCGCGGTGCCAGCTTGTCGGCGAATCCAAACTGGAACGCGTACTGCGCGATGTCGGGCCGGAACGTCGGGATCTTCTCGTTTTCCGTGCGAAGCCCGAGATTGAGCGTGAGGCGTGAACCCACCACCCACGTGTCCTGCGCGTAGAGGTTCTGGATGTTCGCGTTCACCGCGCCGCGCGTGGCGATGTCGTTCACCTGGTAGTAGCCGTAGGTCCCCGTTCCCGTCTGTCCCGTAACGCTGCTGCGGAACGCCTGGCCCCAGTAGATCCAGACATACCCGCCGGGATACGACACGTCTACGTCGTTCACCGATCGGCGCACGCCCCACCCGCCCTTGATCTGATGGGCGCCGGCCGCTCTGAACGAGTGGCTGTAATCGAGCTGCACGAATCCCTGCGTGGTCTTGTCGAAGTTGGTGATTTGAACCCGCGCGGTGTTCGCCGTATTGGTCGGCCCCTGAAGGTTTGGCGGCACGCCGGGCACGTTGAAGCTCGGCGTCTGATACGTGTAGCTCGTGGTGAGCGGCACGCCGGTGTCCTTGTAGTTGTCGTAGAAGTAGCCGCCGCGCACGCTCAGGAGTCCGTTCTGACGCACAGTCATATCGACGTTGCCGCCGATGTTGTTCTGATCGGCGTCGAAGCCTCGCGCCCGGTTGGCGTCGTTGGCGGCCGATGAGGCGACGATGAAGTTCGTGCCGGTTCCGTCGTAGGCAGGCAGCCGGCCGGTCGAGCGGGTCGGCGTCATGAGCGCGCTCATGTTGGCGTGCAGGAGCCCGCCCTGGTACGACAGCTTGCCGAAACCCTGCCACGCCGTCTGATCCTGATCGATGGTGCCCGGCTGGGTGCCGGCCGAGAACAGATAGTCGTTCGTCCGCCGAACGACGCGCGGTGAGATCGATCCGAAGAAGAACAGTTTGTTGTGGACGATCGGTCCGCCGAGCGATCCGCCGAACTCGCTCTGGTTGTTCGTCTGCTTCTCATCCTGGAAGTACCCGACTGTCGCCAGGTCGTTGGGATCGAGGATGAGACGCTTCACGGGACCGGCGCTGAGCCCGCTGCCGATGTAGTAGTAATGGGTCTCCCCGTGGAAGCTGTTGCCGCCCGACTTGGTCACGGCGCTGATGACACCGCCGAGCGCGCCGCCATATTCCGCGTCGATGCCGCCGGTCTTCACCTGCACTTCCTGGAGGTACTCGAACACCGTGTTCTGGCGCGAGCTGCCGTAGATCAAGCTGTTGGTCGCGACGCCGTCGATCGTGAACACGTTCTCGGCGCTGCTGGCGCCGTTGACCTGGAACCCGCCTTCGATATCGCCGGCGTTCACGCCGGGTGCTGACAACGCGATGCTCTGAAAGCTCCGGCCTTTGGGGATGCGGTCGATCTCTTCAGAGGTCACGTTGTGCTGGAGCGTCACGCTGGCGAGGTCGAGCTGTCTGGTGGCATCACCGGTGACGACGAGGGCTTCCGACAGGGTTCCGACCTGCAGCTGCGCGTCGGCCCCGACCATCTTGCCGAGCAGGACGATCACATCGTCGATCACGACCTTCTGAAATCCCTGAAGCTCGATCGTGACGGAGTAGCGTCCGGGATCGAGATCGGGAACGCGATAAGTGCCGTCGGCGCCGGTCACGACGACCTGCTGCGCGTTGGTCACCTTGTTGGTTACTGTGACGGTCGCGCCAGGGACGGCCGCCTTGCTGCTATCAGTCACGGTGCCGGTCACGCTGCCGAAGCGCTCCTGCGCTCCAACCGTGATCGCCATCGTGCAGACGATCCCCACTAGCCACGGGGTGATGCGCCTCGCCATCGTCCACTCTCCTCGCTCGTCGTGAGCACACGCCGGGTTGAATCCACTGCGTCCTTTGTGAAAGAAACGCGCAGCTCGGTCGATATGAACGCGAGCTGATCCGAATGCGCTTGATAGGAGAGAAACGTGCCGTTGGGACGAGTGACGAGCGGTCCATGCGAAGGGACGAGGATCAGTCTGCGAGTGGGCAACGCGTACACGAACGACTTGTCACTACAGACAATTGGACGAAATTCAGAAAACTGAATCCGCGCCAGGTCCGTTGGCCCCCGAGCGTCCAGCGGCGGTCCCACAAGAAAACGGCCGATCCGTCAGTTGAGCTTCCCCCGCCGCAGCCTGCGGCGGGAAGTGTATCCTTCGCGTGCGGGCGTGCGAGTCGTACCAGTAACCCGGCGCCGATGTCAGGTTCGGCCCCGGATCCAACGGAGGTTGGAATGCAACGAGTCATGACTGTCGTAGCGGGTGTTGCAGTCATCCTGTTCCTGCCCAGGATCGTGTTCGCTCAGGCAAGCATTGCAGGCGTCGTCAAAGACGCATCAGCGGCGGTCCTTCCCGGCGTGACCGTCGAAGCTTCGAGTCCGGCCCTCATCGAGAAGACGAGGAGCGTCGTGACCGATGGCACCGGGCAGTATCGCATCACCGATCTGCCGCCCGGCATGTACGCCGTCACGTTCTCACTGAACGGTTTCAGCACGGTCAAACGTGAGGGACTCGTCGTCTCGGGATCAGGGGTGCTGCCGGTCAACGCCGATCTCCGCGTCGGCGCCTTGCAGGAAACGATCACCGTCACCGGTGAATCGCCGATCGTCGATACGCAGTCGACGCGGCGCGAGACGGTCATCAAGTCCGACACGATCAACACGTTGCCGGTGACGCGCGGGTACGGATCGTTGCTGGCCACCGTTCCGGCGTTGGCGATCGGAGGCGTGGCCGGAGCCGGTGCCGCGAGCGCACCGATCACGCCTGACATGATGTTCTTCACCGCGCACGGCGGCGACAGTACCGAAGGGCGGGTGATGACGAACGGGCTGACGCTGGCTGCGCCATTCGGTGGCGGCGGCACATCGACGTTCACCTACGACGTCGCCAACCAGGAGGAAATCCAGGTGTTGATCTCGGGCGGACTCGGCGAAGCCGAGAACGGTGGGCCCGCGATCAACATGGTCCCGAAGTCGGGTGGTAATCGCTTCAATGGCTCGGCGTTCTACAGCGGCGCGGGCGATTGGGCGACGTCCAACAATCTCGATGATCACCTGCGCAGCATCGGCATCGCGCAGCCGCCAACGCTTCGCAGCAACTGGGACGCGAGCGGCAGCATCGGCGGACCGATCAAGAAGGATCAACTGTGGTTTTACGGCCAGCTGCGTCAGTGGGCGACTGCCAACGTCGTCGATGGCATCTCGGCCAATCAATACGCCGGCGATCCGACTCATTGGGACTACGCGCCCGTCGACGCGAAGACTCTCGAAGCTCGCAACGTCGACGGCCGGAAAATCTACTCGATCCGTCTGACCGGGCAGGCCACACAGAAGAACCGTGTGACGTTCTATGAGGAGTATCAGAAGCGCTGTTCGGGCTCGACGTTGACACCCGGTGGCGACGGATGTCGAACGGCGGGAGCTGGCTGGGTCGGACAAGGGCGTTCGTTCGGTGCCGACACCGGCGCACCCGAATCGTGGCCGGGGTATCACAACTTCCCCTACAACGTCACGCAGCTCACGTGGACCTCACCGATCAGCAGCCGCACACTGCTCGAGGCGGGCTTCTCCCGATTCCATTACGGCTTCGCTCGCTTCGGTCAGGCGCCGCCCGATGGCCTCGTCGATTTCATCCCGGTGACGGAGCAGTCCAACGTCTACGGGCGCACCAACCTCACGTATCGCGGGATCTTCGACCCGCTCGACTTCGCTTACAACGACAACGAAGCGACGCCATATACGTGGCGCGCGGCGATGTCATACGTGACCGGCGCGCACAACTTCAAAGCGGGGTATCAGGGCAACTACTTCATCTCGCACGCGGGCCGCGTGGCCAACACGACGCAGATGCGGTACACGTTCAACGCCAACCTTGCCGCCTCGCCGGCGACCGCATCGTCCTGTACGGTTTCGAACGGCAGGAACCTGTGTCCGAGCGCGGTCTCGTACTATCTCGCCCCTCGATGGGATCAACATGATCGTACCCAGACCCTGGGGCTATACGCGCAGGATCAGTGGACGAGGGGACGGCTGTCGGTGCAGGCTGCGGTTCGCTACGATCGCGCCTCGAGCTGGTCGCCCGCTGACGGCAACGGCACCACGCAGACCTCGCGCTTCAACAAACAGACCTACACGTTCGGCAAGACCGTCAGCGTCTCCGGCTACAACGACATCACGCCACGACTCGGGGCCGCCTACGATCTGTTTGGCACCGGCAAGACGGCGCTCAAGGTGAACCTCGGGAAATACGTGCAGGCCGCAACGGCCGACGTCATCTACACCGCGAACAGCCCGGCCGCGCGCATCGTCACACGGATCGGCGTTCCGGCCACGCCCCGCGGGTGGACCGATGGCAACCACAACTTCGTCGTCGACTGCGACCTGCTGAATCCCGCTCTCCAGGACAATCTCGCGACTGGTGGCGATCTGTGCGCCGCGCTCGGAGGCAACAACCTGAACTTCGGCAACGCCAACCCGAATACGACGACAGTGAATCCTGACATTCTGGGTGGCTGGGGCGTGCGTCCGTACGACTGGCAGTTCGGTGCGTCGGTGCAGCACGAGCTCGTACCGCGCGTCTCGATCGAGGCCGGATACAACCGCCGGTGGTGGGGCAACTTCTTCGTCACCGACAACACCCTCACCACGGCGGCCGACTACGAGGTCTACGGCATCACGATCCCGCAGCACGACAACCTGCCCGGCGCCGGCAGTACCGCGCAATACGTGGCGATCACGGCCGCGGCCAACGCGCGCGGCTCGCAGAACTACATGACCGCGGAGACCGACTACGGCAAGGCGCGCACCTCGTACTGGCAGGGCGTGGATTTCACGGCGACCGCCCGGCTCACCAACGGCGTCACGTTGCAGGGCGGCACGAGCACCGGACGCGGCGTGCGTGACAACTGCGAGATCACGAAGGCGCTTCCCGAGCTGCTCCTCACGGCGAGAGTCGACTCCTGCCACGTGACGGAGAAGCTGGCGACGTCGTTCCGAGGTCTCGCGTCGTACACGATCCCGAAGATCGACGTACTCGTGAGCTCGAGCATCCGGTCACTCGTGACCGCACCGGGCGGCGGCGTGGCCACCAACGGCGCCTCGCTCGCGGCGAACTACGTCGTGCCGAACACCGTGATTCAACAGTCGCTGGGACGTCTGCCGGCAAACGCGCTGGCGACAGGCACGACGACGGTGAACCTGCTCCTTCCGGGACAGCTGTACACGCTCGAACGGATGAATCTGGTCGATATGCGATTCGCGAAGATCGTACGGTTCGGCGGGCGTCGCGCGGATGTCGGCGTCGATCTCTACAACCTGTTCAACACGAACTTCGCGACGGCATACCAGCAGACGTATCAATACCAGGGCAACGGTGCCGATTGGTTGAACCCGACCTCGATCGTGGCACCGCGGCTCGCGCGATTCCACGTGACGCTGAACTTCTGACCATCAGAAGGCCTCAGGGCTCAGGCCTCGGGCCTCAGTGCTGCCTCAGGCCTCAGGCCTGGCCCAGCGCTGAGGCCTGGGCCCTGGGCCCTGGGGCCACTCGGAGGACACTATGCCGTTGGACCAGCAATGCAAGGCTTTTCTCGACATGCTCGCCGCGGGCGGCGGTCCGCCGCTCCACGAGCTCCCGCTCTCTGAAGCGCGCAAGGTGCCACGCATGATGATCGAGCTCTGTGGTCCGGAGGAGCCCGTGGCCCACGTCGAGAATCGTACAATTGATGGTCCGGCGCAGCCCATTCCCATACGCATCTATCGACCGAGCGATGCCGACAATCTGCCGGTGCTGATGTTCTTCCACGGCGGCGGCTTCGTGATCTGCGATCTCGAATCGCACGATCGGCCATGCCGCAACCTGGCAAACCAGTCAGGCTGTGCCGTCATTGCGGTCGACTACCGCCTGGCACCGGAGCATCCGTTTCCGGCCGCGCCCGAGGACTGCTACGCTGTGACCCGCTACGTCGCGGAACATGCTGGCGAGTTCGGCATCGATGCGAATCGGATCGCCGTCAGTGGGGACAGTGCAGGCGGGAATCTGGCAGCGGTCGTGGCGATGATGGCCCGCGATCGTGGTGGTCCTTCGCTTCGCTTCCAGCTGCTCATCTACCCCGCGACCGACTTCGAGGATCACAGCCCGTCGATTCGCGAGTTCGACGGGAACTTTCTGACCATTCCGACCATGGACTGGTTTACCGAATCGTACGTGCCGAATATCGCGGATCGCCGTACGCCGTATGCCTCGCCGTTGCGGGCGACGGATCTTGGCGGCTTGCCGCCCGCGATGGTGATCACGGCGGAGTGTGATCCACTACGCGATCAGGGTGAGGCGTACGCACGAAAGCTTCAGGATGCGGGAGTGCCGGTGCAGGCCAAACGCTACGAAGGGATGATTCATCCCTTCTTCAACCTTGCCGGTATCGTCGATGCGGGACGCACGGCGATTGCGGACTCGGCGTCCGCGGTTCGCACCGCCATGAGCGCGGCGCCCGTGTAGATGAAGGGTCCGCTTCAGGCGGATTGCTTCGCTCGACACATCTTCGATCACCTTCAGGCGATCGAGCCGGACTTTCGCTGGACTCGTGCAGACGTCAGCGTCGCTGCATGCGCCAGCCAGGCTGACGCATCCTTCCGCACGGCGATCCGCTCGCCGGCCAACCGCATCTCGGCGACTGCCTCACGGTCTCTCGCCGCTCCGTCGTCGCAAGGGGCTGACGCTGTTGCTCCTCACCCGCGGCTCGCAGCGCCTGCGATGCGGTTGGCGGCATTCCTGCGCGGCTCGCTCCACGCCGCGCTCCAGGATGCATCAACCTGACTGGTGCATCTGTCGCTGACAGTTGCTGTGAGTCCTCTCATGTTGTGTCCGGCACTGTATCGCCTCAGTCCGGCTGAAGTCGGACACTACATCCGTACGCCAACCCTCGCGGGCCCGCCGCCGTCAAAGGATTCAGCCCAGTGGAACAGCAGGGATCCTATATGATGGATAGCTATATATGACGACGACACGCCTCGATCCCAGTGCCATCGACGCGGCCAAGAAAGGGAGTGCCGACCTGCTGATCCTGGCGCTCGTCGAGGACGAGCCGCTGCACGGCTATGAAATCGCCGGCCGGATCGAGCGGGGATCCGACGGGACGCTCCGGTTCACATTGGCCTCGCTCTACGCGACGCTCTACCGGCTCGAGGAGCGTGACCTCGTGCGCGGCCGCTGGATCGAGCGCGCCGGCCAACGCCGGCGGCGCTGCTATCGCATTACCGACAAAGGGCGCAAGGCGCTCGCGGCCCAGCGCGACGACTGGAGCCGCTTCATTGCGGCGTTGACCGAGATCGCGGGACTCCGCCCGGCATGAGGCGACCATGACACGCAAATTCGATTGGCAGGCCGACATCCGCACGCACGCATCGCGCGCCGACGTCGATCTCACCGATGCCACCGTCGAGGAGATTGCCGAGCACCTCGAAGACATCTACACCGGCGCGATGCGCGACGGGTGCACCGAGTCCGAGGCGCGCGCCCGCGCACGCACAGCGCTCGAGGAATCGACGATGGAGGTGCTTCGGCGCGCGCGGGTGGCAACGCCCTCAGGGCAGGCACTGGCGGAAGCCGAGGCAGTCGCGCACGCGTCGGGCGGCACCAGCCTCAACCTGTCGGCGGCGTTACGGCTGGCGGTGCGTCAACTGCGCCTGCATCCTGGTTTCGCAGCGATCACCGTGCTCGTGCTCGCCCTTGGCGTCGGCGCGAGCACGACGGTCTTCACGGTGATCGATTCGGTGCTCCTGCGGCCGCTGCCATATAGAGATCCCGAGCGGCTGGTGACCCTGTGGGACGTGAACGCTCGTCGGAAACTCGATCACCAGACGCTCTCTCCGGTGAATTTCATGGACTATCGCGAGCTCGGGGAGTTCGAGAGCGCGGCGGCGTGGTGGAGGCCGAGCTTCAATCTCGTCGATCCAGGACTCGACCCGATGCGCGTGAATGCGATCGAGGTCAGCGGAAACCTCTTCGACGTCCTCGGCGTGAGGCCACAACTCGGCGAAGGTTTCCCGGTGGGTGGGCCGTTCTTCGTGTTCCAGGACCCGATGGTCGTCATCAGCGATCGACTGTGGCGGACACGTTACGGCGCCGATCGCGCAGTTGTCGGAAAGATCCTCCAGTTCAACGGCCGGCCGCACGTCGTCTCCGGTGTGATGCCGCCGGGATTCCACTACCCCGACGACGTCGACGTATGGGAGCGGCTGAATTGGGACCTGCACTTTCACTCCCGCGCTGCGCACTTCATGGAGGCGGTGGTGCGCCTGAAGAAGGGCACGACGCTCGAGCAGGCGACCGCCGCAGCCAACACGCTCGCCGGTCGTCTCGCTCGCGAGTTCGCGCAGACCAACCGCGACTGGTCGGTCATGCTCGTGCCGCTGCTCGACGAACAGCTTGGCTACTATCGCCCGGCGCTCTTCGTGTTGGTCGGAGCCGTCGCGCTGGTGCTCGTCATCGGCTGTCTGAACGTGGCGTCGCTCCTGCTCACGCGCGCGTTGTCACGCGAGCGCGAGATCGCGGTGCGGATTGCCATGGGCGCATCGCCTCGCCAGCTCGTGGCCCAGCTGCTGGCCGAGAGCCTGGTGTTGTCGTCGGCTGGTGCCGCACTCGGCGTGTTGATGTCGTACGTCGCGCTGCCCGCCCTCGTCAGCGTCGCGCCGGCGCGGATCCCTCGACTCGACGAAGCGCACGTCGATCTGCCGGCGATGGGCGTTGCAATTGCCATCGCCGCGATCACTACCGTGATCTTCGGCCTCGTGCCTGCCCTGGTGCTGGTGCGGCGAACGGCAGCGGCCGGCCTTCGATCGGGTGAGCGCGGCAGCACCCGCGGTCCGCGCCGCGCGTACTCGGTCATCGTCGCCGGTCAGGTCGCGCTGGCCTGTGCGCTGCTCGTGAGCTCGGCGCTGCTCATTCGAACGGTCATCAACATGGTGTCGACGCCCATCGGCGTCGAGGGAGACGACGTCGTCACGACCAGCGTGCAGGTGTTGTCGACCGACGCGAGGGGCCAAGTCCCGCCGCAGGCCTGGCGCAAGATCGCCGACTCGCACGAGCTGATCCTGCAGGACGTCCGGCAGCATGCGGGCGTGCTCTCCGCCGGTGCGACGAGCCACTTGCCGGTCGATCTGGGATGGCGTTTGCCGTTTGAAGTGGAAGGCGACGATGCGCCGGTGCGCGCCGACGATCGGCGGATCGCCCAGTATCAGATGGTCTCGGACGGCTACTTTGAAACGATGCACGCGCCGATGGCCGTTGGCCGGTCGTTCTCGACGTTCGATACTGCCGATGCTCCTCCCATTGCCGTCGTGAACGAGACGTTCGCGACGCGATACCTCGCCGGTCGTCCCGCGCTGGGGCGCGTGGTTGTCGCGACGGTCCGATACATCGGTCCATCGGTCTTCAACTTGATGGCACCGGGAGCCCCGAATCAAGCCCCGCTGCCACGCGGGTTCGAGGTGGTCGGCGTGGTGAAGGACATTCGCAACACACCGCTCGGTCAGCCCATCGAGCCGACCGTGTATTTCAGCTCGCAGCAGTTTCCGGCCGGCGAGCTGCTCTACACGATTCGTGCGAGCTCGCGATCGAGTGCCATCGCGGCGCTGCGTGCCGCGCTCGCGACAACGGCGCCTACGGTGCCCATCGGGATCGTGCAGACGTGGGGCGATCGCATGGCGACTCGTTCGGCCGAGCCGCGTCTGTTGATGACGCTGCTGATCTTCTTCGGCGCGGCCGCGGCATTGCTCGCGGCGCTCGGCATCTACGGTCTGTTCTCCTGGTCGGTGGCGCAGCGGACGCGCGAGCTCGCGATACGCCTGACGCTCGGCGCGCGGCCGGTCGGCGTCGGCGCCGCCGTTGTCCGCCAGAGCCTCGTGCTCGTGGCGATCGGGCTCGTCGTTGGACTTGCGATCGTGCGTCTCTCCGAGGCGGCGCTGACGCGCGTCCTGTTCGAGATGTCGCCGCACGATCCGGGCTCGCTGGCAGCCGCAGGCGCGCTGCTGATCGTCGTCGCGCTGGCGGCATGTGTGCCACCGGCGCTGAAAGCGTTGCGCGTTGATCCAGTGGAGGGATTGCGGGCCGAATAGGTCCGCCTGAAGGCGGACCCCACGTACGGTTACTTTCCGACCATCAGTTGCGGCGCCTTGTTGTTTTCGTCGCAGATGAACTCGATCAGCTCCGCGTCCAGTTTGGAGCCGTCCAATGCGATGCGATGGTGCACGCGGACGGAGAACGGCTTCGTATATGCCTTCGGATCGTCGATGGTGATGTCGATCTGAATCGAACCGAAGTTGGGCCGCGTCCAGCGCTCGATCATCTTCGCCTGGTCGGTCAGCGGACTGCCGTAGATATCGAGCCAGCCACCGTCTCTGAATCTGGTTGTCTCGACCACGAGCGTGTCGCCGTCCCAGTGCCCGGTCGAGTAGCCATACCACCATGGCACCGCGTCCTCGTCAGGGAGCGGCCGCCCGTCGATGAAGATCTGTCGCACGCCGCTGTTGCCTTCGTACAGCGTGACGATGACGTCGCGCGTCTGGAGCACTTTGCGAGGCTGCGGATGCATGTGGAACTGCATCAGCCCCATGGGCAGACAGTGCGCATCGGGATTGTCCTTGCTGTTTTGTTCTTTGCGTGCGGCTTTCAGCTGCGCGGCCCACGGCTGCAGCGGCAGCTCGCCTTTGAAATTCGCGAAGACGTCGGCGAAGGTTGCGGCCGGAGGCTCTCCGGGAGGCGAGACCGGAAGGGACGCGACGCGTCCGTTGACGAACCAGGCGTTCTGCCAGATGCCTGAGAAGTCGATCTTGCCATCAGCGGTTCGTGGAGCGGGCGCCTCGAGATTGACCGAGCCATCGGCTTTCCTCGGGAGGTCTCGATCGGGATAGGCGCGCCACTGCGCCGACAGCGACGCAGATAGCGCAACGACGATAGAGAGAGGGATGGCGGATGCTCGACCTCGATGCATCCGCGCATCCTACCCCATAGGAAAGGCTACGTCGCGACGACCCGGCCTGGAACGCTCTCGCGAATCAGCGGGAGATACGTCAGGAGCAGCAGCACGCCAGACGTTCCATCGTAAAGCCCCATCACGTTGAAGCCGTCGCCCTGCGTGAAGAAAAACGCCGCGAATACGAGACGGATGACGATGCCGCACCAATTGGGCCAGCGGTGCGCGACCGGATCCTTGTATCCGGGGAAGTAGAGGAAGTTGATCGCCCAGAGCTGCATGCCCCAGTGGCGAGGCCACGTCGACGGCGTCGCCATCGGTTGTCCGGCGAAGTTCGTGAAGGTGTCGGGCGACACGAAGATGATCACGCCGACAATCAGGTTCAACGCGATGCTGACGAACAGTACCAAACGGTAGAGCTTGAGTTTGCTCATAACGTTGACGATTCGCAGAAACCGTGAGCGGTGAAGGAAGTGGAGCGCACGCATTGTGCGAGCCTCACCGCGTCGTGTCAACGACGATGTCGATCGCCGCGAAGGGATCGACATTTTTTCGTGTGCAAATGGCAAGTCATGAGGCTAGGCTGTGGCAACACTTCGAACAGGGACAGTTCAGGGGGCCAGATTGACGCTGAATCGTCACGTCAGAGAGAGGATGCTATGCGCGGACGGCGACATTACGCAGGCACGTCGGTCGGCGTGGCGTGCCTGGCTGGCGTGATTCTGATCATGGGGAGCAGCGCGGCGATCGCTCAGGGCACTGGCCGCTCCGCCCAGCCGCCGCAGTGGTGGCCCGGTACTCCGTTCGCCACGAGTGATGTCGTCGTCAATGCCGGCGGTGTCCAGAAGTGCGAGGTCTCGTTCGCCGCCGATCCCGGCAGCGTCGTCTTGCTGACAACCGTCGCCGGATCGTTCAACGTGCCGCCAGGTGGAGACGGAAGCGTGGCGATGAAATACAAACTCCCCGATGGGTCGACGCACATCATCGAAGTCCCGATGCACGCCACCGCCAAGTCGCTCCAGCCGGCGGGCCTCTACGATCAGTTCACCGGCAGCCTGCTGCTCGGCGGGTTCCCGGTGATCGAAGCGCAGACCTGTCTGACCGGGGCGAATTCAACCGGACAGCTGGATTTCGTAGGGTTTACGGTGGTGGTTCCACAACAGTAGTTCAGGAGTTCAGGCAATCACGGGCGCGAGGTTTCAACGGGTAATCAGCGGGCTGTTAGCGGGTAATTAAACGGGCGCCGGTCTGAAACTGACGGTAATTCCTGTACGACGCATCGCCGAGGAGCGTCGTCATGCCCTCGTCGTAGCGCTCGGACATCGTGAGCGGCACGAGGGCATCGATATTCGGGACGTGCCCGTACGTGACTTCGATCGTCCCTTTCGGAAGATCGTCCCATGCGAGCCTGGTCTTCCGGACTTCACCCGTGTCGGGATCGGCCCAGATGTAACCGCGTGACGGGCGGTCGCGACCATTTGTGTTCCGGATGAACGTCGGGCGCTCACGTTCTTTGAATTCGAGTCGCCATGTGCGCGTGCCGCCGATCGTCTCCTCGCCGGATTTGTTCAACGAGAATCGCGACTGGTTCCGTGGGTGGAGCATCTCGAGAACCAAGGTCGGCACGTTGATGTTGCGCGTGATGAGGGTGTTTGCAAGGTTGAAGCGGGAGCTCTCTTGCGCGATGCGAGCCGCGTCGGCTGTCGTGCCCGCCGTCAGGAGTTGTTGCAGCCGATCCGCGCGATCGCGGACCGGCTTGCCGTCGACCTCGAACGTGTCTCGATAGCCGACCCAGGCGTCGTTGTCTGCCCCCCGCACGAGCGCGTAATCGGATCGGAGCACGCGATCTCGAGACCCGAGCGTCGGCACCCATTTAGAGGTGTCGCCGACGACCGGAGCATCCGTAGCCCTGATGCCGACGGACTGCCGGTAGAGCTCCTCGGCAACTACAGCCGACAAGTGTCGTCCGTACCCGTCGAGATAGGTGCTCAGGCGTGACCTGACGTCGTTGAGCTTCGGCGCCTGAGCCGAGGCCATGAGCGTCGTCCCACCAGCGATGAGCACGGCGAGCACAACCGGGCGGGCAGGCATATCGCTCCGCCAGCGAATCTATCACGCGCGGTGTGAGCTCGACGAGCGGCTCGGACCTTTCAGAACGAGATCGCGCAGACGTGGATCCCTGAGGAAGAGACCACCCCACACCATGAGCGCGATGTAGATCGGGAACAGCTTGTGTGTGAGCAGCGGGCTCCCGATCCTGACGTGACTCGCGACAGCACCGCCCAGGTAACCCGTCAGGAGGATCGCCCCGAGGAACGACGTGCGCGGGAGCAGATAGAGGGCCAGACAGGCAAGCGCGAGCGTGCCGATCACGGGCGCAAGCGAGATCGGGTAGCCGAGCTCGCCGAATGCAGTGACGACCGGGCCGATGACGATCAGCTTGATGACAGCGTCGAAGATCAGGAAGGCGGTCACCAGCACTGTCAGGACAATGCCGCCCCACGAATGTTTCCTCGTGCCCGGAATCGTCTTAAACGCCTGTGTCACAAGGATGTCGTCCATCGTTGCCTCCTTCCGTCAGCCTCTACATGCACGTCGGACGAGGTGAGGCGGAATCGACACGCGGTCGGTCACGATGAATTGTTTTGTCGGTGTGTCGATCTCGAGGGGCCTGGATCGACAATACAGTAAAGGGCGGACCGCGAAGCGGTCTCGCCGTAGCCGGAGGCGAAGTCGGATGAGCAGCGTACGCGTACTCGTGGGTACCAAGAAGGGCGCATTTGTCCTCAACTCGGATGGCAAGCGGCAGAAATGGGAAGTCAACGGTCCGTTTTTCGCCGGTTGGGAGATGTATCACCTCAAGGGATCGCCGGCCGACCCGAATCGTCTCTATGCGTCGCAGAGTAGTGGGTGGTTCGGACAGCTCATCCAGCGCTCGAACGATGGGGGCAAGACGTGGGACGCGGTGGACAACAAGTTCGCCTACGACGGCGTGCCGGGCACGCATCAGTGGTACGACGGCACACCGCATCCGTGGGAGTTCAAGCGGGTGTGGCACGTCGAACCCTCGCTGAGCGATCCCGACACCGTGTACGCGGGCGTCGAGGACGCCGCCTTGTTCCGTACGACGGACGGCGGCAAGTCGTGGCACGAGATGGCGGGCCTGCGCGGTCACGGATCCGGGCCGAAGTGGTCACCGGGGGCGGGCGGCCTGGGGCTTCACACGATCCTGCTCGATTCCAGGAACCCGGGGCGCATGTACATCGCCATCTCGGCGGCCGGCGCATTCCGTACTGACGATGCCGGCACCACCTGGAAGCCGATCAATCAGGGGCTGCGATCGCAGTACATCCCCGACCCCACCGCGGAAGTCGGGCACTGCGTCCACCGGATCGCGATGCATCCGTCGCGGCCCAACGTCCTCTTCATGCAGAAGCACTGGGACGTGATGCGCACCGACGATTGCGGCGAGTCGTGGCAGGAAGTCAGCGGCAACCTGCCGACCGACTTCGGGTTTCCGATCGACGTGCACGCGCACGAGCCCAACACCGTCTACGTCGTCCCGATCAAGAGCGACTCGGAGCATTTCCCGCTCGATGGAAAGCTGCAGGTGTATCGCAGCCGGTCGGGCGGCAACGAGTGGGAGGCGCTGACGAACGGCCTGCCGCAGCGCGACTGCTACGTGAACGTGCTGCGCGAGGCGATGGCCGTGGACAAGCTCGATCAGTGCGGCATCTACTTCGGCACGACCGGAGGACAGGTCTACGCGTCGAGCGATGCGGGCGACACCTGGGCACCGATCGTGCGCGATCTGCCCGCCGTGTTGTCCGTTGAGGTGCAGACGCTTTCATGATCCGGGTGGAGCTTCCGTATCACCTGCGCAACCTCGCGCGCGTCGGCGCCGAAGTGCAGGTGGACGTGTCGGGCGAAGTGACGCAGCGCGCAGTGCTCGACGCGCTCGAAGCGAGTTACCCCGTGCTGCGCGGCACGATCCGCGATCACGTCACATTGCAGCGGCGGCCGTTCCTGCGCTTCTTCGCTTGTGAGCAGGATCTCTCCCACGACTCACCAGATACGCCACTGCCCGAGTCAGTCGCACGTGGGAAGGATCCGTTCATGGTCGTGGGTGCGATCGCTGGCGGATAAGCAACGGAGTTTTTGGGAGAAAACGGTTTCGCACGGAGGCACGGAGACACGGAGGTCGGACGGAGGCCGTCCACTTGCGAAACGTACTGCGTTCGGGCGGGTCGCGCGCTACGCGCGCGATGGGGTGAGAGCCGCCCACGAAAACAAACGCGGACACCAGTACTCATCGCGCTTGTTTTCGTGGGCGGCTCTCGCCCCATGTGGCCGGCCGAAGGGCCGGCACCCCCGCCCGAACGTTGTAAGGCTGAGAGCGGTCAGCCTCCGTCTGACCTCCGTTACTGCTCAGAAAATGTGCTTCGCCATTGCCACCGGAAACGGAGCCTGCGGAGGAAACCGAGAAAGGCATCAACACGGGGACAACGGAGAAGACAGGGGAAACGGGACATAACGTCGACGTGATCAAGATCGACAATTCCCGTTGCCCCCGGTTGCCACCGTTATCCCCGTGTGACCATCCCGTTCCCCCCGTCTCCCCCGTTGTCTGCTCTCAAAGTCGCTCGCCGACTTTCATGGAACGTGGTGAACCGCGCTCATGGGCGACTCCGTGTCTCCGTGCGAAAACCGGTCTCCGCAATCTCCGTGACTTTCCACGCTCACGTCAGCCGCACATCCCCTTTGAAGATGACGAAGACGAGCGCGATGTCGAGAACAGCGACGTAAGACGCGAACGGCGCGTAGAAGGGAAGCTGCCTGAAGACGCCGTAGCCAGCGATCCACAGCACCAGCGCGATTGCGCATCCGCGCCGGCCCAGCTCTCCGCCAACGTAGCCGCGCACCAGCAAGATGCAGAACGCCAGGTACACAACCCAGGCGCCGATGGCGGCGGAACCCACCATCAGCGACTAACTGGCCGGCGGCAGGTGATCGAGGAAATACCGCGCGATCAAGTGATAGAGGTGCGTCGTCGTGCCAGGCCCTTCCGAGATCGAGTGCGAGCGGTTCGGATACGCCATCATGTCGAACGGCTTTCCGAGCTCGATGAGGCGATTGATCAACCGCTCCGTTCCCTGATAGTGCACGTTGTCGTCGCCCGTGCCGTGGATGATCAGCAGCTTGCCTTTGAGTCCCTGCGCGAAGTTGATCGGTGAGCCGAGCCGATAGCCCTCAGCATTGTCCTTGGGCAGGCCCATGTAGCGTTCCTCGTAGATCGTGTCGTAGAGCTGCTGATCGGGCATGGGTGCCACGGCGACGCCGACCTTGTACACGTCGGGGAATCTGAACATCGCATTCAGCGTGTTCGACCCGCCGCCACTCCAGCCCCAGATACCCACGTGATCGCCGTCGACGTACGAGTATTTCGCGGCCAGCGCTCGCATCGCCGAGGCATGTTCCTTCGACGACAGATCACCGACCGATCCGTACACGACGTGCCGCCAGGCGGCGCCTTTAGGAGCAGGCGTACCACGGTTGTCGATCGAGACGACGATATAGCCTGCGTCGGCAAGGGCGCGATGGAACAGCTGTTGCCCGGAGCTCCAGCGATCCCTGACGGTTTGAGATGCGACCTCGCCGTAGATGAAGGCGATCACGGGGTACTTGCGCGAAGCGTCGAAGGACGAGGGCTTGATCATCCATCCGTCCAGCGTCACCCCGTTGCCGACGTCGACAGTGAAGAACTCCGTCGGCATCTTCAGCACCGGCGCCAGCTTCGCAGTGAGTGCCGCCGTGTCGGTGAGCGTCCGCAGCGAGCGATGCGACGGCAGCGCGACGACGTCGGTCACCGGCGGGCGATCGATGCGCGAATAGGTATGGAAGGCAAGACGTCCGCCGGGAGCGAGATCGTAGGTGTGCCAGCCGGGTTGATCGGCAGGCGTGACGCGCTCGGGCGTGCCGGTGCCATCGAGCTTCGCCCGATAGAGATACTGCTGTGTCGCGTTGGTGGGTGAAGCAAGGAAATAGACCCATCCGCCCCCTTCATCGACGCCGGTGACATCGATCACATCTGCCTGGAAGTTGGTGATGAGCTGCGCGCTCCCGTTCGTGCCTCCGTTCGTGCCGGTTCCACGCGGCACGCGATAGATGTGCCGCCACCCGTCACGCTCACTGACCCACAGAAACGAGGTTCCGTTGTTGATCCAGCGGACCTCGTCGACGACATCGACCCACGTCTGGGACTCGTCTCGAAACGCGCGCGTCACCGAACCGCGGCTCGCATCGGCGAGCAGGTAGTCGTTCCGGTTCTGAAGGCGATTGAGCTGTTGGATCGCAACGGTCCCCGGATCGGCCCACTCGACTCGCGCGGCGTAGTTGTCGCGTGGATCGCCGGGCGCCTGCATCCACTGCGTGTCGCCGCCGTCGACGGTGACCACCCCGATCCGCACGGCTGAATTCGTCGTGCCCGCTTTCGGATACGGAATCGAGGTGATCGTCGGGTAGCGTCCCGCGGTGTTGTTGACGAGCGGATAGCTTCCGACGCCGGTGGTGTCGAACTGCCAATAGGCGATGCGTCGACCGTCGGGACTCCAGCGGAACCCGTCGCGAAGATCGAGCTCTTCTTCGTACACCCAGTCAGATGTGCCGTTGACCGTCGTCGCGGAGCCGTCGTGCGTCAACTGCACGCGCCGGCCATCGTTCAACTGCTCGACGTAGATGTTGTTCCCACGAACGTAGGCGACCCGGTCGCTCGTCGGCGAGAACTTCGCAAACATCAGCGACGCTTCGGGGGCGTCGCCGCCGATCTGCTTCAGAGCGCCGGTTGTCGTGTCGAGCACCCAGTAGTCACCGCGGGTGTTCTGCCGCCACACCCGCCTGGTGTTGGTGAAGATGAGCATGCGCTTCCCGTCGGGAGACCAGGCGTAGTCGTCGATGTCGAGCGGCGTCTTCGTCGCGCTCGGCACGAGCTTCGACGCAGGCACGAGGACGGTGCGCGCGCCGGTGGCGGCGTCGTAACGCGCGATCTCGGATCCTTCGACGATGGCGTAGGCAGTGCCGTCGGGCAGCCAGCGGGCCGGCCCGAAGCGCGGCGTCTCGTACGTGCGAGCGCCGAAGATCCGATCGATCTGGTCGTTCAGCGCGCTGGACGCACTGCCCACGCGGTCGATCTGTTGCGCCCGAACCGGGGCGATCGCCGCAACAACGGCGACGAGAATCAGGCGGCGGATCGGGAGTCCTGTCGTCATGATCTGACGATACCATCCTCGCGAGGCGCTGCCACCGACGATCGAGCATCTGAGCCTCGCGAGGATGACAGCATCTCTTTGCCCCGCTCGCGGGCGAGCCGTCCTGACCGGGGCAAACATGGCTCGTTTTCACGCGATCGCTCCCACTCGTGTCTCGATCCCGGCTGGCGTTCTTTCTGATCACGCCGGTGCTCGCGCAAGGCTACAGGGCGCTCGGATCGGTAACGGACCGGTTCTGGGATAATCGACACATCAGATGAACACAGGGTCCAGCGGTTCGATTTCGACGCTCTCTGCAAGTTCCCCCGGTCTTCCCGACGTCACCGTCTCGGCGCGGGAGCTGTTCAAGATCGACAGCGACCTTCAGGTGCCCGCCTTCTCGTACGTGGACGAGCACGTTCCCCCGCGGGACCCCGACTACGTCTTCGACCGCGATACGACGCTGGCGCTGCTCGCGGGATTCCTTCATAACCGCCGTGTGATGGTGCAAGGCCGGCACGGGACCGGCAAATCGAGTCACGTCGAGCAGGTCGCCTCGCGGCTCAACTGGCCATGTGTTCGCGTGAATCTCGACGGTCACGTGAGCCGCATGGATCTCATCGGCAAGGACGCAATCGTCGTGCGCGACGGCAAGCAGGTCACCGAGTTTCAGCCGGGCATGCTGACATGGGCGCTGCAGCGGCCATGCGCGCTCGTGTTCGATGAGTACGACGCCGGGCGCGCCGACGTGATGTTCGTGATCCAGCGCGTCCTCGAGGTCGAGGGACGTCTGACGCTGCTCGATCAGAGCCGTGTGATCGAGCCGCATCCCGCGTTCCGCCTGTTCGCGACGGCGAACACAGTCGGATTGGGCGATGCGAGCGGCCTGTATCACGGCACCCAGCCGCTCAATCAGGGTCAGATGGATCGCTGGAACATTGTCGTCACGTTGAACTACCTGGCGCACGATCGTGAGGTCGACGTCGTCCTCGCGCGCTGTCCCGAATACCGCAACGCAGACGGGCGTGCCACTGCGAGCGCCATGGTGGCCCTGGCGAATCTCACGCGGCGCGGGTTCGCCGACGGCGATCTGTCGACCGTGATGTCGCCGCGCACGGTGGTGACCTGGGCCGAGAACACGACCCTCTTCAAGGACGCGGGGCTCGCATTCAGGCTGTCATTCCTCAACCGGTGCGATGAGGACGAACGCGCGCTGGTGGCCGAGTACTACCAGCGGTGCATGGGCGAGGATCTCGCCGACGAGCGTTCGGCTCCTGGCCGTCGCTGACTGATGCCCGGTCCCTTTTCGGATCGCACGGTGGAAGCCGTGGGTGCGTGCACGCGCGCGCTGGCGGGGACCGAGGACGCCGACGCGATGATCGGTCGTGCCAATGCGGCGACGCTCGGGAGCCTGCGTGCGTTCGGCGATCGGCTCGCGGTGCGGCGCCGCTTTCATGCCGGTGCGATTCATCATCGTCATCAGCCAGCGGACGCGCCTGCGTCGGATCTGTTCGCCGCCCTCGAACTGGCGCGCCTCGACGCGCTCGGCGCGCGGTGGTTGATCGGGATTGCGAAGAACCTCATCGCGCACCCGGGCGCCGAGCAGGACGGCCCGCGATGGCTCGCGTTCGAGATGCTGAGCGGTCGGGCGGCACCGAGCGAGAAGGCCGCACTCGTCGCGCGCGTGCGCGGCGCACTTCCGTCTTCGCTCGTCGACGAATTGAAGCGGCTGTGTGCGCTCCTCGACAATCAGGAAAGCTTCGCCGCGTCGGCGGCGTCATGGGCGCGGAAGGCGGTCGAGCATCTTCCTCGAGACACGACCGCGAGCGCCGGCGCACAACAGCTGTCTCTCGGGATGCGCGAGATCGTTCGCGCGCTCCCCAAACGAGGTGATCCTGGCGGTACATCGGCTCCACTGAAGAAGGCAGACGCGCCCCAGCACGGATCGGAGAACACACCTGGTGGAAGCGCCAGCGTGCAATCGGGCGGAGCGCTGAGGGAGGGATATCAGGCCTACACGACTGCGTACGATCGCGTGATCAATGCCGCGGCGCTCGCGAGCCGTGCCGAGCTGGCGACCCTGCATCAGAAGCTCGGCTCCGAGTTGAGCGCGCTGCAGCCGATCGTTGCGCGGCTGGCCAAGCGTCTGATGCGCGTGCTGATGGCGCGGCAGACGCGTGAGTGGCGGTTCGATCTCGACGAGGGGGTCGTCGACGCCTCGCGTCTGGCTGCGTTCGTCGCGAGCGGCGGCCGCGCCAGGCCGTTCAAGCAGGAGAGCGAATCACCGTTCCCGAGCACGGTTGTCAGTCTTCTCATCGATCACTCGGGATCGATGCGCGGACGCCCGATGCTCATCGCGGCGCTGACGGTCGAGATCTTCGCGCGCGTGCTGGAGCGCTGCGGTGTGAAATGCGAAGTGCTCGGGTTCACGACGCGCGACTGGGATGGCGGGGAACCGGCACGGCAGTGGGCCGCGGATGGCCATCCCGAACGTCCGGGCCGGCTCAACGCGCTCGAACACATCGTGATCAAGAGCGCCGATGTGCCATGGCGACGCGCGCGGATCGCGCTCGGCCTCTTCCTGCGCGATGAGATGTTGAAGGAGAACATCGACGGCGAGGCCGTGAGCTGGGCGCATGCCCGCCTGCGCGCGCGCAGCGAAGTGCGCCGCCTTCTCGTCGTCGTCTCCGACGGCACGCCGATGGACGAAGCGACGATGGCCGCCAACGGTCACGAGTACCTCGAAGGGCACTTGCAGGAGGTCGTGGAAGGCATCGAAGCGCGCTCGCCGGTGCAGCTCGCGGCGATTGGGATCGGCCACGATGTGTCGACGTTCTACCGCAACGCGACGACGATCGCCCGGATCGAGCAGCTCGGTCCGGCCCTCAGCACAAAGCTGATTGCGCTTTTGAGTCAGCAGTAGAGGACGTTCGTGGGGCACCTCCCATCGAGACGTGCCCCATCGCACCGACAGTCGTCAGCCGGATCGCACTAACAGACACGCAGGATCGCACCAACAGACACGCAGAATCGCACCGACAGAAAGCTCAGGATCCCACCAACAGACATCGCACTCCCTAGGGTATCCGTCCGTCCATCGTGAGCGACGCCACCGTCAGGCCCGGTTTCGTCGCCATCGAGATGCCGCCAGGGTTGCCCGAGGCCCCATTCGGGCGCGCCACCGTGATTCGGAACTGGTGGCTCTGGCCCTCCTGACTCTTGGCGACCTGCTTCCCGAACTCCGGGAGCAGCGAGGCCAGGCGAGTTCCGGAGTTGATCGACTCGAACCGTCCGCCAACGTACTTCGTGACGGCGATGCCAACCTCGGTCTGCACGTTGCCTGCGCTGGCAGAGGAGTTGGCACCCTTCGAGAACAACGCGACGTGCACCGTCGCCGGCTTCTGCTCGAGCCGCTTCAGCAACTGCTTGTATGTGTTTTCGAGGTTGTTCGTGTCGCCGCTGGTGGTTCCTGCGGTAATGATGACCGGAAAGAAGTCGGTCTTGTCTTTCTCGAATCGTTGCATCGCCTCGTTGAGGGATTCGACGAAACGGCCGCTGCCACCGTCCGGCGTGAGCAGATCGACGCCCTTCAACTGCGCCATCCGATCGGTCGTCGCTTTCACGACCACTCGCGGCTGAGGTGCGGTGGTCACGAGCGTCAGCTCGGTGCCCTCGGGCAGCGCTTCAATCAGTCCTTTCACGCCGTTGCGTATGTTGGTGAGGTTGTCGTTGCCGAGGCCGACGCCGTTGTCGATGAGCACCTGGACCTTGAGCGGCCAGTTGATCGGCTCGATCTTGACGACCTTCGCTTCGACGTTGTTTTCCATGATCTTCACGTCGGCCGGTTCGAGGGCCGCCACGGGCGCACCCTTCCCGTCGAGGATTCGGGCAAACACCGTCAGCTGCTGCTGCGCCTCGATGGAAAGGGTACTGACACCGAGAACCAGACCCGCGATCATGACAAGGCGTTTCCGCATGCGCACCTCCCGTTGAAGGCGTTAGACGCCACGCACGGACATTTGGATTGTGGTGTCCCTTCGTGTAACAGGCTCAATGACGGCTGCCGGCTCGTTCTTCCGCGCGCGCCGCCGACAGGATGTGTTCCAGCCCCAGGTTCCCTTCGTGACACCCGTATTCGAACACCTGCTGACTGTCGTCCCTCGTCAGCGGCATCGTGAACGTCCATGGCCGGGTCCACGTCTCGGGATCATCGACCGTGACCTGCCACTGAAGCCTGTTTGGCGCGACCGGCGTGAAGCGTTCCACGAGTTTGTACTTCTCGCTGTTGTAGCGGTTGTTGTAGCCCATGTGGGTCTTGCTCGTGAAATTGGTCGACTCCACGACCAGCGTGTTGCCGTCCCAACGGCCGCGCGCATCACCGAGGTACTCGCGGATGCCCAGGCTGACGTGAGGGCGGCCATCGAGCGGGATGACGCGCGTCTCGTGAATCATCTCGTAGCGGATGGCGATCGAGTCGGGCGTCTGCAGGATCTGATAGGAGTTGCCGTAGATGGCCGGCATCATCGAACCTGGCAGGCCGCGCGTGATACAGCGATCGTAGAGGCTGCGATCGAGCCATGAATCGGCGCGGCCCTCTCCGTTGCGTGCGTCGTTGAGCGCGGCATACGCCGCCTCACGCTTCATCGCCTGCGGCGTCATCGCTGGCAGCTTCCCGTCAGGCGGGTCGACGATGAGCCAGGCACGGCTGCTGTTGCCCTTCAGATGCTCGTACCAATGGGTCGGACCGGCACCGGTTTCTGCGCCCCCGATGCCGCCCGCGATCTTGGCGGCGACCGCCTGCCGCTCCTTCGTGAGCCTGTCGAGATCGGCAGCGGAGAAGTCTTCGGCGCTTCGGCCCTTGAACTCGTCGGGCCGCTCGAGCGGCGTGTTGGCTTCGTCCTTGTTCGTATAAGTGCCCGAGATGTCGGGATGCCCCCACGCGGTGCGTGGCGGTGTCCACGAAGGCGCCGCACCCGGACGGCTTTGCGCGGTCGTGAGGATCTCAGCCAGGATGCTGGCTGCGAGTACACAGGCGGCGACGGTGGCGCGTGCGCTTGTGTTCATGACTCCCTCCGTGAAGTCGGCCCGAAGGACACCCCAGATTTTGTGCCACAACGGGCACAAAGATCCAAGAGTCAGCGACAACGAAGGCGAGTGCCCGCGCTACACGTGAGCAGCCACTGCCGGCTGGCGTGCGACACGTGCAAGGAAAAGACAGAGGAGGAGCGCCGGAATGCCCAGCGAACCAGCGACGATGAAGAACAGGGCATAACCTTCGAGCAACGTCCGTCCGGACGCGAAGTGTTCGACGATGACACCGGAGAATCCCTTCGAGATCTTGCCGACGTACGTGTACGCGGAGCTCAGAAGCGCGTACTGCGTCGCGGTGTAGCCGAGACTGGTCAGGCTCGACATGTAGGTCACCAGCGCGACCGCCGCAAAGCTGACACCGAAATTGTCGAACACCATGACGGCGCCGAAGACGCGAACGTCAGGACCGGTGTACGCGAGGATCGCAAAGACGGCGACGACGACGCTCTGGAGGACGATACCGACAATCAGCGTTTTGATGTATCCGAACCGCAATGCGCTGAAGCCGCCGGCCGCGATGCCGAGGATTGAACCGACCAGGCCGATCGATGCGCGCACAGTCCCCACGACGTCCTTCGACAGTCCGAGGTCGTGGTAGAAGGGGTTGGCCATCGGTCCCATCATGAACTCGGGCAGCCGGTAAAGGCTGATCATCGTCAACATCAGCAGTGCCATCCAGCCATAGACGCGGAAGAACTCCGTAAACGGGCCGATGACCGCATCGAAAAACCCTCGAGCACTCCAAAGCGGTGCAACCTGCGATTTGTCGTTGAAGACCGCGGTCGCTCGCGCCGGCTCGATGGCGGCAAGACTGGCGCAGAGTCCGATGCCCATCAACACAGCCATGAAGGTGTACGAGATGTTCCAGCCGAGATGGCTCGCTGCGATGAGGATCAGGGCCTCGGATGCGATCAGCGCGGCCCGGTACCCAAGCTGATAGGCGGCCGAGAGGAGGCCCAACTCGTCGGCGTCGGTGGCGGCTTCGATGCGCCACGCGTCCACGACGATGTCCTGGGTGGAGGAAGCAAAGGCTACGAGCAGGGCGAGCGCGCCGAGCGGCGCCAGGCCCGCCGTGAGTCCAATCGCCGACAGCGCGAACAGGCCGACGGCCACGACGACCTGGGTGGTGATCATCCATCCGCGGCGCCGGCCGAATCGCCCGAACAGCGGCGCATCGAGGCGATCGACGATCGGTGCCCACAGAAACTTGAGCGAGTACGCCAACCCTACCCACGACAGGAAGCCGATGGCTTCCAGCGAGGTCCCTTCTTCGCGCAGCCAATAGCCAAGCGTATTTCCCGACAGCATGAACGGAAGGCCCGACGAGAAGCCCAGCATCAGCATCACCGCGACTTTGGGCTGGCGTAGTGAGGCGATGACAGTGAGCTTCCCGATGACAGGCGCGGTAGGGCGACCGGTCATTGGGCGGGTGGTTGCCGGTTCTACGGTTCGCACCTCCGGTTGAGAACTAGATGCGGCCATGCTTGGTCACCGTACCACGGTCAACATTGCTCTGGCTATCGTTTACGTCGCAGCCGTCGTCCCGTGTCGTCATTGCGGCGATCGCCGTTGCCATCGTGATGCCTGTTGTTTCGGCTGAAGGGGCGCGGAGCGACACCTGGCGCTCCGCGTAGGTCAAAAGTCAAAGGTCAAAGGTCAAGTCAAAGTACGGGTGGCCTTTGAGGCACGTTTGCCTTTTGTCCTTATGGTAGGACCTGCGAGGTGCGGCTAAAGCCGGACTCTACGCACGTTTGGCCGATAAGCGCACCACTGTGTCCCGTTCGCGCACCTGGATCGGCTCGAATCCGCGTGCGTCGTACATGGATCGCGGGCCGCGGAAATGGCCTGCGTCGCTCTCTGCCGGTTTGTTGTCAGGGTAGGCCTCTATCCAGGCTGCACCGCGGGCAGAGGCGTCCGCGATTACACGGTCGAGCAGTGCCGACGCGATCCCGTGCCGTCGGAACGGCGGGGCGATGACGAAGCACGAGACTCCGATTACCGACGTCGCCTCGGGTCCGTCGGGATCGACATCGCGGAAGAGGCCGTAGTCGGAGCGCAGCGAGGCATTGACCCACCCAACGGCTCGACCCTCGACGTACGCGAGATACCCGGAGGTCGTGTCTCCCCGAAGCCGCTCGGCTACGGCCGCCCGTCTCTCGCGCCATGGGCGCTCAGGATGTTCGGGCGTCGCGGGCACATGGGGTTCGAGGCAATAGCACGAGGCCCAATCGGGGTTGCCGGCGAAGCCGTCGTGATCGAAGAACCGGAGCCAGTCGTCGATGCGGTCCGTGGTTACCGGATGCACTGTGACGTCGGCGATCTCAGGCAGTCGTTCGGTGTCCGCCGTCAGCCGTGCGGTCGCATCGGCGTAGTTGCGTGCGTAGTTCCGAATCGCTTCTTCTGGGTACGACCAGGTGTGGCGCTCCTGCGCGTGCGCTACGAAAGCGTCGACGAGGGCGTCGGCGCCGTCGGACTCGATCAGCGCATCACATCCGAAGCATTTGACCTTCACATTCACACCTGAACCCACACCCGCACCTCCAGATACACCTTGGCACTTAGTACCCAGACCTTTGACCTCACCTTTGACTTTTGACCTTTGACCTTCGCCCTTTGCCCTACGGAGCCTGGCGAGTCCGCCTCCCGCCTTCGCGCTACGCGGCTACAGCGGGCAAGGAATGCGGACACTACGTACGCTTTGGCGGGGCGACGTTCTTGTCCAACCAGTCACGCAGGACCGTAAAGACCTCGTGATTGTTCCGCTCCATCAACATCAGATTCCCGTTGCCGGTGATCCCGTGATCGAGCAGGCGCAGCATCTCGACCTTGCAACCGACTTGCTCGAGGAACTCGACGTTCGCGACAGGAGAGCCGCCTGCGCCGAACTCGCTCGTCAGCCACGCGATTGGAATGCCTGACAGGTTCTTCCACTTGTGCGCCGGCTCCGCCTGCAGCTTGAAGGGGGACGCGATCGGACGCGGTGAATCTGGCGGCGGCGTGCGATCGACCAGCCTGAACTGCTTCACGTCGGTCACCGGCGGGTCGTAGGTCATCGGGCTCGCGGTCAATCCCCAGCGAAGCTGCCGCTCGAAAGGATTGCCGTTGATCTCCATGCAGACGATGCCTTTCACGAGATTCGGCCGGCGATCGGCAACGCCCCATGCGAAGAAGCCTCCGAACGCATGCCCGTGAAGAATGCACGGGCCGATGCGATCGATCAGTTCGACGCCGCCTGGCCAGACGAGATCGCTGTGAAACGCTTCGTCCGACGTGTTGCCTGATTCGCACGCCATGAACTGATTGATATACGGATCTTCCATGCCGCCCGGGCCCGGCCACTGCCCGGTCTTGAAGACGTTGGTCGCTTCGAGCAGCGGCTCGTACGGCGGCACGTTTGGAAGATGCCCCGGGCCGAGCGCGTCGGGGTGGTACGGCGATCGGCCGTAGCTGGGACGATCGAGCCAGTACACCGCGTAGCCCGTTTGAACGAAGTAATGGACCCAGCCCGGACGACGACCGAGGCCCATCATGTGCGTGCCCTGACCGCCGCCGCCGTGCACCATGACGATCGGATACGGGTACCGTTGTGCCGCGGGAATCATGTACTGCACGAACATCTGACCCTGCGGGATCGCGCCGTAGGGCATCGGCTTGCGTTTGATGCCGACGAAGAAGCCGCCTTGATCGGCAAGACGCACCGCCATCGATTCGGTGTTGCGCGCGATCTCGACGTCGCGCGCGGCTTGCGGCACGCGCTGGGGACCAACAGCCGAAGGCGGGCTGCTGGTGCCTGATTCGATCGATCGCATCCACTCGAGGACCGGCTGCAGCGCCGCGCGGTTGTTCTTCTCCATCATCACCATCGGCCCGTTGCCGCGGATACCGTGGCTGGCAAGCGCGATCGACTCGACAGTCCAACCGGATTGACGCAGGAGGTCCGCCGCCTTCGGATCGTTGCCCGCCGACGCGTCGGCGGTGACGATCGCAATCGGGATCGTTCGCAGATCGGCGAGGCGTTGACCTTGCAGCGACTGCGGCGGCTGTTCGACGGTGACGATGGCCTTCACGAGCGATGGGCGCGCCTGTGCCGTGACGTACGCGAACGTCGCCCCGTCGCCGTGCGTGATCAGAATCGACGGGCCGATGTCGTCGAGCAGTATCGCGCCGCGAGATCGCCACAGGTTCTGGGTGATCTCGTTGTTGGCCATCGGCTGGCCCATCGCGGCGGCAACCTGAGCGATTGCCGGATCGTTCTCGTCGCCGGTGCCCGGCCACTGCGTGTGAGCCGCACTCGTGTGTCCGATGGTTTGCGCGACGCGAGAGAATGTAGGTGCCTGCGCGTCGTAGAGGCCATGCACCCACGGATGATGTGGATTGCGGCCCTGGCCCGGGCGATCGACCACGTAGACCCTGTAGCCTTCCTCGATGAGCAGCGAGGCCCAGCCTCGACGTCCGTCAGGTGTGCTGAGCCAATCGGAACCCTGGCCGTACCCGCCGTGGATCAGGACGATTGAGTAGGAGTGCCGCACCTGAGCCGGGATCCAATGCTCGACAAACATCTGGCTCCCGTTGATCAACGTGCCGCGCGCCAGCATCACGCGCTCGACGCCGTACCAGTAATAGCTCCACTCGGCTATGTCGAGGATGGCACCGCCGGTCGATGGGGAAGGTAACGTCCGCGCGACGCCCTGCGCGTCCAGATGCGCAGCGCTGCCGATCAGCGCGCCCGCCGTCAGCACTCCGAACTCGCGCCGGGTGAGATCGCCAGGCCGATCGTGAGCAGCCATCGCGGCTTACGCGGGCGCGGCGCGGCGGAGGAGCCGGTGGTATTCGACGAGGAGCGTCGTCCGCCATCGCACGATCATGCCGAAGGCGAGCACGAAGAAGAGTCCCGCGGTCTGCTGCACCGAGATGACGGCGCTGACATATTCACGAAGCGCCAATCGCACTGCGGCAAGCGCGAGCAGAACGATGATGAACCACTTCGGGCGGCGCATCATCACACGGTCACCTTCGCGCGTGAGCTGCGGGGAGGACACCAGAGGATACGCAAACACTGCCGCGCCGAGCACGAATGCGCCGACGCCCCAGAGCCACGGGATGCGGAATGCGGGCACTACGAACATGGAAAAGCCGGTGCTCATCCCGAGCGGCGGGATGACCAGGCTCTTGATCGACACGGCACGCCGCGACTCATGAATACGCCAGACGAGGACGGCCAGCGCACCGAGTACGGCTGCGCCCATTGAGGTGATTGGAAGGTCAGCCACGAGTTACGTCCATTGTGGCCGATCCAGCCGGTTGGCCACAAAGATCAACGGAGGAACGGAGCGATCTTTCTGGCTCAGCTCGGATGGGCGCTTTGTCATATCACGCACCACAACCCCCGCAGTACCATCGCCCGTGTTCGCTTCGTGGCCGGCCTTCGTTACCAAGAGCGGGGGGAGATTTCCTGTGCAGGTCATCGAACACTTCCGACCAGGGGTCGTCATTCTCGAGCCGCGGGGACGGATCACGGTGGAAACGGAGAACGATCTCCGTGAGGCCGTTCGCCGGCAGATCGAGGCCGGACGAAAGCAGCTGGTGCTCGACCTGACGTGCGTGCCGTACATCGACAGTTGCGGCCTCGGACGGATCGTGCAGGGGTACGTGTCCGCCCGGAATGCCGGAGGCGATCTCAAGCTGATGAACGTGACCGGCCGCAACAAGCAGTTGCTGACCGTTACTCGTCTGCTGTTCGTATTCGAGATCTACGAACCCAGCGAGGTTGGACAGTACTAGGAATCAGGAAGCAGGAATCAGGAATCAGGCAGGAATCAGCAGGAAGCAGGATGCTGGCGTGGGCCTGATTCCTACTGATTCCTGATTCCTGCATCCTGATTCCTACGCTCTGTAAGTATCCGGCCTCCAGGTGGCGACCGCCTTCTTGATCGCCTCTGGCGAGAGGCGCTCCTCGGCGGCCCGTCTGGCCAACGCGGCGAACTCGGCATCGCATGCGAACCGCAGGCCGACGATCTGTTTCACCGTGAGCCGGCTGTCCAGCAGCGTGCCGGTCAGGACATAGTGCCGAAGCTGCTCCTCCGCGCGAATCGCTCGATCCTGTGCCTTGAGCGCGAACGAACGACAGAACACATACAACAGCGTGCTGGCGATGCTGAGCGCCACGATCAGGGACGCGCTGTACAGCCCCGGTGAGCCGACGGATCTCACCAGGTTGACGATCGACCCTATGAGCGTGGCGAGGATCAGTAACGCAAGCACCACGTGGTACATCGGCACCAATTGACGGTGCGTGGCATAAGACTGCTCGGCCATGCGGCGGCTCCTTCGCTTTCGTGAGGACTGATCAGTATAGGCGTGGCGCTGGCGGGGCAGTAAGATCGGGCCCTTCTCAGCGAAGGAGACGTATCGTGTCGATGGAGCTCGGACTCAAAGGCAGGACGGCGGTCATCACAGGTGGCAGCAAGGGAATCGGTCGCGCGATCGCCACGGGGCTCGCGGCGGAAGGGGTCAACCTCGTTCTGATCGCGAGAGGCAGGGAACAACTGGAAGCGACCGCGGCGAAGATTCAGCAGGACACCGGTGTGCGCGTGCTGCCGGTCGGTGCCGACATCACCAGGGCGGATCAGATTGATGCCAGCGCCGCTGCCGCCAAGGAGGCCTTCGGCGCGGTCCACATCGTCGTCAACAACGCGGGCGGGCCGATGCGGCGGATGGACCGTCAGATTCTGTGGCCGGATGCCGATTGGATCGCCGATCTCGACAACAAGATTCTCGGGGCCCTTCGCGTCACGCGTGCGTTCCTGCCGTTGATGCCGGACGACGGGTCCGGCCGGATCATCAACATCAGCGGTACCGCGTCGACGATCGTGTGGGCGCCGGCGCTGACCCATGGTCTCAACAACGCGGCCATGAACCAGGCAACTGGTTATCTGGCCACGGATCTCGCCGGTCAGCGGATCACCGTCAATACGATCGTGCCGGGGCTGGTGGGGACCGAGGGTCGTGAGGCCTGGGCCGAGAACATGGCGAAGCAGCAGAACGTGACGAAGGCCGAGTTCGTCGCGGGCTTCTGCAAACGGATGGGGATCCTGGCGGGCCGCTGGGCAACGATGAGCGAAGTCGCGGATACCGTGGTGTTCGTGGCGTCCGACCGTGGACGGTACTTCAACGGCGCAAAGATCATCCTCGACGGTGGTCTGAACGTGAACGCGAGGCCGGCGTAAGTCTCAACTCGAAACGCACGACCTCCAACTCGACAAGCCGACTCAAAACTCAAAAAGCAAACTCGAAACTCAAAAACGCAAGCGTCCCCGCGCCGCGGTGGTTTCGAGGTCTGAATTTTGAGTTTTGAGCTGCTCCCCGGTCACGGAATCTGTAAGGCAGACGACCGTCTCGTAATCGGGGCCGGCGAGCAGTCGTTGCGATCCCTTGCGGGGGAGTGCGCGATTTTTGCCCGAATTGCTCCGGTTTCGACGGATTCTCTCCCTAAGTACACCGTCTCGATTCATCGGCACGAAGCTGGCACTTTCCGCCCGTCAGCGCTCGGGTCATGGATCCTGCAGTCGCACGTCCCCCGGCTTCCGCACCGGTCACATTCGAAGACGGCTTCGGGCAGCGCCGTCACGCTCTCAGTGTGGCTCAGGAGCCACTCGAGGTGCTCGCGTTTCGTGATGACCTGGCATCGGTCTGGTCGTTCGAATACGCCCTGCGCGACCGCGCCGGGCGTTTCTCCAGTTTTCAGTCGGAGTACTTCGCCCGCGTCCGCGCCGTCGAGCGCCTGGGCAAGGGTGGCGCGACGCTGGCGCTCATCTCGGATCACGTCCGGGGTCACCGGCTCTCCGAGATCCTGGCGCAGGCAGAGACCTATCGGCTGCCGGTCGAAACGGATGCTGCGCTCTGTCTGATTCGTCAGGTGGTCAGCGCTGTCGCGCAGCTGCACAAGAAACCGGAGTTGTGGCACGGTGCGATCGCGCCCGAGCGGATCATCGTGACGCCGAACGCGCGCGTCGTGATCGTCGAGCAGGTGCTGGGCGCCTCGATTGAGCAGCTGCACTACTCCTGCGAGCAGTACTGGAAAGAGCTTCGTGTCGCGATGCCCAAGAACGGCACGGGGCAGTTCGATCGCCGTATGGACATCACGCAGGTCGGCGCTGTGGCCTTGGCGCTGCTCATCGGCCGCGCGATCGCGGTTGACGAGTACCCGATGCGCATCGGCGAGATGATCAATGGCACGTGGGCGCCGGGCGCGAGTGGCAAGATGGAGCCGCTGCCGGTGCCGCTGCGCGAGTGGCTGGCGCGATCGCTCCAACTCGATCCGCGCAACCCGTTTCCGTCCGCCGTCGAGGCGTGGGCGGAGCTCGATCGCGTGCTGCGGTACAGCAATCCGCTTGGCGAAGTCGCGGCGCTCGAGTCGTTCTTGAAGCGGTATCAGCCGACCGTCGCGATGAAGGCGGGCGCGCTGTCGAGCGCGCCGATGCCGCCGCGGCCAACGGCCGTGCCGCGTTCGGCCCCGCCGGCGCAGACGGTTGCGACGGCATATAACGTGGCGACGCCATTGCCTGCTGCGCCGCCTGTGACGACGCCTGTCGCAGCGCCGGCACCGCCGGTGGCGCCGCATCGCCCCGTCATGCCCCGACCCGATCCCCCTGCCTCGACAGCGACATCGCCTGTTCGAGAGGAGGAGTATTCGTTCGATTACAACGAGTCAGAGGAGGTCGACCGCGATATGGAGAAGAGCGCAGGATTACCACGCAGTCGATTGATCGCTGCGGCGCTCGCGCTCGTTGCGCTGACTTCGGGCGGCACGATTGCCGCGCGCAAGTTCTTGATGCCGGCCGAGCAACCGGCGGCGATGGGGACATTGGCCGTGCAGACCAACCCTCCGGGCGTGTCGGTCGTGATCGACGGCAAACAGCGCGGCGCCACGCCGTTGAGCATTGCGCTCGAGCCGGGGCGACACTCGCTGGAGCTCGTGACTGAAGGCGACGTGCGATCGGTCCCCATCACGATCACGCCCGGCGGGCAGGTCTCACAGTTCATCGACCTTCCACACACAGTGTCGGCGTTCGGCGAGCTGCAGATTCGCACAGACCCCGCCGGCGCGCAGGTCTCGGTCGATGGACACACGCTCGGAAAGAGCCCGCTGACCGCCGAGGGGCTTGCACCCGGCCAGCACACGGTGGTGCTCGAGAACGAGCTCGGTTCGGTGACGCAGAAGGTGAACATCGAAGCCGGCGCGACCGCATCGCTCATGGTGCCGCTCACCGCAGCGCGCGGCGCGGGTGCGTCCGGGTGGATCGCCGTGAATGCCCCGGTCGATGTACAGCTCTATGAGAACCAGCGTCTGCTCGGCAGCAGCCAGACCGATCGCATCATGGTGCCGGTCGGGCGTCACGACCTCGAGATCGTGAACGAGACGCTTGGCTTCAAGATGACGCGTGTCATCAACGTGTCGCCGGGTCAAGTGTCGACGCTGAAGCTCGACATACCGAAGGTTGCTGTGGCGCTCAACGCCCTCCCTTGGGCCGAGGCCTGGGTCGACGGCGAACGCATCGGTGAAACGCCGATCGGCAGCGTCTCGCTGACGATCGGTCCTCATGAAGTCGTCTTCCGTCATCCCGAGCTCGGCGAGAAGCGCGTGGTGACGACCGTCACGCTCGGAGCGCCTTCGAAGGTCACGGTTGACATGACGAAGAAGTAGCCATGCGGATCAATCATTCCGCGGTGGTCTGCACCGTCGCGGCTGTACTGCTGCTGGCATTGCCTGTCAAAGCACAGGAATCGCTCGAGGCCGCGCGTCACCTCTACGCATCGGCGGAATACGACCTCGCGCTCACGATGTTGAACAACCTGATGACGACGACCGGCAACACCCGCGAGGATCGCCGCTCCATCGCGCTCTATCGCTCGTTGTGCCTGCTGGCGACGAACCGGCGCGCCGAGGCGGATAAAGCGATCGAGCAGCTCGTGACGCAGGATCCGCTCTTCCATCCGCCCGTCGATGACATCCCGCCGCGCATGCGGACGGCGATCACGGACGCGCGGAAGCGCATCCTGCCCGTGATCCTCGCGCAGAAGTACGCGGATTCCAAAGCAGCCTACGACCGCGACGACTTCACGGTTGCGTCGGTCGGCTTCAAAGAAATGCTCGACGGGCTCGGCGATCCCGACATCGCAGTGGCCGCGTCACAGTCGCCACTCTCGGACATGAAGACGCTCGCGGTCGGTTTCTACGAGCTCAGCTCGAAAGCGGCGAAAGCGCTGGCGGCACCACCGCCGCCACCGGCTGCGCGCGTAGAAGTGCCTCCTCCACTGACGGTGGTGCCGCAGCCGCCGAAGCTCTACAGCGTTGCGGATCGCAACGTCGTACCTCCGATGCCGCTCAGGCAAGAGATCCCTCTATATCCTGGAAAAGTCGCGGTACCCAAGCTTGGTGTGCTCGAGCTTGTGATCGACGACAGCGGTGCCGTCGAATCCGCCATGATGCGAGTATCTGTGAACCCGACATACGATCGAATGGCGACGACTGCCGCTCGCACCTGGCAATACCGACCCGCAACGGTGGACGGTATGCCTGTACGCTTCCTGAAGCGCATACAGATTTCGCTGGTTCCCGCCGGTCAGTAAAAACTGCCGGGCATAATCGCCAGCACCGTCACGAAATCATCCGTGCTCATTTATTGGGCGAAATACATTCCCTGAGAAGTTCTCGCAAAATTCTCGGGTTGCCCTGACGAGCTCACGGTCGAGTTCTTGCACGGTGAAAACCCTAGGGACACGCAACCCTCCCAGGCGCCTCCCCTTCACACAAGCTATGACCCAGCGCATTCGTCTCTGTGCACGAAGTGTCTGTTTTGTAGCGATGGGTTGGCTGCTCACCCAGCCTGCATTTGCCGATTCGCTGAACCTCGCCTGGGACGCCAACACGGACCCTGTCTCCGGCTATGCGGTCTACGTCGGCGTGACGTCCGGCACCTACACGCAACGCTTTGATGTCGGTGGTGCAACGACGTTCACGTTTTCGGGTGCCACCGCCGGTCAACGATATTGCTTCGCTGTCGCAGCGTACAGCTCGGTGGGAGAGAGTACGAAGTCGGGGGAGGTCTGCGGCGCCAGCAATCGGTACCCCGCGCTGTCCAATCCGGGACCGCAGTCGGCCACGGTTGGCCAGTCGGTCTCGTTGCAGTTGGTCGGCAGCGATCCTGACGGTCAGGCCGTGACCTACTCTGCGACGAATCTTCCCGCCGGTCTCACGTTGAGCGCGAGCACAGGATTCATCTCCGGCGCTGGCACGACAGCCGGCACGTACTCAGTGAACGCGAACGTATCGGACGGCATCCTGACCGCTTCACAGATTTTCAACTGGACCATGGCTGCCGCGCCCGCACCGCCGACTGTGCCGCCGCCTGATACGACGGCTCCGAGCGTTAACATCATGACGCCTACGACGGGGTCGAGCTTCACGAGCAGCTCACCAGCGATTTCGCTCTCAGGCACCGGCGCAGATAACGTTGGTGTGACGCAGGTGAGCTGGGTCAACGATCGCGGTGGAAACGGAATGGCGTCGGGTACGGCAAACTGGTCGATTGCGTCGGTCGCGCTCCAGGGTGGCACGAACAACATCACCGTCAGCGCCCGCGATGCGGCCGGCAACATCGGAACGGACCTGCTGTCGGTCACCTATACGCCGCCGGTCGTGTCGACGTCTGTCGTCCTCTCTGCTGAGGTCGGGGGCTCGTTCAGGTGGAAGAGGAGTGTGTCCCTCGTGTGGACGAAGGCTCCGTGGTCGAGCGTGTACGTCTATCGCAACGGCCTGCGGATTACGAGAACCTCGAACGACGGATCCTTCACGGATTCGATTCGGAGCTCAGGGACCTACAACTACAAAATCTGCGACCCGAGTGGTACCGTCTGCTCGAACACGGTGACGATCTACTGGTGACCGTCTACGGTTGATGCCGGCGGGTCTGAGGACCCGCCTCTCCCCGGCGACAGCCGGGTTCCAAAGATCGACTCTACACAGGAAATCCAGCCACCGCGTGAGGCGTGCGCGGTGGCAGGACCGTTGCTCCTTCGTTCATAATCGGAATCACGTGTTCCCGGTGGGTGACACCTCGGGACTGCGTGGTATCGAGGGCGGAGGACGTCATGCAAGCCCATCCCTGTTTCAGATCTGGCGCAATGCTGTTGGCTCTCGCCGTCGCGATGCCCGTGTACGCGGGCGATGGGCAGCACCAGGGTTCTCGATCCGGTTCGAACGCGACTTCGCCGACGACGGCACCGGTCCAACAAGGCGTGCGGCCGGTCATCGTTCGCGACGTTCAGGTGACGCAACCCAGACCAACGATCAGTCCGTACGCGCAGACGCCGCGGCCCTTCCTTCCCGATATCATCAGCCGGCCGTTTCAGTCTCCGTATCCATCCTCATATTCGTCGCAGTATCCCTATCGGTCGTCCTATCCCTCATCCGTGACGACCAACGGTCGACGGTACTATTCACGCGGGCCCCGCCCTGGGTACGCGGTGGTGTATCCCTATCCCTACATTTATCCCTTTGCCTACGACGCGCAGGTGTACGGCTCGCCGTTTGCGCCGTCAGTGCCGTACGCAGAGCCGATCTTGCCCCCGCCACCCAATACGTACTCAAACGTAGAAGCGGTGGTACCCGGAAGACCAAACGTGGGTTCGATCGCGTGCGACACCGATCAAAACGCCGCGGTTCCGTGTGGCGGCGTGAGCTTCGATGTGGCACCGCCCGACGCGCAGATCTCGGTGGATGGTGTCGTGGTCGGAACCGTCTATACGTTTCTGCCGACGCAGGCCCCGCTCGCCTTGTCGCCCGGGGTGCATTACATCGAGGTACGGATGCCGGGCTTCCGCACGTCGCAGTTCGACGTGACGATCAATCCTGGAGAAGTGACGACCTATCAGGGAGCGCTCGAGCCGCTGCGAACCCGGTGACGCGCGACGATGTGCCCAAGCACATTGACGCGGGCCTCTGCGCATCGTGCGCGCACGCGCAGATCGTCACGAGCTCACGTCAGTCGGTGTTTTATCTCTGCCGGCTCTCGGCGACGGACTCGAGGTTTGCGAAATACCCGCGGCTGCCGGTGCGGGAGTGCGAGGGGTATGCGGATCAAAGGTCAAAGGTCAAGAGTCAAAGGTCAAAGGTCGAAGGTCGACGGTGACCTACGCTTGCCGCTTTCTGAATCCCTCACTTCGTCGAAGACGAGTTCCGAATGATCTGTGCGAAGTAGTTGGTCACGCCATCCGGATCCGACAGCCAGATCGTCCGCAGACCGGCGCTGAAGTTGCCCAGCGGCGTGTCGATTTTCACGCCGCTCGCTTTGGCCTTCGTATCCACGGCTTCCACGTTCGATACCACATACTGAATGCCCGCGCTGCGCGTGTTCGCCTTGGCGGGCTTGCCAAAGCTCCATACGTTGATCGTCGTCGTGCCGTGGCGGAAAGGATACTTGGTGGTTCCGAGGATCGGGTCGTCGACGGGCGGCAGTTCCTCGAGGCCGACGAATTCGCGATAGAAGGCGCGGCTCTTCTCGAGATCGGTGACCGTTAACCCGACTTCCAGCGCGTCGTACGTCGACGGCGGCGCGCCAGGTGCGATCACGAGCTCGATCCACTGGTTTTCTGGATCGAGCACCATGGCCACGCGTCTGCCGTTGCGCGCTGCTTGAAACCGCGGCGCCTCATAGCCATGTTGCACGAAGCGTGCGGTGACCGTCGCTTCGTCGGGATAGAAGAACGTGAACACGCGCAGCCCGCTGACCTCGCGAATCGGACCGGATGGATATTCGGAGGCGGCCGCGGTCGCCTGCAGCTTGACCTGACCCGTGCCTATTTGAAACAGAATCATCTCGCCGTTTCCGAGCTTGATCGACGGCAGCTGCTTCAGTCCGAGCACGTCGCCGTAGAAACCGATCATCTTCGCGCGGTCAGCGGCGAAGCGGCGAAAGACGTTCATCGACGGCTGCGTCGAAAGCGCAGCCAGCGAGGGTGACGACGCCGTTTGCGCGCGAGCGTCGAGCGAGACGAGCGCAACGAGCGCGCAGGCACACGCAAGAACCTTCATCATTCGTCTCCTGCTTCCTGCTTCCTGCTTCCTGCTTCCTGATTCCTCTAGTTCTCTAGTTGCCCCTCGTCGCCGTCCATGACGACGGCGCCGCATTGCCGCCCTTGATCGTTCCTTCCATCGCGCTACCGTTCACCCTGCCGGTGAACTCGCGCTGACCGGCGGTGAACGTGATCTCGTCGCCGCGCAGCTTCCCCTTCACTTCCGCGGTCTGTCCGCTGGCGACCAACGTGCCGGTCAGCATTTGATAGGTCTGGGTCAGCGTCAGCTGTCCCTGCGGGAGCCGCCAGGTGCCACCGACCTTAGCGGGGACGATATAGAGAATCGCGGTACACCAGCTCGCGCAGTCATCGATCGTCACCGTCTGATCCGGTGGCCATTCCTCGATGTAGAACGTGTTCGACACGATGCGCGAACCTGGACGGAGCTCGAGGAATTTCGGGCGCAGTTGCAGCAGGTTGCTCGGGAGCAGGAAGAGCGCGAGTACGTTGGCCTTCGAGAAGTCGGCGAGGTACATGTCTCCCTGCACGAACTGTGCTTTCTCGGCGACACCCGCGCTGGCGGCATTCCGCTTCGACAGCGCTACCATGTCCGGGTTGTACTCGACGCCAAGGCTCTGCGCACCGCGTTTGGCGGCGGCGATCACGTTGCGGCCGTCGCCCGACCCGAGATCGACGACGAAATCCTGCGGCGTGACGTGCGCCAGATCGAGCATCTTCTCGACCATCTCCGTCGGCGTCGGCACCCAGACGACGTCCTTGCCCGCCTGTCCGACTTCAGGCTGAAACGGTTTGTCCTGCCCGCCTGCGCGGCCCGCCGTCATCGTGACGACGAGCAGCAGCGCGCAGGTCCGCGTTCGCGTTCCCAGCAGTGTTCTCATGGCGTCCTCGAGTCAGCGGGCGAGACGAAGCCCCTTGAATCGTTTGCGCGCGGCACGCCTCCGAAGCCACCATGCGCCGGCGCTGGATCCGACGAGCGCGGTTGCCACGACGTAGTACATCAACGTGATTGCCGCCAGCACCGTCGCCGCGCGCGCGCCAGTCAGCCAGATGATGACGCTCGCCGCCGGCAGCAGCAGCGCGAGATCGACTCCGGCCGCCATCAGGTGCGGCCGCGAAATCCGGAATCGCGCCGAGGACACCAACCCGAGCCGCAGTCGGCCCGGCGCCGCATGCGCACGTGACCTCCGCGGTTCGTCCTCGTCGGGGAACAGCCTCAGGAATTCGTCGAGCGACGATTCGACAGGCACGCCAACCGCCGCCGCGTACGCTCTGAAGAACGACCGGCGATAAATGCCCTTCGGCCATCGCGAGAGGTCGCCGCGTTCGAGCGCGACGTAAAGCGATTCGCTCACCTTGGTTCTGTCGGCGATCGTGTCGAGCCCGATGCCGCGACGGTCGCGGGCGTCCTTGAGTCGAGCGCAGTATTCGGCCCGTGCGAGTGCCGCCGAGGCTTCGCGCTGTGCCCGATCCGGAACGGGGGCGAGCGCGCGGCGCGCACCGTGTCCCGCGTCTGCATCGGCCTGCGCGGGCAGAGTCTTCTCCGTCAGGACTTTCATGCTGAAGTGTGGTGCGGGGATGATCGAGATCTTACTCGCAATCGCCTGCGATCGATCAACGTCTAGCAGAGCTTTTTTCGGTTGAGGGAGGACGCGGACGCGGAGGGCGCGGAGGAGAGAGATTTCACGCCGAGATCGCTGAGGTGCCGAGATCGCAGAGGCGACCGGTGGACGCCGGCCATAGGCCGGCGTATGGATTGGGAGAAGGCTGCAAACACGAGCGCCTGATGATGGCGCGTGGCGTTCGTGTTTGCAGCGTTCTCCCGATCCATCCCGCGCGGAGCGCGGGCCACCGGTGGCGCAGCCTCTGCGGTCTCGGCACCTCAGTGATCTCGGCGTGAAATCTCTCCCCACCTTCCGCGTCCCCCGCTTCCCCCGGCGCTCCGGGGGGCAGACTTCACAGACGTGACGGCGCTAGAATGGGCCGCTCAGATCAATGGGGTCGTGGCGTGCACAGAGACGACCGCCGATGGGAGGGACGATGTTGAGGTCGACAAACAGACGCCTGGTGTTCGCGATCATGGCGGCCGTACTGGGAGCGGTCGGCGTCGCGGCTCAGGCACCTCAGCCCCAGAGCGCGCCGCCGGATACGAAGGTGAGCGCCCTGGCGCCGTCGAATCTCGCCAAGCCGAGGCCGAAAGCCCCCTTCGATCTCACGGGAAACTGGTTCATCGACAACAGTCCCGGCATTCAGGGGTGGCTCTTCGGCCCCGCCGCGATCCCGAAGCTCAAACCCGAGGCGCAGAAGCATCGTGATGCGTACGTGAAGGCGATCGCGGAAGGGAAGGTCTATCGCGACGACATCGGACAGTGCTGGCCAGCGGGCGTGCCGATTATCATGACGCGGGTGTGGCCGATCGCGATGATCCAGCTGCCGTCGGCGATCTACATGGTCAGCGAGTTCATGAACAGCCTTCGCGTGGTCTATCTGGATGGCCGCACGCACACCGATCCCGATATCGTCGTGCGGACCTTCAACGGTGAATCGATCGGCCGCTGGGAAGGCGACACGCTCGTGGTCGAGACGAAGAACTTCACGAACGATCCGCACCACTGGATCGATCAGGGCGTGCCTGCGAGCGACGAACTGAAGATCATCGAGCGCATCCGGATGATCAACAACGGGCGTTCGCTCGAGATCAACATGACGCTGACCGACCCGAAGAACTGGGAAGGCGAGTGGACTGGCACGCGCCGCTGGAACCGCGTCGATGACATCGATGTCGAGGAAGTGGAGTGTCTGCCGGATTTGAACGAGCATCTGCAAAGCACGTCGTCGAAGGTCCACGTCCGATAGCCGGAGAGTTGTACGTCGGGGCCGCCTTCAGGCGGCCCAAGGCCGCAGGTAGGAGGAGAGATGAGGAAGCTGTTGATCGGATGTGCAGCCGTGCTGCTGTTCACATCCGCCGTGCCGGTGCTCGCGCATCATTCACCGGCGGCCTTCGATCGCACGAAGGAAGTGAAGCTGGTGGGCACCGTGAAGGAGTTCCGGTGGCAGAATCCGCACACCTGGATCGAGGTCCTCGTGCCGGACGAGAAGGGCAAGGACGTGTTGTGGGGCGTCGAGCTCACGAGCCCGACGTATCTGATTCGCGCCGGATGGAAGTCGAACATCATCAAGCCTGGCGACAAGGTGACGGTTGTCGTGAACCCGGTGCGCAGCGGCGAGCCCTCCGGCATCTTCAAGTCGCTGACGCTCGCCGATGGACGCGTTCTCACCGAGCGGCCGGCGCGGCTCGGGACGCCGGACTCGAAGTAGGCCATGCGCGCAGTTACTGCCGTTGTTCTCATCGCGCTGTTTGCCACGTCGTGCTCGCAGTCGTCGCCGACCCCTGCGCAGGCGGCCGCTCCCGCCGCTGCAGCTGACGAGACCGTCGGCGAGGGCAAGCAGCTCAGCGCGCTGGCGCCGGCCAATCTCACCAAGCCCCGTCCGAAGGCGCCGTTCGACGTGACCGGCAACTGGTTCATCGACGTCAGCAAGAATCCGGAAGCGTGGCGCTTCGGCCCGCCCTATCCCAAGCTGACGGCGGTCTCGCAGGTCGAGTGGGACGCGGCCAAGAAATACACTGCTGAAGGCAAGGTCTACAAAGACGACATCGGACAGTGCTGGCCGGCCGGGCTTCCGCTCATCATGACGCGCTACTGGCCGATGGCGATGGTGCAGATTCCGACGGCGGTCTACATGATCAGCGGCTTCATGAACAGCGTTCGCATCGTCTACCTCGATGGGCGCACGCACACCGACCCCGACATCATCGTCCGCACGTACAACGGTGAATCGATTGGAACCTGGGAAGGCGACACGCTCGTCGTCGACACGGTCGGTTTCCGTGGCGATCATCACTGGATGGACCAGGGCGGTGTGGCGATTCCCGCCGGCGAGAAGCTGCACATCGTCGAGCGCGTCAAGATGGTGGGCCCGCAACTCGAGATCGAGTACACGATGACCGACCCGGAACATTGGGAAGGCGAGTGGAAGAGCACGAAGCGCTTCAATCGCGTCATCGACGAGGACATCCAGGAGGTCTCGTGCCTCCCGGATCTCAACCAGCACCTGCAGAGCACGACGTCGAAGACGCAGGTCCTTAAGTAGCGGAGGCCTCTGTGATACCCCTCAGGCGCGGTACTCTCGCAGCCCTGCTCGTCCTGATCTGCGCCGCGCCATCGTTCGCGCAGGTCAACTTCGCCGGTGAGTGGGCAGGTCGCTATCACGAAGATCAGCCCGATCGCGTGCCCGGCGAAGAGCCGGGCGACTTCAGCGGCCTGCCGATCAACGACGCGGCGCGGATGTTCGGCGACAGCTGGGACGTCGCGCGTCATTCGGTGCTCGAGCATCAGTGCGCCCCCTACACGCTGCCGTACATGTTCTTCGGTCCGAATCAATTCCGCATCTGGAACGAGGTGCAGCCCGACACGCAGGAGCTCGTCGCGATCCGGATGTATCTCGGCACCTATCAGCAGCAGCGGACGATCTGGATGGACGGACGGCCGCATCCTTCCGAGTACGCGCCGCACACGTTCATGGGGTTCTCGACCGGTGAATGGCACGGCGACACGCTGACGATCACGACGACGCACATCAAGGCCGGGTACTTCCGGCGCGACGGCATGCCGGCGAGCGATCGCGTCACCGTCGTCGAGCACTGGATCCGCCACGGCAACCTGCTCTCGCAGGTCACGATTGCCACCGACCCCGTGTATCTGACGGAGCCGTACATTCGCAGCCAGGAGTTCGTGATCATGGACCGCGGCAACACGAACTGGCTCTACAACTGCGAATACGCGATGGAGCTGCCCAAGGACAAGAACGAAGTGCCGTATTACCTGCCCGGACAGAACCCGTGGCTCGGCGAGTTCGAAGCCAAGCACGCGATGCCGAAGGACGGTGTGCGTGGCGGCGCTGAAACGCTGTTGCCCGAGTGGAAGCCGGGCGCGCCGCGCGCAACCGTCAACCCCAAAGCCAACGGCGGGTTCAGGCCGGAGGATCAGCCGTCGAAGCTCGCGGCCGGCGAGGTCAAGGCAGTTCCGGTGCAGGGCAACGTGTACATGATCGTCGGCGCGGGCGCGAACATCGCGGTTCAAGTCGGTGAGGACGGCGTCCTCGTCGTCGATACCGGGTCTGCGGGCGCGAGCGAGAAGGTGCTCGCGGCGATCAAGGAGCTGGCGCCCGGCAAGGAGATCCGGTGGATCATCAACACCGGCACGAAGCCCGATCACGTCGGCGGCAACGAGCAGATCTCGAGGGCCGGCCGTACGGTGAACGGCAACGTCGCCGCGATCGTCGCGCATGAAAACGCGTCGGCGCAGATGATCAAGGCGCACGTGCCGGACAACGCCCGGCCCTACAACACGTACTTCGAAGAGAAGCGCGACTTCCCCTACAACAACGAGCCGGTCATGCTCTATCACGACGAGTCGGCCAACGATGACGCCGACACTGTCGTGATGTTCAGACGTTCGGATGTGATCGCCACCGGCGACATCTTCTCGACCGTCGGCTATCCGGTCATCGATGTCGCCAACGGCGGCTCGGTCCAGGGCATCATCGACGGGCTCAACCGCGTGCTCGACCTCGCGGTGCCGAGCAAGCTGCTCGAAGAGGGCGGCACCTACATCATTCCCGGCCACGGCCGGATCTGCGACGAGCACGACGTGTCGATGTATCGCGACATGCTCGTGATCGTCAGCGCGCGGATCAAGGACATGGTCGGCAAGAAGATGACGCTCGAGCAGATCAAAGCCGCCAAGCCCACCCTCGACTACGACGGCCGCTATGGATCCGACACCGGTCCGTGGACGACCGCGATGTTCATCGAGGCGATGCACAAAGAGTTCAGCAAGTCCGCCGCGCCGACCTCGACGCGCAGCTCTCGATGAAAGCGCACGACGTAGGGGCCGCGTCCGTAGGGGCCTCGTACGTAGGGGCCACCTTCCGCCTCGGCGTGAAGCTACGGCGGGCCACCTTAGCCTTGGCGAAGGTGGTTAGGTGGCCCTGTCTGTGTACGGTCGCGATCCTGGTTGCGTTCGCATCGCCGGCGAGCGCCCAAAGTTTTCTCAACGGCGACTGGGTCGGTCTCTTTCACGAGGATCAGCCCGAACGGGGACCAGGCCCGGACCTCGCGGACTATCTCGGACTGCCGATCAACGCCGCCGCGAGGCAGTACGCACAGAGCTGGGACGCGTCACGTCTCACGCTGCCCGAGCACCAGTGCCGCGCGCACGTCTCGCCCTACATCTATCGCGGCCCGATCCGCGTACGGATCACCGAGGAAGTCGATCCCGGCACGCAGAACGTGATCGCGATCAAACACTTCCTGAGCACCTACGCACAGGAGCGCACGATCTGGCTCGACGGCCGGCCGCATCCGTCCGCGACAGCGCCTCACACGTGGATGGGATTTTCGACTGGCCGGTGGGAGGGCCGAGTGCTGCGCGTCGAGACGACGCACATCAAGCAAGGCTGGATTCGCCGCAACGGCGTCCCGATGAGCGCGAACGCGACGCTGACCGAGTACTACGTGAGACACGGCAACATCCTCACGGTGATGACCATCACCGAGGATCCGGTGTACCTCGAGGAGCCGTTCGTGAGGACGACCGATCTGCAGCTCGATACGAACACGCAGCCGAACGCGTATCAAGGATGGCTGGTGTGTCAGCAGGACGAGGAGGTGCCGCACGAGCCCGGCTACGTCCCGCACTACCTGCCGGGGGAGAATCCCTTCCTCGAAGAGTTCGCTGCGAAGGTCGGTCTACCGGTCGAACCCACGCGCGGCGGCCCGCAGACGGCATACCCGGAGTACGCGCAGAAAGTGAAGGCGATGCCCATCGCCAAGCGCAAGCCCGCAGTGAGCAGCAAATAAAAGCGCAATGATCAACCCGTCCTCGGCGCCAAGAGAACTGTCACGCATGCAAGAAAAAGGATCACGGAGTAGGCGCCTGCGCGGCGGGCGGGGATGCTCCACCCGGCGCCACCCGCTCGGCTCGGCAACTCGCTTCTCAACCCAAGTGCTTCGTACGAGCCCCGCCTTCGTGTTCTTTGTGTTCTTCGTGGCCTACATCTCCTTTCTCTCCGTGTCCTCCGTGGCTCGTGAGCAGGGAGGACCGGCGCGTCCCACGAGCCAGGCCCAAACCGACGTCGAGACGCTGCTCGTTCAAGGCAACGTGCACGTCATCACCGGGCTCGGCGGCAACGTTGTCGTTCAGGTCGGTCCACTTGGCCCCGTAGTCGTCGACACCGGACTCGCGCAGAACGGCGACGCGTTGCTGGCAGCGATCCGGAAGCTCTCGAATCGACCGATTCGCTACATCATCAACACACACATGCACGCCGATCACACTGGCGGGAACGAGAAGCTCGCGGCAGCCGGCCAGCCGCCATCGGGTCGCGGCGTGACCCAGGTCGGCGCCAGCACGGTGGCGCGCGCGGAGATCATCGCGCATGATCTGGTGCTGCAGCGGATGAGCACTCCTGGAGGATCGGAAACGCCCACGCCGATCGGACTGCAGCCCACGGCGACCTACTCGCTGCCGGTCAAGGAGTTCTTCACCAACGGCGAGGGCATCCAGATCGTCCACGCCGCCAGCGCCCACACCGACGGCGACAGCCTCGTGTTCTTCAGGCGATCGGACGTGATCGCAGCCGGTGACGTGTACTCGACCGTCAGCTATCCGGTGATCGACACCGCCCACGGCGGCAGCATCACGGGCGTGATTGCCGGTCTCAACGAACTGCTCGCGTTGGCGATCCCCGGTGAGAAGACCGAAGGCGGCACGATGATCGTCCCTGGCCACGGCCGCATATCTGATGAAGCCGATCTCGTCGAGTACCGCGACATGGTTACGATCATCCGTGACCGCGTGCAGGACATGGTCAAAAGGAAGATGACGCTCGACCAGATCAAGACGCGCAATCCCACCATGGAATACGACGGCCAGTACGCCAACGCACCGGGCTGGACGAAGGATCAGTTCGTCGAGGCGGTCTATCGCGGGCTGTCGCCAGCGAAATAGTCGGCACCCTCGCGAGTCTTGTTACGAGACGCAGTGACCGGCTGGAAGACGGCTCAGTTCGTCGAGGCGGTGTGCGCCGGTGCGCCTTTTTGAGCCACTCTGAGCAACTCACGACATGCACCCGTGGGCGAGGTGTGCCGATATGTCTCTTGTCGACACGCGCTCGCGTCGCAGGTTTCTGGTTCCCTGGGAGCGGTGAGCAGACATGGCGGAAGAACAGGAAAAGCAGAAGTCGTTCCGACGCATCTGGAAGAAGTTCATCGGATGGACTTCACTCGTGCTGGTGGCCGTCGTCGCCGTCATGCTCTTCACGGCGAATTGGCAGCTGAAGGCTGCTCGCAGGCAAGCAACCGAGAGCGAGGCCAAGTTCGCCGCGACGATTGCCGATCGAGACGCGCAGATCACGATCCTGCGGAACGCGCTCAATCGGACGACCTCCGACCTGAGCAGCAGAGAATCGTTGATCGCGCGGCTCAATCTGCTGGTGGGCCAGTTGAAAGAAGCCTCCGGCATCGCCGAGAGAGCCGGGATTGTCCTGCTGACGCTGGCCGATCAGAACAGCGTGGCGTTCAAAGTGTCGCAGTCGGCGCTCAGTCCCGACCAACGGGAGAAGCTGGCCGAAAACCTCGTTCTGATCAAGTACGCGAGAACGTTTCCTTCATTCGAGATCGAGATTACCGGTCACACCGACGACACCTGGGAAGGCAAGGCCGATCACAGCGGCTCGTCCAGGAGCAAGAATCACGATCTGTCGGTGAAAAGAGCCGAGGCCGTCAAGCAGTTCCTCGTCGATCACCAGATTCCCGCCGACAAGATGCGGACGGACGGCCGTGGAATGCTGTGGCCGGTGGGTGTGACAGCCGAAGCGGACGAGGCGACGATCGTCGAACGGAACAAGACCGAGAGCGCACGGCAGGCGAACCGCCGGGTGGAGGTGTTGATCAAGGGTGTGGACCTCAGTGTGCCGGCGGCGCGAGACGCGAGTCCGGCAGCGGGATCCAAGTAGCTGCAGATCAGGGTTCAGAGCTCGAACTAAACCTTGAACCATTCGATTTACCTTGATTTCAAAACCGCCGCCGCATGAAGACGCCGATCCGGAGCGTCTGAATGAGTTCGGTGCCAGCCGCGTAGTTATCGCTCGCATTGGGCAGGTCGAACTCGAATTCAGGACCGCCGTCCCAGCGTTCTCCTGACACTTCCATTGCTGGCAAGCTACGGAGATGGCGGAATCACGGCGTCGCACGGAGACACGAAGACACGGAGGCCAGACGGAGACTGCCCGCTCACGCATGAACGATGAGCGGGTGGGCGCCGGCCTTCGGCCGGTGCCAGGGATGAGAGTCGCGCGCGGTTCGCGCGCGACTCACCCGCGCCCGAGTCCCGCGAGACCAGCCTGCCTCCGTCCGATCTCGGTGTCCCCGTGCCTCCGTGCAGACTGTTCTCCGTATTCTCCGTTTCAGATTGCCCGAAGGATCGCCGGCACACAGAAACGAGAACAGCCCTGGAGGGTGCGAGTTCCCGAGGCCGCTCGTTGATTCGAGCCGACTCGCCGTCAAAGCATCTCAGCGCGAGAATCGCTGGTAGAACTACATTGTGGCTACTTGCACCAGTGTAGTCGGCGATCGATTCGTTGTCGCTCTTTACGATGGCTATGGAAGAAAGGATTGCCGAAGCCGGGAAGCGGGCGATGAGTTCAGGCGAGCAACCTGTCCCCTCCAAGTCTCCTGAACTCCGCTTCCGCATCGCGAGATCGATCCTCGGCCCGGCGGACGATGTCATTGAAGCGCCCTTTCCCGCGGATCGAATCGAGCCAGGGGTCGCGGAGCATCGCGGTGGGGCAGAAGAAACCGCCGTCGACGACCCGATCGAGCTGGTCGAGCGCCGCGTCGAGGTCGTCGATCTTCGCAAGCACACGGGCGGTGAAGTACAGCCCTTCGGGATCGAAGTGGCGCGTCATGAACCCTTCGGCGACCCGACGTCCCTCTTCCTTCTTGCCTTCGAGCACGAGTCGCGACGCCTTGATCAGTTCGCGGATGAGACCGGGCAGGGCGCGCGTTTCCAATTCCCGATAGCCGTCGATCGCCTCCTGGTGCCGGCCGACGAGCGGCAGCGTCCAGTTCGTGACCCATCGCAGCGTGTCGGTGTCGCTCGCGAGCGCGCGTTCCCAGTCGCCGCGCATGAAGTGCGTATACATCACGCTCGTCCGCACCGTCGGATCGAGCCGGCGGGCGTGACGATCGGCGGCCAGTGACGCGTCGAGCAGGCCGCAGAACCGGCAGGCGATGACCAGCCCGGTGTAGATCTCCGGATCGCTGGATGACTCGGCTCGCGAGAGCAGACGCGCCATCGCCTCCTTCGCACGTCCGAGCGATTCGAGCTCGAAGTTGGTGTAGAGGTTGTGCGCGACGCTGAGGTCGGGGTTGATGTCGAGCGCCTTCTGGAAGGCTTCGTTGGCAAGCCTCAGGTGCTCGGTCGCATTCTCCGTGCTGTACTTCGCGAGCACGCGATACACACGTCCGAGCTTGGCCCACGCCGGCGCGTAGCCGGGATCCTCGGCGAGCGCAGATCGATACAGCTCTCCCGCCACCGGCAGCATCGTCGGGTCGTGGCTCACCTGGTTCGCGCGCAGGTAGAACTCGTAGGCACGGGCGCTGGCGGGCAGGTCCTGCGAGAGCCGGCGCTTTTCGCCCGACGACAGCGGGATCGCGAGCGATTCGACGATCGCGCGCGCGAGCTGGTCCTGGACTTCGAACAGGTCGCGCATCGCAAGCTGCACCGTCTTCGACCAGAGCATCGTCCCAGAGCCCGCCTCGATGAGTTGAGCGCTGACGCGGACCTGATCGCCGGCGCGAAGCAGGGTGCCGGTGAGCACGGCATCGACACCGAGTTCCGCGGCGATCCCCTTCAGATCGACCGCGTCACCAGACACGTATTTGGCGCCGGCAAGCGTCGAGCGCACGACGAGTGATTGCAGCCCGGCAAGCGAGCTGCCGACGGCATCGGGCAGGCTGAACGAGAGAAAGTCGAGGTCCGGGTCGGGCCGCAGCATCCGGAAGGGCAGCGCGATCAGACGCGTCGTCGCCCGCACCGGTGCCTGCGTTCCGGTTGTCGACGACAGGGTGACGGCAGCCCGCAGCGCCTGCGCCATCGTGTCGGCGGTCTGATAGCGATCTGACGGCCGCTTCTCGAGAGCGCGATGGATGATGCCGTCGACGGCAGCCGCCGCGGACGATCCGCCGAGCGCCGGCGGCTGGCCCGACATGATGGCGTGGTAGACCTGCATGATGTCGTCACCGGAAAACGCTGGGGTCCCGCTCAACATCTCGAAGAGGAGCGAGCCGGTCGTGAACAGATCGGTGCGCACATCGGCTTTCGAATCGCTCCACTGCTCGGGCGCCATGTAGCGTGGAGTGCCGACGATCGTGCCGGCGCGCGTCACCGTCAGGTCGGTGCCGAGCGAGTGGCGGGATCGCGCCAGTCCGAAATCGAGCAGCTTCACGCCGCCGTTGGTCAGAAACACATTCGACGGTTTCAGATCCCGATGGACGATCCCCCGGGCGTGCAGCGCGCTCAGCGCGCCGAGAACGGCGAGCGCCACCGAGACCGCCTGGTCGAGCGGCATCGCGCCATCCCGAAGACGATTGGCGAGCGGCTCGCCGTCGAGCAGCTCCATCACGATGAAGATGTCGTCGCCGGTCTCGCCGACGTCGTAGATCTGGCAGATCGACGGATGGCTCACGCTGGCGGCAGCGCGTGCCTCCCGCCACAACCGCGCGCGTGCGTCATCGTTCTCGACCGACGCGGACCGTATGGCTTTGATCGCCACGTCCCGCTCGAGACGCGGATCGCGGGCGCGGTACACGTCGCCCATCCCGCCCGAGCCTATGAGTGAAAGGACTTCGTATTTGCCGAGGCGATCCCCGGGGCTGCGAGCCATCCAGAGGAGATTATCTCAAGGTCACGATCCGATGAGCCAATACCCGGGCAGGTCCTTCTTCGTGTCGCGCAGGATCTCCAGGATCGCGGTGCGATCGGCCGGTGACAGGACGGCGTAGCGCCGATTGGTCTCCTGCCCCGAGAGCACCTCCCACAGGCGTAGGTACACCGCCGACTTGGCCGCGGCTGGCAGCGCGTCGAATGCCTCCGAGTAGATCAGGTAACTGCACGGGTACCGGAGGAGCCGGCGGCTCAGATCCAGATCGCGCAGCGAGCGGCCATGCTGATCGCGCGGGCCCCGCGCGCTGAAGCTGGACGCGAACGTCGTCGGACCCGTGATGGGGCCGGGGAGCGGGGCTTCGTCGATGAACAGCATGTAGTCGACGAGCTCGGCGGCGGCCTGGTCGAGCGGCCGGCCCGCATCAGCTCCGACTCTCGCCTCCCACCCCACGCGCGTGATCAGGTTCAACATCTGCACCTGATGTTCGAGGACCACCAGCGCGACGATGTCGCTGTAAGGCGAGAGGTACCCGTCCATGTTGAAACGCCCATCGAGGTTCGTCACGTGCACGGTCGACGGCGTGATCATGGCGTCCAGGTTCGTGGGGTTGGTCGCAACCGCGTTTCCCATGTGGCGCTCCGCATGGTGCGTGCCGGTGACATACCATCCGCCGTACCGTATCTCGAAGGGACTGCGATGATCCGTGGTGTACGCAGGTCCGTACATCGTGGTGCCGTCGACGCCGGGGAAGACGCTGCCGACGAGCAGGCCGGGCACATTCTGTGTGGCGTCGGCGACGTGGCACATGATGCATGTGTCGTTGCGTTCGATATGGGGGGTGCCGCCGGGTTCCTGCGAAAGCGTGTAGAAGATCGCGCCCTGCTTCGGATCTTGTGCCACGAGCTCCAGCACCGGGCCAGTGCGCACCCATCCCACCGAGACGGTGTCGTTGTAGAAAATCGCGCGCGGGTTGCCGGGCCCGATGCGCGGCGCCTGGAAACTCGTCTTCGAGAACACCAGCACCTGCGAGGACACCGGAACATCGAGCGCGGCGAGGAGCGACTGCAGATATCCGCTGGGCCCGTTCGACACCAGCTTCACCTCGCCGCTCGCAAGCTTCGCATTCAGCTTCGCGACCGGATCCGAGACGGGCGCGGACGCGTACGCGATCGCCTGGTGGTTGCGGATGAGCGCGGGATGGGGCCGCTGCTGGCCCGAGAGCGCGATGAAGCTCGTTGCCCACACGAGGCAGGCGATCAGGAAGATGCGTCGCATAAGGGGTCGGCAGTGCAAAGACCAGTCCCTTGGAGCTCCAAGCTTTATCGATGTTACCGTTTGGCGAAGATGTGTGTCACTGCGGGATTGTTCGCAGCCGCAGCGAAAAAATCCCCGTCCTCAGCCGGTGCGCGCTGGTTCCCATCGTCGTCCGAGAGCGATGATTCGTTCCAGCAGGTGCTCGTAGGACGTGCCGGCCGCTTCCGCCGACTCGGAGAAGTCCTCGCCGTAGGCGAGGTTCGGATTCGGATTGGCTTCGAGCACGTAGACCTCGCCTTCCGCCGTCATCCGGAAGTCGACACGGGCGTACCCGTTCAAATCGAGGGCGCGATACGTCCGCCTGGCGATGCGCTGAAGGCGATCCAGATCGGCGGCGTCGAGCTGAGCGCGGTCGGTCATGATGCCGTGCCTCTTCTGGTATTTGGTGCTCCACTTCACGCGCTCGGTGGCGATCCTCCATGTGTTGTCCTGCGTGCCGGCAAAGGACATCTCCCATGGCGTGAACGCGTCGAGTCGCTCGTTGCCGAGCACGCCGACATACAGCTCGCGACCGTCGATGAATTGCTCCGCGATGGCCGCGGTGCCCAGCTTCTCGTGAATGAACGCGGCACGCCGCACGAGCTGTTCCTCGTTTTCGACCACCGACGCCTGAGAGATCCCCGCCGAGGCCTCGAAGAAGAGCGACTTGACGATCAGCGGAAAGCCGAGCCGCTGGGGAAGCGCGACCTTCCGTCCCGGACGCACGACCAGAAACTCGGGCACCTTGATTCGGTGGTATGCCAGCAGTTTCTTCGAGAGCGCCTTGTCGCGCGCCAGGATCAGGCCGCGCGGGTTGCATCCGGTGTAGGGGAGGTGCAGCAGCTCGAGATAACTGACGACGTTCTGATCGAAGGTGGTGACGTCGGCGAATGCCTCCATCAGGTTGAACACGACGTGTGGCTTGAAGTGCCCGGCGTTCGGCCGGATGCCGCCGAGGTCGTCGTGGATGCCGAGCACGCGCACCTCGTGCCCCATCTCGCGGAGTGTTTCGATGACGTCGTACTCCATCTTCCATTCGGCCTCGAGCACGTCGATGCCCGTCGTGTCGTCGGGCGGCACGAGGTGATCGTGAACGAGCGCGAGGACGCGAAGTTTCTTCACAGGAACAACCGGTGACCTCCGCTGTGCAGATAGTTCATCGCCTGCACGGTCAACAGGACCGTGAACTCCTGGCGCGCCTGTTCCTCGGGAACCGCGAGCCGCAGCTTCAGCTCGCGGCAGCGGGCGATCATGTCTTCGATGACCTGATCGATCGTGTACTGATAGATGCCCGTCCAGTCGGCAACCACGCGACGCACTTGACGCCGGATTCGCGAGATGAACTGCGCCGCGGTCACGTGGCTCGACAGGTCCGCCGAGTCCGAGAAGATACGACGGAGATCGCGATCGTAGAAGTTCGGGTGATCGACGCCGTAGTGCTTGCGTTTGTTCTTGTAGTGCTGGCGCAGCGTCGTCCGCAGGCTCGGCATCGGATCGATCTCATCGGGACGGTTGATGGGAGGGGTCTTGCCCGCGAGCGAGCGCATCAATGCGTCCATGTATTCCAGCTTGGGCAGCGCTTTCCAGCCGGCGTACCTCTGTCGCCACTCGCTGTTGGGGGTCAGCCACACCGCGAACGTTTCGGCGAAGTCCTCGTCAGGATGGCTCTGCGCGTACCACGCGTCCAGGTGCAGCACGAAACTCTTGCTGTAAGGCTTCGGCGTGTAGAACTCGGGATACGGTTTGCTCGACGACCCGAAGATCTGCTGCCGCTTCCGGCGCCGGTGGAGACGGAACGCGTGATCGATCGCGTGCCCGGCTTCGTGCCGGAGGATGCGCATGCACCATTCCTCCTCGCCGCCTTCGACCTCGAACATCTGCGATTCCTCGAGCCGCTCGAGCCGAGGGTGGGCGAGGTAGAACGGGATGGCGATCGCTGTGCCCCGATCGGGCGTGAACCACTCGTTCGAGATATAGAAATGCAGTGGAAATCGCAGCTCGCGCGCGTCGAGCTCGGCGCGCAGTTGGTCGATCCGGGTCGCGAGCGTGCCTCCTATCGACAGGCGCAGATCAGCAAGACGGACATCGAGCAGCTGCTCGTCACTCAAGTCGGGCCAGTCGTCACGAAGGGGGGGGCGGCGCACGGCTAATAGCGTACAAGGGCTCAGGCTCGGGCCCCAGGCTGGGCCTGCCCCAGGGGACTGTCCCGGGCCAGGCCCCGGCCAGGCCCCGGCCAGGTCCAGCCCTGGCCCCCGGGGCCTTCTTGATACGCTAATAGGAGTGCGCATGCCTCGTGACTGGATACGCTTCGTTCTTCCCGCTATTTCGGTGATTGTCATGTCCATGCTCGTAACTGCCCAGGAACGCGACCGCGTCAAGGTCGACGACAAGTACAAGTGGAATCTTGCCGAGATCTACGCCAGCCCTGCGGCGTGGCGGGCTCAGAAAGAGAAGATCGCGGCCGAAATCCCCAAGGTTCGGGAGTTCGAAGGCACGCTCGGCGCGTCGCCCAAGGCGCTGGCCGACGCGCTCGAGATGATGTCGCGGCTCGACAAGGAGCTGACGCGCCTCTACGTCTATGCGAGCATGCTGTCGGACGAGGACACGCGAGAGTCAGGCCCGCAAGGCATGCAGCAGGAGATGCAGCACATTGCCGCCACCTTCGCGGCGCAGGCGTCGTTCATCGAGCCGGAGATCATCAAGATCGGGAGTGCCACAATCGAGAAGGCGATCGCTGCCGAGCCGCGGCTGAAGCCGTATACGTTCCAGCTCCGCGACATCAACAGACGCGCGGCGCACACGTTGTCCGACGCCGAGGAGAAGATCATCGCCGATGCCGGGCCGCTTGCCGCGTCGCCGACGAACATCTACACGATTCTGACGAACGCGGATTTCCCGTATCCGACGATCACGGTGCACGACGGCAAGACGGTCAAGATCAATCAGGCCGGTTACACCGAGTTGCGTGCCTCGCAGAATCGCGACGATCGCAAGGCTTCGATGTCGGCGTTCTTCACCGCGCTCGGCGCCTTCAGCCGGACGATGGGCATGACGATGAACGCAACCGTGCAGAAGGATCTCTTCTACACGAAGGCGCGGAAGTACGACAGCAACCTCGAAGCGGCGCTCAACGGGCCGAACATTCCGGTGACGGTATACCACCGTCTCATCGACGGCGTGAATCGTCATCTGCCGACATTTCACCGGTACCTGCGACTGCGGAAGCGGATGCTCGGCGTGACCGACGACCTGCACTACTACGATCTCTACGCGCCCCTCGTGTCGTCGGTGAACTTGCGATACACGCCGGAAGAAGCGCAGAAGCTCGTGCTCGAGGCGATGGCGCCGCTCGGTCCGGAGTATCAGGCCACGTTGAAGCGCGCGTTCACCGAGCGATGGCTCGATTGGGAGCCGACCGAAGGCAAGGTCGCAGGCGCCTACTCGAACGGCGGCGCCTACGACGTGCATCCCTACATGCTGCTCAACTACCTTGGGCAGTACAACGATGTCAGCACCGTGGCCCACGAGCTCGGGCACACGATGCAGAGCTACTTCTCCAACAAGACGCAGCCGTACGCGACCGCCAACTACCCGACGTTCGTCGCCGAGGTGGCGTCGACGTTCAACGAGGCGCTGCTGATCGACTACATGCTCAAGCAGATCAAGGACACGCCCACGCGGCTGTCGCTGATCGGCAACTACCTCGAAGGGATCAAGGCCACCGTCTTCCGGCAGACCCAGTTCGCGGAGTTCGAGCTCCGGATGCACGAGATGGCGCAGAGGGGCGAGCCGATCACCGGCGACGCGCTCGCGAAGCTCTATCTGGACATTACGCGCCGCTACTACGGGCACGATCAGAAGGTGACGATCGTAGACGACTACATCGCCCACGAGTGGAGCTTCATCCCGCACTTCTATCGCAACTTCTACGTGTTCCAGTACGCCACGTCGTTCACCGCGGCGGAAGCGCTGTCGGCGAAGGTGCTCTCAGGCGATCAGGCAGCGACCAAGCGCTATCTGACGTTCCTCTCGGCCGGCGGCTCGAGGTATCCGATCGAATTGCTGAAGGATGCCGGCGTCGACATGACGACCGACGAACCGCTCGACCTCACGATTCGCCGGATGAACGAAGTGATGGACGAGACCGAGAAGCTGCTCGCCAAGTAGGGGCCGCCCAACAGAGGGGCCGCCCAACATGAGGGCCGCCCCAACGTAGGGGCCGCCTTTAGGCGGCCCTTATCTCCCGCTGAAGCCGCACACGACGAACGACGGCCCTATCGCCTCATCACCGTTTCCACCAGGCCGCCAAGTTGCGCGGCCGTGTACTCGTTGCCTTCGACAGGAAAACGCCCGCGACTCTGATGAGTGCGCGGGCGGTGGTGACTGCGGGCCGGCTGAAGCAGGCCCCTCCTTACTCTTGTTGTTCGTGGGCTAGAAGTTGAACTGAATCGACAGCCGCACGAACCGGGGCGACACGAGCCCGGTCGGATCCATGAACTGATTCCCCTCGTTGTTCGGCGTTGCCGGATTGTCGACCGCTGGCACGAACACGCCGTTGACGAACGTTCCGGTGATCGTCGCCTGGTAGCTGTTGATCGCGTCGGAGTTGAACACGTTGTACACGTCGACGCCGATCGTCGCCCGCTTGTCCTTGAAGCGGATGTTCTTCGCGAACTTCAGGTCGAACAGCGACGTCCGCTCGCCAATGATCTCGTTCCCGAGCAACAGCGGCACCACCGCCGTTGTCATGTTTCTCGCTGTGCCGAGGCAGCCGACACCGAGGGCGGGGTTGGAACATGGCGCCGTTGCACGGCTCGCGCTCGCAGGATTCCAGACGATGTCGGCCTTGTTGTAGGTGTAGTTCGCACCGATCACCGGACCGGGAAGCGACTGGAAGACCGTCGCGACGAGCACGTCAACCCACGGGATGTTGTACGACGCCGTTCCGTTGACCCTCGTCTGCCACCGCGTCACCGTCTCGCAGCCAGCCTCGAATTCATGACCGGTGCGACCGCGGACGCTCGGGGTATCCAGCATTGCGGAACAACGGTCACGGCTCGTCCGCCCGGTGCTGGTACCGCCGTTCAGGCGGATGCCTTTCGGACCGCGCCAGACGAAGTTGGTGTCGACGCCATGCCACCAATAGTTCAGGGAGGGGTCGATCGTTACTGCGCGACAGACAATCGGCACATTTCCGCTGAGACAGGTGCTCGGTACCGCGACGTTCTGGTCGTTGAGCCCGAGAATGGTGTAGCCGCCGCCGCCGGGCAGGCGAGGATCGGTCGGAGCCGTCACAGTGTAGAAGTCATATGACGGGTTGCTGTACTGCATCATCGCCGCCTGGCAATCAGCCTCGGATTGGGCACCGTTGAAGCGGTCGCAGCCAAGACCCAACTGGTCGGTCGACGTGAGGTTTCGATAGAGGCGGCGGTTGTACGTGACCTCACCTGAAAGCCGAGGCAGGATCTCGTGTTGGACGCCGATACCCATCTGCCACTCATACTGCCGCTTGCCCCAGCCGCTGACGAGGGTGTCGCCGTAGTCCGCGCAGTAGTCCTGAACCTGCTGGATGATGCCCTTCTCGGTGCGTCCACAGTGGACTGTGTCGAGGCCGATGGGATTGCCGGCCGCGTCGAGGACGCTCGGGTCCTTGCCATATCGCGCTGTGTCTGTCGTGCCTAATCCGTTGAAGGTCCCGCACTCGCCGTTCGGCGAGAAGTTCATGAGGTCGCAGTCGACCCGGCGGTCGCCGTTGATGTCGTTCCACGCGCGCTGCAGCGAGTTGGCCGTGCGGCGTGCGGGATTGGCGGCCGAGTAGATGCCGCTGATCGCCGCCTGGTTGTTGTACTTGCCCATGTTCCACTTGATCGACGTCCTGCCATTGCCGAAGAGGTCATACGTTGCGCCCCACCGCGGCGTGATGTCGTTGAAGTTGACGCCGTCCGTGTCCGCCGTGCAATAGCGCTTCGTGCCGTCCGCCTGAACCGGCATGAACGGCTCATTGGGGCCGCCAATGCAGGTCGACAGGTATCGGCTTGCCGCATGGTCGTAGCGCAAGGCGCCGCTCAGCGTGAACCGCTGGAACGTCCACTGATCTTGCGCGTAGAGCGCTCCGTACCACACACGGTCGCGCACCGTGCCGGTGCCTGTGTAGTACTGCACGTTCAAGGGAACAGGGTGCAGCCCCAGGTTGAACGGATCGTTCGGAAACTGGAGGCTCGTATTGCCGCACGGGAACGTCGACAGGTCCGCCAACGTCGCGCAGTTGGTCGCCGGCTTTTGGTAGCGATAGAACAGACGCGGGTTGTTCATCTGGTTCGTCTGGTCCTGCATGTAGTAGCCACCGTCCCAGCCGGCCTTGGAGTGATGTCTGCCGGTCACGTACGCAATCGACGCGCGTGTGCGGTACGTGGAGTTCTGCCGCTTTTCCGCCCCGCCGCCCGCAATCGCGCTTGCGAGAGATCCCGACGTGAGGTTGAAGCCAAAGCCGCCTGCTGTCTGATTGACTCGCGTTGCGACGCTGTCGCCACCGGCCGTGTCTCCGAATTCGTCAACGCGGGGAATGTCGATCGGGTCGGTGTACTCACGGTGGGCTGTGGTGTTGTAGGTTTCTTTCTTCACGGTCAGACCCGCCTCGAGCAGGATCTTGTTCGTGAGCGGATTGGTCCACGTCACCTGCTGCAGGCGATTCGGCTTGATGCCCACCGACCACCACGACTCCGGCGAGGTGAACACCGAGACGACACCGAGGCATGGGTCCTGGCAGAAGTCCTGTTCGTCCCAGAAGACGCCGATCTTGTTCTTCTGCGTCGCCTGAACGGTGAAGCGGCCGCTCAAGTTCTTCCACATGTTCTGATATTGGACGGGGTCTTTCGAGCGATCAGGCTGATAGTTGTAGCCCCACTTGCCCTCATTGAGATTCGGCCAGAAGTCGCCGCCGACGGGCAGCTTGCGGATTTCGTTGTCGCGGCCGCTGGCGTAGAACCACGCGCGGTCGCGCTTGATTGGACCGCCGTAGGAGCCCGAGACGTCGTAGTCCCATTTCACGGCCTGGAAGAGCGACCCGATGCAGGGACTGCCGGGGCATCCACTTCGATAGTTGTCAGTGTTGCGGTCGAACCAGCGGTCGTTCGTATAGGTGGTGTTCCAATCACCGGCAAAGCGGTTGCCGCCGCTCTTCGGAATGATGTTGATCGAGGCCCCACCGGTTTCCGACTCCCCGAGTCCGCCCGACAATTGAATGTTGACTTCCTGAGCCGCCGCGATGTCAGCAGTGTAGCCGTTGGTGATCCCACCGATCGGAAGCACCGCGCCGCCGTTGACCACCACGCCGTCGACCATCACGCGGCCCTGCTGCATGTTGTTCGCGCCGTTCTGATCACCCAGGCCCGTATCGAATGACGAGCCGCTGTCCCCCTGGTTGAAGCCATTGAGACTCGGGTTGCAGAACACACCGATGCCGCCGACGCAGACGCCAGGCTGACCGAACGACTGTCCGGCGCGGTAGTTGCTGCTGATCCCAGGGGTCAGCGTCACGAGGCTGTTGATGTTGCGCGACGTGGGCAACTCTTTGAGCGCGTCGCCTTGGAACGTGACGGCTTGACGCGCGTTCTCGACGTCGACGACAGGCGAGGTGGCCGCGACGAGCACCGTTTCCGAGACCTGGCCGACACTCATCGTTGCATTGACTGGTGCTGTAAAGCCGCTCGTCAACTCGATTGCATCGCGCTCCTGTTTCGTGAATCCCGACAGGGTGAACGTCACCTTGTAGATGCCAACCGGCAGATTCGTAAGGCGGTACTGCCCATTGGTGTCCGTGATCGCCGAGCGAACTTTTTCGATGAGTGCAGGGCTGGTTGCTTCTACTGTTACACCCGGTATGACAGCCCCCGACGAGTCTCTAACTGATCCCGCGATCTGCCCGTCCTGTGCAAGTGCCGTCGCCGGCACCAGCGCCAAAGCAGCGCTGGCAACGAGACACACCATCAACAGCCGATGTCGCACACGTGCCTCCAGTTCCCACTTTTCAATGAATAGCGCCCGGGAGGGCCCCGGGAGCCCAAATTGCTGCTCGTGTATACAGGTCCTTCCTGGACTTGTCAATACAGTCAGGGCAGTACGGAAAGCCGCAAGCCTGAATTCAATGACTTACGGGGAGAGATCGATCAGTGCCAGGCGGCGGAATTTCTCGCTTCTATAGCTCGCTGCATGCAGCCGTGGGAACGAGTGGGGACGTTTTGGCACGAGCTACCCGAAACGGGACGAGTCAACATGGAGGGTAGAATCTCCCGGTTGCCCCAAGAGGATCTTCCGTGCCACGTCGTTGTCTGAGCTTCGCGGCGTTCTCGTTGGTGCTCGTCGCAGCCCCGTGTGACGCGCAGCCTCAGAGGTTCGTCGACGCGGTGCGCGAGCTCGCGGCGAGTGCCGGCATCGACCCCCGGCAGCGTGCTCCGATCGCGCCCATGGTCGATCGCATGGCCTCAGCCCTCAGCGAGTGGGACCGCAGTCTCGAAGATCTTCGAGGACGCACCACCACGGAACTCCACGGAGCCTCACCGCAACGCGCGTTCCAGATGCACGTCGAGCTCGGGCTCGCATACCGGCGACGAGGACGCTTTGCCGACGCGTTGAGTCAATTCGAGGCGGCCGCGGCGCTCAGGCCAGAGGCGTCCGATGTCCATGTGCTGCGCGCGCTCACGTGTGAATCAGCCGGGGACGTGGACAATGCGGGGCGCGCATTCCACACCGCCTGGAGTCTCGACCCTCAGAATCCAGTCAAGGCGTACTACGTCGTGCTCTATCAGAACGCGACGGATCTCGCGCGTGCGCGGCAGGTTTTGATCGCGGCGTACGAGCGCGGCTTGAAGGGCGGGAGCAAGGGCACTCCATTCCTGACGCTCGACGTTCTCGGCGACACGCTCACGTCCACCACCGCCACGGCCTCGGTGGGCAAGCCCGTCGTCGCCGATGGCACTCTCGCACAAGGATTCGCTCTGCTTGCCGCGGCCAAATACAACGAGGCGATCGAGGCGCTGCGACGATCGCATGCCTTGTCGTCGGCCGACGATTCTCCGATCGCGCATTTCACACGCGCGCGCAGTTACGAGATGGAGAATCGGACCACCGATGCCAGGAAGGAATATCAAGCGGCGCTGTCGGGAACGCTCTCCGGGCGCAGCCTGCTGTACGTGGGTTTGGGGCGACTGGCACAGGTCGACGGCGATGACGCGGCCGCGATCGATCTGTTGGTCCGTGCTGTGCGCCTCACTCCGAACGATCCGCTCGTGCACCGGGAGCTGGCCGGCGCATTGGCCGCCGCCGATCGCATCGACGATGCGTTTGCAGAGCTCGTGGCCGCGCTGTTGATCAATCCGGACGACGTGTCCACGACGGTCGCGATCGGCCAGTTATTCCTCGACAACGGCCGCTACGATGACGCGGTCACGGCGCTGCGGCGCACGTTGCAGCTTGCACCCGACCGCTTCGAGACGCATTACGCCCTCGGCGCGGCAATGACTCATCTGGGAAGAACATCAGAAGCGGCGCGCGAGTTCGAGTCGTTCGAACGCGCCCGCCTTCAGATGGTCGAGAAACGCCGCAGCAATCTCGATGATCCGGGCGGCCCCCGGTGAAACCGTCGCTCGTCGCTGCGGCCGCGATCGCCGGAACGACCGCGGTGCTCCTGGGCGTAGAGAGCCCGCTTCCTCAGTTCGTCGATATCGCCCGGCAGGCCGGCATCGCCTTTCAGCACATCAACGGCGCGAGCTCCGACAAGCACCTCGTCGAGACGATGGGGTCCGGAGGCCTGTTCTTCGATTACGACGGCGACGGATGGATCGACGTGTTCCTCGTCGACGGCGGATCGATCGCGGATCAGTCAACTGACCGTCGGGCGCGGCACAGGTTGTTTCACAACCGCGGCAACCCTTCGACAGGCTCAGGGCAAGCCCCTTCGACAGGCTCAGGGCAGGCGCTGTTCGAGGACGTCACCGAGCGATCCGGCATCCAGCATCGTGCGTACGGGATGGGCGCGTGCGCCGGCGATGTCGACGGCGACGGACGACCAGACCTGTACATCACCAACTTCGGGCCGAACACGCTGTATCGCAACCGCGGCGACGGTACGTTCGAGGACATCACCAGTCGTGCCCATGTCGGCGACACACGCTGGAGCGCGAGCTGCGCCTTCGCCGATCTGGACGGTGATGGCGATCTCGATCTCTGGGTGACGAACTACCTCGACGCCGATCCCAGGCACAGCCCGTTCTGCAGCGAGGGCCGCGGCGAACGCTTCTACTGTCACCCGTTGAAGTTCGATCCGCTTCCGAACATGGTCTACCGCAACGACGGCGCTGGCGTCTTCACCGACGTGAGCGCGGAGTCGGGCGTCGGGCGGCTGCGCAGCAACGGCATGGGCGTCGTCATTGTCGATGCCGACGACGACGGCAGGCCCGATGTGTTCGTCGCCAACGACAGCCTGCCGAACTTCCTGTTTCACAACGAAGGCGGCCTGCGCTTCAGCGAGATCGGCCTCGCCGCCGGTGTCGCGGTTGCGACCGACGGCACCGCACGGGCGGGAATGGGGATCGATGCCGCCGACTACGATGGCGACGGTCGTCTCGATCTGGTGATCACCAATCTCGATTTTCAGATGCACACGATGAACCGTGGCCTGGGCCATCTGCTGTTTGCGTACAGCAGCCTCGAGAGCGGGATTGGCCCACCGACGTTGCCGTTCGTCGGCTTTGGCGTGGCCTACTTCGACTTCGACAACGACGGGCAACTCGACGTCGCCGTCGCCAACGGCCACGTACTCGACAACGCGCCGCGCTTCCGATCCGGGGCGACCTACGCCCAGCGCAAGCTGTTGTTCCGCAACATCACGAGTCGGCGATTCACTGAAGTCGGGCGCAGCACCGGCGCCGCGTTTTCAGCGCTGAAAGTCGGTCGCGGTCTGGCGGTGGGCGACATCGATAACGACGGCGATCTGGACCTGCTGATCACGAACAACGGGCAGGCAGCGGAGCTGCTGCGTAATGACGGCGGAAACCGGGGAAACGCCCTTGTGTTGCGGCTCATCGGACCAGCCGGCAATCGCGATGCGATCGGCGCGCGCGTCCGCGTCACTGCCGGTTCGCGGACCCAGAGACGCGACGTCAAAGCCGGGTCCAGTTATCTGAGCCAGAGCGATGTGCGCGTGCACGTCGGGCTGGGTGCCGCCGCGATCGCGGACCTCGTCGAGGTGAGATGGCCTGACGGTCGCCTCGAAACGATCAAGAACATCGCGGCCAATCAGTTGATCACCGTTCGCGAGGGCGCCGGGCTCGTCGCGCGCACGCCGCTCGTGCGCTGAACACGCGAGCGCACCTCCGGAACCCTCTACGCTCACTGAACCAGGAAACCGTCCATCGTGACATCGCCATGCAGAGTGTCCCGTAGTTGGAATTGCGGGTTCTGCAGTGGTCCGCTGGTGGCGCGCTGCACTGTGACGACGAACTGCGACGACTGACGCGTATGCAGTGAGGAGAGGAGCTCGCCCCACTCCGGCAGCAGCGTCATCAAGCGGATCGATGTGGCGAGTGTCTCGAATCTGCCGTTGGTCGCGGTTGTGACCGGTCGCGAGATCGTCACCTGCCGGTTGCGATCGAGGTCCCGCGCGAGATTCGGCTCACTCACCCTCGTTGTCGTGATGACGACGAACAGGCGCGCTTTGTGGCCGATGATGGTCGTCACGGCGTTCTGGATTTCATTCAGCTCGTACGATATCTGCTCGTTGGCGGCGCTGGAGATCATGACGAGCACCGGCGTATACGGCCTGATCTTTCCCGACTTCAGGTCTCGCTCCTCCCTGCGCAGCCGCTGGCCGAATTCGACGAGCGCGTCGGTGAAACGCGGCCGCTGCTCCGATTCAGGAGCGAATCCGTTGACGCCGCGCAGGATCTGCGCGCGGTCTGTGGTTGGCTTCACCACGGTGCGCGGCTGCGGTGACGTCGAGATGAGCGTGACCTCTACATCCGGCGGCAGCGCCTGGACGAAACCTTTGAGTCCTGATCGGATATGCCCCAGCGCGTCGACCGTGTCCGAACCGTTGTCCACGGTCACCGTCACTTTGAGTGGCACGGCGTACGGTTCGACCTTCGACACCGGGACGCGCGCGCCGTTCTCGCTCACGAGCATGTCGTCCGGCTTGAGTTCGGCGACCGGCTTCCCGGATGCATCGGTCGCGCTGACCACGAACCGAAACTGCTGCGGCTGCGCAACAAGGCTGACCACCGCTTCGCATACGATCAGCCCCGCCAACAGCAGCGGCAGGTTCGACGCTCGTCTCATCTCCGCCCCCTGCGCGCGAAACTTAGCAACGCGTCGAATAGATGGTCAAGTCGCGCAGCCTGAAGGCCGCGCTCTACGAGTGGTCCCCTGCGAAGGCGCGCCGTAGAGCGCCGGCGTCAGCCGGCGCGTCTACAGGATTCGTTTTCCGAGCGCCGACAGCGCGAGCTCGGCGCCGAATTCCGCCGTGGTGTTCCTGATATCGAGCGTCGGGTTGACTTCGACGAGATCGAGCGCGACGAGCCGCTGCGAATCGGCGACCAGCTCCATCACCATGTGCGCCTCGCGGTAATCGAGGCCGCCCTTGACCGGTGTGCCGACGCCAGGTGCATAGGTCGGGTCGCATGCGTCGAGATCGAACGACACGTGAATGCCTCCAGTTCCCGCGGACGCGATATCGAGCGCGCGCTCGGCGACAACGGCGATGCCTTCGCGATCGATGTCCTTCATCGTGAAAACGTGTACGCCCGATGCGCGAATCTGGGCTTTCTCCTTCTCGTCGAGATTGCGGATGCCGACGAGCACGGTGTGTTCCGGAAGCACCGACGGCGACGCGCCGATCGACGCGAGCTCCGCAGGCTCCTGCCCGAGGAGGGCGGCCAGCGGCATCCCGTGGACGTTCCCCGAGATCGTCGTCTGCGGCGTATTCATGTCGCCGTGCGCATCGATCCAGATGAGACCGAGCGGTTTGCGCGAGGTCCGCCGAACGAAGTCGGCGCTCGCGGCCACCGATCCGGCGGCGAGGCTGTGATCGCCTCCGATGACGAGCGGGAGCGCGAGCGCGTCGAGCGCGCGAATGCAGACGTCGTACAACGTCTGGCACACGCGGGCGATCTCGAGGATGAACTTCTTCGTCGGGTCGATTGCCTGTTGCGTCTCCGGGATCGGCGCGGGAAGGTCGCCCCGGTCGACGACTCCACGTCCAAGCCTCACGATCTGCTCGCCAAGGCCGGCAATCCGCACCGCCGACGGCCCCATGTCGACTCCACGCCGAGCGCCTCCGAGGTCGAGAGGCACGCCGATGATGTGGATGGGTTTCATGAAGAGTCAGTAATTCAAAATGCCAAATGCAAAAGCGGCCTTTGCCATTTGTCACGCCGTTTTTGCATTTTGCATTTTGAATTTTGCATTACTTGATTACTTGATCCTGTAAGACACCGACATCCCTTCGCCTGACGGCGACACGATCGTCGTGAACAGATTCGGATGCGTGAGGATCGTCTGGAGGAACGGTTCCATTTCGCTCTTCTTGTTGACCACGTTGTGCGCAGCGAAGATGCCGCCCGGGCTCAGACGCGGAAACACCATGTCGAAGAACTTCTTGTAATCGGGTTTCCACGCATCGAGGAAGACCAGGTCGAACGTCCCCTGCAGCTTCGGGATCTCCTTGAACCCGTCGCCGTGAATCACCCGCACGACGTCGCTCATGCCCGATTGCGTGATGTTCTCGGCCGCGTCCTTCGCCCGGCCCGCGTCGTACTCGATCGAGACCACGTGCCCGCCTGATTCGCGGGCGCCGAGACCGAGCCAGATGCCGCTGTAGCCGCTGGCCCCGCCGATCTCGAGAATCGAGCGCGCGCCGCGCGAGGCGACGAGGACACGAAGGAACCGCCCGTCTTCTTCCGACACGGCGAGTTGCCCTTTGTCGGCCGCCTTGATGCGCTTGAGCACCGATTCGATCTGAGGCGTGAGCACGCCCGATGACCGGGACTGCGCGACCGGAAAGGACGCGAACGCGAGGATGACCGCGAACAGACAGCAGGCTGCGCGCATGGTCGAATTCTACGTCACGGTCTCGAAATGAACTTCGCCGCCGCCGCTCCGGTCGCCCGACCGTCGGCGATGCAGTCGGGGATTCCAATGGCGCGGAAGCCGCTTCCGGTCACGAAGACCCCCGGCATGGTCGCGAGGCGCTGCTCAATCGACGCGACGCGTTCGAGGTGGCCGACCTCGTACTGGGGACTCTGGCGGGTGAATCGATACAGACGCGTCAGGAGCGGCTCGCCCTTTATGATCAAGAGTTCGGTGAGCTCCTTGCGGGCCGTGTCGATGAGCGTCGGATCGTCGTTCTCGAGACGATGGGGATCGCGTCCGCCGCCGAGGAAGCCTCGTATCAGCACGTGGCCTTCGGGTGCGCGCCCCGGCCACTTCGAGCTGACCCATGTGCCGGCCAGCAGCGCGCGCCGTTCGACATGCGGCACGACAAAACCTGTTCCGATCATCGGGTGCGCCACCTGATCGCGGCGGTACCCGAATGCGACCGTCGCCGTCGAGGCGTAGGGAACCGCATCGCAGAACGCTGCCAGGGTCGTGTCGAATCCGCGCAGCAGGGAAGCCGCCACGTAGGCCGGGACCGCAAGGATGACGGCGCCGGCACTGATCTGACCTGCACTCGATTCGAGCCGCAGCGTTCCGGCGCGATGCAGGTCGGTGACGCGCACGCCGAGCGCGACGGTGTCCCGCTTCAAAGTCCTCGAGATCGCCTCGACGAGCTCGCCTGTTCCGCCCGGCAGCGACACGAACGCGCCGGTGGACGAAGGCTCGCTCTTCAGCGCGCGAAACGCGCGCAGCACGCTGCCCGACTGACGCTCGGCATCGATCAGGCGAGGGAAGAGCGCGCGCACCGAGAGCCGTTCCACGTCTCCGGCATGGATGCCGGCGAGCAGTGGCTCGGCGAGGTAGTCGACGGCCTCCTCGCCAAATCGTCGCCGTACGAAGTTGCCGATCGATTCGTCCTCATCGCCGGTCCGCCGGGGTGTCACCGCCTCGAGTGCCATCCGGACCTTGCCGCCGGCGCTGAAGAGCGGCGATCGAGCCAGACTTGCTGCGGTCAGGGGAAACCCGAGGAATGAGCCTGCGGCGAGGGGATGCATCGCGCCATCCCGCAACACGTACGCCGTCCGGGGTGGCAGCGTATGAATCAGCCGATCGGCGATGCCGAGCTCGCGACACAGTGCGACAGCGGCCGGTTTCTGGACGAGCATCGAGTCGGGTCCGCCGTCGACCACCCAGCCGTCGATGCGATCGGAGGTAATGACTCCGCCGGTGCGCGACGCCGACTCGAGCACACGGACCGAGACACCCCGCTGCTGCAGCTCGTATGCGGCCGCGAGGCCCGAGATGCCGCCGCCAACGATCGCGACGTCGACTGCGATCATGGGTCAGCGGGCGCGCCGGGAAGCCGAGTGGACGTACTGGGCCAGCATCTGTACGTGCTCGACCGGCGTCGAGGGGAGAATGCCGTGACCCAGATTGAAGATATGGCCGGGCCGTCCGCCGACGCGGGTCAGGATGTCGTCGGTGTGCTGGAACATCCGGGCAGGTGGGCCAAGCAGCAGTGTGGGATCTAGGTTGCCCTGGACGCTGCGGCCCGGGCCGATCTTCGCCCATGCCTCGTCGATCGGCACACGCCAGTCAGCCCCGATGACATCGCCGCCGGCGTTGGCGAGATCGCCGAGGATCGAGGCCGTGCCCGTCCCGAAATGAATAGTGGGGACGCGGGTGCCGATAGCGTCGAAGATGCGCCGCGTATGCGGCGCCGCGAACTCGAGGTAGTCGGCGGCGTTGAGCGTTCCCACCCACGAATCGAACACCTGCACCGCGTCGACGCCCGCCTCGATCTGGGCCAGCAGATAGTCCGCCACAACCGTTGCGAGGCGTTCGCACAGTCGATGCCACGCCTCGGGGTGCCCGTACATGAGCGCCTTGGTCTTCGCGAAGTTGTTCGAATGTCCGCCTTCGATGGCGTACGACGCCAGCGTGAACGGTGCGCCGGCAAAGCCGATGAGCGGCACCCGGCCGCGCAGTTCCGACTGTATCTGGCGGATCGCCGCGAGCACATGTCCGAGCGCATCGCGAGGCTCGAAGTGTTTCAGGCGATCGATGTCGGCGGCGTCGTCGATGGGACGCTCGATCTGCGGCCCCTCGCCCTTGATGAAGTCGAAGGGCAGCCCCATCGGCTCGAGCGGCAGAAGCAAATCGGAAAACAGAATCGCCGCGTCCACGTCGATGCGGCGGATCGGTTGGAGGGTTACCTCGGTGGCGAGATCGGGGTGGCGACAGATCTCGAGCAGCGAATGCCGCGCACGCAAGGCACGGTACTCGGCCATGTATCGGCCGGCCTGCCGCATGAACCAGACAGGCGTGGCATCTACCGGCTCGCGTCGGCAAGCCTTCAGGAAACGGGAGTCACTCACGCACGGGTTGAGCCGTCAGCAGTTCGCGCGCCAGCATGACGAGCTCGTCGAGCCAGAGGGGCTTGTAGCGCAGGTCGGCACCGAGGGTGCGAATCTCGTCGAGTTGAGCCTGAGCCATGTAGTAATCGCCGGTCACGATGGCGACCGGCGTCTGCGAGAGCCCGGGGATGGCTCGAATCGACCGGAGGAGCTGGACGCCGCTCGTCAACGGCATGCGGAGGTCCAGGATGACTGCATGCGGCCGATGCAGACGTGCCAGATGCAGGCCTTCGTCTGCCGACTGAGCGGCCCAGACCTCGTAGCCCTCGAGGCGGAGCATCCTCGAGAACAGGTCGGTCACGCCAACATCATCATCGACGATCAGCACGCGGGGGGCGGGGGATGATGCGCCTGGCGGGGACACCGCGTCATTGTGGGTGCTCGATCGCACATGCGTCAAGTCAGTGTGGAGGGCGACAGCCCTATCGGGATGGAAACTCGTTGTACCCGTGATATATTCTGCCGGCTTCGGCCATCCTGGAGGGAATTCGGTTAGTGTCCGCTAGCGGTGTGCCGTCGTGTCGGAGGTCTTATTGAGCCCCATCCTCGTGCGACCCGTGCGCGAGCAGCTCGAGCACGACCGGGTGATTCGGCTGTTGCAGGCGAAGTACAAGAGAAAGTACGACGTCGCCATCAATCCCGGCAATGAACAGACCGCACCGGTGGGAGCGCCGCAGTCGCCGTGGTATCCCGACCTGGTGTTGTACTCGACAGATCGAAACCGGAAGCTGCTTGGCGTGGTCGAGGTCGAGACCGCCGAATCGGTGAACAACCTCGAGGCGATGTCGCAGTGGGTGGCGTTCGGCAAGCTCAAGGTGGAATTCCACCTGTATGTGCCGGTGTCTGGTGTCGACAGTGCACGGCGCCTGTGCACCGATCTCCAGATCCCGACGACGGAAATCTGGGCGTATTCCTTCTTGGGAGATCAGATCCGATTCACCGCCGTGCAGCGGTCGGCGAGTGCCGCGCCGGAACCTCGCCCGCGTCCCGTCGTCGAAGCAAAACCCGTCCGTGCTGCGCGCGAGCCGCAGCAGCCCGCGCGAGCCGCCAAGGCACCGGCGTCCGCCGCCCGTTCGAAAACCGCCGCGCGGCGTGCGGCCCCGACGCCGGTCTCCAAGGCGCGCCCTGCCAAGGGAAGAGCCGCTGCGCCACGTCGCGGGGCGGCCAAGGCTCCCGCGCGGAAGACCGCGTCCGCATCGAGAGCTCAGAAGCGCAAGTAGCCCGTGCCCTTCCTGCGTGTCATTCGCGATAAGCGCGGATACGAGACCACGTATCTGATGCACATCTATCGCGACGGCGCCCGTCAGCGCACGAAGATTCTGTACGTCTTCCGCACCCCCGGCGGCGTTCGTGTCGGTCGCGATCCGCTCGAGCCCGAGGTGCAGCGCCAGATCGAGGCGCAGTATCCAGACATCCCCTTCAACTGGAGCGCGGTTCGCGACTCGCAGCAGGTGATCGAGACCGCGGTCGAGCCCCGTCGCCGCCGGCAGAAACGCGAGGACGAAGCGCCCGCCGATGCTGCGACCGCGCCCCCGCCGGTTTCCCAGCCGGCACCTGCTCGCGAGGCGCCGCCTCCACGCCTGGTGATTCCGTCAGCGATCGAGGGGACGACGCCCGACGAACAGATCGCGTTCCTAGGACAGTGGCACCCGATCATCCGCGAGCGGATCGCGAAGCGCACCTCGGATCCGATGCGTCTCGAAGCGCTCACGGCGCTTGCCGATCGATTGAATCCCTCGGCGTGGACCGACGCCGATCAGATCACGACGGGACTGGAAGAGGCGGCCGAAGCGCTCGAGCGCCTGTCACGCGTGCTGTCGAAGCGTCGCAGACGCCGACGCCGTCCGGGAGAGGCCAGACCGGCGGAGTCAGGGTCGGCCTGAAGGCCCGCGAGAAAGCCGGACGCGACGTCTTTACGTCTGAAGGAAGCGGCGCTCGATCGCCAGGATCTTATCGAGCCGCCGTTGGTGACGTTCTTCTCTTGAAAACGTGGCATTGAGAAACGCGCCTGTAATTTCGAGCGCCAGCGCCGGCCCGATGATGCGCGCGCCGAGACACAGGACGTTCATGTCGTCATGCTCGACGCCCTGATGCGCGGTATAGGTGTCATGACAAACGGCGGCGCGAATGCCGGGGAACTTGTTGGCGGCGATCGAGACGCCGGCGCCGCTTCCGCACACGATGATGCCGCGGTCGGCTTGCTTGTCGCGCAGCGCGTTCGCGACGGCTTCGGCCGCGTCGGGGTAGTCACACGGCGCCGTGGAGTGGGTGCCGAGGTCGAGCACCACATGTCCCTGTTGGGCCAGTTTTGCGGCAAGTTCCTGCTTCATCTGATACCCCGCATGGTCCGCGCTCAGCGCCAGTCGCATGAAGGTATAATCCGACATATGGGAAAGACTGCCAAGATCGTGTCGGCAGGCGTGTGCGCGGCCTTCCTGATCGCCCAGTCCTCGTCACCCGCGATCACCCACGCGCAAGCACCCCAAGCGCCGGCCACACAGCCGGCCGCACAGACGCCGGCGCAGGCGGCGCCAGCGCAGCAGCCCACGTTCAGGGTCAGCGTCGATCTCGTCACGACCGACGTGATCGTGCGCGACCAGAAGACCGATCAGTTCATCGCCGACGTCAAGCCCGGAGAATTCGAAGTCTACGAGGACGGCGTCAAGCAGCAGATCGCCTCGCTCGTGCTGACGCACGGCGGCCGTGTGTTCAACGTCCAGACGCCACCGCCCGCGCCGGTGCAGGAGGGCATCATCCTTCCTCGCAGCCGTCCCACCAACGACGCGGCCGGACGAGTCTTCGTGATCTTCATCGACGACCTGCATCTCGACTTCAGGAGCACGCCGCGCACGCGTGAGCTGATCAAGAAGATGCTGAAGCTGCTCATCCACGATGGCGACATGTTCGGCATGGTGAGCTCGGGCGAGTCGTCCATTTCCGAGCAGCTCACCTACGACCGTCAGGTGCTGGAATCGTCAATTGCCCGCATCACTGGCGGCGGTCTGCGGCCGAAGGAAATCATTCAGGGCATGCAGGGCTCGCAGGGGCCGACTGAATTGCGGCACCGCGCGCACGTCGCGTTCTCGACCGCCTACGATCTGATGCGGAATCTCGAGAAGCTGCAGAATCGCCGCAAAGCGGTCATCTACATCAGCAGCGGCTACGACTTCAATCCGTTCGAGCAGTCGCGTCTCGATGAGCAGGCGCAGCGGATGCACGTCGAGAGCGCCGATCTCCAGAACGATCCGTTCTACAGACAGCAGCAGAGCAGCCAGATGCTCGCCGAGGGCGACCTGGTTCGAGAGCTCGCCGAGTTGACGCGCTCCGCCAACCGCGCCAACGCCACGCTCTACACGATCGACCCGCGCGGCCTGGTTGCGGGACAGGACCTCGATGATGAGGTGCCGACCGAGGAGTGGAACGCGTATCTCCGCGAAACGCAGGACAGCCTGCGCGTGCTCGCCGAGGAAACCGGCGGCATCGCCGTCGTCAATCAGAACGACTTCGACAAGGCGCTGAAGCGAATCGACGCAGAGACGAGCGACTACTACGTGCTCGGCTACTACTCGTCGAATCCGGATCCGCTGAAGCGACGTCGCAAGATCCAGGTGACGACGACGCGGCCCGGTCTGACGGTGATCGGCCGGACGGAATACACGCTGAAGCCGCCGCCACAGCCGGGACAAAAATAATTCAGAATGCAGAATTCAGAATGCAGATCCTGACGCGCCCCGAAGGCGGTCGGTGTCTGCATTCCACATTTTGCATTCTGCATTACTGGCGGGCTGATCTTTCCTCAGCCTGCTAGGCAAGCTTCCCGGGCCGCACGGCCGATTCCATGCGCGGCCGCACGGTTTCAAAGACGCTCATCACCTCGGACACCGCGCGCGGCAGACGGCTCATCTTCGGATAGAGCCATCCGGTCTGCCGCTCGAGCGAGGTGCCCGCGATACGGCTGCAGAACAGCTGCTTCGTTCGCACATCGGCGGCTGCGGCCTGCCACGGGATGATGCTGATCCCGAGGCCGCTTCGCACCATTGCCTTGATGATCTCGACGTTCTCCGTCTCCATGATGATCTCGGGGGCCACCCGTTCGCGCGCGAAGAACTCTTCGACGAGGCGCCGCGTGATCGACCCGGTTTCGAACAGCACGAAGGATTGCTTGTCGAGATCGAGCGGCGTGATCGTCTTCTTCTTCGCCAGCGGATGCGTCGGGTAGGTGATGAGCAGCAGCTCTTCGCGAAGCGCTTCCACCGATACCAGGTCCGATGCTTCGACGGGCAGCGTCAGGAGGCCGAGGTCACCCGCTCCCGATCGCAGCATCGCGATCGATCGTTCCGCGCTTCCGACGGTGACCTTCATGTCGAGGTGCGGATGAATCCGGCGCACTTCTGACAGCAGCACGGGGAAGACGTAGAGGCAGACCGTCATCCCGCCGACCAGGCGAATCGTCCCGCGCAGCGATTCACGCTTGTCGCTGATGATCGACACGGTGTCCTGCAGATCCTGGAAGACGCGATGACTCAGTTGCAGTAGCGACTCGCCCGCGGGCGTAATGCGAATGCGTCGTCCGATCCGGTGGAAGACCGGCTCACCCAGTTCGTCCTCGAGCAGGAGAATCTGCCGGCTGATCGCGGACTGCGAGACGTGGAGCTTCTCGCCCGCGGCTGTGAACGATCCGCTCTCGGCAATGGCCCGAATGATCTCGAGTTGACGGAGATCCATGCTGCCTCAGCATACATGTCTGCCGCGCATGGACTCAATGGAAAGCAGAAGGAATCAGGATGCTTCCCGATTCCTTCAACACGCCGCGCGTACGATCCACCGCGTCGTCCAGATAGCCCTCGTCCATCTCGATGCCGGCGAAGTTGACGCTCAGCTGGGCGCACGCGACCGCAGTCGATCCGAGTCCGAGAAACGGATCCACGACGAGCTTGATGCGATCGAGGCCATGCAGACGCAGGCACATCTCCGGCAGCTTCGGTGGAAAGGTGGCCGGGTGGGGGCGTTCTCTTTCACGGCTCTGAATCGTCTCGTACGGAATGAACCACGTGTTGCCGCGACAGCGCACACCCGATGCCGCGGCACGCCATCGTCCGATGTTGGAGCGATCCTGATAACGAACGCCGACGGCCTGTCGGTCGAGCGGCGTCCGTCCGCCCCGCGTGAAGTGGAAGACGAACTCGTGGCAGTCGTGCAGAAATCGCCGGCTGTTGATCGGCTTGTAATGACCGACCGCCAGATCGTCCTCCAGTCGCGCGCGCGAGCCGGCCAGCGACTTCTCGATCGCAATCGATTTGATCCAGTGAATGGTGTTCTGCAGGTGCAGGAAGGGCCGGACTGCCTGAGCGACGTCGAGCCCCGTCCACGGATCGGTGGGCTTGGCGCCGACGTTGAGGAACAACGATCCGTCTTCTGACAGGACACGCGCGACGCGCTTCACCCACTCAGCCGTCCACGCCAGGTACTCCTCGCGCGGCATCGTGTCGTCGTACGTGCGATATCGAATGCCGAGGTTGTAGGGCGGAGACGTGACGATCGCGTCGACTGATCGATCCTCGAACGTATCGAGGATTTCGAGGCAGTCTCCGCGAAAGAAGCGGAATGTCGCCGCGCCCGAGGTCAAGTTGGCGTGGGGACTGGGATGGGGGAATGGCACCACGGCGATTGTACGCGTGGTGCGCATTGGGACCGACGAGAGGTTTACGACGCGACGGCGGCCGGCATCCGTTGCACGGTCGCGCTCAGGTGCTCGGGGATCGTGTGATTGCGACGATGGCCGTGGAGCTCGCAGCGCGTACCTTTCTCCTCAACGTAGGAGACTTCGCGACTGGTTGCCAGCTCACGATAGCGCCCAATCACGCAACCGCACGAGAGTGTTCGGAACCCTAGGAGTCGAACGAGGCTCATTGCCGTGTCCCTCTGCCCTCGAGTTAGCAATCTGTGTGCCGTTGCGCGAACTGTAACTTCGGTGCGCGCCTCACGAACGATCCAACGAGAATCTCGCAGATTTCGAACGATCTCCGCGACCGATCGTGGACACTGGTGTCATCCGCGCGCACCGGGTGTGTCGCAATGAGACCACCGTTGGATCCGGTTCAATCAGTTGGACACCAATCGAGAAGCGAATCGCCGAACGACAGTTTGTCGATGACACGTTGTTGTAAACCTGACATTTGTTGGCAGCCGAGGAGCCTTTCTGACGTCAGGCGCGAGGAGCGGGCGGTCCCGACCGGATGGCCCGATAGCTCTCGAGCTCGACCGCGCGCTGGCGAGCAGCCGCCCAACGGGCCCTCGCGATCCTGACCAGGAACGCGGAGTGGACCACAGCGATGAGGACGATTTCTGCGCGTGTCGTTCCAGGTATCAAGGCGGGAAAACTGTTGACCACAGCCGCGCTGGCGAACAACAGGGTGAAGAGTGGATCGACGCCGCCTCCCGGCAGCGCAGGACCGACCATCATGCACGTCGTTTCCCATTGCGGACCATCAGTGCCCGCCTCATAGAAGACCTGCACGTAGCGGCCGATTCGCTCGACGCCGGCGTGCAAGGCGTGAATCGCTTCAAAGCCGGCAGCCAGGACGGCGAGGGAAAACAGTGCGCCCACCGGAAGACGGGTGCCGGAAAAGAGCAGGGCCGAAATGATGGCGCTCCATCCAACTAACGTAATTGGAAGTAGGATGATCCGGACCGTGCCGCGCGTGGAGATCGTCTGTCGGAGGACGGTAAACTCTGATTCTGTCAGGCCCATGCTCGTTGGCACCTTTCTTGGAGAGGTCTGCGCGTCTTCCCAGGGGTCCGTGCGTCTAGGAATCAAAGGTCTTGCGTCATGGAGAATGTTTGCTAGAATGCCGATACTTCTTCTAACCAACTGGCTCGTAAAGGCTTCCCCCGTGACCCGATTCCGACTTTCGATGACTGTTTACCGCAGCGGCATCCTCACGGTCATTCTGTGCCTCGGCCTCTCGGCTCATGCCCTGGCCGGCGAGGCGTCGTCGACCACTCGGCGCCCCACGGGCAAGAAGCTCACGCTGGCCCAGACCAAGAGCAAGAAGACGTATTCGGCCGCAAGCGCCCGAGCCCGCAGAGCGAGTGTGGCCCGTTCCCGTGCGGCCGCGCAGGCCAGAGCGCTCCGCGACGCGCAGGAACCCCGATACAAGCTCGATGCGAACGGCGCGCTCGTTCCCGATCTGCGAGCCGAGGCGGCCATTATCTACGACTCGGCGACCGGTCATGTCCTCTGGGAGCTGAATTCACGGAATCAACGATCGATTGCGAGCATCACGAAGGTGATGACGGCGGCCGTCTTCATGGAAGATTCGCCGAACCTCTCGGATACGGTCGTCGTTGAAGGCAGCGACGTCCGTGCGGCGTCGACCACCTATCTGCGCCCCGGATACGAAGTCACGAAAGGCGATCTGCTGCACCTCACGCTGATTGCGTCGGACAATGGGGCCGCCCGCGCGCTCGCGCGCGTCTCGAAGTACGGATCCGACGGCTTCATCAAGCGGATGAACGACAAGGCCAGGGAGCTTGGCCTGACGAACACGAGCTACGCGGATCCATCCGGGCTGCTCGCGGAAAACGTGTCGTCCGCTTACGACATGGCGAGGCTGATCACCTACGTCTCAGGAGACGATCGCATTGCCGGCGTGATGCGGAAGCAGAACTACTCCGTGGACGTTGGTCGCCGCGTCATCAACATCCACTCGACGAATCAGCTCGTCATGAAAGGCGACTACGACGTGCAGGCAGGAAAGACCGGCTTCATCCGGAGCGCCGGCTACTGCCTTGCGACGCTGCTCAAGCTGCCGTCGGGGCCGGAGGTCGCAGTCGTCGTCCTCGGTGCGAAGTCGAACGCGGGCCGCTTCTGGGAAACACGGCATCTGGTCAACTGGGTCGCGAGCAAGGCGTCCGATCTATTGAGCACGCCGGCTGAGGCTGCGACCACCGCAAACTGAGTTCGCGTTTGAGAACCCCGTAGAGCGCACGCTTCGGCGTGCGCGTCGCTCGCGGGGGCTGAAGCCCCCCGCTCTACCTCCGCACCCACGTTGCGTTCCTGATCAGGACGTATATCCACGCTGCATCGCGGCCGCATCGAGCGGCAGCGTCGCCACGCTATCCACCATCGGCATCACCGGTCGTGATGCGCGCCGGCCGTCATAGGCCTTCAAGTACCGGTGACAGACGTCGCATGCGTAGACGCGGTACTGGCCGTCGGTGGTCGCAAACGAGGTGATGCGCGCCCGGTTGCTGTTGCGGCAATAGGGGCACGTGAGCGACTCGAACTTCCAGCGCAACGCGCAGCGGCTGCAGATCAAATGACGCTCTGCTGACGGCGTGATCACGGCGAAGTCTGGTTCGCCGGCGCACAACGCGCAGTGCGCGTGCGTCCACAGCGAGAGCTCCGGCCGCTGCTGCAGCACTTCGGCGCATCGTGAGAGAAACGGTCGCATCGCCAGCGCGAGCACCTGCTGCAGCATGTCCGAGTCGCTGCTCGCGGCAGCAGGCGGTGGCTGCGATCCGGCGGCCGCGAGCTGACGTTCACCGGCGCTGCGATACCAGCGCGCCGCCATCGACGTCAGGTTCATGTCGCGACCAGCCGCCTGCGCCTTCACGTAGTCGGGCTCCTCGAGGGCACCGAAGCGTCGCAGCACATCGGCGGTCTGCCGCACCATCAGCCGAAGATCGGTGAGGTCGAGAGGAATATCTTCGAACCGGAGCAACGGACTCGCATCCGCGGCGTGTCGCTGCAGCACGTCGGATGAGAGATCCAGCGAGGGAAGCGGCACGCGCACCTGAATGCGTCGCTGCAATTCGAGGAGTTCCAGATGCAGATCGACCGCGCCAGCGAGTTCAGGGTGTCGCGCACGGATGCCATGCAGTTCCACCGCTTCGCGTGACTCCGCGCGCGGGGGCCTTGCCGGCCGGGAGGCCGAATCCGTCACCGTGCGATCATAACAGCAGTGCGAATTCTCATGGTGGCTTCCGAGGCGCAGCCATTTGCCAAAACTGGCGGGCTGGCAGATGTGCTCGGCGCATTGCCGCGCGCCCTCGTTCGAGTCGGACATGAGGTCGACGTCATCATCCCGAGATATCGTGGGATCACGTCGGGCGAGCGCATCGGATCGTTACGCGTGGCGCTCGGCGGACAAGTGATCGACGCCTCGCTGTGGTCGGTGGTCGAGTCGGGTGTCCGGACGATCTTCATCGATCACCCCCCGTACTTCGATCGTGACTATCTCTACGGCGTGGCCGATCGCGATTACGCGGACAACGCGGAACGCTTCGCGTTTCTTTGCCAGGCCGCGATCGAATGGGCGGCCACCTCGTCACCAGCGTACGACGTCGTGCATGCACACGACTGGCAAACCGGTCTCGTGCCCGTCCTTCTGCAGCGTGAGGATGGCACGCGCTGGCCGGTGCGGCCGGCAACCGTGCTCACGATTCACAACCTGGCGTATCAAGGCATCTTCGACGCCAGCTGGCTGCCGCGTCTCGGTCTGGGATGGGATCTGATGCGTGTCGAGGCCATGGAGTACTGGGGACGAATCAGTTATCTGAAAGGCGGGATCGTCTTCAGCACGCTGATCACGACCGTAAGCCCCCGGTATGCCCAGGAGATCCAGACGCCGGAGCTGGGCTTTGGCTTCGATGGCATCCTGCGCGCCCGGAGCCACGATCTCATCGGAATCCTGAATGGAATCGATTACGATCAGTGGGATCCGGCACGCGACCCGAACCTTCCAGAGCCCTTCGATGCGTCAAAGCTAAGGGGCAAGGCGGCAGCCAAGCGGAAAGTCCTCGAGACCTTCGGGTTTTCCTGGACGGCGCAGAGAAGGCAAAGCCCTCTGGTGGCCATGATTTCGAGGATGGTGGATCAAAAGGGATTTGATCTGCTGGCCGCGCTGGCTGAGACGCTGCCGGAACTGGGCGCGACGATTGTGCTGCTCGGCACTGGCGAGCGTCGGTACGAGGATTTGTGGCGGGATCTCGCGGCGCGCTTTCCGGACCGCATCGGCGTCCGGATAGGGTTTGATGAAGGCCTGGCGCATCTGATGGAAGGCGGTGCGGACATCTTCCTGATGCCCTCGCGGTTCGAGCCGTGTGGGTTGAATCAGATGTACAGCTTGCGGTATGGCACGGTTCCCGTGGTTCGCGCGACGGGAGGACTGTACGATACGGTTCAGGATGTCGCGACCGGTGGCCGGCGATCCAGCGGGCGGAGGGGAACCGGGTTCACGTTCGAGGAGTACTCGCCTGCGGCGCTGCTCACAGCGGTGCAGCGGGCAGTCATGATGTTCGCCGATCGTCCAGCGTGGAGGCGCACCCAACAGGCCGGCATGCGACGGGATCATTCGTGGGACGCGTCCGCGCGTGCCTATGTAGATGTATATCAACGGGCAATCGCGGGTCCCTTATAAGGTGCGTCTTGTATCAGCAGGAGCTCAGTCGTAGTGTCCGGCTTTAGCCGGACCGATTCAGGAGACGGTTCATGGCATCCGACAAGGTGAAGACGTTCACTGACAGCAATTTCGACCAGGAGACCAAACAGGGCCTGGTGCTCGTCGACTTCTGGGCAGAGTGGTGCGGCCCCTGTCGTCGTCTTGCGCCCACGGTGGACGCGCTCGCTTCGGAGTACGACGGGCGCCTGACGGTCGCGAAGCTGAATGTCGACGAGAACCCGGAAGTGCCGGGGCGATTCGCCGTGCGCGGCATTCCGACGCTGCTGCTGTTCAAAGAAGGCGAGCTCGCCGAGACCATCGTCGGCCTGCGCGGCAAGGACGACCTCGCGAAGCTGATCGAACGGCACGTCGGAAGCGTCGCGGCCGAGCGCAGAGCGTAACGTGGCCGATCGCAAAGTCGTGATCATCGGCTCGGGCCCAGCCGGATTGACTGCTGCGCTGTACGCCGCGCGTGGCAATCTCACCCCGCTGCTGGTGGAGGGCCTCGAGGCCGGTGGTCAGCTGATGCTGACGACGATGGTCGAGAACTATCCGGGATTCCGGAAAGGCATCGATGGCCCCGACCTGATGGCCGAGATGCGGGCGCAGGCCGAACGCTTCGGCACCCAGATGATCCACGGCAACGTCGTCAAGGTCGACGTCTGCTCGCATCCGTTCCTGGTGAAGACGACGGAGCATGAGTACCGCACGCGGTCGCTGATCGTGGCGACCGGCGCCTCGGCGCGGATGCTCGGCCTGCCGGCGGAGCGCGCGCTGATGGG
>DASWZV010000167.1:0-1749 GCA_036407095.1 Vicinamibacterales bacterium | reverse complement strand
CAGGAGGCCGGTCACGAGCCACTTGATCAGCAGCAAGGGCAGCAGGACCAGCCGAATCACGAGCTTGAACAAGGTGAGCATCACCACGAATCCGACGAAGAGCACGACACCGATCAGCCCCAGCCCGATCAATTCCAACATCAGCGCCCCTCCTGAGAACCCTCCTATCTCGATCTACGCCCGGCGGTTGGCGGAAGTTCCACCGGCACAGCCGCACGCATGACGCATCAGCGCCAGCGCTAGCGCAGCCCGCCGTGGGCGTCTGCCTCCGGCAGCGTGTAGTGAATCGCGCCGCTCCGGACTTCTTCCATCGCGAGACGCTCGAGTTTGTGTGGTCCGGCGGGCGGCCGCTCGATGCGCGGCAGCGCGCCGCGGCGGAGTTGCTTCGCACGCTGCGCGGCGACATCCACGAAGAGAAAGCGGCTGGTGATCGGAGGCGCCGGCTCGGAAGGAACCGGCTCGGACGCGGGCGAATCCTGCGAATCGGGGACGTCAGCCATGGCCCAGAAGAGTACATGAAAAGGGCTCCGGGTGTGAACCCGGAGCCCGACGTGCAGAGCGATCGATCGGAGAGGCCTAGTCCTGCACCGCGATCTGCTTCGGCTTCGCGTCCTCGCGCTGCGGCACGCGCACGCTGAGGACACCGTCCTTGTAGCTGGCCGTGATGCGGTTGCCGTCGACGCTCGTCGGCAGCACGAACGATCGCGTGAAGCTGCCGTGGTTGCGTTCGAGGCGCTGCGCGTTGGCGCCGCCGTACTCCACCTTACGCTCGCCCTTCAGCGTCAGGACGTTGTTGTCGAACGTCACGCTGATGTCCTCGCGCTTCATCTCGGGCAGTTCCGCCTTGATGACGTACTCGTGGGCCTCGGTCTCGTAAATGTCGACCGCGGGGACCCAGGAGCGATGCACCGTCCGATCGAAGAACTCACCGAACATACGGTTGAGTCGGTCGACTTCCATCGACGCCAACTCCCGCGCTGGATTCCATCGAACAAGAGTCATAGAGCCGTTCCTCCTAACCTATCAATTCAATTCAATCGCTCTCTGCGAACATCGACGTCAAACTTACTGCACAGATGATACGCCATATATTAGCTAACGTCAAGCATGTTATATGAGTTCTATATACTCATATCATGCGCCGCGGACCAGAAACGAGGGAGTGCTAGAATCCGCGAGTGGCCCGCATCCCTCTGGAGCGACAGGACCTTCCGGACGATGTCCGGCGGTTGTTCGAGACGATTTGGCAGACGGTGGACCCGGCAGACGCCGTCGGCGCGGTCGAGTGTTCGCCACCCCTCGACGTGCTCGAGTCCGAGGCCGGTGTCGACGTTCTGGTCGATCTGCCGGGGATCTCGCAGGAATCGCTGCAGGTCGTCTTCGCGCGCAACACGCTGCTGATCGCGGGCCGGAAGCGGCCGCCCGCATGCGATCATCGGCACGAGGCCGCCTTCCACGTCGCCGAGCGCACGTTCGGACGCTTCGCGCGCATCGTGAGCCTCGAGGGCTCTTTCGATGCCGATCGAGCGGTCGCGACGCTGAGCGCGGGCGAACTGCGCATCTCGCTGCCGCGAATCGAGGACCGGCGCGGCCGTGAGATCCGGATTGCCGTCCGCGTCTAGGCAGGGGCTGTAGATCACCGCATGCGCATTCTGTTCATCGGCGACATCTTCGGGCGGCCCGGACGCGAGATCGCGCGGCAGGCCGTGCCGGCGTTGATCGAGCGCGAATCGCTCGACTTCGTGATCG
>DASWZV010000166.1:0-4168 GCA_036407095.1 Vicinamibacterales bacterium | reverse complement strand
CCAAACGAAAATCGCCTGCCGTTTCTCACCCTCGGCGCTCGAAACGCCAGGACACACGTCGCCCGACGCGGAAGCGCCAGCCCACCGGCGCACGAAGTGACGCGGCGGTCTCGACGACGCTCTCCGACCGTCCGAGTGACGGCGCGCCATTCGTCGTTGCGGTCTTGAACTCCAATCAGGACGTGCTGCGACTGATTCGCTCCGTCCTCGAAGACGAGGGCTACACCGTGGCGACGGAGCACATCGCCAGCTTCAAGGAAGGCCAAGCGAACCTGGCGCAGTTCCTGTTGAACCACCGCCCCGCCGTCGTCGTCTACGACGTCGCTCCCCCTTACAAAGAGAACTGGAATTTTCTTCAACTGCTCTCCAAGATTCCTCAGGTCGCCGCCATCCCCATGGTGCTGACGACGGTCAACAAGTCGGCACTGGAAAGCGTGGTCGGCAAGACGCACGTGTTCGAGATCCTCGGGACGCGCGACAACCTTGCGCCGCTGATTGAAGAGATCAACCGGTCGGTACGGGCGCGACGAGAACCATATCGCTGAGTCATCCGACCCGTCGTTCGCGGCGGTGGTGTGCTCCGCCGGTCACATCCTGCAGACCACACGGCCGACGCGCCTCCTCTGGAGACGCTCATGTCCAATCTTCTGACCAGTCTCGACGTGCTCCTCGGCTTGGGGCGCGAAGCGGCCGACCTCACCTTCGTACAGATCAGTCTGCGCGGCGTCATCGTGTTTGCGGCGACCCTGATCATGGTGCGGTGCGGCGATCGGCGTTTCCTCTCGCAAAAGACCGCATTCGACGCGGTCCTCGGATTCATTCTCGCCTCGATGCTCGCGCGCGCCGTGAACGGAACCTCCGCGTTCTTTCCAACGCTCGGCGGCGGTCTGGTTCTGGTGCTCCTGCATCGCGTGCTGGCGTATTGGTCCCGCCGTTCGCACGCACTCGGGTTACTGATCAAAGGGCGGAGCGACGTCATCGTCCGGGAGGGGGTGCTGGATGAAGCCGCTGCCCGCCGCAACCGGGTGAGCGAACACGATGTCCTCGAGGATCTGCGGCTCAATGGAAACGTGGCGGCGATCGCCGATGCCTCACTGGCCGTGCTCGAGCGCAACGGTCGCATCAGTGTTGTGCGACGGGTCGAGCCGGGGCGACCGCTCGGGTCTTGAATCGGGCTGCCGGAGGCGCTTACCAGGGGCTCGGCACGGCCGTTGCTTTCTGCGTTGAACAAACTGGATGCCCGCGCCTGTTGGAGTCGCTGACGCCGTTGAGCGCCTGAACGGGGCTTTTTGCGGGCGTCGGGATCCGTTCGGCGTGTGTACTGATTCCTGCCACTCGCGCTCGCCCGTAATCCCGTCGCTTCTTCGAAGGCGTGCATGGTAGAGTTCGCGTCGCCCTTCATGTGCGAGTGTGCACGTACGGACGAACCCTCCGCGATACGCTGCAACCCCGGACTCCTCGGAGCCGTGCAGCGGCGACGACCATGAGCGCTCGAAGGCGACGAGAACGGAAAGGCGATCGCGACGCGCTCGTCGACCGCAGCCGACACCTGATCGACGACACGCCCTTCCTCATCACTCGTTGCAGCCGCGACCTACGATACCTGTTCGTCAGTCGTGCCTATGCCGACATGTTGGGGCGGCGGCCTGGCGACATTCAGGGCAGGACCATCGTCGAGATCGTCGGCGACGAAGGCTTCGCCACCATCAAACCGTACGTCGAACGCGTGCTGACGGGTATCCCGGTCGAATTCGAGAGGGACGTCGTCATCGCGGGCGTCGGCACGCGAACGCTGCACGTGATCTACAAGCCTGATTTCGCCGGGACAGGAATGGTCGTCGGATGGACCGCTTCGATCGTCGATGTCACCGATCGGAGGAGCGCGCGCGATGCCCGCGCGCTCCTGGCCAGCATCGTCGAGTCGTCATTCGACGCCATCATCACCAAGAATCTGGACGGCATTATCACATCGTGGAATGCGGCCGCGGAACGCCTGTTCGGCTACACCGATGCCGAAATGGTTGGACAACAAATCCGGTTGCTCATTCCACCCGATCGCCAATCCGAGGAAGACGAGATCCTCGCGAGGCTCCGCCTGGGAGAACGCATCGATCACTTCGAGACCATCCGTGTGACCAAGGACGGCCGTCCGTTGAATCTCTCGCTCACGATTTCGCCGGTTCGAAATGATGCGGGCGTCATCATCGGCGCATCGAAGATCGCACGGGACATCACCCAGGCGCGGGTGTCGGAGGCTGAACGGATCCGATTGCTCGAAGAGAACGCCGCGGTCACGGAAGCGCTCAATCACGTCGGCACCATCGTGGCATCCGACCTCGATCGCGAGAAGGTCGTCCAGGCTGTCACAGATGCCGCAACCGAGTTGACGACTGCTGAATTCGGCGCGTTCTTTTACGATGTCAACGACGAGACTGGCACATCGCACACGCTCCATGCCATCTCGGGGGTTCCCCGCGAGGCGGTGTCGAAGGACCCGACGCCGCGGAACACAGAGGCCTTTGTGTCGACGTTCAGGGGCGCCGGCGTGGTCCGGAGTGCCGACATCACGAAGGACCCGCGGTACGGACACAACGCGCCGCACCCCGGCGCCCCGCATGGCGATCCGCCGGTACGCAGTTACCTGGCAGTGCCCGTCAAGGGGCGCTCCGGCGAAGCGATCGGCGGCTTGTTCTTTGGTCACTCGGACGTGGGGCGATTCACGGAACATCACGAACGACTCGCGATCGGAGTCGCGTCGTGGGCAGCTGTCGCGCTCCAGAACGCACAGATGTTCAGCCTGATCCGGGAGTCGAGCCGGCTGAAGGACGAGTTCCTGGCGAGTCTGTCGCACGAGCTGAGGACGCCGCTCAACGCGGTGCTCGGCTATGCTCGCATGCTGCGTTCGGGAATGGTCAGCCCTGAGAATCAGACGAGAGCAATCGAGACCATCGAACGCAACGCCACGTCGCTCACACAAATCGTCGAAGACGTTCTCGACATTTCACGAATCATCTCGGGCAAGATTCGTCTCAACGTCCAGCCCGTGGACCTTCCGCAGATCGTCCAGAATGCCGTCGACGCCATGACACCGGCGGCGGATGCGAAGGGCGTGCGACTTGAAGCGGTCCTGGATCCCCAAGCGAGCCCGGTCTCAGGTGATCCTGAACGGCTGCAGCAGGTGCTCTGGAATCTGATCTCGAACGCGGTGAAGTTCACGACGCGCGGGGGCAAGGTCCAGGTGCGGCTTGGCTGTATCGACTCGCACCTCGAAGTCTGCGTCGCCGATACGGGGATCGGCATCGCGCCGGAGTTTCTCCCGCACGTCTTCGAGCGCTTCCGTCAGGCGGACGCGAGCATCGCCCGCGAACGCGGAGGCCTGGGGCTGGGTCTGTCGATTGCCCGGCAGCTGGCCGAGATGCATGGGGGGACAATCGAGGCCGTCAGCGGCGGGCTCGGCAAAGGCGCAACGTTCACCGTCAAGCTGCCGCTGATGATCGTGCAGCCCGTACGGCAACCATCGGAGCGAGTCCACCCCCGGGCTGGCGCCGGCGCCCAGACGATTCCGACCGGCGATCTGCGAGACGTTCACGTGCTTGCGGTGGACGACGACCCCGATGCGGTGACCTTGGTCGCAGACCTGCTGGAAGCGGCGGGGGCACGGGTGAGCACGGCATCGTCGGCCGACGAAGCCCTGCGCGTGATCGAAGCGGAAGTGCCCCAGGTGATCGTCAGTGACCTCGGCATGCCTCGAGTCGACGGATTCCAGTTGATCGAACGCATCAGAGGACACCGCAACCCGCTCGTGCGCCACCTCCCAGCGGCCGCACTGACGGCGTACGCCCGGTCCGATGACCGGGTGAAGGCACTGCGCGCGGGATTTCAGATTCATCTGTCGAAGCCGATCGATCCCAGCGAATTGGTGACCGCCGTCGCGGCACTGGCCAAGCGCTTCGGCCGCGAGGACGCCGGGAACACGCCTGACCCGCGACCACGTTGACGGCTCGACGGCCAGGCTTCGGCCTGAGCGGCGCGATTCTTCAGGAGCTCGAGTCGAGCAATTCCAAGACTCCATCGGCGCGTCGATGTCGCCCGTTGCGCAGGACCACTCGAGCCAGTTGTGGGCCGACGTTTGCATCTCCAGACCGCATTGCGCGGCGGCTTTCGAAGG
>DASWZV010000165.1:0-4246 GCA_036407095.1 Vicinamibacterales bacterium | reverse complement strand
CGACGCAATCGCGGCGAACGTCAGCGCGACGATGGCGAGCAGCGACAAGGCGCGCTTCAGGAACAGGTCCGCCAGCGCGAAGCGATAGTCCTGATAGAGGATCGCGAACGCGAGCGGCAGCGACGCGTGATGGCCGACGAGCTCGACCGGCCAGGAGGCCTCGCCGCGATGGAGCTGGCTCAGATGCAGCGCCGACACCGCAAACGTCGCGAGCGCCGCTGCCCACAACGCGCGTCCCGCGCCGGGACGGCCGCGCGTGACCGCCGCCAAGGGAACGATCAGCGCGACGAACGTGTAGGTCAGGAGCCGCATGCCGAGCGGCGACGGAACCAAAGCCGCCGCCGCGGCGGCCTGCACGTGGAGGACGGCCGCAACCGCGCTGACGGTATAGGCCACGAGCGCGAGGACGCGCTTCGGCGTTCCGCGCACCACGTGACGCTCGTCGCGCAGCACCGAGTGCACGACCACGGCCGGCAGGAAACCGAGCGCGGCAAACCCGATGGCCGAGAGGTAGGGAAACGGCCCCGCGAAGCCCATCTTGGGCAGCCCGTACGCGGGCAGCGCACACAGGTTCCAGGCGAGACCAAGTATCGACGTGAGGAACAGCAGCTGATCGAATTCAGTCCGGAGGCCGGGCGTCCGGCGAGCGCGCACAACCATGGCCAGCAGCATCGCGTAGAGCACGACGCCGGTGCTCAGTCCGACCAGGTTCAGCAGCTCGCCGACGTTCACGGTGGTGGACACGGTACGACTCTCTCGGGCGATTTGGTAACCGGAAGGCAGCGACCGGTCCGTTCGCACCTACGAACGGTCGTTGCGGGCCAATGAATGGAAGCGCCGGACGCGGCCGCTTCCTCACTCATTATGCGCCGTTCCTCCGTTCCATTCGTGCGGTCGCCCGAGACGCTCGTCGGCCGGAGCCGACCATTCGTTGGCTTGTTGTGGCTGGCTTGGGGAGTCGTTGCTAGCGTTGCCCTCGAGAGGACGTTTTTTCGAACGAGGCGCGATGATCATGCTACAGGCTCGCACGAGTGTGCGCGTTGCCGTCGCGTTGCTGTCCCTGACGCTCCTGGCCTCCACGGCCTCCGCGCAAGGGCTCGGCGGCGCCGGCACCGTGCAAGGCACTGTCCAGGATCCAACCGGCGGCGTCATGCAGGCCGTCCAGGTGCGGATCAACAATCCCGTCACGGGGTTCTCACGAACCGTGACCACCGATCAGGCTGGCAAGTACTCCTTCGGCAATCTACCGCCGAACACCTACCACATCACGGTCGAAGCCCAGGGGTTTCAGACGCTCGAACAGGACGTCGACGTGCGGACCGGCGTCCCGATCACGCTGGACCTGACGCTCGCCCTGGCCGGAGCGACGACCGCGACGGAGGTCGTCGGCCATGCAGGCGACCTGCTGGAGCGCGATCCGACCGCGCACACCGACATCGATCAGACCCTCATCACCAAGCTGCCGCTCGAAACGTCGTCGTCAGGACTGAACCAGATCGTGACGATGGCGTCCCCAGGAGTCGTCTCCGACTCGAATGGCTTCTTCCATCCGGTGGGGGATCACGCACAAACCCAGTTCTCGATCGACAACCAGCCGATCACCGATCAGCAGAGTCGCCTCTATTCGAATCAGATCTCGGAAGACGCCGTGCAGTCGATGGAGGTGATCACGGGCGTCGCGCCGGCGGAGTACGGCGACAAGAGCAGCCTGATCGTCCACATCGTGACGAAGTCGGGCCTCGATCAGCCGAAGCCCACCGGCAGCGCGTCGTTCGGGTACGGCTCGTTCAAGAGTCCGACGGCCGACCTGAACGTCGGCGCCGGATCGCACGCCGTCGGCAATTTCCTGTCGCTCTCCGGCTTGCGAACGGATCGCTTCCTCGATCCGCCCGAGCACGAGGCGCTCCACGATACCGGAGACCAGGCCTCCTTGTTCGATCGGCTCGACTTCCGGCCGGGCGGCCGGGATACGATTCACCTGAACGTCCAGGCGGCGCGATCGGGATTCGACGTCCCCAACACGTACGACCAGATCGCGCAGACGCAGCATCAGAACATCGACACGTTCAACATCGCCCCTGGATACTCTCGCGTCCTCGGCTCGAACATGCTGTTCACCGCGAATGGCTACGTTCGCCGGGATCATCTGAGGTATCTGCCCAGCGCGAATCCCCTCGACGACACGCCGGCGTCGGTGAGCCAGGATCGAACGCTGACGAACGTCGGCGTCAAGGCCGACATGGCGATGACGCTCGGCGCGCACAACGTGAAGTTCGGCGGATCGATTGGTGCGACGCAGCTGCACGAGCAATTCACGTTCGGAATCACCGATCCCACCGATGGTGCTTTCGCACTCGAGGATGGAACCTTCGATCCGGCGCTTGCGCCGTTCGACCTGACCAACGGAGGCTCGCCGCTCGCCTACGATCAGTCCTTCACGATCAAGCAGCAGGCCGCGTACGTCCAGGACGACATCAAGGCCGGACACGCAACAGTGAATCTCGGTCTGAGGCTCGATCACTACGACGGATTGACGACCGCGACGCTCCTTCAGCCACGACTCGGCGTGTCGTATGCCGTCGCGGGCGGGACCGTGTTGCGCGCCTCGTACGGGCGGACCATGGAAACGCCCTACAACGAGAACCTCCTGCTCTCGGCCGGCTACGGCTTGAACGGGCTCTTCGGCCAAAGTCAGCCCGTGCCGCCGGGCCGCCGGAACCAGGTGGAGCTCGGGATTCAGCAGGGCTTCGGCCGTTGGGTCGTCGCAGACGTCGGGTACTTCAACAAGCACACGGACAACGGCTACGACTTCGGCGTTCTCTTCAACACGCCGATCGCCTTTCCGGTCGCGTGGGATCACTCACGAATCAATGGCTTTACCGGACGACTGAACCTCGTGGAGCACGGGGGCTTCAGCGCATTCTTCGTGATGGCGCACACCAACGCGATCTACTCGCCGCCCGGCGTCGGCGGGATCCTGCTGGAGCAGCCCGAAGGCGACTTTCGCATCGATCACGATCAGAAGTTCAACGCGACGACCAACGTTCAGTACGTCTTCGAGAAGCGTCTCGGCGCATGGGCGGCGCTGTCGTGGCGGTACGATTCCGGTCTGGTCGCGGGTGCGGTGGCGAGCCTCGAGGATGCCCTCGCCCTGACGGCCGATCAACAGGCCGCGATCGGCTTCTTCTGCGGAAGTCAGTCCGCGACACGAGACGTGCCGCTGACCGCCGCGACCTGCACGACGTCGAACTACGGAGCGACGCGGTTGAGAATCCCCGCGGAAGGAACTGCAGACGATGTGACCAATCCGCCGAGGATAGCGCCGCGTCACCTGTTCGATCTCGGCATTGGCGCCGACAACCTGCTGCACACCGACAGGACCAAGGTCCGCGTCCGGTTCAGCGTGATCAACCTGACCAATAAGGAAGCGCTCTACAACTTTCTGTCGACGTTCAGCGGCACCCACTTCGTGACGCCGCGCGCGTATCAGGTCCAGTTTGGCGTAACCTTCTGACGCCTTCGTACGACGCGGTGGTCACGGTCACGTCAACGGGCGCGTCAGCGAGATCGTCCCGGCGTTTCGCTCGAACTCTCAGCGTCTCCGTGTCATCATGGGTCCACAGGTGGCAAGGAGACGCACATGGGAATGTTCGATGGAGTGCTCGGGGGCATCGTCGGCGCCGGGATGGTGACCGTTCTGAACGGCATCATCGAGCAGCACGGCGGACTGCAGGGCGTCGTCAATCAATTCGAGAAGAACGGGCTCGGCGCGACGGTCAGATCGTGGGTCGGAACCGGACCCAATGATCCGATTTCCACTGCGGACGTGCATCGCGTGCTCGGGCCCGAGCTGCTGCAGCAGCTGTCGGCGAAGTCCGGTCTGTCCGTCGAGGAGCTGACGCAGAAGCTGTCGCAACTCCTGCCGCAGGCCGTCGATCGCGCGACGCCCGGCGGCGCGATCCCCAAGAGTTAACAGGCTGCTGACGCAGCCTGAATGCACAATGCGCAATGTTGAATGTCCAACAGCTCTGCTTTCAACATTGGGCATTCGGCATTGAACATTGACTCCCGAGGACACGCCGATGCCATTGCCCCGTCGGACGACTGCCGCTCGTGATCTCGTCGCGGCCGTTCTGCTCATGCTCTCGGTCGCCGTCTTCGCCCAGCAGCCGCCGGCCGCTCAGCCGCCTCCGGCCCCGCCGTCGCAAGCGCCTGCTCCGGCCGCGGGTGGCCCGCCGCCCAATCC
>DASWZV010000164.1:0-1573 GCA_036407095.1 Vicinamibacterales bacterium | reverse complement strand
ATCGTGAACCCGGACGTCAAGCCCAGCGGCGCGCAAAGCTTCGGGCACCTTTTTACGGCCGAGAGATCGATCGATGAAGAATACGAGGGGCTCAGGCAGCCTTCGCCGGCTGGAGCTCGCAGCGGACCGCTTCTTCGATGTTGAGCGGCTCCTCGCCATAGTCTTCGGCGAGATCAGCGATCGACTCGCCCGCCTTGTACCGATCCGCGATCACGGCGGTCGGCACTGCCGACACCTTCAGAATGGGCCGGCCGAACTCCACCCGCGGATCCATCGTGACCACTCGTGGCTGCGAGGCTTCCTCAGCCGGACTCTGTCGACTGCGCGTAAACGGATAGAGACGCGCGACGAATCCGTCCTTGTCCCAGTCCACGCGCTGAAGATGCAAGCCGATTAGATCACGCATCGCGAGTTGGCCGTGCCCGGATGCATTGATCACATCCTTGAGGCCCGCGGCTTCAACGAAAAGGTGTTTGCCGTCCGTGAGCATCTCATGGTGAACCAGCGGATGCTGAGTCCGGAAGTGCTCGCGCATGTAATTGACGGCACGCCGGATCTGCGGCAGTTCGACCTGATATTGGCGCCGCAGGGCGTCCAGGACATGCGCTTCGGTGAGGTTGCTGAATGACAGCCGGGAGTTCGCCGGATCTGCGAGTTCGATGACCGGATCAGATCGGCGGTATGCGCCGGACTGCAACGGGTACGAGCGCCCGGAAACCCAGGATCGTAGCGTGTTCTCGGGAATCTGCAGGTACCGCGAGGCTTCGAATACCGAGTACAGAGGTACTTCCAGGACCTGAGGTCCCGAGTACAGCTGCTCCAGGTTCCGACGTCTGGTGACGGCCACGCGCCAATCCTAACCCGTCGTCAGCAACTGCACAAATCGCCAGCGTATGGCTCCATCGCGGCAGGCAGTTCCAAGGAGACGAACCGACATCAACGTGACGTGCCAAAGCTGGCGCAGCCTCCATCGGAGACCATGTCGCGTTTGGCGGCAAGCTGGCGTCATCGAATGCAATTTTGTGATCACGCTGGAACTGGCTCGGACGATCTGAAAGTGAGAAAGTTGTTGAGGAAGATGCCGTCCATTTGGTCACACGCTCGCATCGTCGTCGACATCGTTTCGATGAAGGTGTTCGTGTGGGTGCTCGGACAACTGTTCACGTGGGCGGTTGATCCCAACGGCGGCATCCTCGACTCTCGTCTCTTCTTCTACGACCGCTTTTCAGATCTCGCTGAGTACTACCGCCTACGAGGTCGGACCGCCAGGGCCGACAGGCTCACAGCAATTCGAGACGACCTTTCGCTCAGGCCGCCGGAGGGCTCAGGCGGGCGAAGCCCTCCTGCCGGCGATACGGGAAGTACGGGTAGGCGGGAGTCACCGCGCTCGCGGCATCGAGCCTCGCGATCTGCTCGGATGTGAGCTGCCAACCGACCGCGCCGAGGTTGTCCCGTAATTGTGCCTCGGTGCGTGCGCCGAGGATGACCGACGAGACGGTCGGCCGCTGCAGCAGCCAGTTGATCGCGATCTGTGGAATCGTCCTGCCCGTCTCTTTGGCGATCGCGTCCAACG
>DASWZV010000163.1:0-122233 GCA_036407095.1 Vicinamibacterales bacterium | reverse complement strand
CGACGCCCGCGCCCCCGCCACCGATGATCCCGGCGCATTGCCGTGTGCAGCTGGTGCTCAAGCCCACATCTGATTCCCTCATCAACATGGAGCTGTGGCTTCCGCCTGCGGACAAGTGGAACGGGAAGTTCATGGGCGTTGGCAACGGCGGCTTCGCGGGCTCGATCCAAGGGCTGGCGAACGACATGCCGCAGGCGCTGCGGCTTGGCTACGCGACTGCGGGCACCGATACCGGACACCAGACACAGGGCGGCGACTGGGCCATCGGGCACCCCGAGAAGATGATCGACTTCGGCTACCGCGCGACTCACGAGATGACGCTCAAGGCGAAGCAGATCGTCAAGGCCTTCTACGATCGCAACCCGCAGTACGCCTACTTCAAGGGTTGTTCAACCGGCGGGCGGATGGCGCTGATGGAAGCGCAGCGCTACCCGGACGACTACGACGGGATCATCGCTGGTTCGCTCGCCAATCGTCACATTCACATGTGGACCGCCGGCGTCGAGCGCAGCATCAACCTGTCTCGCCATCCCGAGGGCGCCATCACGACTGAGCAGGCGGCGCTCGTCAACAACCTCGTCATGAACAAGTGCGACACACTGAAAGAAGGCTTCCTGAACAACCCGCGCGCGTGCAAGGTCGACTTCTCGTCGCTGAAGTGCCAGGCCGGAACCCAGTCGGGGAGCGCGGAGAGCTCTTGCCTCACCGACGCGCAGATGAAGACGGTCGAGACGTTCTACGGCGGCGTGAAGAACTCGAAGGGTGAACTGATCTTCTCGGGTCAGGCCCTCGGCAATCCGATCGGCGCGCAGCGGCCGACGAACCAGGCGCCTGGCGGCGTGTTCGATCTCGTGCGCATTGCCTACAACGATCCCAACGTCGACTGGCAGAAGTTCGATCTCGATCGCGACATGAAGTTCCTCGACGAGAAGATTGGCTACGTCGACGCCGTCGATCCCGACTTGAGCAAGTTCAAGAAGAGCGGCGGCAAGCTGCTGATGACGCACGGGTGGTCAGACACCGGCATCACGCCAGAGACGACGGTCTGGTACTACGAGTCGGTGCTCAACAAGATGGGCAAGAGCCAGAGCGACTGGGTGCGGCTCTTCATGGCCCCCGGCATGGGACACTGCGGCGGTGGCCCCGGTGTGAACACGTTCGATTCGATCGGCACACTCGAGAAGTGGGTGGAGAAGGGCGTTGCGCCGGAGACGATGACCGGCATCGGGGCTCAAGGGATGACGCGTCCGATGTGTCCGTATCCGCAGTCCGCGGAATACAAGGGCAGCGGCGATCTGAAGGATGGCGCCAACTGGTCATGCAAAGCCCCACCAGTTCGCTGAACGCCGGGCTTAGAGAACAAGCCCGGCCTACACTGTACGCCGGGCCTGTTTTTCAGGCCCGGCGTTCGATGGTTCTCTAAGCCCGGCGTTCGATGCGAGCGAGGACCGCTTCGACAACGCGATCGCAGCGGCCCTGGCCGAAGGTGAACGCCGTCGACGCGGCCGCACCGGTGCGATCGAGCAGATCCCGTTGAATCGCGTGCCGCGCGCGTGAGAAGCGCGTCTTCACCACGTCCTCGCTGATGCCGAGGACCTCCGCGGTTTCGGCCGTGCTCATGCCTTCTACCTGGCGCAGCATGAACACCTCACGATAACCGTTGCCGAGATTGTCCACGGCCGACTCGATGAGTGCCCCCAGTTCCTGGCCGAAGGCCTGGCGTTCCGGGTCGGGGAGGGAGGTGGGCGGCATGAGCGTCTCCAGCGGCATCTCGTCCAGGGGTTCGTAGCGCCGCTGCCGCCGGATGCGCGCAAGCGCTTCGTGCACGGCGATCTTCGTCAACCAGGTCGAGAACCGGGCGCGGCCATCGAACTGAGCCAGATGCGTGTAGGCGTTGACGTACGCCTCCTGCATCACGTCCTCCGCCTCCCGCTCGTCACGGACAATGGCGCGCGCCGCGCGATAGACGCGCTCGTTGTGCCGTCGCATCAGGACCTCGAACAGAGCCGTGTCGCCATCGACGATCCGAGAGACGATCTCCTCGTCTGACAGCGTGTGGGTGCGGGCCATGACCACCGGCGACGCAGGCATCAGTGACTCCTCCCCCTAACAGAGTAACAAACGGCTAAAAGGTGACAACGGTCGGGGTTGTCACGTTCTGTGCGCCTCGCACTCTGTTCTGTATGGAGGGGCCGCCTTCAGGTGGCCCAAGGAGGTGACACGTATGGACCCCCGACTCGTCACGCCATTTCTCGTGCTTCGTTATGCCCTCGGGCTGACCGCCGCGCTGGCCGGCCTCGACAAGTTCTTCAATCTGCTCGCGAACTGGGGCGGCTACGTCAGCCCGCTGGCCGAGCGCCTGCTGCCGTTTTCCGTCAGCACTTTCATGGGGATCGTCGGCGTGATCGAGATCGCCGTCGGCATCGCCATTCTCGTCGCTGCGCCCCGGCTGGGTGCGTACGTCGCGAGCGCGTGGCTGATCCTCGTGGCCGTGAACCTCGCCCTCGGCGGCCACTTCGACATCGCCGTCCGCGACGTCGTGATGTCGATTGCCGCCTTCACGTTGGCGCGCGGAGTTGAGGTGTTATCGACGGCGGATGCGCCCTCGGCCGCGACCCATCGCGTCGTCACTGCCTAGGAGTGCAGAGGGAGCGGAGGCCGCAGGGAAGAGCCTTCACGCAGAGCACGCAGAGGAGCGGAGTTCGCAGAGGTTGTTGGGTTCGTCATGGCGGTACGGAGGCACGGTTCGCACGGAGACACGAAGGCACGGAGGTCGGACAGAGGCTCGCCGGTTGCGACCGGTTCCGGCGCGGGTGGGGCGCGCGCGCAGCGCGCGATGGGACGAGAGCCGCACACGAAAACAAACGCGGCAGAAATGCGTACCGCGCTTGTTTTCGCGAGCGACTCTCGCCCCATGCGTCGGCCGCAGGCCGACGCCCCCACTCGCGTTTCACACGTGGGTTAGCAGTCGGCTCCGTCCGATCTCCGTTTCTCCGTGGCTCCGTGCGAGACGCTTCTCCGTACTTCCGAAATCAGCCTCCGCGATCTCTGCGCCTCGGCGAACTCTGCGTGAAAGTCTTGACAATCGCCGCTTGGCAAGGAGGACCATCATGAAGGCATTGGTGTTCGCATCACTCATCGTCGTCGGCTCGATACCAGCGGCACCCGCAGCGGCACAGACGGCACATCACGCGGCGGAGACGTCGTCGGCTGCGGTGACGCTGCACCAGGACATGCGCAAGTTGTGGACGGATCATGTCGTCTGGACGCGGCAGTACATCGTGGCGGCGATCGGAGATCAGCCAGACACCCAAGCGGCAGCCAACCGGTTGATGAAGAATCAGGAAGACATCGGGGCCGCAGTAGCCACGTTCTACGGGAAGCCCGCCGGAGACAAGTTGACCGGGCTCCTCAAGGAGCACATCGCGATCGCCGTCGATCTGATCAAGGCCGCGAAGGCGGGCGACAAGGCGTCGCAGCAGCAGGCGGATGCGAAGTGGCATCGCAACGGAGAAGCGATCGCCGAGTTCCTGAGCGGTGCGAACCCGAACTGGCCGCGCGCCACGCTGGTCGAGATGATGAACAAGCATCTCTCGACGACGACGGACGAAGTCGTCGCGCGGCTGACGAAGAACTGGGATGCTGACGTCCGCGCATTCGACGCGGTCTACGCGCACATCCTGACGATGTCGGATGCGTTGTCGGATGGGATCGTCAAGCAGTTCCCGGGAAAATTCTGATCGGCCTGCCTGACGATCGTCGGTGCGATCCTGCTGATGCCAGTCGGTGCGATCCAGCTGACGACGGTCGGTGCGATCTTTCCTGACGATAGTCGGTGCGATGTTGTCTGACTATAGTCGGTGCGATCCGACTGACGACGGTCGGTGCGATCCCTTCTGACGATTGTCGGTGCGGGGGTGGTTCGTGCGGTTGTGCCCAAGCACCGCACGATCCTTCGTTACCGAGATCGCATCGACTTATCGTTCGGCAGGATCGCACCGACACGCGTTAGACCGATCGCGCCGACGATTGCCACAGGGATCGCACCGACTATCGTTCAGCAGAATCGCACCGACCATCGTCAGAAGGGATCGCACCGACTATCGTCAGACAGAATCGCACCGACTATCGTTCAGCAGGATCGCACCGATTATCGTCAGTGAGGATCGCACCGACTATCGTGCGGGGGGATCGCACCGACCGAGCGTCAGGAAGGAATTCGACTTCTCCGGTTTATCGGCCGCGCTGAAGGGTGCCGCTTACGTACTCTGAGCGCGTCGTGGCCGTCCAATCCAAAACCGCGGCCCCGGTCCGGCCTGTCCAACCGCATCTCCCGGATTGGCGAGCTGGCACTGGTGCAGCGTCAGGCATCCACACCCGATGCATTGCGTCAGCCCTGCCTTGAGCCGCTGCAGTTCCTCGATCCGATCGTCGACCCGCCGGGTCCAGCTAGCCGACAGTTTCCCCCAGTCGGCTCGCTCGGGCACGCGGTTGTGGGGCAGCTTCGAGAGCTCGACGGCGATCTCGTCGAGCGACAGGCCGATCTTCTGCGCGAACACGATGAACGCGATCCGCCGCAGCACTGCGCGCAGATACCGCCGATGGCCCGAGCCGGCACGCTCGGACGTGATCAGGCCGCGCGATTCGTAGAACCGCAGCGCGGAGGCGGCGACGCCGCTGCGGCGCGCGACCTCGGTGATGGTCATGAGATCCGACATGGCGGAGCTGGAGCGCTTGACTTAAAGTTAACTTTAACTTGTAGCCTGTGAGGTGTCAATCACAGGAGCGGTCATGTCTGAACCATCTCTCGCAGGACTCAGGGTCGCGGTGACCGGTGGAACGTCAGGTCTGGGGCTCGCGCTCGTCCGGCGGTTACTGGACGGGAAAGCCCACGTCGCGTTCGTCGCGCGCGGTCGGAAGGGGGTCGAGCGCACCTGTCGCGAACGGCCCGATGCCTGCGGCATCGTCGGCGACGTCTCACGCAAGGACGACGTTCACCCGATCGCGATCCAGGTACTCGGGGCCCTGGGTGGGCTCGATGTCCTCGTCAACAATGCGTCCTCACTCGGCCCGGTGCCGCTGGCGCCGCTCGCCGACACCGAATGCGAAGACCTCGAGATCGCGTTCGGCACCAACGTCCTCGGACCGTTTCGCCTGACCAAAGCGCTGCTCGGCGCGCTGGCGGCATCGGCACGCGACGGACGTGCGCCGCTCGTGGTCAATATCTCGAGCGACGCCGCAATCAATCCGTACCCGGGCTGGGGTGCGTACGGCGCCAGCAAGGCCGCGCTCCATCATCTCAGTCGGATCTGGAACGAAGAACTGGCGGCCGAAGGCATTCGCATCGTGTCGATCGATCCCGGCGACATGGACACGCCGCTGCATAGCCTGGCTGTCCCTGACGCCGATCGTTCCCAGTTGAAAAGCCCGGACGCGGCGGCGGCGGAGATCGTTCAGCTCATCGCCGCCCGTGTGGGCTCGCACTCGGGTGCGTTGGAGATCACTCGATGATCCCGGCCACCGTCGCTGTTCAACGTCCCGCCGACGCCAGGCTTCTCGTCGTCGATGCCGCCGGCTGCATCACGCATCGTCGGCGCGCCGACTTTCCCTCGTTCGTGGCGAGTGGAGATCTCGTGATCGCCAACGACGCCGCAACGCTTCCGGCGAGCCTCTCCGGGACCCACCAGGCGACGTCGAGCCCGGTAGAGCTCCGGCTCGCGGGACGGCGATCGATCCTCGCGCGGGACGTCAGGCGATTCATCGCGGTGGCATTCGGAGCGGGCGACTTCCGTACGCCGACCGAGCGGCGGCCGCTTCCGCCGACGATCAGGCCTGGCGATGTCCTGCAGCTGGGCCCGTTGCGTGCCCGCGTCCGGAACGTCCTGGGTCATCCCCGGCTCATCGAGATCGACTTCGATGGTTCCGTCGAGGGAATCTGGGAAGGGCTCGCCCGGCACGGCCGCCCGATCCAATACGCACACCTCGGACAGCCGTTGGCGATTTGGGATACATGGACACGAATCGCGAGTCGTCCCGTCGCGTTCGAACCCCCGTCGGCGGGGTTCATCCTCGACTGGCGGGTCATCGCCGCGTTGCGCGCGAGAGGCGCCGCCTTCGCGACGATCACGCACGCCGCGGGCATTTCCTCGACCGGTGATCCCGACCTCGACGCGCTCCTCCCGCTGGACGAGCCGTACGACATTCCGACATCGACAGCGGCGCTCATCGATGCGACCCGCCGCCGCGATCGGCGCATCATCGCGATCGGCACAACCGTCGTTCGCGCCCTGGAAGACGCCGCTGCACGCGATGGCCGCGTGCGCTCAGGCCCCGAGGTGGCGACGCTGCGTGTCGGTCCGCTCACGCCGCTCCGAATCGTCGACGCGCTGGTCACGGGCCAGCACGAACCCGGCACGAGTCACTTCGAACTCTTGCGGGCGTTCCAGGATGACGGGGTATTGAGACAGGTGATCGCCGAAGCCGAAGCCCACTCGTACCGCACACACGAATTCGGTGACTCTCTTCTTGTTGCTAATCGAAATGCAAAATTCAAAATGCAAAATGCCAAAAGGTCTCCGTCCTTCGAAGAATCACCAAGCCCTTTTGCATTTTGACTTTTGCATTTTGCATTGATTCTGCATCTCGCATTACGGATGCACCGCCATCGTCCGCTTGCCGTCGACGATCGGCGGGAAGTCCTTGACCTCGTCGTAGGCTTCGGTGATGAACCGGTCTTTGCTCTGCTGCGTGTCGCCAAGCGTCGTTTTGTCGTACGGCGCCGTCAGGTTCGCGGCGAGCACTTCTTTCAGCGACTTGCCCTGATCGCGCAGCGTCTTCACCTTGGCGAGGATGTCCACCAGCATGGCGCGATAGGGCAGCAGGTCCCCCTTCTTCACCAGCGTCCCATGACCGGGGACGAGCGTCGTGCCGGCGTCCGCCAGCTTCTCGATGAGATCGATCGCGTCGAGCATGCCCTTGATCGATCCGCCATTGGCTTGATCGGCGAACGGGTAGCCGAAGTTACGGTAGAAGTCCTCGATGTAGATCACATTCGCCTTCCGGAAACGCACGATCGTGTCGCCGGCGGTGTGTGACGGCATCATGGGTATGAAGTCGACGATCTCACCGTTCATGGTGAACGTCGCAGCCGGTTGACCCGGCGCGCCGGCGGTGTAGTTGTAGGTCACGATCGGCACGCCGGTCATGTCGATGGTCGGCGCGGGCTGGCCGCCGGCACGCGCTGGCGGACGCACCATCTCGTTGCGCAGGTTCTCCTGCGAGAAGATCAACGCGCCCTGTTTCGCGAAGAAGGCGTTCGCGCCGGTGTGGTCGCTGTGAATGTGCGTGTTGACGAGAACCTTGATCGGCGCGTCGGTGAACGAGCGAATCGCTTTCAGTGTCTTGTCCGCGACCTGTCTGTTCTGCGTGTCGACCATCAGGACGCCGTCGGGTCCGAAGAGCACCATGGCTCGGCCGCCGGAGGCATCGGGGTGCGCGGGATCGAGTCCTTGCGACCCATGCAGCACGAAAAGATTCGGTGACATCTTCTCGGTCACCATGATGTCGATCTTGTCCCACGGCGTCTGATAGCCGGGAGGAAACGAGAACGGCCCCTTGCCCGGCGCGACGATCGTCATCGGATATCGCGTCTCCTGCGTCCGGACGCTCGTGGACGAGGATATCAACGCGGCCACGGCCAGCAGCAACCACGCGCGCTTCGTCGTCATAGGCGCGCATCATCGCACAGGCGTGGTGGCCCGTGGGCGACGATCGAGACCTCTCACAGCTTCTCGATGTCGTCCAGTGTCCACGTCTTGTCGAAGAACGGCTCCATGGGACCGTAGAAACGAAAGATGTGAGGTCGCAGGCTCGCGCTGAAATCATACGCAGCGGCGAGGACGCGGACAGATCGGGGTCGAGCAGACGCACGACGTGTGCCTGAATCAGCACGCCTCAGCCACCGGGAAGTTCCGAGAGTGTGGCGTCACGCCGCGGGTCGGCTGCTCTTTGCCTCAGGGGCGCGATTGCGTGAGAGGGTTGTCCTTGTCAGGACCGCTGTCGGCCTGATCGTCTTTGTCGAGCACGTCCTTCTCGGTCTCGGGCAGATGCACGATCCCGGGTTCAGGCTTCGATGGCCGCTTCAGCTGAGGGGTTTGCTTACGCGATGTGTCCAGCTCAGGGATGGCACTCATGTTGGACATGTCATTTCGAGTGTGCAGCTTCCATGCCTCGGCGGCATCACCCGTCCCGCCCATGTTTCATGAGATTTGCCGCCACGACCATGTGGGCGGGCCGCCTGCGCCGGATACACTGCATCTCAGTGCCCCGACGCGATCGCATCCTCATCTCGACCTGCCTCGTCATCGTCGTCGCGCTCGCATGGGCGTATCTCGTCGTGCTCGGTCGACGAATGTCCCTGTCTGGTCACGACGGGGTGGTCATGGCGGCGATGGGCATGGTGGGAACACCATGGACACCCGTCGATCTTCTCCTCACGTTCGTGATGTGGACCGTCATGATGGTCGGCATGATGGGTGTGTCAGCCGTACCTGTGCTGCTGGTCTTTGGAGCGACGCGGACAGCTCGCGAACAAGGCGATGTCGCGCTTGCCACGCTGGCGTTCTCGCTCGGGTACGCCGCGGTGTGGACCGCATTCAGCCTGGTGGCGACGATTGCCCAGTGGACGCTCCACGAGACAGCGATGCTCTCTCCCGCGATGACCGCGTCGAACCCGCTCATCGAGGGCGCGATTCTCATCGGGGCGGGCGTGTATCAGCTGACGCCGCTCAAGGGTGCCTGTCTCGCTCATTGTCGAAGCCCGCTCGCATTCCTGCTGACGAAGTGGAAGAACGGGCGCGGCGGGCCGTTTCGGATGGGCGTCGAGCACGGCACCTTCTGCCTCGGATGCTGCTGGGCGCTGATGTGCGTGTTGTTCGTGGTCGGCGTGATGAATCTGGTCTGGGTCGCCGCGCTCGCGGTGTTCGTGTTCCTCGAGCGGATCGGCCCGGCTCCAGCGTTGGTGGGGCGAGTGGCCGGAATCACGATGATCATCATCGGTGTCTCCGTCCTGGCGCGCATCGTCTAGCACTACCGTCGATCGCCGCGGAAGAAATGGATGCACGGCACATCATTTCTGTCTTGTGAGCCGTCACGCTCCCGGAGACGGGAAACTCGCGACGGCGCAACTGTGAGCCAATCTGCTTCGGCACTGATCGTGCGTAGGCCCGCGCAGTCCCCTACCTCAACATGTCAGCGCTTGCCCATCTCGAAGTGCGTCCAACGTTCATGCGGGCGGCCGGTGTGGCCGTGGCCGCCGCGTCCCTGACGATCGCGGCGCCGGGGGCACAGACGGCCATCACGATCACCGTCGATGTCGGAGCGAACCGGCATCCGATCAACCCAAACATCTACGGTGTCGCCCATGCCACCAGCACGCAACTGAGCGACCTCAATAGCCCGCTGAATCGAAACGGCGGCAACAACACGACGCGATACAACTGGCAGCAGAACGCCGACAACCGGGGAAGCGACTTCTTTTCGAAAGTATCGGTGATTCGAGCGCGACGCAAGGTGAACGCGGCGACACGTTCATTGCCAACGCCCAAGCCGCGAACGCGCAGGTGATGCTCACCATCCCGTTGATCGACTGGGTGGCGAAGGTGGGGCCGGGCCGCAGCAAGCTGGCCAGCTTTTCGATCGCGAAGTACGGGCCGCAGACCGGAAACGACTCGCAATTCATGCCCGATGCGGGCAACGGCATCCGGCCAGGTGGGCAGTACGTCACCGGCAACGATCCCGCGGATGCCAACGTGCCGTCGACGTCGCTGCTCCAGCAGCAGTGGGTCCAGCATCTCGTGACACGCTGGGGCACGAATGCGAACGGCGGTCTGCGTTACTACATCCTCGACAACGAGCCGAGCCTCTGGCACGCGACGCATCGCGACGTGCACCCGACCGGCCAGACGCTCGACGAGATCCGCGACAAGATGATCGACTACGCCAACCGGATCAAAGCGGTCGATCCGTCGGCGCTGGTTGTCGGACCCGAAGAGTGGGGCTGGAGTGGGTACTTCTTCAGCGGCTACGACCAGCAGTACGGCAACACCCACGGCTGGAGCGTTCTCCCCGATCGAACCAACCACGGCGGCGTGGATTATCTGCCGTGGCTGCTTGGTGCGCTCAGACAGAACGACACGGCCAACGGAAGACGGCTGCTCGACGTCTTCACCGTGCACTACTACCCGCAGGGTGGCGAGTTCAGCGACGATGTGTCGACCGCGATGCAGCAGCGCCGGAATCGATCGACGCGGTCGTTGTGGGATCCCTCCTACATCGACGAGACGTGGATCAGCGATCGCGTGCAGCTGATCCCGCGGTTGAAGAACTGGGTCAACACCTACGATCCCGGCACGGCGACTGGCATCACCGAATACAACTGGGGCGCCGAGAACCACATCAACGGCGCGACCACGCAGGCCGACATCGACGGCATCTTCGGCCGCGAGGGATTGGACATGGGCGCGCGGTGGGCGACGCCGGCGTCGACGACGCCACGTACAAGGCGATGAAGATGTATCGCAACTACGACGGCAATCGCTCAGGGTTCGGCGACACCAGCGTCGCTGCCTCGACGCCGAATCCCGATGCCGTATCCGCGTTTGCGGCGCTGCGTTCGTCGGATCGTGCGTTGACGATCATGGTCATTGCCAAAGTGCTGACCGGGACGACGGCCACCACCGTGAACCTCTCGAACTTCGTTCCCGGCTCGTCTGCCCAGGTGTGGCAGTTGACGAGCGCGAACAACATCATGCGCCTGGCCGATATCACCATTGGCGGCTCGAGCTTCTCGGTGTCGGTGCCCGCTCAGAGCATCACGCTGTTAGTCATCCCCACGGCTGGCGGTGGAGCGCTCCCAGTCACGCCGAAGAACCTGAGGATCGTCGGAACTGCGACCACACCCTAACGTGTCACCAATCCCCGTCTGACTGGCGCGTTTCACGTCTCCGTAGCGTCGACTCACCGGGCGGGCCTGGCGTCGGCTCCCGGTTCGACGGCGTGGAAAATCGGGTCTTCCGGCGATGGAGCTGACGATTACGCCGTCGCCTTGGATGATCCTGACGACAGCCAAGAATCGTGTCGATAACCAGCTCGCCCGTCCGACCGTGGCGAATCACCGGCGACGGCGCTCGCTGCGCCTCCAGACCCGATTTACTCTCTTCGCCCCTCACGCCGCGAACAGGTCGCCGACCCCAGGCCCGCCCGGTGAGCCGCCGCACACTCCGCCAAGCGACGGCGGTGTGGCTGCGGCGGAGCGACTGTTCGCGCCGCGACCAGCGACAGACAGTAAAACGGCTCGGGAGCGGCCCCATCGGCGGCGGCGCTGATTCGCCACCGCCGCACCCAGCTACTTCGTTATCGACACGATTGTTCACGGTCGCGCGGATCAGGATCAGCCGTCGCCGGCAGCGTCAGCGCACGCGCGGACGAGCCGTTTTTCCGCGGCGTCGAACCGGAGCGAGGCCGCAACCACACCGCCATCGCTTGGCTCACGTGCGGCCGCCAGGTGATCCAAGCACGGACAGGTCGAAGACGCTCTACGGTTCGTCGGTGAGATAGCCGCGGACTTTGTCGCGGAGCAGCGTTGCGAGTCCGGGCTGTTCGGTGATGAGATTTCGCGCCTCGCCGTCATCGCGCCTGAGGTCGTACAACTCCTCGGTGCCGTACTGCGGCGTGGCGATGAACTTGAAGAGCGCATCCTTGTCGCGATAGAGCACGGCGAAGCGATTGGGCACGAAGTACGTCTGGTGGTACGTGAAACGCTGACCCGTGGGCGCGAGCAGCGACTGTCCTTCCCATGACGCCGGAATCGGCAGGCCCAGGCGATCGACGATCGTCGGCGCGATGTCCACCTGCGTCGCGAATGAGAGGTCCGGGTAGGTCGCCGCGGGCACGTCGTACAGCAGCAGCGGGATTCGGATGTCCTCGTTGTAGAGATTCCACCCGTGCGCCCAGTGACGCTCGCCCAGTCCCTCGCCGTGGTCCCCCGTGATCACGACCATCGCGTCATCGAGGTAGCGCTTGGTCCCGAGCGCGTCGAAGAGTTGACGGATGATGCCGTCGACCTGGAGCACCTTGTCGTCGTAGCGGTCAGGCTTGTTCAGTTGCTCGAGGATCTTGTACGGCTCGAGGCCGGGGCTCACCAGGTCGTCCGGACTCGTGAAGACGTGCGACTCCGGAAACTGCACACCGAGGTAGTGCGTGGACATCAGATGGATATAGAAGAAGGTCGGCTGATCGGGCGATGCCGTTGGAACGCGCTCGAGCCCCTCGAGCACGAGCCGATCATCGTCCATCGTGTACCGCTGCGTGTGCGACCCGTCGAAGAACGTGTCGTCGCTCGAGCGATAGAAGCTCGGGAGCCCGTTCCACGCGCTGTGATTGCCCGAGAGCAGGAACCACGTCTGATAGCCTTCGTCCCGGAGGACGTCCTGGAGTTGAAACGTCCGAGCACTGATGTCGCGGAACTCGCGCCCGGCGAGGGTGCTCGTGATGCCACAAAAGGATTCCGAGCACGTTGAAAACGCCGACTCCACTTTCTTCATGCGCCCGTCGTGTCCGAGCTCGGCGAGAAAGGGTGTGGTCGGCCGCTGGTATCCGTAGATCTGCATGCGGTCGGCGCGCAGTGAATCGACGATGATCAGGACGACGTTCTTGCGGTGGGCACCTCCCACGTGCCGGGGATACGAGGCGCGGAGCACGGCATCACGCTCCGCAACCGCCTGACGACGGGCGGTCGGCTCGAACGCATACCCTACGGGGCGGAAGAAGCTCGCGACCAGCTCGTCCTTCCACAACAAATTGTCGCGATCGGCGATCCCGTGCCGGAGAGTCAGCGCGACGAACGTCACACCCGCCACGGTCATCGCGAGCGCCCGCGCGCGATGAAATCGCCAAGAGTCGTGATCGCCGGCGAGCAGACGAGGCCACCCGATCGCCGCCAACATCAGCACCAGCATGCCCCAGGCGAACGCGCTGATGCCGAGCGCGCCGAGCGGAAACGGCTCCCTGCCGGACCACACGGTTGGTGCAAACGCGATGACGAGATGGCCGGTGATGTTACGGCCCCACGAGGAATTGCTGATCGCGTTGAGCGCGTACAGATAGATCTGCAGCGTGCATGTCACCGCCATCAGCAGCCGGTAGGCCAGAAAGGGCCAGCGGGTCCCGCGTGCGCTGAAGCTGACGAACGAGGTCAGCAGCGCGACCAGACACAAATCCCAAACCGCCAGCACGAGTACGTGCGCGGCAATGGTGCGAGGGTTGTGAGAGAAACGCGTAACGAACGCCGCTGCTGCGGCCGCGCTCGCAAGCAAGTGCACACAGATGAAGAGTGCCAGGGTCAGACGGGGACGCATCGATTCCTGAACCATTCTAAGCTTGTGACGTGACCACACCGACCGATCGTACCCGCCGGCCGTTCGCCATGGGCGAAGCGGTTGCCATCCTGTCTCGAACCCCGTCGACCCTTGACGCGCTGTTGCGCGGGCTTCCTGACGGTTGGATCGCGGCACATGAAGGTGGCGCGACCTGGAGCTCGTTCGATATCGTCGGACACTTGATCCACGGCGAGCGAACGGACTGGATCCCGCGCGCCAGGATCATCCTCGAACATGGCGACGCACGCCCCTTCGAGAAGTTCGATCGCCTCGCACAGTTCGAGATCTCAAAGGGCAGGGCACTGGCCGGCCTGCTCGACGAATTCGCGGCGCTGCGTTCGAGCAGCCTCCGCGAGCTTGCGGCGCTGCGGGTGACGGAGGCCGATCTCGACCGGCGCGGACGTCATCCGGAGCTCGGCGTGGTCACGCTCCGCCAGCTCCTGGCGACGTGGGTGGCACACGATCTCGATCACCTGGTGCAAATCTCGCGAGTGCTCGCCCGGCAGTACTCGGACGAAGTCGGCCCGTGGCGGGCGTACTTACGTATCATCAGCGGAACTCAGGGCTGAATGCGACTCGACCTGTTCCACCTCGTTCGAAGCGTGCGGCGTTCTCCCGCCAGCGCCATCGCGGCTGTGGTGACGCTGGCGTTCACTGTTGGAGCCGGTGCATCGATCTTCGCCATCGTCGACGCGGTATTGCTGACGCCACCCCCGTTCGCACACCCTGATGCGCTCGTGACCATCGGCGAGGTGCCGATCGACGGGCCCGCTTCGGCGCCGCGCGCCGTACCTGATACGGTCATCGACGCCTGGCGCCAGCGTGCGACGTCGATCGCGTCAATCGAAGCGATCGACGGAACCAACCTGACGCTCACGGGACTCGGTGCGGCCGAGCGCATCAGCGCAAACGACGTCACGCCAGGATTTCTGAAGGTGCTCGGCGTGGCGCCGGTGATGGGCCGCTCGTTCGGTCTCGACGATGTCGGCCGCGCTGTCGCGATCGTGAGCCATACGTTCTGGCGGCAGAAGCTCGGCGCCGATCCCGCTGTCATCGGCCGGCAGATCGTCCTGGGCGGTCGTGCGCACACGATCGTTGGCGTGCTGCCAGAAGCATTTTTCTATGGGTTGAACCCGAGCGCCGTGTGGCGGCCGTTGTCCGTCCTGCCGGGCCAGACGGGGCGTCCACGCTATCGCGTCCTCGCGATCGCGCGGCTGGCCGTGGGGGCCTCGCCGTCGCAGCTGGCGGCAACCTTGGATGATGTCAGCCGCGCGTCGTTACCGCCATCACGCGCGGTCGTGACGCCGGTCGCAGCCGCGATCGCACGAAACAGCCGAACGACTCTCGTCCTTCTCGCGGGCGCGGCTGGGGTTGCCCTGCTCATTGCCTTCACGAACCTGGCAGGTCTGTTGATGGTGAGGTCGCTCGATCGCCATCGCGAGCTTGCGCTGAGAAACGCCCTTGGCGCGGGCGCCTTCGAAACCACGAGGCAGTCGCTGATCGAGGCCGCAGCGCTCGTCGCAGTGGGGACCCTGCTCGGTATTGTTCTCGCGCAGTGGATGACGCCAGTGGCAGCTCGACTCGCGGTGGCGCAGTTTGGTGCTGTCGCCAACCACGACGTCGTCGTGAGCGCGCCGGTAATCGGCATCGTCACCGCGATCGCGTGCGTGTGCGCACTGATCTGCGGGTCTCTGCCGTCGTTTGGAGCAGGACGATGGAGCGTGGCCGAGATGCTGCGGCGCGGCTCGACGCCGGCGGCCCGCGAGCTGGTGTTGCGGCGGCTGTTCGTCGGCGCTGAAGTCGCACTCGCGTTCGTGCTGCTCGTGTCGATGGCGCTTCTCGGCCGAACGCTGCTCGCGGTGCTCGACGTCAATCCTGGATTCGACTCGAACGGCGTGATCGCGATGAAGGTATCGCTGCCGGTGGCGACGTATGCGGGTCCCGATCGCGTGTCGTCGTTCTACTCGACGCTGCAGCGGGCGCTGAACGATCGGCTGGGTGCCGGCACGGCTTCGCTGATCGATGAAGTTCCGTTGACCCAGGACCGCGGGCGCGGACTGGTGAGCAGGCGGCCGGCGGACATGGGACGAGAAGCGGTGATCCGCACCGCGAGCCCAGGGTATTTCGACGTGATGCGGATCCGACTGATGGCCGGTCGATCGTTCGATCAGCAAGACGACGCAGGAGCGCCGCTGCGCGTGATGCTCAGCGAGTCGCTGGCGAGCAGTCTGTTCGGGGGTGAGCAGGCGATCGGCCGGCGTGTGTTTCTTGCAGCTAGATCGGAGATGGCCGAGGTCATCGGAGTCGTTGGCGACGTCAAGCTCCGTGCGCTCGATGAAGCGACCTTGCCGACCCTGTATCTCTCGTGGGCGCAGGTGCCGTCGCCGTCGAGCATTCTCGTCATCAAGGCCGCTCGTCCAGCCGGGGACGTGATTACCACAGTGCGCCGGGAGGTTGCACGGCTCGACGGGAATCTTCCGGTGTACGGGATTCAATCGATGGCGGAGATCGTCGCCACTTCGCCTGGCGTTCCTGCCCGCCGCCTGCTCACCGCCGTGTTTGGTGCTTTTGCGCTGCTTGCCGTCGTGCTCAGCACGATCGGCCTCTTCGGCGTGGCCGCTCATGATGTCGCACGGCGCCGCCCCGAGCTCGCTATTCGCGTTGCGCTCGGTGCGCGACCGATGGAGATTCTGCGCGCGACGATCGGGCGGAGTGCGTTCGTCGTCGGATGCGGGCTCGCGTCTGGAGGTTTACTCTCCGTTGGCGCCGTTCGCGCCCTTGGCGGTGTCCTGTTCGCATCGCACGGCTCAGACATCGCGAGCGTGGGGACTGCCGCTGCGGCCGTGCTCATCGTGACTGCCGTACTCGCCGTGCTTCCAGCCGCTCTGCGCGCGGCGCGCACCGACCCGCTGATCGTGCTTCGCGGCGACTAGAACGGGCAGAGAAAGCGTAGAGCGGGGGCTTCAGCCCCCGCGCGCGAATCGACGCGCAGGCTGACTTGTCCGCCGGAGCCTCGGCGAAGGTGGAAGTCGGCGCTCTACGGTGAACGGACTGAGACGCCTGACTCGTCAGACGCGCGGACGAGCGTCGCTTGCGTCACACGGATCGAGGCCTGTATCATCGCAACGAAGTGGGTGCCAGGCGGTTTTTGCCACGCGCGATCTACTGGGTGTGCTGCGCTCTCGCACTCCTGTCTTCTTCCAGCACACATCGTTTAGCAGCAGCTGCCGCCGACGACGCAGCGTTGATTTTTGCGTCAGAGCTGACGCCACCGGATCGATCCGAGCAACCAATCTTCAGATTCGGCGACGCGGCCAGACCGTTCGGTTGGTCCAGCGTCGTCAACGATTTCAACGCGGATGGGAAACCCGACGTAGCCGTTGCCGATCACGTCGCCGGACGAACGAGCGCCTATCGTCTGGAGTTTTCGATCTCCGGTCAGGGGGTGCATGACGTCACGTTCGAATCCCGTCACGTGGCGCTCACGATCAGAGTTGCTGACGTCGACAGCGACAACGATCTCGACGTCATCGTCGGCACTCCCTTGTTTGGAGAGACGGTCGGTGTCTGGCTGAACGACGGGCACGGCAATTTCACCGCTGGCAATGTGCACGATCTGCCAGGCACGATTCAGTCATCCCACTCGGCCGACACGACGGATCCCTTAATCAATGCTGCCGCGCTCGAGGCACCGCCTCGTCGTGTGGCGGTTGGTCTGCCGGTCGCGTTTCGAGCGCCGCCTGCTGGTTCGGCGCACCTGTCAGTCGTGCGGTATCGATGCGCACGGCGTTCGTATCAACCTGCCTCTCAATCGAGTCCGCGCGCACCTCCCGCCGCCCTTCGCACCCTGTCGTCCTAACCCTGCGTCGGGCGTTTCCTCAACCTGAGTAGTTTCTAGCCGACCCGCACACAGGCCGTTAGGGCACGTCTCTTTGATGCTCTCGGAGTGGGTCGTCTATGAAGGTGTGCGTCATTGCGTGTGTGGTGACGGTGTCGTGCCTGATGTCTCGAGGCGCCGTCGCGCAGAGTGTGTTCCGAACGCTGACCGTGGAAGGCGCCGTGGACGAAGCGGTTCAGCGGAACCTCGGCCTGCTCGCCGAGCGCGCGAATCTGTCGATCGCCGACGCCGGCGTGATCACCGCGCGACTGAGGCCGAATCCGGTGCTGTCGGGCGGGGCCAACAGCCTTGATTGGCTTGGTACAGGATTCAACGAGGTCAACGGCGCGGGACCGCCCGAATATTCCCTTCGAGTTGATATGCCGTTCGAGCGTGCGCGCAAGCGCGAGCTTCGATCGGAGGTCGCCGATGACGCGAAGCGAATGGCCGAAGCACAGCTCGCCGAATCGGTGAGGCGGCTGAAGCTCGATGTCACGCTGGCGGGCATCGACGTCCTCGAAGCCAAGGCCAAACTGCAGCTCGCACAAGACAATCTGCAGGCGCTCGATCGGCTCCTGCAGCTGAACGAGCGGCGACTCACGAGCGGTGCGATTGCCCCGGTGGAAGTCTCGCGATCGCGCGTGGCGATGCTCCAGTACCGGGGTAGCGTCCGGACCGCCGAGCTCGCGCTCACACAGGCCCGATTGAAGCTGCTGCCGCTGCTCGGAAGGAAACCCGACGAGCCGCCGATCGATATCGACGATCGTCTCGGGCTGTCGCCGTCGCCCGCCAGTCCCGATCTTCAGGCCTTGCAGGACACGGCGAAGACCGCTCGACCCGATCTGCATGCGGCGCAGCTCGAGCAGGCTCGCACGCAGGCCGATCTTCGACTTCAGGTCGCGCAGGGCAAGGTGGACTACGTCCTCGGCACCGAGTACCGCCGTCAGCAGGGCGTCAACGGCAAAGGCAATCTGCTCGGACTGTTCTTCAGCGTGCCGCTGCCGGTGTTCAACCGCAATCAAGGTGAAATCGCGAGAGCGGAGGCCGAGGGCGACAAGGCGACGCGAACCGCGACCGCGGTTGAAACGAACGTCGCAGGCGAGGTGGCCTCGGCCTACGAAGCGTTCGACGCGTCGCGGCAGCTGCTCATCGAGATCGAACGCGACCTCCTCGAGCCGACCGCCGCGGCACGCGCGGGCACGACTTACATGTATCAGGCGGGCGCGACCTCGCTGCTCGATGTCCTCGATGCGCAGCGCGCCTACAACGACACGATGGAGACCTACTACACCGCGCAGGCTGCATATCGGCGTGCCCAGGCCACGCTTGCGCTGGTTGTTGGGCGGGAGATGGTCCAATGACGTTTGATGCAGGGGCCGCCTTCAGGCGGCCCAGCGCAAGGCCGCCTAAAGGCGGTCTTTACGTACTGGCGATGGTGTTCGTCGTACTGGCGGCCGCTCTCGGGACAGCAGGCTGCCGCGGCGAGGATCCCGCGACCGATGCGTCGGCGGCGACGCCCTCGGAGACGCAGGCTCCAAAGAAGGAGGCCGGTCTCCATCTCGATGCGTCACAGATCAAGCAGGTGAGCACCGAGGCACTCTCGACTCACGGGCCTGCCACGACGATCAAAGCGACGGGCACTGTCGAATTCAACGCCGATCGCACCGCGAAGCTCATCCCGCCCGTGTCCGGCCAGGTGCAGGACATCGCCGTGAACGCAGGCGACACAGTACGCAAGAACGCCGTCCTGTTCGTGCTCAGCAGCCGCGAGGTGGCAGCGGCATTTGCCGATCACCTCGCCAGCCACAAGGATCTCGAGCTCGCGGACAAGACGTACGCGATGACCAAGGATCTCTTCGAGCACGAAGCGACGTCGCGCATCGCGCTCGAGCAGTCCGAAAGCGAGCTCGCGAAGGCACGTTCGAAGGTGCTCCAGTCGGAGGAGAGCCTTCAGGTGCTTGGCTTCGACCCGAAAGCGGAGGACGATGCGACGCGGGTCCAGCCGCGCATTCCGGTGCGCTCACCGATCGACGGCACCGTCATTGAACGGAGTGTCACCAACGGTCAGTTCGTCGGGCCCGAGACGCCGGCGCTCGTGACCATCGCGGATCTCTCGACCGTATGGGTGGAGGGGGACATCTTCGAACGCGACCTCCGTGACGTCTCGGTGGGTCAGAAGGCGGACGTCGCCACCGCTGCGTATCCGACCGACCGGTTCATCGCGCAGGTGTCCCGCATCGCGTCGGTCGTGGACCCACAGACACGCACGGCCAAGGTCCGGTTCCTCGTGGCCAATCCCGCTGCGCATCTGAAACCCGGGATGTTCGCGTCGATCATCCTGTATCTGCCGGAGCAGACGGCGCTGCTGTCGCTGCCGACAAAGGCGGTGTTCGTCGAGGAGGGCCGTTCGTTCGTGTACGTGCAGACCGGCCCGCAGACCTTCTCCCGCCGTGAGATCGAAACCATCGCCAGCGGACCCGAGCGCGTGCGTGTCGTGAGCGGTGTCACGGAAGGCGAGCGCGTCGTCAGCGATGGCGTGCTGCTGTTGCGGCAGCTCGAAGCGGACGCGGCCCCTCGATGATCCGCCGTCTCGTTTCCGTCGCGCTGCACCAGCCGATCTACGTCGTGCTGTTGCTGGTGTTGTTCATCGCCGCCGGCGTCGCGGCGTTCCGCTCGCTTCCGGTGGAGGCCTTCCCTGATGTCACCGACATCCAGGTCACGGTCATCACCCTGTTTCCTGGACATGCGCCCGAGGAGGTCGAGAAGCAGATCACGATTCCGCTCGAGATCGGATTGAGCGGTCTGCCGAACGCGGTTCGGATGTTCTCGCACACCCAGTTCGGTCTGTCGTTCATCATCGTGACCTTCAACGACAACTCGAACGACTACTTCGCCCGTCAACAGGTCAACGAACGGCTGCAGGGCATCGATCTGCCCGGCGGCGTGCAGCCGCAGCTGGCGCCGCTGTCGACGGCGATCGGAGAAATCTATCGCTATCGCGTGGCCGGGGCGGGCATGAGCCCGACCGAGCTCCGCAGCGCGCAGGATTGGGTCGTGGCGCGGAATCTCAAGCTGATCCCGGGTGTGGCCGACGTCGTGAGCTTCGGCGGCTTCATCAAGCAGTACGAAGTCACGGTCAACACCGGCCGCATGAAGTCGTACAACGTCACGCTGCAGCAGGTGTTCACGTCGCTCGGCCGGGGCAACGCCAACGCCGGCGGCAGCTTTCTGGAGCGCGGCGAGCAGCAGTATCTCATTCGCGGCATCGGCATGCTGCGATCGGGCGACGACATCGGCAACATCGTCGTCGCCGAGCACTCCGGCACGCCGCTGCTCATTCGCGACATCGCCGAGGTCAAGGTCAGCGCGGTTCCCCGTCAGGGCATCGTCGGGCAGGACGGCGAGGACGAGATCGTGTCGGGTATCGTGCTGATGCGCAAAGGGGAGAACCCGTCGGAGGTGCTGACCGCCGTCAAAGAGCGGGTCGATGCCTTGAACGCGTCGATTCTGCCCAAGCCGATTCGCATCGTGCCCTTCTACGACCGCACGACGCTGATTGACACGACGCTGCGCACCGTGTTCAAGAACCTGCTCGAGGGCGCGCTGCTCGTGACCGTGGTGCTGTATCTCTTCCTGGGCAACCTTCGCGCCGCCGGCATCGTGGCGGTGATCATCCCGCTGTCGCTGCTCGCGACCTTCATCGGGCTCAGGGTCCGCGGCATTCCCGCGAACCTGCTCTCGCTCGGGGCGATGGACTTCGGGATCATCGTCGATGGCGCCGTCATCGTCCTGGAGAACGTGTTCCGGCATCTGACGGAGCATCGTGAACGGCACGGCGATCCGAAGGCGGTCATCCTCGACGCGGCAGCCGAAGTGGGCCGCCCGACGTTGTTCTCGATGCTCGTCATCATCATCGCGCACCTGCCGATCTTCACCTTGCAGCGCCATGAAGGACGCATCTTCGCGCCGATGGCGTACACGGTCGTCTCGGCGCTCATCGGGTCGCTCCTGTTCTCGCTGACGGTCGTGCCGATGTTGTCGCTGTTCCTTCTGCGCGACACACAGGCGCACGAGGAGAACGCGCTCGTTCGCTGGTGCAAGCGCGTGTACCGGCCGGCGCTCCGCTTCGCGCTCGAGCGACGGAAGGCCGTGCTCGGAGCGGCGGTCGTGGCGCTGGTCGTCAGCCTCGCGCTGGTGCCCGCGCTGGGCACCGAGTTCCTGCCAGAGCTGAACGAGGGCTCGCTGTGGATCAACATCATGCTGCCGCCGGGCATTTCGATCAGCGAGACCTCGCGGCAGCTCGCCCGCATTCGATCCACGCTTCGTCGGTTTCCCGAAGTGACCTCGGTCATCTCGAAAGCGGGCCGCCCTGAGGACGGGACCGATCCCAAGATGATCAACATGGCCGAGCTCCTCGTCGACGTGCGGCCCGAGTCGGAGTGGCCGCGCGGCGTGACCAAGGATCACTTGATCGACCAGATGAACACCGCCTTGCAGGCGATCCCCGGCATCGAGCCGAGCTTCTCTCAGCCGATTCGCGACAACGTGCTCGAGAGCATCTCGCAGATCGACGGGCAGATCGTGATCAAGGTCTTCGGAGAAGACGTCGATATGCTGCGGCGCCTGGCCAACAATGTGCTGCACACGATCGCGCCGGTTCGCGGTGTCGCGAGGGCTTTCGTCGATCGTGCCGGTCAGGTCCCGCAGCTCCAGATTGAAATCGATCGGGCACGTGCCGCTCGCTACGGGCTGAACGTCGCCGATGTCGAGGACGTCATCGACACGGCGCTCGGCGGCAAGACGGCGACCGAGCTCTGGGAGGGCGAGCGCCGGTTCGGAGTCGTCGTCCGGTTGAGCGATGAAGAGCGCGAGGACGAGGGCGCCATCGCGAAGGTGCTGATCGATACTCCGGGCGGATTGAGGATTCCGCTATCGGATGTGGCGACGGTGTCGGTGGGGAGCGGCAGCATGAACATCGCCAGGGAATCCGGGATGCGCGTCGCTGCGATTGGCGTCTTCATCCAGGGCCGGGACATGGGCGGTGTGGTCAACGAGATGCAGCGGCGCGTGACCAGCGGCGTGCGATTCCCGCCAGGCTATTTCGTCGCCTGGGGTGGCGAGTTCGAAAACCAGCAGCGGGCGATGGCCAGGCTTCGACTCATCGTGCCGATCAGTGTGCTGCTGATCTTCGTCCTGCTGTTCAACGCGTTCGGTGCGGTGAAACATGCGGCGCTGATTCTCGTGAACGTGCCGTTCGCCTTGATCGGCGGCATCCTCGCGTTGTATCTGACCGGCATCCATCTCAGCGTGTCGGCCGCGATCGGTTTCATCGCGCTGTTCGGACAGGCGGTGCTGAACGGCGTCGTCATGGTGAGCTACTTCAACCAGCTTCGTCGAACGGGGATCGATGCCCATCACGCCGCTTTCGATGGATCGCTCGTGCGGCTGCGCACGGTCCTGATGACCACGCTGCTGGCGATGCTCGGCCTCACGCCGATGGCGCTCTCCCACAGCATCGGTTCGGAAGTGCAGCGCCCCTTGGCCGTCGTGATCATCGGTGGACTGTTCTCGGCCGCGGCGCTCACGCTCCTCGTGCTGCCGGCGCTCTACGTGATGTTCGAGGAGCGCCAGGCGCAGGCCCAGGAGGTGACGGCATGAGCCGTACGGAGTGTCCGGCTTCAGCCGAACCGACGTCCATCGGTTTGAGTACGTAGGGGCCGCCTTCAGGCGGCCCTTCTTACTTCAAGTTATCCCGCTGCACGAGTTCAATTCGAACTCCACCCGGTCCCTCGATGAACGCGAGGCGCATCGACGTTCCGCTCGGGAGGGTGAGAGGTCGTGGTTCAGTCGTCACCTTGACGTTCTTCGTCTTCAACGCTGCGACCGACGCGTCGACGTCGACTGGACGGAAGCCGATGTGATCGATCGCGTGTCCCGCGCTCGGCTCGGTGCTGCCCTTTTTCGCCAGCACCCAGACGCCGCCATAGTTGATCCCGTCGAGGCCGCCCTGGGCTTTGGTGACCTTCCCGCCGAACGACGACGCAAACCACGCCAGCTCCGCCGCCGGATCGGCTGTCGAGAGGACGATGTGATGAAGCCCGAGCTTCTTCTCGTCCTGGACCACTTCGATGAGCGTTCCCCACGGATCCATCACCCACGCAGACCGGACGCCTTGCATGACCATCGCAGGCATCACCACCTTCACCGTGGCCGCCTGCAGCTTCTTCATGGTGCCATCGAGATCGGGAACCGAGAATCCGATCATCTCGAGCACGCTGCCCTGGCTTGGCTTGGGCGTGTCGCTCTTCTGAAAGATCAACCGCGTGGTACCGAGCATCGCGCGATCGGGCCCCTCCTTAGTGAGCTCGGCGCCGAAATTAGCGTGATACCACTCGACCGCCTTGGCCTGATCCGGTGCGGCGAGATGAATGTGGTCGATGAGATCGGCGAAGCCGGTTTGTGCGAGCGACAACGACGGCATGGTCGCGACGATGACGACTGAGAGAAGCGCGCGTTTGAGCATTTGTGTTCCTCGCGAGAACGATCGCCGGGTCTAAAGAGCAAGACCCGGCCTACACTGTCACGGTCTGAGGGCGAACGCGAAGAGCGCGTTGCCGGCGGTTACGGTGATGTATTGCTTGCCATTCACCGAGTACGTCATTGGGCCGCTGTTGACCTGCCCACCGAGCGCCGCCTTCCACAGCAGGTCGCCGCTGCGGGCGTCGAGCGCGAAGAAGTAGCCCTCCTTGCCTCCGCTGAACACCAGGTCGGATGCGGTCGTGAGCACGCCGGCCCACGTGATGTCGTTCATCTTGAACTCCCACTTCTTGTCGAGCGTGTGGGGATCGAAGGCGCGAACGGCTCCGTACCCTTCATCCTCTTTCTTCGTGTTTGGTGTCAGCGTCGCCTGACCCATCGGCGTGCCGCCGGTTCCCGGAACAGTCCGCTGCGGACCGCCGCGTCCACCGCCCGATGTCGCGATCGTGCCGGTGTTCTCCCACACCGATACGTAGAACAGGCCGGTCTTCGGGCTGAACGAGGCGGGTGCCCAGTTGGTGGCACCGAGCACCGTCGGCATGATCAGTTCGCCTTCCGGCGTCGGGAGCTTGCCGGGCACACGCTGCGGGCGGCCCTTGTTGTCGAAGCCGTCGATCCAGTTCACGCGCACGAACGGTCGTCCCAGCAGGAATTCACCGGTGACGCGATCGAGTACGTACGCCACGCCGTTCCGGTTCGCCCACAACATCACCTTGCGCGGCCGCCCCTGCCACTGCAGGTCCGCGAGGATCGGCACCTGCGTGGAGTCGTAGTCCATCTGATCGTGCGGTGTGAACTGGTAGTGCCACTTCAACTTGCCGGTGTCGGGATCGAGGGCGACCACGCTGTCGCTGTACAGGTTGTCGCCGAGCCGCACGCTGCCGTCGCGATCGGGCCAGGGATTGCCGGTGCCGAAGTAGACCAGATTCGCCTCGGCATCGTAGGCACCGCTGTTCCACACCGCTGCGCCGCCGGTCTTCCACGACTCGCCGGACCACGAGTCGTTGCCGGGCTCGCCGGGGCCGGGAATCGTCCAGAACCGCCACAGTTGCTTGCCGTTCTTCGCGTCGTAGGCGGCGATGAACGCGCGTATGCCGCGATCGCCGCCGGCGACGCCGACGATGATCTTGTCCTTGAGCACGAGAGGCGCGTGCGTGATCGAGTACTTGTCAGATGCTTTCGCGGCTTCGACGTTCCAGAGCACGCGCCCGGTCTTCGCGTCGAGCGCGAGCAGATGCGCGTCGATCGTGCCGAGGTACAGCGTGTCGCCCAGAATGGCCAGCCCGCGGCTCACGCGCCCGCAGCAGGGACCGGCATCGGACCCAGGCCTGTACTCGGTCGTCCAGTAGGGGCGCCCGGTCACACCGTCGAGGGCGACTACCTGATAGGTGCCGTTCACAGGCGGCCCCGGCACGGTGTAGAGCACTCCATCGACGGCGATGGCGGTCGCCTCGAACTTCTCGAGCGACCTGGCCTGCCAGATCCACTGCAGCTCGAGGTTCTTCACGTTGGCAGGAGCGATCTGCGTCAACGGGCTGAACCGCTGATTGAGGACGGTGCCCGAGTACGACAACCAGTTCTGCGGCTCGCGATCGGCGCGCATGATGCGATCGAACGTGACGTCCTGCGCGGCCAGCACCGCGCCAATCAGGATGCAGAACACGACCGTCGCAATGCGTGTCGAAGCCGTCATGGTGTGGCCTGTCCCTTCAGCGAGGCGAGATAGCTCACGAGATCGGCGAGCTCCTGGGCGGTGAGCTTGTCCTTGTACGACGGCATCGGCGACTTGTCGAAGCCGTGGTCCCGCAGATCGGCCTTCACGAACGTCCGGAGACGCTCTTTGGAATCGAGCAGCTGAATCGTGAACGTATCGAGGTTCAGGAGCCGGCCGGTGATCGTCGTGCCGTCTTTCGTGACGACGTGGTAAAAGCGGTTGTTGCCGAGCACCTCGGCGTCAGGCTCGACGAGCGAGCGCTCGAGATGATCGGAGCTTCTGGAGTTGCCGATCTCGCTCAGGTCCGGTCCCAGTCGCGACCCGACGCCGTTCACCTGATGGCACGTGGCACACGCGCCCTTGCCGCTGTAGATCGCTTTCCCTCGTGCAGCGTCGCCCGGCGTCTGGGCGAGCAGGGCAGTGCCGGCACCTGCGAGTACGATCGCCAGAACCACAACGCGTGCAAGCGTCCGCGCCATGGCCGGGCATGTTACACCGGAGTCCCCAGTTGCGTGTGGGCGGTAGATAGACGTGGGTGTCCGGGGTGTGAGAACGCACAGCTCTGTCGGCGACAGATGCGTCAGTCAGGTTGATGCATCCTGGAGCGCGGCGTGGAGCGAGCCGCGCAGCGTACACATCGTATCGGAGTCGGGCAGGGATCAGGGACGACGACCGACGATGGCCGTCCCCGACGCCGGCCAGCACCCGACTGGCTGACGCACTCCTCCGCGCCGCGATCCGCTCGCCGGCCAATAGCATCTCCGGCGTGTGCGCTGCCGGTTTCTCGCGGCTCCCCCGTCGCAAGAGTCTGACGCGGTTGCTCCTCCATCCGCCGCTCGCGACGCCTGCGAAGCCATTGGCGACTCTCGCGTACGCGGCTCGCTCCACGCGGCACTCCGGAATGCATCAGCCAGTCGGGTGCTGCTGACTGTGACGGGGCGGGTTCGCGGACAGTTGCGCCAGCCAGGGTGATGCATCCTGGAGCGCGGCGTGGAGCGAGCCCGTGCAGCGTGCCGCCAAAGACATCGCAGGCGAAGGGAGCCGCGGGGGAGAAGCAACATCGTCAGGCTCTTGCGACGGAGGAGCGGCGACGTACGCGTGAGGGCATGCGCCGGAGATGTCTTTGGCCGGGCGAGCGGATCGCCGCGCGGAAGGATGCGTCACCCTGGCTGGCGCATTCAGTGACACTGACGTGAGGCCGCCTGAAGGCGGACACTACGTCTGTCCGGCTACGTCTGTCCGGCTAAAGCCGGACCCTGGGACTAACGATCTACTCGAAGTTCCCGCGGACGCCTCGGAATCCGTTTCGTGCCTGTTTCCACAGCCACTGGATCACGCGTCGATCGTTGTAGCCGTAGCCGACGATGTGGTTGAGCGTCGAGTAGCAGTGTCGCTCGCAGGTCTTCTTCATCTCGGCGAGCTGGGCGCGCTCGAACTTTGGCGCGCCGATCACCCCCCAGTCGTGCGTCGCCGAGTACATCGGGAAGCAGGGGGCCAGGGTGCCGTCGACGCGGATGATCATCGTGTTGTGACCGGCGCGGCAGTTCCACGGCTCGAGCTCGCCTCGGAGGAAGTCCTTCATCAGGGCCAGGCTCTCGTTCGAGTTGGTCATCACGTAGCCGCTCCGCTGTTTGTCGATCAGCCAGTCGATCAGCTCGTTGATGCGCCCCTGGTCGTCCGGCCGCAGATACGTCGGGTTCTCGTCGCTCAGGTGCGTGAAGTGACTCTGCTCGAGCAGCGGGCGCTCGTTCAGGTGGTAGTCGGTTGAAATCCCGTTGGCGTGCGCGATCTCCGTCAGCTCGCGTACGTCCTCCATGTTGTTGTGGCAGATGTTGACGTTGAAAAAGACCGTATAGCCGTATCGATATTGCTTGCTGATCAAATACTCGAAGTACGCCCTGATGGGATTGAGCGCCTTGGGCAGCCCGGGCCGCTCGTTCACCGCATCGACGGCAAGGTTGAACGTCGCCACGCCGGCGTCGGCGAGGCGATCGATCACCGCCGGCTTCAGCAAGCGTCCGTTCGTCGGGATGTAGATCCAGAAGCCTTTGCTGGCCGCGTAGTCGACGACCTTGTGCACGAACTGCGGCCGGAGCAGCACCTCGCCGCCCATCAGAGCGAGCACGCGGCACGTCGTCCCGTGCAGCCAGTCGATGGCACCGCGTGCCATCTCTTCGCTCATACCTTTGACGCGGTTGTCGTACGAGTAGCAGTAGTGGCAATCGAGGTTGCACTTGTACTCGGTGAAGAGATACGTGACGATCGGGTGGAAATCGCCCGGCAGCAGCCGCGACTGGAAATAGGGCACCGCCCAGCCGCGCAACGCGCGCCATTTGTGGGCCCGCGACCAGTGGCGCGTGCCGTCGCCCGGCAACTCGTGATCGGTCAGCAGCTCGGGCCGATGTGGAAACACCGGATCAGGCAATCGCTGGCCCGCCGGGCGCGGCGCGGCCGTCCGCTCGGGCCGATCGACGACCTCCTGTCGCAGTCGAATGAATGTCGGTGCCGCCGCCGCGCCATTACCTTGTGCTGACGTGACGTCTTCGATGGCACGTACTGGCATGATGTCCCCCGCTCAATCAGCAGCAATGCTCTCGCAGGCACTCTGCGCCGGAACCGGTATCAGCGGCACCATCCGCCCCTTGAACGCCTCACGTCCTCGCGCGCTGACCTCGGCGAACTCTTCAGCCTGCAGCAGCTCCGCCCGGAGACGTTGTTCGTATGCGGCGAGCTCGACGTCGATGGCCGCCGCCGCGTCCTTCTTGCGCTGCTTGTCCTCGGTGTAGCGCTTCAGGAAGTAGTGCATCGTCTCGACGCGGATCCTGATCGAGCCGGTCGGCTTGTTCTCGTCGATGTCCTTGAACGAGAAGTAGGGCGTGCCCGATTTCTCGATGATCGATTCGATGACCGAGTAGATCGGCGCGTCGTGACCGCACTTGAAGCTCGACATCTCGAGCGCCACGAGATTCGGGTGCCGCGCCGTCAGTTTGGCGGCCCACACCTTCAAGTTGGTGTTCGCCGAGTAGCAGTTCTTCCAGACGTCGGTGATCGCCTTCGGACCGGGGATCACTCCGGCACGCACTTCGTCGCCGAAGAACCGCTCGAGCAGGTCGTCATCCAGGGGGAGAGTGCTCTGGGTGAAGACCGGGTACCCGAGCTTCTGGAACTCATCGAGGATCTCGTGATTGAGGCCCGGGTCGTGATGGTACGGCCGCGCCAGGAGCACGATGCCGATCCGGTTCTCGCGTTCCAGCTCGTCCAGCACTTCGCGGGCGCGGCGCCGGATGTCGGTTTCATACGCCGCAAGTTCACGCAAGCCGATCTCGGTGGCGCGTGCGTTCTCGTCCTCTGAGAGACCGAGCGCTCCGGCCCACGTCCTGAACATCTGACGTTTGAGCAACGGCAGGTCGTCGAAGTTCAGAATCGGGTTGAGGTACGTGATGCCCTGCTCCGCAAAGATGTCGCCTTCCTTGATAAACGCGGCTTTCGCCGTCTCTGGCGTCACGGTCACGGTGGGACAGGCGTTCGAGCCCTGCAGGTGCGTCAGCTCGGTGTGGAGCGTGTCGACCATCGGGAAGAAGATGTAGTCGAGCTTCTTCTTCGCGTGCTTCGCGACCAGGAGGTTGTGGACGTGCGCGATGCCGATCTTGGCAGGGAAGCAGGGATCGATCGCGCCGCGGCCGGCGCCCTCGCGGTACAGCTCGTTGGTCGTGAAGTCCGAGTACACGAGGTTCCCGCCGAGCACGCCCAGGCTCTCGAAGTAGCCGCTGAAGAACGGCGCATACGTGTACATGTTGAGCACGCGCGGCATGCCGATGCGCAACGCCCCCCGTCGCGTCATCGCGTCGAGGCGAGCGCGGCCCGCGCGATCGAACGCGCGCGGCTTCGGCAGCGGATCGGCGACCGACTCCGGGCTGCGTGTACGCCACACTTCGCGCGCGGCGATATCGACGAAATTGGGGTGCGACTTCTTTTTCGAGTCGAGTCCCGCCTTGATCGTCCGCATCGCCTCGACATCCTCGACGCTGCCTTTCTCGCACGTCGAGATGATGAGGCGCTGCTCATCGTCCGCCTTCGGCACCTTCGACACGAACTTGAGCGGCGCGGCGACTGGAGCCGGCTGCGGCGCAGGCGCGGACTTGTCCTCCGTCGCAGCGGCCGCACCATTCACGGCCGCGGAGGAGGACATCTTGATGTCGATGAACGTCCGCAGACAGTTGTTCTTGCAGAAGTAGCAGCGCGTCGCCTCGTTGCGTGTCGTGCGGTAGCTGATCTTTTCAACAGCGTTCAAGCCGATGAACGTCGTGCGGTGCCCGTTCTTCCACAGCCGCAGCGCCTCGACGGCCGCGCCGATCGCGCCCGACTCGCCGCAGTGTTCGTGGACGATGATCTCGGGCTGCACCGCCGCGCCACGGAAATTGGAGCGGATGAAGTCGACCTCGGCTTTGACCGCCGCGAGGTTGTGCTGCGTGCCGCCCTGCAGAATGAAACGGCTGCCGAGCTTCGCCAGGTTGGGAATGCTGGCGACGTAGAGAAAGATGTTCTTGGGCAGGACCGCTGCCAGGCCGGCAAGGATCTCTTCCGGCGCCCATCCCTGACGTTGGAAGTTGACGATGTCGGACTGCATGAAGACAGCGCAGCCGTACCCGAAGATCGGCATCGCGTCGGCGGCGAACGCGCGGTCCGCGTACTCGGTCAGCGGGACGCCGAGGCTGTCGGCCGTCGACTGCAGGAAGTAGCCGTTGCCGGCCGAGCACTGTGTGTTCAGCCGGAAGTCCTTGACGCGTCCGTCGGTCAGCACGATCAGCTTGATGTCCTGTCCGCCGACGTCGACGATGACGTGCGGGTCGCTGTAGAACTTGATTGCCGACTCGGTGTGCGCGACGGTCTCGACGAGCGCCGCGTCCGCCTGCAGCACATCGCGCAGGATGTCCTTGGCGTAGCCGGTCGTCCCGACCCCCAGCACCTCGAGCGTGGAGCCCGCCTCCTCGACTTGCGAACGCAGCGAGGTGAACATGTCGATGGCGTCCTGGATCGGGTTGCCCTTCGAGAGCTGATAGACCTTCCGCAGAACGTCGCCGTCGGGAGAGAGCAGGACCGCTTTGGTGGATGTCGACCCGCCGTCGACGCCGATGAATCCCTGAACGCTCGCGCCCGCGGGTAGGGGAGGCGCGACAAATCGCTTCGGCTTGTATTGCTCTTTGAATGTCGCAAGCTCGTCGACCGATGCACTCAAGCCTCGACCACCTGACGCCGCCTTCTCTTCGAGACGGCCGATGGTGATGTAGTGCTCGAGATCCGACATACCCAAGTACTGGCCGACTGTATCGTCTTCGCCTTTGCCGAACTCGACGGCGCCGAGCGCCGCGAAGTACTGCGCGTTCCTCGGTGTCTTGATCAGCGACTGCGGGGTCTCACCGGAGGGAATCTCGATGCCGCGTTCCTTCCAGACCTTCGGGATGTTGGCCTGCCACGCTTCGCGCATGCCGTCGATGAACGTATTCGGGCCCCCGAGCAGCAGGACGTGCGGCCGGAGCGTATGGCCGCGAGTGAGTACCGTCAGGTTCTGCAGCACGATCGCGTCGAAGAGCGACGCCATCAGCTCGTCGGACGGCGTGCCTTCCTTCTGGAGCCCATTGATATCGGTCTCGGCGAAGACGCCGCATTTGCCGGCGACCTTGTGCAGCTTGATGCCATCGTACCGCTGGCGTCCGAGCTCCTCGACTGGAATCTTGAGCTTCGCGTTGATCTTGTCGATCACGGCGCCAGTGCCGCCGGCGCACTTGTCGTTCATCGACGGGATCTTCTTCTTGCGCCCGCTCTCGGAGTCTTCCTTGAAGACGATGATCTTGGCGTCCTGTCCGCCGAGCTCGATCACCGAATTCACCTCGGGATGGAGCTTTTCGACTGCGAGCGAGACGGCGGTGACCTCCTGCACGAACTTGGCACCGATTCTCGGCGCCAGCGTGTTGCCGCCCGATCCGGTGATGAACATGCGGCAGTTGCCGGCGCCGATCTGCAGGTCGGTCTCGAGCCGCTGAAGGAACTCGAGCGTCTTCTCAGGCTGCTTGGTCTCGTGGCGTTGATAGTCCGACCACACCATCTCGTCGGTCGTCGCGTCGATGGCCACGGCCTTCACCGTCGTCGAACCAACATCGAGGCCCACCAGGTACTGTGTGTTCGCCATGTCTCACCTGCTTCTTCTGCGCAAGCCGATGGGCATGCCGTTTACGACGCCTGCTTTAGAGTCGCGTTGCCTGTAGCCGATGCAGTCGTCTTCGGCGTCGCTGCCCAGCGCGCTTTGCCATCCATCAGGTCGCTGACGTGGAGCACGAACGTGGCTGCCGTGCCCGTGATTCCATGCCGATGCGGCACTTTGTAGAAGGGATTTCGCAACACCGGGTGATCCGCGACGAACGCTCGTACGTCGTCGAGCCGTTTGCCCGTCGACTCCAGCGCCTGCTGAAACTCCGCTTTGGCTTTGATCTTGGCTTCACCGAGCGCCATCTGCACGCGGCTATGCGCGTTGACCTCACCCTCGCCCGACGTCTCGATCGGCAGGAAGATCATGTCCTTGAAGTGGCTCATGACCGCCGACTGCACCCCATCGGACTGCGATGACGGCATGCAGCCGAAGGGCTTGAGGCTCAGCACCATGTGACACTTCTTGTGGGTCGTGTAGTAGATGTTCTTGGCCACTTCCATGTGGCCTTCACCGCCGCGGGCGAACACGTTGTAGTACGGAGAGGCGAGCGTCGCGAGCTCCTCGAGGCTGACGAGCGGGTGCGCGATGTCGCCGAGCGCGCGCACGACGCGGCGGTACTGGTGCGCGTAGAAGCGGCGCCCGAGCGCGAAGTAGCCCTGCTTCAACCGGTGCTGGAGTTCGTGCTTCCAGCCCTGCCCGTTGAGGCCTTTCTTCGCCGCGTGCGTTGCTTTGGCGAGCCACAACATGTACAGCGCCCAGGTGCCGATCGGCTCGACGATCACCTGCGCGCCCTCGCGTTCGAGGAAGCTGAACATCCGGAAGTTGCCGTCGCCCTCGGTGGTCTGCGCCCAGAATTCGCCGGTGACCTTGACGATCGGTTTCACGCGGAGACGGTCGACGTCGATCGTCGCGAGGCGATCGCGCAGATGGCGCAGCGTCTCGTCGGTCTGACGGCCGTAGAGGTGGTCGTGCACTTTGCCGAGCGTGTTGAAGATGCCCTCGAGCTTCGGCTTCTTCGCCATGCGCGAGCCGATGAAGCTCGTCGACTTCCTCAGGTCGTACATCTCGCGCTCGCGCATGCGTGAAGTGAGATACGCCATGCACTCGTCGACGACGCGATCGGTCTCGCCAGACTGCGCCTCGAACGGACGGATCTGATACGTGACGTCGTTGAGCACGTCGCCGAAGTTGAGCCCGGCAAAGGCGCCCATGCCGAAGTCGACCGTGAACTTCAGTCCTGGTTCGCCGGTCGCCGACTTCACGCCGTCGGTCTGCTGAAACAGCAGAATTCGAAATCCGTCGAACCCGGCGTTCTGCACCGCGAGCCGGTACTCGGCTTCGTACATGCCGAAGCGGCACGGACCGCACGAGCCGGCGGTGAAGAAGACATAGCGGTCGATGATGTCCTGGCGCGACATCCCCTGCCGCTCGAGATTCTGGAGAAACTGAATCAGGTGGCCGACCATGAAGTAGGTCGGGTTGCACTGACCGTTGTTGCCGTATTCCTTTCCGAGCTGGAACGCGGGAACATCGGGGATCGGCATGACCTCGACCCGATAGCCGGCCGACTGCATCGCCGCCCGGACGAGCGCGTCGTGCTTCCAGGTCAACCCGCCAATCAGAATCGTGACGCGATCACGCTGATCCGCGGTGAACGCCAGTTCAGCCGGTCGCTTGAAGTGCTCGACCGGACGTATGCGAATGCCAGCCTCGCCCTCCAGTCGTGCGCGTTCCGCGGCCAGACGACGACTGATTTCAGCTTCGATATCGGCGCGTGACGTGATGCGCGCCGGGGACATCGTGGGAGCGTGACTCATGGATCTGGCTCCTCTCTGTGCTGTGAGAGTAATTAAGAGCGTTCAGGTACCGGTCGATGCGGGCGCCGCGGTCTGCGGCTGGAAAGAATGAAACTCGGCTCGGAGAGTGTCGGCCTCCTCTGCCGAAGCCTGCGCGATGCGAGCCACGAGCGAGCTCGTCGCAGATATTCGACCCCATGCCGTGGTGCTCGTCTTTTCGCGGCCGATTCGTCCGTCGCCATCGAGCTCCGACATCGCGGCGCTGTATTCGCGCATGACCTGAACCAGTTCGTCGTCCAGGTAGTCGGCGAGCGTGGCATACGCGATTTCGAGCCCGTCGCGCAGCTCCGACGTCAACTGGCCGGTCGCCGACAGCGACACGACCATCGTCTTCATCGATCGTTTGATGATGGGCTTCGGATACGGCAGTGTCGACAGAGGCATCGGGAACGACTCGTTCGTACGGTACTGATGCTCGAGCACCGTCATGTATGCCCGTACGATGTCCTGGGCCTCGATCGGGATATCGGGATCCATAGGCAGCCGGTCTTCCGTTTTCAAGCGGCAGTGCCGTTCGCGCGCTGAGTGCAATCAGCATTCCCGTTCTCGCGAGGATGTGCGCCCGCCCGATCGCGATTTGCCGCGAAAAATTCGGTGTGTCGAATCGTCCACATCACGAAGACGTGTTGCAGTTCACGACAAGTCGCGGTCGATGTTGCAGCGTCGCCGACAGACGCGACTACGTCTGCCTACCTGATGCGGCGAGCTCGTCCAGTGCAGCTGAACCACTGTTTCGCTGTCACGCTGTTCTCACATCAGCGTCTCGATGCGGTCGAATCCCTTGCCGCGCCTCGAGATCGGATCGACGATTGAACCGTGGTGTTTCTCGGCGGTGTTCTTGCGCTCCTCGCGCTTGGCTGGGCCTATCAATGGTCAGGTCAGCGGCGTGATCGTCGATTCTTCCCGCCTCCGGGGCAAATGGTTGACGTCGGTGGCCATCGGGTGCACGTCAACTGCAGGGGCGAAGGCGGCCCGGTGGTCCTGCTCGAGGCCGGCATCGCCGCCTCGTCTCTCAGCTGGGCGGCAGTGCAACCGCAGATCGCGACGTTCGCACGTGTCTGCGCCTACGATCGCGCGGGGCTGGCGTGGAGCGACGCGCCGTCGCAGGCCAGAACGCTGGACCGCATCGTCGACGAGCTCGCATCCGTCCTCGCACGCGTCGATGGCCGCGGGCCGTTCGTGCTGGTCGGCCACTCGTTCGGAACGTTCGTCGTTCGCGCCTACGCCGCGCGACATCCACTGAGCGTCGCCGGCATCGTGCTCGTCGATCCGCCGACCGAATGGTTGACGATGACGCCAGCGCGCGCGCGTCTGCTTCGTGGCGGGCGATTCTTCTCGAGCATCGGCGGCTGGCTTGCCCACGTCGGAGTCGTCCGTGCGTGCCTGGCGCTGCTCGTCGGTGGTATGCCGGGCGCGCCGCGTCGATTCGTCAAGATCTTCGGTCCTACTGCTGCACAGAATCTGGAGCGGTTCGTGCTGGAAGTGCGGAAGCTTCCGCCGGATGTGCATCCCGTCGTGCGAGCGATCTGGTGTCAGCCGAAATGCTTCCGCTCCATGCGGGATCATCTGGAAGCGTTCGAGCGGGAAGGGGCGTCGCTGGCCAGATACGCGCCTCCACCCGACGTGCCGGTGGTCGTGATTTCGAGCGGCAATCAGCCGCTCGAGGAGCTCGTTGTTCATCGCAAGCTTGCGGAGAGCTCGTCACGCGGGCGGCACATCACGGCCGGGCGGAGCACGCATTGGATTCAGTTCGACGAGCCCGAGGTGATTGTCGCTGCAGTGCGCGACCTCGTCGAAGTGGCCCGTGCGTCTGAACGCCAGGGAGCCGGCCGCGTCTAGACGATGCGGACAGGGTTATACTGCACAACGCTGCCGACACGACCGTTCGCGAAAGCCACATAAGGGCGCGTGGAGGCTGGAGGTTACGCAATGAAACGCATCGCTCTGATTGTTGGTGCGCTGGCTCTCTCGACCAGCGCTTTCGCGCAGGCGCCGGCAGATCTCGAGACGGCGCTCACACCCGCACCCCCTCAGTTGAAGGACGGCGCCACGGTCGTCAAGTGGAAGCCGGACTACACGTACGATACGGTCAGGAAGGGTACGAACACCCTGGTCTGCTTCGATCGTTCTGGACAGCCGGGACAGCAGCCGTTCGCGGCCGAGTGCACCAGCTTGGCCAACCTGCCGCGCGTGGCGCAGAACCTGAAGTTCGAAGCCGAGCCCGATCGGGCGAAACGGCAGGCCGCGCTCGCCGCTGCTGAAAAGGACGGCTCCCGGATCAAGCCGGAGTACGGGTCGGTCTGGTATCACGTCATGGGCATGAACAAGGACATGATCCGCCGGCACACCACGATTGCCGTGCCTGGTGCGACGACGCAGTCGACGGGCCTGCCCGACAACGGGAAGCAGGGCGGCGTGTGGATCATGGATGCCGGCACGTCGACCGCGCACCTGATGATCCCGGGATTCTAGAGGATCACCTGTAGGGGCCGCCTTCAGGCGGCCCTGATTCATCGACGCCATGATCGATTCGATCCGTTCTACGCCGGGTCCAAAGACCAGGACCCGGCCTACACTGACTCTTTCCATCGCCCTTCTGTTCGTCGCCGCACTCTCTGCTGGTCAGGCGAAACAGAAATTCACCGGCGTGATCACCGACGACATGTGCGCGAAGGGCGATCACTCGGGCATGCGCATGGGGCCGAACGATGCCGAATGCACCAAGGCGTGCATCGCGCTCCACGGTGCGTCGTACGTCCTGTACGACGGCAAGAGCGCGTACGTATTGAGCGATCAGAAGCTGCCCGAAAAATTCGCCGGGCAGAAAGTCACCATCGCCGGCACGCTCGACGCGAAGACGAAGACGATCAAGGTGGATTCGATCGCAGCCGCAAAAAAGTAGCTGCAGTTCGTGAACCCCGAACGTTGAACTACCCGTTCACGAGTTCATTCGTTCGCAGGCAAGTGTGTGTTCCACCAGTCGCGTGCGCGGTCGCTGGTCCAGGGCTGGTGGAGGGTCAGGGCATCGAGGCGTTCCAGCAGGTCGCGTGGCGACTTCGGTCGCTGCTCCCGACTCTTGGCGAGGCAGGCCAGCACCAGCGCATCGAGGTCGGGCGGGATCGGCAGCTCGGTCCGCGATGAAGGCGGGTCGGGAGGCGTCTGCGCATGAGCGAGCAGCAGCTTCATCGCCGTGTCCGCCGTGAATACCAGCTCTCCGGTCAGAAGCCAGTAGGCCACGCACCCGGTCGAGTAGATGTCGGCCCGCGTGTCGATGTCCGCGTCGCCGACGATCTGTTCGGGTGCGATGAACGCGGGCGTTCCCTGAATGACGTTGCCCATCGTGATCGTCGGCGGTGCGTTCGGCGACGAATCGCCGATCGCCTTTGCGATGCCGAAGTCGAGAATCTTCACGAAGTCGAGGTCCTCGCCGTATCGACAGAGGAAGACGTTGGCGGGCTTGATGTCACGATGGACCAGTCCGCACGAGTCGGCCTCCGACAGCGAGTGACACATCTGCTTGAGCACGTGCACGACCCGCTCGGCAGGGATCGGGCCGAAGCGTTTGATCAGCCGTTCGGCATCGAGACCCTCGAGCAGTTCCATGACGTAGTAGAACGAGCCCTCCGCTGAGACGCCGAAATCGAAGAGCGTCACCGTGTGCGGCGATCGCAGACGCGCGATGACCTGCGCCTCGCGCTCGAAACGCCGTCGCGCGTCTTCGGAGATGCCGGCCCCGCTCAGTGTCGTTCGAATCAGCTTGATCGCGGCGGGACGCGCGAGCAGGCGATGGCTGGCGCGCCAGACTTCGCCCATGCCGCCCTCGCCCAGTCGATCTTCGAGCCGATAGCTTCCGAGCTCCTGCGCACGCGTGACCTCGGTACCGAGCGCATACACGACCCGTGCGCCCACATACGCCATGATCACTACGAGCAGGTAGGGGAAGACGAAGGCGAAGAAGATCATGAAGAAGTCCGGGCTGCCCGTCGGTGGAAACAGCCGGATCGAGAGCAGCATGGACACGGGCACGGCGGTCACCGACGCCAGTGCGGCAACGACCGCATAGCGTGGCACCGTCGGCACGACCACGTTGAAGAGCAGCACCCAGACCGCGACCCATGACAGGCCGACCCAGTGCTGGCCCACACTGAGGCCGGTGGGCTGGAGGAACTCGGCTGCCGCGATACCGTAGCTGCTGATCACTTCGAACACGAGCGCCAGCACCGTCACCATCGCCGGACGCGCGTTCGTCATGCCGACGGCCAGCGCGATCGCGATCGCAACGACGATCGAAATCACACCCGGAGCCCAGTCCCACCAGTGCTCCAGCATCATCTGCCGGTGACTCGGCATGAAGAACATCGGGAAGAACGCGGCCATGAAGAACGTGAAGGCGTACAGCCACGCGAGCGTCTGCAGGCGGCTGGCGACGCGACTGGCGAGCTCCGGCGGCAGCCCGGTGGTCGCGCGATCGACCAGCGATGTCGCCCGGTGTTTCGGGACGAATACGGTGGGGCCGGTCGTTGGTGACGTCAGCTCAGGCCCCCGGTGTCCAGATGCGCGAGGCGGTGCGACCGGCGAGCGACAGCATGATGTCGTTGAGCCGTTTGACGAAGGTCGCGGGATCGTCCAACTGTCCGCCTTCGGCGAGCGTTGCCTGATCGAAGAGGATCTGACTCCAGTCGGCGAACCGCGCCTCGTCCGATTCGTCGGCCAGACGCTGCACGATCGGATGCTGCGGGTTGATCTCGAGGATCGGCCGTGGGGTGCGCACGTCCTGGCCCGCGGCCTTGAGCATGCGCTCGAGATGCGTGCTCATCCCGCGCTCGTCGGTCACGAGGCAGGCAGGCGACTCGGTGAGACGGTGCGTGACCCGCACCGCGCTCGCCCGATCCTTCAGCACGCCCTGCATACGCTCCACCAGCCCTTTGTGTTCGTCCGATGGCGTCTGCTCGTCCAGCTTTGCGGCGTCGGCGCCCAGCGTCGCCACATCGAGACCGCCCTTGGCCACCGATCGCAGCGGCGTGCCGTCGAACTCAGTGAGCGTCGAGACGAGCCATTCGTCGACGCGGTCGGACAGCAGCAGGACCTCGACGCCGTGCTTACGGAAGATCTCGAGATGGGGGCTGTGACGTGCGGCCGCGATGCCGTCCGCGGTGATGTAGTAGAGCGCGTCCTGTCCCTCTTTCATTCGCGAACGGTAGTCGGCAAGCGACACGATTTGTTCGTCGGTGCCGGTGTGTGTCGAGGCGAAGCGCAGCAGCTTCGAAATCCGCTCGCGGTTGGCGGCATCCTCGGCGATGCCTTCCTTGAGCACCTGGCCGAACTCCTTCCAGAAGGTCGCGAACTGATCTGTCTGATTCGCGGCCAGGTCTTCGAGCAGCGTCAGGACGCGTTTGATCGACGCGGTGCGAATCGTCTGCACGTCGCGTGACTGCTGCAGGATCTCGCGCGACACGTTGAGCGGCAGATCGTTCGAGTCGATGATGCCGCGAACGAATCGCAGGTACACCGGCATCAGCTGCTCGGCATCGTCCATGATGAAGACACGCCGCACGTAGAGCTTGATTCCGTGACGATGGGTGCGGTCCCACAAGTCGAACGGGGCGCGCGCCGGGATGAAGAAGAGCTGCGTGAACTCCTGGCGCCCTTCGACCCGGCCATGCGTGTAGGCGAGCGGTGCCTCGAAGTCGTGAGCCACGTGCTTGTAGCACTCGACGTACTGCGCTTCCGTGATCTCCGACTTGGGCCGTGCCCACAGCGCCGAGGCCTGATTGATCTGCTCGTTCTCGTCGGTCACGACGTTGGCGCGGGCCGTCGAATCCCATCGCTCCTTTTTCATGAGGATGGGGACGGTGATGTGATCGGAGTATTTGCGGAGAATCTCGCGCAGTCTCGTGCCGGTGAGGAGTTCATCCTCCTCGGGGCGCAGGTGCAGCACCACATCGGTGCCACGCGAGTCCTTGTGGATGGTTTCGACGGTGTAACCGCCTTCGCCGCTGCTTTCCCAACGGACCCCGTGTTCGGCGGTCAGCCCTCCCCGTCGCGTCACCAGCGTGACACGCTCGGCGACGATGAACGAGGAATAGAACCCGACGCCGAACTGGCCGATCAGGTTCGCGCCCTTGGCCTGCTCGGCGGCGAGCCGCGACAGGAATTCGCGCGTTCCCGACTTCGCGATCGTCCCGATCTGCTCGATCACTTCCGGCCGCGACATGCCGACGCCGTTGTCGGACACCGTGAGCGTCCGTGCCTGCGTGTCGTAGCTGACGCGGATCTTCGGGTCGGGGTCGTTCTCATAGAGGGCGGGGTCGGCCATGGCCTCGAACCGGAGCTTGTCGGCTGCGTCCGATGCGTTCGAGACCAGCTCGCGCAGAAAGATCTCTTTGTTGCCGTACAGCGAATGGATCATCAGGCGCAGGAGTTCGGTCACTTCCGCCTGAAAGCCCAGGGTTTCGCGCGTGCTCGTGTCGCTCATGGACATGTAGTACTTATTAGCATTCCTTCATTCAGGAATAGAAGGCGCCGCCGATGGGCTTTTACGAGAAGCGCATTCTCCCGTACATCATGAACCTTGCGATGGACACGGCAGACGTGAAAGACGAACGAGGCCGATGTCTCAAGGATGTCCAAGGCGACGTGCTCGAGATCGGATTCGGCGCCGGTCACAACCTTCCGTACTATCCTCGCGCCGTCACGAAGGTGGTCGGTGTCGACCCCTCGGAGCGATCAGCGAGATTGGGGCGCACGCGGATCGCGGCAGCGCCGTTTCCGGTGGAGTTCGTCGGGCTGTCCGCGGACAAGCTGCCGGTGCCCGACGCGAGTTTTGCCTCGATCGTCAGCACGTTCACGCTCTGCACGATTCCGGATGTCGCCGGAGCGCTGCGCGAAGTGCGGCGCGCCCTCACGCCCGACGGACGCTTCTATTTTGTCGAGCATGGCCTGTCCGACGATCCCAGGGTTGTGCGCTGGCAGAATCGCCTGGACGGGATCGAGCAGCGTGTGTTCGGCGGTTGTCATCTGAACCGTCGTATATCCACCCTCATCGAGCAGGCGGGCTTGACGATCGAGTGGCTCGAGCACGATTACCTGAAAAGCGCGCCGAAGTTCGCCGGGTTCCTGTACCGCGGGGTGGCGAAGCGCGGCAGCGCGGCTCTCGTGTAGACTCCAACGATTGAAATTGAGACACGGAGGTCCGGCTGAAGCCGGACACTACATACGAGAGGGGTCGATGACGATCCAGCATGTGCGTGCCGTGGTCGCGACTACGTTCGCGTGCGTACTGTTCGCCGCGCCGGCCGGCGCGCATCACTCGTTTGCGGCCGAGTGGGACGCGACCAGGTGTCGCGATTTCACCGGGACGCTGACGAAAGTCGACTGGCAGAACCCGCACCCGTACTTCTATGTCGATGTGAAAGACGACAAGGGCAAGGTCGAGAACTGGTCGTTTCAGGCGTACTCGCCGGTCACGCTGCGGAGAAACGGCACCGACCGCCAGGTGTTTCTCGACAACGTCAACAAGTCAGTGTGGGTGAGAGGCTGCCTCTCGAAGACCGGCAAGCCGAACGCGGCCGCCGCGGGCACGCTGAAGTTCTCGGATGGTGTGCTGCGGCAAGTCGGGCAGATTCAGGATTGAGACCCGTGCGGAACCCTTTCGTTCGTTGCGCCGGTTTCATGACGCTCGCGGTCTGCATGATGGCGACCTTGACGATGCGCGCGCAAGGCAGGGGAGGGCAGAGCTCGAGTGCGCAGTCGCCAAAGTACGAGATCACGGTGATGCCGCCCGGCGGTTCCACGCCGCGACTCTCGGACGGTCATCCTGATTTCACCGGTCAATGGTTCCCGAACAGCGCAGGCCAGGGTGTGTCTGGCCGCTTCGGCGTCGATCCGGCCGCGATGCGTCAATTCGATCCGAAGGTCACGCCGGAGGAGCGTCCAGCGTTTCAACCGTGGGCGCTCGAGAAGATCAAGTCGATGACGCCGACCGAGCTCGAGCTGTCGAAGTCGTCGGTGAACTGCATGCCGCGTGGCGTGCCCGCGATCTGGTTGCAGAACCCCTACACGACGTACATCGTGCACAAGCCGGGCCTCATGGCGCAGCTGTACGAAGTGCTGAACAACTGGCGGATCATTCATCTGGACGGCCGCCCGGTGCCCAAGCAGCCGGAGCCCTTCTTCCATGGCAACAGCACCGCGCGCTGGGAGGGCGATACGCTCGTCGTCGACTCGACCGGATTCGACGAGCGCACCTACATTCAACCCAACGGCTGGTTCCACAGCGAAGATCTTCACGTCACCGAGCGCTACACACGCCCGTCCATGAACTATCTGATCGTCGAGATCACCGTGGACGATCCCAAGGTGCTGCAGAAGCCGTGGAAGTCGGCGCCGCGGCGATGGACCCTGGGCAACGGGGAGATCTACGAGTTCTACTGCACGAACAACAAGGAGCTGGAGGAGCTCGAAAAGCTTCGTCAGCAGGAGCTGCAGGGAAAGTAGTTCGTTATGTTCGGTGACGCCCTCGGCCGCACTCTCGGGTTGGGGTTCATCTCAGGGATCAATCTGTACGCGACGGTCGCGATTCTCGGCCTCGCGAGCCGGTATCACTGGGTCGATCTCCCGCCTCAATACAACCTGTTCGACAACAACTGGATCATCGGCTCGGCGATCGTGTTGTATGTCGTGGAATTCTTCGCCGACAAGATCCCGTGGGTCGATTCCGTCTGGGATCTCGTGCACACCATCATTCGCCCGGCGGGAGGCGCGTTCATCGCGGTCACCTCGGCTGCCAACGCCGGTCCCGGCGCGCAGACCGCCGCCGCGTTCGTCGGCGCCGCGCTGGCGTCGAGCAGTCACTTCGCGAAAGCCGGCACACGGGTGGCCGTCAACGCGAGCCCCGAGCCGCTCTCGAACTGGGCGCTCAGTCTGTCTGAAGACGGCTTTGTGGCGATGCTGGCTTTTCTCGCCCTGGCCCATCCGACGATCGCGGCCATCGTGGTCGTCATCGCGTTGATTGTGATCGCCCTGAGCGCCGTCTGGCTCATTCGCGCGTTGAGGCGCTTCTTCAGCGGGTTCTATCTAAGCGCGAATCGATAGCCACGGTCGTGAACCGAAATCGCAACGGACGAGTGAACCGATCGTGCGGGCGGGCCTCTCTGCTGACTCCGATTGCGCCAACCAGGTTGACGCATCCTTCCGCGCCGGCAGCGCGCACGCCGGAGACGCCACTCCCACCCCACCGCGGAAGCGTGCGCGGCGGGGACCCCGGTATTGGCCGGCGAGCGGATCGCGGCGCGGAGGAATGCGTCAGCCAGTCGGGTGCTGGCAGGCGTCGGAGACGGCCACCGTCGGTCGTCGTCCCTGATTCCTGCCGGCGCGACCAAGCGCGACGGACGCGGTCATTGCGACAGCAGCCGCTCGGGCCACTCGAACCGCGTCGTGAAGAAGGCGGGCTCGCGTCGGGCCGCGATGACGAGATCGGACGGCTGGTGCTGGGTGCCAAGTGGTTCGTCGGCCATCAGCAACGTCTCGACCGCCTCTTTCGACAGCGGACGTGAGAAGAAGAAGCCCTGCGCGTGTGTGCACCCGAGGCGCTCCAGCTCGCGTGCCTCGCCGGCGTTCTCGATGCCTTCCGCCACGACGCTCGTATTCAACGTTCGGGCGAGCGCCAGGATGCTCTCGACAGTGGCGGGACGATCGGGTACCAGCAGGCTCTTCACGAACGACCGATCGATCTTGAGCGCGTCGACCGGCAGCTTGTGCAGGTGGCTGAGCGACGAATAGCCGGTCCCGAAGTCGTCGAGATAGATCTTCACGCCGAAATCTCTCAGCTCGCGCAGCACTTCCGCGACGTTGTTGGGGCTGTCCATCAACGCGGTCTCGGTGATTTCGAGCCGGACGTCGTTCGGCCCGAGCCCTGATTGATGCACTGCCTGTTCGACCAGTCGCATGAAGTTCTGCTGCATCAGCTGGCGGCTCGAGACGTTCACGGTGATCCACTCGAGACCGCTCTTGGGGAATCGACGCAGCCAATGGGCGAATGCAAAGCACGCCTGCTCCATGACCCACGTGCCCAGCGCTTCGATCAGCCCAAGTTCCTCGGCGATCGGAATGAACGTCGCGGGAGGGATGGCCTCGCCGTGACGGGTCCAGCGCACCAGTGATTCGAAGCCAACGCACCGGCCCGAGGCCAACGAGACGATCGGCTGGTACTTCACTTCGAAATCCTGGTTGCTCACCGCATGCCGAAGATCGTTTTCGAGCCCGAGACGGTCGCGTGTGCGCGCGTGCATGTCGGCGTCGAACAGCTCGTGCCTCGCCTTGCCGCGCGCTTTCGCGTGATACATCGCGGTGTCGGCGTCACGCATGATCTCTTCCGGGTTCGAGTACTCTGACAATCCCGGGGCGATGCCGATGCTGGCCGACGTGAACACCTCGCGGTTGCCGATCGAAAACGGCGCACTCAGTGATTCCTGGATGCGGAACGCAATGACGTTCGCCAGCTGCTCGTCGCTCAAGCCGTTCAGCAGGATGGCGAACTCGTCGCCGCCCAGACGAGCCAGCGCGTCGGAGGGACGCAGACAGGATTCGAGCCGGCGCGAGACTGCGATCAGGAGTTCGTCGCCGACCATGTGGCCAAGGCTGTCGTTGACGACCTTGAAGCGGTCGAGGTCGAGGTAGAGGACGGCGAACCGCTCGCCGCGCCGACGCTTGAACTCATCGAGCCGGCGTCCAAGGTGTTCGACGAACACACTGCGGTTGGACAGCCCGGTCAGCGGATCGCGGAATCCGGCGCTCCGGAGCTGCTCCTGCTCCTTCGCTCGCTCCGTCGTATCGGTCAACGATCCGGCAATACGCGGGCGGTCGATGCCGCGGATCGCAATGCCGCGGCACAGGAATCGCCGGTACGTCCCATCCTCGTGGCGAATGCGGTGCTCGAGCTGGAAGTGATCGGTCTTCCCGGAGACGTGCGCTTCGAGCGCTTCTCTGAGCACGATGATGTCATCGTCGTGGACGCGATTGATCCATTCTTCGGCGCGCACGATCGCAGCCTCGTTGGGAAGACCGAGCAGCGCGCGCCAGCGGCCGGAGACGTAGAACTCCCCGCTGCGGAGATCCCACTCCCACAAGCCGTCGCTGGCACCCTGCGCGGCAAGCGCCAGCCGCTCTTCGTTTCGCTTGAGGGTCTGCTCCTCGCGGGAACTGACCGTGACATCCTGCCAGAGCAGTGACACGCCATCGTCGACCGAGAGGACCGACACGTTCAGCACTCGCGCGCCGGAAGATGACGTGACCCCGAGACGCGTCAACGTTCTCGACGTGCTCTTGGTCAGCGTGCTCTTCGTCAGCGCGTCGCTGATCGCTCGCGGCAGATCGGTGTTACGAAGGGTCGGCAACGCGTCGAACACCGAGCGCCCCATCGCCTGCGTTCGCGAGCATCCGACGATGTGCTCCAGCGCATCGTCCCAGAACGTGACGAACCCGTTGCGGTCCAGGACCGACAGGCCTTGATCGAGCGACTCGAGCACCTCCCGGCGCCGCCGGTCGTTCTCGACGCGGTGCACGTAGTCGTAGTACGCGTAGCCCACGAAGAAGAGCGGCACGGCCGCGACCGGCAAGGCCTCCCACAACTGCTGTTCGATCAAGGCGGCGAGGCCGACCGCGATGCTCACCCCGACGATGTAGGGAGCGGAGGCGATGAGGACATTCGGCCGCTGACGTGTGTTCGGCTCTTCTCCGCTGAGGAGCGGCTCGATGACGTCGGCAGAGGCGCGCGTCGTGAGCAGATAGGCCGCAACGTCGCCGGCGAGCGGCACCAACTGCGACGGCCAGCCGAGATCACCGACAGTTCCTCCGAGCAGCCAATGTGCCAGCCCCGTCGTCTGGATGGCGATCACGGCGGTGACCGCACGCGCGATGACTCGTGGGAGCGGTTGCGCTGCTCGTGTGCGGACCAGGCCGCGCGTGATCGCGCCGGCTGCGGCGACGAACATCGCCACTCTCGGACCGAGGAGCAGCAGTGCCGTGATGTCGATCACGAAAAACGGCTGCATGATCCCCTCGTCGGTACGGACCCATCTCGTCGCGATGGCCGAGACGACGATCGCTGTGACGATCAGCCCCGAGATTTCGACAACGAGATCCACAAGGATCGGGTTAGAGCAAACGCAGGACCAGCATCGACGGTGGGGAAAATTGGAAAATGGCGTGCAGGCTCGGGAAGCCCCGGCGCGGCAGGATGCGCGTCACTGTTTCGTCCTGGCACATGCGTTCACAAAACCGCTGAATCTGATCTGACGCGTTCAGTTATAGAACTTGCCCGCTACTTCCTCGCGAACCGGTAGTTGCCGGAGACGTGTTTGACGAACAGGCCGCCCGAGCCGCCCTGAGTGAAGCCGACGCCGAGTCCGTAGAGGCCGGAGAACTCGGTGTCCGATGTGGCGATCAGCGTGACCTTTCCGCGACCGTCCATGTCGGCCACGAGCTTACCATCGGCAACGGTGATCTCGACCACCCGAGCGATCGCTCTCCAGAACGGAGGCTGCTCCACATAGGTGCCGACGTACTTCGCAAGAATCGCGGGATCGACCTGCACCTCGCCCTTGCGTTCATCGGAGGCCTTGCCGACCCAGTGCTCCACGCCGTGCGGGCTTTCGTTGCAGACCCACTCGATCATCTCGGTGTCTGGAGCGAGCGCGGCGCGCACCGAAACGGTCCATGGTTTCGCATATGCGCCAGGGTCCGAGAAGGTCACGTCGATCGTGAGTGAGCCGATGTTCGTGCGACGATAGCGTTCCGTCGTGCGCAACTGTTCGGTGTGTGGATGGCCGTCGTGATCCAGCCAGGTGCGATCGTTGAAGCCGTTGCTCTCGACGACGAGCGTGTCTCCCTCCCAACGACCGACTGAGTACCCCATCCAGTTCGGGTTCGGCGCAGACTCCAGTGTGCGTCCGTCGAGAAAAACCTGACGGTAGGTCAGGTCCGGATTCAGCAGGAGTATGAGTCCAGGCGTCTGGACGATCTTCATCATCTCGGCGCCGGTGCTGTCGGCGGCGGTGGTGTAGCCGGGCCCGAGAGGAAGACAGCGCACGTTCATATAGTCCTTGCCGAGATCTTCTCTGCGCCGCTCGACGAGCGTCCGTGCCCACGGCTGGATGTCTCCGGGGTTCACGTCGGCCGCGATGTTCCGTGAGTACTTCGGCGAGATCCTGGTCCACAGCCCAGAGAGATCGGGTTTGCCGTCGGGAGTGCGTGGCACAGGTGCGTCGAGATTCGGTTTGCCGTCCGCTGTTCGCGGAATGCCCTGCGTCGGCTGGCTCAACCATTGAGCGGAGAGCGGCGCGCTGGACACGATCGCGACCAGAACGATCACGAAGACCTTCATCGGTGCTCCTCGATGCGGCATTGTCGCCGGCCGTCGCCGCCAAGATGGCCGATCTTAGCTGCGCTCGCCGCTCGAGAACACTTCTACTTTTTCTCTTCGTCCGCTTTGCCCACGTTGGATCCGCGATCGGGGAGGTCGTGGAACTCGGGGCTGTGGGCGAAGGTGTCGGCGTCGTCTTCGGCGCGTGGAAACGTCGATGGATTCAGTGGGCTGATCCCCTCGAGCTCGGGCGGCGTCGGATGAGTGAGTCGCTTGTCGGCTCTATCGTCGGGCTGTCGGAGGCTATCGCTGCGGTCCATAGGTCGAACTCCTCGGGGGGGCCGGAGCAACGGTCGTGCCCACTCCCTTCCAGTTCTTCCACTTGAACGTATAATCCGCCAGCCCATCGTTCACGTTCAGGAGGAGCCGTGCCGAATCGACGTGACTTCCTCAGAAACAGTGCGGGTGCCGCTGCCGGATTTCTTCTGGGTCGCCATGAGCTGGCAGGCGTCGCAGCCGCGGCGCGTCAGGTTGGCGCGCCACCGGGCAAGAGGCGCGAAGCGGTCATCAACGGCAAGCGCGTCCGCACAGTCGATGTCCACGCGCACTGCTTCGTTCGCGAGGTCGTCGATCTGGTCAAGGACACGCCGCTCGCCGCTGCGGCGAAGGCCACACTGACCGACGCTATTGCCCTCGGCAACCCGCAGCGTCTGGTCGACATGGACGCGCAGGGAATCGACTACCAGGTGATCAACATCAATGCCTGGGGATACAACGCCGATCGTGCCCTCGCCCGCGATCTGATCGCGCTCCAGAACGAGAAGATCTCACAGTGGTGTGGGAAGCACCCCGACCGCTTCGTCGGGATGGCGTCGCTCGCGTTGCAGCACCCCGATCTCGCGGCCGATCAATTGGAGCAGGCAGTCAAGAAGCTCGGTCTGCGCGGTGCCGCGATCGGTGGCAGCGTCGAAGGCATGGAGCTCTCGGATCGGAAGTTCGATCCGTTCTGGGCCAAAGCGGAGGAGCTCGGTGTGCTGCTGTTCATGCACCCGCAGCCGGCGCCGGGTACGACGCAGAACATGCGACTCCAGGGCAAGGGGCTGCTGGGGAACACGATTGGCAACCCGCTCGAGACGACGGTGTTTCTCTCGCACTTGATCTTCGAGGGCACCCTCGATCGATTCCCCGGACTCAAGATCTGCGCGGCGCATGCCGGCGGGTATCTCGCCTCGTACGCGGGGCGGTCGGACGCACTGTGCGGCCGGGGCGGCAGCAGCGGCGCCGACTGCAAGGCACTCAAGAAGAAGCCGAGCGAGTACTTCAGGAAAGAGCTCTTCGTCGACACGATGATCTTTCACGACGAAGGTCTGCGGCATCTCGTCGCGGAAGCCGGCGTCGGACAGATCGTGTACGGGACCGACTATCCCTTCGACTGGCCGGTCGGGATCGATTTCGTTTTGAATGCGAAGTCGCTGAGCAACGCTGACAAAGAAGCCATTCTCGGAGGCAACGCGAGCAGGCTGCTGAAAATTGGTACGTAGTACGTAGTGTCCGGCTTCAGCCGGACCTGTGAGGGGCCGCCTGAAAGGCGGCCCCCCGCGTCTATCCACCCGCCCGGGATCGTGATTTCGGACGTGACAGGGGCGTCCGGCTGGCCAGATCCTGCGCACGCTCGATGCCGTCGAACGAATTGGGCTTTTCGACGTGCACGTGCGCGAAATGCCCCGGCACTCTCCAGAGCACACGATACCCTTCGCGTCGGAACACCTCGGACAGGTCGTCCGGGTCCGACGAGTGGAAATCTACCGCCTCGCCGTCGTAGTGAGCGGATCGGCGGGCGTGAACGTGATCGTTGGCCGACACGAGTGTCACCTCGTTGCCGGTTCTAGCTGCCCAGATGTCAGCCAGGTCGAGCATGCGCAGTGCGTCGCGGGACGTCAGGTGCACCGGCACCCGAAGCCCGTGAATCACCGCTTTTCGGCTAAAGGGGGCAGTGTGTACCCCTGGGAGGCGAGCAGTCCGCGCACGCCGTCGAGCGCTTTGCCTTGTTGTTCGACCGCGACGGCCAGCCGGTTGTTCGCCTGGATCAAGGCATCGGTCGTTCGATGATGCTCTTGGATCAGGAACGCGACAACCGTGGCCGCGAGCAGCCAGGGCAGAATTGTATTCTTGAACTCCATCCAGATACTCATACAACCTCACACATTGCCGCGGGGGAAGGGGGGTGCGGGCAACGAGTTACAGTTTTCGTGGCAAGGACCTGCGAAACGAATCAGGTCGGATTCATTTTAATGCGAAACACCCGCGCTTGCTGAGTGCGGTCGTGTGCAATGAGGTGCAAAGATGGCGTCGTACGGGGTTCCTATTTCGAGTGACCTGGCCAAAAACGTCGCGGCGGCGGCGTTGAAGGAAGCGCGCGCCAATGGGTGGGCGATGGCGGTGGCGATCGTCGATCCGGCCGGTATCCTGGTGTACTTCGAAAAGGACGATGATACGCAACATGCGAGCCCGCGGATCGCGATCGACAAGGCGCGATCGGCAGCGATGTTCAAGCGGCCGACGAAGACGTTTCAGGATTCGGTCGAGCGCGGCGGTGTCGCCTTGCGCGTCATGAACCTGCGCGGCGCAAGCGTGGTCGAAGGCGGCGTGCCCGTTGTCGTCGATGGCAGGATCATCGGCGGCCTCGGCGTGTCCGGCGGCCTCGCGGAGCAGGACGGGCAGTGCTGCAAGGCGGCGCTCGAGGCACTACGTACGTAGGCCACAAAGGCCACAGAGAGAAACGGAGAGAATTGGCCACGAAGATCACGAAGATCACAAAGGTTGAGACACGGAGGTTGGACTCTCCGTGTTCTCCGTGGCCAAGGGAGGGTTCACCATGGAGCCACATCTATCCGCCGATCTCGCTGTGACGCTCCCCGACGATCGCCCCGGCATGCTGGCCAAGGCGATCGGATCGGTGAGCGCGGCAGGCATCAACATCGACGGCTACACGGAGATGAACGGGGTCGTACACGTCCTGACCACCGATCTCCCGGCGACGCGGCGATGCCTGGACGCTGCCGGATTTCGTGTGGTGCAGGAACAGCAGGTCGCGCTCGTGCCCGTGGCCGATGAGCCCGGTGCGGCGGCCCGCGTCTTTCAGCGCATCGCGGAAGCGCACATCAACGTGCGGTACACGTATATCGCGTCACGCAATCGGCTGGTAATCGCGGCGGACAATCCGCAGACGGTCATCGATGTGGTGACGCGCGTGTAAGGAGAGGCGCCAAGCGGACGGCAACGTATGCCGCGTTCGCGAACCGGGCGGATGGGGTATCCTCCGTCGCGATGGTTCGCACAAGGCCTCAATCTTTCGTCACGCTGTGGATGTACTTCGCGCTGGCGACGGTCATCTACCTTTCGATGGCTGGATCCGTCCTCGAAGCCTCGCAGACCTCTGCCGCTGGCGAGGCTCGCATCATCACCAACATCCGAGGAGGACTCTACGTCCTTCACGATGGAGAACAGGTCACCGTTTTCCTGGTAACGCCCGACGGCATCGTCATTGTCGATCCACTCAGTCTGCCTACAGCGTTGTGGTTGAAAGAGGAACTCGCAAGACGCTTTCCCGGCGCCCCGGTCAAGTATGTGCTCCACACGCAACATCGGTTCGATCGTGCGTCTGGGGCGTTGGCCTTCTACCCAACGGCGACGATCATCGCTCATGAACGTTTCAACGAGGAGCGCAACAGGGCAGCCGGTGTGCTGCCACCGGCCCTCATCGCGCTCGATGCCAATCACAACGGGCGACTCGAGTCGGCCGAGCTCATCCCCAGCCCGTCGGCGAACATGATCCGCGCCCTTGATGTGAATCGCGATTCGGCAATCACGCCCTCGGAGCTTTACAGCAGGGTATCGCCGGTGGCACGAACGTTTGCGCGTCAGCAGACGATCACGTTAGGGGGGCAATCCATTGAGTTGTGGTCGACGCCTGCCTTGGACGCGCTCGACATGACGGCAATCGTCTTTCCCTCGGAACGTATCGCGTTCGCCGTGGATCTGTTCCCAGCGCGAGCGATACCGGAACGAATTGGCCCGGTGGCCGTGAAGACGACCATAGCGTCGCTACGAACGGTCGAAGGCCTGAACTTCGACACACTCATCACCGGACTGGGGACGACGCAGACGAAATCCGATCTCGTGGCTTTTCGTGAATACCTGGAGACACTGAATGCTGGCGTGCGCGCGGCGTTCGACGCGGGCAGCCCGCTAGCAAATGTGCAGGACACGCTCACGCTGCCCCAATATCAACAATGGGGAAACTATCAGACCGGCAGGCGGCAGAACATTGCGGAGGTCTACCGCGCGCTTCGGACGCAAACGGTCGAGGTGTTCGCAGCGGGAACTTATGGATTCGGCGCTTTGGCGCCAATTTACGACGTGTGTCGTCCGAACGGTCCATGCACGGTCGACGACGTGTCTTCTCAAAATGCTCTCGTTGCGGGGCGCTATACGTTCGGGAGATTCGGCGGCGGCGCTGAAATCCGCTTTCAGCGCCCGGTCACGTTGTACGGTCTCTACCTCAGTGCCGGTGCGGTTACTGTTCGCGAGCAGGACAGAATCGTTGCATTCCCGGTGACCTACACGCTGAACGCCGGTCGCCGACTCTCCGCGACCATGGAAGTCGGACCCGCATTCGTGTTCACGCGGACTCGTACTCAGTATGTTGAGAGCGCCTATATCAATGAAACTAAAGACACCTCGTTTGGCTTTACCGGCGGCGCTGTGATCCGCATCCCGCTGAGCGGGCGCGTCCGCGTCGTCGTTCCGGCTCATTTCGTGTCCGGAAGCCCCGACATCGTGAAATCGCGCGTCGTCGTCGGCGTTGGCCTCAGTGTCGGCATCTCTCGCGCGGTCTTCTAGTGCCACGGAGAGCACGGACTCACGGAGATCACGGAGGTCTTGGCCACAAAGAACACAAAGATCACAAAGGACGAGAAACGGAGATGAGAGGAAAGATGAGGTCCTCCGTTTCTCTTTGTGGCAGACCGTTCACTTCGACGAGTTCGCTTTCTGCGGATCGTCGTTCGGGTTGACGTACTTGAACTGAACGGGGCCGATCCCGTACAGCACGATCGTCGACTCGCTCGTCGTGTAGGCGAAGTGATTCATACCCGTCGGCGCCAGGAAATATCCGCCGACCGTCATCGTCTTGTTGCCGGGCGCGCCCTTGACCAGCTTGTCGCCCATGCCGAAGGTCACCGCGCCGGACGTGACCACGACGTTCTCGTCGGTGGGATGCGAGTGCGCCGGGATTGCGTAGTTCGCGGGGAATTTCAACCGGACCGCATATGGAGCGGGCTTAGTGGGATCACCAGAGAGCACGGCGATCTGGGCGCCGGCCGGGATGAAGGGCGGCGCAGGCCCCCACTTCGCGTCGTCGGGCGCCTGAATCACGTGCGCGTGCCCCTGCGCGAACGCGACGTACGTGGCGCTGCCGCCGAAGATTGCGGCGGCTGTCATCACCGATGCGAGCATCTTCATATGTCCTCCTGCAATGCGCGTTCGTGAACGCAGTGTCACAGGGACGACTGTATGTGGTGGTTGCATGGGGGCGCATCGCTCTAAGGGGCCATTCGGGCGGCATGGCCCGAACGGGCCACGTGGGCCGGCCCTTTGGGCCGGTGGGGCGCGCCTTCGGCGCGTAGGGAAGTGGGGGCCACTCTGCGGGCGGTGGGGTGAAGTTCACGAAGCGGCCCACGCGCCAAGGCGCGCCCCAACGGGCCCCACGGCGCAGCGGCCACTGCGAAGCAGCCCTACCGCGAAGCGGCCCTATGTGAGTAGCCCTCGCCGAGCGGCCTGAGCCACCGCGGCAGCCCGAGAGGAGACACTCAACTTGTTGAGAATATTGGCGAGATGCCGATGGACGGTGTGATCGCTGAGGACGAGCTTCGAGGCGATCGCCTGATTGTTCAGGCCTTCGGCGACGAGCCGGAGCACTTCGAGTTCGCGAGCCGTCAGTCCGGATTGATCGCCGGGACGCGAGGGTCGTCTGGCGTCGCCGGTCGTTCGGCCAGGGAGCGAATCGAGCAGTCGCCGGGCGCGAGAGATTTCGAGTTCGGCCTTCAGCTCACCGAGCAGCTCGATCGCACGCCGTGCCTCGAGCGCGGCCTCGTCCACGCGACCGAGCGACGCGAGCGAACGGGCGAGCGCGATGCGGGCGCGGGCGACTTCATACGGCGCCCGTCCTTCGAGAAATCGATCGACGGCATCCTCGAAATGCTGGCGCGCCAGATCCGGATCGTCCTCGGCTTCGGCCACCCATCCGGCGGCGAGACTGGTGGCAGCTTTGAGCGGGAGCGTCGCGAGCAGGGTGGCGATCGCGGTGAGCTCCGCCAGCGCCGTTCGTGCGCCCTCGAGATCCCTGATGCCGGCGCGCGCGCGAACGAGCAGCTCGAGTCCCGCGGCGCGATCCGTGCGATTCTGCGTGGGGATTCGACGCAGATACCGCTCCGCATGCTCGGCCGCCGCGGGTATATCGCCGCGATCGAAGGCGAGATCGGCGCGGCCGAGCAGCGCGAGCCCATGTGACCCGGCCTGTTCGAAGAGCGTTGCCGCTTCGGTGAGGCGCCCTTGACGGCGACGCAGCTCGCCGAGCCGCACGATGGCATCGGGTGTCATCGCTGGGCGGCTCGCCGCGAGCTCGTCGCTCGCCGTGATCAGCTCCTGTTCCGCTTCGGGCCACGTGCCTCGCCACATGCAGATCGACGCGTACTGCGTGCGGCACACCGCGAACAGGGGGCGCAATCCCCATTTCGCGCAGAAGACTTTCAGGCGCGCGCACCACTGGACCGCACGGTCGTAATCGCGGACGCGTTCACACGCCGCAATCATGTAGCAGCAGGACAGCCCGATCGCAACGAGATCGGTCAGCTCGCCTGCGATGATCGCCGCGTTCACTTCGTCGAGATGGCCCAGCCCTTCCGACACGGCGCCCGATGCGACGAGCGCCATGCCTTGAACCGACCGCGCGAGCATTTCGAGATCGATGTCCTGGACCGCCTTCGCGATCCGGATGCCTTCGGCGGCCATCGCATACGCGCGGTCGGGATCGCCGTCTTCGAAGAGGCAGAGCGACCCTTCGCGAACCTCGAGCCATGCACGCTCGGGGCACTCGGGCTGATCGGCAAGCAGCCGTCGAGCACGCTGCAGCCATCCGTTCGACACCGCATGCTCGCCGCGAAACGCCCAGGCGTCCCATGCGAGCCAGACCGCGATGCGCGCGGCGGCTGCGGGTTCGTTGCGTTCGACATAGAGCCGATACGCGCGCTCGCGTGCGTCGAAGACGATGTCGGCGAGGTCGAGCCACCACGCGGCGAGTCCCAGGCCTTCGAGCGCTTCGGCGCTCTCGCGGGTGCGAAGCGCCGCCTCGAAGGCATCACGTGCGGCAGACCAGTCGCCGCGGGCGAGCGCCTCGTCGCCGGCGATGCAGTCCGAAGGACGGGCTGCGGACATCGATTTCGATTATAGGTTGGGGGTGGGTGTGGGCTCAGCGTCCGCCGGGCTTTGGAAAACAAGCCCGGCCTACACTGCCGCTTAGCACTTGGTGACAGTGTAGGCCGGGCCTGATCTCGAGGCCCGGCGTACACGTGTTCGATCGACCGCTGTCGATCCTAGAACCTGATCCCGAACGCCATGCGGAAGAGTCGTCCGCCGTTGGTGCCCGGAATTGGCTGGGGGAACTGGTTGTCGGCTGTCGCCGTACCGAAACGCGGGCCCTGGATGTACCCGGTCGGCAGCCCATTCGCATCGAGCGGGCTTGCGGGATCGGGCGTGATCGAGGTATCCCACGCGATCAGTTTGGTGTTGTTCAGCAGGTTGTAGACCTCGAACTTGATCCACGGCCTGGCCGTACGCCACACCGGGATCGAGTACGTGCCCGCAAGATCGAGTGCACCGTAGCCTTTGAAATCCTGCGAGCCGCGGTCGCCGAAAAAGAGCGTTTGGGTGACGTTCGCGTTGATGTCGTTCGCAGGATAGCCGGGGTTTCGCGCAAGCTCGATCGCCGACAACCGGATGCTCCCCGCCGAGAGGCTGTACACCTGCCCCGAGTTCACGCGCCACAACGGGGAGACGTCGACGCCGCCAAACCGGCCGAGCTGCTTCGAGTAGGTGCCGTAGATCCGCACCTTGTGACGCTGGTAATCGGCGAGCCGACCGAACGGCTGATAGCGGTCGATCGCGGGTCCGTAGATTTCAGGGAAGTCGCCGAACAGCGAAACCGTGCCCGGCTGGTTCGCGGCCTCTACGTTCGAGTTGCCCTCGTTCTTGATCTGCAGCGTGTAATCGGCATGCCACGACAAATCCGGGCGGAACCGGTACGCGTGTGAGAACAAGAGTTGCTGGAAGTTGCGTTTGACGCTATCGGTGTTGTCGTACACCACGCGGGTCAACAGCCCTGGCGCAGGCGTGACATTGACGATACCGTTCGCGAGGCTGATTTCGTCTTCGAGGAACCCGCTCCACCTCCGCCACGAGTACGTGACCTTGTTGAATCCCTTCTGGCCCATCTCACGGCCGATCGCCAGGGTGAACTCGTTGACGACGGGCGACGAGGTGCCGTCCGCAAACGACTTGTTCTTCGTCGGGAAGGAGCCGCTGACGACGGTGGTGTAGTTGGCCAGGTCGAAGCCCGGAGCGAAGTCCTTTCCTTGTCCGGTCGGTCCGGTGTAGGCGTAGGTAATACGGCTCGGGCTGCCGACATCGGTGCTCGCGCCGAACTGCGCCTCGCTGTACTTGCCGGAGTACTGTCCGTAGGTCGCCTGCAGAACCGTTGCGCCCCGGCTGTCGAGATTGATGGCGGCACCGAGACGGGGCACGATGCGGTTGGTGTCAACGGCGATGATGTCGCCGGTTGCCTTGTTGCGCACCGCTTCGAACCGCGTGCCGAGATCGACGGTCACGCGCGGCCCGATGACCCACTTGTCCTGCGCGTACACAGACGTCGTGTTGATGTCGAGCTGCGCACCGACCGTGGCCAACCAGTTCTGCACCTGCGTGAGGCCGGACTGGAAGACGGGAATCGGGACACCCTGCGCGTCCAGCACCGGTGCGCCGTTGGCCACGACGTAGTCGGTTAGGAACACGTAGTTGGTCGCGCTCTGCGAGTTTCCTCCGGTGCGCGTGCTGCGGTAGTACTCGGCGCCGACCTTGAGGTCGTGGGTGCCGAAGCGTTTGGTGGACACGGTTTCAGATACGCTGCCGCTGATCTGGTGGTTGTTACGATCCTCGGGATCGAGCGCGCTGAAGAACGGTGCGTTGTAGAGGAGCACCGTGGTAGACACGCCCGGGAGGATCCCGCGCGTGCGGAACGGCGAGTCCTTGATCGCTGTGCTGGTGCCGCCGGCATTCCTGAAGCCGAACTTCTTCTGCGAGTACTGAACGTTGGCGAAGTACTTGTTTCCGAGAATACCGTTGTAGTTGGAGACGAACAGGCTGTTCGGCAGCTGCCGGTTGATCAGCGTGTTCGCGTCCATCGAGTTCGCGTTCAGGCTGAAGATGTTGTTCTGCTCGGTGCTGTTGTTCGTGTAGTCGCCCGAGATCGTGTGACCATTCGCCGGCGAGCCCGTGAACTTCAGTTCACCGCGCTTGTTGAGGTCGTTCCGTGTCGCCGAGCCCGGCGTCTGAACGAACGTCAGCGTTTGATCCGAGCTCTCATGCCGTCCTGCAGTGAAGAACCACGCGCGATCCTTGATCAGCGGTCCGCCGAACGTGCCCTCCGAGGTCTTGCCGAGGATGTCCGAATGCGTGATGTTGTTGGAGACTTCACGCGGCGTCCTCGCAACCCACGTCGGGTTGCTGAAGTTCTCGCGGAAGCTGCCGCTGAAGGTGTTGCCGCCGCTCTTGGTGACCATGTTGATGACGCCGCCGGAGAACCGGCCCCACTCGGCGGAGATGCCGCCGACGAGCACGTTGGTCTCCTGAATCGCGTCTTCGATGAACAGGTTGTGCGGGCTGCCGAACAGGTTGTCGTTGATGTCGACGCCGTTCAGCATGAAGACGCTGTCGAAGGCGGTCGCTCCGCCGATGCTCACCTGCCCGACGTTCGGTGTGTTGTTGGTCAGGCCGGGTGCGAGCTCGGCGATCTGCGGAGGTGTCCGACCGACCGGTAGGGCGTCGAGCTCGGCTTTCTTGAACGCGGTGCTCGTGGTCGTGCTGACGAGGGGCGATGGCGTCTCCGCCGTGACGGTCACGGTTTCCGTGCGTGCCGCCAGCTTCATCGTCGCGTTGACTTCAGCAGTGCCGCCGACATTGACCGAGATGTTTTCGGCCTTGGCCGGTTCGAACTGCGAAAGCTCGTAGTCGAGGGCGTAGGTGCCGGCAGGCAGGCCCTTGATGATGAACACTCCGTTGACGTCGGTGACCGCAGTCCGCTTCCCCTGCAGCGCCGGAGAGCTGGCGGTGACTGTCACGCCTGGAAGCGGCAAGTTGTCTGATGAGACGACGATGCCTGTCATCGTGCCCGTCTGCACGCCTTGCGCAGAAGCGAGCGCACTGGACAGCATGATGACGACAGCGAATCCAGCGGAGAGAAGGGACAAGCCGGATGGCCGGTGAAATCTCCTGAACATTGCACGCTCCTTGTTGAGTGGCCCCGCGAGAACGCGGATGAGTATACGCCGTTCGTCACACGAAACGCGCGGATTGGCACGAGGAATTGGCAGATCGTCCCAACAGATATGTCATTTCGTGGTGAAAGGGCGCAGAAAATGTAGGGCCCACGGCTCAGGTCTAGGGCTGGCTAGGGCTGAGGCCTAGGGATCTTCGCTAAGGGGCCGCTTCGCTAAGGGGCCGCTTCGCGGTGGGGCCGCTACGCAGCGGGGCCGCTACGCAGCGGGGCCGCTACGCGGTGGGGCCGCTACGCGGCGGGGCCGCTACGCGGTGGGGTCGCTGCGTGTGCGCCGCTGTCGCCTTCGGCAAGCACTTGTAGGACGTGCTCTGCTCGCTGCGCGACAGGAAGGCAAGGGACGTCGCAGAACGCGTAGCCACACGAGCGATACCACCGTACGAGCTTGTTGTGGACGATGACAGCTTCGGTAAACGAGTGATCGCGCTCTGCGTCGTTCGCATAAATGGCTTCCCACGGCGGCAGGATGAACACGAACGGATGAAACTTGTAGGTGGAGAGCATCCCTTCCAGTTCGTGTGCGGGGAGCGGTGAGACCTCCTGCAGTAGACCGAGCGCGTCGACGACGCCGCGATCGAAGAAGACCCAGTTGGACGTGTGTGGCTGATCGACGTACTTCGCGATGTCGCGACGCAGGATCTCTCGGGCGAACGTGGGGAGGTCGGGTCGAGGACTCTCACCGCGCGCGAGCCGCTCGGCAATGATCGCGCGAGCGGATTCTTCGACGGTCGTGTAGCCCATCGCCGCGAGCTCGGCGAGGAGCGTCGTCTTGCCCGCGCCCGGGCCACCGGTGACGATCACGCGAGGCATTGATACCGGATGTCACGAAGACTCGAGGAAACGAAGAATCAAGTCGTTGACGCGCTCTGGCTGATCGAGCTGCATCCAGTGGCTGGCACCCTCAATCCGTTCGTAGGTCCACGAGCTCGACACACACTGGTGGGACAACAGCATCTGCGTCTCGGTCAGGTACGCGTCGCCGCTGCTCCAGATTCCCAGCGTGGGAGCAGCGACACTGGGTAACACCCATCGCTCGGCGACGGCGTTCTCTGGTACGACGTTCGCTCGATACCAGTTGAGCGCGGCGGCGAGAGCTCCCGGCCTGCTCAGATCCTCAATCCACCGATCGCATTCCGGGTGGTGGCGTACCAAGTCCCGGAAAAAGGCCCAATTGTCTCGTGTCAGAAGGTCTTCGGCGAAACGAAACTGGAACAGCAGCATGTACCAGGACTTCTCACGCTGACTGAGACCCGCCTTGAAAAACGTCGCGGGGTGACCGACCGACAGGACGACCAGACGATTGACCCGCTGCGGCTGCATGGCAGCCAGCACCCATGCGACTCCCGCTCCCCAGTCGTGTCCGACAACGTGCGCACGACTGATCTCGAGCTGGTCGAGAATGCCGACAACATCACCCACGAGTGCAGGCATCGCGTACGCGTCCGTCTCTGACGGCTTGTCGGAATCGCCAAAGCCTCTGAGATCCGGAGCGACGACTTGGAATCCCGCCTTCAGGAACGCCGGAATCTGGTGTCGCCAGAGACGCGAGGAATCGGGGAAGCCGTGCAGGAACAGGACGGGTTCGCCGCTTCCTTCCTGAACGACGTGAAAGTCAAGGTTCCCCACGCGCACCGATGTCGACGGCATGAACGCACCTCGAAGATCAATCGGTGAAAACAGTCAGCGTGCGCGACTGAATCAACCACTTGCCATTGCGCTTGACGAGTCGGTCTTCGGAGCGCCCCATCGCGGCCGCGATCATCGAGCCGTCTTTGCCGCGACGCACGGTCTGCCAGTACGACTGATGCAAGGCCTCGCCCGGCTTCGGGAACGTGATGCGCACGTTGCTGACCATGTGATACAGATTCGACGTCGGCAGACCCTTCGCTTTGTTGTCGTCGCGCCGTTGGATGAGGCCCGTGACGATCTTGCGAATCTCGTCATGCCCTCTGCTGATGCTGCCGTTCGAATCGATGACGGCATCGTCGGTGAACACCGCGACGTAGCCGTCGGCATCGAGCGAGTCGACCGCCCACACGTAACGCGCCATCACGTCCTCGATCGCGATGCGATCTTCGTAGGTGCCGAGGTTCCCTTGCGCCGTGAGGAGCACGGGCCTTTCGACTGCGCTCAGGGCAAGCGCCATGAGAAACGTGATCAGAGCGGCGTGATGCCGTCGCATGAAGTCCCCCTGGGTAGGCACGCCTTGGTGGCGGTTTGGGGGAGTTTAACGCGTTCCGTCGTCGTTTCAAGCCACCAACAACGCGGAGTGCTCATGAGCGGGGCCCGACCCGCACAGTGAAAACTGGGGAGCCATTTCGACGCTGCCTTCGTTGCCGTGAGGAACGGGGGATTGTGGACAGAACGATCTTCTCCGTTTTCCCCGTTGTCTCCGTGTTGATGCTTTTCTCCGTTTCCTCCGCAGTCTCTGTTTTCGCCGTCAAGCCTGAGGCAGATTTCTGAGCAGGCACGGAGAAATCAGCCACGGAGATCACGAAGCTGGAGAAACAGAGAAAGCTCCGTGGCTCACCTTCGTGATCTTCGTGGCCCAAAACCTCCGTGTCTCCTTCCTGATCTTCGTGGCCGTCCGGGTCACACGGAGCAGTCAGCCACAAAGATCACAAAGGTGGAGGAGCGGAGGCAGGCTCCTCACCTTCGTGATCGTCGTGGCCGTCTGGGGGATCTGCCGCTTCATCATTGAACTAACTGGCGGCCTTGAAGTGGTCATCTGACACTGCGGGACGAGTGTGCTCGGCGTCGCCGCACTCGCCACCCAACCCCCGCACCCGGCGTGCGTCTTCGAGCAGCTGCCGGCCCCACCAGTGCGCATCGAAGCTGGCGACGTTCGCCCGCAGGAGCCGCATCCGATGCTCCTGCTCGGAGGGCGGCATCTCGAGCGCGCTCGCGAGCGCCTCCGCTGCCGCATCGATCGCATAGGGATCGATCAGCACGGCGGCGCGGAGCTGCCGCGCCGCACCCGCGTGCTGACTCAGGACGAGCACGCCGCGCTCGTCGGTCCGCGCACACACGAACTCTTTGGCGACGAGGTTCATTCCATCATCGAGGCTTCCCACATGACAGAAGTCGGCGGCGCGGTACAAGCGGTACACGTCGGCCGGCTCGTGATGCGTGGCCAGCAGCCGGATCGGCTGGTGATCCCTGACGCCGAACCGGACGTTGATGCGCCGTGCGGTCTCTTCGATCTGGGCGCGCGTGGCGCGGTATTCAGGCAGACGTTCCCGGCTCGGTTCGGCGACCTGAATGAACGCAAAGCGCTCGCGGATGTCGGGGTCGCGCGCGAGCAGGCGCTCGATCGCCAGGAACTTTTCATTGATGCCCTTGGTGTAGTCGAGGCGATCGATCCCGACACCCAGCATGACGTTGCCGGGCAGTTGATGCATTCGAGCGATCTCGGCGCGACACGATTCCGCCGGGGGCGTGGAACGAACGATCGGGTTGTTCCACTCGACGCCGACGGGGTAGACGCGCACGCAGGTCGGGTGATCACGGTAGATGACGACGTCGTTCGCGCAGAGGACGTCGGCGTCGAGCATGGTGCTGGCGGCGTCGAGAAAGTTGTCGCGATCGCCCTGTGTCTGAAATCCAAGGATGTCGCTGGCGAGGAGCCCATCGAGCAGATTCGCTGCCCACGGGCACGTGCTGAATCCGCGTGAGTCGGGCCACGGGATATGCCAGAACGAGACGATGGTGCTCCCTCCAAAAAGACGACGTCGGAGGATCCTGGGCGCGAGCGCGAAGTGGTAATCCTGCACGAGCACGAGGGCCGATCCTGCGGCGGCCTCTTCGACAACGGCAGACGAGAACTCACGATTGGCTTTCCGATACATCGCGTAGTCGCCGGGACGGAATACCGGCTTCACCGGAACCGCGTGGCTGAGTGGCCACAGGCCCTGATTGGCGAAGCCGTAGTAGTACCCCTCGTACTGCTCGTCGGAGAGTCTGACGTATCGCAGTCGATACCGCTGGTCGGGCGGCGTCACCGCCAGGCCGTCGCTTTGCTGCGCGGCTGTCATGTCGGCGTCGCCATTGGCATGGGCGATCCAGGTTCCTCGACACGCGTCGACGATCGGCTCGAGTGCTGTCGTGACGCCGCTTGCCGAGCGCGTCATCGTGATCGCGCCATCCGCTGAGTGTTCGTGCCGTACTGGTGCGCGATTCGCGAGCACGATGACCCTGTCCCACTGGTGCGCTGAGCCGGGTATGAGCCTGCGATCGGGCGTCGGGACGAGGGTGTCGAGGCGATCGGTCTGACGAGGCATGTGCCCTCCGATGATGTGCGTCGGTACTGATCGCAGTAGATACCGGGGCCTGAGGGACCGCCATCGGGTTGGGGGAGGAGAGCCGTCACTTTCGCGGGGGACTGAGAGCTCAACGATTCCAGCGGCCGCCGAGCGCGGGTCTCCCCCCTTTACCGGATGTTGTCCGCGACCGGCCTGTCGTAGCCTGACAAGGAAGGGCTCGGGGAGGATACATGCGCTTGAAAACATGGCTCGTGGCGGCCATCGGGCTCGGGAGCCTCGTCGTGCTGATAGCCGTGTCGATGCTGGCATCGTCGAACAAGGCGGAAGCGATCTACGCACAGCTCGACGAACTGAACGCGCATCATCGCCGGGTCGAGGCGAATCTCCAGCGTCTCCGCGCCGATGTGAATCTCTCGGGCATCTTCGTCCGCGACTACCTGCTCGACGTCGCGCGCGAACGGGATCCCGAGTACCGCGAACGGATCGCCGAGTTCCGCCGCACCAGCCTTGCGACGGTGTCCGCATTGAGGACGCTGGTGAAGCCCGACGATCGCATCGCACGGCTGGAGGTCAAGCTGGACGACTACTGGTCGACATTCGATCCGTTGTTCGACTGGACACCCGCAGAGAAGATCCTCAAGAGTGCGGGTTTCCTGCGACGCGAGGTGGTCCCTCGTCGCGAAGCCGCGTTGGCGCTGGCACAGGAGATCGAAGAGTTGAACAACGCGAACGTCTCGGTCCAGCGGGACGAAGTGGCCCGCCGGCACGACGCGTTCCGCACGGATCTTCATCGCCTCCAGATCCAGACCGTGCTGCTCGGCCTCGGCGTCGCGATCGTGGTGGTCTTTCGTCTTCGCGTGCTCGAGGGGCGATCGGAAGAAACCGAGCAGCAGATGCGCGAGCTCTCACAGCGGCTCGTGAGCGCGCAGGAAGAGGAGCGCAAGAATCTCTCACGCGAACTGCACGATCATGTCGCGCAGGTGCTGACAGGCCTGCGGATGGAGCTCGGTCGAATCGAACGGACGAGTCCCGCCGTCCGCCCGGTCGTGGCCGAGTGCAAGCGGCTCGTGGACGACATGTTCCAGACCGTACGCAGCCTCGCTCTCGGTCTGCGTCCCAGCATGCTCGATGACTTCGGACTGCAGGCCGCGCTCGAATGGCACGCGCGCGAATGCATGAAACGCTACGCGATCAACGTCGATCTCCGGATGAACGGCGACTTCGACGCCCTGCCCGACAAGCACCGCACGTGCGTCTATCGCATCGTCCAGGAGGCGATGACCAACTGCGTGCGCCACGCGAATGCCACCAACATTCATGTCGAGGTGAACACGGATGGCCAGGAGCTCCAGGTGTGCGTGCGCGACAACGGCCGCGGCCTCGATCAGACCCGGGATCGTCAGGGCCTCGGCCTGCGCGGCATCGACGAGCGCGTGCGGGAACTCCACGGCACGATGACGATTGCGAGTTCTCAGAGGGAGGGCACGACGGTCCTGGTTAGCATGCCGCTTCCCGCGGCGGAGACAGCCCTTGCGCGTGCTGCTGGCTGACGACCACAGCATTGTCCGACGGGGCCTCCGCGGCCTGCTCGAAGCCGGGGGCCTGACGGTCGTCGCTGAAGCGGCCGACGGGCTCGAGGCCATCCGTCTGTGCGAGGAGCATCACCCCGACACGCTGATCCTCGATATCGGGATGCCGAAGCTGAGTGGGATCGAGGTCGCGGCGCGCGCGCAGAAGCTCGAACCGCCGCCGGGCGTCATCATTCTCAGCGTGCACGGCGACGAGTCGTACATCATGCGGGCGCTTGCCGCCGGTGCCCGGGCGTATCTGCTCAAGAGCGCGACCGACGAAGATCTGATCCCGGCCGTCCGGGCAGTGGCGTCAGGAAAGCCGTTCTTCAGTCCCGCGGTCACGGCCGTGCTGGTCGAGGATTACGTCCGTCGCCTGGAACAGCGCGGGTTGACCGATTCCTATCATCTGCTGACCGATCGCGAGAAGGAGGTCCTCCAGCTGCTCGCGGAAGGACGATCGAACAAGGAGGTCGCCACGCTGCTCGACCTCGGTCTGTCGACGGTGGAGACCCATCGGGCGAATCTGATGCAGAAGCTGAATCTGCACAGTTCAGCCGAGATCGTGCTCTACGCGGTGCGCAAGGGGCTGATCGTCTAAGTCCCCGCTGGATCCGCAACGAGTTCGATTTCTCGTGCACCCTTCACGTGGCCGTTGCTTTGCAGCTTGTTGTAGCGGAGATGGCAACCGCTCAGGCGTACCAGCATGGTGAACTCGACGTATTGACGACGACCGTCGAGAACGTGGCCGACTGGGCGCAGCGCTCGTCAATCTGGCCGGTCCAGTTTGGCCTGGCGTGCTGCGCAATCGAGATGATCACGATGGCCACGGCGCGGTATGACATTGCACGCTTCGGTGCCGAGGTGTTCAGGGGCTCGCCACGGCAGTCCGATTTGATGATCGTCTCCGGCCGGCTGTCGCGGAAGATGGCGCCCGCGCTCAGGCGCATCTACGACCAGATGCCCGATCCGAAATGGGTGATCTCGATGGGAGCGTGCGCCTCGAGCGGTGGCGTCTTCGACAACTACGCTGTTGTCCAGGGCGTCAGTGAGGTGGTGCCGGTGGATGTGTACGTGCCCGGGTGTCCGCCTCGGCCGGAATCGCTGATCTACGGGATCATCCAACTCCAGCAGAAGATGAGGCAGCAGTCACACACGACGCCGCGTGTGCACCCTGCGCTACGCAAACTGACTGGTCGATGAACGAGTTACCCCGCAGGTGGAGGCTTCCGCATCATTCCGTCAGAACCACGAAATAACGAGTCAAAGGCGGCCCGCGCCCTGCCTTGCAGAACCGACGGTCAGGCAGCCCGCTCGCCCGCGTAGAGCGTCAAACCATTCACTACGAGCTCCACGCGAACGTTGGCGAATCGGGCATCCGCCAGCGCTTGCAGCTGCTCCCGTTCTGTCATGTAAAGCGAGATGCTTCTTGGCGAGTCATCGAACGGCGTGTGGTCGCAGACCAGGAAGAATCCGGAAACGGCGAGGACCTGGTAGACCTGCTCGTACAAGCGTGGTGCGTACCGCTTGTGCCGCAGTTCGTGAATGGCTTGCATGGAGACCACACAGTCGAACCGACCTTCGACGTGGTGCGTCCAGTCCTCGGACTTGAAACTGGCACGCACAAAAGAGGCTGCTGGAAATGCCGCGAGACGTTCCCGGCTCAATGCCAGCATGGGCTCGGAGAAGTCCATGAGGGTGAAGGCCTCGAGGTGTGGGCATCGCTGCAGCACGCGGTGAGCGAGGAGGCCCGGGCCTGAACCGAGCTCGAGGACCCGGCCGCGCGGCGCCAACCTCGCGATTCGAGCCGAGATGTGGTCTCGGATCTCGGCGCGCCAGGGCCGCGCCAGGTCTGCCGCTTCGGCCCAGGCCGCCGCTTCTGTCGCGCTGTCCCAGTCATTGCCGTAGGGCACATCTTGATTCTGCAGTACGTCCATTTCGGTGTTCCCTCGAAGGTCAAGGCTCTTGAACGAGCTGTCGCTGCACCTCGCGCAACTGTTCCGCGGTCGGTGAGGTGGACCGCCAAGGCGGACGGAACCCGTCCTCGCCGTACCGCGGAATCAAGTGGACGTGGTAGTGGAAGACCTCCTGCCAGGCCGCGCTGCCGTTGGCTTGGGTCACGTTCAAGCCGAGGACACCGAGCTTGTCGCGCAGCACGCGCGCAACCCGGTGGACGGATCGCATCACGGCACGGGCCTCGTCTTCGGAAAGCGCCCAGATGTTCTCGGCATGTCGCCGAGGAATGACGAGCGTGTGGCCACGAGTTACCTGTCCCTTGTCCAGGAATGCGACGCTGTTCTCGTCTTCATACACGCGCCAGGACGGCAACAGACCTTCGAGGATTCGGCAGAACGTGCAATCCACCGGCCGATCATACGGCGTCTGCGTGGACTCGCGGCGCCGGATTCAGTTGTTAAACCTCAGAGTTGGTTGCCAGAACCAATCCAAGCCAAAGCGCGATCGCGCGCTCGACGATAGACAACTGTGTCGCGGATAACCTTCCAAGTGATCGAACGAGCTTCGCGTGAGGAATCGTCACGAGGTTCTGCGCGTCGAATACCCCGATGCGCAGAAACGGCACCGAGACGCTAGCCTCGAAACGCGATCCCCGCGGGCTCGGCGCTTTCACTGCGACTGCTCGCGTCGATCGAGTTCGACGAACAGACGGTCTGCAGCGGCCGACAGATCGCGCGCGTCGGGTAAATCGTGCGGAACCAACGCTATGCGACGCATCAGCTCGGCGAGCACTTCGGCGCGGTCAGCGTCCTGAAGCGCGTCGAATTCCTCGAGCAGTTTCTTCGCAGCCTGCGTCATGAGATCGCGTCCCATCGTCTGTCTTCGTCGTCAAGTCCGGCGTGGATTCTCGAGGTCTATCGTGACGCCGCTCAGCCGCGAACGGCACTCACCAGCGCCTCGAGTTGCGTAGGCTTGCAGAGCGCCTAACGGCCGGCGTTTCAGCCGCGCCTGCTCATCGTCCACCGGCTGTTGTCGGCCGCAAGCGGTTGTCAGGCAGGGCCGCTTGATTGGAACCCAAGGCTACTAATGCAAGGACGCCCCGAAGACTGTCGACTGTCTCGTGCTCGCTGCTAGGATGTGGTCCGAGGGTTGGCGCAAATCGGAGTCGGGTGCGAGATAGATCAGTGACGACGAGCGACGGCGGCCGTCTCCGACGCCTGCCAGCACCCGACTGGCTGACGCATTCCTCCGCGCCGCGATCCGCTCGCCGGCCAATGGCATCTCCGGCGTGTGCGCTGACGGTTCCTCGCGGCTCCTCCGTCGCAAGAGCCTGACGATGTTGCTCCTCCCTCCGCCGCTCACGACGCCTGCGACGCCATTGGCGACTATCGTGTGCGCGGCTCGCTCCACGCGGCGCTCCGGAATACATCAGCCAGTCGGGTGCTGCTGACTGTGACACTACCCCTCAATCGCGCGCTGTTGCGCCAGCCAGGTTGATGCATCCTGGAGCGCGGCGTGGAGCGAGCCGCGCACGCGATAGATGCCAACGGCATCGCAGGCGAGGCGAGCCGCGGGGGAGAAGCAACAGCGTGAGTCCCTTGCGACGGAGGAGCGGCGACACAACGTAAGGCACGCGCCGAAGATGTCGTTGGCCGGCGAGCGGATCGCCGCGCGGAAGGATGCGTCAACCTGGTTGACGCAAATCGGAGTCGGGTGCGAGAGAGTAGTGACGACGAGCGACGGCGGCGGCCGTCTCCGACGCCTGCCAGCACCCGATGTTGCCCAGATCAAAGAGGACAGCGCGAATCGCCACGTGATACGTTCATGCGAAACATGTTGGCGTCTGGGTCCGTGGAGGTGATCTCGTGCAATTCCACGGCTTTGACTCCTATCTGTCCCAGGGGAACTTCGCCGTTGGCTGATTGACGTAGCGCTTCATCGCCAGCGTCAGCTTCGCGCCCGCGCCCGGCGCGAGCCGCACCGTGAAATCACGCGCGTTGATCGGCGTGGTTCTCCCGTTCACATCCGCCGACAGAATCTGGTGCTCGCCGTAGCCGCCGCCCTGCACGATGACTGTCCTCGGGGTCGTCGGGTTCACATTCACCAGCGTTACAACCGTGCGGTCGTCCCTCAACTCCGACACCAGCGCGCCCACATCGTCCGGCACGCCAGCCCGGCGGCGAACGGGATCGAAGTATCGCAGCCGCGCGCTCAATAGACTGCCTTCGCGACCTGGGACCAGCGCGCCCCACATGAGTTGCACCATGCCGCCAACTGCTGCCGGATTGAATTCCATGGCGTTGTCAGCCAGCCTGGTTTCAGGCGACAGGACATCCTTCTGCATCGCTGCGATCCGTCGCGGGATGTTCTCGAGATCCCGTTTCAACACCGTCTCTGGAAATGCGGGATTCCGGCCTTCCAGATATTCAACCCAGGCATCGCGTCCGATGCGCGGCCGATCCTCGGGCTTCATCGACCAGTACCAGATCTCGAGCGCGCCGACATTCCAGGGCATGGTCCGCCAGCCATACCAGCCGCTGTCGCCGTGCATCGTCGGATACTCGGAGTGGCCGTCAACCGTGCGGGCGTGGGAATTGACCGCGTCGATCATCGCGCGCCACGCATCGACGTACTTCTGATCGCCGGTGACGAGCAGCGCGTTGCCGAATCCGACCGTCGCCCGGGGGATTCGGTTGCGATCCTCGCGTTGGCCGGTCACCGGATTCACCGGACTGAACCCCCAGCCGTACGCATTCTTCCACCATTTCCCCCCGGCTCCGCCGATCGTGCCATCAAGTGCGACGTAGCTCGGGATGACGCCGCCGTTCTGCTTCATCCGCGCCAGCCACGCGTCCATGTACTCGACGATCCAGCGCTTGTACTTCGGCTCGTTGTCCAGGAGATAGGCGTCGAGCGGCAGGGTAGTGGCGACGAGGTTGAGGAAGTGATCACCGACCACGTCGGTGTACTCCCGGTAGTGTGCGAGGAATTGCTCGTAACTGCCCTCGCCATGCAGCGCGACGAACTTCGAGACGTCGAACGGATCTCCGACCCAGTCGAGCGCGTCCGCATTCCGCAGCATCGGGCCGCGGCTGCCATTGATCATCGACCTGATGATCTTGTGCTGCGGATCGTAGTTCGGCGCGTCGGGATCCTCTCCCATGTAGAGCGCCGCATAGGTCCGCGCCCGTTTCTGGTAAGCGGGCAGCGTCGGCGCCGACAGCGCCAGCACGTTGAAGGTTCGAAGTGCCTCGCCATGGTGCATCCAGTCGGACTGCACCAGGAAATCCTTGTGGTACATGCCCTGGCGGGCGATCGGCACGGCGGTCGTCTTCGCCTCGGTGAACTGGCGAATCATCCCCTCCCACGCCCTCAAATGCAGCTGGAGGATCTCGTCGCTCGCTCCCAACGCATGCAGCTCCGGCCACCCGGTCGTGTTCTCGAAGGCATCGTCCGGGCCATCGTTGGCACCCCATCGGACGACGTGCTGAAAGTAACCGCGCTGGTCGTAGTACTTCGCGAAGAACGCTTTCACGGCCGGCACGCTGTCAGCAAGAATCCGCCGCTCCAGCTTTGCCCACTCGGGCGCGGGCATGGGGGTAGCGATGTCGACCGTGGGGCCCGCGGCGCCAAGGAGGGCGACAAGCAGAAGGCAGCATGCTGAAAGCAGCGACACTCGAGGAACCAGATTCATTCGGCACCTCTACGGCAAACGTCTCAGTTCTTGAACATCGACCCTCGGAGCTGAAGTCTATCGAGATCGCAAGGGTGCCATCAGGATAAGAAGCCACGCGATGAAACCGACAGTTATCGCGATGTAGGTCCAATCACGCCGCGTGTTCGGCCGCACGCCGAGGGCGTAGGGCCCGAGGATGCAAAGCAAAAGCAGCAACAGGAACCAGGTGGCTGCAGACGTCATGACGATCACCTGTCAGGGCTCATCGAACTGACCCGCGGAGCGTACTCCAGTTGATGGAGATGAAGTGCCGATCCGTGCCGAGCAGGAATTGTTGATGAATTTCGGATGCACGAGGGACGCTGTCCGGAGGTGGGTCTCCAATCGAAGAAGCATGCGGCTGGTAGACAACTTGAAGAATCCATGTGCCGATGAGGACGCGCGTCTGCCAGCCGTCCCATCCCTTCGGCAAGAAGTCCCCATCGGGCGGCCCCAATCGCTGGTGAACCTCTGACCGGGAGAGCCCGACGATCGACTCGTTCCAAGTCGAGGGATAGGCGCTCGCATTGACGACCAATGCCAGAGCACCGACAAGAACTGCGGCGCCGGCGAGCGTGTATCGCCTTCTCATGGTCCGATAGTCCGTCCAACGTTCGGCATCACCGGCGCCGCAATGTGACGTGTTACTTCCTTGGCAGTTCCACCACGATGCCGGACGAAAGCGTGCCGACAATGGAGAACTCGCGAAGCGTTCCGGCGTCGACCGCGTGGTTCAGCGCTGTGAGTCCACGCAGGACGACGTACTGCACCGGTGCGGCTGGTTCCGGAAGTCTCTCCATGATCGCCACGTACTCGCTGAAAGGCCGCCACCGCCCACCCGCTGTGCCAGAGAAGATCCTGTTCGGCAACAGCCGGTAGCCAGACAGAGACGCGTCGTTGAGGGCGCGCTCCAGCCCGGGCAGCATCCTCTCCTCAGGCTCCATGAAGGACGGGTGCCTGATCAGCAGGTAGTCTGGTCGTTGTGACCCTTCCCAGCCCTGTTCCAGGAGAATTGCCTCTTTGTTCGATGACACGAACGCGAGTCGGTATCCCGCGCGCAGATGTTCCATAAACGCGCGGGAGTCCGCCTCGAGCGAGCGATTGTCTGTGAGCAGCTTATAGCGTTGAACAGGTGGACGTGCTTGGGCGACGGGGACGTCCTTGTCCACTCTCTTCTCGAGCAGGCTCACGGTCTCGGGATATCCGTCGTCGTCCAGGAACTCCCCGAGGTCGATGACCAGGAACCCTTCGTTGGCCAGTTTGGAGATAGCCTTTTCGGACCACCTCGACACCCGATACTCGTAGCTAGCGTTGCGGTCAGGGACGCTGAAGGATGAAGAGAATCGGGCTTTCTCCAGGACGCCGCCGACCCGCAGTCCGGATCCCCATCGTTCACCTGGTTCCCATCGATACATCAGGGTGTCACGTTTCAAACGGAAGCCCTTCGAGATCCCGTCATTCACCCGTTTCTGAAACTCGGAGAGCGTCATCGGCGCAAGGACGAGGTAATCGAACTCCGATCGCCCATCCGGCTGTCGCTCCACCAGCATCCACTCTCGTAGTCGCCCACCCGATGCAATGTCGAACGCTCGGGAGAGATCCCATTGCAATTCTTCTGCGCGGGACACCCACTTGAACCGCTCGTTGCCGGCGATCTGCGAACCATTGCCGGCGATCAGGGGCGCGCTGGAACACAACTGCAGGATGAGGCCGGCCGCCGGTAGAAGTGCGACAGGTGCCGAAACCAGCATCGTGCGCCGCGTAACGTCTCGGTTCAGTGGCCGGGCGTTGACGTTGCACGCTGTCAATGGTCCTTCAAGGTCCGCTGCAACTGGCTGCTCGATGCCGAAGCTCTAGTGTCCCGGCCGCGTAATTCGCAGCATAACTCCCGGGCGGGGCATCCCGGCTGGCGGCGTTGCTCATCGCTCACTTATGCCCAATAAGCTCGCTCTTCGCGCCTTGCCATCCGGGCGCCGCGCTCCGGGACTTATGCCGCGAATCACGCGGCCGGGACACTAGATCCGGATACCGAATCGTTCAAGAGACCAGACCATTGCGAAATACGCCGCGGCTGTGAGTACACAGCCGACACCTAGCGCAGCCCAAAAACCCCAGCCGGATCGGAGCACGTAGGTAAGCACAACGAACAGCAGCAGCGACGGCAGCACCAGCCAGAAAATTCCTGCCGAAAGTGCCGCCACTCGTTGCGTATCACCTGTTTCCAGATACAACCACACAAACGCCAGAAGGGAGGTGAGCGGGAGGGAGGCCAATGCGGCACCCCAAAACGTGCTGCGCTTTGCGATCTCAGATATCGCCACGACTACGCCGACGGTGAGCAGGACCTTGACGATGTACTGCCACATGTGACCTCCGGCAGCTGACGTTTGGGCTCACCTGCGGAACGCGCACGTCAACAATAGCACCACGCGCGGTGCCGTCAGGTGCAGCGGCTTATTAGAGTGCACGGCTCGACAGAATACATCGGTCGCTTGGCCCCTCACATTCGAAGTAACCAAGCGCGCCAGGAATGCACGTCGTCATTGATGGATCCAGCTAACGTCTTGTCGCTCACCGGCGGCACGTGCGCGTCCACGACAGCACGCGGCACGCGGGGACGCGCGAGCGTGTCGCCCTCAGGTGCAGCGGCTGGTCAGCCAGCGGTGTTCGAATTCGCCTCAGGACGACGGAGTTCCTGAGTCATCTGGCCACTCCGGACAAAGCTGCTTGATACGGTCGACGAGGCGCCAAACCGGAAGTCGAAGATCCAGATCCAGCTCTGTCCCGAAGTATGCAACGAGGCGACGCAACATCGCGTCCGGTGCTGTGGCGACAGCGTCCAGAAGCGAGGCCTCGTCGGTAAGGATGAATGGCTGATATTCAGGGTCAGGCTCGACGATGTTAATGAGCAACTGAACCTCTCGCTTTCGCGATTCCGTTTCAACCGACGCCGCTAGTTCAAGTTTCTTGTCGGACATCACGCTTGTCTGGCTAACCTTGCCCCTCGCGCCCTTCCTTTACACACCTCGCATCGATACCTGCGAGTTTGCTTGCTTCAAGCGTGTGAGGAATTCGTGAAACCCCGTGAATTGTGCCAGCGACAGGATCTTGCCACCAGAATGAGTTATGTAAACGAACTGGCCGGCAAACGCCTTCACTGAGACGACCGCGGAAGGAGTCAGGACAGTTGTGTGAAATGTCCCAACGAGCCAAAAGGCGCCCCCGAGAACGAAAAGGCAAGGCATGACCATGGCGTAGAGCCAGTACATTGCCATGGATTGAAGTCGGTACGTCATCACAGCGCCACTCGAACGCTTGTCTGCATGTTGAATCGTCCTGCGTGAGACGGTTGAACGTGCGTCCTCGTACGTTGAAGCCCTGTGCCTTCATGAGCGAACGGAGAGCAACTTGAATCTCGTCGACCGCCGCAGCGTACTTCGACTTCGCCATTTCGTTAGTCAGGCACGGCTAACGGAGTGCAAATCAGCTGCAGGCGCAATTCCGAGCGCCACGTACCCGCTCGACTACGCGCAGTTGCACGAGCCAGCCGGAGTCTCCATTCCGTCAACCCGAGTCAAATTGCAGAGGATTCGCCCCTCGAGATCGGTCGGTAGATCGTCGATCGCTGGCCATCGCTCGATCGCCTGCAGCGAGTCCGCCGCACACCGCATGACGAAGGTCGCCCAGTCTTCACCGCTTGCCCTCATTGTCTCCCACGAGTAAACGGCCGAACCCTGACGCTGCGGAATCAATCCCGTCCACTCGCGTACATCTTCCTTGACCCACCACAACTCGCCCCCCACGATCGCACGCTGCTTCCGGACCAGAATGGAAATCGCGAGACGTCCATCCTCGCGACTCCAGGCCAACTCGCCATTCGAAGTTTGAAAGCTTCGGTGCATCAGGTCTGATGGAAGCATCAAGTTCGCGGCTCGTGCTAGTGGGTGGTAACGAGACGGTAGCCAAGGTCGAGGCTCTCATGTGTCAAGAGGGCGGCGTTGCGACGGAGCCACGCTCCTGTTTGCAGCTCACGCCGCAGCCTGGCGAGTCCAGGCTCCTGGTTGGCTATCTTGCTGAAGGCGGAAATAGCCGACCGAACGGACTGGTCCAGATAGGCATGTGGCCGTCGCCAATAGGCGCCGAGAAACCCGTCGGAGCAGTCGTGCGGAATGGGAATGGACTCGACGCGAATGCGGCCAAGTTCGCGAGCCAGATCGGCCATTGCCGGAAAGCTACGCCGGTCCGTGTCCAGGATTTCCGGGAAGTAGTCGTTGACCAGCCAGAAGCCCGCGGCCGACGGATCCCAAGTCAGGATCGCGACCCTTCGACGGGCGGAGCGAGCAAGCTCTCGGATCCCAGCACGCCAATCGGCCCAGTGATGAACGGTGAGGACGGCAATCGAGGCGTCAAAGGCGCCGTCCAGAAATGGCAGCGCCGTGGCCGAAGCTTGGACGGCAGGAGCCGAACGAGGTGCCCGTTGGTGAATCATTACCGCCGACGGCTCGACGGCCACTACGAACCGGTCTCGTGGCTCGTACGAACCGGTACCTGCGCCAACATTGACGACGGAACCACAACCATCGAGCGCTCCGAGGATCGCGCGTTCGATCCGGCGGTCCGGTCGACGGTACCGTGAGTAGCCCGGCCCGATCGAATCGTAGAGTTCGGTCATTTCTGGTCCGCCCAACGACTGCACTTGCCGGCTGCAAGCCGATGTGAGGTCGCTCAGCGCCGTTGCGCGACCGCGACGAGCCGGTCGGTCGCCCCGGCCGCGACGCCCGGATCGTAGGCGCCGAAGTACGAGACCTTGCCGAAGCCATGCCGCGCGAGACGCATGTCGAGCTCTGTTCGATCCCAGCAGCGCATGACGAAGCAATACTCACTGGCCCGTTCGCCGCCCGGCCCGATCAGTTCGTGGCGTTCAGAGATAAGCAATTGACGGTTCTCAGGATCGAGAGCCGTGACACTGGTAAACGTCAACACACCTTGGTCGGTCGAGACGCGCTTTCTGAAAAGCGGCTCACGGGTCTTACGTTCGACGGAGGCGCCCCAGTCGCGCACGTCGAGGATCAACACGCCACTCGATGGGATCGTTTCGGAGAATGCGGAGAAGACCGCGTCACGACCCGCGTCGTCGGTGATGTCATTCAGAACGCCACGGCACAGAATCGCGGCGAATCGCAAAGACGGTGGGTGCGCGATGTCGCCCACGGTGAACGAGGCGCCGCCGGTCGAGCCGCCAGCCGCTCGCCTGGCAACCGCTATCAGGTCAGGCGACAGGTCCATTCCATGAACGACATAGCCGCGGCGCGCAAGCTCGATTGCGTACCGACCAGTGCCGCAGCCGGCATCCCAGACGTCTGCGCCCGGCAGGGTGCCGCGGTCAATCAGCCACGCAGCGATGACGGCGCATTCCTTGCGAACCGGACGATCGATCAGGAGGTCGAACGCCCACGCATATTCTGCGTAGAAAGGACGACGAGTCATGTCGTTATCCGCGCGCCGCGATAAGACGGGCTGCCACAGCTATCCTCGAAACGTATCCTCGAAACGATAACACTGGTAGCGCAGCCAGAAGAGTTTCAGCGGACGCCTGGGAGCGAGCGCCGGACCGCCGCCGCATGCTCGGCGCTGACAAGTGCCGTCCCGGAGCCAGGAGTCTGGAGCCGCAGGCAAACCAAGAACGAACCCTCTCGAGGTTTCGTCAGATAATGCCGGGACCGCAGCACCAGCAAGGTAAAGGAGAGTTGCATGGAATGGCGCATCATCGCGCTCAACTTCGTGTACGCCGTCCTTGGGGTTGTCCTGATGTTCCTATCGTACCGTGTCATCGACTGGCTGACCCCGACGATCGACTTCACCTCCGAACTGCGGAAAGGAAATCTGGCGGTCGGGCTCTTCATCGCCTCCATATTCCTCGGCATCGCCATCATCATCGGCGGAGCCCTGAACTGACCTTGAAATCTCTGCTGCGGATCGCGATCGCAGTCATGCTCGTCGCGCTGGTCTCGGCGGCAGCGCCGCCGCACGCGAGCGCGCAAGCGTCGTCCGAGAAGTACGACGCGATGTTCCGCAAGTACACGAAACGCTTCTTCGGCCCGGGGTTCGACTGGCGGCTGTTCAAGGCCCAGGGGATGGCCGAGAGCAATCTCAATCCGGGGGCCCGCAGCGGCGCCGGCGCGCGCGGCATCATGCAGCTGATGTCGAGCACCTACAAGGAAGTGCAGTCGCAGAACCCCGATCTCGGCAAGATCGACGATCCGGAATGGAACATCGCCGCGGGGATCTGGTACAACCGTCAGCTCTGGAGTCAGTGGCAGTCCGAGTCGGACGCGCGACACATCCACGAGTTCATGTTCGGCAGCTACAACGCCGGGAGGAGCATCCTGCGCCGGGCGCAGCGCGTGGCCCGGGATCGGGCGCTCGACGATCGGCTGTGGCAGAGCATCCAGACAGTGGCATCGTCGGTGCCGCGATGGCGGTATACCGAGACGCTGGCCTACGTCGAACGCATCAAGGCGAATCTCGAGCAAATGGACGATAAAGGGCGCTCGAGTCCGCGTCGGTGAGTGCAACTCATATTGAATCTCTCGCGGCTTTGCCGGAAGTTCCGATTGCGCTCGAGCTTCGCGGCCCGTCGGGCTCGACATCGCTCGGCTCCGTTCGTGAAACGCCACCGATGATCGTGACGGAGTGATCTGTCAGTCCTGATGTGAGGCCGCACTCACACTGCGGTCAGCGCGTGCGCATCATGTCCTCGATCCATCAACACCGTCCTCTGAGTGGATCACATAAGCCACAGTTGCGGGATGGCGTGCCGCCCGTCTCCGCACCGGTTCAGCGCGCTATGCCGTTCGAACGACGTGACTTGATCGATGTCATGCAAATTCCCAGAACGCGGCACCCCCGCTGCATGACGCGGCGGGCATGTCTCGTATTCGACCAGTCTTCATACTCGTTCCTCTTTCGGCTGCCTCACACAAACTGATCGTGCAGGGTACCGCGCCCGTCAGCCAGCCTGACGAGCCGGCCGCGATTCCGAACGAGACGGTGCAGGCGCGATGGTGGTACGCGTCATGACGGCGCGGCGCGTTCTCACCACGATCTCGACAGGCGCCGCCGTCCTCGCGACCGTACTGCGTGCAAGTCCGAGTGTCTCGCTCCCATCGCAGAAAGTGGCTCTGCCGGTCGCGCCGTCGGCGACGTCGAAACCTGCGACCAGCCGTCATGTGGGCTCCGCCTTCTACAACCTGACGCTGACAGCCTACCCGGCGCTCGTGCCTCCGCCCGATCGGCCGCGGGCTGGGGGATCGGTCGCGGCGTTCGGAGACGGGTTTCTCCTGGTCACCGCAGCCGGCGAGTTCTATCGCTTGTCATGGGGACCTGCGACCAACACGCTGCGATCCGAGCCGCTTGGTTTCTCCGCACCGTTCAACCGCAAGGAACTGTTGGCGGCGACGTCGGACCACGATGCGACGGATCCGTTTCGAATTACCGACCTGTTCGTGGACGACCGTGGCGGCGAGACCGCGATCTACGTCTCTCACCAACACTGGGACGACCATGCCCGTTGTGTCAGCCTTCGTCTCTCGAAGGCGCTGATGCCGTCGGCGAAGATGTCGGACGTCAAGCCCGTGTGGAGCACGGTATTCGACTCGAAGCCGTGCCTTGCCCTCGGAAAGATGTGGCCGAAGAGCGGCGGAGGATCGGACGAGAGCGGCGGACGCATGGCGCGTCACCCGGAGGGGTTGCTGCTCACCGTTGGCGATCACGGTTTCGACGGCACCGAGGACGCGCCGCGCTTTTCGCAGGATCTCGACACGAGCTACGGGAAGATCCTGTTGATCGACGAGTCTGGCACCGCCGTTCCGTTCAGCATCGGTCACCGCAATCCGCAGGGGCTCACCGTCGCCAACGACGGGCGCATCTGGGAATCCGAGCACGGGCCCGAGGGCGGCGACGAGATCAACGTGATCGTCAGAGGTGAGAATTACGGGTGGCCGTTGGTCACCTACGGGACGAAGTACGGCAGCGATATCTGGCCGCTTTCGCCGAACTCACGGAACCATGGAACGTTCCGCGAGCCGGCGCTCGCGTTCGTGCCATCGATCGGACCGTCCGAGATCGTGCAGTTGCGCTCGAGCTATCTGCCGCACTGGTCTGGAGACCTGTTGCTGGCGACGCTTCGCGGCGGTCAGCTGTATCGCGTCCGCACCAACGGCGATGCCGTGGCCTACACCGAGGCGATCAACCTCGACATGCGCGTCCGCGATCTTGCGGAGGGACGGGACGGCCGCATCGTGATGTGGGGCGACGATGGACGAGTGAACTCATTGACGCTCGACACTCCCACGCACCGCGCGTCCGACACGTCTCAGTGGTGACAGTGCTCCAGCAATCATAGGCAGCGACCGCGTGGCCACGCGGTCGTTGCGAACGCCGTTGAAGTGACGATCCACCACGTCACGCTGGAGCCGGGGCTGGCGTGAGGCCGTGACGACGCATGATCTCCGCCATCTTCACCCGGTCAGGCGGACCACCGGCCGCCGCGTTGATCACGTCAGCAGACTCGCGAAAGTATTGAGGTCCGAGCGCGGCCGGCGTGATCACGCACAGGGCCTTCACGTCTTGTGTGCCGTGATTGTCGAATCGATGAATGGCGCCACGGGGAATACAAAGTGCTTGTCCTGGTCCGACGTGGATCTGTTTTCCATCGACGGTCCAGGTCAAGGTTCCCTCGACGCCGTAGATGGTCTCTTCGTAATGGTCGTGGCTATGGGCCGGTGCGGCTAGACGCTGCGCGGCTGGAACGGAGAGCTCGAAGGTCGCGACGCTGTCATTCGAGTCGCTTCCGGTGACCATGAAACGTACGACAAGAGGCCCGAGGCGGATCGTCTCGTCGGAGGGATTGACATGCGGGTCGATAGTCTGAGGTGACATTGATTCGCTCTGTTGGATGATATTCGCCCGCCCCTAGTGACGAGCTTGGCACCTTGTTCGTCTTATTGACTTAATGCCACAAGCCAATCTCTGCCCGAAGTGTGGCGGTGCGGGAAGGCGTATTAAAGTGTGCAGTAACGACCGGGCCACCTACTACTGTTGTGATCCCTGTGATCACTTGTGGGTTCACGACCATGTGGTTCCCGACGCCCCTCCGCGCGACCTTACACCGCCTCCACGCGATTCATGGCGTTCACGTTCCAGATTGCCTCAGGCGGTCCGCAAGACGTGATGCACTAACTGTGCGCTCCATTCACGGCCAGCGCGATTGCGGTGTTACCGGAGGCACCTCAATGGCGAGGCGTGCAGAGAACGGTCTCGACCGAGATCTTGATGATCGCCGTGGAACGGTGAGGCGGAGCCACGCCCAGGTCGCGATGCGCACCGGCCCCACAGCACGAGCCTGACTGGAGCCTGGCCTCGGCTGGGACCCCAGAAGACACCACTCCTGGACCGCATCACAAACTCGCGAATTAATTAGGAGTTTTGGGGTGGGTGACGGGGGTCGAACCCGCGACTTCCTGAGCCACAGTCAGGCGCTCTGCCACTGAGCTACACCCACCATGCGGGCGGGTCCGGCCGAAGCCGGACACTACATCCAGCTAAAGACCGGACGCTACATCCGACACCATAACGAATGGCGGAACACTCAAGTTTAACACGGTAGGCCTGACCGGCCGGCCTTGCGCTAGGGGCGGCTTGACCGTCGTAGCCATGAGCGAAGGCGGCCTGACCACCGTAGCCGCTTGCGCGAAGGAGGTTTAGGATCGTTCCCTTTGGCTCTGGCGTTCGTCTAAGGGTGTGCCGGAGGACTCATCGATGATTCGGCTCGCTGAACGCAACGAATGGAAGTTCTTCGCCGCGTTGCCACGGGCAGATGGTCTACTCACTGCCGTCTGGTGGCTCGTCCTCGTGCTGCGGGGCGTGCTGCCGGCCGCATTCGCCATCGCGATGGGCGTGCTCGTGGGTGCGGTGCAGCAGGGGCAGAGTCTCATGGCACCGCTGGCGCTTGTCGGCGGCATCTTCGTGCTCCTGCAGATCCTCACGCCGATTCACGCCGCGGTCGGCGCCAACCTGGGCGACCGCACTGCGGCGTGGTTGTACGACCGGTTGACCGAAGCGTGCGTACGGCCGCCAGGGATCGGGCACCTCGAGAATCCAAAACTGACCTCCGACCTCACGGTGGCGCGCGACTTCGACCTGGGCATGACCGGGCCGCCGATGAACGTGTCGGTCGATTTCATTGCGGGCGGTCTCGTCGAGATGATCGCCGGACTCGCGTGCACAGTGGTGCTCTTCGGGTTCACGTGGTGGGCGCCGATGCTCCTGGCCGGTGCGTGGCTCGCCACTCATTGGCTGCTGCGCGAGAGCGGCGTCTGGCGCGATCGCAACACCGACGAAGTGCGCGGCGCTCAGCGCGACGCGGACTACGCGTTCCGGCTCGCGGTCGACCCAGCACCCGCCAAGGAGCTGCGCGTATTCGGTCTCGCGTCGTGGACGATCGATCGGTTCAGGAAGCGGCGCACGCGGTTGCACGCGCTGCAGTACGAGGCGACGCGTCTGCGTGAACGGCCGGTGCTCTGGAGTCTGCTGATCGTCCTCGCCGCAAACGTCGTCGTCTTCTGGGCGCTCGCCAACGCCGCCGGCGACGGCACCCTGACGCTCGCGCGTGCCGTGATCTTCGCGCAGAGCGCAGTGGGCGTCTCGGCGATTGCCTTCGGCGGTCTCAACTGGGCGCTCGATGGCGCTGCCGCGCCCGTCGCCGCCGTGCTGCGACTCGGGCCTGCAATGGCGCCGGCGGGTGCGCTCCCGATCGGCGACCGGTCGGCCGCGAAGATGCCCGCACGCGAGATTCGCTTCCGCGGCGTCGGCTTCACCTATCCGAACGGCGGCCAGACCGTGCTCGAACATTTCGACCTCACGATCCCAGCGGGATCGTCGCTCGCAATCGTCGGACAGAACGGTGCGGGGAAGACCACGCTCGCCAAGCTGTTGTGCCGGCTGTACGACCCGCAGTTTGGAGCGATCGAGATCGACGGCGTGAACCTGAAGGACCTCGAGGTCGAGTCGTGGCGGTCGCGGGTGACCGCGGTGTTTCAGGACTTCACGCACTTCGAGTTGTCGTTGCGCGATAACGTCGCACCCGCGGGCGCGCCCGATGATGCCGTACGCAACGCGTTGACCGCCGCCGGCGCGGCCAGGCTCGCGCGTCTCGACACGGTGCTGGCGCGCGGCTACGACGACGGGACTGAGCTCTCGGGCGGGCAGTGGCAACGGGTCGCGCTCGCTCGGGCGCTGTGCGCCGTCGAGATGGGCGCCGGCCTCGTGCTGCTCGACGAGCCGACCGCGCAGCTCGATGTCCGCGGCGAGGTCGAGATCTTCGATCGCATCCTCGCGGCGACGCGCCACTGCACGACCATCCTCATCTCGCATCGCTTTTCGACCGTCCGGCACGCCGATCGGATCTGCGTGCTGGAACACGGACGCGTGATCGAGCTGGGGACCCATGAGGAGCTGATGGCGAAGGGCGGACGGTATCGCACGATGTTCGACCTGCAGGCGCAGCGCTTCAGTGCGACCGAAGACGAGGAAGGAGCGGCGTATGACGTCCTCGGCTGACACGGCTGCGACTGCGCCCGACGCCCGCTTCGATCGCCTGCCGCCGATGCTCTCGTCGATGTGGCGTCTCTGCAAGTTGGGATACAAGCACGAACCGCGTCTGATGCTCGTCGCCTTCGTCCTGTCGCAACTGGCCGCTCTCCCTGATGCGCTCATCGCGGTGTGGTTGATGCTCCTTGGCAAGGGCGTTCTCGAGCACCGCGCCACGCTCATCACGATCTCCGCGATCGGCCTCGGTGTCTCCGCCGCCGCGACGTGGTTCCTTCGAACGATCAGCACACGTGTGCAGCGGCGCTTTCGCGACAAGGTTACGATCGCGCTCGAATCGCACGTCGCCGAGCTGCAGGCCTCGGTCGGGACGATCGCGCATCACGAGCGTCCCGATTATCTCGACCGGCTTTCGATGCTGCGCGATCAGGTGTTCGTGCTCGATCACATGTACATGTCCGTGTTCTCCACGCTCGGCTGGATCCTGCGCCTCGTGGTCACGGTCGCCCTGCTCATGTCGATCCACCCCGTGCTCGTCCTCCTCGTCCTGGCCGCGCTGCCGACGGTGGCCACATCGGCATGGCGGCCCGGCGTAGAACGTATCGTGATGGAGAAGTCGGCGCAGCCGAACCGCCTGGCGCGGCATCTGTTCACGCTCGCGACGACCGCATCGCCAGGCAAGGAAGTGCGCGTCACCGGGATCGGCCCGTCGCTCGTGTCGCAGCGGCGCCAGGCATGGAACTTCGGGCATCGACCGATCGCGGCCGTGCGCTGGCGCTCGGCGATGTGGCATACGCTCGCCTGGGCGTTTTTCGGCGCCGCGTACGTCGGCGCGATCGTGTTCGTCTCGTCGGTTCTGAGTGCGCCGGCTGGAAGTGTGCTGCTCGTGCTTGCGGCAGGCTCGCGGCTCTCCGCGTACATCGGCGCCACAGTCGGCGAGATCGGGTTCCTTCGTGGCTTCTGGGCCGACGGATCACGCCGGCTCGCGTGGCTCGAAGACTACGCGGCGTCCTCCATCGCGGCAGCCGACTTGTCTGTGCCTGCGACGATTCGGCGCGGCATCCGCCTCGATCATGTGTCGTTCACGTACCCGGGCACCTCGCGTCTGGTGCTCGATGACGTCTCACTCTCACTCCAGCCCGGCTCCGTCATCGCGATCGTCGGCGAGAACGGCGCCGGCAAGACGACGCTCGTCAAGCTGCTCGCGAAGATGTACGAGCCGACCTCCGGTGCGATCTTCGTCGACGATCAGCCGCTGGCGCGGATGAAGCCCCAAGAGTGGCGCGAGCGCATGGCGGGTGCGTTCCAGGATTTCTATCGATTCGAATTCCGCGCCCGGCAGACCGTGGGCCTCGGCGACGTCCCGCGCGTCGACGACCAGCCTGCGGTGGTGACCGCGATCGGCCGCGCCGGCGCCGACGATGTGGTGACGAAGCTGACCGCAGGACTCGAGACGCAGCTCGGTCCGACGTGGCCGGGTGGTGTCGACGTGTCGTTCGGCCAGTGGCAGAAGCTCGCGCTGGCCCGTGGCTTCATGCGCGACCGCCCGCTGCTCCTGGTGCTCGATGAACCGACCGCCGCGCTCGACGCCGAGACCGAGCACGCGCTGTTCGAGCGCTACGCGAACGCGGCGCGCGGCGCTGATGGTGAGGGACGCATCACCATCCTCGTCTCACATCGATTCTCGACGGTCCGCATGGCTGACAGGATCATCGTGATGGATGGGGCCCGGGTCGTGGAAGTCGGCTCGCACGAGGAGCTGATGGCCAAGCGCGGGCAGTACGCGGAGTTGTACGGAATTCAGGCGGCGGCTTATCGGTGAGTTCGGGTCGGTGCGATCCTGCTGACGTTTGTCGGTGCGATTCTGCTGACGTGGGTCGGTGCGATCCTTCTGACGCGTGTCGGTGCGATCCCCTCTGACGTTTGTCGGTGCGATCCTGCCTTTGGCGTGTCGGTGCGATTCTGCTGACGTGGGTCGGTGCGATCCCTTCTAACGTTTGTCGGTGCGATCCTTCTGACGCGTGTGGGTGCGATCACGCTGACGCTGGTCGGTGCGATCCCCTCTAACGTTTGTCGGTGCGAGTCTCCTGACGATAGTCAGTGCGATCGCGCTAGGCCTTCGGCGGATCGATACGATTCTGCGCATGTGGGTCGGTGCGATCCTGCTGACGTTTGGTGGGGCGCGAGTTTGGCTGGCTGTTCCTGCGTTTGGGATCGGGAGTCCGGCGCAGGTAAGCGATAAACCTGCTCAGGGCGGGATGTAGGCGGTGGGCGAGGTCCGATACCCGCTGGAGATCGTCCGCGCTGACGTATCCCTTCATCCGTGCTCCACGGATCGCGTCGCGCACCTCGTTCAGTGATCGACGCGAGTAGACGAGGAAATTTGCGAATTCGGCATGGGTCCCCCAGCCGAATCCCTCGGCGATGTTTCGACACACCGAGTTGATCGCGTCGTCGGCCTGCTCTTGTGCCTTGAAGTCCCTGGCAAACTTCGGGCGGGCCGTGAACTCGAAGACTTCCGCGCGGAGGGTGTCGGCGAGCTTCCATACTCGCAGTTGCGAATAGTGTCGTGCGCCAGCCATTTTCCGGGATGGTTGTGCACGCACTGTGCCGAACTCGAATCATCAGGAAATCGCGCGAGCCGTTCTTGAAAGTAGCGGAAACCGCGATCGAACATTTTCCGTCGCCTCTCGGAAACCGCGTACGCCCGCGGATCGAGCGTGCGAGGCCGCACCGACCACCGTCAGCCGAATCGCACCGATCCGCCGAAGGCCTGATCGCACCGACCAGCGTGAGCGGGATCGCACCGACACGCATCAGAGTAATCGCACCGACTGACGTCAGAGAGCTCGCACCGACAACCGTCAGGAGCTTCCCGCCTTCCGGCTCCTGAGGCCCGCGAGGAATTCCGCAGGTGTTTCGACCCGCATGTCGTAGCGAAGCGCAGTCAGGAAGTGTCGTCGATTGTCGGTGACCACGATCGCGGCGCCGGCGGCGCGCGCGATTTCGGCGATGTGCGCGTCGTAGATACGGCCGCCTGAAATCGAATCTCGCGATGCGCTGTGCAGCATCGCTACGCGCTCAGACGAGGGCAGGTCATGGACGGCCATCCGCGCGAACACCTCTTCTTCCAGCAATCGAACCGCATCGGCAGGACTGAGTCGAAATTCAGGAGGAAGCCGGGTTGCGACCGAAAAGAACTCGAGGCAGCAGTGCCAGGCCGTCGCTGGTGATGCCACCCGCTTTTCGACGACGGCGTGGAGCAGGGACTGTGCGGGGGCGCTCTGCGGACCGAAGTCGATCAGCCCGGCGAGCAGGACGCTCGTATCGAAGAACACGCCTACGGCCAACGGCTGCGTTCCTCCTCGACGAGCGCCGCCACATCGAGTTTCGGTCGGGCCTCGGGCGCGACGGTCGGACGCGCGACGAGTCGATGCCCCACTTTGACCAGCCTGGGCCCTGCGGCGACCCGTTCCAGGCGGATCCCGAGGTCATCCTCGATGATCTCGAGCTCCGAGCCAGCCGTGAGCCCCGCACGGTCACGAATCGCCGCCGGAATGACCACGCGCCCTGCCTTGTCAATGGTCGTCCGCATGCCATCAATCTACCACGCGTCGGCTTCGCATCGCCCTCGCACCGACGAGCGTCAGTGAGGATCGCACCGACGAGCGCCAGCGGGATCGCACCGACCGCCGTCAGTGAGGATCGCACCGACAAGCGAGAGGAGGATCGCACCAACAGGCGCGAGCCCACCTCGCGCGGGCGATCCTCTTGCCAACCGCCCGCTACCCATTTCGTCTAAGCCAAAGGCATGCACCAGAGCGACCCGACCGCTGTCGCCAGAGCCCGAAACGGTGACATCGACGCGTTCCGGTCGCTGGTTGAACAGCACAGCGCCTATTTGTTCGGTGTGGTCTATCGGATGACCCGGAACCCCGAGGATGCCCGGGACGTGGTGCAGGACACCTGGCTCAAGGCGCACACGCAACTCGGCCGGTTCGAGTCGCGCGCCGAGGTGCGCACCTGGCTGACGCGCATCGCCATCAACTGCGCCATCGACCATCTGAGGAAGACCGGACGACGCGAGGCGGTGCAGACCGCCGACCTGGAAGAGGGGCCGATTGCCGCCCACGTGCGTGCGCCGGAGCCGGCACCGGATCGACGGGTCCTGGCGGGTGAAATCCATGCGCGCGTCGCGCAGACGATGCTGCGGCTGACCGAGGTCGAGCGGGCCGCGTTCACGCTGCGCCACATCGAGGGGATGTCGATCGACGAGATCGGATCGGTGCTCGGTCTGAAGAGCAATGCGACCAAGCACAGCATCTTCCGTGCAGTGCGAAAGATGCGCGCCGCGCTGGCGCCATTTGTGGAGGCGTGACCGTGATGGAACCGACATCGACGGGACGGCATGTGACCGACGAGGATCTGCTGCTCGACTACTACGGCGAAAGCGCGCCGGCCGATCGCGACGAGCGCCGCGCGCACCTCGACGCGTGCGAGTCGTGCCGCGCCCTCGATCGCGAAATGCGCGCCGTCCTCACGCTGGTCGACACTACGCCAGCGGTCGAGGCGCCGCCCGGCTTCGGCCGCGAGATGTGGGCGCGGATCGAGCCAGAGATCTCGGCGCGCATGAGGCCGCGTACACCCTGGTGGAGACGTATCCCGAGCGAGCTCCTCGCTCGCAGGCGAGTCGAGCGGTGGGCGCTCGCAGGCGGCATGGCCGCGCTCCTCGTGGCTGCCTTCATGCTCGGCCGCGTCTGGGAGCAGGCGCCGCGCAGAGACGCGCCATCGACCGATGCCCGCACGCTGCGCGAGCGGCTGCTGCAGGCGGAAGTCGAAGACCATCTCGATCGCTCCCAGCGCGTCCTCGTCGATCTCGTCAACGCCGACGACACGGTCGCCGATGCGTTTGCGGGGGAGCGCATGCGCGCGGCGGACCTGGTCGCGGCGGGTCGCCTCTATCGCCGCTCGGCCGATGCGATCGGCGATGTCGAGATGCGCGACCTGCTCGAGGACGTCGAACGCATCCTGGTCGACGTTGCTAACGAACCCTCGGATGGGTCGTCCAAGGATTTGACGGACGTGCGCATGCGGATCACCGAGCAGGACCTGGTCTTCCGTCTGCGTCTGGCCGCTTCTGAGATTCGCGAGCGAGAGCGTCGCGCGCGGCCGGTCTGGTGAGGCAGGGTTGAGGCAGAGACGGACATGAACCGAGAGACGATTCGTTGGGCAACATCAGTGGCGATCCTGGTCGCATCGCCGGCACTGGCGACGCCGGCGGTAACCGCGGACATGCAGTCCGCGTTCGCGCGGCTTGATGATCGGGCCGATCTCGCCGCAGAAGAGAGGGCGCGAGCCGAGCAGGACCGCGCACGCGCCGAGCAGGACCGGGCCCGCGCCGAACGGGAGAGCGCGCGCGCCGAACAGGCCTACGAACGGGGCCGCGACTCGATCGAGCGTGAGCAGTGGGCCAGAGCCGTGGAGCAGTTCGCGAACGTGATCAGCGACCGCGCGCCACGGGCCGACGCCGCGTTGTACTGGCGCTCGTACGCGTTCGACAAGCTGAATCAGCAGGCCGATGCCCTGACGAGCCTCGCCGAACTCATGAAGTCCTTTCCCATGAGCCGATGGTTGAACGACGCGAAGGCGCTGGAACTTCAGATCCGCCAGCGTGCCGGTCAGCCGGTCTCGCCCGACCAGCAAGCCGATGAGGATCTCAAACTGCTCGCGATCCAGGGACTGGCGGATTCGAGTCCGGATCAGGCGGTGCCGATGCTCGAGAAGCTGCTGCAGGGGAGCGGGTCGCCAAAGCTGAAGGCGCGCGCGCTCTTTGTGCTGGCGCAGAGCCGCTCGCCACGTGCGCAGGACGTCATATCCCGCATCGCGCGCGGCGGTGCGAACCCCGATCTGCAGGACAAAGCCATTCAGTATCTGGGCGTGAACGGCAGCCCGGCGAACCGCCAGTTGCTGGCGGACATCTATCAATCCTCGACCGACGTCAACGTCAAACGCCGTGTGCTGCGCGCGTTCATGGTGTCAGGTGATCGCGCGCGCGTGTTGGCCGCCGCGCAGACGGAGAAATCGAACGATCTTCGCGGCGAGGCGGTCCGTCAGCTGGGCGTGATGGGCGCGCGCGAAGAGCTGTGGCAGCTCTATCAGAAGGAACAATCTCCTGACGTGAGGATACAAATCATCCGCGCGATGGGCGTCTCGGGTGATGCCGCGCATTTGATCGAGATCACCAACACCGAGACGAATCCCGAGCTGCTCCGCGAAGCCATCCGACAGATGGGCGTTGCCGGCGCGGGGCGCACGGGAGATGCGCTCCCCGCTCTCTACGCGCGAATGAAGGATCCCGCCGTGAAAACTGCGGCGATCGATGCGTTGTTCATTCAGAACAATGCCGATGCGCTGGTTGCGATGGCGCGCAAGGAAACCGATCCAACGATGAAGCGGCGCATCGTCGAGAAGCTCTCTCTGATGAACGCGCCGGCGGCACGGAACTACATGCTCGAGTTGCTCGAGAAGTAGTGAAGGGCGCGCCTTCGGCGGTGGGGCAGGTGGGGAGAAGCGGAGATGCGTTTACGTACTCTCGCATTGATCGTTGGTGTTCTTACATCGGCGTCGGCGTTTGCGCAGACACCCGATGTGATCAACGGCGCGCTCGAGACGCACGCGGTGACGCGAGGGCTGGCTCGCGAGGTTGCGGCCATCACCGAGAAGCTCTCGCAGCCTGCATGGATTGGGTACGCCGTCAAAACCCAGGGTCGCGATTCGGATGGATGCTGGTCGGGAGACGGCCCGTATGTCTCGCGTCCGCTCAAGTCGGTGAAGCTCGAAGGGTCAGATGGGCTCTTCGTGCTGTTCCGGATCGCGGAGCGCCAGGTGGAACGCATCAAGATCGCATCGTCGGAATGTCCGCTCGACGCGGGCGGGCTCACCGTGCACTGGCTGACAGGAGTGGCGTCCGCCGAAAGCCTCGAGTACCTGACTACGTTCACCTCCGGTGGTGCGGCGCGACGTCTGGCGAATTCCGCGATCGTCGCGATGGCGCTGCATGCCGATCCCGCGGCGATCGATCGGCTGATCGCGCTCGCGCGCACGGGAAACGACGCACGTATTCGCGCTGATGCATTGTTCTGGATTGCGCAGCGCGCCGGCGACAAGGCGGCCGGTGTCATCACCGACGCGCTCGATCGCGATCCCGACACCGAGGTCAAGAAGCGCGCCGTGTTCGCCTTGAGCCAGCTGCCCAAGGACGAAGGGATCCCCAAGCTCATCGATGTCGCCCGCAACAACCGCAACCGCGAGGTCCGCCGTCAGGCCATGTTCTGGCTCGGGCAGAGCGGCGACCCGCGCGCCCTGAAGTTCTTCGAGGAAGTCCTGCAGAAATGAAAGAGTGGCGGGTTCGACACGACCCCGCCCTCCGATCGCGCCCACTGATCTATCATTGCCGCGTCGAAGGGCCAGTTGTCCTTCCAAGGAGTTCGCGATGATCAAGTGGATGTCGGTCGCGGCCGTCATCATGACGCTCGTGGCCACCGTGTCGTTCGGTGTCTCGGCACAGCAGAACCAAATGAGCTTCTTCGTGACCAGCGCGGGTTCTGGCAATGGCGCCAATCTTGGCGGCCTCGTCGGAGGGGACAAGATCTGTCAGAACCTGGCCACCGCGGCCGGCAGCCGCGGCAAGACGTGGCATGCGTACCTCAGCGCGGCGGCGGCAAACGGGCAGCCGGCGGTGAACGCGAAAGATCGCATTGGCAATGGCCCCTGGTACAACCAGAAGGGCGTGGCGATCGCCAAGAGCGTGGCCGACCTGCATTCCGACAACAACAACATCAAGAAGGACACCGCGCTGACCGAGAAGGGCACGGTCATCATGGGCGTCGGAGATACCCCGAACCAGCACGACATCCTCACCGGCTCGCAGGCCGACGGGACGCTGCAGCCGCCGACCGCACCGAACACGGATGCAACGTGCAGCAACTGGACCAGCGCCGCCGATGGCATGGGCAGCGCGCAGCTGGGTCACGTCGATCGCATGGGTCGAGGCGCGACGGCGCCGTCGTGGAATTCGGCGCACCCCTCGCGCGGCTGCTCGCAGGCGAATCTCATCGCGACCGGCGGCAACGGTTATCTGTACTGCTTCGCGACTAACTGAGATCAGTAGGAATCAGGAATCAGGAATCGGGAATCAGGGCTGGGTAAGGCTTGAGGAAGCAGTCGGCAGGCGTCAGTCGGATCTGCCCTGAAAACTCGTTCCTGATTCCCGGAACCTGGCCCAGCCCTGATTCCTGATTCCTGCCTCCTGATTACTGAAATGCAGTCCCGACGAGACTTCATCAGAACGACCGCGGCGACGGCGGCCTCATTGGCCGCCGTCGGCCGACTCGAGATCGATCTGACAGCCCAGACACTCGAAGCGCCCGGCGCCAGCCGTGCCTCGATGGACATCGCGAACGAGGCATTGAACGCCGCGCGAAGCGGCGGTGCGTCGTACGCCGATGTGCGCGTCGGCCGCTATCGTCGTCAGGCGATCGCCACGCGCGAGCATCAGATCACCGGTGTCACCGACGGCGAGTCGTACGGGCTCGGCGTCCGCACGCTCGTCGACGGCTGCTGGGGGTTTGCGGCCACCAGCACGATGACGCGCGGCGCGGCACGCGCTGCCGCCCTCGAGGCGATTGCGATGTCGCGAGCCGCTCGGGCGGTGCATACCCATCGCGTGGAGCTGGCGCCGACGCCGCGTGTCACGGGCACGTGGATCACGCCGGTCCGCCGCGATCCGCTCGAGGTGCCGATCGAAGAGAAGATCGCGCTGCTGCTCACCACCAACGAAGCGGCGCTCAAGGTCAAGAACGTCAGGTTCGCGAGCTCGGGTCTTCAGCTGCTTCGCGAAGTGAAGACGCTGCTCACGACCGAGGGCACCAACATCACGCAGACAATGATCCGCGTCGGTCCGACGTTCTTGGCAACGGCGATCGATGGCGGCGACTTCCAGACCTACGAACAGGAGCTGGCGCCGCGCGGTCTCGGGTGGGAATACATCGAGTCGTTGAACATGCCGGGCAACGCCGAGCGCTGGGCGTCGCTTGCCGCTGAGAAACTGACTGCGAAAAGCGTCGAGGCGGGCCAGTACGATCTGATTCTCGAGCCCACCAATCTCTGGCTCACGATTCACGAATCGATCGGCCACTCCACCGAGCTCGATCGCGCGATCGGCGAAGAGGCCAACTACGCTGGCACGAGCTTCGTGGCGCCGCCCGAGAAGACGATCGGGCAGCTGCGATTCGGTCCCGCGATCATGAGCATCCAGGCCGATCGTACGCAGGAAGGCTCGCTGAGCCGCGTGGCCTGGGACGATGAGGGCGTGGCCGCCGACACGTGGCTCCTCGTCGACAAAGGCATCTTCAAGGACTATCAGACGACGCGTGAGCAGGTGGCGCGGATTCAGAAGCTGACCGGCGTCAGCAGGTCGCACGGCTGCTCGTTTGCGGAGTCATGGAACTCCGTCCAGTTCCAGCGCATGCCGAACGTCTCGCTGCTGCCGGGCGAGAAAGACATCACCGTCGACGACATCGTGAAGGACACCGAACGCGGTGTGCTGATCAGAAATCGCGGCTCGTGGTCGATTGATCACCAGCGATACAACTTCCAGTTCTCCGGTCAGGCGTTCTACGAAGTGCGCAACGGGAAGATCACCGGCATGCTCAGAGACGTGGCGTATCAGAGCAACACGCCGGTGTTCTGGAACTCGATGGACCTGATCGGCGGGAAGTCGTCCTATTGGCTGGGTGGCGCGTTCAACGACGGCAAGGGCGAGCCGTCGCAGATCAACTCGGTGAGCCACGGGTGCGTGCCGGCGCGCTTCCGCAAGGTCGCCATCCTCAACACGGCTCGGAACGCGTGATGGCGCAAGGGCAGAACGCACGGATTACGGCGGGCGGCGCCTCGACGCTGCTCTCGCGCGATCAGGCAAGGGAGCTGACCGATCACGTCCTGACGCTGAGCACCGCCGATCAGACACGCGTGAACGTGGTCAGCCAGTGGAGCGGCAACACGCGGTTCGCAGACGCGAGCATCACGACGTCGGGCGGGATCACCGACACGACGGTGACCGTCACTGTGACGCTCGGAAGGCGTCGTGCGTCGGCGTCGACCAACGTGCTGGAAGAATCGTCGCTCAAGCGGACGGTCGATCTGGCGATCCGGCTGGCCAGGCTCTCGCCCGAAGATCCCGAGATCATGCCCGAGCTCGGGGCGCAGACGTACGCGTCGGTGAACGCGTTCATCAGAAGCACTGCCGATCTCGACCCCGAGACGCGCGCGTCGGCGATTCAGCGCGCGGTCGGCGTGGCGTCGACTGCAGGCAAACCTGCGGGCGCGATCTTCTCGGCCGGATTTCTCGAAGCGACGGCGCGTGCGGTGGCGGTGGCAACGAGCAACGGGCTGTTCGCCTACCACACGACGACGGAATCCGAGTTCTCGATGACCGCGAGAACACCCGACGGCACCGGGAGCGGATGGGCGTCAAGCGGCGCGCACGATTGGGGCGCGATCGATCCAGCGGCGATCGGCCGCGTTGCGGCGCAAAAAGCGGTCGCCAGTCGTAATCCGCAGGCGATCGAGCCTGGCATGTACACGGCGGTTCTCGAGCCGCAGGCCGTGACCGATCTCGTGCCGCTCCTTTCGGGTGCGCTCAGCGCCCGCAATGCCGACGAGGGGCGCAGCCCGTTTTCGAAGCCGGGCGGCGGCAATCGGATCGGCGAGAAGGTCGTCGACGAGCGTGTGACGTTGTATTCCGACCCCACGGATCCGAAGCTGCTGGGCGACCCGTTCGACAACCAGGGTCTTCCGGTGACCCGGACGGTGTGGATCGAAAAGGGTGTGCTCAAGAACCTGGCGTACACGCGCTTCTGGGCGCAGAAGCAGGGAAAGCAGCCGACCGGCACGCCGCTCATCGGCGGACTTGCGTTGAGCGGGGGGACCAGGAGCACCGAAGAGATCATCGCCGGCTGCGAGCGCGGCATCCTCGTCACGCACTTCTTCTACATTCGCGCGCTCGACCCGCGAACGGTGCTGCAGACCGGGCTGACGCGCGACGGCGCCTTCCTGATCGAAAACGGCAAGGTCACGCGCGCGCTCAAGAACTTCCGTTGGAACGAGAGTCCGCTGCTGATGCTGAACCGGCTCGAGGACATCGGTCGGCCGGAACCGACCGCGGCCGGACGGATGATGCCTGCGCTGCGGATAAGGGGGTTCAATTTCGCGTCGTTGTCCGATGCGGTCTGAGAAGGAATCAGGAAGCGGGAATCAGGAATCAGGGCTGGGCCAGCCACCAGGAATCGGGAATGAGGGATCAGCCCGCGGGTCGTGGGATGACTGGCTGATGCCTAGTCCCTGAATCCTGCTCCCTTGCCCAGAACTGATTCCTGATTCCCGATTCCTGATTCCTGTTATTTCTTAGCTGAAATCTTCCAGATCTTATTGCCCGTGTCATCCGAGACGAGCAGCGCGCCGTCGCGTGACGTGAGCACGCCAACGGGCCGTCCCCACTGCGTGATCGGTGTGCCGTTGGTGCCATCGGTGGACAGGAATCCGGTGAGGAAGTCTTCGATCGCTCCCGGCTTGCCGTTGGTCATCGGGAAGAAGGCGACGCGATAGCCCGACGCCACGGAGCGGTTCCACGATCCGTGGAGCGCGACGAAGCCGCCGTTGCGATAACGCTGCGGGAACTGCGTGCCGGTGTAGAAGGTGATGCCGAGCGCGGCCGAGTGCGCCGGGAACAGGACGTCGGGGACGATCGCCTGCTTCACGAGCTCGGGGAAGGCGCCGACGTAGCGCGGATCGTAGTTGCTCCCGATGTACGAGTACGGCCACCCGTAGAATCCGCCGTCCTTCACCGAGGTCGCGTAGTCGGGGACGAGATCGTCGCCGAGGTTGTCGCGCTCGTTCATCGCGGTCCAGAGAATGTCGGTGCCCGGCTGCAGTGCGAGTCCCACCGGGTTGCGAATGCCCGACGCGAAGACGCGATAGCCGCTGCCGTCAGGGTTGAACTGGAGGATCGCGGCGCGGCGGCAATCTTCTCCTGCGTCGTTGTTCGACTGCGAGCCGACGGCCACGTACATCTTCGTTCCCGCTCTGTTGAAGATCACGTTGCGCGTCGAATGACCGCCGTTCGGGAGGTCCATCAGCTTCTCGGGCTCGCCTTGTGCCTTGAGGTCGCCGTTCGTGTACTTGAAGCGCACCAGCGATCCCGTGTTGCCGACGTACAGGTAGCCGTCATGGAACGCGAGACCAAACGGCGCCGCGACGGTGCCTGGTCCCTTTTCGACAAACGTCGGGGGCGGCATGCAGGCGGGCGCCGATGCGCCCAGCACTGATGGCGGCTGACCGAAGCCCGGGGGCGGGCCACCGGGTCCTCGTCCTGCACCGCGACCGCCGCCGCCACCACCGCCGCCTGCGGGAGCGCCACCACGTGCCACCGGTGTGCCGCCGGCATAGGTTTCACGCGCCTCGAACACGCCGTCGTTGTTGGCGTCGCGCAAGACGGTGATGGTGTTCGTGCCAGGCGAGCTCACGAACAGGTCGCCGTTCGGCGCGTACACCATCATGCGCGGCGCCGGCAGCTCGGCGTAGACGCTGAGGGTGAAGCCCGCAGGGACGGAAGGATTGACGCCTTCGGGTTTCGTGCCGCCGCGGCTCGGCTTCGGGCTCGCGGTCGTCGGGGCCGGCAGCTTGCTCGCGACCGGCTGCGGCAGGACGGTGTTCTGCTGCGCGACGAGCACGCTCGTGACGGCCGCGACGACCGCACATGCGACCGCCATCGAGAGCCACTGATGACGACGTTCAGAATTCATCACACGCTCCTGAGAGTAAAGGGGAGGAGATCGTATCGCAAATGGGCCGCCTCCCGCCTCCGCGTGAAGCTACGCCGGGGCCCGTCCGTACGAAGGCGGCCACTCTGTACGTATAATCATCCGCCATGACTCGACTCATCACGGCCATATTCGTTCTTCTCCTCTGGTTGCCGGCGACCCAGGCGTCGGCGCAGCTGCTCGCGGCCAAAAACGGCCCGATCGTGTACGGGCACCATCACCTCAACGTGACGAGCGTCGACGAGCACAAGAAGTTCTGGGTCAACACGCTCGGCGGCACGGCGATCACGATCGGCACCAACAAGCGGGAGATCATCAAGTTTCCCAACGCGCTGCTGTTCATGAACGCGATGCCGCCAAGCGGTCCGACCAAGGGCACGACGATGAACCACATCGGGTTCTCGGTGCCGAATCTCCGCGCGGTCATCGACAAAGTGAAGGCCAACGGCTTCCAGATGATCACAGCCCAGGAAGCGCCCGCCGGCATCAAGGTTGAAAACGATATCGGTCTGGCGACCGGCGGTGACGTGTCGGGGATCGCGTACGCACTCGGCCCCGACGGTGTGAAGGTCGAACTGGTCGAGATCAAGAAGCAGACGGCGCCGATCATGAGCCATCACATTCACTTCTTCGGCGCGCAGCAGAAGGCGATGCACGACTGGTACATGAAGACCTTCGGCGCGAAGGATCGTCCTGGTCTCACCGGTTCGTTCATCGGCGCCGATCTGCCGGGCATCGGCCTCAATTTCTCGGCGGCCACCGAACCGGTCGCCGGCACGCGCGGCCGCGCGATCGATCACATCGGGTTCGAAGTGAAGAACCTCGAAGCTTTCACCAAGACACTCGAAGCACAGGGCATCAAGCTCGATCGTCCCTACACCAAGGTCGACGCGCTCGGCATCGCCATCGCCTTCATCACCGATCCCTGGGGTACCTATATCGAACTGACCGAAGGGCTCGATAAAGTGAACTGACAGCGTCCGTTGGCAGTCGCGGATTCGTGCACATCCGCTGTTCGGCCGCGCCTACTCGTCCGATAGAATCCGCAGGAAAACTGCGTGGCCGAACTCTCGCCCACACCTGAAAAGGTCTTCGCCTACCTCGCCGGGAAATCCGAAACGGAACGCCGGCGCATTCTGCGTTCGCATCGTGACGTCCCGTTCAGAGGAGACGAGCGGTACGACCGGGAAGCCGTCGCCGTGCGCGACGCGCTCGATGTCGCGCTCGATCGCCTAACGGTCATCGAGGTCAGGCTGGAAACCGGGTCGGACTCGGTGTCGGCGCCGCTCGGCAACGCCGATCTCCTGACGCTCCTGGAGTCGAGCGCTTTCGCACGCTACGTCAACTCCTATCTGTTCTTCGGCGTGCGGTTCATGGCGACCCGGATTCTGGGGTCCGAGAGCTATCAGACGGCGCCGACGCCACGCAAGGACCTCGAGACCACCAACGGGCCAACGAAGTCGTTCGACATCAACGATGTCCCGCTCCCGCTGCCGTGCCCGCCGCCGATCGCGCCCGATGTGCTGGCGGTGGTCGGCATCGAGGAACGCCGGAGGCTGCTCGACCATCCCGACGTGTCCGAAGCGCTCTCGTTCCTCGACGACTACGTCCCGTCGAACGACGTGGAGGAACCCGCGCAGATACAGGCACCGATCAGCCAGCAGGCGACCAGCGCGAGTGCGACGCTGGACGAGGCCGGATGGCAGGAAGACTACGCGCGATGGCTGCGCGGTCTGGGGCACAACCCCGCCCGTGCGGCGTATTTCCGTCGCGTCACGAATGGCCTTCGCCGATTCATTCGAGGCAGAGTCGCGTACTACACGAACCTCGAAGGGGAAGCCGCGATGGAGTCGTGGCGGGTGCGCGGCCGTCTGCAGGATGTGACTGCCAAGAAACCCCACACCGCTCGCTTCGGTCTGCTCGATCTGTACTGGTTCGCGCGGCTCCTGCACGCCGAAGTCTCGTCGGTCGGCGTCGTGACCTATACCGGCCGGTCGTGGCTGCGGCTGCTCGCTGAGCGCGCGCGTATCGACGACGAAGATCCCAGCGAGATCGAAGACGCGACGCCTGTCATCCGGGCGGCGTTCGACTTCACCTGCGATCTCATTCAGAACTCGGTTGCCATCGCCTGCGACCAGCTCGATCGCGCCATGAATCCGGAGACGTTTCCGGCGTGGCCGGCCGAAACCGTCACATGGCGGCGCGCCTTCGATGAGGAGCTGGCCGAGGTCGCGAGACAGCGACACAAGCGCGGGTTTCCGCACGGCGGCGAGTTCACGTTGGCTCCCACCGCGAGAAAGGCCCGGACCGAACCGTCGATGCCTGTGGACTGGAGTCAGCGTATTCGCACGGGCCAGCATCTCGAGAATCTGATCGGCCTGGCGTTCTCGGGAGGCGGCATTCGCAGTGCGACCTTCAACCTGGGCGTGCTGCAGCGGCTGCAGGAATTGGATCTGCTCCGGAGCGTCGATTACCTGTCGACGGTATCTGGCGGCGGATACATCGGCAGCTGGCTGCTGGGCAATGTCCGTCGCACGCACTTCTGGTTGAGTCAGTTGACGGACTGGGAACCGTCGATCGAGCACCTGAGGCGGTACTCGAACTACCTCGCGCCGCGCTCTGGCGTCATGAGCGTCGACACCTGGACGATGTGGGCGAGCTGGGTGCGGAACGCGCTGCTCATTCAGCTGACCGCCGTCGCCTGGTTGTGGGTGCTGCTGCTGGTCACGCGCATCAACGAATCGATCTTCACCTGGAATCAGTTCAAAGCGCTCTCACACCCGCCGGGCAATCTGATCCTCGCTCCGATGGTGGTGTTGCTGACGGCGTCGGTCGTGGCGAGCGTTCGCAAGGAGACCCGTGCGGTGAAGGAGACGTCGGTCCTCTGGCTCGCGGTCGGGCCGGCGTGGGTCGGCTCGTTCCTGACCGCCGCCATGCTGTGGGCAGACCGACCCGGGAGCGACTCTTCGTTCTCCGACGTGATCCAGACCGCGTGGCAGGGCTGGTTCTGGCCGCTGGTGGTCATGTTCGGAGCGCTCACGGTGCTCTCTGCGTTTTCGATCGACACCCGTCGAAGCCGGGCGATCGCGTTGCTCTACGGCGTGCTCACCGCAGCCGCCTCGATGGTCGTCGTCTATCTCGGGTTCTGCGGCGTGCGGTACATGTTCGGTCAGTGGGGCGCGGCCAATCAATATGCGTGGATGGCGTACGTCATCGGGCCGCCCCTCGTGCTGTTCGCGATGGCGCTGCCGATCATCGCCATCATCGGCCTCATCGGCAACGATTCGGAAGACTGGCGGCGTGAATGGTGGACGCGATTCGGATCGTGGATCGGCATCTGGGGCGTCGGCTTCATGCTGCTGGGTGTGACCGGTGTGTTCGGTCCGCTGATCACGCTGAGCGTGTTCGATCAGAAGTGGTCGACTCCTCAGTGGACAACGGTGCTCGGATGGATCGCGACGATCGCGGGCGGGCTCCTGTCGGGCAACAGCGAGCGGACCAGTGGCGGAGAAGGGCGCTCGCGTACGACGGCAATCCTCGAGTGGTTCTCAAAATTCGCCGCGGTCGTGTTCCTGGTCGGTGCGGTGCTCAGCGGCGCAACGATCCTGCACGTGCTGCTCGTCCGGATCTTCACCAACGAACCGGTCGTGGCCAACGCGTACTGGCAGCATCTGGAGTCGATCCGCCTCTGGCAGTACTGGCTCTCGCTCGGCATCCTGGTCGGCGTCGCCCTCGTGTTCTCGTGGCGATTCGAGATCAACATCTTCGGACTGAACCAGTTCTATCGGAACCGTCTGGTGCGCTGTTATCTGGGCGCGACCAGGTGGCGCATGGGACTGCGGAAGCCGCACGCGTTCACGGGCTTCGATTCACAGGACGACCTCGACATCGCCGATTTCCGGAATCCTCCCTCATCCGATCCGGCGCACCCGCCGCCTCCGGAGCGTTCCTATCGTGGACCCTTTCCGATCCTGAACGGTTCGCTGAATCTCGGAGGCAGCTCGGACCTCGGTGTCCACACCCGCCACAGCGCGTCGTTCGTCTTCACGCCGCTGCGCGCGGGCGCCGATCGCAAAGCCGTCGGCTATGCGCCCACGTTCGCCGATCGACCTGGCGGAAAAGCGTTTGCCGGCGGCGTCAAACTCGGGCAGGCGGTATCGGTGTCGGGAGCGGCAGCCAGCCCGAACATGGGATACAGCACGTCACCGCTCGTGGCGTTCCTGCTGACCATGTTCAACGTGCGCCTCGCCTGGTGGTTCCCCAATCCGGGACGTCCGCGGTGGGACGCCGGGCGTCTGCCGATCAGCACCTGGTATCTCGTCAAGGAAATGTTCGGGCTGGCGGACGAGCACAATCACTTCATCAACGTCTCTGATGGTGGGCATTTCGAGAACCTGGGGATTTACGAGCTCGTACGCCGCAAGTGCAAAGTGATCATCGCCTGCGATGCCGAATGCGATCCCGCGTCGTCGTTTGGAAGCCTGGGGAACGTGATTCGGCTGTGCGAGGTGGACTTCGACGCGAAGATCGAAATCGACGTCGAGGCCATCCGGAAGCAGAAGGACACGGGCCTGAGTCGCGCCCACTGCGCCGTCGGCAGAATCAGCTACGCGAATGGCAGCCGCGGGTATCTCGTGTACGTGAAATCGTCGCTCACCGGCGACGAGGACATCAGCATCAAGCAGTACTACGCCGGTCACCGCGAGTTCCCGCACGAATCGACCAGCGATCAGTTCTTCGCCGAAGATCAGTTCGAGAGCTATCGCCGCCTCGGGTATCACGTTGCCAGACTGACGTTCCGCGATGTCGAGCACGAGCCTGGTCTCGTCGAGATGGCGAGAAGCCTGTTCGATCTCTGGAGCCCGGCTTCGGACAGCATTCAGTTCGTCGGGCAGACCAAAGCGCTCGACGACATCTGGGAGCGCTTCCGAACGACCCCCGGCCTTCAGCCACTGCTTCGCGAACTGATGGCCGACAGGCCAAGCACCTGGCCGCCGCCGCAAGATTCGCCACACCCGCTGCCCAACAACGTCGACGGCGAGCAGCTCGCGATGTGCCTCGAGCTGATTCAGTTGATGGAGAACGTGTTCATCGCGCTGCAGCTGGACGACTTCTGGACGCATCCCGACAACCGGGGCTGGGTCGCACTGTTCACCAGCTGGGCGAAGTCGGGGACGTTCCGTCAGGCCTGGAAGCAGACGAGGACGACGTTTGGGAGCGGGTTCGTGTATTTCTGTGAGAACCGGTTGGGGCTATAGCCACGAACAGACACGGAGAATTGGGCCACGAAGATCACAACTCCAGTCCTTCTGCCTTGGGACTTGGTGCTTGGTCTGGGCTTTGGCGCTACACCGACATGAAATGCGCGCTATCGGACGGTGAATCGTTCCTCGCGCAGCAAGCGCCCGTCTACGGTGCGCAGCTCCACCTTCCATCTACCGATGCGCTCATTGTTCATGGTGACCCGGCTGAACGTCCGGTATCCGCTGGGATTGGCGTGAACATCGAGCTTCACGTTTTGAAACAACCGATCGTCGAAATACCAGCGATGCTGCACGATGGTGTCTCGTGACGCGACGACGCGTGTGTAGAAGTAGACAGGGCCCATGCCGGGGCGAGTGCCGATCGAATTGCACCGCCACTCGTCGCCTCTCGTGAGCGATCTGCAGAGCCGCATGTCCGCGACGGTGAGTGCGCTCGGTGCGGTCGCGGCGGAGGCGGGCTCCGGTGGAGGAGCAGGTCGCACTGGTTCTGAGACGGGTGGAGGAGCGACCGGCGCCGCCGGTTGTAGTGGCCTCACGACACTCGGAGTGGTTTCTCGTAGCGCAGTCCGCACCGGTTCGTTGCTGACCCGCGATCTCGAGGCGAGCCAAGTGATCGACGCGACCGCGATGCCGATACCCACGATCGCCAGAGCCCATGAGATCGCACGTGGGGCCGCACGCGATTCGCGCGGCGCTCGCGCCGACTCGCGGCGAGCCGTGTAGTACGGAAGATCGGGTTGCGCGGCCGCTTCTCCGTGGGACAAGTCCGCGTTCGCTGAAGCTCCGGCGGACAAGTCCGCGTTCACCACGGCCACGGCGGACGAGTCGCGTGGCGGTGCCACTTCGTCGTGAGGCAGGTAACGCGGGGCCTCCGGTCGTCGGGCGTCCGTTTCCGAATCGAACGCTCTCATGTCGAGCGGACGGCCACGGTGATGACAGAGATCCTCGAGGTTCTTCCGGCTCGTCTCGACGAACGGATGATCCGTGGGAAACGCGCCTGTGGCGATGACGTACGCACGTCGATAGCACGCCTCGGCTTCATCGGGCTTCCCCGACCGTTCGCAGACAACGCCCAGGTTGTTGAACGTATTCGCGAGGTCAGGGTGATTCGCGCCGCGGGTGCGCTCCTGCAGCGACGCCGCCTCACGCAGGCAGCGTTCGGCCGAGACGTAGTCGTCTGATGCCGCCGCCTGTTCGGCGGTAGCCATGAGGGCTTGCAACTCGGAGGATGCCATCGAGGCCTCGCTGTGTGCCGCCCATTGTAGAACGCAGCGAGGTCCCAAGATGACGGCTCTGCACGAGCAGATCGATCGAGAGGTCCAGGTCACGAGCCGGACGAGTCAACACCCGACCTCGAACTCCCAACTCCGTCGGCCAAGGCGAATTCCCGAGGTTCTGACTCCCAAAGTTCGCCAGGCGTGGGCACGGAGAGGGGCCGTCGACATGGCTCAGGACATGCCTGAGCCACGCCGAGCGGCTGGAGGTCGGGTGATGAACTCATGTCCAGCCCCCGCTAAGGCGCGTTCGACGCGAGGACGTAGGTGTCGTCGGTGTGCGCCGCGGCACGGGGATGTGATGTGCGCTTCAGCCCAACCAGTGATTCTCCTTCGGTGCCAGATGCCCAGACCTCCGCAAGGGTGTACCGGTTCTCTCGATGATCGAACACGAGCACCGGTTGTTCACCAGCCGGATCGTGTCCTCCGGACGGATACGTGGATGCGAACATTCCGGTCCGGTCTTGAACGTTGTCGATCATGATGATGCCGCTGGCACTGTCCGGCAGGCGCACTTCGTACTTGCCCGCCGCGAAATCCCGCCCGTGGACCGTGAAGTCGAAGGGGATGTTGGCGATGAGTCGTGTCTGCGCGTCGCCGCGAACGGCGGTCGTGAGAAGCGCAAGCACGAAGAATGGTAACGGTAGCCTGATACTCATGACTCTCGTCCTGGTGGCGCTGTCACCAGAGCGTTTCGCAAGGACAGTGCCAGAGGATCTCGAGGATGCGCATGACACAACGCATTCGCGGACACCATGCCGTGTGGCGTTGTGGCGGCCGTCGCGCATGAACGCCACGGTCGTTCAGGCCGCGAATCACGCGGCCGGGACACTAAGAAGTCATCTCATGAACACGGCAGCAGGATGAGGCTACAGGCGAGGTGCCAAAGAAACTGTCGGGCGTCTCAGTCCTGACGGAGCGTCGCGACCGGATCGAGGCGACACGCGCGCATCGCCGGCACCCAAGCCGCCAGCGCACACGCGGTGACAACGACCGACCCGCTCAACGCGTAGGCCACTGGATCGAAGACGCGAACGGTGTCGCCGATTGCCGATGCGGCGGGCGTCGCCATCAGCGCAATCGCTGCCCCAGCGGCCAGGCTGGCGCCAGCCGCGAAACCGATACCGACCGGGCGGACGGATTGCGACAGCACCAACCCCGCCACGCTGCGGACGGTCGCGCCGAGCGCCATGCGCACCCCAATTTCCTTCGTCCGCTGCTCGACGATGTACGACAGCACGCTAAACAAGCCCGACACCGTCAGTATGAGTGCCAGCCCTCCAAGGATGACGGTCACCTGGAAGGCGAAACGCAGGACGGACGATTGCATCCCGGCGAATGCCCGCATGGTGGTGATCGAACCCAGCCCCGGATCTACGGCCGCCAGACGTTCGGTCAGCGCCTGCCGCGCCTGTTCGGGCTCGCCACGGACGCGCAGTATCAGCGATGTCCCGGCGTGTTCGGGACCAACCGGTACGTAGATGCCCCGGAACGTGAACATGTCGGGCAACAGGACAGCTTCTCCCGATTCGCGAACGACGCCTATGACGGTAAACGTACGCGACGCGATCGCCGATTCACTCGGAGACGCTCCGCCAGCGTCAGAGGGCGGAGCCTCGAGGCGCAACACCTGGCCTACGGCGTTGCGATCCGGCCAGAGACGGTGTGAGATGGTCTCCGACACGACGACCACGCCCGCCTCCGCGGTGCGTTCCGCCTGAGTGAAATCACGCCCGCTCACGAGATCGACGTCGAGTAGTTCGAAGTATCCCGGCGACACGCGCATCATCCCGACCGTGACTCTGCGCCCCGTCTCGTCCGCCGAGAGTGGCTTGGGCGCGGGAGCCTTGGCGAAGGCGGCTGTTTCTACGATGAAATCCGACGGCTGCGACAGAGCGGCTACTGCCGCGACGGATGGATCGGCAATGACTGATTGAAGCAACGCGGCGCGCCGAGGCTCGTTGGAGATGGGGACGTTCAGCGTGTCGCTCGTGCGCAGCCCTGGTTCCACGGTAGACGCCTTCGCGGCACCTCGTAGAAAGATAGCGGCGCAGATCAGCATGAGGGCCGATGCCCCGACTTGGAGGGCGATGAGCATCTGCCGCGCGCGGCGAGGGTGCGCAGCTCTCGTCACCTCGCCCCGCATCGTCCGTACCAGTTCGAGGCGGGTTGCATACAGCGCTGGCGCGAGGCCGAAGAACGCGGTCGAGACCGTTGCGCCTGCCATCAGAAACGCGACCACCCGCCAATCCGTAACGCTCGGCACAAACCCCGCGAGATCCACGGCCAGAAGTTCCGGCGGCACGGTTGTCGTCGCCAGATACAGCGCGCCCTCCAGAACCGATCGCGCGATGACGAATCCGCCTGCGGCCGCCATCAGCGCCAGGAGGAGATTCTCGGTCAGCAACTGTCGGACGATGCGTCGACGTGACGCGCCGAGCGACAGGCGGATACCAATCTCCCTCTGGCGCGAGACGCCTCGAGCGAGCAGCAGGTTGGCGACATTTGCACAGCCGATCATCAGGATCAACCCGAACGCGAAGAAGATCGGCGAGAAGAACAGCAGCGCCGTGAGCGTTCCGGTCGACAGAGTCCCCTGACTCGATCTCAAGATCACGGCGCCGCGTTTCGCAGGGACCGCTGTCAGATCCCGTCGACGCGACGCCCAGGTGGTCAGCGCCGCTGTCGCCGCCTCGACGGAGATGCGCGGCTTCAATCTGCCGATGACCTCGACGAGGGTCTCGTCCTGTGTCCCCGCATGGGCGTCGCGGAACTGACCCGCGAGCGCAAGTGGCGCCCAGTAATCAGGCGAGAGGATGCGGAGGCCGCGAAAGCCGTCGGGCATCACGCCAACGATCTCATGCGGCGCCGCGTTGATGAGCACGCTCCGGCCGATCACCGTCGGATCGCCCGCGAACAACTTCTTCCAGCCCACGTGACTGAGCACAATCACGGGTCTTCCCGCAAACCGCTCGTCATCCCCCGGCGAGAGTGGCCGTCCGAGCGCCGCCCGCACTCCCAAGGTCTGGAAGAAGTTTCCCGACACGAGCGAGCCAGTTACGAGACGGCCCCCGATCCGCGTTCGAACGGGCGGCAGCATGGCGACAGCATCGGTGAAGACGCTCGTCTCGCGCCGCATCGCCTCATATTCATCCGGCGTGAACGACAAGCCATCCACACTACTGCGCGTCGACCCCTCGACCGGGCTCGGGGCAAGGACCTCCACGGCAACGAGCTCGGACGCGTTCGGCACCGCATCGCTGCGCAGGAAGAAAGCGCTATAGAGCGTGAACGCCATCGCACTCAGTCCAAGACCGAGTGCGACGGTTGCGACGATCGTCAGGGCGGCGAGCGGCGCGCGGCGAAACGTGCGCAACGCGTACAGGATGTCGCGTGCCAAGTCGTCGACGACGCCGGTGCCGCGAGCGTCGCGGCACTGGTCGGCGGCAAGCGGCATCGCGCCGAAGCGTGCGAGCGCACGCGTGCGAGCATCGACGGGGCTCAGACCACCGGCGAGGTGCTTCTGGGTCTCGCGCTCGATATGGAACGTGAGCTCCTCGTGAAGCTCGCGTTCGACGCGATGCCGAACCATCAACGCGCGAAGTCGCAGGAACAGGTCGCGCAGGTTCATATGGTGTCGGATGACGACACTACTGTCTGTTGGTGTCGCCTGTCAACACCAACGGCGCAGGCACGCCCTCAGACTCGCGGTTGGTGGCGGCGTAGTCGCATGTGTCGACCGACCGAACGGCGCAGACGATGCGAGTCGGGTGCCGGCTATTTATGAGATCAGTTCTAGTCCTTGAGCTCGATTCCGAAACGCTCGGCCATGCGATACAACGTCCGGCGATCGACGCCCAGGATCTCGGCCGCTCGCGTCCGGTTGCCGCTCACGGCGTCGAGCACGTGCCGCAGATACCGGCGCTCGAGGTCATCGAGCGTCGGCAGATCCGAAAACGGTTGATCGGTGTCGTGACGTCCGGGAGCCGTGACGACGTCGGGAAGATCCGCGAGTTCGATGAACGTACCGCGACTGAGCGAGACGAGGCGCTCGATCGTGTTGCGAAGCTCCCGGACGTTGCCCGGCCACCGGTACGCCAGCAGCGCGTCGAGGGCTTCGGTCGACAGCCGCTTCCGCTGTCCGGCGTGTGTGCACGCCTCATCCAGGAAGTGGCGGATGAGCAGCGGGATGTCCGCGCGCCGTTCGCGCAGTGGCGGCACGGGAATGACGATGACGCTGAGCCGGTAGTACAAGTCGCTTCGAAACCGGCCGTCGGCGACCGCCTGTTCGAGCGGCACGTTGGTCGCCGCGGTGATGCGGGCCGAGACGCGGACCGATCGCGTCGCCCCGACGGGCCGCACTTCGTTCTCCTCCAGCACCCGCAGCAGGCGAACCTGCATGGCGGGCGCGGTGTCGCCGATTTCGTCGAGGAGGACGGTGCCGTTCCCGGCCTGTTCGAAGACGCCTTTGTGATCGGCAACCGCGCCGGTGAACGCGCCGCGCGCGTGGCCGAACAGCTCCGATTCGAGCAGCGACTCGGTGATCGCGCCGCAGTTCAGGCCGACGAACGGGTCCCCAGATCTGCGGCTGTGATCGTGAATCGCGCGCGCCACGAGCTCCTTGCCGACGCCGCTCTCGCCGACGATGAGCACGGGCGAGGAGGAGTCGGCTGCGTGCGCGATGGCTTTGTAGACCGCCAGCATCGGGGCAGTGCGTCCAATCAGCGCGCCGGCCTCGGCCACCGGTTCCGCTGACAGGGCATCCTCGTCATCGGCGGGCTGGAGCAGCGCGCGTTCGACGATGCGCTTGATCTCGGCGATGTTGAACGGCTTGCTGATGTAGTCGAATGCGCCCGCGCGCACCGCTTCGATCGCCGTCTCGAGCGTGCCGAATCCGCTGATGAGGACGACGGGCGCGCTTTGCGTGTGTCGGAACCGTCGAAGGAGATCGATGCCCGATCGCGCGGCGTTGAGATTGATGTCGGAGATGAGCAGCGCGAAGCGGTCGCGTTCGATGAGCTCGACGGCCGGTTCGGGCGCATGGACGGACACGAACTCCCGATCGGGTGCTCTCAACAACTCTTCAAGGAACGTGCACGTCTCTCTGTCATCGTCGACCAGCAGAATGCGTCGCATGTTCAGGCCGCCGTTGGATGAAGTGTGACCGCGGGCAAGATGATGACGAAGACGGTGCCGCGCGGTTCCGTCCGGACCGACACCGATCCAGCGTGTGCCCGCACGACGTCTCTCACAATCGCCAGACCAAGCCCAGTGCCTTGCCCTGCCGGCTTGGTGGTGACCCAGGGATCGAACAGGTGCTCGGCGACCTGAGTGGGGATTCCCGGGCCGGTGTCGGCGACCTCGATGCGGACGCCTCCGACGTCGTGTGAGACGGCGATCGAGAGCGTGCCGCCGTCGGGCATCGCGTCGAGCGCATTGGTCACGAGATTCAAGAGGGCCATCTCGAGCTGCGAGGCGTCGGCTCTCACCGGTGGCACCTGCGGCGCGACTTGGATCAGGAGGTGAATATTCGCGCGCGAGAGCCGGGGCGCCGAGACCTCCCGGACGTGCTCGATGACCGCGGGAAGACGAACGATCTCGGATTGAGGCGTGTGGCGCGCCCGATCGAGCATCGTGCGGAGCACGCGAGTGACCTGTGCGATCTGCGCATCGACGGTCCGCAGGCGATTGCGGGTCCGCTCGTCTGTCTGTGGATCCTCGAGGATCATCTGCACATAGCCGGACACGAGGTTCAGAGGTGTGCCGGCCTGGTGGGCGACCGTCGCCGCCACCTGACCGAGAGCCGCCACGCGTTCAGTGCGTGCCAGCGATTCCCGAATCGCGAGCAGCTGCAGCTGACTGCTCGCCAGTTGAGCGCTGCGCACCGACAGGTCTCGCGCCGCGTCACCAACACGCTCCTGAAGCTTGCGGTTCCAGCGCAGGAGCCTGCGGATCGAGAGGTGCACGAGCAGTGTGACGAGCGCGATGCTCGGAAGCGCGAACCCGAGTGCGATCCCCACGCTCCGTGCGCGGGCCTGGAGCAGGCTCTCGAGACCGACGGTGACCGCGACCGCGAGCATCGGACGGCGCGGGACGGGCTGCGCGAACATCACGACGGTCTCGTTCTGTGTCGAGAGCGGCGTGCCCATGGCAACGGCACGTCCCGCCAGATCGAGGATCTCGGCCCGCTCTTCGGTCGATGTGCTCGTGAAGACGCGCGGCAGCCCGGCCTCGTCGACGTCGATGACGGAGATCGCATCGATCGAGGGATCGGCATCGATCAGGTCATGCAGCGAATCGCGGAGATCGAGCGCATCGCGAGGCTCGCGCTCGGCGACGCTCGCGGCCGACTCGGCGGCCAGGCGCGCGGTTTGCGCGAGCGTCCGCTCGATGTCGCGATCGTAGAGCCGGACTTCGGAATAGGCGACCGCCGTGACGACGATGGTCACGATCAGCGCGACGAGGAGAGACACCTGCGCGCCCAGGGACGCGCGACCGAACCAGTGGGGCCCCGGCATGATCCTTGATTCAGCTGTCAACGGAAGCGGTGAGTGGCGGGGAAGAACTCATGATGCGGCTGTTGGCTCTCGTGCTCGTTCTCTCTGCGTTCCCGGCACCTCAGATCAGCGCCGATCCGACGACCTTGCGGGCGATCGGCGTCATCGAGCGCTACGACCCCGGCACGTGCACCTTGGTGCTCGCGACATCCATCGACGTCAAGCGATTCACACTTGGATCGACGGTGCGCATCCGGCAAGGCCGTCGCACGCTCGTGGCCGCAGATCTGGTCCAGCTGATCGGCTATCGCGCATCGGTCAGATATTTAGACGGGGGCCGTGCGCCGGCGGTCGAATCCATCCATGTGTGGCAAGTCGGTGGCAAGCGTGACAGTCGTGGGACGACACCCGTCAACTGAGGCGGTCTGGCAGGCCCGCGCGCAGACGCGCCACACCGACATCGCGCGCTCGACCGATCATGCGCACGCCCGGGGAAACGTTTCACGCCGCCCGACCGTGGCACCGCTCCTGCACGTTCGCTCGACGATCGCGTGCCAGCGCGAAGACGGAGGGTGTCATGCGAGTGGTGGCCTTTTTCGCAACGTTGGGACTCATAGGTGTTGCCATGCCGGCGCTGGCACAGGAACAACCGGCGTCGGATCCAAGAGGGTTCGTCAGCGCGAGTGGTGGGTTTGTATCGGCACTGGGTGACAAGACGAGCGACTTCCGGTTCGAGACGGGTGTACGAGTCGCGCCGCACCTGATGGTCTTTGGCAACGTCGGACGCTTTGGCGATCTGCACGTCGACCTGCAGCCCCAGATCGATGCGGCGACGTCGTCGCTCGCGGCCAACGACAGCCTCGATGTCAACGGCACGGCGACGGTCCCCGCGTGGTACGGGACGGGCGGATTGCGGTACAGCGTGCCAGTGCGAGGTCCCGTGAGTCCCTATGTGCTGGGTGGAATCGGATTCGCTCGACTGAGCCCGACCGCGCAGTTCACATTCAACGGCGGCGTCCTGCCTGACGGCTCCACGCCGACGCCAGGCGCGGACGTGACGTCGGCCATCGAGGCGGGCGGTCTGTTTGCCAATCCGCCGGCGAGCACACAGTTGATGTGGACGACGGGCGGCGGCGCCCTGATCGGGATGGGACCGCACCTGGCGCTCGACGCCGGGTACCGCTATTCGCGCATCAACGCGGACACCACGCTCAACACGTCGGCGTTCAACGCCAACGGGCTGACATTCGGCGTCGGCTATCGCTTCTGAACTGCGGTGCGTGTGCGCAACATCTGTCAGCAGGAAGGCATGTCTGTGGAGTCGCAAGGGTTGTTCTCGGACTGGATTGCGCTCGTGCGAGCCGAGTACCTGGAGATGCCGAGTCTGGCGCTGACCAAGAGCCAGATGCGGCGTCTCTGGGCGCTCGACGCGACGGCGTGCGACGCGATCATCGAAGTGCTCACGGCGTCGGAGTTTCTGTGTCAACGCGCGGATCGTACGTTCATGCGACGGGACGTACGGCGGTCGAGATAGTTGCGAGGGCCGCCTGAAGGCGGCCCCGACCAGCGCGTGCGTCGATGATTCGCGACTGAATCTGAGACTCGCTCTCAAGCTTCGTCAATTCAACGCGATGCGCTACCGTGCATCGCGTGGCCCCACAAACGATCGCGCGTGCGCTGGCAGCGCTCTGCGTTGCCGTCGTGCTCATCGGCACGACGACAGTGCACGCGCAGGATGCGGTCACGCCGGCGACATCGCTGAGCCACGCTCTGCCGGCGGAGGCCACAGGCGAACAGATCTTTCGCACGGCGTGCGCGACCTGCCATGCCACCGATGGTCGAGGGTCGCCCTCGAGTGTCGTCGGGTTCGAGCTGCCGCTGCCGAACGGCCACGCGTTCCCCGACTTCACCGATTGCCCGACGAACACCGTTGAACCGCTCGGCGACTGGATGGCGGTGGCGCATCGCGGCGGCCCGATCCGCGGGCTCGATCGCCACATGCCTGCGTTCGGTGATGCGCTCACCGACGATCAGATCGAGCGCGCGGTCAGATACGTGTGGACGTTCTGTGAGGACTCGTCCTGGCCGCGCGGCGACTTGAACCTGCCCCGCGCGTTCTTCACAGAGAAAGCCTTTCCAGAGAACGAAGTCGTATGGACGACCGGCGCGACGATGTCGGGGACCAAGGCAGTCTCGAACCAGATCGTCTACGAGCACCGCATCGGGTCGCGATCGCAGTACGAGGTCACGGTCCCGGTCGATCTGCAGCAGGGAGAGGCCGGCGCTGCGTGGAGCCGCGGTCTCGGCGATGTCGAGGTCGCGCTGAGGCGGACGTTCTATGCCAGCCTTCCGCGCGGCAGCATCTTTGCCGCCGGCGGGGCCGTCACGCTGCCGACCGGGAAAGAGGAAAACGGGCTCGGCAACGGGTACACGATTTTCGAGCCGTTTGCGATGTGGGGGCAGATCATCGGCGCGAACGGTTTTCTTCAGGTGCACAGCGGCGTCGAGATCCCTTCCGATCAGACGCGCGGCACGAACGAAGGATTTCTCCGCACCGCACTCGGCTACACGATCACTGGCGACAACGGCTTCGGACGCGCGTGGTCGCCGATGGCCGAAGTGATCGTGGCCAAGCCCGCGGGCGCCCCGGTCGAGTGGGATGTCGTGCCGCAGATGCAGGTGTCGTTGAGCAAACTGCAGCACATCCTCCTCAGCGTCGGCGTACGCGTGCCGCTCAACGAGCGCGAGGAGCGCAAGCCGCAGTTCCTCACGTACTTTCTCTGGGACTGGTTCGACGGCGGCCTGTTCCAGTTCTGGCGATGAGGTGCAGGTGAAGTCGTTCGCTCCGCTCGGGTGTGCGCTCTGGCTGCTCTCGGTGCTCCTCGCCGCGCCCCATGCGCAGGAGAAGAAGGCGGCCGTCAGCAAGACGCTCAAGCCTCACCAGGCGCTCGCGCTGTTCACGCATTCGGAGAACTGCGTCGCCTGCCACAACAATCTCACGACGCCGAACGGCGCGGATGTGTCGATCGGCTCGACGTGGCGATCGACGATGATGGCCAATGCCGGCCGCGATCCTTATTGGCAGGCCGGCGTCCGTCGCGAGACGATCGATCACCCGATGCACGCCGCGGAGATTCAGGACGAATGTGCCGCGTGCCACATGCCGATGGCGCAGAAGATCGCGCATGCGACCGGCAGCCTCGCTGAGGTGTTCGCGCACCTGCCGATCGCGTCGGCGGACCGCACGCCGCTGCAGGCACTCGCCGCGGATGGCGTGTCGTGCAGCGTCTGCCATCAGATTTCCTCGGAGCGTCTGGGGACGCGCGAGAGCTTCAACGCCAACTTCGTTCTCAAGCCGACACAACCCGACGGCGCGCGCGTGATCTTCGGACCGTATCGCATCGACGCGGGCCGCAAGACGATCATGCGGTCGGTCACGGGGTTCGTGCAGGCAGAAGCGCCTCACGTCAAACAGTCGGAACTGTGCGCCTCGTGCCATACGCTCATCACGACGGCGTTCGGCCCATCGGGCGAGCCGATCGGATCGCTGCCCGAGCAGATGAACTATCAGGAATGGCAGCACAGCGACTTCGAGCGCGAGCAGCGCACGTGCCAGTCGTGCCACATGCCGGTGGCGGCGGGGCCGATCCGTGCGGCCTCCGTTCTGGGCGACGCGCGCGAGAACCTCGCGCAGCACGTCTTCGTCGGCGGGAACGCGCACATGGTGCGTCTGTTGAACCGCTATCGCACGGAGCTCGGCGTTGCAGCGCTGCCGTCGGAGCTCGAGGCGACGGCGCGAGCCACCGTGCGTCAGCTGCAGCAGGACACGGCCACGATCGCGGTCTCGGCGCCACGTCTGACTGGAGGCACGTTGTCCTTCGACGTCGACGTGCGAAACCTGACCGGTCACAAGTTCCCGACCGGCTATCCCTCGCGCCGTACCTGGCTGCATGTGGTCGTGCGTGATGCGCAGGGACGGCCGGTGTTCGAGTCGGGAGCGATCTCGGACGACGGCGCGATTGCCGGCAACGACAGCGATGCGAACCCGCTGACCTTCGAGCCGCACTACGACCGCATCACGCGTCCCGATCAGGTGCAGATCTACGAACCGATCCTCGGCGATCGCACCGGCATGCCGACGACAGGATTGCTGACCGCGACACAGTATCTGAAAGACAACCGGCTGCTGCCTCGCGGGTTCGACAAGACGACCGCCGATCGCGAGATTGCGGTCTACGGCGATGCGGCCCGCGATGCCGATTTCACGGGTGGCGGCGATCGTGTGCACTACGCGATCGCGGTGCCGGCGAGCGGCCCGTACGCCGTCGAGGTCGAACTGCGCTACCAATCGATCGCCTATCGCTGGGCTCACAATCTCGAATCGTACAAAGCCGCCGAGCCCGCCCGATTCGTGTCGTACTACTCCGCGACATCCGCTGGTTCGTCAGTGGTCGTCGCCAACGCATCGACGCGACTCGACTCCCAGTCGTCGCAGTAGAAACGAACGCCGGGCCTGAAGAAGCAGGCCCGGCCTACACTGCCAGTCAGCGGTTAGCGAAGGTGGAGGCCGGGCCTGCTTCTTAGGCCCGGCGCGCGTTATAGAATCCGCGATTGTGGAGGATCTATGAAGACACGCCTCATGATCGCGGCGCTGGCGTTGGTGGCGGGGGCCGCGTCGTTCGTCGTGATGAGCCAGAGGGCGGCGACGGTCGTCGTCGAAGCGGCCGCGCCGGCGAGCGAGCACACGGAACATGGGATGACGGCGGCGGAGCACATCGCGCACATGGCCGCCGGGGGCAACATTCACGCGGCGCACGCGCTCGAGGAGATGAAATGGGCGGCGATGCAGGCCGCGCCCGCCAATGCGGCGCTGCCCGCCGACGATATGGGGGCGGCTGCCCGCCTTGCCGCCTCGCCGCGCAAGGGCGAGTACGTGAAGATCGATGTCGGCGGCGTGCCGGTCAACACGTGGGTCGTGCGTCCAGCGGGCAATGGCCGCGCGCCAGTGGTCGTGGTCGTTCAGGAAGTGTTCGGGTTGAGCGACTGGATCCGCGGTGTCGCCGATCAGCTCGCCGCAGAAGGCTTCATTGCCGTTGCTCCCGATCTGCTGTCGGGAAAGGGGCCAAACGGTGGTGATTCCTCGGCCTTCGGTGGACAGCAGGAGATGGTGAAAGCGACGCTGTCGCTGCAGGCGCCGGAGATCATCGCGCGCATCAAGGGCGCGCGCGAGTGGGCGCTCAAGCTTCCGCGCGCCAGCGGCAAGAGCGGCGTCGTCGGTTTCTGCTTCGGTGGCAATCAGAGCTTTGCGATGGCCGTGGCCGAGCCGGCATTGAATGCAGCAGTCGTGTACTACGGCACAGCGCCCACCGACGCGCCCCCGGCCGCCGGCGGCGGACGCGGCGCAGGCGGTGGTGCGGCGCCCGCGTTCGAGCCGTCGGCGACGTTGTCGAACGTCAAGGCGCCGGTACTCGGGCTGTACGGCGGCCTGATGCAGGACGCGCGCATCGGCAATACGATCGCGGCCACCGAGATGAAGATGAAAGAGCTGGGGAAGATCTACGAGCCGCACGTGTTCGACGGGGCGGCGCACGGGTTCCTTCGTGCGCAAACCGGCAACGAAGGCGCGAACATGCGGGCCACGCAGCAGGCATGGCCACTGACTGTGGGTTGGTTGAAGAAGTACACGTCGTAGGAAGGCAGGAATCAGGAAGCAGGAATCAGGATGCAGGCCTGGGCTAGGAATCAGGCTGCTTCCTGGCCCAGGCCTGCTTCCTGATTCCTGCTTCCTGATTCCTGGTTTTCACCTCTACTTGAGCAGACCGGCCACCTTGGCTATTCCTGCTCGAGCGCAACCGTCGTCCACATCCTGTCCCGAGCCGGAACTTCCCACGCCTCCGATTGTCTCGTTTCCGATCTGAACCGGCACCCCGCCGCCGAGGGCGAGCATCTCCGAGACGTCTCGCTGTGGAAGGAGTGACGGGTCGGCCGCAGTGCGCTTCTGAAATTCGAGCGTCGATGTGCGGAACATCCGCGCCGTGTAGGCCTTTCGCCGGGCCATCTCCACCTGGTGCACTGAGGCCTGTTCATCACGAAGGATCACCAGCACCTGACCGGCGCGATCGACGACCGCAACCGCAGTGTGGAAGCCCTTGCCTTGACATTCTGCGAGCGCCCCTTCCGCTATCGTCTTGGCAAGAGCGAGCGACAGATTCCGCTGCATCACCACGCCTTGTGCCGCCGCCGTGCCTGACAGGATCGACGCCAGAAAAATTCCCGTTAGAAGGTTCCGGCTGTGCATACGCACCTCTTTGAAGCGAGAGTGTAGCCGCTATCAGCGGGGAGCACGGAGGAAACGGGGATTTTCACACGGAGTCGCCCATGAGCGCGGCTCACCCCGTTCCATGAAAGTCGGCGAGCGACTTTGAGAGCAGACAACGGGGGAGACGGGGGAACGGGATGGTCACACGCGTTGATGCCTTTCAACGGAGGTAACGGGAGATCCTTAGTGTCTAGTCCCGTTTCTACCGTCCGTCCCCGAATCATTTTGTCTAATTCCCTCCGCTATCCCCGTTTCCTCCGTGTCCTCCGTTCCCCCTGCGAGTAATAGACAGAAAAACGGCTTTCGCGTATTTTGGGCCCGCCTGCGTTCGCTTCGGAGAGGTGGGGTCGGCCTTCGCTCGCTTCAGCGAGGCAGGCTCCGCTTAGCTTCGCTTCACTGAGCCAGGTTGCATGGAGGAGATCGATGAGACGTCCGCGACGACGCGTGTTTCTCGGGTTGCTGGTGGCCGCCGCGCTGTGGCCGATGCCGGGCCACGGGCAGAATGGCGCTACCAACGGCGAGTGGCGAGCCTATTCTGCCGAGCAGGGCAGCACGCGGTATTCGCCGCTCGATCAAATCAACAAGGACACGGTGAAGAACCTCCAGGTCGCGTGGACGTGGAAGTTCGACAACTTCGGGACACCGGCCGAGACGGTGACGACGGAGACCACACCGATCATGGTGAACGGCGTGCTCTACTTCACTGCGGGGCAACGCCGGTCAGTGGTAGCGGCGAACGCCGGGACGGGCGAGACGCTCTGGATCTGGCGTCCCGATGAAGGCGAGCGGTACGACAAAGCTCCCCGCAAGGTGCACCGCGGCGTCGCGTACTGGGCCGACGGCCGCGGCGACGAGCGAATCGTGCTCGTGACGCCGGGGTTCCATCTTGTTTCGCTGAATGCGAAGACCGGTCAGCCGGTTGCCGGTTTCGGACAGGGCGGCACCGTCGATCTGTTCAAGCAGCTCGATCTGGATGTCCCGCTCGATCCCACCGGGCGGATCGGCAACAGCTCACCGGTCGTGATCTCGAACGACGTCATCGTCGTCGGGCCCGCGCTGACGCCGGGCGGTCGTGTCAACAAGTCGAACGTCAAGGGCGACATCATGGCCTTCGACGTTCGCACGGGTCGGAAGATCTGGACGTTCCACACCATCCCGCGCGAAGGCGAACCGGGTTACGAGACGTGGAAGGGAGACTCTGCGCAGTACACGGGCAACGCCGGTGTGTGGGGGCCGTTCTCCGCAGATCCGCAGCTCGGGTACGTGTATCTCAGCGTCGAGTCGGCCACCAACGACGTGTATGGTGGTCATCGTCCTGGCAACAATCTGTTCTCGGACTCGCTGGTGTGCCTCGACATCAAGTCGGGCAAGATGATTTGGTATCAGCAGCTCGTGCATCACGACATCTGGGACTACGACATGCCCCCGCATCCGATCCTCGTGAACCTGAACGTGAACGGGAAGCCGGTGCGTGCTGTGGTGCAGCTGACGAAGCAGGCGTTCGCATACGTGTTCGATCGCACGAACGGGACGCCGGTGTTCGGATGGACTGAAACGAAGGTGCCGCAGACGGATGTGCCGAAGGAATGGACGTCGCCCACGCAGCCAATCCCGAACAAGCCCAAGGGCTTCGACGTGCAGGGGATCACGATCAACGATCTGATCGACTTCACGCCGGAACTGCGCGCGGAAGCGATCAAGGCGATTGAGAACTATCGCATCGGCCCGATGTACACGCCGGGCTCGCTCGTCACCGAGAAGAACAAGGGGACGATTGTCGCGCCCGGCCTCGGCGGCGGCGCGAACTGGCCGGGCGGCGCAGCGGATCCGGAAACTGGATTCGTCTACGTCGGATCGACCACGACTCCGGGGTTGATCGGACTCACTCCGAACACCGATCCGAAGACGACCGGCGTCGACTCAGACTACACGATGGGCGGCGCCATACCGACGATTCAGGGCCTTCGTCTGCTCAAGCCGCCGTACGGGCGCATCACGGCCTACAACATGAACACAGGCGACATCGCCTGGCAGATTCCCAATGGCGACACGCCGCCTGCGGTGAAGAACAACCCCGCGCTCAAAGGTTTGACCATTCCGAAAACCGGCAGCGCATCGCAGGCGGGACTGCTCGTGACGAAGACGCTGTTGTTCGCTGGAGAGGGATCGGGCGGTATGGCCATGTTCCATGCGTACGACAAAGCGACCGGCGGCGATGTGTGGCAGACGGCGATCCCCGGACCGCAGACGAGCCTGCCGATGACCTACCTGCATCAGGGCCGTCAGTTCGTCGTCGTCGGCGTGCGCGGCACTGCGAATTCGGGTGCGCAGCTCGTCGCGTTTGCGCTGCCGCCACCGGAGCCCGCTGGTGGCCGCGGGGGACGCGGACGAGGCGCTGGTCCTGGTGGTCGTGGTGGCGCGACACCTGAAAATTGAGGAAGCCGTGTAATGCAAAATGCAAAAGGCAAAATGCAAAACGATCGAGTCAGAAGGCTGGCGTCACGGCCGCTTCGCGCGATATGGACAGTGTTTGTATTTTGCATTTTGAATTTTGCATTTCACGAGACAGGGTTTGCTCAACATGAAACCGCCTTCGATGTCGAAGAAGGCGGTCGTGCGTTTAGAAATACGTGTGCGAATTGTCACGGCCCTGATGGGAACGAGATCCCGGGGATCGATCTCGGTCGCGGGCAGTTCCGGAGGCCGATGACCGATGCCGATCTGGTGCGTATCATTCGCACCGGCATCCCCAACACGCCGATGCCCGCGACGAACATGACCGAGGAGCAGGCGTCGCGCATCGTTGCCTATTTGCGATCGGTCGCGGCTACGAAGCGGACGGCTTCGGTGAGCGGCGATGCCACACGAGGGAAGAGCCTCTACGAGAACAAGGGCAACTGTGCGAGCTGTCATCGCGTGAACGGCGTGGGCTCGCGCCTGGGCCCGGACCTATCGAAGATCGGACAGCTTCGGCGTGCGGTCGATCTGGAGCAATCGTTGATCGATCCTGCCGCGGAAGTGGCGCCGACGAATCGTTTCTATCGGGTCGTGACGAAGAATGGCACGACGATCACCGGGCGGCTCCTGAACATCGACACCTTCACCGTGCAGATCATGGATCCGAAGGAGGAGCTGCGCTCCTTCGTCAAAGCGGATCTCAAGGCGCATGGCTTCGCGCCGACGCCGATGCCGTCCTACAGGAGCACGCTCAGCTCGCAGGAGCTGGCCGACGTCGTCAGCTATCTCGTCTCGTTGAAAGGCAGGCCCACGGCATGAAGGCGCGAATACTGGTGCTCGTTGCGGTCGTGGCGACGGTCGCCTCGCTGCAGGCGCAGCAGGTCACTTTCGATCGCATCCTGCACGCCGACAAAGAGCCGCAGAATTGGCTGTCGTATTCCGGCACGCCGCTCAATCAGCGCTACAGCCAGCTCGCCCAGATTACGCCGGCCAACGTGAAGAACCTGCAGTTGCAGTGGATCTGGCAGGCGCGCTCGCTCGAGAAGTTCGAAACCACAGCGCTCGTCGTCAACGGTGTGCTGTATACCGTGCAGGCGCCGAACGATGTCGTCGCACTCGATGCCGAGACCGGCCGGCCGTACTGGACCTACTCGTATTCGCCTGCGGCCGATGCACGCACCTGCTGCGGGCGCGTGAACCGCGGCCTCGCGATCCTGGGTGACACGTTGTACATGGGCACGATCGACGCGCGTCTGCTCGCGATCGACAGCAAGAGCGGCGAGCTGTTGTGGAACGTGAAGGTCGCGAGCTCCTCGGACCGCTACTCGATCACGCACGCGCCGCTCATCGTGAAGGACAAGGTCATCGTCGGCACCGCGGGCGGCGACATGGGAATCCGCGGTCAGATCGCGGCGTTCGATGCGAAGACCGGCAAGGAGATCTGGCGCTTCTACACGATTCCAGGTCCGGGCGAACCCGGCAACGAGACGTGGTCCGGCAATTCGTGGGCAACCGGCGGCGCGGGTGTGTGGAACTCCGGCGCGTACGACCCCGACACGAATCTCACGTTCTGGGGTACGGGCAATCCAGCTCCCGACTGGGACGGACGTGCGCGGGTTGGCGACAACTTGTACAGCGACAGCGTCGTCGCGATCGATGCCGACACCGGAAAGCTGAAGTGGCACTACCAGTTCACGCCCCATGACGAGCTCGACTACGACTCGACGCAGGTGCCCGTGCTCGCCGACGTCCAGTTCAAGGGGCGGCCGCGCAAGGTGATGCTGTGGGCCAACCGCAACGGCCTGATGTATGTGCTCGATCGCACGACCGGGGAGTTCCTGCTCGGGCGGCCGTACGTGAAGGTGAACTGGATGGACGGCTTCGATGCGAAGGGACGTCCGCAGCGCGTCGAAGGCAAGGTGCCGACGAAAGAGGGCACGCTCATACAGCCGCACGTGCACGGTGCCACCAACTGGGCGCCGCCGTCGTTCAGTCCGCGCACGGGATGGTTCTACGTCGCGCACTGGGAGAACAGCGCGACGGTGGTCACCGAAGGGTTGAGCCCCCGCCCCGCCGGGGTGAACCCGCGGCAGACGACGATGGGCCAGGTGAATTTGCAGCCGTTCTTCAACAACGAGGATGAAGCGTACGGCGTGGTTCGCGCGTATGATCCGAACACGCTCGAACGGAAGTGGGAATACCGGATGAGCGACATCACCTGGGGCGGCGTGCTGAGCACCGCGAGCGATCTGGTGTTCAGCGGTGGCAAGGAAGGGTACTTCTTCGCGCTCGATGCCCGCACCGGCAACCTGCTGTGGAAAGCGGCGCTCGGCGGACAGGTCAACAGCGGTCCGATGAGTTACTCGGTGAACGGCAAGCAGTACATCACCGTCGCGGCGGGCAGCTCGCTGTTCGCATTCGCGCTTCCAGGAGACGCGCGGTGAAGACGTACATGGAGTCCGCCTTCAGGCGGACCTTGATGCTCGCGGGCGTCGCGTTGCTGGCAACGACGGCTCTCGTTGCGCAGTCGCCTGCGTATCGCACACCGCGCACGCCGGACGGTCAGCCTGACATCCAAGGCTTCTGGACCAACTCCACCTACACGCCGCTCGAGCGGCCGAAGGGCGTGACGAAGGAGTTCTACACACCCGCAGAAGCCGAAGCGCTGATCAAGAAGGCCGCGCAAGGCGAGAGCGCGCAGACCACACCAGGCACGACCGCCGACGTGCACTACGACTTCAGTCAGTTCGGTCTCGATCGCAGTCAATCGACGTTCGTGCGAAGCCTGCGGACATCGCTGATCGTCGATCCGCCTGACGGAAAGATCCCGCCGTTCACCGAGGAAGGAAAGCGTAGACTCGCGGTGCGCGAAGCGGAGCAGAAGAAGCTTGGCGGGCGATGGGACTCGGCGCAGAGCAACCAGCTCGACGATCGCTGCATCATCATGGTGGGCGCAGGACCGCCGATGATGGACGCGGCGTACAACGCCAACTACCAGATCGTACAGACAGCAGGCTACGTGATGATCCTCACGGAGATGATTCACGACGCGCGCATCATTCCTCTGGATGGTCGTCCGGCACCCGATCAGAAACTGCGTCAGTGGATGGGGGTCTCGCGCGGCCGCTGGGACGGCAATACGCTCGTCGTCGAGACGACGAACTTCAACGGCAGGAATCCGTTCAATGGCTCTGACGAGAACCTGAAAGTGACGGAGCGATTCCGTCGTACCTCGGATGACACGATCGAATACACGTTCACGATCGACGATCCGACGATGTGGGCGAGGACGTGGACGGCGGAGTCGGCGTTGAAGAAGACTGTGGGTCCGATCTTCGAGCACGCGTGCCACGAGGGCAACTTCGGCCTGTACAACACGCTCGTGGGCGCCCGGCTCGAGGAGCAGCGCGCGGCCGAGGAAGCCGTTAAGAAGGGTGCTAAATAAGATGCCGAACCGTTCCCTGATCGCGACGAGTGCCGCGCTGCTGCTGGCCGCTGGTGTGTCGATGGCGCAGGCGCCGCAAACGCCGGCGCCGGCGCGTCCCGCTGCCGCACCTGCGTATCGCGCGCCGCGCACCGCCGATGGCAAACCGAATTTGAACGGCATCTGGCAGGCGATGAACACCGCGAACTGGGATCTCGAAGCGCACTCGGCGGCGCCGAGTCCCATCAAAGAGCTCGGCACGACCGGCGCCATACCGGGAGGCACCGGTGTTGTCGAGGGCGGCGCGATTCCGTATCTGCCGGACGCGCTCAAGAAGAAGAAGGAGAACCAGGCGAATCGCCTGAAGCTGGATCCGGAAGTGAAGTGTTATCTACCCGGCGTGCCCCGGGCGGTCTACATGCCGTATCCGTTTCAGATCCTCCAGAGCACCAAGCACATCATGATGCTGCACGAGTACGCGGGAGCCGTTCGCACGGTCTACATGGCAGATCAGACCGAAGCGCCCGCCGACAGCTGGATGGGATGGTCGAATGGGAAGTGGGAAGGGGAGACGCTCGTGGTCGATACCAAGGGGTTCAACGACCTGAGCTGGTTCGATCGCGCCGGAAATTTTCACAGCGATGCACTGCACGTCGTCGAGCGATTCACACCGCGCAGCGCAGATACGCTCAACTATGAGGCCACGATCGAGGATTCGAAGACGTTCTCGCGGCCCTGGAAAATCAGCATGCCGCTCTATCGTCACGTGGAGCCAAACGCGCAGATAATGGAGTTCAGGTGCGTGGAGTTCGTGGAAGACCTGCTCTACGGGCATCTCAAGAAACAGCCCGCGAGCAAGTAGAGCCGTAGAGCGCAGGCGTTCGCCTCCGCCCAAGAGGGCTGCGGCGAGACTGCGCATGATCAACGTCGATCAACGGAGATTGCAATGAGGCATCAAGCGCTCGTTTCCGCACTGGTGGTGAGCGTCGTGATCGCGATAGCGATGGCTGCCACATCCTCCGTGGCGGGCCAGTCGGCACCGCTCGAAAAGCCGAGGCCGGTCGCCAAGGCGGTGGCCCCGACAAAAGCGTATACGCCATCGAAGACGCCCGACGGTCAGCCCGATCTGCAGGGCTTCTGGACCAACTCGACGTATGTGCCGCTCGAGCGGCCCAACGGCGTGACGAAGGATCTCTACACCAAGGAAGAAGCCGAGGCCGCGATCAAGCGCGCGGCGGAACGGGAGTCGGAGCAGACCGAGCCCGGTACTACTGCCGACGTCCACTACGACTTCACGCAGTTCGGTCTCGATCGCAGCCAGTCGACGTTCGCGACGAGCCTTCGCACGTCGCAGATCTACGATCCCTCCGACGGCAAAGTGCCGCCGATGACGCCCGAAGGACAGAAGCGGTTGCAGGAGCGCAACGCCGCGCGCAAGCTGGCGGGCGGTCCCTACGACGACGTCAAGAACATGCCGATCGGATCGCGCTGCATCATGATGGGCGGAGCCGGACCCCCGCTGCAGAACGCCGGCTACAACGCCAACTATCAGATCGTGCAGGGCGCGGGCTACGTGATGATCCTCACCGAGATGATTCACGACGCCCGCATCATCCCGATCGACAATCGGCCGGCGCCGCCGTCGGGCGTGCGTCAGTGGACCGGCGTGTCGCGCGGGCACTACGAAGGCAACACGCTCGTGGTCGAGACGACCAACTTCAACGGCAAGAACCCGTTCCGCAACGGCAGCGAGAACATGAAAGTGACCGAGCGCTTCACGCGCATCGCCGACGACGCCATCGAGTACAAGTTCACCATCGACGACCCGTCGACGTGGACGAAAGCGTGGAGCGCGGAGCTGCCGCTGGTGAAGACCGATGGACCGATCTTCGAGTTCGCGTGCCACGAGACGAACTTCGGGATCGCCAATATCCTGGCCGGCGCTCGTGAAGACGACAGGAAAGCCGAGGAGAAGAAAAAAGGTTCGTCGAACTAAGGAGATCGTTTCATGCGCATGAAGCTCGCCCTCGTTGTCGGCGTATGTGTCCTCCTCGGTGCGGGACGGACTCTGGCCCATCACGCCTTCGCGGCCGAATTCGACGTGAACAAGCCGCTGACGTTGAAGGGCTCGCTGATCAAGTGGGACATGGTGAACCCGCACTCGTGGTTCCATCTGAACGTCAAAGGTCCCGACGGCAAGATGGTTGAGTGGCTGGTCGAAGGCGGCAGCCCGAATCAGTTGATCCGCCTGGGCGTCACGAAGACGACTGTGCAGATCGGCACCGAGCTCACGATCGAGGGCTATCAGGCCAAGGACGGCACCAACAAAGCCGTCGGCCGGAACTTCGTGCTCGCCGATGGCAAGCGTCTCTTCCTCGGCGGATCGGCAGGCGGCGTCAGCGATCCGAGCAAAGTTAAATAGACGGCGGGTCTGAAGACCCGCCGCCACGGCAGCCGCTCATCACATCCTCGTAGAGGCGGGTCTTCAGACCCGCCGTTCCCTTTGGCGGTTGGGAGTTGTCAGCGAAAGCGCTACGCCCGCCAGAATCAAGATCGTTCCAGCCACTGCCCACACCGTCAGGCGTTCTCCCAGAAAGACAAATCCCAGACCCAGCGCGATGGCCGGCGTGAACACGCTGATGAAGCTGAGACTCGTGACGCTCCACGTTTTCAGCAGCGAGAAGTAGCCGAGAAACGAGATCACGCTGCCGACGACGGCGAGGTAGCCGACCGCGAGCCACGTGCTCGTGTCAGGCGGCAGGTGCGGACGCTCGCCCCGTGCGATCGCGGCGACGAAGAGCACGGCGGCGCCCACCAGCATCGCCGTGCTGTTCAACGCCGCGGGGTGCAGCGACGCGCCGTGGCGTTTGGTGGCAACGCCGGCAGCGGCGGCGAAGATGGTGCTCGCGATCACGGCGAGCATCGGGCCGCCTTGTGCGGCATCGATGCGCAGACGATCGCCGAACAGCGCGGCGACGCCGATGAAGGCGAGCAGCGTGCCGGCGAGCTTGCGCGCCGTGATCCGATCGCCCGGAATGTAGACGTGCGCGAACGCGATGGTGAAGAGCGGCAGCATCGCGAACAGGATCGCGGTGAGGCTGCTGTCGATGAACTGCTCGCTCCAGTAGATCAGACCGTAGTCGGCCGCGAACAGCACGACGCCGACCCATACTACCAGCAGCCACTCCACGCGGCCGGCGGGCCAGCGCGCGCCGAGGAGCGGCATCAGCACCACCAGGATCACCCCGGCGAGCAGGAATCGCAGGCCGGCGACGGTGAGCGGTCCGAGCCCGCCGTAACCGATCTTGATGACCAGCCACGTCGAACCCCAGATGAGACACAACAGCGCATACGTCGCCAG
>DASWZV010000162.1:0-1556 GCA_036407095.1 Vicinamibacterales bacterium | reverse complement strand
CCATCGGAGGAACCTGACATGGAACAGCGACTTCGTTTGGTGCAGCGTGGGTACACCCGGTCCGAGAAACGCACCGCGGAGCGGCGCACCCTCGCCGTGCCAGGACAGATCGTGTGGAAGGACGGTCGTGGCACGACGCGGCTCGCCTCCGTCATCACCCGCGATGTCAGCGAGCACGGTGTCGCGGTCGAATGTCTGAACGGCACCGCAATTCCTCTGTATCGTCTGGTGTATTTCCAGGTCGATCGCGATGCTCGGCACCGCCCGGATCTGCCGGAAGCGTTGCGCAAACCGAACGTGTTGTCGGCGGTGTTCCGTGTCGGACCCTACAGCCAGGTCACCGGATCTCCCTCTGAATACGCGCTTCGCCTACTGGTCGAGCCCGGCCAGCGCGCCGAGCGTGCGGAACCCGAGACCGCCACGTGGGGGTCGAGCGGTCACACGCGCACGGCCTGAGTTTCAGACCGGTCCAGAAAAGGCGGACAACCGGAAAAGGCGGTTGTCCCCTTTTTGTGTACGGCCCTCCATGGATACTTGCTACCCAGTTTTCATCCGAGCCCACGGTTACCAAGCGGCTGGTCCCCGTCCCGCTGCCTCTCGTCCCCAGGCGCTGTTCGCCGCCGGCGTCCCGGCTTACAATCAGTCGCTCTCGCAAAAGAGGTGTGCATGATTGACCGACGCGGATTCGTGCATTCGCTGATTGCTCTTGGCGCGGCCGCAGGTCTCCGGCCGGTGACCTCGGTCTTCGGCGCGATGGCCGACCAGGATCTGAAGGATCTGGCCGACGCCGCGCTGGCCTCCGCCCGGAAGCTCGGGGCCAGCTACGCCGACATCCGGATCAACCGCTATCGCAATCAGTTCATCTTCACCCGCGACCGCCAGGTCCAGAACATCGTCAACACCGAGGACTACGGCTTTGGCGTACGCGTGCTCGTGGACGGCACCTGGGGCTTCTCGAGCAGCAGCACCGTCACCAAGGACGAGATTGCCGCGACGACGAAGCAGGCCGTCGACATCGCGAAGGCCAACAAGTCCGTGAATACCGATCCCGTGGAGCTGGCGCCCGTCGAGAAGTACGCGTCGGCGACGTGGAACACGCCGGTCAAGAAGGATCCGTTCGAGCTGCCGCTCCAGCCGAAGATCGACCTGCTGCTGCTCATCAACGAGGAGGCGCTGAAGGTCACCGGCGCGAGCTTCGTCTCCGCCTTCATGCTGTTCGTGAACGAAAAGAAGTTCTTCGCGTCCACGGATGGTTCGTACATCGACCAGTCGTTGATTCGATCATGGCCGACCTTCAACATCACGTCGGTCGATCGCTCGACGAACCGCTTCTACCAGCGCAACGCCCTGACGGCGCCGATGGGAATGGGCTACGAGTACGTCGAGGGGTATCCGCTGCTGCAGGAGGCCAAGGTTGCGGCGGAGGAAGCGGTCGCGATGCACAAGGCCAAACCGGCGCCGGCCGGACAGAAGGCGCTGATCCTCCATCCGACGAATCTCTGGCTCACGATTCACGAGTCCGTCGGCCATTCCACCGAGCTCGATCGCGCGCTCGG
>DASWZV010000161.1:0-1555 GCA_036407095.1 Vicinamibacterales bacterium | reverse complement strand
TTCGTCGTCCGAAACGGGTGGATTCTCCGCCGGCACGAAGTGCGAGAGCACGAGCGTCGTGACGCCGGCTTCGGCAGCCACGCGGCCCGCTTCCTCGACGGGCGTGTGGCTGTCGAGGATATGTCGACGAAGTGCCGTGCCTGGAGCGCCCGGAGCCCGTGACGTGTAAACCGCTTCGTGCACGAGCACGTCGGCGTTCCTTGCGAGAGCGATGAGCGCCTCGGAGGGTCGCGTGTCGCCCGAGATCACGATCGAGCGATCGGCGGCGTCGAATCGATAGGCGAAGGCGATCGGCACGAGAGGATGCTCGACCCGGCAGCAGGTCACCGTGACCCGGTCGTCCGCCAGAATGCGTCCGGCCGCGGGGATGTCGTGTGGATGTACGAGCGGCGCAAGCGGCGGCCGCCCTTCATCGCGTTCGCGCACGGCCAGATCCGGTCGATTCATTTCGAAGAACAGCTTCGTGATGTGAGCGAGCGGGCGAGGTCCCCAGGTGTCCACGCGTGTGCGGAGCGCGTCGGCCCACGCCAACAGGAGCAGGTTGCCGTAGTCCGCGGTGTGATCCGAGTGGTGGTGTGTGATGAAGACGTGCCGGATGGTCGTCAACGGAATGTTCGCGAGGACCATCTGGCGTGCGACGCCGTCGCCGCAATCGACGACGTAGGTGCGGTCGCCGATCAGAATCGCCTGCGATGGCCCGGAGCGCGTGCGCTTTGGTGTGGCGCCTCCTGCGGTTCCCAGCAGGATCAAACGCGTCTTCGAGGCGGATGTCTGGCGCCGGGAAACAGCGGTCGTCAGCGGCGTGGCTATCAGCTGGCGCAGGAAACGTCGGCGTGAGCAGGTCACGTCGCGCCCATCCTACTCCGGCTGAGCGCCGCGACGACTATCGCTGCCGGCGGTCAGGCGTCTCTCTGGGCTCGTGGCGCCGGTCGAGCGTGCGCCGGCGCTCCCGGCGCAGCGAGATGTTGAGCCGTTCGGCGAGCTGGCCGAACGCGCCCGCCGCCTGCCGGAGATGCCTATTCTCTTCCTCCAGGTCCGCTTTCTGTTGCTCCAGCTTCTCAACCGTGTCCTGACACTCCCGGAGATCCTCGATATTCTTGCGCTCCATGGCCTCCCTGCTCGCAGCAATTGGCTCCCAAGCAAGAAGGTCGCCGATTCGGTCCGGCTGAAAGGAGACCTCGAGCGCGGCCCGTTAATCGCCGCGGTTCGACCGGCTGGATACGAGTCGGAGCGGAATGAGAAGATACTGTCCGCGTCTCACAGGCCCATGCCAGTCGTTCTCGAGCCAGTCATCGACAGCGGACCGGGGAATCCGGATCGACAGGAGCTGCTGCCGGCCACCGTCACCGTCACCCGCACGTCGGAGGACGACTTCAAGCAGCGGCAGCTGATCGTCTACTTCGATCGGTCGAACGTCGGGACGCTGCTCTTCGGCGATTCGGTGACGCGGGACGTCGAGCCCGGCCCGCACTCGATTCGCGTCAGCAACACGCTGGTGTGGAAGACCGTGGAGTTCACGGTCGGTCCGGGGGAGCAGGTCTTCTTCGAGGTCGTC
>DASWZV010000160.1:0-64045 GCA_036407095.1 Vicinamibacterales bacterium | reverse complement strand
GTATAGAGAGACTCGCCGCGCTTGTTTTCGTGAGCGACTCTCATCCCTGCGCCGGCCGTTTTTGGCCGGCGCCCCACCCACGCATCGGATGTGAGTGAGCGGTCATCTCCGTCTGACCTCCGTTACTCCGTGCCTCCGTGCGAAACCGTTCCTCCGTGACCTCCGTTTTCTCGTCATACCCAATTCCGTCATCACCGTTGCGTACGTAGGGTCCGCGTTCAGGCGGACTGCTTCGTACGAAGCGCCTGGCATCAGCCGCGCTTTGGTGCGCTTCTTGCCGCTGACCGGGGGATGCGGACGTGGATCTGCGCAATCGGGGTCGGCATCTTCGGTGTCGTCGCACTGGGATGCGGCGGGGCCAAGAATGAAACCGGGCCCACACCCGTCACCGGATCGCCGGGATCGGACCCTTCACCGGGCGGATCGTCGAGCGGCGTGCAGCTTACCGACGACTTCGGCGGGCGGCAGCTCTTCCCATCCGACAACTGGTGGAATCAGGACATCAGCAGCGCGCCGATCGATCCGCAGTCAGACGCGTACATCAACTTCGTTGGACGGACGCGCGCAGCGCATCCCGATTTCGGACCGCCTCCGTACGGCATTCCTTATGTGGGCGTCAGCGGCAGCGAGCTGCGTTCGGCCGTGACGTTCGTCGACTACGGCAGCGAGAGCGATCCGGGATTCAGGGGTGAGGTGGGATATCCGATTCCGTCGCAGGCGCAGACGCAGCCGAATTACATCGAAGGCGGCGCGCCGGGCGGCGGCTCGAGCGGCGATCGTCACATGCTGATCGTCGATCGCGACAAGTGGGCGCTCTACGAACTGTTCGGAGCGCGATGGAATGCGGGCGCGCGGCGATGGGAGGCGGGATCCGGCGCAGTCTTCGACCTGTCATCCAATGCCAGGCGCCCGGAAGGATGGACGTCTGCCGACGCGGCGGGTCTTGCGATTCTCCCGGGTCTCGTGCGTTACGACGAAGCGCAGCGCGGCCCCGTGCGTCATGCGTATCGGCTGACCGTGCGGGCGACCAACGGCTACGTCTGGCCCGCCTCGCACCGCGCCGGCAGCACCTCCGGCGCGCTGCCGATGGGCGCCCGCCTGCGGCTGAAGTCGTCGAAGAGCCTGTCGGGTTATCCGCAGTACATTCAGAACATCTTCCGCGCGATGCAGACCTACGGCCTCATCGTCGCCGACAACGGCAGCGACATGTACATCACCGGTGCGATGGATGCGCGCTGGAACAACGATCAGCTGAACCCCGCGTTCCGCGATCTCACGGCCGGCGATTTCGACGTCATTCAACTAGGCTGGCGTTAAAGTAGGTAGTGTCCGGCTTCAGCCGTACCTGATGCCCAATGAGGTTCTCCGTCGACCGTAGAACACAGGTTTCAGCCTGCGCGATCGTTCTGGTCGCAAGCTCGCTCGCATTTGCCGAGCAAGGCGGCTCCGTGCCCGGCGACGCGCGGATCACGCTCGAGCGCACGCTTTGCCCAAGCTTCTGTCCTGTCTACTCCGTCAGCGTCGACGCGAGAGGGAACATCACCTACGTTGGAAAAGACTACGTCCGCGTCGTCGGACAGGCGAGCGCTCGAATTGCCGCATCTCGCGTCTCCGAATTGCTCGACCGTGCGCAGCAGATCCGGTTTTTCGATCTTCGCGACGAGTACAAAGCGATCGACAACCCCGACGGCACGCAGACGATTGTCACCGAGCTGCAAACGACGATAGTGACGATCGTGGCGGACGGGCGTTCGAAACGTGTCGAGGATTATCTCGGCGCACCGCATGCACTACGCGAGTTCGAGCGTGCCATCGACCAGGTCACACGATCACAGCGCTGGGTGCGGATCGATACGCAGACACTGCAAGAGCTGCTTGCGAGCGGATGGTCTCCGTCAGAGGCCGAGCGTGCGGAACTTCTTCGAAAGGCTCTCCAGGGCGACGATGTCGACGTTGTGAGGATGCTGCTCGATATCGGTGCCGATCCGAACGGAGAGTACAGCGGAGAGTACTACGGCCTCAAGACGACCCCGCTGATGCTGGTCCGTTCAGCGGCCGCGGCACGCATGCTCCTCGATGCGGGTAGCAATCCACTGGCCGTCAACGACGACGGTCAGACGCCGCTTCGATCGGCGGCTTTCGCACCGCCAGAGGTCACGGCCGTGCTGCTGACGGCCGGCAGTCCCGTCAGTGTAGTGACCGACGCGCTCTGGCATGCCGCCTGCGGTGGCAACAGCGGCGCCGTTGCCCTGCTGATCCAGGCGCGAGCGGATGTGAATGCGACTTGGAACGGCGTGACCCCGGCCGCATGCGCGCTCGGTCGGAAGGCAGCATTGGCCGCTCATCGGTCCGTGCCACTCCCTGATGACGAGCGGCCGTTTATCCCGGATTTCGACGCGGTGCTGGCGCTACTCGAGAAAGCGCGACTGCGATAGTCCCGATCTAGATGGGAATGCCCAGACGCTGCACTAGCGCCTCGAGCTCCCTTCGCAGGAACTCGAACGACGGCGCGATGAACAGGTGATCCTGCATGCGTGACGGGTCGTAGTCGGTCTCGATCACGGTCGACGTGATGAACGGTTCGCGCGTGACGTCCGAGGAAAAGAGCGAATACGGAATCTCGCGCGTCGATGAGAGGATCCCGCTGCCAAAGACTTTCGTCTCGCCCGCTTCCTCAATCAATCCGAACTCGATACTGAACCAGCTGAATCGCTTGAGCGCGAGCACGTGTTCGCCGCGATCCGTGGCTGACACCGCGCGACCGATCAGCGTGAGCAGCTCGGCGTAGTCGTGGTGCATCAGCGGCGGCACGTGGCCGAGGCAGTCGTGAATCATGTCGGGCTCGGGCGTGAACTCCGGATGCGATCCGTGCCGGATGAACTGCGTCACGGGGAAGCCGCGCTCACCGATGTATTGATAGAAGATGCGATAGGGAAGCGCCCCTTCCGCAGGGACCAGGTGCATGTCGGTTTCCTGCGTCACCCGCTCGCTCAACAGTCGGAGCTGCGGGATCTCGGTTTCGGTGATCGCCAGCTCGCGCTTGGCCGTCAGATACATCGCGCACGCGTGCTGATCGTGCAGCTCGTGCAGCCGCGGACAGACTTCGCGCCAGATGCGGGTTTCTTCAGCGGTGTACTCGATGAGCGGGGGGCCGAGACGTTCCAGGCGGTTGTGCCGGCAGAGCGCGAAGAGCGCCTTGCGCCGCTCGATATACCCCTCGTCCCCAAGTCCCGGATGCCCAGGCTCGAGCTCCAGCTCGGTGGCCTCGGGCGGCGTGACCATCAGCTGCGGATCGATCGGTGCGCCGTATTCAGTCAGCGGTGTGACCTTGTCCATCGATCACCTCGCATTCAATTGCTGATCCAATTGTACGCCCTCGCCAGTCAACGGTCGGGCATTGGGTACTGAAGGATCGCGACGCGCCCGCTGAGGCGATGTCAAGCGAAGGGGACGGAGATCCGTTTCCTCCGTTCCCCTCCGTTCCCGCGCAAACGATAGGAACACTTCGCACACCCACGCACGTCCACTGCGAGTCGACGCTGCGGGACTCTCAACGCATCAGGCGATTACCGGTACAGAACGTGCCCCCAAGTCGCCGACAGCATTCGTGCCCATCCGCATTTCATTCGAGAAATGTGTCAGGCACGAAGCTGATTTACGAAGCTGATTTGCGGGTGCGCCGCGGCATCTCGCGGCGCATGACATCAGGCGTGGCAGGGAGGCTGACACCATGCGATTCGCGACGTTCTTTCTGACGGCTGTTCTGGCTTTTCTCAGTGTGCGGACGTGGGCCGATCCTGCGTCGGTTGTCTCGCAGGTCGACGCTCCAGGCGCCACCACGTACACGGATGCCGTCGGGATCAACAAGCGCGGCGAGATCGTTGGCTCCTTCACTGACGCGCGGCCACTCGTACACGGCTACGTCTTCCGCAACGGCGCGTTCACCGCGCTGGAAGTTCCAGGCGTGCACACCGTCCCGCTGGGCATCAACGATGGAGGCGACATCGTCGGCTTTGGTGTGACGAATGGGTCAGAGATTCACGGGCTGCTATGGAATAAAGGTGGTGATCCGACGCAGATCGATGCACCCGACGCAGACATCACATACTTCCATGGCATCAACAACCGCGGGCAGATTGTCGGCCATTCACGAGAAGATATCTTCGCACTCGCGCGGGCGTTTCTGTGGCAGGACGGGAACTTCACGTTCTTGGATATTCCTGGTGTCCTCCTCGCCGGCCGGGGACGAGAGTCTATGGGCATCAACGACCGCGGCCAGGTTGTCGGCACGTGTCAGATCCAGGGCGTCAATCACGGGTTCCTGATCGACCACGGAGACGTCACGCTGATCGACGTCCCCGGTGCGACAGCAACCTACGTGTCCGGCATCAATAATCGCGGGGAGATCGTCGGTACATATTCCGATGCCGACAGCGTCGGACACGGCTATCTTCGAAACGCAAAGGGTGCGATCACGCGGATCGAGGCTTCCAACGCGACCGGCATCGAGCCCGTGAGACTCAACGACCGTGGAGACATCGTGGGGATGTTCAGCGAATCAGGTCAGGTTCATGGCTTCCTGTTCACTCAATCACCTTCGTTGATCGCTCTCAACCGCCACTGAGGACGAGGAGAACCGGAGGAACAGCTGTGTCTTTGTGGCTAGGCCCATCTGACACGGAACTGGTGCACCACCTTCAACAGCAGGTAGCCCGCGAATACACCGCCATAGAGATAGACCACGCTGACCAGCGAGGACTCAGACAGCGTCCGCACGGATTGGCGTGCGAGCATGAGCACCGCGCCCGGGACGCCTGCCGCGGCCACTGTGCCGCGAGCGATGTCGGGCGTCAGCAGCCACAGAATGACAACGGTGATCAGGACCGCGGACGCTTGCAGCGCTCTGGTGCGCTGACGATGCGCGCGCACGCGAGCCATCACGTCGATGGTGAATGCCTCCGCGGGCAGGTCGTGCTCCGCCCTCGTGAAAAGTGCCCGCAGCTGGTCTTCGACGCCGGATGTCATGGAAGGCTCCCAGTATTCATGCCGCCGATCCCGGTCTGGCCGCAAGGACCCGGCGTAATTGTTCGAGACCGCGACGGATGTGCGATTTGATCGTGCCGATGGGAAATCCCGTCACGTCGACGATCTCCGAGTGACTCATCCCGTCCGCGTACGACAGCACGATGCACAGCCGGACGTGCGGTGCGAGCGTGGCAAGAGCACGGTCGAGATCGATGCCCGATTCCATCGCGACCGGCGCCACGGGTTCGCGCGTCGTCTCGATGGCATCATCGCTTTCGGGATCCAATCGATCGAGCGGGTCGTGCCGTCGAACGTGATCCAGCCAGACATGCACCGCCAGCCGCTTGAGCCACGCTCCGAACGCCTGGCTCGATCGCAAGCGGCCGATGCCGCGCCACGCCGATAGAAACGCCTGCTGTGCGAGATCGTCGGCCAGTGCGGCGTCTCCGCAGAGTCGTCGCAGGATATTCCGCAACCACGATTGGCGACGCCGGACCAGCTCCTCGAACGCGGGCTGATCTCCGATCCTGGCCAGGGCCACCACCATCGCCTCGTCGAGCGAGGCGAGGTTTCGGGGGCTCGTCATCGCATCGAGCTACGCGCGATTCGGCGGGCGCGACGCTCCGTCGCCCAGCAGCCCCGCGCGATACTGCCTCTCGCCGGCGGACCACACGAGGAATGCCATGAGGATTGGCAGGAGGCCAAGGCCGATCAGCGGGTACGAAAGCCCCGTGGCGCGGACCATTCCGGCGAAGATCGTTCCGTACCCGATCAGGAAGAACACGAACCCGGCGGATTGGTGCGCCTCGCGCGGGTCGCGTCCGTTCGTGAACGTGGCCAGCGTGCCGTCACGGAACTCGCGCTCGCCCGCGGCCCACGCCCCAAAGGCCAGGACCAGCGGCAGCAGACCGAGCGCGGCGATGGGGAAGGACACTCCCGCCGAACGTGTGACCGCGAACGCGAGCGTGAAGAATCCCAGCAGGAAGAAGATGAACCCGGCGTTGCGAGCCGCGTCTCGGGGGTCTGGTGGACCCGTCGGCTGATCCGGTGCTGCCGGCGGTCGATGAGAGGAGAGCAGCTTGTCGAGAGTCGCCGAATCGATGGCGTGGCCACTCTCGAGGAGCTTGAGGATCAGCTCGTGACGCATCTGGTCGCGGGCGCTCATGTACTTGAACACAGCGACAATCGCCACCGATGACACCACGGTCAGGAACAACCCAACGGCCAGCGCACCACCGTCGATCATTGAAGACCTCCTGCCCGGCCCGACCGGCCGTGTATCAGTAAGGACGGAAGCGAGCGTTCGATTGGATGCACTGGATCGATCCGTACGCAGCGGCCACCGCAGGTGGCCCATCCGTACGTAGGGCCACCTTCAGGTGGCCCACCAGGTGTCTCACGCGGCGATCGCGCGGAGCGCTGACGGGGCGCCCAGGTCTTTGATCTGACGCTCGGCCTGGTGAATCGCCCACCGATATCCTCCATGCTCGCGAATTCCGGCAGACGCCCAGCCCAGAGCGGCCGCCGCCTCGTCTCCGTAGAGGACCGCTGTCATGTCGCCGATTGCGTCGCTTGCTCCGAGGACCTCCAGCGCATCGCGCACTGCGTGCTCGTCGTCGGATGTCATCGGACCATAGGGATTCCCGCCCAGCGCGTACGCCAACCCTTCCCGATGGAGCACGCTCGCGACCGACTCGCGACGCCCGAGCACGGCGACCGTCATCACGCGCACCGCCTCGGCGATCGCCTCTCGACGAATCTGCTCGCGTGTCGGCGTCTCACGGGTCCAGTGCATCACAAGGCCGTGGCCGGATGGCGGCCTCCCGGTGGTGCGGTGCTGGATTTCGGTGGCAAGCCGGCTGGTCCACGCTCCCGGTGCACACAGGACGACGGAAAGTGTGATCGCGCCGGGATAGTGGCACTGAGTCGCCACATCGCTGGCAGCCTCCAACGCGACCGCCTCTGCATCGAGGGCGAGCAATTGCTCGACGGTCTCGAGCGCGTGAGGACCGGCCATCGGGTTGTACGCAGCGAGCGCATACGCGCGAGGAATCTGCTCGACGTAGCGCTTGAAGCGAGGCGAGGCCGCTCCGCCTTCACGCGGCAGCCGGTAGATTTCGGCCATTGTGGCCAGCGTCGGAACAAGCTCGATGTGCGCCATGGAAGGCGACGGCCGACCAGCATACAGGAAGCCCGTTCGTGAAATATTCCTCCTGATGCTGGTAGACTCGGGACTGATGGTGACAGTGCGCGTCGCGCGCCACAGATCGTGGCGCAACCATGGCTGAACGACACACGCCGGCTGCTGACGTCGACGCGCTGACGGTGGACGTCCAGCGGCTGCGCGAACGCGTTGCGACGCTGAAGATCAAGAAGCAGCAACTCGAGGAACAGGTCAAGGAGCGCGACGCCCGCATCGAGAAACTGGTCGCCTCGAATCAACGACTTCGCCAGAGTCGACTGCGCGGTCCGCTCGAGTACACCTACCGCCTTCTCGCCCGCAAAGGACACCCGCGCATCACGAAAGAGCAGCTCGCTCGCGTCGAGACCGAGATCGCCTCGGCGACGCTGGAGCAGGTGACGGGCCTCTTTCCGCAGGACCGCCTCCTCCACAATTTCGTCCTCAACATCTGGGAATGGGCGCATGGCTGCATCGAGCTCACCAGCCTGCCGTGGAGCGTCTCGTTGCCGATCTCGGATGTGTGCAACGCACGCTGCACGTTCTGCACGTCGTGGCTCGACGGCCGCAAACAGCTCACGCTCGAGCAACTGGATCAGTTCGCACCGGTCCTGCGCACCGCCGTGTACGTCGGCCTGGTCGGCCACGGCGAGCCGTTATCGCATCCGCAACTCGGGGACATCGCCGATCGGCTTGCGGAGTATCTCGATCGAAGGGCGGCGTCGTACACGATCACCAACGGTGTCTATCTGTCGAAGTGGCTCGACCGCCTCGACCAGCTGCATCTGAGCTCGATTTCGTGCAGTCTCAACGCCGCCACTCCCGAAACCCACCACACTGTGATGGGATTCCCGCCGGACGAGTTCCCGAAGGTCGTCGAGAACCTGCGCCTGCTCGCCGCCGGAAAGATCACCACCAAGCCGGTGGCGGTCAGCGTGACGATGGTGGTGACGCGGCAGAACATCGAAGAGATTCCGGCGTTCATCGAGCTTGGAAACGACATCGGTGCGACGTCCATGTACCTGCGCACGCTGCTCCCGCAGGGAAATCTCGTGCGCGGTCTCAACTACCACGACCTGCCGCCCTACCTGCATCCCGACTTCGAGCGTTTGCGCACCAATGCCATCTCGGCGATGCAGGCATCGGCCGTCCCGGTGCAGGGTGAACCCGACACCTGGTCGAGCCCGATCTTTCCTGAAGCGTTCACGCAGCAGCTCGCCGCGTCCACGCCGGTACTCATCTCGCGTGCGGATGCGAAGCGGGAGGCGAGCGCCCGCGCTGCCGCCGAGAGCACATACCCGCTTTCAGTCCGTCCGTTGCGCGGTGAGGCGAATCCCGATCCGGTTTTCGCCGACACGTTGAAAGACGCGTCGAACCCGCTGGGACGGCAGGCGCCGTTTCGCTGCCGCGCCGTCTACAACAACCTGTATGCGAACCACGTGTTCCTACGCGTGTCGCCGTGCTGTTATCTGACGCACACCCCCGGTCACGATGAAATCCGCCTCACCGACGTCAGTGACGTCGTCGAGGCCTGGAATGCGGTGTCGTTCCGGGAGCTCCGCAACCGGCTTGCCAGCGGGCCGCTGTACGGTGCGTGCGAACGATGTCCAACTGCATGGTAGGCGTCGGGACGCCGCGCCGCCTCCAAGTCACTCCCTGCAACACGCTTCTGAGGATCCGGGCTTTCTGATCCCGATTATCCGTGCAACCCCGTTGTAACAGTTACGCGAATACAGCGGAGTTGGTTTAGAGTTGCTGCGACGAACGCGTACGCGAGTCTGGAGGAATCGTGCGGCACAACGGACTGGTGCATGTTTTCCTGCTGGTGTTGAGTCTGATCGCCGTCGGCGCGTGCGGCAACGATACGCCTCCGACCTCGCCGACTCCGACGCCAACACCAACGCCGACACCCACGCCCACGCCAACTCCGACGCCAGTAGCCGTCGCTCTCGAGTCGATCACGTTGAGTGCGTCGACAGTGACCGGGCAGCAGAAGCCGACAGCGACCCTGAAATTGACCGCCCCGGCGCCTGCCAACACTTCAATCAGAATCGAGAGCAGCGACCCGGATCTCGCGAAAGTACCAACGAATGTTTCGATCGCCGCGGGGGAAACGACCAGCACGTTCACCATCGACACGCCAACCGTGAACGAGCGGAAGACCGTGGCCATCCTCGCCAGATACCTGGATGTCACCGTGCGGGCCGACCTGACCATCTTGCCACCCTCGCTCGATCCACGGTTTACGGTCACGTCGGCCTCGAAAGGCGGCGATGCCTGCGCGATCGTGACCGCGGGAGGCGCCGTGGATTGTACGCTCGATGCCAGCGCGTCTGCCGGGTTCGTCGCCAAATACAAATGGACGCTGTCGGTCGCCGGCAAGGATGTGAGCCTCGAGACACCCGATGGCATGCCCGCGTTCATCCCCGAAACGACGTGTGCGTTCCTCTCGGGCGGCACGGTGTCGTCGAACGGCACCGTGACGATGACCATTGTTCTGCGCCTCGAGGATCGGCAGGGCAATGTCAGCAGCCCCGCGCAGAGGAGCGCCGAACTGTCGCCCAACGCTGCATGCGGCTACTGAAGATGTCCTGAATTGCGCGGCTTCAACTTCCACGCCGCTCCGAGATCCATGGCCATCCGCTCGCTCATCATGCGGTAGCCAGGGCTCGATCCGTCGGGATTTCGAATCAGATGGATGTCGTCGAGATACAGCCGTTCGGCGTGTCCTTCGAACACGTCGAGGAGGCTGAACACCTCGATGCCCTGGTGGCGCAGCGCCAACAGACGGTCCGTCATCCAGCGATACTTCTCCGCGTACTCGTTGATTCCCCCGGCCGCTCTGCGCTCGTCTTCGGTGAGCGGCTTTCCGATGCCCGGCACGGGCTGAATGAAATGCGCTGCCCGCACGCCGTGATCGCGACCGATCGCGTTCATCGCCCGCACATATTTCTCGTATTGACGAATCGCCCACTCGGTCCGATCGGCGGAAGACCATTCGGCCGGCAGCGCGAAGATACTGTCGATCGATGTCGTCTGTTTAGGCTTCGACGCCGCGCGCTTCCGGAGCACATTGTCGAGCGATGAGATGAGCGCGAAGGCCGCGTGCGACCGCGAGAGCAGCGGGTTCGCGACGATGACTCCCTCTGCACGTCCGACCATATAGCGAAGCAGCAGCTCTGGAAACGACTGCGTGGCGAGCGGGTTGGCTGACTGGAAGTTCGCGGCGGGGTACTCGAATCGATGGGGCGATCCGATGTAACTGGCCTCATTGAAACCGTCGAGTGTCACGACCGCGTCCACGGCGTCGACGTACATTTCGAAGAGAATGAGTTGCTGCGGCTGCTTCCACGCACCGTCGCCGCCGTCGAGCACCAGGAACGGCATGCCGGTCGGGCTCTGATACCGCTCGTTGAGCAGACGTTCGAGATACGGCCCCTGGCCGCCGAACGGTTCCGCGAACTGAGAGGCGACCGAACCTCCCGTCACGAGGACCACGTACCGATCGGTTCTGTGGACGAAGGGGAAATCGGGTCCGAACAGGCCGATGTTGTTGACCGTCAAGCCGCAGGGCGGGTTTCCGTGATGGACGAACCCCAGGTACGGATGCGGATAGAGTGTGTCGATGTACCTGCACTCGCTGCGCGTGCCGATGAGATCGGTCACGAACGCATTCGTCCGCCGTTCAAACCGGGTTTTGGCGCTGATGTACTCCCCGTCCTGAACCGTCAGAACGGCGATGGCGACGAGCTCAGCCCCAACCATGACAATCCCGATGACGATCAGCACCGCGGTGGCCACCAGGGCCGCGCGCCTAAGCCGTCGTCGCACGCTCTCGTCGCGTAACCGCACGTTCCTCCATCAGGTCAGTCCCCGCTCTCGTGTCCCCGTTAACGGCTGCGAGGAATGAAGGATAGCAGAGCGGCGAATCGTCATCAGTTTGCAGTCGGCCGATCGATGCGATCGATGACCACCGTATCGAGGGCTTCAGTGGCACTCTCGAGCGTCAAGCCGAGTTGTTCTCGAACCGCTGTGAAGATGGAAACCGCATCGGTCTTCGCGTCTTGCGTGGTCGACGCCGATGCCCATTTCAGTTCCACCTCGAATCGGCCCTCTATGCCTGTGCGATCGAGAACCAGTCGGCCGGTGACCGAGGAAAGGATCGGAAGCAGGTCGGTGATTCTCACGCTGGCGGACGCATAACTGTCCTGCGTGTCGCGGACGCCGCACGCGGCTCGTCCCGTCGCACGGGCGTTCTCCGCCGCCATCTTACGGCCCGCCGGATCGAAGCAGTCGATCATCGTTGGGATCCGGCTGATGAGGTCGAATGGAGGCGACCTGGAATGCGAGGTCGGAGGCGGTCTGTGATTGCGCGCGGCTCGATTCGGGGCCGATCGCCATGACGGCCGTGAAGAGCAGCGCGAGGGCTATCAGCGTGCGCATCGTGTTCACGATGACCCTGTAGACTGGTTCAGGCAAATCCTAACAGCCTGCCATCCCACCTGGACACGTGCATTGATGCACCTGGAATCGGAGGCAACCGTTGCTGGCCTATGTGTTCTGGCATTGGAAACGGCCCGAGGTCACAGCGGGCGACTACGAGGACCGTCAACGGGGCTTTCATGCCGCGCTCGGGGCCTCGCCGTCGCCAGGTTTCATCGACTCGTTCAGCGTTGGTCTTTCGAACGCGCCGTGGACCGCTGGTAGTGAGGCGTACGAAGACTGGTATCTGGTGCAGGACTTCGCTGCGCTCGGTCTGTTGAATGAGGCTGCGGTCTCCAGCAGTCGAGCGCATCCGCATGACCTCGCAGCCTCGGTCGCCGCGGGTGGCGCCGCAGGCATCTACGGTTTGAAGTCCGGGACCGTGCTGCGCCGGCCGCAGTACGCGCACTGGTTCACAAAGCCCGAGGGGATGCCCTATGGCGAGCTGTTCGCTCAGCTCGCTCCCGTCGTCGATGGCGTGCAAGGCGCGTTGTGGATGCGCCAGATGGTGCTTGGGCCGGCGCGAGAATTCTGCCTGCATGCAGCTGCGCCCGTTTCCGATCTCGAGAGCTTTGGAGCGCTGGTCATTCCTCTTCGCCCGACGTGGCCGGAGCGTCCCGACAGCGTCTAATCATTGCATCGCGTCAGTCGACGAACACTCGAGAAACGGTCTGCGTCACGCGATCGAGCAGCGGCGACACGACGCTGCGCAGGGCGGACACTGCACCGAACGTGAGCGCCACCGCGAGCTGCCGTCGAAACCGTCGGCGCTCGAGGCGTGCGAGGACATCGATGCGGAACAGCGGATCGCGCGCCGGCGGCAGATCGCCGCGGAGCAGCTGCACCAGCCTCGCTTCGTCCTCGGCCATTCGGTCCTCGGTCAAGCCTCGCCTCCGAGTACGGCAAGCAAGCGCGCCTTGCCGCGTGCGACGTGAGATTTCACGGTACCGAGCGGCGTTCCGAGAATCCCGGCTGCTTCCGTGTGGGAGAAATCCTGAATCAGGCACAGAATGACGGCGGCACGCTGTTCCATGGGCAGCGCGGCGAGCGCGCGGGAGACGAGGGCCGACTCGGGAGAAGGAGCGGCAGCGATCTGCTCAACCTCTCCGGCCCACGTCGCTTCGCGCACACGACGACGGAACCAGGTTCGCTGCGCGTCTCGGGCTTTCCGCCAGGCGATTGCGCACAACCAGGACCGTACGCTCGCATCGCCCCGATAGGACCCCGGCCGTGTCCACGCCACCATGAACGTCTCCTGTGCCAAGTCGTCAGCGTCCGATGCGTCGGCCAGCAGGCGGCGCAGAAAACCGCGCACTGCCTGCTGATGGCGATCGATCAGGACGTTGAACGCGCGCTCCGATCCGTCCCGAATCTGGTCGATGAGCGCGCTGTCGTCATCGGTCATCGCGGAGCCGGCCGCTCGGCGTGGTGAACACCCCGACGAGGCGCGCCGCGACCGAGCCGGCGAAGAAGATCGCGATGACCACCATCCAGATCACGAGTGCCCCGGGCTCGCCGTTGGCCGGCATCCGCCACCAGGCGATCCATGCCGCTCCCAGTCCGCACACCACGCTGCCCGCAACGTGAGCCAGGTGGTTTTCACGCGTCGGTTTCGAAAAGGCACCCGCCGGCGCGGGCGCGGCATTGATGAAGGGCGCGCTGGGCGACGCGAAGGCAGCGATCGCGCTGGTCACCGAAGCGGGTGGCTCCTGACCCTTCTCCGCGTACACTCGCAGCACGTCGAGCGCCCTGCTGCGCGAGCGGTACTCGGTCAACGTGCGGTAGACGCCGGGGATGATCGCGGCAAGGGCCAGCGGAATGAAAACCGCGAGAGCCGCCCAGACGAGGAACTCACCCTCGAAGTGCATGTCCAACCTCTTCTCACCGCGCCGCGAAGATCTTCGCGTCCACGGTCGTGTTGACCGACGTGTCGTCGAGTGTCACGTTCGTCGTCGCGATCCCCTCAGCCACCTGCGTCATCGTGGTCGACATCGTCACACCGGCGACCGGCTTGTAGCCGCCGACATCGGTTACGAACGACGCCTCGCCGACGTTCGGGAGCGAGACAGTCATGGTGGTGCGCGTCACGAGTTTCGTGTCGCGATCGATGAACACGGTTGCAGGCGGCCCGTTCGCGGTCTTGACGAGAAGCACGTACTGCGGCCTGCCACCCACCTGCGCATCGTCGAGCCGCTCGATTCGCAGGCCTGGCGGCGCAAGTGTCCGCTGCGCGACGAACGGGTTCACGAACGACTGCACCCTCATGACGTCGAGTTCGAAGCCTTCGAGCGTCCTGAGGCCGTTGGGCCCCATCTCCCATCCGCGGGTGCCGTCCCAGCCTTTGGTCTGTTCGATCGGGCCGAGCACGACGTGCTCGTAGTACCCGCGACCCGGCACGCGGACCATCTCGAGCGTGCCTTCGAGCTTTCCGAAGAAAGAGCTCTCGATCGTGACGCGGCCCTTGCTCGTGAAGTTCTCGATCCGCGCAATCGCCTTTTCGCCACCGGATGCAGTGATGTTCGCCGCGACGATCTCCTCGGCAGTCTGCCCGCGTGCAACGGAAGGCGCGCCGAGCAGGCCAGCGAGCATCACCAGCGGCGCAGCACAGGAGAGCCAGGCCACCGTTCGAGTTGGCATCATGTTCGTCATTCCCGATCTCCTTCGTTGTTAGTTGCCGCCGAACTCGCAAATGGATGCAGGGTGACGAGGAGGGGTGAGGGTGGAACGCGAACGACGACTTGACGGCCGCTCAATTGTGTATCAGTATACCCATACACTTGAACTTTGCGCGACGCCAGCCTTCGCTATGGACATCACCATCGACCTGACCCACGGCGTGCCGATTTATCGGCAGATCGTCAACCAGGTCAAGTACTTGGTGGCGTCAGGGCTGCTTAAGGCTGGCGAAGAGCTTCCGCCCATCCGGACGCTGGCGCTCCAGCTGAAGGTGACGCCAAACACGATTGTGAAGGCGTACGGCGAACTGGAGATCTCGGGCGTCATTCACAAGCGCCGCGGCTCGGGCTCGTTTGTATCGGAAGCGCGTCCGCAGCTGGCACTCCGGGAGCGGCGCCGCATCATCGAGCACCGCATCGACGTCCTGCTGGCCGAGGCCCATCAGTTGAACTTCACCGCCGACGACATCCTGCGGATGGTGCGCGAACGCAAGGCGGCCATGGATGCTGAGGTCAACACCGAACCATCGAAAGTGGAGAGATAGGCATGGAACAGACCGTCGCCGACATCAACGACCTCTCGCGATCCTTCGGCCAGAAGGCCGCTCTCGATCGTGTGTCCTTCCGCGCCACCGCCGGTCAGGTGTACGGCCTCGTAGGCGCCAACGGCGCGGGCAAGACGACGCTGATCAAGCACCTGCTCGGTCTGCTGCGCCCGCAGTCGGGATCCGTGCGCGTGTTCGATCGTGATCCGGTTCGCGATCCTGTCGGCGTGCTGAGCCGTGTCGGCTACCTCTCCGAGGAGCGGGAGCTGCCGGAGTGGATGCGCATCGACGAGTTGATGAACTACACACAAGCGTTCCATCCAACATGGGACGCCTCGTATGCGCGCGAGTTGCTAGAGACCTTCGCGTTGGATCCCTCCAAGAAGATCAAAGAGCTGTCGAAAGGCATGCGCGCCCAGGCCGGTTTGCTGGTAGCAGTGGCCCATCGTCCCGAACTCCTGATTCTCGACGAGCCTTCCTCCGGCCTCGATGCGGTCGTGCGCCGCGACATTCTCGATGCGATCGTCCGGACCGTGGCCGATGACGGGCGGACGGTGATCTTCTCGTCACATCTCCTCGACGAAGTGGAGCGGATGTCGGACCACGTGACGATGATGCACGAAGGCCGCGTGATGCTGAAGGGCGCGCTCGATGACGTGCGGCGCCGATACCGGCGCAGCCGGGTACGGTTCGTCGAACCCTTCGATCGTCCGCCCGTCCTCGAGTCCGCACTGACGATGGAGGGTGGCGGGCGCATGTGGAGCGTCGTCCACAGCGGACCGTCCGAGGAGTTCCGTCTGTCGGTCCTTACGCACCGAGGCGAGATCGTCGAATCGCGCGACGCGACGCTCGAAGAGATCTTCCTGGCCCGCGCCGGCCGTACTCGCCAGCCCGTGGAGGCTGCATAGCGCGGGACGCGCCAAGAGATGCTGCCCGGAACGCGCGAAGGAGAGACTGCCATGCGCTCACTCGTCGTCGCCATGCTGTGGGAGAACTGGAGGGTCACACGAGTCGAGGCCGCTCAGCGGCTCGTGTTAGGGATCGTTCTGGGCGCAGCCGTGCCGGCTGTGGCCGCGGCATTCGGGTCGATCGATGACGGCGCTGCGAGGGTCGCGCTCACTCTTCTCGTGATGACGCATGCGCCACTGTGGCTATCGGTCGCGAAGCTCAATGGCGGGCGATTCATGGACGGGTACCGGCCCGGCTATCCGTTCTACTTCCTCTACACGCGTCCGGTCCGGACGTTCGTCCTGGTTGGCGCTCCGATGGCGTACAACGCGGCGTCGGCCGTGGCGGTCTACATCGTGGCGGCGCTCGTCCTGCGAGCGGCCTTCGGCTATCCATTCTTGTCACTGCCGCTGGCTGCCTTGGTCGCCGCCTTTCACCTCGCCCAGTGGGCCGTGCAATGGGGAACCAGTAACAAGGTGGCCCAGTGGGTCGGATCGCTGACACTCGGCCTCGGGTTCACAGCGCTGGCCGTGTGGCGCGCGCGGGAGTGGCCGGCGCGGTTCGACCTTTCGATCGGCGACTACGCCCTGCTGGCGGCGATCGGCGTGGCATCGTTCGGTCTGACTGTCGCCGGCGTCGCGCGTCAGCGTCGCGGCGACGCACGGGCGGCGGTACCCCGGACGGTGACAGCGGGGGGATTCTCGAACTGGTTCGCCGGCCTGTTCCGGTTCCCGTGTCCCACGTCCTCGGCGACGCGGGCGCAGATATGGTTCGACCTGAGGTCCAGTGGACTGGCGGTGTTGACGATCGGAGTGGCGCTCGCGATCGTGATTCCGCTGTTGTTCGTGGTTACCCCTCACATCGATGTCATGCTCTCCGGGTCCTACACCCGACCGGCCACCCGAGTTGTCGCGGTGGTCGTGGCGATGTTCTCAGTGCCGGCTGTGCTGCTCTTCGGGGGCAACGCCTTCGGCATTCGCACCAGACAAGGCCGCAGGTACGCCAGCGTCTTCGAGGCGGCCCAGCCGAACGGCACCGCGCGGATAGCTGGCCTTAAAGTGGTGGTGCGCTCGGTCTGCCTGCTGGCCGCGCTCGTTTCGGTTGGCACGAGCGTCTGGACATCAGCGTCTTTCATGCCGTTCGACGTCCTCGACGACGACACGCTCATAGAAGAAGGCCGCTCGCCTTTGAGCGGGTGGATGCGCGCGATCGAAGGCGCCGTCGGCGCGCTGAGCGCGTACGAGCTGCTGGCGCTGGCATTCGTCATGGCGATCGGGGTGGGGGTCATGGTCGCTCTGCGCGCCGCGCACCCGGCGCTGCGGGCGCGCTACGCCCGTCGCCTGAACATCGCAGGCTGGTCGCTATTGCTCCATGGCCTGGTGCTCGTCCTGCTGGCGCTCGCGGTGCAACGCGGGATCGGATCGCCGTTCGTGTTGCACGCGATTCTCATAGCGACAAAGTGGATCGCCGCGGCGGCGATCCTGCTCGCCACGCTCTACTTCGCGTGGAGAACATTCGCGGAGCGACTGCTGACGCGGCGCTCGGCGTGTGTCGCCGTTCTCGTCTTCGCGGCATTTGGCGCGGCGTGGGTGACCGTACTGCAGGCGGCCGGCGTGCAACTCGCCGGGATGCCCACAACGGATGCCGTCTGGATGCTATGGCCCGTGCTGCTGCCGCCGATGGCCACCGTCATGGCGCCCTGGTCGCTCAATCGCATTCGCCATACGTGAGGGTCGCGATGGCAGACACTGTAGTCGACGTCAACCACCTGTCGAGATCGTTCGGCCAAAGGTCCAGAGGCATGACGCTCCGGTCACCCATCGTCGCCATGTTGTGGGAGAACTGGCGGCTGACGCGCTTCGAGGCCGCGTGGAAGCTGGCTCTGGCGATCATCGGAGGGCTGGCAGTACTGGTGGTGTTTGCCGCCGCTGCACCGAACAAGACGATCAAAGACTTCGTCACATTCGCCGCCTTCCTCGCCATCGTCCTGCCGAACATCACGGGTTGGTTCTCCATTCCCAGGCTCAATGGCGCACGAGCCGGCTTTCCGTTTTCTCTCCATTACACCCGTCCGGTTCGGACGGCGGTACTGGTCGGCGTCCCGATGGCGTACCAGGTGGCGATGCCGGTTGCGTCATACCTCCTGTCGGCGCTTCTCGTGCGGGTGATCTCCGGCTATCCGTTCCCGCTGCCCTTCGCCGCCTGGATCGCGGCCATCAACCTGGTACAGGCGCCGACGAACTGGGCGATCCCCAGCAGGGTGGTGACCGTGCTGGGAAGCGCGGTGGCCGGCCTGGCCTGGACGGCGTTTGCCGCTCATCGACGATTCGCTGCCCCGACGATATTCAACGTTCCGCTCACCGACTACGCGCTGGTCGCCGCGATTGGGCTGGTGTCGTTCGGCGTGACGGTCGCCGGAGTGGCGCGGCAGCGTCGCGGTGATGCGCCGGCGGCGACCCCCTGGATGTCGGGCGCCGGATACCCGGAGTGGCTGGTCAATCTGTTCCGGTTCCCGTGTCCCGCTTCGTCGGTGACACGGGCGCAGATATGGTTCGAGCTGAAGTCCGCAGGACTTCCAGTGCTGGCGATCGGATTGATCTTCGCCGTCGTGAACCCTCTGTTGTTCGCGATCAGCGTTCACTTTGGCAATTTGGTCCGCGTGCTCCCCGTCATGTTCGGGCTGATCTCCGTGCCGGCGATGCTGATCCTTGGAAGCAACGCCTTCGGTATTCGTTGGAAACCGGGACGGTTGTACGCCAGCGCGTTCGAGATGACACTGCCGTGTAGTACCACGCGGTTGTCCGCTCTCAAAGTGCTCGTGCGGTCGGTCTGCGTGCTGGTCGCTCTGGTCGCGGTCGGCGTGAGCGTGTGGGCGTCGCTGTCGTTCATCGCGGTCGGCGAGAACTACGAGCCTTTGAAGGGTTACCAGCCCCTGCGCAGTTGGCAGGGGGCGATCGAAAGTGCGATCGGATCGTTGACCGGTTACCAACAGGTCGGGCTGACGGTTGTCGCCCCGATCGCGGTCGCCATCCTGGTGGCTTCGTGGGGCGCGCTCGGTGCGCTCATCACACGCTATCGCCGTCGCCTGGCCATCCTGGGATGGCTGGTGTTGCTCCACGGAGCCGTGCTCGTCCCGCTGGTGTTGACCGGATACCGCGGGTTCGCGTCGCGAGTGGTGTGGGAGTTCCTGCTGAACGTGCTCGTCTGGATGACACGCTGGATCGATGCACCATTGATTGTGTTCGCAACGCTCTATGTCTGCTGGAAGGTCTTCTCGGAGCGACTGCTGACGCTGCAGTCGGTGTGTGTCGCCGTCCTCGTCTCAGCGGCATTCGGATCTGCATGGGTCATACTGCTACGCGCAGCAGGTGTACAGCTTGCCGACGTGTCGGCGACCTATGCCTTCTGGATGCTGTCTCCAGTGCTGCTTCCACTGATGGCCAGCGTCCTGGCGCCATGGTCGTTCAGTCGCATTCGTCATACATGAAGAAGATTCGGAGAGGAGAACCCGTCGTGAACAGCATTCGCTCAACGTGCACTTTCGCCTTTGTGGCCCTGCTCGCGTCGACGGCAGCGTCCGCGCAGGCCCCAAGTGCACCGTCGGCCGCCGCAACGTCCGCCACGTCCTTCGAGGTCGCGTCCATCAAACTGAGCCCGCCAGGGGATTTGTCGAATCCGTTGAGCATCATTCCGATGGCGGCGCCACAGCCCGGCGGGCGGTTCACGGCGACCAACATGCCGCTGTGGGCGCTGATCGGCACGGCGTGGGAGCTGCCAGACTTCCGGATCGTCGGCGGCAACAAGGAGTTGATGAACACCAAGTATCACATCACCGCCAAAGCGAGCAGCGGTGGCACGCTTGGACAGAAACAGCTGCTGCCGCTGCTGAAGAATCTGATCATCGAGCGGTTCCAGCTGAAGTTCCACTTCGAGCCGCGCGAGATGTCGCACTACGATCTCGTGCTCGCGCACCGCGACGGCAGCCTCGGGCCCGAGCTGAAGCCCACGAAGTCTGATTGCAGCAACGTCGACGAGCTGAACGCGAAGCGGGCGGACGCCCTGGCGAAAGGTGACCTGGCCGCGATCCTGCCGAAGCCCGGTGAGTTCCTCTCCTGCACGATCGCGCCGAATCTGGCCGGCGGTCCGACGAACCTGTCGCTCCATGGCGACGGTCAGGAGATCAAGATCCTGGTGGATCTGCTGTCGCAGTTCACCGGCAAGTACGTCCGCGACAAGACCGGCCTGACTGGCCGCTATGACTTCGACATGAAGCTCGACATGCAGGCGCTGATGGGACTTGTCCAGAAGATGGGGATCAACGTGCCGGCCGCTGCGCTGTCGAACCTGCCGCCGTCTGATGGCTCGTCGGTGATGACCGTGCTCAACGAACAGCTCGGATTGAAGCTCGAGTCGACCCGTGGTCCGGTCGACGTTTTGGTCATCGACAGCGTTCAGACGCCGACGACGGACTGAGTTGGCGACCGCGAATGACTGCCGCCTGTGACACCGACCAGCACCCAACTGGCTGACGCACTCCTCCGTGCCGCGATCCGCTCGCCGGCCAACGGGCTCTTCGGCGCCGGACTGGCGGAGACTCGCAGCTCCCCCGTCGCAAGGGACTCACGCCGTTTCTCCTCCGCCGCCGCTCGCGTCGCCTGCGAGTCCGTTGGCGACTCTCGCGTACGCGGCTCGCTCCACGCGGCACTCCGGAATGCATCAGCCAGTCGGGTGCTGCTGACTCGTGACACTAGCTTTGACTCGCGGGCTGTTGCGCCAGCCAGGTTGATGCATCCTGGAGCGCGGCGTGGAGCGAGCCGCGCACGCGATAGATGCCAGCGACATCGTAGGCGAGGCGAGCCGCGGGGGAGAAGCAACAGCGTGAGCCCCTTGCGACGGAGGAGCAGCGACACGTCGTAAGGCAAGGGCCGAAGATGCCGTTGGCCGGCGAGCGGATCGCCGCGCGGAAGGATGCGTCAACCTGGTTGGCGCAATCAGAGTCGACGGAAAGGATCAGGGGTCATCGATAGCGTGAATCAGCCGTCTCCGAATTGAGGAGGAACGATGAGAACGCAGCGGACGCTCGCGCTGTGTGTGATCGCAGCGCTCGTGGCCGCGAGTCCGTTGCTCGCGCATCACGAGTGGCCGGTCGATCGAACCAGGCAGGTCACGGTACAGGGAACCGTGACTGCATTTGCCTGGGCCAATCCGCATGTGATGATCGCGCTCGACGTCCAAAACAACGGGACCATCGAAAAGTGGAAGGTCGGCGGCTCGAGCCCGGCATTCATGGCGGCCTGCGGATGGGACAAGAAGACTTTGAAGCCCGGTGACGTCATCACGGTTGTCGGCTATCGCTTCAAGGACGGATCCAACGCGGCCGAATCGCGGACGATCGTGATGCCGGACGGCAAGGAAATGTACTACGGTGCGCCGCCGTCTCGAGCGGCGGATTGCGTACCTCGGGCTCGTGTTACGCCGCCCACCGGCGGAGAACGCCGTAAGTAGATCGCAAGGCCGATCTACTGACGAGCGCACTCCGCAGGGTCGTGCGCCTTCCAGCTCCACGTATCGTCCGCACGGCGAATCAGCAGCAGGTCGATCGATTTCGGATCCGGCGTGTAGTCTTTGAGCTCCGGGAATTTGCTGCGCACGTACGCCCCGTCGCGTGGCGGATTGCCCATGGCCACGACGCGCGCTCCTGAGCGCAACACTTCCTGTGCGGGGCCGGCGATCCCGTTGTTGGTCAATTCCCGCAGTGAGGTCCACTCGACCCGATACGTCGTCCCGTCATCCAGCGTGAGATAGATCTGAATGTGTGGATCCTTCCATTCGACGCGTTCGACGCGCCCCTCGACCGTGACCGTCTTGCACTGGTCGTAGAAAATCGGATGGCTATGATGCGCGTGCGCGGGAAACGCCGCTGTGCAGAGCCCGAAAGCCGCAGCCAGAAGAATCACAACGATTCGCTTCATAGGTGACACGGTAATGAGGCCGTGTTACCGGCATATTACCCCTGGACGCAGCTGATCACGTCTGCGGGTTACGGGCGAGACCATCGAGCAAGCCACGCCTCGTACCGCCGGAGCAGCAAGGTCACCTGCGTCCGCACATCGGTTCGCGTCGAGGCATTCTCGGCCAGCCAGGTGAGATCGGCGCGCACCGTCCTCTTTGTGCTGCGCATCGCCGATTTCGCCGCTGCCAGTTGATCCGAGTCGGCATCGGGCAACGCTTCGATCCTCTCGCTGGCGGTGCTCAACAGATCCATCCTCGAACTCGACTCAGCGAGTACCGCCCGCAGCGTATCGATGACGCGACGGAGCTGAAGGCGAACTCCGGATTCGCTTTCGACCACCGGGTCAACGCGGGAATAAGGCGAAGCACCGTCATAGGTGCCGTCGTCCCAGCGAACAGAATCGAATTCGATGAGATCGAGTGGACGGATCGTCCACTCGATGAGATCGAGTGGACGGATCGTCCACGCGCCTGGTGCGGCGGCGTTACTCACGGCCTCAGAGGTGAGATGCAAATCGAACGAGAAGCTGTCGCCAGGCTGCATGAGGACGCGGCCGTCGTCCGTGCGCTTCAGCGCGCTGATCGCCTTCTCCTGGAGACGATACGACTGGAGGTGGACGTTTGCCACGCCTTTCGAGCCGAGGTTGAGAAGCGTGATGCGATACCCCGGGTACGGAGCAGCAAGTAGTTCGACCGCCGCAACTTCGATCTGTGTCGACACGCTGACGACAGTTGGCCGGTACAGTGTAGTCGGTACCATGTCCACCATCGAGAGCGTTACTGGTTGCACGCCGAACCTGGTCAGCGCATCGACGACGACATGAGACCCCGGCGCGATGACGACGCTTGCAACCGGAACGGCAGGGCGTTCCACCGCTCCGATCAGCACCGATATATCGACGTTGATGTCGCGGCCGACGAGCCTGCGCGCGAATTGCACCGCGTAGACCGGCTTGCGGCCCTCGGGCAGCGTGTAGCCGGCGACCCGTGGAAACGCAGCCGTCCACATCGAAGCGCGCCGCGGACTCGTCAGCTCGTAATGTGTGCGCCCGTCCGGCCAGGTCTCAACGAGAGCGACGGTCGAGGGCGTGGGCGAATCGTCTTGCTCCGCCGTGTACCCGGCCAATGGCACACGCGCAGAGATGACGGGTACCGCGACGACACCGACGGCGACGAAGGATGCCGCGGCAACAATCGCCCACCTCATATCTGAGAGTCTACGCCAGGCACAGGGCAAGAGCGGCGGAGTCTGCGGGCGTTCGACCACCTGCGATTGGTGCTCGGCAGCTTTCACGCAATATACGGGTTAGGATGCCTGGCGCGAAGATGGCCACTGATCAAATCGACGTGAATCATGTTCAAGCGGAAGAACAGCGGTTCGCTGAACGCAGCGATTGCATGTTCAGCAGCGAAGTGGCGGCTCGCTCCCGTGATGAGGCGGACGCGTGCGGGCTGGGCCTCCGAGCTCGATTGCGGCTCCAGGCTCTCGCCAAGAAGAGCGAAGAGCTCCATCTGAGTCTTTGTCGTCAGCTTGACGATGTCGTCGATGAAAAGCGTGCCTCCGTGGGCTTCTTCGAACATGCACCGGAGGGCGACGTCATCATCGGTGTCACGCCCGGCACTCGACACGAAAGGACCTTTCGCCTGGACTCCGTTGAGGTGCAGGAAATGGGCTGCGTTCGCACGAGCGCGATCGTTCTCGGCCGTGATCAGGACCGGCACGTGAAGGCGTGCTGCCAGCTTGAGTTCGTCGTCCTCCAACAATCCCAAGAGGTCAGAACCATTCATCTCTCTCGAGCCTGGATTCATCTGGGAGACCTCCCTTTCTCGCTGGCTCTGTCACGTTACGTATAAGTGCCGTCGGCCAAACCATGGATGACTGAACCTGGGGAGGCGACGCGAGGATACGCACCATGGCGCCGTCTTCAAATCGGGTCTCTCTCGGAGATCCGCGCCGGAGTTTACCTGGGCCGATCCGGTGGGGGATTGTTTGTCGAGTCGGCATTTCGAGCGCTCGTGATACTGTTGCAGACTCTCAGCCGCGCCTCTCCTAACGGGCGCCTAAAACGAAAGGAGGTATGTCCGCGATGAAATACCAATTCAATCCGGCCGAAGAAGCGATGATCGGCGCGCATCAGGACTGCCTGCTTTCCGCCCGTCCTCGCTAGGCCAATCCTCTAAACAACCTTCGGCGCGATAGCCGACGTGTGTCTCCCGAAAGGACCGCTGGTCTTTTGGAGCGCAGTGTGGAGTTGTGTCTTCAGATTATGAATACGAACATTTTCCAATCACGTCCAGTTCCAGGCGCCGACGACATCCGCGAAATCCTCGTACGGCGTGTCGATCAACAGAAGCAAGCGACGGGCATTGTCGTGGGTCTCATCGAACCGGGCGGTCGCCGGGTCGTCCCCTATGGCCACATCGCCAAGGGCGATCCACGCGCAATCGATGGAGACACGATCTTCGAGATCGGATCTGTCTCCAAGGTCTTCACGTCGCTGCTACTGGCGGACATGGTGCACCGCAAAGAGGTCGGCCTCGACGATCCGGCCGTCAACTATCTTCCTGCGCATGTCAGGATGCCTGAGCGGAGCGGCACATCCATCACGCTGCGTGATCTGTCCACGCACCGCTCCGGGCTCCCACCCATGCCCGGCAACCTCTTCGCGAAGATGGCGAGGCGGAAGGACCCGGACGGTCTTCACGTCGGCTACGGCGTGGACGATTTGTACGAGTTCCTCTCGAGCTACTCGCTGCCGCGCGACCCCGGTTCCGAATTCGAGTATTCAAACCTGGGCGCAGGGCTGCTCGGGCATCTGCTCGGGTACCGCGCGGGGACGGACTATGAGGGCCTGGTCCGAAACCGCATCACGCAACCGCTCGGCATGCCTGACACGGGAATTACGCTGTCTCCGTCCATGAAGCTGCGCATTGCGACCGGTCACAACGCGATGCTCGTCCCCGTCGCCGACTCGGACCTGCCCACGCCGCTTGCCGGTGCAGGCGCGCTGCGCTCGTCCGCCAATGACATGCTGACGTTCCTGGAAGCGTTCCTCGGGTACACAGAATCGCCGCTCGCCCCCGCCATGAACGCCATGTTCGAAACTCGCCGTCCCGCCGGTCGAACAGAGATGGGCTTGGCGTGGTTCATCTACTCACCCGATGGCCGGGAGATCGCCGTGCACAACGGAGGCACTGGGGGCTTCCGCTCATACGTCGGATACGATCCGAAGAAGCGTATCGGCGTCGTTGTCTTGTCCAATGCATTTACCCACATCGGTGTCGACGACATCGGGATTCATCTCCTGAACCCGAAGGCGCCGCTCGCCAATCCCGAGCCGCCAAAGGAGCACACGGAGATTCCTATTGATCCGAAGCTTCTCGATAACTACATAGGGCGCTATCAAGTGACGGCACACCTCGTTTTGGAAATCACCCGAAGCGGCGACTGTCTCTTCGCGCAGGGCGTCGCGCAGCTTCCGCAGAATCGGCCCGGCGATCCAACCGGCCTGCCAAAGTTCGAACTGTTTGCCGAAGGTGAGGACAGGTTCTTCGCGAGGGTGACTGACCTGCAGATCACTTTTGAAACTGGCCCCGACGGCCGAGCCGCGGGCCTCATTCTTCACAAAGCCGGCCGCGACATGCCCGGCGTCCGATTGTCCTGATTCGCGCTTCCATTCGGCTCGATCGGACATGGCCTAATATCAATTGGCGAGCGTTCATGACACAGCGATTACCGGTCGCAGCACTTGTCGTTTGCTTAGGCGTGATCGCACGTCCCGCAGCGACGCAAAGTCTCACCAGACTGCTTTCGTGTGAAGGGCCGTTTCGTCCGGATGCGAGCGCTTCCAGTCTGGCCACGTACTTCGGGCCACGAAACGTCGCGAACGCCGACATCGACATCGGCGAAGGATTCACCGAGCCCGGCACGGTCGTATTCGGCGCGTCGCCTTTGGACCGCGTGGAGGTACTGTGGCTCGATCCATCGGCCCGACAGCGACCGCGGAGGGTGATTGTGAGGCAACCGACAGCCTCCCGCACAGTGAGCCATTGGCGTACTCCGGGCGGACTTGCGCTCGGGGCGCACTTGCGGGAAGTGGAACGACGAAACCGCGGCCCGTTTCGGCTAGTAGGCTTCGGGTGGGACTACGGAGGCACCACGATTTCCTGGGACGGAGGGAGACTCGCGACAGAACAGCCGCCGGCCTGTCAAATTCGCGCGACGTTTGAGACGGGCGAATTACTCACGGAGGAGCGACAGCGTTGGGAACGACAAGTCATCGGCGACCGCGAGTTTTCGTCCGGGCACGCGGCGATGCAGGCGCTCGACCCATACGTGTACGAAATCTGGCTCGAGTATCAAAACGCTGAAGGGCGCTGAGGGATCTGCACTTCCATCCGCCTTCTTAAGGACACGGGGGGATTGTGAACAAAACGGAGGATGTTCACACGGAGGTAACGGAGCAAACGGAGTATCGATCGTTCTTCTCCGTTTTCCCCGTTGCCTCCGTGTTGATGCTTTCTCCGTGTCTCCTGTTAATCCGTATCTCCGTGTTATCGAGCAGCCAGCGCGAATGATCATCTCGAGGCGTCCTGCCCGAATCTTCAAACGTCAGTCTCTGCGTACCCGAAGCGAGCGCGCGCGATTGGAGACGTTGCGCGGCAGCCACGTTGAACGTTTTGAGCGAGCCACACTAAGGTGTCCGCTACTGCACCCGATGCCCGTATTCATGCCTTTCGCAGTGGAACGCAAATTGCCCCGCCGTGCGGCATGCGGAAGGTCTTCGTACTTGCGCTCGTTGCGTTGGCTGTGGCGTGTTCCGAAAGGGAGCAGACGGGGCCGTCGACTGTTCCTTCTGCTCCGTCCCCGACTCCGACACCGACTCCGTCTCCCACTCCAACTCCTGCGCCGCGAGTGACCTTGAGCGGGAGGGTGTTCGCCGCCACGGCCGCAGTAGCCCATTACCCGGTCAACACTGGGCTCAGCGCGCGGGTACTAGTCGTCGACGGCGTGAATGCTGGACGCGAGACATCGGGCTACCTTTCGTACGTCGGCTACACGCTGACGGACCTGGAGCCCGGCACGATGACGCTGCGCTTCACCACCTCCGGGTACCAAGAGGCGGTGCGGACCGTGGACGTCCAGAAGGACACGACGCTCGACGTCGGCCTCGAGCCTGGACCTTGGCCGGGGTTCGCGATCTCAGGGATCATCACCACGGAGTGGGGTGAGCGGATTGACACCCCCGGTGTTGAAGCGGTCCGTGACGGTCGCGTGTATGGCGGTGGCAGTTACCCCGGACCGCCGGGCGTCTCGTATTGGATCCCGACGCTTCCGGCGGGAGATTACGTCCTGCGCGTGGTCAAGGGCGGATACCTGGGTCCGCAGCCGCAGCCCACGGTGACGCTCACTCGCGACACCACGTTAGACATCGTGCTCAAGCGGACCAAGGTGTTGCTCTTCGGCACCGTCCGTGAAGCCGCGCCGTGCACGGGCGCGATCGAAGGCGTCGAGGTGAAGGTCGTCAGCGGTCCGGATACAGGCATCGGCACGTTGTCGGCGGCAACCGGTTATCGGACGTCGAAAACGATCAACTGGGGCCAGTTCAGGGTTCGCGCGAGCAAGACAGGGTACGTGCCAGTCGAGGTGGCATTGGACGTGCCGTACCCCGGGTCCTCGTGTGACCTTTACCCAACTCCACCTGGATGCAATTACGAATTTGCTCCGGAGAACATAGAGCAGAATTTCGTCTTGCCGCGAACGAACAGCTGCTGAACCATGCGATCGTTGTCAGATTCAGTGGCCCTCACACCCAACGCTTTATCGCCGCAGCCGTATCGCCCGGCACGGTATTGAAGCAAAGCTTGGCGTGCGGTGCGTGCTGATGCACCACGTTGATCAACTTCTCAAACAAGAGGAGATTGTTGGGGTTCGCCCGGACACCTGCGCCGATGAGGATGCAATCAAACGCCTCTTGCTCGAGCCGGCTTCGGACAACCGCTTCCGCCGTCTCGCCAAAGTCGGTCAGGCACGTCTGCACTCTGTACCCGAGACTGATCAACTCTTCTTCGGAGGACTTGAGGCCGGCGAGCACCTTCGTCGCGTTCATGCCGGGCGCATAGCCCGGTTGCGAGAAATCAATCAAACTTGGATCCAGCCCGATCACGAGCACACTCTTTTCGCTCGGCACAGTTGCCTCCCTGGAGTCGGACCTACGTACACCACCCAATTCGCGTGGGCCACGCGGGCAACGAGGTCGATTCGTTCTGGCAAACGAGTACGGCGTGCGACCATTCAGCGCGTGATACCAGCGTTGCGCTAGGGAAAAGATGCTCCGAACGGGGCTCACTCAGCACACGATCGAAGCCGTTCTCCGCCGGGCTTACTGTCGTCGGTACCGGACTGAGACAATCCTGAGGGCCTCGCCGGAACCGCGAGTCGTGATCACCACATGGAGCCTACCATCCGAGTCGAGTGACCAGATCTCGCGGCGCTCTGTCCACACACCGGTTTCGCGACTCTGGCCGGTGTAGCGGCCGCTCTCGAACACGAGGGCGTTCGCATCCCACTTGACCGCATGATGCTCCCGTGGACTTCCTGCCGTGTCGCTGGTCGAGGTGAGACCACCAACCACGCCTCCCACCACGCCAATCAGATGCGTCTCGGCTGGACCGCCATCCCCGACCTGCCGTTCAATGGTGATGTCTTTGAAGAACGGCCTCATCGGCTCACCGCGGACATTTGTGGTCACGAGCGACTGCCGCACGGATAGCGCATGTGGAGTCTCAGCAGACGTCAACGATGGCGTTTCGAGAATCCAACGCCCCGTGAAATCGACGCCATCCTGCGCTTGCACGAACGCGCCGACGAAAATGCTGAGAGCGATGGCTGAAAGCGGTGTGCGCATAGACCTGTTAGACCCCGGCTTGGGCGGACAGTTCGCGTCTAGCGGTCTAGATGGTAGAAGGCCGACCGACACGAACTACTCGTGCAGGATGGCTTGCGGGCAATTCGACGTGAGGCTTGTTTGGCGTTATGCTGCGCGCCGCGAAGAGTCGGCCGAGATATGCAGGTCGGCCTACTACTAGTTGATATGGAATGACCGTCTGTCAAGAGTGCCTGTGGTAGCTGTGGAAAACGGTTCTGTCGTTTTCCAAGCCGTTGTGGGCGCGTTCTTCAGCGTCCACAGCGGCGGCAGCTTCCACGGGCGGTGCAGCACCCGCGCCGCCAAGGTGACCGATGACACCGGACGCTTCGACGACGAGTCACGCTGATATCCGGTGGTTACCCTGGTGGCCCAGGGCAGAGCACGCATGACAGTGCTTCGTCGAGAGGACGTGCAATCTAGGGGCGCGCGTTGGGATCGAAGTCCGTAGCGCATAACTAGCCCGCCGATCCTCTGATTCGTGCCGATGTGCATCCGTCACCTTCGCGACGCGAGCGCTCCAGTCATCTCGATGACGACGACAGCGCTACGCGACGACGGGTGGCTGCAGGGCCGCCCAGATGAAGCCGGCCAGTTCTCGCGCCACCGCGACTGCCACCTTCGCCGGCGGCTTGTGCTCCGCCAGCATCCGTCGAAACCGTCGGCACAAGCGCTGTTGCGCCTTGTCCGCGATCGCAATCACACGGGAGGGCTGGCCCGTCCGGCGCGCGGCGAGGGCACGACCCACTCCCGGTCGATGCTGGTAGTGCCAGCTCGCTTCCACCAGGATCCGGCGGACCAGCGCATTCCCCATCTTGGTGATGCGGCCGCGGCGATGTTTCTCGCCACTGGAGTCTTCACCGGGGACCAACCCGAGGAAGGCCATCAACGCCCGCGCCGAGGTGAAGCGCCGGAAGTCATGCAGCTCCGCGAGGATCAGCATGGCCGTCAGCGTGTCGATGCCGCGGAAACAGCGCAACCACCCCACTGGTTCCCGATAGGGCGCCTGTGCGGCGATCTCCGCCACGCGCGCATCCAGTTCTACCAGACGCGCCTCGGTGTGATCGATCGCCAGCAGATAGTCTTCGACGACGGCACGTTCTGCCACATGGGTCCAGGTCAGGCTGTCGACCCACCGACGATGGGCCTGCGTCCAATTCCGACCTGCGTAATGCAGCCCGCGCCGCAACAACAGTTTCCCCAACCGGTGGCGACACCGCTGCAGATCCTCGCGGGCGTCATCGCGCGCCCGGGCCAGATCCCGCACGGCCTCGTCGGCGGGCGTCGGCGGCTGCACGACCGTCAGCAGCCCCGCTCGCCCGAGTTCAACCAGTTTGCGGGCGTCGCGACGATTCGTCTTCACGCGCTCGCCAGGCTTCCGCGGCATCAACGCCGGGGCGATGACGTCGCAGCGGACCCGCGCCGTCGTCATCTGCCGTTGCAGCGCATACCCACACGGGCCGGCTTCGTAAAACACATGGACCGGGCCCGACGCCTCGCGCTCGAGCTTACGCACCAAGCGGCGCACTGCGTTCGCGTCGTTCGGCACGGTCCACGTGACCGGTGCACCCTTCGCCCCGATCAACATCGCAATGAAGAGGTCCTTCTTGTGCGCATCAATCCCAACGTACGTAGTACCCTGTTTCACGACCGGCTCCTATCGATGCGGCTCTGGCGCCGCAAGGCGTTAACCCGCGATTTCGGTGGCACAGACCACCTTGTCGAGTGCGACAGCACTACGACGTTACGATAGCGGGCCGGTCATTCCATATTGTCTAGGCCGAGAAGGGATGAAGTTGGAGCCAGAAATACGGATCATGTCAGCGGCTCTACGACGCATGACCGTCGGTGTGCTCACGCTCGTTCTGGTCTGCTCGAACATGTCCCATGGGCACGCTGAACAGAGAGCTGCAGGCGGACAACCAGACACGTTCGAGGCCGCGTCGGTCAAGTTGAACAAGTCCGGCCCAACCGAACAGGCGATGCTTGGATTTGCTCCGGGTGGCCAGTTCCGAGCGGTGAACGTCACTCTGCAGATGCTCATCGCGGAGGCCTATGGTGATCCGTGGCCGCTACAGAATAGTCGGATCGGTGGAGGTCCGAAGTGGATGGACCTGGAGCGATTCGACATCGTCGCCACGGCCGGCAGCAGTGCAACACCCGCTGTAGACGGTCCTTCGCCCCGGATGTTTCTCATGCTCCAGCGTCTGCTGGCCGAGCGGTTCAAGTTGACCGTTCATAAAGAGCAGAAGGTCGTACCCATCTACGCATTGATCGTTGCAAAAGAGAATCTGGGCCCGGGGCTGCGCAAGAGCACGGTTCAGTGTGAGGCACCTCCAGGGTCCGCCAAGGGAGGCACCATCAGTTCGCCAGCGGATGCGAGTGCGAATGCCAGTCGTCCGTGCGGACTGAGACGATTTCCTGGAACGTTGAGCGGGACGGCCATCACGATCGCGGAGCTGGTGACAGTACTATCGCAACTTCGTGGAGTGGATCGTTTCGTCGCGGATCAGACGAAGCTCGAAGGGCCGTACGATGTCGAGCTCAAGTGGACGCCAGAGCAGCTGGTGCCTGAGTTGCGGTCGCCACCCCCGGGGGCTCCGCCGATGCCCCCAATCGACCCGAATGGCCCGACACTGTTCACAGCCGTCCAGGAGCAACTGGGTCTCAGGTTGAATCCGACGAAAGGTCCAGTCGACGTCCTCGTCGTTGATCGCGCCGAGCTGCCGACTGACAACTAACCGCCATGGCGGCGTACGCCTGCGATGGAAGCGGGAGTATCCGATCACGTGTGGTCAATCGAAATTGTGGGGTTGCTCGACTAGACGTGCGAACCGAGTGTCACCGCCTGCTCGCGAAGGCTATCGCGCAAGGGTCGCTCGTGCTCGGCTACACGTTTTGCGCGTTCGCCTCTCATTCCGCGCATTCGCCTGTCATTCCGCGCCAAGCCTCAACGCAGATCGCGTGGTGCTATGCAGGTTGGCATCGTGCAACGACAGGTTCGTGTCACCAAGTGCGCGCGTGTGCTGAATTAGGGGACGATGTCCGGTGAATCAATGGATCTCGTCTGGCCCCACGGGCGATACCTCGCAGGGTACGTTCAGGCGCTCCAGCAGGGTTGGTCTCCAGACAACCTCCGGCCGCAAGCAGCCTTGGATGAACTCGCGCGAATTGCGGAAGATCCTGAGCGGTTCGTATCGGAGCAAGTCGACCGCGAGGCCAAAGGACCTGCTATCACTCTTCCGGACGGTAAGACGGTTCCAAGGCTGCCCGGCTACTCGATGTGGATGTGGGATGGGGAGTTCTGTGGTTCGATCGGCTTTCGCTGGCAGCCTGGAACGACGGAGTTGCCTCCCTACAGCGCTCGGCGTGTACGAGCTGGCGGCTACTCAGGAGGCGTTCACGCGCTCGAGGCGGCGAGCGAGCAGCGGACTTCATCAATTCGGGCGTACGGGCTGACTTGGCGGGCCGCCCAACACCGTACGCCTTGGGACCCGCATCGCTCTTGCGAGTGCGCTCTTTGAAGGTTGATCGCCAGCACCGTACGGCAACAGGTATTCGCTTTTCGATCAGCGCAGATGGGAAGGAGATAACCCGCGCCTATCTCCACTTCGTCACCAACGATCTGCATGACGCGCCTTTTGGTCTTCTCGAAGATGTGTTCGTGGACGAGTCGCAGCGCGGAAGTGGACTCGGAACCACGCTGGTCAAGGAGGTTGTCTCGGCCGCCCAAGACGCGGGTTGCTACAAGCTGATAGCAACCAGTCGAATGTCCCGACCGAAGGTGCACGAGCTTTACGAGCTCGCGCGGCCGTGCGGCCGCTGAACTGCGGCGTTAGGCAGAGCCAGTCTGAGATTCTGGTCTCGAAGCTAATTCTCCGACGGCCGCTCGATGCGGTCGATGACAATCGTTTCCACTGGAGCCTCGGTCGATCGCAACTGGATGCCGAGCTGTTCCTGCAGGGCGGTCGAGATCGGTACCGGCGCGGCGGATGGTCCGGCATCGGGCAGCGTCGACGGACCGAGGTAGTCGCTGACTGCGACGTTTGGCGTGAACTCCAGCACGAAGTTGAACGGCTGCTCGAAACCTGTTTTGTCGAGTACGGGGCGTGACACGTCACCGATAACGAAGTCGACGAGAGTCGCCATGCGGACGGCGACCGCTTCGATGCGGTCCTGCCGGTCGGGTGGCGGCGTGAGGATGCGCCGCCGCCATCCATCGCACTGAACGAGTGGCCCAGCGAACACCTGCGGCGGCCCGGACGGTGAGCGCGGGTCGTAACAGCCTCCAGGTGGCGTCGGGGTGATTTTCAGGCCGCCGCGCGCGGGTACCAGTTCGTACACTCGCCCCGTCCTCGTTTCGCGGCGCACCGCGAGCGTGAAGCGTTCCGCCAGCAACGCCTGGAGCATCGGCCGCATCTGATTGAAGCTCGGGGTCCCCTCCGCCCTGGCCTCGACGTCATAGCGCTCGTCATTGACCCAGGACGGTTCGCCAACGATCTGGAACTCTCTGACGCCGTAGGCCAGCTGGATCAGGGTGCGCGTCGGCACGGCGGTCAGCCGAAAGCGGCCGCCCGGCATCACGGCCATCGGGCCCTCGTAGATGGGGGCCTCGAACGATGTCAGCGGTCCGCGTCTTGCCTTGTTCAACTTGATCGAAGCGACCTCGAACGTCTGCGCGACGGTCGCGATCGTCACAGCCGCGATAGCGGCGACGGTAAGCGTCAGGCTCGCGCTCCGAGTAGTCGTTGCTGCAGCCAAGACGAGATTTGACGGGGCGGAGATTACCACGATCTGTGATCATGCGCCGGCGCGGAGCGCACCTTCACGCAGCGGTTCGCCACCCTCTCACGGAGCGCTTCAAGCGGCGGGCGCCGCCGACGGGCGGAGCATGGCGGGCACGCTCCTTGAGAGCTGGATGCCCATACGCTACTCTAGACCGCCCCATGACCTTCACCGGTGCCATCGGCGCACTGTGCGCGCTTCCGCTGCGGGCGATCATCCGCGTGTGCGTCGTCCTCAGGATCCACCCCAACACGCTGACGCTCATCGGAGGCATCATCAACATCGGGGCCGCGTGGGCGCTGGCGTACGATCGCTTCGCGCTGGCCGGGGTGGTCATCATCGTGGCGAACATCTTCGATTTCATCGACGGCAAAGTGGCGCACGAGCTGCAGCTGAAGTCGCCGTTCGGCGCGTTCTGGGATTCGACGGTCGATCGCTTTTCCGATCTTGCCCTGTTGACGGGCCTGATCTTTTTCTATTCGAAGCTCGGACGCAGCGACTACATGATGACGGCCGCGCTCGCGCTGATTTTTTCCGCCATGACGAGCTACACAAGAGCGCGCGCCGAATCGGTCGTGCAGAAATGCAAGGTCGGCTTCATGGAGCGGCCCGAGCGCATCGTGCTGTTCATCATCGGCGCGTTCACGAATCGAATGGCCGGCACGCTGTGGGTGATCCTGGTGTTGTCGATCCTCGCGGTCGCCAACCGGATCTACTACCCGTACCTGGTGCTCAACCAGAGACCCCTGCCGTCACGTCAAGGCTGGCGCGGCTTCTTCAGCCGCGTGTTTTTCTGGACCGACGAGCGCGCGACGCTCGCGTATGACCTGTGGGTGATTGCCATCCTCGCGTTCGTCTGGCTCACGCCGCCCGACTGGATCGGCGACCCCCGGGCGTCCGGGCCGGGCCTCATCGGCCTCATCGCTTCACGGTTCTAGCCAAGCTAGCCTGGTCTCCTCGCCTGCTGGAATACCGCGCTTCACCGACGCCTCGTCGCGGCCCCGAGCGCTCGAATGCGTGTGCGCCGCCCACGATGTTACGATCCGCGGCGTGACGGCGCCAATCCGCGCGTGCCGTGCTCCGGATGACTTATGAGAGATTTGCTCCTGGTCATCGGAATTCTTTTCGCAGGGTCACTGGTGGTCACTCAGACGCCTCCCGCTCCGTCTTCGGGTCAGCCCGGCACAGGGCGCATCCGCGGCCGCGTCGTCGCGGCGGAGACGAGCGCGCCACTTCGGGGAGCACGCGTGTTGGCGTTTATCGCCGATGGCCAGCCTCCGCGTGAAACCGTGACCGACGCGAACGGCAGATACGAATTCCAGCAGCTTCCAGCCGGGGCATTTGTCGTCAGCTCTTCGCTGGACGGATATCTCAGCGTCGCGTACGGACAACGAAACGTGCGGGTGATGGAATCTGGCACGGCCGTCAACGTGGCACCAGGGCAGACCGTCGAGCGCATTGATCTCTCATTGCCACCCGCCTGTGTGATCGTCGTCGCGTTGACCGACGAGGCCGGCGAGCCGCTTGCGGGTGCGCAGGTGCAAATACAGCGTTATCAGTACGGAGCGAACGGCCAGCGGCGGTTGACGTCCGCACCGACGGGCATACGGGGACCAGCCAGGACGGACGATCGCGGAGAGCTCCGCGCGTTCGGATTGATGCCCGGCGAATACACCGTCCGCGCCTCCGTTCAGACCATCCGAAGCGGCAGCGCAACAACCGCGCGCGACCGCGCGGAGGGATTCACGCCCACGTACTACCCGGGAACCACGCGCGCAGCCGATGCGCAGTGCGTCACACTTGATATCGGTGACGAGAGGACCGTGCAGTTCGCGATGGTGGCGTCGCGCCTCCATCGCGTGACCGGCAACATCGTCACGTCGGATCGACAGCCGCCCACTGGAATGGACCTGCAGCTCGCTCCTGGCGCCGGTGAAAGCGGCGTCGTGTACGGTGCGGGGACCGCAGCGGCAGACGGAACGTTCGCGATTGCCGGAGTGCCTGACGGGACCTACACATTGCAGGTTCGTCAGAATGCACGGCCAAGTCTGGAGGACGTGCGTGCGGGACGATCGGGTGGCCCTTTCTTTGGCCGCGTGCGAGGCGAGTCCGTTTCCGTTCCGTTGACCGTAAGGGGCGACGACGTCACAGGCCTGCGGATTGTCACGAGTCGGGGAGCGACCATCAGCGGGCGGGTCGTGTTCGAGGGAGCCTCGACACTTCCGTCAACCCCAGAGTTGCGCGTCTTCGCCATGCCACAGGGTTTGGCCGGTAGCGGATGGTTTGCCGTGGGCTCTTCGGTCTACGACTTCCCGCCTGACGGCGGCGTGGCAGCAGATGGTCGTTTTCAGATCGCGGGCGCGTCGGGCCGCGTTCAGCTTGATGTGCCGACTGCAGACCTGATGGTGAAGTCGGTCACCCTGGATGGTCGCGATGTCACCGATGAAGTATTGGACCTCACTGGGACGAAGTCGGTCTCCGGCGTCGTGATTACCTTGACCGACAAAGTGTCCAGCGTTGCCGGACAAGTGCATGGACGAGACGGTCAGCCGGTGCGCAATTACGTCGTGGTTCTGTTGCCTCGCGACCCGAAAGACGCTGATGGTGCGTCGCGATGGATCCACACCTCGCGGGCAGGCACCGACGGGCGCTTCCAAATCCGAAGGGTGCGTCCGGGCCGCTATCTTGCAGCCGCCGTCGAATGGATTGAGCAGGGCCAGCAGTTCGCGCCAGAGTTCCAACAACTGCTGCGGCGCGGCGCGCGTGAGTTGACCGTCGGTGAAGGGCAGACTTTGACGCTCGACTTGACGCTGACGCCAGACATCAATTAGTGCGCACCTTCATCATTGATTATGCGCGTCGGCCTACTACTCGATAGGCGCCCTCACACGTACTGATGATTTCGGTATGCATCCCACAATCCCACTGCCGGACACGATCGTCGAACTCGTCGACGAACTGATGACGGGGTCCGGTGCGCTGGCTGTCGTCCTGGGCGGCTCGCGAGCGCTCGGGACCGTCGACGATTCCAGTGACTGGGATCTCGGTGTCTACTACCGTGGCGCGATCGATCTGAAAAGACTCGCCGCGCGCGGTGTTGTGTATCCCCCGGGCTCATGGGGACGTCTGATGAACGGGGGCGCATGGCTCCGCTGCGACGGATTGAAAGTCGATGTGCTACTACGTAATCTTGACGCAGTCGAACACTGGACTCGCCGTGCTGAAGAAGGGGAGTTCGAGATCGACGCCTTGCTCGGGTATGTTGCCGGTGTGCCGACCTATCTGCTCAGCGCGGAGCTTGCGTCGTGTCAAGTCCTCCGCGGTGAGCTCGCGTCAGCGCCGTTTCCTACAAGGCTCATCGCAGCCGCGCCATCAAAGTGGCGATTCTGCCGGTCGTTCAGCCTCGAGTACGCCCGGATGCATGCGCGTCGTAACAATGTTGCAGGCATGGTGGGGCAAGCGGCGAAGGCTGTCATGGAAGAAGCTCATGCCATCATGTGTGAACGAGGTCGTTGGGTGTGTAACGAAAAGCAGCTGATCGAATCCGCAGATCTCGGCGCCGTGCAGGCAGTCTTCGGAGACGTCCCTGTCGAGCGTGCAAGACTTCTTCAGTGGGTCGACCGGGTCGCGGATCAGTTGGGAGTGCTGGAAGACGAGACTGCGCCTTGGAACCACGCGGCCAGAGGGCCTGACAGCCGCTGCACCTGACGGCGGAGGGCCCGCTCGCGCGTGCCCCTCGCAGCCGATGGCGTCGTGACTCGCGCGTGCCGTGCCGCAGGTGAGCGGCACGACGTTAACCAGAGAAGACGACGAGATCGATATCACAGTCTCAAAGCGCTGTGCTGCGACAACGGTACGACCAATCGCTGCGTAAGCCAGCCTCAACATCCACCGTGACCGAAGGAAGGCCGGCATCCTTCGCGACGTCGCCAGGATTCGCGGGCGCGCCGCGAGGGGTGCTATTTTCGCGCTCGCTATCACCTATCCCGGCGCATCCTTGACGGGGTTAGAAGGTCGCTGAAAAACGGATGATTATGCGATCTATCTGCCTATCTGCGCCGCACAGCCGGGTGAAGCATGGTCGCGAGATCAGTGGTCGGCCTGCCGGTCGTTCGCCGGGGTTAAACCACACCGAAGTCTGGCCCGGTGGCGCGGGTCATACCGCCGCCGTACGTAAGGTCACGATCCGTTTGATGTTGAACGCGGCGCTCGCGAAGACGAAGAGCGCGTCGACCGTCGTGAGGCCGCGCAGCTTCACCTTCCGGAGGCCAGCAATAGTCTTGAGCCACGCAAACGCGCGCTCAATGCGGGGCCGCGCACGCTGACTCATCGCATAGCCCGCGTGTCGCGTCGTGCGTGCGTCGATCGCGCTCCCGCCCCGCCGACTGTCGTTCTGCGCGACGTGAGGCGTCATCTCGACCTGGCGTACCTGGTCGACGAAGTCGACTGTGTCATAGGCTTTGTCGGCTCCGACGGTACGATGCCGCGGCGGCGCAAAGCGCCAATGCGTACCGAGCATCGTCGTCGCCGCCTCGCGCTCAGCAAACTCGTCGGCGACGCTCGCCTGCGCATCGACGATCAGCCCGTGGCGATTTTCCATCAGCAGGTGCCCGAGATACGCCAAGCGCGCTTCCGCGTTGTTCGACTTCCGATACAATCGCGCATCGGGATCGGTCGTCGACGCATGCGTATCGTTCTTCCGATCCTGCCCCTTGAAGTTGCGCCCATCGCCATCGGTGTCGCCATCCTTCCGTCGGAAACTCTTCTGACTGGCCCACGCCTCGAGCAGCGTGCCATCCACAGTGAAGTGCTCATCCGACATCAGGTCGGACGCGCGCGCCACCACGCGCTGGAAGAAGCTGTGGGCGACGCCGTGCTGCAGCAACCGATCGCGGTTCTTGCTGAACACCGTCGGCACCCAGATCGGTTCGTCCATTTCCAGACCCACGAACCAGCGAAACAGGATGTTGTAATCGAGTTGCTCCATCAGCAACCGCTCGCTCCGAATCGAGTAGAACAGCTGCAGCAGCTGCGCCCGCAGCAGGCGCTCGGGCGGAATCGATGGCCGGCCGTGCTGCGCATAGAGCGCATCGAACTCGCGCGTCATCTCCCGCAGGATCTCGTCGACAAAGGTGCGGATGGCCCGAAGGGGATGATCCGGGGGCACACGTTCCTCGGCGGACAGATAGCTGAACATCGCACGCGGCTGACGATCGTCTCCTCGCATGCGCGCCATGGTAGTACGCCGGGACCGATCTGCCGATCCCTGCGATCGGTAGGCCGGATCGGCGATCTGTCGGTCCCCTTCTTGATGCGTTTTTGAGCAAGCGCCAAGTACGTCCCTTTGGCTGTGAGAAACGTCCGCCCACCCGCTACTAATACGGTGGAGACAATGCTGGACGCTGAACGGAACACAGTATTCGAGAGCTGGATTGACGCGCACAAGGCAATCCTGTTCAAGGTGGCGCGCGTCTATGGCGCCACCCACTCGGATCGCGAGGATCTCTTCCAGGAAATCGCGCTGCAGGTGTGGCACAGCATCCAGGCGTACCGGGGCGACTGCGCCGCACCCACCTGGATCTACCGCGTGGCACTGAACACGGCGCTCGCGTGGCGCCGCAAGGAACGCAGGCACAGCCAGGGCCGGCAGGCCATCGAGGCAGCCACGGGCCTACTCATCGCGCCTTCCGGCCGCGACCCGCGGCTGGAGTGGATCTATCAGCGGATCGCGGAGCTCGATGAGGCGAACCGTTCGCTCGCGCTGCTGATGCTGGATGGCTTCAGCTACCGCGAAATGTCGCAGATCCTCGGCCTCGGCGAAAGCAACGTCGGCATGAGGATCAATCGTATCAAGGCGGTGCTGGCGGCCCAGCTTGCGAAAGAGGAGCACGATGGATTTTGACCAGATGTTGGAAACCTGGCGGGCCCAGAGCACGGCGCCGCCGTACGACGTGAACCGCGATGTGCTCCGGCAGGCGCTCGAGACCGAACAAGCCAGGGTCCGCGGAGAGGTGCGTACCCATCGCCGCGCACACTGGTTCCTCTGGATGTTCGGAACCGGCATGGCGGTCTGGGCAGGATTCTGGATCGCCATCACGATTACCAACGGTTGGCCCCCCATCTACGCCATCGCAGCCGGCGTGAGCGTCGGCATGTTTGCGCTCGCGGCCGGCGCGTCGTGGGTGTACCGCGGGCGGGAGCCCGGGCTGAATTTCGGCAACACGCTGCAGGAGGAGGTGAGGCGCAGTCTGGCGCTCGTCGACTATCAACTTTCGGTTACCAGGCGCTGGATCATCGCCATCCTGGGAACGGCGTCCCTCATGGCTGGCGTGTGGCTGTTCTCCTGGACCGTAGTCAGGAGCCAGGAAATCGCCGATGGTCCGTCCGCCGCCGGCTGGTTCTGGTATGCGGTCGTGCTCGCAGTCTTGAGTATGTGGGCTTCCTCCAAGGCGCGCGACGAGATGCGCAAGGCGACGCCGACACTGGAGCTCCGCCAGAGGCGTTTGCGCGAGCTGCTCGCTGCTCTCGACGCCCGCGAATGACCGGCAAGACGGATCGTCTCCTCGCATGCCCAGCATGGTGAGACGGGGTCGCCGCTCTGTCGATCTCCTATATTGATGCGTTTTTCAGCAAGCTCTTAGGGATTAGGACGGGAAAACTGCTACACCCCTGCGTTCGAGCGTCGTTTCGCGCGTGGCACTGACGCGGACTGACGTGTTATGCAGGTTGGGATCATCACGCGTCAGACGAAGTCGTGGTCACACCAAGCGCGTGTGCGCGCTGAACGTGCATCGAGCTCGAGGCGCTGATTCCGCGAGGTGAGTTGTTTGAGGTCTCAGATGCGGAGCGGTCAGCAGCCGCTGTAGAGTTTTGGCCGCATGTGGCGCAGCTGCTAGGTATCGTCAGCGAGATCACCCGCGGTAAGTGGCATCATGTCGTCGACAGCAAAGAAGCCGTTGGATGGCGTGAGCCGCTCACAACTCTTTGAACTCAAGTCGATCGGAGGGCGGTCTCGTGAAACACGTTGGTACGAGACTTCGAGCGACCATCGCGAATCGACTGCTCTGTCGAGAAGATCAAGGGCTCCCTCGCGCCGCAGCAGCGTCATTCCAATCAGCGAAACTCAATCCGTGGGGGAGCGCCACAGTCCGTCCTGGAACCCAAGAAAGCGTTCACAGGTCCGACGAGCTGAATTCGCTTCGCGGTCTGATTGAATGACCGTAGCGTATCGCCTGTTAGCGTGATGGTTTGCGCAGACAATTGCACTGGCTGTTGCGCCCGCACGCGACGTTGAATCAGATCCCCAAAGCACGCATTCATCTCTTCACGGCGGTTCTGCGCAGTCGGGCGCGAACTGGCCATCACAGCAAGGCCGAACACCGCTGCAACGAGAAGTCCACCTCTCATGTTCACCTCTCCAATTTACGAGTCACCGACCGCTGTTTAGACATATTCCAGCCGACACTGTCCTTTAGACACCGGCCGCCTGAATGAGCTACCTACCGCCCTGGCGCAGGAACACGAACGACCGATTGTGCAACAGGCGCTCTGTACGCCGCGTGCGAGCGCGAAGACGAGCAGCACACCTCGAACGCAACGTGCGGCGTCCGCGTTCGCCTTCATTCCGCGCCAAGCGCAACGCGGTCGTGTGGTGTTATGCAGGTCGGCATAATCACGTGCCACACGAACCTGTCGTCGCACCAAGTGCGCGTGCGTGCTGAACTTTGGGGGACATTCCGGCCGAAGCTGGTCTGGCGTTATGCTGCGAGCCGTGGAAGGTCTGCCGAGATGTGCCGGTCGGCCTACTATAAGTTAGGCGGCTGCGAAAAAGCCTTCAAAGGAGTCTCAAGTGAAGATGACAAAAAGCCTCGGGATGCTGCTTTTGGGCATTTGGCTGGTTGTGACCGGGCTTATGCCATTTCTACACCTCGGCTTCTCTGGCCTCGGTACACTCATGGCCGTTCTTGCTCTCGCTGCCGGCGTTGCCATCCTGATGGGCCGGTAGCCTAGGCAGCCGTCTAACACCGCTTGCAGCCGACGGCGCCAGGTCCATCGCCTGGTTAGCCGGCTTGTTGAAAGTGTTACGGCAGTCAGTCTTCTGTCGGGCGTTCGATGTGATCGACGACGAGTACCTGCAACGGCGCGCGATCTGACACGAGCTTCAGCCCAAGTTGTTCTTCGAGTGCCGTGAAGACGCTTCCCATGTGAGCGAGAAGGCGGTGAAGTCGCTGAGGCGCGGCGACCGCATTCGGAAATCGACCGCACGCAAACTAGAAAGGGCGCTCCGAGTCCTACGACGACCGGACTGATTCCGAAGGCGGGAGTTCTTGCGTAAACACAGCGCCGTTCATCAGTAGCAGGTGGCTCAGGCAAGTCCTCTGAGCGGGCTCATCGTGCTCCCTGCTCCCGCTGCCGTTCCGCCTCCTCGAGCCACTGGGCCATCTTCTCGTCGTTGTAGCCGCCGCGTGCCCAACCCGCTGCGTTACTTTTCCACCGGTAGTCCTTGATCGTCATGTCGATGCCGCGGTCGATCAGGAAGCGCATCGACTCGTAGGGGTTTGGCACGATCACCAGATGGTGCAGGATGCTCGCCGGCTCGTGCGAGTTCCAATTGGTGTTGATGTCTGCGCCGTGCTCGAGCAGGAAGTCCGCCACGTCGAAGTGGCGATTGATAACGGCCCAGGCGAGCGCGGTGTCGAGAACCTGTTGCACATCGACCTCGCCCCATTGCGGTTCCCGCGTATGCACGCTCGTGCCGGGAGCCTGCTCTGCGACGTCGCCCAGCGCCGGCTGGCCCTTGGCGTCGAACCAGCGTTTGACGCGCTCGAGATTGCCCATGCCGGCCGCATGCGGCAGATCGTCCGGTATCGGCCAGACGCGCGTGAGCAATGGCAGGAGGTCAGTGCTCGCGTAGGTGAATGCGCTCTCGATCGCTTGTGTTGGCGGCGGCGGCTTGCGCCGCAGTATCGCGGGATCGAGCTCGAATAAGGCGGTCAAGAGTTTCTTGCCGTCGGGCCAACGGTTTGCAAGAGTCGTGGCCCCGATGAGCCGATGCTGAAAGTCGACCCAGTCGTCGCCGAGCAGCCACGAGTGACGCCTGAGCCCGCCGACGAACCCCGTCAGATCGCGATCGTGGAGCGCGCGCCAGATTTGCTCCATGACGAACGGCTTCCACAGTCCGAGCGTTGCGACGTCCGCGCGGCCCGTCTTGGCAAAACACTTGATGAACGCCGGCCGGTCCGTGAGTTCGTCAACGTGTTGGCCGATCTCCGGATCGAGCGCGATGGAGTGTTCCAGCAGCATTGACGCGACGTCTTCCCGCTCGAAGTGGGAGGCGCAGACGAACGCTTCGTTGACGGCCTTCACATCGTGCGCGTTCTCACTCAGCGCTGCGCGCACAGCGCCGACATCACCGACCGCCGCAAAGAAACTCAGCGTGCGCGGCAAAAGACCTCGACGGTGAAACAACTCGAGCAGCCCTCTGGCGCGCGACTCGAAGAGCCCATTCAAGACTGCCGGCGTCACGACGGCGCCGGCATCGATCAGGAGCTCTGCGCTCGCGCCGCGCGTGAACCACTGTTCTCGCTCCGCGTCACCGGCGTCAGCGTAGGCGCCGGTGGCGAATCCCAGCAGACCGCCGTGATCATCGTCGTCTTGCCAGGACAGCAACGCCGGGTATTCCGCCAACAGGTGCTTCAGACCTTCGACGTCGTTGTCGTGAATGATGCGTCGCGCCTGCGCTACGGCCCACTCGAGCCCCTTGCCGATCCGCTTGCTGACCTCAGCCGTGAGGTCTTGCCAGCCGGCGTAGCCGTACTCGCGCGCGATCACGAGCTGAGCATCGCGCAGCGACACGGATCGATCTCGCGCGAGTTTCTTCGCCTGTTTACGGAGCGACTCGAGAGACGGACGAGACGGGAGAGATTTCGCGGCGGTCATTGCGACGTCCGAGTGCCCTGCGCGTGCTCATCGTTTCGTTCCCGCTGCCGCTGCGCCTCCTCCAGCCACTGAGCCATCTTCTCGTCCCGCAGGGCGTGGCGCGCCCATCCCGCCGCGTTACTCTCCCACCGGTAATCCTTGATCGTCAGGTCAATGCCACGGTCGATGAGAAATTGCATCGGCTCGTAAGGATTCGGCAAGAAGACCAGATGGTGCAGGATGCTCGCCGGCTCGTGCGAGTTCCAATTCGAGCTGACGTATGCGCCGTGCTCGAGGAGGAAGTCCGCTACGTCGAAGTGGCGGTTGATGACGGCGAAGGCGAGCGCGACATCGAGCACCTGCTGCGCCGTGGGCGTATTCCAACTGAGGTGGCCGCGCGCGACCGGGTCGTTGTAGGGATAGTGGTCCTCGAGATTGCGGATGACGCCGGCGCTGTCGAACCACTGCTTCACCCGCGCGAGGTTACCTGAGCCTGCCGCATACGGTAGGTCGACCGGCACCGGCCAGATACGGGTGAGCAATGGAAGTAGGTGCGTGTTCGCGTACATGAATGCCCACTCGATGGCTCTCGACGTGGGCGGCGGCTGGCGCCGCAGGATTGCGGGATCGAGGTCGAGAAGGGCGCCGATGAATTCCGCGCGGTCGTTCTGAAAACTTGCGGTTTCGATGAGCCCAGCCTGAAACTCCACATAGGCGTCGGCCAGCAGCCACTGCTCACGCTGCAGCTCGCCGACGAACGGCGTCAGGTCGCGCTCATCGAGCGCACGCTGGACTTGCCCCATGACAAACACCTTCCATAGTCCGAGCGCCGCGACCTGCGCCAAGTCGGATCGGTCGGGTCTATTGAAGCACCTGATGAAAGACAGGCGGTCCGTGCGTTCGTCAATGTGCTTGCCGAGCTCGGGATCGAGCGCCATCGATCGTTCCAGCAGGAGTGACGCGACCGCCTCGTGCGCGAAGCGGCAAGCGCAGACGAACGCTTCATTTACGGTATCGAGATCGTTCCGGCTCTCATTAGGAGCGGTGCGAACGCCGTCGAGATCGCCGAGCGCGGCAAAAAACTTCAGCGTGCGTGGCAGCAGGCCCTTGCGCTGAAACAGCTCGAGCAGCCCGCGGGCGCGGGATCGGAGAAGGCCGTCGCACACCGATGGCGCCACGAACGCGCCGGCGTCGATCAGCAGCTCTGCGGACGCACCGCGGGTGAACCACCCTTCTCTCTCAGGGTCGCCCGCGTCGCCAAAGGCGCCCGTGGCCATTCCCAGCACGCCTTTACCGTTGCCGCCTTGCCACGACAGCAACGCCGGGTATTCAGCCAGCAGTCGCTTCAAGCGTTCGACGTCGTTGTCATGAATCATCCGGTCCGCCTGGGCGACGGCCCACTCGAGGCCTTGGCCAAGGCGCTTGCTCACTTCAGCGGTGAGGTCTTGCCAGCCAGCGAAACCGTACTCACGCGCAAGTGCTAGCTGGGCATCGCGTAGCGACACAGATCGCTCTCGCGCGCTGTTCTTCGCTTGTTTGCGGAGCGACTCGAGAGAGGGACGAGGCGGGAGAGATTTCGAAGTGGTCAATTGCGCCCTCCTTTCATCAACCGCCTGTGACCCGCTGAAACCAGGCTGAAAGAAGGTGCAACACGCACACAACTTCGGACCGAACAGGTGGGAGTGTTCCCTTGCCGCGGGTAGGAGGCGCCCTGTCAGCGCACTGCCCGCAGTATCAAGGGACTGCCGCTTCGATGTCAAGGTCGGTCACGATAGGTAATGAGCAGTCGCCATGTGTCGAGTGATCTCAAACGGGGGTTTCGATAACAAGCGTCCGCGCACGACGAACCGCGCGCGTCGCCCGCGATCCGCAGGCGTGGGTCCCTTTTGCGGGGGTGTCTCCTATTACCCCGGCGCATCCTTGACGGGGTAAGCGTACAGGGAGGGGAAAACTGCTACACCCGCGCTCACGGACACGCGCGACGCGTTCGGTGTGGGCTCTGCTCGCGTTCGCCGTAGGCGCGCGCGAAGGCTCGATCGAAAGAACTCACTCACGCTTGCGGACTTCATCCTTCGAGGCTTCGGCAGATTGATCTCAGCGTATTGCGATCGAAGTCGATGGAGTATCGTCCGCGAACGACTGTCGCGGACACTAAACTACGAGAACAAGTGGCTGCGGCAGGTGTGCGCGTGTTGATGCGCGCGACGAATTTGAGCCAACACATTATCGAGGCGATTCGCTCGGGGAAACGGGTGCGCAATGCGACGATTCAGCGCCTTATCGCTGGCTTAGAATGAAGTCTTTACGGTTCGGTAGTCGCAGAGTCTCCGTGATTGTTCAATCAGGAAGGCTTTGTTGTGCGACCTCTTACACTCGTCGGCATGCTTGCGCTGACGGCCTACTTCTCGCGATCTTCGGCACGTGCCTCGCGGGAGGCCGCGTGTGGAGCCTCAGCGTCGTCGTGATGGCCGCGTTGCTCCTGATTGTGAAGCTCAAGGCGGAAGAAGCGCTTCTCGCGCGCCAATTCCCTGACGCGTATCCCCTATATCAGCGGCGCGTGAAGGCCATCATCCCGTTTCTCTATTGATTCGATGGATCGCCTGACCGTTCTGCAACTGCTGCCGGTCACAATCGCCGTAGCGCTTTCACTGTGGTTGGCGTCACGGAACGTCGGCGTCGGCCGCGACGAATCCAGCACGTACTGGCGCGCGGCTCCGTTGTCACGCCTGAAATACCTGATTGCCGCGCAGGGCTTCACCGGCGCATCTGTTGCGTTCTTCTTCGATCTGCTCCGGGGCGGCACGGCCGACAGGAAAGAGGTGGTGCTTGTCGCGGTGATGGCCGCCGTGGTAGTCGCCACGCTGTTTCTGCTGCGGACGACAGGGAGGAGATGGACGCATCGGCTCGCCTTGGGCGTCATCCTCATCGCCTTGATACTGTTCCGCGTGCCCCTGCCCGACATCAGCCATTTCAGCAGCGGCCCCGTCTCGACGTTCGGCATCATGTTCGATGGAATCGCGATGTTCATGATGATGGCCTTTGGCGTCCTGGCCTACCGGACGCATATCAGCACGGAGGGAGCCCGTCAGCTCCGGGCCGAAGCCGAACTTGCCCTCGCACATCGTCTGCAACGCGTGCTCGTCCCGCCGGTCGTCTTTCGCAATTCGACGATCGAGATCTGCGGCCGATCGATTCCCAGCGATCAAGTCGGAGGCGACCTCGTCGATGTCGTGACGTCAGACGAGGGGGTGCTAGCGTATCTGGTTGACGTGTCTGGACACGGGATTCGTGCGGGAACCCTGATGGGCGCAGTCAAGGCCGCAATGCGATCCACGGCCTCGCTCGCGCTCGGCGAGGCCCTAGATACGGTCAATCACGTGTTGCAATCCATCAAAGAGCCCGCCATGTATGCGACGCTTGTGGCCGTCCGGTTTCCCGCGGCGGACCGCGGCGTCGAATACACGTTGGCCGGCCACCTGCCCGTCCTGCACTATCGTGCAACGACTGGAACGATTGAGGCGTTGAGCGTTCTGCAGTTCCCTCTGGGGTTCTTCGAAGACAGCCGGTACGAGACCCGGCGAGTTGGATGCGCACCAGGTGATGTGTTCGCGCTCTTCAGCGATGGCATCGTGGAGAGCGCGAATGCGATTGACGAGCAGTTTGGCGTCGATCGGGTTGCCGGGCAACTCGCGGCCGCCGCGTCGAAACCTCTTGAGGAGATTCTTGAGGCGGTGATCGCGGCGGCGGCGGCATACGGGGCCTCACACGACGATCGGTCCATCCTCGTGATTCGTGTCCTGTGATTCCTGTTCGGACCTCAGAACAGGACTTCCAGAGACGGTTTCAATCGGAATCAGTCCTCACTCGTCGCCTTGTGGCGATCAATGGGCCAAGCATCTACGCGCGTGGGCACGATGTAGCAGTTTTCCCCTCCTAATCGCTAACCCCGGCGCATCCTTGACGGGAGAGGAGCTCTAGCGGGCGAAAAATGACACCCCCTTGAGTTCCCGCCTGACCGCCCTTGACACGTCAGCTACATGTGTAGTGTGATCAGCCACTATAGTAGTGGACATATGGCGCGACGCCCGACGCTGAGCCGGCTTGAACTCCGCATCATGGAGATCCTCTGGACGCGCGGTCCGTGCTCGGTCCGCGAGATTCACGAGGCTCTACCCGAGAAGGCGCGCCCGGCGTTCAGCACTGTGGGGACGATGATCTACCGCCTGGAGAAGAAACAAGCGCTCCGGTGCGTGAAGCGAATCAGCAACGCCAACATCTTCGAAGCCGTCATTTCTCGCGATGAGGCGCACACGCGGCTGGTCGACGACCTGCTCGCACTGTTTGACGGTCATGCGAAACCGGTAATGGCGCGGCTGGTTCAAGCGGGCAAGTTGACGCTGGACGACATTCGCGAGGCGGAAGAAGCCGTCAAGAAGATCACGAAGAAAGGCAGAAATCGATGACCGAATGGCTGTCGTTCGATGTGGTCGCCCATCTGTGGCAGTCGACGCTGGTTATCGGCGTCGTGTGGCTGATGACGCTCGCGCTGCGAGGGAATCGCGCACACGTGCGTCATCGGTTATGGCTGGCCGGCTCGGTGAAGTTTCTCGTGCCGTTCTCATGGTTCGTGTCGCTTGGTGCACAGATCGAATGGCGCACGGCCCGATCGATTGCACAACCCGCGGCGACGTTCGTCATGGAGGAGATTCTGGCCCCTCCTGTGACTGCAATTGTGGCGTCGACACCGGCGGCACACACCACAGCGGCGTGGCCGTGGATGTTGGCGTCCATTTGGGTCGTGGGTTTCGCGGGCGTGCTGTTCTGGTGGTGGCGTCAGTGGCGTCTTGTACAGGCGGCATTGGGCCAAGCGAAACCGATCGCGCTGGGGTCCGCGTACGACGTCGCCGACCTCACGGTGATGTCATCGGCGTGGACATTCGAGCCGGGCGTGGTCGGAATCTGGCGTCCGGTCCTATTGCTCCCTGAGGGTCTCGTCGATCGACTGACGCCGGCGCAACTGAACAGCGTAATTGCGCATGAGCGCTGCCACATCGGTCGTCACGACAATCTTGCGGCGGCGGTGCATCTGGTCGTTGAGGCGATGTTCTGGTTCCATCCGTTGGTGTGGTGGATTGAACGGCGGATGCTCGACGAGCGCGAGCGCGCTTGTGACGAGGCCGTGCTCGGCGCCGGCAACGACCCTGATGAGTACGTTGCGGGCATTCTGAGCGTCTGCAGATTCACCCTGCGGGCCCCTCTTGCCTGCGTGGCGGGAGTGAGCGGGGCTGAACTTCGCACGCGCATTGAATCGATCGTCCGAATGGAACTGGGGGCACGCATGACCGTAACGCGTCGTGTCGCGGTCGCGCTCGTCGTAGCGGTACTCCTTGGCCTCCCGATCGTTGCCGGCCTAGTGAAAACGCCTGTCGTCGTTGCGGCGTTCGCACCGAAGGGGCCGGTCCCGCTACTTCAGATCCAAGACCGCCCGCGACTGTCCTTTGAAGTTGCGTCGGTGAAACCCAACAAATCCGGCGAGACGACCTCGTTTCTCCAGGCCAGGCCCGGTGGGAATTTCGCTGTCGGCAACATGACACTGCGGGGGCTGATTTTTTTCGCCTATGGGCTTCAGGGGTTCCAGCTCGTCGGTGGTCCGGACTGGGTTGCGACAGAGCGTTTCGACATTACCGCCAAGGCGGCGGCGGATGTCCCGCCGACACCGATTGGACGAACTTCACCTGAGGCTCTGATGCTGCGGTCGCTTCTCGAAGATCGGTTCCGCCTGTCCGCACACCGCGAGACGCGAGATCTGCCGATCTACGCACTCGTGATCGCGCGCGCGGACGGCCGCCTTGGTCCTCGACTCCGACAAACGACGTCCGACTACTGCGCCAAGCGATTCGAGGCCGCCGGCAAGGCGGGTGAGTCTATAGCGCCGGGCGGTCCTGTGTGCGGGATGCGCCCCAGCGTCAACGAACTCACTGCCGGTGCACTTCCGATGAACGAATTCGCGCGTTTTTTGGCCCTAAACACAGGGAGAACCGTTGTCGACCGGACCGGTCTGACAGGCGTGTGGGATTTCGATTTGAAATACTCGCCGCCCAATGCGCCGAACCCCGATCCCGATCGCCCCTCCATCTTCACCGCACTGCAGGAGCAGCTTGGCCTTCGGTTAGACGCGACGACCGGACCGGTGGAGGTTCTCGCAATCGATCGGGTTGAGCCGCTTATCCCGGACTGATCACAACCGGCCGAGCCGCCTCGCGATCGCAACAATGAGCTCCCGATGCTGCCGATCCGGACGGCGACGGCCCAAGCGCGCGGCCCCCCTTTCAGGATGCGGCATTTACTTCGACAAGATTGCAGTTCGGGAAACGCCTGCTAAGTTTGCCAAAGTTTGCCAATGCCGTGGATGCGGACGACGTCGGCCTAGGCGGATGGCAACGGCATATGGGCGCGAGATGCCCAGCGCCGAGACGACCGCCGAAATACTGATCGCACGTAGGCGCGGCTGGATCACCTCGGCGTAGACCTGCTCGGTCAACCAAGCGGGCTGATCGGACACCTTCCAGGCCCGTTCCGCGATGGCGTGCTGACGTCGTGTTGCGGCCAACCGAGCGAGCGCCTGCGGAGTAAGCGCAGCTAAAGAGCGCGACATCAACACCGAATTTGCGAACGAGCGCGATATCACTTCGCCCGCGCGCACTCTCGCGGATCATCGCGATCACAGCATCCTCGAATACAGTTTCGGGATAGACCGCGTGTGGTTCAGCGGGGATCAGACCGCGAATGCTAGCGCAACCCGGGTTCAGGGGGTGCCATTTCGTGCGCGCTAGCTCCTCTTCCGGCGCATCCTTGACGGGTATAGCGTACAGAGAGGGGAAAACTGCTACACCCTCGTTTTCGTCCTCGCTCCGCGCGCGACGCAAGCGTGGGGTACGCAGGTTGGGATAATCACGCCTCAGACGACAGTATGTGATCGCGAAGTACTCGTGCGCGCTGAACTTGCGGGCAATTCGACGCTACGCTCGTTTGACGTTATGCTGCGAGCGCGAAGGGTCGGCCGAGATATGCAGGTCGGCCTAGTACTAGTTGGGCGGATGAGAGTGCGCGCAGCGTTTGCGCTCTGTTCTTCAGGCCGCACCCATGTGCGGCGCGCCGGGCTTTCGCGTTGCATCTCGACGGATGCAAGCCTAACATGCTCGCGTATGGCTGAACCTTTGAGTGAGCTTAAGCGAATCTCGTTGTTTGCTCCGCGCATCTCCGGACTGCTCGCGGCAATTGTCGCCACCTTTCCGTTTGTCGAGCGCCTCACAGGTCTCCTTTCAGGCTCACTCCGTTATCGAGATTTGACTGTCACGCTGGCTTCGATTGTCTCCTTCGCCCTAATCGGATCCAGTTTTCTCAAGAGACGTCCAATGGGTGTGGACGAGATCGAAAGAGCGTACGAGCCACTCCCAACTGGACGAAAGATGTTGTTGGTTGGAGCGACTTTAGCCCTTGGCTATGTTGCGTACGCGGACTTCCTCACGCAAAGCAGCGAGGACGTCACGTCATGGCACCAGGGCCTACTGATGTTGTGGTACTTGGCATGTTTCGCGTCGCTGACGATCGGCTTCTGGCAAATGGCTTTTCGGGCGTACGCCTCGCGGAAGAAGCAAGAGGCCTTAGACAAGGTTGCTGGATCGCAGGGAGGCCGCACATGACGCCTGTTGAGCGTGATCTTGCAGAGCTCGGTCGCTTTGTCCCCCGCTTCTTTGGCTTGCTTGGGATTGTCGTAGCGACGCTGCCCCTCCTGGACCGGCTCTCCGGGGCTCTACCGCCGGTCCTTCGCCATCAGAACATCGCTTCTATTCTTGCGAGTATTGCGGCCTATGCGCTTATCGGCGGACACTTCCTAAGCAGGACATTTCGGGTTGAAGACAAACACCCGACCGGACTGGCGTCGGTTATTGTGGGCGTCCTTCTGGCGGTTGCGTACGTATCCGTTGTTGATGCGCTAATGCGCAGTGCCGTCAAGCTCTCTGTTCTGTTGGATCTTGGGCTGACGGTTGCGTACCTGTCCATTTTTTGCTTCTTGACCATGGGCTTTTGGCAAATGGCCTGGAGGGCCTACAAGACAAGAGATAAGCCAACGAACTGGGGTGGGTTCAGCGACTAGGGCTGCGCCGCCCGACTCCTAGCCCGCACGGAGATTCTCAATTCGCAAGAGAGTCTTTCCGCGTGGTTCGCCAGCGGACAGGGACGGACTCGCATCAACTCTTACTGCAAGGCCGCGAAGACTCGCTGCAGTGTCGCGCGTCGAACCGGAAGGCCATCGCGAATCTTCTCGATTGTGTGCTGACTCAGCCCCGTCTTGCGCATGAGCGCGCGCACGCCGCATGCGCCGATCTTGGCCTTCAACGTCGCGTCCGCTACGACCCTCGTTGAACTGATTTCGGCCATCCTCGAATTGAGAACGCTCAGATCCTCGCCGTGTTCCCAGCGACGATCGCTTTCCTTCAGGATCGGGCGGTGCTCTCCCGCCGTGATCGATGCGCGTCGCAGCAGGCCGCGGGTCTCCGGACCGCATGGCGTGCCGTTTGGAGCGAGCGACTTGGCTTCGGGGTGGGCGAGATAGAGACGCAGAATCGAGGCAAACGTCTGCGGGATTACGCGGTCGAGTGCGCTGGTTTGCTGAAGTGCGAGACGGTACGACCGCCCGTCGTGGACATTGACGCAGGGCGATCGCCACCATTCGGCGCGTCGCTTCGTGAACGGGGCGATGAGCGTGAAGTGGTCGCGGTCCACCCCCGCCGGATATCCGATCGCCGGATCGATCAGCGGGCAGAACACGAAGTTGTAGGGCCGCGTTCGTCGATTGAGCCGATCGAGGACGAGCGGCGTGCTCAGCGTCACGCGCATCATCGCCGGTAGGGTGAGCCAGGCGGCCGCCGTAGCTGACCGGCCGAGGCCTTCGCGCAGCATCCAGCCCCATGCATCGGCCGTCCATGCGGGCTCGTCGTCAGCGCGATCAATCGGCGGATACAAATACCCCAGCCCGTGGGCCTTCGGATCAACGAGCGTGATCCGATCGCCCTTTCTCTTATAGAGCACATAGCGCTTCGCGCTCACGGAGAACCCCAGCAAGTCCTGGGGCCGTTCCTTCCCGTGGACGATTTTGAGAATAGAGCCGGGAACCAGAACACGATCGTACGGGTTCAGATTCACGAAGCGGTCGATGATGGGGCGGACGTGTCGGCCGTACGAAACTACCTTGATGGCGTCGCGACCACGCCACTGGTGAGGTCCGCCTGGACAGGGAATCAACCGTTCGCGTGCGCCCGCGACGAGACAGAGGGAATCGGTATCGCAAAAGACATAGGTGCCTCCAGCGTCACGAGCGCATCGTTCGAGCATCGCGAGCAGCAGCCGACTGCCAGCGGTGATCAGCGCGGCGAGTGGTGGAAGATACCAGCGGCCGGGATCTTCGACGATGTGTGAGACGCCCTCGCCTCGCGTCTTGCCCGCAAAGAACGTGAGCGGCTTCGGCGTCCGTTGGGTCTTCGTGTTCACTTCTACAAAAATGCCGTAGCTGCCCGCGTTCCCGAGTGTCTTGAGGAATCCGGAGAGTGCCTCGTTGGTCTTCTTCTGGTGATGACGTTGCTCGACGGTATGACGGAAGAAGTCATCGCGACGTGGGTCGACATCGACCATGCCGCGCAGGGAGATTCGCTTGAGACCCTTCTGCTGACCATGAGGCACCATGCGAAGCGCCTCGATGATGTGAGGCGGTTTCTTGCCCAAGATGACGGCGACCATCAAATCAGGGCCAGCGATCCAGATGGGCTTGTCAGAGGTCAGATGCTCGAGACCGATATTCTTGGTTTCACCGTTATAGACGGCTCGCACGGGCAAGAGATCGTCATTCGGTCGCACGTGCGCGAAAAAGGACAACTTGCGCCAGACATCTCGATTGAACAGATCGTTCAACGTGAGGGTCGGAAGCCACGCGCGAATCTCGCTGGTCACGTCCTCGAACGAGACCGACCGCGCCGTGAGCACGTCCCAATTACCGAGGAGCGCATTCACCGTCGGGTAGTTACTCGTGAAATCGGTGGGAATGACCGGCACCTCCGTTAGTCGGAGTCGCGTTTCGCATCGGCCGCCGTAGTACGCCTGCATGCCGATTCCAAGGATCTGGTTGGGCACCTTGAACTTCTGAAGCGGCGGGGTGACGCCCATCGCATCGAGATAGGCCTTCGCGATGCTCGCGGGCGAATACGCGCGGTCAGGATAGAGATCGATCGGATGCCGGTCGAATTCGTCCTTCAGCGCGTTGAGCGCGTCCATCGTCGCGCGCACGTCTTCCCGGCAGTAGTCGATCTCCTTTACGCTGATTCGACCAGTCGGCTCGTGTTTCAGCTTGCCCTTGATCCCGAGCTCGCGGCACAGCCGATCGAGTCGATAGGATTCGTCAAAGAGCGCGAAGGCAAGAGTGCGCAGGTCGAGGAAGCGCCCGTCTCGCGGCCACTCTTTCGGTTCTAGCGGACGCATCAACCTGAGAAAGGCTGATTGACTGTTTCTCGCCGTGATGCGAATGCGCGGTCGGTTTGGGTTCACTTCAAGCCGACCAGTCTTGCGAGAACGTCGTTGAGAGAAAATCAGCGACCAGCCCCCGTCTTTCGCTCGCCGCCACTCGACTGCTAGCCGAGACAGGTCGAATGGAAGGTTGAAGGCGACGATTAAATCGCCGCGCTTCACCGCTTTCCAGAAGACTTTCTCAATGAAGGTGGCCCGGTCCAAGACGGGCAGCGTAAGCCGCGGAGGGAATCGCTTGACTCCGATCGCAGCGTCGTGGTTGCGCGGGTAGTCGTTCAGGATCTTGCGTTCGGCGGCATCCGCCGCACCACCGTAGAACAGCCCTTCTTCTTCGCACACATAGACGTCGCCCACAAGCCGGCAGATCCGGTAGACGCCAATCGTCAACTCTTGGCTCGTATCGGTCCGGCATTCGCAATCGAAGATCAGGACACGCGGCGTCCACCTTGGGCCGTCCGGTCGCCGCGGTTCCTTCTTCTTCGGCCGCGCGGTATGGACTCGCAAATAGATGTCATGCGACACGACTCCAATGCCTCCACCAACATCCACGCAAAGACTTGCGTTGCGCGAAGGGCGTGGACAAGCCGCTCCGCGCGCTGATGCGTATAGCGCAGATGGACTCCGGCCGCGGCGAGGAGTTTGTGGAACTGGACATGATGAGGCCGACACAGAGGGCCCGTGAACCACGCGATGTGAAATTGCCCGCCCACGTGGTTCCGCTCGACGTCCTTCGTTGTGCCACAAATCACGCAATGCGGCCGATGGCGCTTCGTCGCCTGCACGAGTCAACCCGACGCGCTCATCACGATCGAATTGCGATCGATCGGTAGAAGGAGGGGTCGAGTGGGAACCCTGCTTCCCCAAGCGTCATGAGAATCGCGGGGTCCGTCACGAACTCGAGCCGCCTCCCGCTCACGTCGACGAACGTCTTCCTCTTGAAACGAGCCAGCCGCGACACGTCACCAGTCCTCTTGAAGTGGGCCACGGCGTTCGCGTAGGCCGAATACTCACGCGCTTCCTCGATGCCCTTCGCGGAGACCTGCGCCCGTCCATCTGCCGAAGGCACAACCAATTCCCGTGCGAACCGATCGCTTCGCACCGCGCGATAAGGGCCGCCGGGCGTGTCTTGACGGAGGGCGCTCCCCACGTATCGGAGCAGGGTGGAGGGCTTGATGTGTTCGAGCCGAGTCGCCGCTGCCAGCGATAGGCCCTTCCTCATCAGGGCCAGCGCATGCAGTGCTCGATCACGCGTCTTTCCTGATTTGTTGGTGGTCGACGTTTTTCTCGTCCGCTGTGAGCGCCGACCCTTTGACACTCGCGAGCGCTTTCCCGTCCTTCTTATTGGTTTCTCCGGTTTGCGTCGTTTCACGGCAATCTCCAGTGCAGGTCGCAAATTCGCGATCCTCAGAATACCGCCGGAGCATCAGGTAAATAGCTGCGTCTAAAGGTCTTATCCGCGTCAGACCGTGCGAGTTATCGCGCCGAAATGCGGCGCGCAGAGGGAGGTTCGAGGAGGAGTTACCGCGCAGCGATGGTCATTGGTTGTGGAGTTTCCACGCAGAAAAAAGATCACGACACTTGCGGCGAGGGAGGTCGGTTTCCGATGATCCGCAAGGCATGCCCGTGCGCTTACTGAGGAAACCGAAGAAGAATCCCGGTGGGCGACGGCTCCCGATCGACAACGACACCTTGTGGGACAACCGAGATCAGTGGATCGGACTGCTGTCGCACGCGTGGGGCGACATCGGATGGCCACTCCGGAATGCAATTACTCCAGAGCGCGTGAGGCGGGCACTCGCGTCAATCGAAACCACGGCCTCCAGAGAGCAAGCCCTCCTTGAGCCATTCCTCCGCCCTTGCACGACGCAGTCGACTCCGTCCGAGATCCGTTCCACTCGCCGCAAACTGGAGGCCGCCCGGAAGCGAGAAAACGATCTTGTGTATCGCGGATACGAGTTGCGCGAACAGTCCCTAAACGAACGAATGCGCGAGAGCAAGGAGGCGTTGAAAACCGCCCGCAGAGCGCAGGTCGACGAACTAGAGCGCGTCCGAGGTGAGCACCTTCGTCGAGTCAAGGAATGGGTGGCGTTCCGGGGGAAGTTGAAGGAGCGTCGAGACGAGCGAAGCGCGTTAGAGAGCACATTGAAGGAACAAGAACCGCTCTACGCACTGTACGAATTGACCGAATTCATTCGTGCGAAGAGGCATGCACACTCGCCGCTCACGCTCGCCCGTGCAATGGCTGGTCTACCCTACATCGGAGCTTGGCAGTCGTATCGGCGCTGCGCAGGCCGCCCGGAGACTTTGCTTTGGCCGACGTTCCCGATCCGGATCTTTGAAATCGTCGCGAAGGCCTGGAAGGATCGACGCGATCGGTCAAGCGAGTCATTTCTCAACCGGATAGCGAAGCGAGTTCGAGCAATTCCGACCGCGGTTGAGAGAAAGAAGGAGATCGATCACCACGCGGCCGCACTTCAACGACACTTCTCGGTGAACTGGCGCTACATGAAACAAGCTGTCGAAGCGACCGACCTGACTGGGGCGCATCCGGAATCAGTCCCCTACCTCGTGCTCGGTGACTTCGTGAAACGTGTCGCGAACGCGACGTCGACGACAGAGCGTGTACTTGCGGCGACAGAAAGACTAGATCTCGCGCTCTCTATGCGCCCGAAGGGCAAGAGCCGCTGATATAATTCAAAGACTTCAAAAAGCGGGCCTGCCGCCTGTTGGTCGCAGACGACAGACCCTCACCACCAAAGGAGTGGTCGCTCCTATGGCAGCTTCGCTGACCGTACAGCAAGATTCGTCTTCCCACAATCCTTGCACGCCTCCGCTAGTTCCCCATCGAGGAGTACTCACGCTGTTCGGCTACGGCATCAAAGTGCGGCTCGATCGAGGTCACCTCGTGATCGAAGACGGAATCGGATCGCATCGGCGAGTCGCGCGGTTGCCGCGCGTTGGGCACGGCTTGCGGCGACTGATTGTCATCGGGTCCGACGGCATGGTCTCGCTCGCCGCAATGCGCTGGCTCGCTGATCAGAAAGCCGCGTTCGTGATGCTGAATCGAAACGGCTCTGTGTTGGTCGCCACGGGACCAGTCGGGCCGAAGGATGCGAGGTTGCGTCGGGCGCAGGCGCTCGCGTTCGCCTCAGGTGTCGCCGTTGACCTGAGTCGCGATTTGATTGAGAGAAAGCTCGCAGCGCAGGAGCGCAACGTTCGCAGCTACTTCAACCACGAGGCGGCCGCCGAGAAGATTCGTGTCACTCGCGATCGATTGTCGACGGCTTCAACGATTGCGGACATGCGCTTGTTGGAGGCGGAGGCGGCTCTCGCATATTGGGGTTGCTGGCGAGCATTGCCCGTGCGGTTTCCGACAGCGGATCTGCGACGAGTTCCAGATCACTGGCGCCACTTCGGTTCGCGCGTCTCACCGCTGACCGGCTCACCACGTCTGTCAGTGACTCCCGCGAACGCGATGCTCAACTACCTGTACGCGGTGTTGGAATCGGAAGCACGCCTCGCAGCAGTTTCGCTTGGACTTGATCCCGGTCTCGGCGTCATGCATCTGGACACCGACGCGAGAGACAGTCTGGCCTGCGACCTTATGGAGCCGATACGAGCAGAAGTGGACGCGTACGTTTTGACCTGGCTCCGTCAGCAGCCTCTTCGTCGCGAGTGGTTCTTCGAAGAGCGCAACGGTTGCTGTCGGTTGATGGGATCGTTCGTCGAGCGTCTTTCCGCGACCGCACCCACCTGGGCCGACGCTGTTGCACCGATCGCCGAGGGAGTCGCGAAGGTGTTGTGGTCAACAGTGTCGAGATCCACACGGCGATCAGGTCCGAAGACACCTCTCACTCAGCGCAATCGACGTGAGGCCAAAGGCGCAGCGCTTGCGCCGATCGCGCGACCACCGAAGCCGCCACGGGTGTGCGTTGGGTGCGGAACTCCCTTGCGATACAGCACACATTGCCATCGGTGCGGTGTGACCGAATCCACCAAGCGACTGATTCGAGCAGCCGAAAAAGGTCGGATCGCCGCGAGTACCTCCGACGCGTTGGCGCGTCTGGCCGAGACGCAACGTCGGCACGCAGCCGCCCAGCGAGCATGGGACCCCTCCGAGCAACCTGCGTGGCTGACCCCACAGGCATACGTGAAGAGAATTCAACCGCGATTGCGCGCGGTCAGCGTTTCTAGGGTCATGTCGGCGCTCGGTGTGTCGCGCCCGTACGCCGTCGCGATCCGGTTAGGTCGACGACGCCCACATCCCAGACATTGGGCCAATCTAGCAGCTCTTGCTGGTGTCACAAGCGTCTCGAAGGATGGAGCCTCCGGCGGATGATTTCTCGTCTTCCTTGCCTTCTGCCGGACAGTGGTACCCTGGGCGCTAAACCCAAACGCTTCACTATTTGGACCGACGTCACAAGTGCCTAGGCCGTGTCACGCTGTAGTGCTATGGACGAAGCGCCGAAACCTAACGCTAGCGCGGATGCTCCGGAAGCTAAAATGAAGCTGAATGAATTGAGGGAGGCGATGGCGGCCGGAAACTCCGCGGAAACACCGACACCAACCGAATTTCACGTTGAAAAGTCTGAGTTGCAGGCGCAACTCAACTTTGCGTCGCCGTTCTGGCCAATCGCGCAGAATATTTCTTCCCTGTACTCGGGCTTGTTGAATCGGATGCGTGAGTTCGGGGTCTCCTCCCATTCGATTCGGCCCGACGCGGCCGACGGGAGCCTGGGTGCTTTTAACGTCAATTTCTGGATGCTGCAGTGGGGGGTGATCGTCCGGATTCGATTGGATTCAGTCGAATTTAGCGCTCCGAACTTTGCGGTAGATCCCGATCAGCTTGAACCCGCCTTTCTTGCGGTTGATCAGAGTCTACGCGACGCAAAACCTGATCTCTCGTACAGCAATTCGGCGGTGACAATCGTCATGCACGGTCGACTAAGCGGCACTGAGCCAAAACAGTTCTTGGAGAGATTCGTAACGCACGCGCCGGATGGCCTTGGCAGACTCCTTGGTTGTGGGACTGTGTTCTACTTCGAAGGGCCATCGCCGCTGGCCTTGTTGTCAGTGACTGCCGATCTATCCTCATCAGTTGCGGGCGGACTTGTTGTAAAGGTCCATACAGTGTTCGATGAGTCAATGAAGATGGACGCCTTACGGGCGATGGCGGAACAACAACTAGAACGTAGCGTGAAGGCGCTGGGCCTCGTCCTCCCGGCGGGTACTAGAAAATGATCGAGGCGGCTGAACAACTCGGCGCTTGGGCAAAACCCCCGAAGAGCGAAAACGTTGACGTCGGATCAGGAAAGTCGGCGGCGATTCGCGCGGAGCCGCGTGTACGTGTTGCGGTGCTCGGACAGCTCTCAATCTCCAACTGTTTATTAGCGCCTCCCCTGTCACCCCTGACTATAAGTATCAGCCTGAGCGCAAACACGGCCGGATCAACAACTGGCGCTTTCTGGTCTTCTCCGAAGGTTCCCAACGCTCTCCTCGACAGATTCTCATTCAAGCGTGAGAACCGAGATTTCCTCGAAGTAACCCCCGGCATTTTGGGACACGACGTCGGAAGCGCGTCGGTCGGGCCCGAAGCTTACTTGACGCAGCATCCTGAGACGACGGTGCCCGTTCGCGAGGCGAAGGCCCAAGCCATTTTGGACGCCGCGCCTGCCTCACAAATCACACCGTACGCTTCGATGATCTGGTCACTTGTGGAGACACAGCAAGTTCGAAAAGCACGCGCGCTCCTGGGACTCATCCCAGACTTACCCGAGTACGGAAGGCTCAGAAAGCTCCTTAGCATGCCAGTTGCGTCTCCATCACCACGAACAGATTTCGACCGTTCGCTTGAGTACCAGTGGCTCTCAGCAAATGCCAAAGCGTACATGGGCAAGTGGGTGGCGGTATCTGGTAACACGTTGCTGGCGGTTGGTGACACCCTCAAAGAACTCCGACAGAAGATTGTGAAGCTTCCGTACGCGCGTAAACCTCTCCTCTACTACGTCGAATAGTTGCGATGCCGATGTTGGAGTTGAGTGGGAACAACTTCAGTTCCGGACGCGCCTCGTTCTTAGATTCGCCACCCGATCAGCAGGGCCGCTCCGCTCGAATCTACGTGAAGGTCGCAGTACCCGGAATCGCGGAGACTTTCTTGGCACTCCTGGATACGGGAGCGGAATGGTCGATCCTCGATCGCGAAATTGCGGAGGAAATTGGTCTAACAAGCGTGGACGGGCAACCAATTTCACTGCGACACAAGGAAGGCACTACGGATGGAAAGCTGGTACGTACGACGATGACAATGATCGCGGATGAAGGCGCGGCGCTCGATGTCGACGCCACGGTGTTCGTACCGGACAACGCGTGGCCGACGGGCAAGAACTTCATCGGCTACTCTGGTTTTCTGGAGAACATTCGCATCGCACTTGATCCCCAGAACAATCACGTCTATTTCGGAGCCCCCTGATTGTGGGCAGTCAGAATCCGAGCGGCTCGCAGAGATGCAACTCGAATCAAATCTGTGATTTCATCCAAGGCACCTCTGTTTCTGCGTCTCCCTCCCATCCACGTCGCCACCCCCTCCGCGCATAGCGGCCGTGATATCCACATACGGCTAAGAGGCACAGTTCGAGATAGTGCAAAACCAGTTGAGAACATTCAAGGAGCTGCGGTCTCTTGAGTGATTCGACGGCAAGCCGATTGTCTTCGGTCGCATGGACCAGGGCGTTTCGAATTCTGGTGATGACGCCCGGACCATCATACGAATCGCCGCGGCACAGCTCTGGTAGGTGCTCCAAGTATTCGGGAACGTTCGTCGGAACGCCAATATCGTGAAAAAGCGCCCGAATCCGACCCGCAGCGGACAAACGCCTGAAATCAGATCGGCTATGCATCCTCCGCGTTTCAACAAGGTGAACCCAAGCCAATAGATCGATCGCGACTTGCCCCAGCACTATTCGCGACTCTAACGCCGCGCTGGGCGCGTTGGCTTCGACTAGCCAGGCGATCGACGTGATCAAGGCGCTGCGCCAGGCGTTGTCAGCCCAACGAGCGCAAAAACCCACAAACAACTCGTCAAGATTCAACGGCGATGAAGTTGGGAGCCATGACCGAACCTCACGACTTTCACGCAACTTCGACGGAGCAAATTGACGCCACTTCGGAACACCACCAACAACGCCCCGAGGGAGAAGCGGACCCGTCCATGCGCCACGAAGGAACCCAAACCAAAAATGGAGCATGCGAAGGACATCTGACGCGTCCGCTGCAGTCATAGAACCCGATTTCGGCCTCCACTCGCCCACGTGCGAGATGAAGAACCCAGCGTCCCGACTAGCAGTCTCCCGTAGCTTCCTTACCTCCGCGATCGAGTCCACTAAGCATTCCGCCGCATCGCACGCCAGTCGCAGACGCGCTCGACTGAATCCAAGAGAACCATTCGATGAATACCGAACTGGGTCACCCGCGTAATCAGGAAAGTTCGCTAGTGTGAACTGCAGGCACTCGAACCGCTCAGTACCAAGCGACAACGGTTTATTGAGGACACCGCGGACACGGCAGCCGTCCACCCCAATGCTGACTCCGGTTGTTAGCACTTCGACTCTGAACTCGTCGCCGCTTATCCCCTCCAAGTACCAGCGCGCATCATCGAGTACAGGATGGGGCTCGGAAAAAAGGCCATCGAACTCAACCGCGATCGATGGACTCCATCGAAACGACAAGTCTGAGGCCAAGGTGCCAGAGATGCTACCAACGAGCTTAAAGGGTCCCTTCAGAAGAACGATCGGTTCATCTAAATCAGTCGAAATGATGTAGGGGTTGAGACGTTCGTGCAGGCCATCGACTGCATCGGTAAACATATATTCATCCATCGAACAAGAGATACACGTGCCTCTGCCGACACCCACGAGCGGTGACAATAATCCGCCACAACGCGCCGGGCTCCCGCACTCACGTTGTAACTAAAACGGATGTGAGGCCGGGTTTTCGCACAAACCACTGAATGGCGTGTAGTCGATTAGGCTGATTGTTGCGTCTCGCGCTTTAACATGACTTTGCACCCCGAAGCTAAGTCACCGGTGAACGAGAAATCGCGGTCAAACCTTCTGTTCAACAGCCATTCAAGAAAGTCGATCTCGTCGTAGACCTGATTGGCAGCGTCGTACTGCGGTGAGTTTGTGCGAATCATTCCATCGCCGAAGATACTGAGTGCCTCACGCGCGTCAATCGCAAAACCATGGTCCTTGTAATCGTAGACGAGCCTTCTAGCGATCTCAGCATTCGCGCTTGACCCCAAAGATGCTCGACGGCTTCCCAAGAGACGCTCGGCGTACTGAGCGGCTGACCCAGCCGCACGTTCAAAGTGACCAACGACGTTCACCGGAAGCGCTTTGACCAAGTACTCGCTCAGCATGTCCTTTGCGCCAGGATGGCGCGTAACGATTTCGGCCAGATGTTCGAGTGAGTGCTTGACTGCAAGGGCCGGCATGCCACCGAATTGAGGGTCGATTGGACCGAGTTCGCTGAGACTACCCATGTGGACGGTGTCGGCACCGCAGCAGATCAGCGTTGCGGCCGATTTCGCCTCCCGAGGAACGGCGACCTCGAATTCAGCAGAAGTGTACTCGCGGCACAACTTACCAATGAAATACGCGGCCGATACGTCGCCGCCCGGCGACCGCAGAATCAATAGGATCGGTTTTGAACGATCTACGCCGGGTAACGCCTGGTAGATCCTGTTGGAATCTGAACGATCGATGCTGCGTCCGTCGTGCAGGATGAGAACGTTGTACGGGCTCAACGCACTCCGTGATTGCACGAGTTGCGTAACGTATTGCTGCACTAATTCCTGAATCTGTTCGTCTGTCGCTATGGCACGATCCAATGCAAACAAATCGTTTAAAGGATCAGGCTTCGGCGCTGGACTTTCAGACTGTGGTGGATCCGACGAGCCGGGCGGTTCGGACGAACCCACAGGTGAGGCCGCGCTACTCGGCGACGGGAAGTTCACAACAGGCTTTTTCGCCATGATCTCTCCACAAGTAACGGGCCCAACGGTTTGTTGTGTGTGTGACTTCAGTGAAGATTATCCACTTGAGGTGGCACTGTTGGAAAGTCCGAAGACAATTCAGTGGAAATGGTCAGCTCGTCGCCTTTGGACCCACGTGTCGCGCGACGAACGCGACCTCACGCGGCGCACGTGAGCGAACGCGCAAAGACGACCAGCGAGCGGAACGCGCGCGAACGCAATCGCCAGACGTCCGCGAGCGCGGGGTGTAGCAGTTTTCCCCTCTCTGTACGCTATACCCGGCGCATCCTTGACCCGCCCGCCATGCTGGCGGTAGCCTCCGACGGGGAGAAATCACGATGATTCGATCGGCTACGCTCGCATTCGCACTCCTTGCTGTTTCAGCCCCGGCATTCGCGCACCACGGGCCTGGCACCTTCGAGTTGGGCAAGACCGTCAGCTTTCCCGAGGCGACACTGACGCGCATCGAGTTCATCAACCCGCACTCCTGGCTCTACTTCGAGACCAAGGAGGCCGACGGCAAGATGATGAAGCACCGCTGCGAGATGCGATCGGCGCACACGCTGCGGCGATCGGGCTGGGAAGCGGCGATGTTCAAGTCCGGCGAGAAGATCGCGATCGAGGCATCGCCTGATCGCGCTGATCCGGCATCGTGCTATCTGCAGACCATCACGTTCGCCAACGGCGAGCACATGGATCGATATGGGCAATACGTGAAGGGGGCGGGTGGCGCGGTCAAAGAAGTCCGCGGCGCGGTTGCAGCGCCCGATGTCACCAAGCGCCAGGCGCGTCGGCCGAGCGGCGAGCCCAACATCACCGGTGATTGGGCCCCCGAGCAGGTGGTCATGGCGAATCCGAAAGGCACCGGCGGCGGTCTCGTCCCGCTCAGCACGCTGAAGGCGATTGATGAAGGCAACGGACCGCAGCGCGGTGGCGGTGGT
>DASWZV010000159.1:0-2048 GCA_036407095.1 Vicinamibacterales bacterium | reverse complement strand
TTGGTGCGGTTCGAGACCGAGTCGGGCACGATGTTGTATATGAACCCTGCAATGCGCGGATGCGGATCGATCGAGAGCAGGTTCACGTCCGGATCGAAGACGTAGTAACTGTCGAAATTCGTCGCCGGGTTGTCGTCCTTGGATCTCGCGTGGTTGAGGGAGAAGCTGACCGAGAGATTGTCTCTCACTTGCCCGTCGACGTTCAACCGGAAGGTCTGTCGGTCGTAGCCGTCGTTGTACTTCAGGATGCCGGGGTTTTCGGTGCGAGAGTACGAGGCGAAAAAGTTCGTGGCAGCAGTGTTTCCCTGAACCGACGACGTCACCGTGTTGTAGCCGCCAGGCTGGAAGAGCTGCTTCGCCGCGTCGTACAGCGGCGTGTTCCTGTACGGTTGGTCCATGATGTTGAACGGCGTGGTCGCGCGCTGAGAACGCGGAACCACGTTACCGTTGGCATCGAGCCACTGCCCCTGGTCGTTCTGCTGGAAGTTGTGGTGCTGGTTCTTCTGGAGCGCCTTCACGAACTGGTCCTCGCCGCGCTCGTAGCGAATCGAGTACTCGACCGAACCGAGCCCGAGATTCTTGCCGCGATTCGTCGTGACTGAGATGACGCCGGCTGCGGCGCGCGATCCGTAGAGCGCCGACGCCGCAGCGCCCTTGAGCACTTCGATACTCGCGATGTCGAGTGTCTCGAGGTCCTGCGTAGTGCGGTCCTGCGACTGATTGAGAAAGACGCCGTCGACCACGAAGAGCGGTGGAGGTGCATCCCTCTGAAAGTCGAAGCCGGAGATCGGCGTACGCAGCACGATGTTCGTCTCCGCGCCGGGCCGCCCGCTGGGGCGCATCGCCATCGCGCCGGGTACCTTGCCCATGATGGCCCCAGATGCCCCGCTGATCGACGGCACTGGGAGGTCTTCCGCGCTCAGATGGTCGACCGCCACGGTGGATTTCGCGGCCGTCGTCGCGTCGATGGTCGCTGACGTCACGATCTGATCGAGGCGAAGCGGCGCATCAGTAAGTCTGAATTCGAGCGTGGTCGTGCTATCCGCGTGAAGGCGAACGTTCTCGCGGCGCTGCAGCGCGAAGCCGAGTCGCCGTGCTTCCACGGCGAAGACACCGCTGGGGGCGTTGGGGATCGAGAAGCGACCTTGCTCCGAGGTCGTTGCACCGAGATTGGTGCCGACGATCGAGATGTTCACGCCGGGAAGTGGTTCTCCGGTCCGCGCATCAAGGGCTTGGCCGGTGAGGTGTGCGCGTCCGCCGCGCCGATTGACCGTGTCCTGTGCGTCAGCCGAATGTGCGGAGCAGAGTGCGACGACCAGCAGGGAAAAAGCGAGGGTGCGTCTCGTCGACATGTTGCGGCCTCCTTCAGATCAGGGGCGAGAGAACGATGCGCGACACGGAAACGGCACGTCTGCAACACGGGACCTGGGTGGAGGCCGGGTCGTCCGCGAGAGAGAGGCACACGACGGGTGTTATGAGAAAATCATAAACACAGCGCCATTCAGCCATTTCAGGCGGATGGGATACAATATACGGTTCGTGGCCGTTGACAAGCCCCGAGATGCGATGCCCACGAGGCGACGACGACTCGCCCCGAGCACCGAATCGCGAGCTGCTTACCGAATGCGCTCGCGGACGAGGGCTGGCTTCGTGAGTCGTTCCTCTCCGACGTCGAGCGTTACCGTGTAGCGTCCGGGCGTAATCGTCGAGCCCACACTGTCGGTTCCCGCTCTGCCCCGGCCCCCGCCGAACGACGGCGCGCCCCCGCCACCACCGCCGCGACCTCGCCCTCCGCCGGCGACGAATGGGATCACGACGCGGTTCATCCCTCGGTGCGCGGACATCGAAAGGCGGCGTGCGACCGTTCCGGCGCTGTCGGTGACGGTGAGCTGCACACGCGTCGAGTCGCCGGCGAGCAGCCAATAGTTGACCGTGATTCCCTCAGGCGCGTTCGGCACGCGAAGATACTTGTCGCCGCTCAGCGCGAAGTTCATCCCTTGCGTGCCGAAGTCGTACCGCGCCGCCGGTTCGATGTCGAACAGGTAGGC
>DASWZV010000158.1:0-237015 GCA_036407095.1 Vicinamibacterales bacterium | reverse complement strand
TTGTTGTTTTCCATGCAGAAGTATTCCATGAGCTCTTCGTCCGGCTTCATCCGGACCCATGTTCTGATGTTGGTGACAGGCCTGGTGTAGACCTTTGGATCGTCGATGGTCAGCTCATAGGCGACGTGGTTGGCGTCGGTGTAGCGTAAACGTTCGACGATGTGCATGGCGTCGCTGGTCGGATGTTCCATTCCGACGTCCAGCGTGATCCGGCCGTTGAAGCCTCTGGTGTCGATCACGAGCGTGTCGCCTTCATAGGAGCCAACCGACGTGCCCATCCACTTGGGATCCAGCTCCTTCGGTCGCTGACGACCGTCGGTCGGGACGACGTGAAAGATGTTGTTCGACTCGAAGAGGTAGACGAAGCGTTTCGCCGTCTGAATGATCTCGACGGGATATTCGGTCTGCATCGCTCGCGTGTATCCCCAGGGGAGGCAGAAGGCCGTGTAATCGAACTTCGGCGCCTTGTCCATTTCCGCTCCCAGAGGCGTGAACGGCAGTGCTCCGGATCCCTTCTGCGTACACTCCCGCTCGCCGGATCCGCAACCGCGTCCGTCGCGGGTGATATCGGTGACGCGTGGCCGGGCCCAGACGCCGCTGAAGTCCGGTTTGCCATTGGCGAGCCTCGGGATCCCCGGAGCGGGCGATGCCGACTGGCCGCCGGCCAGCGCCGGAGCGAGCAACAGAACGAGCGTCGGAGCCAGCGACAAACCAAGCGCTACTCCGATCGCGTTTGCCAAACGACGAACACGAATTCTCATGTGTCCTCCTTCAGGCAATCCGTTCCCCGTTCGCATTCGAGTGCGCTCGATTCACTTGAGGCCGAGGAAGCGGGCGGGGTTTTGTTTCGTCATCAGGTCGATCTCGGCCTGGCTGAAGCCCGATCGTGCGAGGACCGTCATCGCCATTTGAAACGCTTGGGCGTAGTTGACTCTGCCGGGCTGGCCGAGGTCAGTACTGAGCACGACATTTGCCGGACCAAGCGCTCGAATGTCCGCCATCTTCTGCGGACCGTAGTCCATCACTGGATTCTCGGCATTGACGGTCTTGGGTCCTCCACCTGTGAGGCCCTCTCCGCTCAACACGATCTCGATCAGCGCACCGAGACGGACCGCCTCCTTCATCTGCGCCATGGACATCACGATGCCCCCGTGGTTCGGGTGCTGCACGTAGATCTTGTTGACCCCGGCCGCCTTTGCCGCCCGTATCACCATCAGGGCTTCCTCGGTACTGACGTGCCCGGTGGACAAGCCGAGATCGTACTTTGCGATGACCTTGAGCACGTCCAGCGTCTCCGGCAGCAGTTGGCCGTTGCGCGAGACCGCGACTGCGTTGGGCGAGTTTGGAACGCGGGCCGACGCGTCGACCGTCGGCATGTACACGACACGACCCCGGCCCCCGCGCGACAAAGCCATGGCCTCTACTGCCACCGGATTGATGCCGCCCACCGCCTTGTTCAGGACGATGCCGCCGAATACCTCGACGCCCGGGACGATCTGAGAGACCAGATAGGCCCACGATGCGGTTTCCGTGTAGTGTTCCTTCAACACGATACCTCTCATGCCGTATATGCGCGCGATCTGGGCCGCTTCGATCGCGTCGAATGCCCGCTTGAAATTCATCATCGAGGTCTCCGGCGCCACGTGCGCGTGAATGTCGATGACGCCCGCGAGGCTCGGTGCATCATCGACCTGCGCGATTCCCACGCCGGGTAAGCAGAACGGCCATGCCAGAACAACCCAGAGGATCCAACGTCGCCATCTCATGGTTCGCTCCTTGTGTTGTGCGGGACGTTCTTCACGTCGCGAAGGTTATATGCGTACCGTGCTAATGTCACGGCGCCATCGCGGAGGAACTCATGGACTGTATGGGTCACTTCTTGAGCGGTCGCTCCGTTGTCGCGACCGCGAATATGCGGGCCAACCAACGGGCGGCCTGCGCTAGAAATCGCTGGTACATACCACTAGATATGAGAATCGGTTCGTGTGTCATCGCGCTGCTGCTGGCGGCGACGTCCGTCCTTGCGCACCACAGCAACTCGGCATTCGACGGCGACAAGGTGATGGTGCTCACGGGCACGGTCACCGAATGGAAGTGGACGAACCCGCATGTGTGGATCTTTCTGTCGGTCGACGACGGCAAAGGCGGGAAGACGCAGTGGGAGATCGAGGGCCGTACACCCGGTCAGTTGGTCCGCGCCGGCTGGTCGAAGACCACACTCAAAATCGGCGAGACGGTTACCGTGGACTTCAGCCCGGCGAAGGATGGCACCCGTACCGGCCTCCTCACGCGCGTCAGGCGCGCCGACGGCACCGTCGTCGGGCAGCAGACGCCGCCGGCGGCTCAGTAGTCGAGGATGAGGAGAAACATCATGTCGAAGAGCGTTGCTGTGTTTTCTTCGGCGCTCCTGTGCCTGCTGTTCGTATCGACGGCCTCGCTTCGCGCGCAAGGGACGCCCCCTCCGGACTTCACCGGTGTGTACTCTCCGATCGACCCGTTTGGCCAGACAAGAGGCGGTCGATCCGCAGTCCCTCCGCCGGCGCCGACCCCAGCGCCGGCAGCCCCATCTTCAGCGACACCGTCTCGCGGCAACGCCGTGCCACCGCCGCGGCCGGTATTGGTTCTCGATGGACGTGCGGGCCGGCCGGACGACGCGCCGAAGCTGACGCCTGAGTACCTGGCCAAATGGGAAGTCATCAGGAAGTCACGCATGGCCGGATCGCCTGAATTCGATCCGAACGTCAGGTGCGTGTCCGGCGGCATGCCCAACATGATGTCGATGACCTACGGCATGGAGGTTCAGCACACGAAGGACAAGATCACCATCTACGGCGAGCTGAACGACGTCTATCGGCGGATCTTCCTCGACGGCCGCAAGCCGTCGCAGAAAGTCCTCGACGATCCGACGTTCGCCGGCTATTCCACCGGGCATTGGGAAGGGGACACGCTCGTCGTCGATACCGTGGCCATCCGCGAGGACGCGCTGTTCGACACGTTCTCGCCGCACAGCGATCAGTTCACCGTGCGCGAGCGCATCAGGTTCACGTCGCCTGGCATCCTCGAGGATCGGATCACGTCCATGGATCCGAAAGCGCTCGTCGAACCCTTCACGTCGGTTCGTACCTATCGGAAGGTGTCCGCGCCGAACGACGAGTTGCGCGAGTTCTCGTGCGCGGAGGGATTGGCGTCCGTGAAGTAGGGAGACCAGGTGGTGAGCTGATGAGAGCAGCGTTCGATGTCTTCGGGCGGATCGTGAGCACCCTTCTGGGAGTGGCCCTGGTGGGCATGGGCGTGGTGTGGATTCTGCAAGCGTTCGACATCGCCTTCAACACGCCGATCGTCCCCGGAGGGCCGGTGAGTTTCATGGTGAACAACCACCAATGGGCTGTCTATGGAGCCATCGCAGTGTTGGTTGGCCTTGGGCAGATCGCGTGGAGCAATACACGGAGGTAAGTCGAATCCACTCGAGTTGAGCAAGTTCTCGTGCGCGAGGGATTGTCGACGGCGAACTAGGCTGTCTCACGGTTTAGGGCGACGCAGAGCCGCGCGACCAGCGAAGGGAAGGCCCGACCGCGATTCAATCCGCAGCGCCTCGTTCCACTTCGCCATCCGCTCGCTCCGGGCGAAGGAGCCGACCTTGAGCTGACCTGCGTTCCAGCCGGTTGCGAGGTGGACGATTGCAACATCTTCCGTTTCGCCCGAGCGGGCCGAGACGATTGTGCCGTAGCCGACCTGCTTCGCGGCCTCGAGGGCGGCCCGCGTCTCGGTGACCGTGCCCGCCTGATTCGGTTTCACGAGCACGCAATTGCAGGCACTCACCGACGCGGCGTGCTTCACGCGATCCGCATTGGTCACGAGATAATCGTCGCCGACGATCTGGGCCTGGTCGCCCACCGCGCGTGTGAACGCAATGAGACCGCGTTCGTCGTCTTCCGCCAGCGGGTCTTCGATGGACACGATCGGGTACTTGCCGATCCAGCGGACGAGCCGTTCGCACCATGCGTCCGAGTCGAGCTCGAGCTGCTCCAGCGTAAGCCGGTACCGCCCACGGCCTCCGAACTGGGAGGCGGCGATGTCGAGCGCGATCGACACATCGTCGCCAGGCACGAGCCTCGCGCGTTCGATGGCTTCCACCAATGCATCGAGCGCGTCCTCGTTGCGCGGGAAGTTCGGCCACCAGCCGCCTTCGTCGGACACGCCCGTCACGGGCCCACGCTGGCCTAGCAGTTCTCCCGCGCAACGATAGACCTCGGCTGTCATCTCCAACGCCTGCGCGAATGACTTCGCGCCCGTAGCGACCACCATGACGTCTTGCACGTCGACGCGTCGCCCGGCGTGGGCCCCGCCACCGAAGATCTGGATCTGCGGCAAGGGCAGCGTCACGTTGCGCCCTTCCGCGACGTATCGCCATAGCGCGACGCGCTCGGTAGCCGCACCCGCATGCAGCACGGCGAGGGACGTCGCGATCAGGGCGTTGCCACCAAGGCGCGACTTGTTTGGCGTGCCGTCGAGAGCGATGAGCGTCGCGTCGACAGCCGCCTGTTCTGTGGGATCGCGACCTACGAGAGCTGGTGCGATCTCGTGCTCGATGCCGACGATCGCCTTCTGCACATCGAGGCCTTGAAAGCGATCCCCGCCGTCGCGCAGTTCCACGGCTTCCCGGGTCCCTCGGGACGCGCCGGCCGGAGCGATGCCGATGCCGCTCGTGCCATCCTCGCTGACGACCTCCACCTCCACTGTCGGCCGTCCGCGCGAATCCCAGATGCGCCGCGCGATCACTTCCTTGATCTTCATGACGTCAGATCCGCACCCCATTTGGCCGCGATCACCTCGAGCGACCTCGGCGGCTGATGAAGCAGTGTGATCGCCATGGCGCGCACGCGGTCGCGCGCCGGGCCGGCGAGATACTCGACCGGCGACTTGCCGTCCACGCGTGCGAGCGTGAGTCCCGGCAGCAAGGATGTGACACGGGCTTCGAGTTCGCCTGTCGGCTCCCAGTCGACATGTGCGAAGTACGACCGTGTCATTGACGAAAAGCACGCCATCAGCGGCCCCACGTGCTGTGGCAGGTGGACCGCCTTCAACAGGAAGTGGTTCAAGCAGAATGCCACGTCGAACGCTGGATCGCCGAACCAGGCGCACTCCGCGTCGATGAGTACCGGCCCGTGCGGCCCCGTGAGAATGTTCTTCGGGCTCATGTCGCCATGCACCAAGACGCGCCGCGTCTGGGCCGTGCGAGTGACGAGCGCGAGAAGCGCGTCCGCTAGTTGCGGACACACGCGCGAGCACTCGACGAGGTAAGGCTCCAACCGGATGGCGTAGAAGTTATCGTCAGTCGCGAAGCGGTGGGCGATCGCCGACTGGTCGGCCGTTGCGCAGTGGATTCGGCCAAGGACGTCACCCACGTGAGTCGCGATCTGCGTGTCCACTTCGCCCGCGAGCAGCTGCGCCTTCCAGTTACGGAACTCGTGTCCAAGGAACTCCATGACGAAGCTCTTGGTCGCATCGTCTCGCCCAATCACCCGAGGGACGTGGCCGGGCACGATCATGCCAACCGTGCGTAAGTAGTCGATTTCCGAAAACACGCGATCGACCGGAACCTTCCACTCCTTCGCGACCTTGAGTTGCGGGAGCGCCTGCTTGACGCAATAGGAGCCGGAGTGGAGGTCGACCCGATAGATGGCGGACGAGACGCCGCCGGCAAGAGGCACGGCGGTCACGTCTTCGTGCTCTTGTGCCAGTCCCAGCGACAGGAAAATCCGCCGCACGGCAGCGGGGTCGCCCGAAAGGTCCACGTATGGCACGCCGGAATTCTGCCATTGCTGCCAGAATGGCCGGGATGGCAAATTCCAGGCTCCACGTTGCGGTGATGGGTGCCGGCGCGGTCGGCTGCTATTTCGGCGGCATGCTGGCGCGCGGCGGGCACGACGTCACGCTGATCGCGCGCTCGCAGCACGTTGAGGCGATCAGACGTGACGGGCTGCACATGGACACCAGGACCTTTGATGAACACGTTCGCCTCGAGGCGAGCAGCGATCCAGCCGCCGTGAAGGGCGCGCAGCTCGTGCTCTTCTGCGTGAAGTCGGGCGATACGGAACGCGCGGGGGACCAGATCAAACCGTACGTCAGCAAGGAAACGGTGGTGCTGTGCCTGCAGAACGGTTGCGACAACGACCAGCGGCTGCGCGCCGTCCTCGCGGAGCCTGAAGTCGCCGCGGCGGTCGTGTTTGTCGGCTGCGAAATGGTTGGGCCCGGCACCGTCAAGCACCACGGAAGCGGCGAGCTCGTGATCGACCCGATTCGTCACCTGCCCGGCCTTGCGCAGATCTTTGACGCGTCGTCGATTCCTACGCGTGTCTCCGACAACGTACGGGGCCACCTGTGGCTCAAACTCAGTGTGAACTGCGCGTACAACGCGATTTCGGCAATCGCGCGTAAGTCGTACGGGCACATCGTGCCGTCGGTCGGCGTCCAGGATGTGATGCACGACGTCGTTGAAGAGTGTCTGGCTGTCGCGACCGCCGAAGGGATTCACGTCCCGGGCGACGCTCACGCAGCCGTGCGTCGCATCGTGGAGGCGGTCCCCGAGCAGTATTCATCGACCGCGCAGGACATCGTGCGCGGCAAGCCGACGGAGATCGATTACTTGAACGGCCACGTCGTGAAGCGAGGGCGAGCGCTCGGCATCGAAACTCCCGCGAACCAGGTACTGTGGGCGATGGTGAAATTGATCGAGGCGTCCTAATAGGCGCCTTGGCACCATCGCACCACATCGAGGAGAATGCGGCACATGCGACGAATGATTACGGCAATCGTGGGGCTCTGGGCGGCGGTTCTGGTGATCGATGCACGAGCCGAGGTCACGGTGATGGCAGTTCGACTCGGTGCGAGCGACGTCGTCGCGCTGGCGAAGTTTTACGACGCGGCGTTCGGCTTGAAGGAGATCGACCGCGTCGGCAATCCCGCCACCGAGATCATCATGCGCTACGGCGCCACAGTTGCGGACGCCAAGGCGGGCACCTCGCCCGAGTTCCTCGTGCAGAGGCGCGAGGGCAATGCGAAGGACCCGATGCACCACGCGATCTTCCGCGTATCTGACATCGCGGCGACGGTCGCCGCCGCGAAGGCCGCGGGTGCCACGGTCGACCGCGATGTGTCCACTGTGTCGATCGGTGGTGCCCCGATCAAGATCGCGATGCTCGTGGACCCGCAAGGCAACGCGCTCGAGATCATGGAGCTGCCGAAGGCGCTCACGCACCTGCCGCACTAGTCGTACGCAGGGGCGCCTGCTTGACAAGCGACGAACGTCGCCCGGGGTCGAGGGGATCTTCGCTGTTGGCGACGTGCGGTTGCGGCTCGGTGAAGCGAGTGGGGCGCCGAATCAGATTCCTGAACGTGCGGCGATTCGCCGTGGCCAAAGGGAAAGAGCAATCGTCAAGCCGAGCACAACACCGATGATGGCGACTGATAAGCCTGGGCTGATCTGCACGTGGTCACCTCCGACCAGCTTGACTGCGCTGAACACGAGCACCACGGCGAGGCCCTGCCGCAAGTAGCGAAGCCGGTTGAGCGCGGCTGACAAGACGAAATACAGCGAGCGCAGACCGACCATCGCCAGGACGTTGGAGCTATACACGATCAACGGGTTCCGCGTGATCGCGAACACCGCGGGGATCGAATCGAGGGCAAACACGATATCCGTCGTTTCGATCACCACGAGCGCGACAAAGAGGGGCGTCGCAACGAGTCGACCGCCTTCTCGTCGCCAAAAACTCTGGCCATGCAGCACGGGACTGACTGGCAGCACCCGCGCGATCCACGTTGAGCAGACATCACAAGCTTCTGTGACGACCCGCCGTTCACGCTCCTGGGCGAACAGGATCCGCCACGCGGCGAACAGGATGAAGGCGCCAAACACGTACAGGATCCAGTGAAAGCGTTGGATGAGAGCGATTCCGGCCGCGATCATCACCGCCCGGAACACGAGTGCGCCGATGATGCCCCAGCCCAGGACGCGACGCTGATGGTCGGCGGGAACGTGAAGTTCGGAAAAAACGATCATGAAGACGACGACGTTGTCTACCGACAGCGATAGCTCGAGCAGGTACGCCGCATAGTATTCCGCCGCCGCAGTCGCCGTGTGCGTGCTGGCGATCCACACGCCAAAGGCAAGCCCGAGCGCGACCCACCATGCGACCCAGAGGACACTTCGCTTCGTTGTCGATGGCAATGCGATCCGGACCTCCTTGTGCACGTCGCAGCGACTCTCGTGCCGTCATGGAGCGCGGTCAGGCTAGAAGGCGTGAAGTCGCGAAGTACCCCCTGCTCTCGGCGATCGTAACCGGAGAATCCTGTGCGACGGGTGGCAGAGTTCTCCCGCCGAGTGAACGGCAAGCACGAGCGAAGGATGCGTCTCCAGGACGTAGCCTACGTGGGAGCGGCGAGACAGAGCGACAAGGCCAGCGAGGAGTCAGGTGATTTATCGGTCTGAGCGCTCTCGTGATGATCGCATCCGTCCGCGAGTGGGAATGTCTCACGAATCTATTGGCGAGATCTCCTGCCACAGTGCCAAGAACCGCCAGCCGCACAGCAGGTCTCGACTCGCTAGAAATCGCGATCGCGGGTGATCAGCGTCACGCACGGCTTCGCACAGGAGGCCGCGAGCAGCGCATCGTGTCTAGCGACGGTTGACCGTCGACCGTCCAACGTTCGCGCGAATCGGGTTCCACGAGTTTGCCTATTGGAACAGGCCGAAGCGTTGCGCTCTCTGGCAGGTCGATCCACACGCGAGGAAAGTCGACTTCGTTGCAGACCTCCCGTCGCGCGGAGACACGTATTTCCCCGGACTGCTGCAGCTGGACCGCCGCAGATACCTTCTCCTCAACTACACGTCCCCGCTCGATGGCCCGGACCTCACGTGGCGGCAGGGGCAGAACGGGCCCGACCGCGATTTACTACAGCGTCCTCACAATTCCGGAGGACGACTGGCTACGGCTGCAATCAGGAGAGCTGTTGGCACCTATCGACAAACGTCTAGAACGGATAACCCGGGAGCCTCTTCGTCCTGGGTTTCCAGTCGGGTAGCGGCGCGTAGTTGTCGCCGATGGGCATCTTGACCTTGGGCAGACTCTGCTGGTCGAGTGCCTGGTCTTCCGGGATCACATCGTTGATGAAGAGGAGATACGCCGTCAGCGAGTACACCTCGTCGGGGGTCAGCGTGCCCTCTCGGTTGAGAGGCATGGCGCGATTGATGTAATCCCAGACAGTCGTCGCAAACGGCGCGCGCAGCGGCAGGATTCGTCCTCGCGCCCAGAGATCGGGGTTCTTGGGATCTTTGCTTTTCAGATTGGGAGCCGTGCCCCCGATGGCCTGCGCGCCGTGACATGCGGCGCAGCCCTTCGTGCGATAGAGCTGCGCGCCATCCTTGGCGTTCCCTTTTCCCGGTGGAAGTTCTTCCCCGGTTGGGCCGATGGAGATGTCCAGCGCTTTGACTTCCTCCGGCGTCGGCGTGCGTCCGATCCCGAACGCAGGCCCCTGCGCCAGCGCGGAGGCGCCGCCGCCGATGAGCAGCACGGGCAGCAAGAGCAGCACGAATGCGAACGGGAGAATCCTAGCGAGGCTGCGCCTCCGACCAACGCGCATGCTCGCCTCGCTAGGCCAGTGTCCAATTGCCCGCGCCTTCGCGCGGGCGTAGACGTCTTGAAGGGGCGTGAAACTTGAATCGCTTGCACCGACCTTCGAGCGTTCAAGACGTCTAGGCGAACCCATTGGTCACGCTCCCGTCGCTCGCGATGTGCCACGGCTGCGCACTGTTGTCCAACCCGGGCACGGTGAATGTTTGATCGTACGGTTTGTTCCAGTACTTGGCGATCTGGGCGCGCGTCGGTTGGACCGATCCCAGTTCGTCGGTGCAGCGTGAAAGGATCTCGGTCTCGCTTCCGTCCCAATTCCACTGATAGCCGAAGCGGGTGAAGGCCATGCGCTGCGGCGTGCCCTTGAACTCGGCCTTGTTCCATTTCTTCCCGCCGTCGGTCGACACTTCCACCAGTTTGATCGCGCCGCCGCCGGACCACGCCAGCCCGCTGATCTCGTAGAAGCCCTTGCCGGGCAGCCGCTGTTCGCCGGACGGGAACGTGATGACCGACTTCGGCCCGATCTGGTACTCGAGTGCCGCGATCTTGGCCTCCTGATCGAGATGACCGAAGTCGTTGTAGTTCATGTAGTACCGATCGACGACCTTGATTCGCCGCAGATACTTGGTGTGGAAGATCCCTTCGAACCCGGGAACCATCAGCCGCAGCGGAAATCCGTTTTGAGGCCGCACGGCCTCGCCGTTCATGCCGTAGGCGAGGATGCAGTCGTCCATCGCCTTGGCAATGGGCATGCTCGACGCACCTTTCACTTCCTCAGCGCCTTCGGCGACGAACCACTTCGCAGTGCCCTTCATGCCGCATTCCTTGAGCAGCGTCGAAAGGAGCACGCCGGTCCATTCGGCGCAGCTCACCATCCCGTGCGTCTGCTGAACGTTCTTGGCATTCCGCGACGATCGGTTACCCGCGCATTCGATGAAATGAAGACGAGTCACGGAAGGAAGACGCTTCAAGTCCTCCATCGTGAAGGTGAGCGGACGGTCCACCAGGCCGTGAATCATCAGACGATGCTCTTTGGGATCGATGTCCGGCATGAACGCGCCACGGGTCGTCGCTACGTAGTGGAGCGAAGACGGTGTGATCACGCCCACCGAATCCTGGAGGGGAGACGCAATATGAAACGTCAGCCCGAATTGATCGGGAGAAGGTCTGCCGCCCACCGGATGGGCGATGCGCACCGAAGTGACATACTTCGAGCGGTCGCCGTAGGCGATCATGTCCTTGTCGCCCTTGATCATCGGCCACGAGGGTGGCGCATGGTGGGAGTCTGTGGTCTGCTGAGCGCCGATCGCCGGCGCGGCCGCTCCCAAAGTCAAACCGCCGGCAATAGCGGCGCTGCTCTTGAGGAGCTCCCTTCGGTTCAGTGCCTTCGAGCCCATGCGTCTCTCCTTCGCAGATGAGAACAACGAAGAAATCGCCTGCGGCCGAGAGTATACGCCGATCTCAGCGTCGGCCTTGGCGGTCGCCGGAGTGAACGCGGCTCTCCTTCGGCAGCCCATGTAGAGTTCCGGCGGTTGGCTCCGACTACACGATGAACGCCCCACACGGGCGTTACATCTCAGGAGCCCGATAATGGCACTAACTCAGAAGATCACTCCGCACCTCTGGTTCAACGGCAACGCCGAGGAGGCGGTCGAGTTCTACACCTCCGTTTTTCACGATTCGCGGGTCACCAACGTCGCGCGGTGGGGCGACGGCGGTCCCGGTCCACAAGGTGCCGTCATGAACATCGTCTTCGAGCCTGCCGGCCAGCCGTTCATCGCGCTGAACGGCGGACCGCAATTCGCGTTCAGCCCGGCGATTTCGCTCTTCGTCTCGTGCGAATCGCAGGCGGAGGTGGACGAACTGTGGACAAAGCTCCTTGCCGGCGGCGGTAAGCCCAACGCGTGCGGATGGCTCGACGACCGTTATGGGGTCTCCTGGCAAATCGTTCCGACTGCGCTGGTCGAGTTGATGAACGATCCCGATCCGAAGGCGAGCGGACGTGTCGCCCGAGCCTTGATGGGCATGCAGAAGATCGAAATCGACAATCTGCGGAGGGCGTACCTGGCGGCGTAATGGCGATCACAATCGGCAGGAGTCGCCAATGAAGTACATGCTGATGATGCACGTCCCCGGCGGAGGGCCGTACCAGATCGCCGGTTGGCCAGCGGCGGACATCACGGCACACATCGCGTATATGCGGAACTTCGTCAGGAAGCTCTCCGATGCTGGAGAGCTGGTCTGGGCCGAGGGATTGAGCGGACCGGATCAGGCGAAGCTGGTGCGAGCCTCCGCTGACCGAGAACCGATCATCGACGGCGTGTTCCCCGAATCGAAGGAGTTCCTTGCCGGCTATTGGATCGTGGACGTCGATACGCCGGTGCGCGCCTACGCGATCGCCGTTGAGGCCTCCGCGGCTCCCGGCCCGGGCGGCAAGCCATTGAATCTCGCCATCGAAGTACGGCAGGTGATGAGCGGCCCGCCGGCCGATTGGGAAAAGGGTGCATGATTCCGAGGCTGGACGACCGCACTCAGGATCTGCTGCGCGATCTCGCGCCGGCCATTCTGGGCGTTCTGCTTCGCCGGTACCGCGACTTCGACGGGTGCGAAGACGCGGTCCAGGAAGCGTTGCTGGCCGCCGCGATGCAGTGGCCGACACAGGGCGTCCCCGACAACCCGAAAGGCTGGCTTGTAACCGTCGCGACCCGACGGCTCACCGATCAGATCCGGGCGGACGCCGCCCGAAGATTCCGCGAGCACCTGGTGGTGAGCCTGATTCCGGCGGATGAGCAGATCGCCTTGGCCGCCGATGCGGCCGGCGTAAACGAGCGGGATGAAACGCTCGACCTCTACTTCATGTGCTGCCATGCGGCTTTGTCGCAGGCCTCGCAAATCGCCCTCACGCTGCGCGTGATGGGGGGACTGACGACGGGTGAGATCGCGCGAGCGTTTGCGGTGCCTGAGGGCACGATGGCGCAGCGCCTGACCCGCGCCAAACACACGATCAAGTCGTCCGGGCGAACCTTCCCGGAGCTCACGGCGGACGATCGTGCGGCTCGTCTGCCAACCGTACTCACGGTGCTGTACTTGATCTTCAGGGCAGGGCACACGGCGAGCGGGGGACATGAGGTTTCGCGCCTCGACCTGTCGAACGAAGCGATCCGGGTCACCCGCCTGCTCTCGCGGTTGCTTCCGGATCAACCGGCAGTCAGCCGCCTGCTTGCGCTGATGCTGCTCACCGACGCGCGGCGCGCGACCCGGACGGGCCCGAGTGCCGAGCTGACACCACTTGAAGAGCAGAACGTTGCGGGTATCGATCACCTGGGCTGATTCACAGCGCACGTGTCGGCGACGCTCTTGATCGTGTGTGCCCCGAATGGTCGGACCGCTCATCAAGCGAGCTCGTCGGTGTGAGTCCTGCCGTCAAGTGAAAGCGGCGACGCGTTTGCTTCTCAGACATACATATGTCGTCGCCGATCCCCAGAGCCGACGGCGTGGGCACGGCGCCACGCTATCCGATCTGCAGGCCACGCCGTGTCGCGGCCAGAACCATAGAGCTGATTCTCAGTGCACCGTGCAACAGCAGAACGCTCGCTGACGAGCGCCCACCAGGCTCGAGCTCTGTCTGCGCGATTCTGGCCCGGCGAACGTTTGTCGTATTGCTGCCGACGCTCCTCGCAACCTGCGCACGCGATGCGTCCAAGTGGGATGTTGCGACCGCCGGCGAGAACGTGCTTCCAGCCGCGGCCGTCAGCGCAGACCAAGGGGACTTCCGCCCGTGCGCGTCGTTGCCGATGCTGTGCGCAGACGAGCCCGGCGAGGGCGACGTTGCGGCACCCGCGTTTTCGAATCCGGTTCAGATCGTGCCCGGGAAGTTGCCGTCGCAAATCGTGCCGAAGATGGCGAACAACAACCTCGGAGTCGCCTGGTTCGCGCACCGGCTGTTCGTGGCATTTCGAACGGCATCCCATCATCACCCGCGCGCAGACGCGTCGATTGAGGTCATCAGCACGACCGATCTGGAACGTTGGTCCTTCGAAGGGCATTTCGCGCTCTCGGCCGACATGCGCGAGCCGCTCTTGTTCGTCGTCAGCGACAGGCTGTTCCTCAATTTCTCGCTGGTCGAGCCGAGCCACACGAGCTTCCGGCCGATCGGCCCGCGAAGGACGCAGTACATCGGGCCAGGGCGGTGGACCGCGCCTGAACCAGTCCTCGCGCCGGGGATGATTGTCTGGCGCATCAAGACGATCGACGGCCAGGCGTACCTCAACGGCTACGCCGGCCTGCGCGGGTTGTTCGACTACGGTGACGTCACTGTCCGTTGGATGAAGAGCAGCGACGGCGAGACGTGGACTCCGGTCGGACGGCAGTCCGCCGTCCTCAAAGGCGGCGACACCGAGTCCGACTTCGTCTTCTTGTCCGACGGTTCGATGGTGGCGATCACGCGGAACGAGGTCGGCGACGAGACCGGCTACGGCTCGAAGCTCTGTCGAGCACCGGCCAATGATTTGGGGCGTTGGACGTGCGTGCCGAGCCGCCACAAATACGACTCGCCGCTGATGTTCCGGCACGGTCGGGGCGTCTATCTGATTGGACGGCGCAATCTCACCGTATCGGGCGACTACGATCTCCAACGGAACTGGCTCCCAACGTTCGCGCGAACCGGGTTCTACCAGTTTGCCTACTGGAACCGGCCGAAGCGTTGCGCCCTCTGGCAGATCGATCCGAACGCATTGAAAGTCGAGTTCGTTGAGGACCTCCCGTCGCGCGGAGACACCTGCTTCCCCGGATTATTGAAGCTGGACCGCCGCAGATACCTCGTTTTCAATTACACGTCCCCGCTCGATGGCGCGGACCTCACGTGGCGGCAGGGACAGAACGAGCCGACTGCGATTTACTACAGCGTCCTCACGATGCCCAAAGACGACGACTGATGACGCGTGGTTAGTGGACCGTATGAACTGGAAGAGTACCGCGAACAACCAGCCATGACGGCGATCTGCCGGCCGCGACAACGGAGCGGCCGGTCCCGATTCCTGAAGTACGCACCACTAGTCGAGCCAGATCACGATGCCGGTGATGTCGTTGAGCACGCTCGCGACGCCGGCCCGGATGGCAGCGTCCACCTGCCGCGGCGTGAACGCGTCAAGGTCGAACGACGAGGACGTGTCCGGGACCTCTCTTCCACGCGACGACGCTCCACGCCAGATCGCGGCGGTCACGTTCACAGTGGGCTCGGGCAGCTGGGCACCGACGACGAGGAACCGCTGATCGAGGTGACTCGCGGTGACCAGCGCCAATGCGTCGACGAGAGCATTGCCGGCGCAGATGACAAGATCGGCTTCGCGGTCCATCGCCTCGACGATCGCGTTCACAAAGAGCTCGGGCTTCGTCGGAGCGATGGTTTCGAGTCTGACATGTTCCGCCGCGGCCCACTGCTTCACTCCCGTCACCAGCGTCGTCGTCGCAGGGTCGTCCCCGGCGGTCAGGAGGACTACGTGATAGCCGCTCGGCGGACGGACCGCGTCCCACGAGCCGGGCCTCGGCCTGATCGTCGATTCAGGAGCGGGAGGCGCCGCGACGTCAATGAATCCGGAACCGAGCGTGCCGGTGGGGCGGCGCTGTGCTTGCAGCTTTCGTGTGTCTTCGGAGGAGTCGCATCCGCTGACGACGGCAAGCGTCGCCGCTGCGACGAGCGCAGTCACGCATCGCCGACGCAAGCCATGGCGATGCGGCTCGCGGCAAAAGGACATCGTGTTTCTATCTTGCGCTGGTGGGTGGTACCCGAAGGCGATCCACCCACCAGACCGTAACGATGGTCCGCTCAGTGACGTGCGGGGTGCATCACGACCTTGTCGACCAGGGAGCCGACCGGCAGCGCGGGGCTTGCACCCTCGTTGGGGCCACACCAGCTCACATTGCCTACCTCGAACGCGGCGTTGGGAGCCGCGCAGGTGCCGCTGCGGATGTTCTCGACCGAGAGGAGATTGTTGCGCACCATGACCTTGACGTAGCTGCGCACGTTCTCCTGGTTTTCCACCGAGTTGGGCCAGTGATTGTCCGGGTTCAACGGGTCCGGGCCGTAGTGCGGGTCTCTGGTGACGTCCGGGGTGGTGAGCGCGTAGTACTTCGAGCCGGATGCGGAGTTCCCCGTGACGTAGATGACGCCGCCCGGGTCCTGGAACACGCTGGTGGCGCCGGGCTTCTCGTTCACGTTCTGCTTCACGCCGCTGTCGATCAGATAGCTGCGCGAGTAGCTGTGATCGTGACCCTGCAGCACGAGGTCCACACCGAGTTGAGAGAACGCCGTCGGGAAGTCCTGACGCCGCTTCTGGTTGTCGGTGTCGTTGGCGTGGGCGGCCGGCGAGTAGATCGAGTGGTGGTAGACGAGAACGGTGTACTTCGCCTCGGCGCCGTGATTCCGAATGACGTCGGTGACGTAACCGATGTGCGCCTGGTCCGAGTCGGTTCCACCAGACTGGGTGGTGACGCGGTACGCGTTGCTGTTCAGGTCGATGAACAACACGTTCTTGTAGATGAACCAATAGTCGCCACCGGACTGCGTCGCGGGATTGCCGGAATAGAGTGGCGCCGAGCGGTTCGTGTTCGGCGTCCAGAGGTGCTGCTCGTACGCCCTGCCGCCGACATCGTGGTTGCCGATCGTCGCGACCCAGGGGTACGAGCGCAGTTCATTCGGTGCGAGGAAGGCGGTCCACTGCGTCTCGACGTTGGCGGTCTCGACCTGGTCACCGCCGGACACCAGCAACTCAGCGTCCGGGTTCGCGGCGAGGGCGACCTTCAATGTGTCCGCCCAGCCGGCCCCGTCCTTGGGCACGTTGCCCGACGAGCCGATCTGCGGGTCGCCGAAGAACAGGAAGTCGAAGTTGCCGTCGAACGTGCGGGTCGTGAACGCGTACGTCTGGGACCATGCGCCATCGCCGCCAACGCGGTAGGAGTACTCGGTGTTCTCCTGCAGGTTATCGAGGATCGCGTGGCCGTTGAAGCCCCCGTTGGCCGTGTTGGCGGCAACGACCGCGGAGTAGTTCGTCGCGCTGCTCGGGAACGCGCCGTCCTCGAGCTCCGACGTCGGTGCGAGCTGCACCAACTGGCTGGTTTGCGCCGAGGCGTACCAGTTCACGACGCGCTGGGACTGGTCAGCCCCGACGAGCAAGATGATGCCGTTGATGGTGGCGGGTTCCGCCGTCAACACGCTCACGAGCTTTATGCTGGCCGCTGCGATCGCGAGAAGAGCCCACACAGTCATGCGTCTGCGTGGTGGAGCGTGCGAGGTTCGCGCCGCACCGAGCGTCATTGTTCGATTCATGTTCAGGATGCCTCCCGGAAGACGGCATCATCGGCGACGCTTGTTAACCGCATGCAAAGGGCAGATGACGGCGGCGCAAAATCACGACATGTCGTGGGCTGGACTTGCAGGCGGTGCGTCTCTCGCCAATTCCTTCTAAACAATCAGTGAACAATTTGCTCCCGAACATCGAGTAGGAACAGGATCGCTCGGGGGGGAAGGAAATACGTTCTTACCGCCGCTCGCCTATTTGGGTGTCACCCTGCTGATGCGGGTGTACCAGTTGCCCGAGGCAATGCGCGTCCCGCCGCACGCGCCTCTGTCGGCCACGAACTGCTCGAACGTACAGGTCTGACCAATGTATTCCGACGCGATCCAGATCGAGTCGCCATCTGGAACCGCCGCGCTCCCGTCGCCGAAGCGAGCGACCCCGCTTCCGCCAAACGCCTGGTATCCCAAAAAGCCGTCCTCAGGCCCCAATCCCTCGGCAGCGATCTCAACTGCACCGGCGCCGGACGTCGTATCGAGCGTCGCAAAGCCGGCGCTCGGAAAATGATCTGCCCCGAAGACAGTGAACGCGATCACCGCCTTGCCGTTTGCCGTCACCCCGACAGCGGGATGGATGAGGCTGTTGCCAGGCAGTCCCACGTAGCCTTCGCTGACGACCTCCGCACCCACTCCGCCGCTCGAGACGCGAGGCTGGATGACGAAGTATGCGACGTCAGCCTGGTCTCCCCCCGAAGGCTGCGACGTGTTGAATGCGCTCCACAGCTTGCCATCGGCGAAGACTACCTGCTGCATGCGGCTGTCGCTCGCCAGTATCAGCTCTGTGGTCGAGTGTCTAGGTTTTTCGGCAAACAGAATTCGCCAGCAGCCGTTACCCGTGGGCGTCATCAGCGCCGAATCGTTCAGACAATCGCGCAAGGGCGTGTCGCCCCGCTTCTGCTTGTACCAGTTGGGCACGTCATACGGTTCGACCTCGACGAGTCCATGGTGCAGCACGAGTGCCGGACTGTCCGAATCGAGCGACTGCGTGTTCGACAGGGCCCAGACCCGCAGGCGATTGTCGCTTGCTCGCGTGCGTTCGTTCGACGGTTCGTCTTCACTTGTTCTCAGCAGTTTGGTCACGGCAACCGAACTGAGGAAGTATTCCGTTCCACCCAACTCCCCGGCGTCGTTATCCGGAGGCGATGTTGCGGGTACGACTGTGAACCCCGGCTTTCCATCCAGAAGCAGATCCGGATCGGCCGTGTCCAACTCGGTCACCGTCAGGGCGGGCGCGCCGCTGGTCAAGGCACGCTTCGAAATCGCGTAGATCTGGGCACCGTGGAGGATGCTATTTGCGAATCCGGGCTCGAATGAAAACTCGTTCGTCGTGATGTAGATGCCATTGGCATCCGCTCCAATGTGCGGGAAGTCCGCGAGACAGGGACCGTGGGCGCAATGGTGATCAGGCGTTCCCTGGGTACCGTCGTTCTGTCCCGGGATCTTGTAGATGTTCCAGCCACCGAATGGATCGGAAGTCTGACTCACGGCCAGATCCAGATGATTGACTCTCGACAGCTCAGACGTCGTCCCGACGCGCTCCAGGGTCAGCGTCAGCACGAACATTCGCTGCGTGTCGGCGTCGAAGTGGCAGGAGACGTCGTTCAAGGACGGACCTAACTCACCCGCATTTGAAAACGCTGGTGGGTACCCGAAGAAGGTGTTCAGATCGACGACTGGTGCCAGCGGATTTCCTGCGGTGTCGAACACGCGCAGGCCGCCGCTCGTCGTCTCCAGCACGAAACCGTTCGCGACGCAGAGTCCGGGTTGGGCGGGCTCGGTGGAGATCGTCTGGCCGCCGTTGGCAAGGCGTTGCTCACGATCGGTGATCCCGTCGAAACTGAGATCGAGGGCGGAATTCGACGTACTCGTCGGCTGAGTGACAGGGGATAGCCCTCCATCGGCAGCGCGCAACGCAGATGTCCTGCCAGCGAGCGCAATCTGACGCGTCGTGACCTGTTGGGCGTACGCAGATGACAACGCGAACGTCACGAAGACGCCGGCGCACGCGAATATCTTCCGCACCTGCATTGCGAAATTCTCCTTTCTCTCCCACCTGCGTCATCCGCGATGAAAATTAGAGCGGGGCTGAAACCGCTGTTATCTGGGCCGAGGTGTCGTCCGTTCACGCCACCTGGCCGCAATGACGATGGCAGCACTCCAGTTCGGCGTTTCTCGACGGCGGCGAGGCAGGGCCGCGAATCACGCGAGTTGGCCACGATCGGCCGCGGGACCGCATGGCTCAATTCGCCGCGGCTGACCATTGCGGGTGTCGCGGGGAATGGTCCTGCTCTTTGATTTCTGGACGTAGACCTGCATCAACTGGCTGCGCACGCCTCCGTACGTTCGCGCGTGGTCGCAGAAATACAAGGGGTCGCTGGCGTGCACACTCGAGTTTCCATTCGAGCGCAGCGTGGCGAACCTTCGAAGCGCCGTGCGGCAGATGAAGATCGAGTACCCGGGCAGCTGACACGAAGATCGATTCAGGAGGTGCGCAATGCCTCGCAAGGGTTTGGTGACGATTGGGATTGCCGTATGGCTCGCCGTCCTGGGCGGCCTGGCGACATCCGCACAGAACAAGGACAAGTACGCCGCAAAAGTGCCGGGCGGGCTCGCGATGTCTGAGTTCAGGGGATACGAAGAATGGCAGGCCATCTCGATCAGTCGGAGCGAAAGGGTCGTCGCGGTGATCCTCGGCAATCCAGTGATGATCAAGGCTTACCAGGCCGGCATTCCCGCCAACGGCAAGTCTGTTCCCGACGGGGCCAAGATGGCCAAGATCCACTGGAGCCCGAAACCGAACGCGTTCTTCGAGGAGGCGACGGTGCCGGGCGACCTGCTGAACGTGGACTTCATGGTGAAGGACAGCAAGAGATTTGCGGACAGCGGCGGGTGGGGATGGGGCGTGTTCGATTACGACGCCAAGTCCGATACGTTCACCCCGGGCACCACAGCTGGCACGCCGCCGCAGGGGAACGACGCCAAGTGCGGGTTTGCATGCCATACGACGGTGAAGGCGAGGGACTACGTGTTCACGGAGTACCCGAAGCGGTGAACGACGCTCGGTTCGTCCGAGCCAGACAAGTTTCGATCGAGGTGTTCCGCTGCGATATGGCACAACAGGCGACGACGGGCTATGCGCCGGTAAACGGCCTGAAGATCTATTACGAAATCCACGGCAAGGGTGACGCCGTCGTCCTGCTGCACGGTTCATTCATGACCATCACGAACAACTGGGCGGCCATGATCCCGCAGCTTTCAAAAAGCCGGCAGGTGATCGCGGTCGAGATGCAGGGTCATGGCCGAACCGCTGACATCAATCGCGACTTCAGCTATGAGAACCTCGCCGACGACGTAGCGGCCCTGCTCGACGACCTGAAAATCAAACGCGCAGACCTGCTGGGGTACAGCTTGGGTGGAGGCGTTGCCATGCAGGCTGCGATTCGTCACCCGGAAAAAGTCAGGAAAGTGGTCAGCATTTCGGCTGCGTTCCGCCACGATGGCTTGGTCAAAGAAGCGGTCGAGGCGTTCCCTCGCATGGAGCCTGGAATGTTCAAAGGCTCGCCCATCGAGACCGAATACACGAAGTTGAGCCCTACACCGGACAAGTTCGACAGGTTCGTAGAGCGCGTCGTACAGATGGCGATCCAGCCATACGATTTCGGCGCCGAAAAACTCAAAGCCACGACAGCGCCGATCCTTTTCATTCACGGCGATGCGGACGGCGTCCGGCTCGAGCACGTCTCGGAAATGTTCCGCTTGAAAGGCGGCGAGATTCATGGCGATCTGCGGCCACGCTCGGAATCGAGGCTCGCAATCCTGCCCAACACGACACACGTCACCTTGATGGAACGATCGGATGTCATTGTTCCCATCGTCAATGATTTCTTAGATGCCCAGCCACAAACGAATTAGGGTTCTTCAACTGAGGATGATCGGCGTCAGCCGTCGTGTTGATGGAGTATCACGATGCGATCCAATGGATACAGCAAGCACAGTGTTGCGGGGGACCTCGTCAAGGGTGCGCTCGCCGGCGCCGTCGCCACATGGGTGATGGGCAAGGCCACCACCTGGATGTACGAACACGAAAGCCGAGCCGTGCGCAAGCGAGAGAATAGGGCGCGCCATGGGAAGAGTGCATACGTCGTCGCGGCGGAAAAAGCCGCTGCCGTGAGCGGTGTCGAACTCTCTCATGACGGGAAGAAGAAAGCCGGCAGCGTAATTCACTGGGCGCTCGGCATCGCAGCGGGCGCGGCGTATGGAGTCGCGCGACGCCGGTTCCCAACGACAGCTGCACTGAAGGGTCTGCCTTTTGGCGCGGGTTTTTTCGTGGCGATAGACGAAGTGATGAACCCTGCCCTCGGATTGACGCCTGGTCCAACTGTTTTCCCATGGCAGACGCACGCCCGGGGGCTGGGCGGACATATGGTGTTCGGGATGGTGAGCGAAGTCGTGTTGGAGGGCATGGATCGCGTGGCGTGAGAGTCCGCGGAGGTGCCCTGCTCAGGGGCCAGGGCTCAGGCGGTCTCAGCGCCATAAGCCTTGGCCCGCAGCCTTGCCTTTCTCAAGCCTTCTTGCCGATAGCCTTCGCGAGCTCGGCGAACGGAACCGGGCCTCGGCCGTGAATCGGCGCGATTGTGACCACGTTCAGCTTGAGTCTTTGAACCTCGTCATACAACTTCACGGCGTTCGGTGCCGGTGTCGACGGGGGCGGCGCATCCGCCGGACCCGGACTGAACGCGTCGGCTTCGACGAGGATCTTCGATTTCGGCAAATAGATCAGCGTGTACTCCTTCGTGTGCGTGTCACCTTCGGTCGGATACACCTCGATCGTCTGCTTGCCGTCTGTGAGCACCCATTTGTCGGAGACGGCCTGGAAGACCGGTTTCTGCGGGTTCTTTGCTTGTGAGTCCGGAACGATTGTCGCCGGCGCCGTCAACGTCTTCTCGAAGTAGGCGACGTTGGAACCAGCGGTGACGATGGTGGCGCCCTGCGCAGCGTACGTTCGCAGCCCACCGGTGTGGTCGAAGTGGTGATGCGTCGTGAGCAGGTACTTGATCGGCTTGTTCGGGGCGAGCTTCTTTGCCTCGCCGATCACGGCGAGTGAGCGCTCCTCGGTGAGCGGAGCCTCGATAACAGCAACGTAGTCCTTGAACTCGACGACGACGCTGTGATGCGAGCCGCCGGCGACGTGCCAGACACCGTCCGCGATCTTGGTGCTGGCCACCTGGATGGGCGGCACCGTCGCCGAGGCAACCGTTTCTGGCACCGGCAGATCAGCCGCACCATTGGCCGTCACTTTCGTGGTGTTGAGCTCCCAACTCGGGAACCCGCCTTCGGCGATCGCAATCTTCGAGGGAAACTTCACACCGCCGTTGTCCTTGTACTCGGAGAATGTTGCAACGACCTCCGTGTCGCCGAGCACTGGATCGGGCCGCTTGGTCTCGATCTTCGTCAACAGGTTCTGCGAATCGAATGTGCCGACCAGCTTGTACTTGCCCATGGTCGTGAACGAGACGACCGGTGCGGACTCGCTGCCCGATAGCATCGCATCGCTCGCGGCGAGCCCCGCCTTCACGAAACCATGCGGAGTGAGCCAGATCATGAGCTGCCGCTGCTCGGCGGCCGCGAGTTGCGGCGCCGGGCCGTTCGGTCCGACGTTCCAGGCCTTGTCGCCGTTCACTTCGGTGTTCTGCTGCTGGCCCCCGAAGGTCGGCTGGGCGAAATTCAGATCGACCTTCGCTGATTTCTGGTCGTAGTTGATGGTTTCGGTGAAGCCCGAAAGCTCGCGCGCCGGCCAGGGCTCGCCGGCCGCCAACGCCTGTCCGACGAATGCGTTCATGCCGCTGCCGGAAAACTGGATCGTCTTGACCTCGCCGAGCGCCTTCTGTGCGTCTTGAAGGACGGTGGTGGCGGTCTTTGGCGGGGCGCTGCATGCCGCCGCCAGCGCCACACCTGCTGCGAAGAGTGCCGCTTTGTTCATCGCTTCAACCTCCGCGCGAAGTTCTACTCGGTTCGTGCTGTTGTTTCAACAGGGAGCCGCGCGGCGTCGGACGGCCTAATCTGCAACGGCTGGCGCGTCGCCGGTGACGGGCGAATCGACTGAAGCCGACATATACCGCATAATCAACTCTTGCGCCGCCGGGAGATCATTAGCGTGGGACAGATCCGTCAATCAACGTTGCGAACGATTGCTGCCTTGACTCTCTCCGTCGTGATTGCCGCGTGCGGCGAAGCGCCGACGACGCCCTCGCAGTACGCGCCCTTCAGCCAGACCGACATTCGCGTGGGCACCGGCACCGAGGCGGCCACGGCGAACACACTCACCGTGAATTACACGGTCTGGCTCTACGACGCCACGGCGACGGCGAATAAGGGTACCCAGATCGAGTCGTCGGTCGGTGGCACCCCTTTGACCTTCGTGCTCGGGTCCGGTGACGTGATCGAGGGCTGGGATCGAGGGCTCGTTGGAATGCGCGTCGGCGGCGTCCGCCGTCTGGTGGTTCCCCCCTCGCTCGCTTACGGGCAGAACCGCAAGGGCATCATTCCCGAGAACGCAACGCTGCTCTTCGACATCGAACTTCTGGACGTCACGGCATCGTAGCCGCGCATTCGTCTACCGGCGGCCGAGACGGTAACGCCCTCCGACGATGACAGAGTTGATCATCGTGTCCGTCTTGGCCTCACCATTGCCGTCTTCGGCGCCGTTCAGTCCGATGCGCGTGAACTCCCCGTAGATGCCGATCGCCCTGGTAATCCACACTTCGGTTCCGCCGCCGAATACCGGGCCCCAGCCTTTCGTTCTCCATTGCAGAGTGGTGGTGCCGCCAGGAGCAGTCGTCGGATCGATGGTTTCGTGGGTCGTGAACGTCGCACGGTGATAGTCGGCGCCGAGCGAACCGAACAGCCTGAACCGGCCGATCGGGAACCCGCCCTTGCCGACGAGCGCTATGAGACCGCCGTCCACGTTGCTGTCGAAGCGGAAATGATCGCCGCTCCCGCTAGCGTCAATCACCGACGGGCTCATACGCAGGTAGCTGGCCTCGGCGGCGACGTACTGTGTAAACCAGTAGGAAAAACCGCCCGAAAAGGAGAAGGCCCGATCGGTGGCGGTGCAGGTGGTGACGTCGCCGCACGCCGGCTTCAAGACGCCGCCCAGGTTGGCGGTCTGGCCACCGCCGAAGAGAATCGCGCCCTGCGGTGCGATCGATATCCGGGGCTGCTTCGCGACCTCGGGCTGGGGAGGCTTCAGCCATTCCTCCGGCAGTGGCCCTTGCCGCAGGCGCACCGTTGGCGACACAGTCTCGACGTCGACGAGGATCGAAGTGACACGCTGCAGCAGGAACAACCCCTGGATCTGGCTGCGCCGGCAGCTATCGGTCGGAGGCGGCCCGATGGCGCGGCTCATGACCAGCACGCGCCGCGTGCTGCCGCAATCATCGACCCAGACGAGAACGTCCATCATGTCGCGATCCGCGAGCGCACCTTTGCTTGCGGTAAGCGTCGCGAGGCCGTCGGCGCCAGCCGTCGCGGTCGCCGTTGCGGAACCGTTCAAAACGAACTCGATCCTGGTATTTGGCGGGACGTTCCGCACGACCACGGTCTGCGCGGAGGCACTCCCCAAACCGATCATCACGCCAAGCGCCGCCGCCAGCGCGATCGGCCGCCGTCTAGTCATCGTGTACCCTCGGGGCTGCAAAGGCATCGCAGAAGCATTATCTGTCAGACGATGGGAGCGTTGTTGTGGACGGCTGACGAATTGCGTCGCCGAAGGCAATTGTCAGCGCGAACGGCCGGAAGCAGGGTCCGGCGTCCGGCCCGGGACCAATCGCGAAGGGGACTGATCGGACGTCGCAGGAGCTTGGTGTTGACAGCCGACACCAGCTGGATTAGTGTCGACAACCGACAGCATGACTCGACACGTCGTTCCCGACCTGCTTCCTGGTACGCTCGACCTGCTCATCCTTCGAACGTTGCAGAGCCAGTCGCTCCACGGCTGGGCGATTTCGGAACGCATCCAGCAGATCTCCCAGGACGTCCTGCAGATCAACCAGGGCTCGCTCTACCCGGCCCTTCATCGCCTTGAACACCAGGGGTGGATCGAAGCCGAGTGGGCCGTCTCGGAGTTGGGCCGTCGGGCGAAGTACTACCGGCTCACCGCATCCGGTCGCCGCCAGCTGGCAGTTGAAGCCAGCGAGTGGGAACGCATGTCCACGGCCATCGGCCGCGTGATGAAGCTGGCGTGATCGACCCGATCGCAACGCTGAGAAAGGACTGATCAGGAGACGCGACTCGAACGGGCGCGAGTCCTCTGCGGACCTCGTCGAGACGATGCGCCACGCGAACGCGAAGCCTCTGGTCGCGCAACCTCAACCTGCAGCTCACCCAGGGACGCCCTCAATTGTTTCAAGACGTCGGATCCCTCCGGCGTGATCCGATACACGCGTGCCTCACGGGGCCCCTTCGGCTCGGTGGCACGAAGCCACCCATGGCGAGCCATGCGCGCGAGGAGCGGATACAGCGTGCCCGGGCTCAATCGATATCCGTGTCTGTGCAGCTCCTCGAGCATCCAGTGCCCATACACACCCTGCTCCTCGGCGTGATGCAGGATGTGAATCTTCCAGAATGCGAGAAGGAATTCGCGCGTGACAGCGTCGCTCATAGTAACGATCCGTTCGCAGCCACAGTCTACGCCGCTGGCTTGCTCTCCTTCACGCGCACATTGGTGGCGGGACGCAGTTCGTCAGTGCCGCGCTCAGCGACCTCATCGCCAGGCTCGAGATCACCGAACACCTCGACGAACGGTCCCGACGTCAGCCCCGTTTTGACGTCGACCCATTCCGTCTTCCCACCACGAATGCGGATCACGAAGGTACGGTCCGTGGTCGCAGCCACACTGGAGCTGGGCACGAACAGCGATGGTCCCGATCTCCGGATCGGCCATTGGACCTGGCTGAAAGTTCCTGGCGCGAGGAGGCCGTCTCTGTTCGCCACGTCGAGTTCGACCGCCATCGTTCGCGTCGAGACATCCACCGCCTGTGCCACGCGCGCGACCTTGCCTGTGAAGTGTTGACCGGGATGCGCAGCGACCGAGAACGGGATTTCGGTTCCGGTCATCGATCCCGTGGTGTACGCCTCGGGAACCGGCACGACGAGTCGAAGCCGCGCGTTGTCGACGAGCCGGAGCAAGGGCGGCGCGGCGGCACCGGTCGCGGGTCCAACCAGCGCACCTGGGTGAACGTTGCGCTCCGTGACGACGCCTGCGAACGGGGCCGTGATTCGCAAGTACCCTTCGATGTCGCGAATCGCACTCAATGCCTGTCGTGCGGCTTCGGCGCTCTGCTGCGCGGCGACCACCTGGTTTTGACTCGCGTCCGCACTCTTCTCGGCGATGACCAGCTCGTTGCCTGCGACGACACCAGGTGTGGCGGACGCTGCTTTCAATCGCTCGAACGTGCTTCTGTCTGCGTCGGCCTTGGCTTTCGCGACAGCGAGCTGCGCGTCCGCGCCTTGCAGCTTCGACTGGGCCTCAGCGCGCTGCGCGACGAGCTCCGGCGCTTCGAGGACGGCGAGCACCTCGCCCGCGCGCACTCTCGATCCGCGATCCACGCTGACGCTCTTCACGAAGCCGGTCACTCTCGGGAAGACGTCGACTGCTTGATAGGCCTTCAGTTCTCCCGGCAGCGAGAGCTGAACCTCGAGAGGCCGCTCCACGACGCGCGTCGCGGCAATCGTGGGTGGGCCGGCGGCAGCCGCCGCCGACGGGGGTTGTGAAGCAGAGCCCGATCCACGGCACGCCGACGACAGCGCCACAAGGCCAAGGCCGCTCAACAGTGCGAGCGATCGGCGACGGTTCTTCGTTGCCATCTTCATCCCTGTTGCGTTCGATACCGGCCCTCTGGATCATCAGGATCGAGAGACGCTGACCTCGCGTTCGCCGACTGTTGCAGAAGCGAGTACACGGATGGAAGCACAATCAACGTCGCGAGCGTTGCCAGGCTCAAACCGCCGATGACCGCGCGCCCGAGCGGCGCCGTTGCCTCCGCGCCCTGGCCGAGCGCCAGCGCCATCGGGATCATGCCTGCGATCATGGCGGCGCTGGTCATCAGCACCGGGCGCATGCGCGCAAGCGCAGCGTCGATCGCGGTGCGCAGGGGAGAGCCGCCGCGCCGCCGCGCCTGCTCGGCGAATGTCACGAGGAGAATCGCGTTCGCGACCGCGACCCCGATCGCCATGATCGCCCCCATGAACGACTGTACGTTGAGCGTCGTGCCCGTCAGCCACAACATTGCGGCGACGCCGGCGAGCACCGCGGGAACTGTCGACACGACGACCAATGCGAGGCGGACCGACTGGAAGTTCGCGGCCAGCAGCAGGAAGATGACGACGACGGCGACGGCAAGTCCGGCGGTGATGTTGCTGAAGGTCTCCGCCATGGCAGCCATCTGCCCGCGCACGGCGACGGTCGTGCCGCGCGGCGGCTCGCCGGCGCGACGGATTGCCTCGTTGATTCGAGCCGCGGCGCGGCCGAGATCCTGGCCCGCGACGTTCGCGCTCATCGTCACCATCCGTTGACCGTTGACGCGGTCGTATTCGCCGACGATGGTTGTATTCTCAATGCGGGCGACATCGCCTAAAAGCGCCTGTCCTGCGTTTCCAGTCGAGACCGGGACCACCCGCAGATCCTCGAGCGTGGTCATCCGCGGCTGCGGCACCTCCACCTGTACCTGGAACGCGATCCCCGTTCGCGGATCAGCCCAATAGTTGGGCGCGACGAAGCGGCTCGATGATGTAGCCGCGGCGAACGACCGCCCCACGTCGTCGACCGTGACGCCGAGTTGTCCTGCCATCTGACGGTCGACGTTCACCTGAATCGCGGGGTACTCGAGCGCCTGGTCGAACTGCAGATCGCGGAGCGAGTCGACACGCGCGAGCTCGTTGCGCACTTTGGTCGCGAAGGCGCGACTTGCGCTGAAATCCGGACCCATCACGGCGATCTCCACCGGAGTGGGCGCACTGAAGTTCATGATCCGGCTGACGATGTCGCCGGGCTCGAAGGAGAACTGCGCGTCTGGAAATCTTTCGTGAAAGGCGCGGCGCAGCGTCTCCTGGAAGGCCGCGAGACGAAGAGGCGCGTCCTGACGGAGCGCGACCTGCAGCACGCCTTCGTGCGCCCCACCCGTCCACAGGAAGATCGTGTTGATCGGATACGACGAGGGTTGGACGCCGACGTATCCCAACGTGATGTCGACGTTGTCCGGACCGGCCTGTGCCCGGATCACATCGAGCACGTCGCGACCGAGCCGCTCAGTGGCCTCGAACTTGGTGCCGGCAGGCGCCCGGAAGCGCAACTGAAACGCCTTGACGCCACTCGGTGGGAAGATCTCCCGGCCGATCGTCAGGCCGAGCGCTGCCACGATACTGACTGCGGCGACCACATACGCCGACACGAGGAGCCCGCGAGCGGGCGCGAGGCGGTCGAGCAGCGAGCCGAGCCGATCGCGCAGCCGGTCGACCCAGTCAGGCTCGTGTCGCTGGTGTGCCTGCGGAGCCGCGGCTGGCCGGAGCCACCACACCGACAGAATCGGAAGCAGAGAGCTCGAGAGCAGGAACGACGCGATCATCGCGAAGCCGACGGCGAGTGACAACGGCACGAAGAGCGATCGCGAGACGCCCGTCATGAAGAACGACGGCACGAAGACCGCCACAACCGCCAGCATCGCGAGCAATCGTGGCGTCACGACTTCGCCGCTCGCCTCGAGGACGGCGCGTGCGAGCGGCGTCCCGCGCGAACGATGGGTGTGAATGTTTTCGATCGCGACGGTGGCTTCGTCGACCAAAATGCCCACCGCGAGCGCCAACCCGCCGAGCGTCATGATGTTGATCGTCTGACCCGCGCCCCAGAGCGCAACGACGGCCGCGAGCAGCGCAAACGGGATCGTGATCACGACGATCGCTGCGCTCCGCCAGTCACGCAGGAACAACAGCACCATCAGCCCCGTGAGCAGCGCGCCGAGGACGGCCTCGCGCACCACCGACCCGAGCGCGGCGGACACGTTGACCGATTGATCGAGCTCGTACGACACGGTGATGTCATCGGGCACGAGCGCCTGGAACCGGCCGAGGTTCGCGCGCACTTCGGCGACAACGCTCAGGGTCGAGGCATCGGGGCGCTTGGTGACCGGGATGTACACGGCACGGCGGCCGTTGACCAGGGCATACGCGGTGGGAATGTCGGTGCTGTCGGTGACCGACCCGACATCGCGAATCGAGACCGGCGTGCCAGGACCTGATCGGATCGGCAACGCGAGCAGATCGTTGATGGTGCTGACGACCGAGTTCATCGGCGAGATGCGGGTCTGGTCGCCGATGTTCACGCTTCCCGACGGGATGATCACGTTGCCGGTTGAGACGGCGTGAATCACTTCGTCGGGGGCCATGCCGTAGGAACGCAAACGATCCGGATCGACACGAACGACGATCGTGCGCTGACTGCCGCCGAACGGTGGCGGTGACGTCAGACCAGGCAAGGTCGCGAACTGCGGCCGCACGCGGTTCAGCGCAAGATCCTGAATCTCACCGAGGCTGCGCGTGTCGCTCCGGAAGACCAGATATCCCACGGGAACGGTGCCGGCGTCGAAGCGCATGACGAAGGGACCGACGGTGCCCGGCGGCATGAACGCGCGTGCGCGATTGACGTACCCGATCGTCTGCGCGAGCGCCTCGGACATGTCGGTGCCGGGATGGAACGTGAGCTTCAGCAGCGACGTGTTCTGAATCGATTTCGACTCGACGCTCTCGATACCGTTGATGTAGAGGAAGTGGTACTCGTAGTAGTAGGTGATGAACCCTTCCATCTGCGCCGGGCTCATGCCGCCGTACGGCTGGGCGACGTAGATCACCGGCAGATCGAGGTCAGGAAAGATATCGGCCCGCATCCGGCTGACCGCGAACAGGGCCGTCAATGCCACGGCGATCACCGCAACCAGGATCGTGATCGGCCGCCGCAGCGCTGCGCGAATCAACCACATGACTCGTGGACCCGATCAACTGGAAGAGTACTATTCACAACCAGCCTCGACCGCGATCTGCCGGTCGCGATTCGGGAAGTACGCTCCACTACTGCACTCCTGACGTTCGGAGCTGATCGATGAACGACGAAACGCTCCCGTTGGCGACCGCTTTCGAGAGCAGAGCCCGCCACACATCGACGCGCGCGACGGCGTTCTGATAGTCCGCTCCAGCGAGCAGGTTCTGCGCCTCGGCGACTTCGACAATGCTGGCCAGCCCCGCTTGATACCTGGCGCGCGCCTGCGCCTCACTCTGTTGGGCCGCTGCCAATTGGATCGGCGTGTTCTGTGCGATCGCGAGGGCGGCATCGAGCACCGCATCCGCGGTTCGCTGCTGGCTCGAGACGGTCAACACCGCTTCGTCGTAGCGGGCGCGCTCGGCGCGCGTCAGTGCCCCTGCCGCGGCGCGGCGCGCGCGCAGGCTCGAAAAGTCGAACAGGTTGGGGAAGATCACCTGCACGCCCGCCGCCCAATTGGCGCGATCGAGCCCGAGACCATCGGCACCGGTGTCGAACTGACCGTCCGGATTTGCTCCGGTCCCTCTCGCGAACAGGCTCGATTGCACGTACACGCGCGGACGATCGGTTTTTGCGAGAACGGCCTCACGCGATTGCGCGAGGTCAATCGATGCCTGCTCGGACTGCACCAATGGATGTTGCTGGACGGCCGCTCGAGCCTGGGAGCCTTGCGGTGCACTCTCGAGCAGTCGACCGACGTCGATTCCAACCGGGCCGCTGGCCATGCCAAGCATCTGCCCGAACGTCGTTTCTGCGATCGTCAGCGCCTGGCGAGCCTGGATCGCGCGCGTTCGTGCGACGGCAAGCTCCGCCTCCGCACGCGACGCCTCCGCGCCCGGGCGAAGCTGGTTGTCGGCCAGCGTCCGCGCGGCGCGCGCCAGCACGTCGCGTCGATCGACGTCGGCGTCAGCGGCAGTGACCGCCTGCCGGGCGGCCACGATGCCGAGAAACGCCATTCCTACTGCGTTCTGTACGGAGAGCTGTGTGAGACCTGTCTGTGCGCGATCGCGAGCGAGGCCGGCTTCGGCCTCGCGGACGATCGCGCTCCGCAGCCCGAGATCGAACGGTTCCCACGAGAACAGGCCACCGGTGGCGCTGCCCCAGACGCTCTCCGTCGAGGACGTGGCCAGCACCGGTCCCGAGATCGAGGGGAGCACCGACTGCGGCAGAAGCTGCCCGAAGACGTTGTTGGCCGTTGCGCGATTCGTCTGCCAGAGCGCGTCGAACCGCGGCAGGTATGCGGCTTTCGCCACCGTGACGTTCGCGGAGGAGGCGTTCACCTGCTCGAGCGCCGCTCTCACGGTCGGGTAATGCTCGACCGCGAACTGCAGCGCCTGCTCGAGCGTGAACGGCTGCGGCGACTGCTCCGCGTCTCTGACTTGTGCACGCGCAGTCACACCGCACATCACCGCGATCGCGATGATGATGTGACGTCGCCCACTCCGCAGGTGAACGGTGCTGTTCAGATCAGTCCTCGTCCGAGGCGTTCGAACTATCATCGAGAGTCGACTACGCTATACGATTACGGTTATCGAGGTTAATGCGGAGCCTCGGCAGATGTCAACGACGACATCGATCCAACGTGTGACACGACGGTGAATGCCACACTCCGAAAGGTTGACTTCACACATGACCGAACCAGCACACTCTCCATCGTCATTTCGAGTCCATGGGGTGCGCTACCAGATACGAGATGTCGACCGTGCGGTCGCGTTCTACACCCAGACACTCGGCTTCACCTTGAAGCACCAGCAGGGCACTGCGTTTGCGAGCGTCTCGTGTGACGGCGTCGATCTGTTCCTGAGCGGACCCGGGAGTTCAGGCGCGCGTCCATTGCCGGACGGCGAGCAGCATCCCGGTGGATGGAATCGTCTCGTCCTCGAAGTCGACGATCTGTCGTCGGTCGCGGCAACTCTTCGTCAACGCGGCGTTCAGTTCCGGAGCGAGATCGTGAGCGGCCCGGGAGGGAAGCAGGTGCAGCTGCTCGATCCGGATGGGAACCCGGTCGAATTGTTCCAACCCGCGTCCTGATCGACGGCGGCGACGCTCGTGGATCGTTCTGCTCGCGCGACTGTGTCCAGGGCCTCACAAGGCGGCGCGGTGCCGGCCTCGTCCGCCTTCCGGTTCGTGTTGGTGATGGGGATGGTGAATCTCTTCGCCGACACGACCTACGAAGGCGGTGCAAGTATCAACGGCCAGTTTCTGGGATCGCTTGGGGCGAGTGCCGCGGCGGTCAGCATCATCGCTGGCGTCGGCGAGTTCCTCGGGTACAGCCTGCGTTCGGTCTCTGGATACGTCGCCGATCGCACCGGCAGGCACTGGCCGATCACCTTCATTGGTTACACCATCAATCTCCTCGCCGTTCCTGCGATGGCTTTGGCTGGAAGTTGGCACGCTGCGGGCGCGTTCGTGCTCGCCGAGCGTATCGGCCGCGCCATTCGCAAGCCGACCGTTGAAGCGATGCTTTCGTACTCGACGGGCAAGCACGGCAGAGGATGGGTCTACGCGGTCAACACCGCGTTGGACGAGACCGGGGCAACGATTGGACCGCTCCTCATCGCGCTGGTGTTGTTTCGTGGAGCTGACTTCCGGAGCGGATACCGGCTGCTCTTGTTCTCGTCGCTGTTCGCGCTGGCCGCACTCGTTCTGGCGCGGGTGCAATTCCCTGTGCCCTCGAAATTGGAGTCTGGCGGCCCGCCGACTGCGCCGGCGAAAGCGTTCACGAAGTCGTACTGGCTCTACATGGTCGCGGGAACATGCTTCGCCGCCGGCTTGATGAGTTTCGAGCTCATCGCGTTCCACTTGTCCCGCACCGGCACTGTTCCCGCACAGTGGATTCCCGTCTTCCTGGCCGTGTCGACCGCAGGCGGAGTCGTCGCCAGCCTGATACTCGGCAAGTCGTACGATCGCGTCGGGATTGCGACTGTCGTTGCCGCAGTCATCCTGTCATCGCTCTTTTCGCCGCTGGTGTTCTTTGGCGGTTTCTGGATCGCATTGGCCGGACTGATGCTGTGGGGAGTCGGCTACGCGACACAGGACACGATGCTGAAAGTGCTCATCGCGAGTGTGCTGCCCGAAGGCCGGCGGAATCTCGCGTTTGGAGTGTTCTACCTGGGGTACGGGGCCGGGTGGCTCGTGGGAAGCATCACAACAGGATTGCTGTACGACCGATCGCGTGCCGCACTCGTGGTCTTTGCCGTCGTTGTGCAGCTCGCCTCACTTCCGTTCTTCGTCCTTGCTGACCGAGGTACGCCGCACGCGCCGCGGCGCGCGACCGGTTCATAACACTGTCAGCTCTCGCTGTGCAGGCGGCCGCGATACCAGAGAGCGGTTCGCGCCAGTGTCCAACCAGCGATCCAACCACGAGCACCAACTTTTCCGCACGGCGACCGCCGGCTGCGCGCAAATTTTCCAGCGGTTCACGCAGGAAGAGGGTAAGAGCAGTCCGCGAGGACGCCGGTCACGAAGGAGGACGTATGAAGCCGCGGAGGCTGACGTTAGTTGCGACGGCAGTGTTACTGACTGTCTTTCTCGCCGCATCGTGGCGGTCGGCCGCATTTGCCCAGGGCCAACTTGACCGTCGAGCAGACGACGGGGTGGAGGGAATCGGGAGCATCACGTGGGGCGCCTGCGGCGACGAGACTCTCGCCGAGTTCGGTGCTGAATGCGGCGTCCTCAGCGTGCCGCTCGACTACTCGAGACCGACCGGCCCGAAGGTGAAGCTGGCGCTGTCTCGCGTGCGTCACACGGTGCCCGACGATCAATACCAGGGCATCATGCTCGTCAACCCTGGCGGCCCGGGTGCGTCGGGTCTGATCTTCGCGATTCTCGGAGCCTTCGTGCCCAATGGCGTGGGCGAGGCCTACGACTGGATCGGCTTCGACCCGCGCGGCGTCGGCGCCAGCCGTCCATCATTGCATTGCAACCCCATATACTCGGCGGGCCCGCGTCCCCCCTACGATCCGGTGACGCGCTTCATCGAAGCTGCCTGGTTGAGCAGAGTCACGACCTATGCCGACGACTGCGACCGCGCGGGAGGCCGGCTTCTCGACCACGTCAAGACCATCGACAGCGTCAGAGATATGAATGCCATCCGCGTCGCGCTCGGCGCGTCGCAACTCAACTACTACGGCTATTCGTACGGGACATATCTCGGTCAGGTGTTCGCCACTCAATACCCCACTCGGGTGCGGCGGATGGTACTCGATTCCAACGTCGACCCTCGTCGGGTTTGGTACGACGCCAACCTCGATCAGGACGTCTCGTTCGAGGCCGTGATCCAGTTGTTCTTCGACTGGGTGGCCCGCTACGACGATGTCTATGGGCTCGGCCGTTCGCGTCGAGCAGTGGAGGCCAAGTACTACTCCGCGCTCAGCACGCTCGCTGCCAACGCCCGCGGGGAGCTCGGGGCCGCTGAATGGACGGACGCCTTTCTCGTCGCTGGCTACGTTCAGGCCGCGTGGCCCGACGTGGCGGCTGGCTTTGCCGCGTTTGTGAATGACGACGATCCCGGTCCGGCCCTCGATCTGTTTCACGCGGTTGTCGACACGACCGATGACAACGGCTACGCGATGTATCTGGCCACTGAATGCACGGAAGGTTTCTGGCCGTCGATGTGGCCGGTGTGGCGGCGCGACAACACGCGAATAGCGCGCGCCGCACCATATCTGACTTGGGACAATGCGTGGCTGAACGCGCCCTGCGCCTTCTGGCATGCGGAATCGAGCACCCCGGTCGACGTTCGCGACCACAGGATTCCACCGATCCTGCTGCTCGCCGAGACGCTGGATCCGGCAACCCCGTTCAGCGGAAGCGTTGAGGTGCGCGACCGCTTCCAGGCCTCGTCGTTGATCGCGACGGAGGGGGGCACCACGCACGCCAACAGTCTCTTCGGGGGCAACGCCTGTGTCGACGATCGCGTGGCCGCGTATCTCGCGGACGGGTCAATTCCCAAGCGGGTGCACGGCACTGGCGCTGATCTCGTGTGTCCGGCAACGCCAGAGCCCGTACCGGTTGCCGCGGCGGCGGCAGCTCGCACCCGAGCACTGACTGTCGATGCGAGACAGCGCCTGCACGCGACGATGTTTCGGCGCTGATAGTCGTTGTCTTCGTTATCGCTGCAGCCCTCGCAGCGCAGTGTGGAGGCGGCGCTACCGTCGCCTTCCACTCTTCCTTGCCGAGCTCGTAGACGACGATCCTGCTCTTGTCGTCGCAGCGCCAGTCGATCTCGTGTCCTTCCTTGACAGTCGCGGTCCAAGAAGTCCATAGTCCGCGCAGTCGCGGCATCCAGAGACCCAGAACTTCCGCGGAACCCAAACCGGTTGTGGAGGCGCCCATGACTCGAATGCTGATCCGATTTCTGGCGGTGGTGGCCATCCTCGGCGCGGGACCCAGCCTGGCGACTGCGCAAAGCCTCGCCGGAACCGTGCGTGACACATCTGGTGCTGTGCTTCCAGGTGTGACGATCGAAGCGTCGAGCCCGGCGCTCATCACCAAGGTCCGCACTGGCGTCACCGACGAAACCGGGCAGTATCGAATTCCGGATCTGCCGCCCGGCACCTACAAGGTCACCTTCACGCTGACCGGTTTTGCCACCGTGGTGCGCGAAGGCGTCGAGCTGTCGGGCGGCGGCGTCATGACCATCGGTGCGGAGCTGCGGGTGGGAAGCCTCCAGGAATCCATCACGGTCACCGGTGAGTCGCCGGTGGTGGACGTCCAGACCGCGCGCCAGCAGGCGGTCATCGATGGAGACGTCGTGCGCGCGCTCCCGGCGTCCCGAAGCTATGGTAACTACATCGCGGCCATTCCTGCGATCCAGGCCACTGGCTTCGGTGGCGGCGCGACCACCATCAACAACTTCTTCTCGGCGCGCGGAGGCCGCAATACGGAAGGCCTCATCCAGCTCGATGGAATGAACGTGGGCGCGCCGGGGAACGGCGGCGGCGTGTCCGGGTACCTGTACGACATGTCGAACTCGTCGGAAGTGCAGGTGGCCATCTCGGGCGGCCTCGGCGAAGCAGACCGTGGCGGCCCGGCCTTCAACATCATTCCGAAGACTGGCGGCAACACGTTCAGCGGCACTGGCTTCACGAGCTACGCGGGCAAGTGGGGACAGTCGAGCAACATCGACCAGCATCTCAAAGACCTCGGATTCGGCGAGCAGGCGGCGCTCATCAAGAGCTACGACTCGAACATTGCCGTCGGAGGACCGATCCTTCGCGACCGCGTGTGGTTCTACGGAAACGCGCGTGCGATCGGTACGTATCAGGAGCAGCAGAACCTGTACGTCAACGCGAACGCCGGCGACCCGAACGCATGGACGTGGGTGAAAGCCACGACCCCGAGCGTACGCAACTCCACGTCCAAGACGCTGGACGCGGTGCGTCTGACCTGGCAGGCCACTCAGAAAAACAAGTTCGGGTTCTATATCGACTACACGAAGAACTGTAGCGCAGGCGCATACAAGGAGGGCGGCGATCAATGCCGCGGCCCTGGTAAGGACTGGATCGCGACCGGCCCTGGCGTGACTCCAGGCACGGCAACGGTGTCTCCGGAGTCAGGAAGCATCTGGGACGCGCCGGCGAAGATCATGCAGGGGTCGTGGACGTCGCCGTTCTCGAATCACGTGCTCTTCGAGAGCGGGTACTCGGCGTTCTATACCGACAACGGCGATCCTCGACCCTACGGCGTGTTGACCGATTTCATTCCGGTGACGGAGCAGTCCACGGGTGCCGGCGTGCCGTTCGCGAATTTCATCTATCGTGGTTTCAATCCAGCGCCGTCGAGCAACCAGAAGCACGCCACCTGGAAGGCTGCGATGTCCTACGTCTCGGGCAGCCACAACATGAAGTGGGGTTACCAGGCCGGATACATGAACGGGAAAAACACCACCTGGGTCGGCCGGCAGATCAGCTACCGCTTCAACAACGGCGCACCGAATCAGTTGTCGCAGCGGGTAGGAACGAACGAGACCAGCAACAGCCTTCTGTACAACGGCGTCTACATCCAGGACCAGTGGACGCGAAAGCGGCTGACGCTTCAGGGCGCGCTGCGCTTTGAAACGGCTTCGAGCTGGGCGCCGGCCGGAGAGAACGGCATCATCACCGACAACGAGTTCGGTGGTCCATTCTTGCTTCCACGCACCGACGGCGTGCATGGCTACAAGGACATCACGCCCAGGATGGGCGCAGCCTACGACGTCTTTGGCAACGGCAGGACGGCGCTCAAGGTGAACGTCGCCGAATACCTCCAGGGCGCGTGGACCGGCGATGCCTACACCATCAGCAACGCGGGCTCGACGCTCGTGACGACGGTCAATCGCTCGTGGTCGGATCCCAACGGGGATCGCGTCGCGCAATGCGACTTCATGAACCCGGCGGCCAACGGCGAGTGCGGCGCATGGTCGGCCCTCAACTGGGGCTCGTTCAACCAGACCACCACCGTCAATCCCGATGTCCTCACGGGCTGGGGCACGCGCAATCGCGACTGGCAGTACGGTGTCAGCGTGCAGCAGCAAATCGCGCCGCAGATCGCGGTCGAGGTCAGCTACAACCGGCGCAACTGGACCAATTTCTTCCTCACTCACAACCGCGCGCTTACGCCCGCAGACTATGACGAGGTCACACTGACGGCACCCGTGGATTCGCGCCTGCCGAATGGCGGCGGGTATCCGGTGACGTTCCTCACCCGCAACACGCGGAGCGCCCTCGGCGCCACCGACTCGTACTACACGACCTCGGCCGACTATGGCGACGAGACGCATTACTGGCACGGCGTTGATCTGTCGTTGAGCGCCAGAACCCGATGGGGGCTGACGGTGCAGGGCGGCACCAGCACCGGCCGCGGCGTCAACGATACCTGCGACATGCTGGCCGGGCGCTTCGGCAGAGAGATGGCCCCCACGCTCGGAACCGCCGCAGTCCCGGTCATCGCCGTGGGCATCGTTGACGGGGTGAAGGCCTGCGACGCCACCGAGCCGTGGCTGACCAGTGCTCGCGGGCTCGGCTCCTACACCGTTCCCAAGGTGGACGTCATGGTCAGCGCGATCTTCCGCTCGCAACCGAACGCGCAGCCCGGCGCTGACGTGGGCACGAACGGCGCCTCGCGGACCGCAACCTATCGCATGAACGCCGCGCAGTTCCTGGCGGCCACAGGACGACCGCTGGCGACCGGGTTGGCCACGCAGGACGTAAACCTCCTGCTGCCGGGAACGCTATACGGCGACCGCATCAATGCGATCGACATGCGGTTCGCAAAGGTGCTGCGGTTCGGCAAGTACAAAACGAATGTGGGTCTGGACGTCTACAACCTCGCGAATGCCAACACGCCGACGACCTACGAGACGGTGTACGACCCGGATCCGACGAAGCTGAAGTGGATGCAGCCGACGGCCGTGTTGCTGCCGCGATTCATGCGGTTCAATATCCAGGTAGATTTCTAAACAGCGGCCGGTGTGACAGTCGTACTCACGATCATGAGACAGCTGTCGCGCCGGCGCATCTCCTTTGCCGCGGGAGTGGCCGCGGCGCTGGTTGTCGGCTACGTCGCGATCACGGCGGTCAACCAGCGGCTGTTGACCGACACGTTCAATCGCATCTATGCGGAAGGAACGTGGGGCAAAGACGTCGCAGGCAGGGGAACCAGCGGCACGGGATCGACCTTGGCGATCACGCGGGAATACCGCGCCTACGTCGAAGACTTCATCAAGACGCACAACGTCAAGTCGGTCGTCGATGCTGGCTGTGGCGATTGGACCTTCTCGAGCGCGATCGACTGGAGCGGCGCGGACTACCTCGGGGTCGACATCGCCTCGGATGTCATCGCGGCCGTCCGCGCCAGGCACGAGAAAGGAAATATCAAGTTTCAGGTGGGCGATATTACTGACGAACTCCCCGCTGCGGACCTGCTGATATCCAAGGACGTCCTCCAGCATCTCTCCAACAAGCTGGTTCACAACTTCATCAGGAACAATCTGAGGAAGGGCAGGTACAAGTGGGTCATTCTCACGAATGACCGCGGCACCACGAACTCCGATGTCGAGAGCGGGGGCTACCGGGCGATCGATCTCGCCCGCCCACCGTTCGACGTCCGCGGGCTCGTCGATCTTCCGATCAAGTTCGGCAACGAGACCACGAAGATCACCTCGCTGCTCGACCTCACGCTGCAGCCCTGATGCCGCACTCCGCATCACTCGCTGCGCAGCGCCTGCGCCGGTGGCGCCAGCGCGGCGCGCGCGGCTGGAATCAGCGCGGCCACCGTGGCGACGAGGAGCACGATTCCGAGAACGCCTGCCACGGTCATCGGGTCGGACGGCGAGACGCCGAAGAGCATGCCCGACAGCAGCCGAGTGAACGCTGCCGCCAGGACGAGGCCTGACACGCTAGACACGCCGATCACCGCGAGGCCTTGCGCAAGAAAGTGCCGGAGGACGGAGACACGCGCGGCTCCTAGCGCCAGGCGCAATGCGACTTCACGCCGCTTCAGGCCGACGACGTAACTCAGTGTGCCGTAGACGCCCAGGCAAGCCAGCGTCAGCGCAGTCACCGCGAAGAGCACCAGCAGCACGGTCCTCAGCCGCGTCTCGACGTAGGCGCGGCCGATGTGCTGCTCCAGCGGCGCAATGTCGTACACGGCTCGCAACGGTTCGATCTCTTTCAACTTCACGCGCAGGGCATTCACCATGACTCCAGGGGCTCCGGCGGCACGAACGAGGTACCACGGATTCGGCGTGGCGCCGAGGTCGCAGATATATACCGTCGGCGGCGGCTCTCGATCCACGGCGGCCTCGCGGGCGTCGGCCACGATTCCGACAACGCGCGAGGGGAAGGCAAAGCCGCGCGGTGAGATCTGCAGCCCCATGACCGAACGGCCGGCAAAGTACCGCTCCGCGAACGCCCGGTTCACCATCGCCTGACGAGCCGATCGCCGCGCCCGCTCCATGGGTGCAAGCTGGCAGAGGTCGCCGGCCATGACGGCGATCCGCATCGTGGCGAAATAGCTCGGGGACACGACGCGGTATTCCGCGATCACCGGCGGTTCGGCGTCCGCGGTTCCGTCGCTGACGATGATCTCGGCCGGGCCAGCTCCTGGAGCCGGCACGCCTGAAAGCGACGTCGTGATTGCGGCCGCCTCAATGCCGGGTAGCGTCGCAACTGCCGCCAGGGTCGTGGTGACGCGGCGAATCACGGTATCTCCCTGCTCGCTCCACGGTGCGTAGATGCGGAACGCAAGAGCACGAGAGGGATCGAACCCCGGTTCGACGTTGGTGAGCCGCTCGAAGCTGCGTAACAGCAGTCCGGCGCCGATGAGCAGCGTCACCGACAGCGCCACCTGCACACCGACCAGCACCCATTGCAGCGCGTGCCGCGGTGCGACGCGGGCCCCGCCGCCGCGCGCCAACGATTCGCCACCGCGGCTGCTTCGCAGCGCGGGCACCGCGCCGCATATGAGCGATACGACCACGGCCACGCCCAGCGTGTAGATCAGGATGCGACCGTCGATGCCGATCTCGTCGAGCCGCGGCAGACCGGGCGCGAGACGACGCAGGGCTGCAGACGTGCCGGTGGCCAGCAGCAGGCCTGCTGCCGCCCCGGTTACGGACAGGAGCGTTGCCTCGGTGAGCAACTGCCCGGCGACGGCACGTCGCGACGCACCGAGCGAGTAGCGGACGGCCACTTCCTGCACACGCTGCGCACCACGGGCGAGGAGAAGGGTAGCGATGTTCGTGCAGGCGATGAGCAGCAGCACCGACACCGCACCGAACAGCATCCACAGCGAGCGGCCGACGCCTCTCACGACCACGTCTTTGAGCGGCGTGACTGCGACGGTCATCTCGCGATCAGTGTCCGGGTATTGCTCCCCCAGCCGCTGCTGGATCGCGGACAGATCAGCGCGCGCCTGCTCCAGAGAGACGCCGTTCTTGAGACGGCCGATCGCGGTCATGAACCCGAAGCTGGCCTGTCGACTGCGCATCCACGGGGCGTCGATCTTCAGCGCCGACCAGTTGTCGACCGCGGCGTCAGGAAAGACAAACGAATGCGGCATCACCCCGGCGACTTCGAACGAGAGAGTGCCGGTGACATCCTGCGCCTGCATCGTGCGGCCCGGCGCCGCGGGGTCCGCTCCGAGTCGATCCCGCCAGAAGCGATCACTCACGAGCAATGTGGTCGGCGTACCGAACCTGTGAGCGATCGCGTCGAGGTCTCGTCCGAGCGCTGGTGCCAACCCGAGCACCTGGAGAAAACGGGGACCGACTCCCGCGTATCGCGTACGCTCGGGCAAGTTCCGGCTGCTGTCGGTCGCGTCGTACAAGCTGTAGCCGGTGATCGCGTCGAACGTGGAGTTGAGGCGGTTCCAATCTTCGATACGCGCCGGCGTGGAAAAGATGGTCTCCGTCCGGCGGCGAACTTCCGAGAGACGCACCAGACGATCGCTCTCTGGAAAGGGAAGTGCCCGCAGCAGAATCGAGTCGATGGCCGAGACCACGGCGGTGTTGGCGCCGATGCCGAGCGCCAGAGTCAGTACGACTGACACCGTGAAGCCAGGCGTGCGCAACAGTGTCCGTGCGGCCTGGCGCACATTCCGAACGAGCGCGTCGAGCCAGAGCGAGACCTCCACATCCCGCGTGCGCTCGGCCTGCACGAGCAGGTTTCCAAACTGCCGTCGGGCCACCCGGCGCGCCTCGTCGGCGCTCAACCCGTCGCGTTGCAGCTGCTCGGCGCGCTCGTCGACATGAAACGCGATCTCGCGTGCGATCTCGCGCTGATGCCGCCCGGGGCGCAGGGTGTTCGATAGGCGGCGCAGCCAGGACATGTGGCTCTCCTTACGCGTGCTTGAGAACGCGGCCCACGCCTTCGGTGAGCCTGGCCCAGATCTCCTGTTCGACGCCGAGCTGCTTCCGCCCCTTCGCGGTGAGCGAGTAGAACTTCGCCTCCCGGTTGGTGCCGGTCGTGCCCCACTCGGCCTTGAGCCAGCCGTGCTGCTCCATCCGATGAAGGGCGGGATAGAGCGAGCCTTCTTCGACCCGAAGCAGGTCGGCCGACACCTGCTGGATGTGAGTGGTGATCGCGTAGCCGTGCATGCGCGACTGCGACGCGAGCGTCTTGAGCACGAGGAGCGCGAGCGTGCCCTGGAGGATGTCGTTCTTGCGCTGAGGCATAGGATGCTAGGGATCAATACCTATATAACTTGGTATTGTCAAGCGCCGCGCCGCGAGCGACATCGCTCGTGGCGCTTGACGGGGCGAGGCGGTGCGCACAGACTGCGCTGATGCCCGAGCTTCGCTACGCCGCCCGTCAGCTGCTCAAGTCGCCAGGGTTCACCCTCGTCGCGGTGGCCGGCCTCGCGCTCGGCATTGGCGCCAACGTCGCGCTCTTCAGCGTCGTCAACTCCGTGCTCCTGCGGCCGCTCCCCTATCGGGAGCCCGATCGTCTGGTGAGGCTCGCGTCCACCGATCAGGAAAACAACCGCACTCGCGTCGGGTTCTCGTATTCGCGATTCCTCGACGTGCAGCAGCGGCAACAAGTGTTCAGCGATCTCGCGTTGTCCGCGAGCAACACGTACACGCTGACCGGGCGCGGCGGCGATCCCGAACAGGTGATGGCCCTGCACGCCTCGGCCGCACTGTTGCCTGCGCTCGGATTGGAGCCGATCGTCGGGCGCAACTTTTCGCCGGATGAAGATCGCGAGGGCGGCCCACGCGTGGTGATGATTAGCCAGCAGATGTGGCAGCAGCGCTTCAAACGGGATACGTCGGCGCTCGGTCAGGCGCTGATTCTCGAGGGCGTGCCCTACACGATCATCGGCGTGCTGCCTGAGGCGGCAACGGCGTTTCCGCTCAATCAGAACCAGATCTGGGTGCCGCGTCCTACCGAAGTGGCTTATCTGCAAGCGTTGCAAGGCGGCAGTTACTATTTCCGGCCGATCGCGCGGCTCGAGCCGGGCGTCTCACTCGAGCAGGCGCGCGCGGCGATGGACGTGATCGCCGCAGGCTACCGGACGGCGCACCCGGGGAACGTCGACGCACCGTCGATCATCGAGCTCGTGCCGCTCCTGGACGATGCGGTCAGCGCGCGGCGGCAGAGTTATCTGCTGCTCTTTGGCGCGGTGGCGTGCGTGCTGCTGATCGCGTGCGCCAACATCGCCAACCTGCTGCTCGCGCGCTTTGCGGGCAGACGACGGGAGATCGCCGCGCGGTTTGCGCTCGGCGCGAGTCGTGCGGAGGTCGTGCGTCAGCTCGTCTCGGAAAGCGCGTTGCTCGCGGCGCTTGGCGGCGCGGTCGGACTGCTTCTCGCCAAGTGGGCGCTGTCCGTGCTGGTCGCCCTCAGCGCGGATCTCATCCCGCGTGCCGCTGAAATCAGCATCGATCCGCTGGCGCTCGGCTTCACGCTGATCGCCACGCTCCTGACCGGTCTCTTGATTGGCCTGCTACCCGCGATGCATGCCTCGGGCGTCAACGTCCTCGAAGCGCTGAAGGCAGCGGGCCCAGGATCGGTCGGATTGGGCAGCCGTCTTCGTGGCGGTCTGCTTGTCGTTGAAGTCTCGCTGTCGCTGGTGCTGCTGATCGCCGCCGGCTTGTTGCTCGCAAGCTTCGCGCGGCTGCAGCGCGTCGATCCCGGCTTCCAGGCGGAGGGCGTGTTCAACGGCCAGATCGTGTTGCCGCGCTATTACTCGGCTGCACAGCGAATCGAGTTCTACGATCAGTTCTATCAACGCCTCACGACGCTGCCCGGCGCATCCGTCGGTGCGCTCAGCGACCTCGTGCCGCTGACCGGCGACCAGACGCCGACCGTGGTGGCGGTTGGCGGCCGACCGGTTCCGCCGCTGAGCGAACGCGGAACCGCGACCCGGCATCTCGTGTCGCCGCGCTACTTCAGCACGCTTGGGATTCCGCTGCGCGCTGGCCGTGATTTCGACGAGCGTGACGACACCCGTGTGCCGGCGGTCGTGATCATCAATGAAACGTTCGCGCGCAGACACTTTCCCGGTGAGGACCCGATCGGCCGGACGCTGGTCACCGGGATGGTGCAGCGACCCGCTCGAGTCGTTGGCGTCGTCGCTGATATCCGCGGCGAGTACCTGAACACGCCTCCGGAGCCGGAATACTTCCTGCCAGTGATGCAGCGGCCGGAGGGGACCACCAACGTGCTGGTGCGCAGCCGTCTTCCGCCCGCTGCCGTTGCGCGAGAGGTGCGCGAGGCGCTGCGCACGATTGATCCTGATCTGCCGCTGCTGCAGCCGGACGCATTGACGACACGCATCGCGCAGACGGTGGCCAATCGCAAGCTGGCGCTGATGCTGCTCTCCGCGTTCGCCGCGCTTGCGCTCGTGCTCGCCAGCCTCGGCGTTTACAGCGTCATGGCGCACCTGGTTGCATTCCGCACCAGCGAGATTGGCCTTCGCATAGCCGTCGGCGCATCGCATCATGCAGTGATGCGCATGGTGCTCGGTCATGCCGGACGCCTCACGGTGGTCGGCATCGTATTCGGCATCGGCGGAGCGCTCGTCGTTTCGCGGCTGATGCGCCAGGCGCTGTTCGAAGTCGATCCGGCCGACCCGATCGTTTATCTCGCGCTGTCTGTGATGTTGCTGCTCGTGGCCGAATGCGCTTCGTTCTTCCCGGCCCGCCGCGCAACGCGGATCGATCCGGTGATTGCGCTGCGGACTGAGTGAACGCGCTGCGGACTGAGTGAACGCGCAGCGTTGCTAGAATAGGCTAGCCTGTCTCGTGATCGCCGATCGCAATTCGCAATGCTGCCGCTGTCTTGCCGGGCACATGTTCCAGAATCCATTTCACCAGCGCATCCCGCCAGCCGCCCTCCGCCTGGGGAGGAGGCACGTCGATCACATGCAGCGGCCCGCGCCGGTCGAACGTGTCGTAGGTCGTCGTCCCATCGCGGGCACGCTCGAATCGTATCGAGATACGGCCGGCTCCAACCTGCAGGTTGCGAACGATGACGGAGTTCAACCACGCCGGTAAAGCCGGCCGGACGAACGCGACCACGTGCGCTGGCGCAAACGGGTAGAGGCCGAGCAGCGTTTGTGCCATCTGAATCGTCGCGCTGGCGCTCCACGCTTGCGGACTGTTGGATGCGGGGTAGACCGTTGGAAGCGTTCCGTCCCGCCGATGTCCGCCGAGCGCCTCAGGGAGCCGACGATGACGGAAGCGATCGGCGGCGGCGAACATCGCCGTGATCAAGCGATCCGCGTGCGCATCCAATCCGTAGCGCTTGAATCCAAGCGCGATGGTGGCGTTCTCGACCGGCCACACCGCTCCCAGGTGATAGGCGAGCGGGTTATAGGACGGGTGATCAGATGACAGGGTCCGGATGCCCCACCCGGAGAAGAGGTCATCCGCCATCAGGCGATCGGCGACCCGGCGGCCGTGCGTCGCCGGGACGAGGCCAGCTGCGAGCGCGTGTCCCGCGTTCGATCCGATCGAACGGACCGGACGTTTCATTGGATCGAGTGCCATCGCGTAGAAGCCATCCTCGTCCGACCAGAACGACTCGTGCCACGCCCCGCGCAGCCGCCGCGCGCGCGCGAGAAACCGCGCCGACTCGGTATCGTCGCCGACCGCGAGGAGGATTTCCGCCATCCGCCGAAGGGCGAGCCAGTGGTACGCCTGCTCCTCGACCGTGGCGATCGGGTTCTCGACCAGCCCACCGTCCGGATACCGGATCGCTTCATCGGAGTCTTTCCAGCCGTGATTCTTCAGTCCGCGCGCGGATCGGCGCCGGTATTCGAGGAACCCGTCGCCATCGCAGTCGCCGTACCGGTCCGCCCACTGGAACGTTCGGAGCGCGGCATTCAGGTAGGTCCTTAACACGTCGGTGTCGCCGGTCCAGTGCCAGAGCTCGGACAAGGTCACGACGAAGAACGACGATGCCGTCTGCGTGCCGTAGTAGTGGCGCTGCGGAATGAGATCGACCTCGGAGAGAGGCCCACGCCGCATTTCGTGGATCATCTTGCCGGGCTCTTCGTCGTGCCACGCCGAATCGGCATCCGCCTGCGTCGCGGCAAGAGAGGCGATCGCGCCGCGAAGGAGATCCGGTCCGATGAGCGCGGCTTGCCAACCTGCGGTCAGCACGTCGCGGCCGAACAATCCTGTGTACGTCGGCATGCCCGCGTGCGGTACCCACGCGTCCGGCCCGGCATCCTGGTCCCAGTTCCGCAAGGCCCAGAGATCGTCGGCGGCCCGTTCAACGATTTTGCCGAAGAGCGGCGGAGTGGATTCGACATGCGCGCGCTCATGCCGCCAGTCGGCGCCGAGTCGCTGCCGCGCGATCAGCACGGCGTGGCCCTCGAGAGGGCTCAGCCACCGGTCGTCGACGAGGAACTCGTACGCCACCTCGGCGTGCCAGGACGCATGCGGCGGAAGGCGGAGATCGAAGCGCAGTGTCCTTTCGTCGATGTTCGGCTCCGAGTCGGCTCGAGCCACGCGAATCCGTATCGCACGATGAACGCTTCGCGTGTCGTGCGATGCGTGGTAGTCGATCGTCAGCGTTCTGTCTCGAGCATCCCAGTCGTCCGAGATGGAGCCAGGCAGTTGTCGCGGACCGCCTACTTCGGCGACATCGCGGAAGTCCGCATCCAGCCGGATCGCGAATGTCGTGCACGCGGCAGCGGCGCTGTGGTTGTCGATGTCGATCGTTTCGAGCATGCCGTTGCCGATCGCGCGACGGAGCGTCAGCTCGAACGCATCCTGCGGAAGCCGGGGTCCACGGGCATCGCCACCCTGGCGGGCTGTTGTGAGCCTGCCGATCCAATGACACGAGTCGGTGAGACCGGTCGAGTCCACCCGTGGCGGGGTGCCGTCGAGCAACATCTCGTACCGCGACAGCACGCGGGTATCGTGATCGAACAATCCCTGATGGCCGCCTTCCCCGATCGTGCCGTCCGCATTGGAGAGCAGGACTGTATATCCGTGATGGACGAGGTACTGGCCGTGATGCGGATCGACATCCAGATGACCTGGCCAGACGCTCGCGAGAGGACCTTCTCGCTCGCCGGCGATCGATGTCGACCACTCTGTCGCGTGCTTCATCGCCAAACCCAGTTGATCGTCCATGCAAGGTCAGTTCTCAATTTGCGTTGTATGCTCGGCAGTGCGGCCGAAGCCAAGGATGTGGTCGAGGGCGACCTTCAGTGCCGGACACCGCCAGTGATTTCGACTACATCGTGATCGGCGCAGGCTCCTCGGGCTGCGTCGTCGTGAATCGACTTTCCGCCGATCCTGGGGTGCGCGTGCTTCTGCTCGAAGCCGGCGTCGCCGCCGACGCCGATCCGGCGATCACGACACCCGGGCAGTGGACGTCGCTCATCGGTTCGTCGTACGACTGGGGATACGCGACTGAGACGGAGGAAGGTCTCGCGCAGCGCGCGATTGCGTTTCCGCGCGGAAAGGCTCTTGGGGGAACGAGCGCCATCAACGCGATGACGCACATGCGCGGTCATCGCCGTTGCTTCGACGGCTGGCGCGACGCCGGCAATTTCGGATGGGGCTATGACGATCTGCTCCCCTTGTTCAAACGATCGGAGCGTTACGACGGCGATCCTTCATCGCACAGGGGCTCGGACGGCCCGCTCGCCGTCAGCCGGGCCCGCGATCCGCACGAAGGCCACGAGGCGTTTCTGTTGGCCGCCGCCGAGCAGGGATTTCGCGCTGATCACCGGCACGACTTCAACGCGGCCGAACCGGAAGCGGTGGCCGGCTTCTATCAGAAGAACATCCTGGACGGTCGTCGCCACAGCGCGGCGGATGCGTTCCTCATGCCGGTCCGGGCGCGGGCGAACCTCACGATCCGATCGTCGGCGCACGTGACTCGCCTGATCGTGAAAGGCCGGCGAGTGACGGGCGTCGAGTACGTGTGCAACGGACAGCCTGGAGCGGTGCGTGCCAATCGGGAGGTCGTGCTCTGCGCCGGCGCGGTCGAGTCCCCACGGATTCTGATGTCCTCCGGGATCGGTCCGGCAGACCAGTTGCGCGCGCACGGCGTTCGAATCGTCTCCGACGTCGCGGGCGTTGGCCGGAATCTCCAGGATCATCTCAAGTTGTCGATCCGCTGGTACGGACGCGCCACGCTGCCGGCGTCGACCGTTACCGCCGGCCTCGTAACGTCATCGTCGGGCGGCGGTCTTCCAGACCTGCAGTTCTATGTCGGACGCGGTGTCGATCAGCCAGACCCATTCGTGACGATCACCGTCGCTCTCGTGCGGCCACAATCGCGCGGGACGATTGAGTTGCGCTCGGCAGATCCGCTTGCTGCACCAATCATTCGAGCGAACTACCTCCAATCGCAGGCCGACGTCGCGGTGCTGGTCGCCGGCGCGCGGCTGGCCCGTCAGATCGGACTGTCGCCGGCTTACGATCGGCTGCGAGGTGAGGAAACAGATCCCGGCGATCGGGCGACCACGGCGGGCGATCTCGAGCGATTCGTCAGAGCGATGGCCGATACCATCTACCATCCCGCAGGCACCTGCCGGATGGGGCCTTCGTCCGATCCCGACGCAGTGGTGGACGCGTCCCTTCGCGTCCGGGACATCGAAGGCCTCAGGGTGGCGGACGCCTCGATCATGACCGACGTCGTGGACGCACCGACGCACGCGGCGGCGGTCATGATCGGCGAGAAGTGCGCGGCGCTGATTCGTCGGCTTCCCTGACAGTCGCGGTCGGAGAGTTCCCGATCTGTCCCTTCACTCCGTTTGCAGCGCCGTCGCGGCATCGAGTTTCAGCGCTCGTCGCGCAGGAACCGCGCTCGCGGCCACTCCGACGATCAGCAGCACGCCGGCCATCGCGACGAACACCATCGGATCGCCGCCGCCCGCTCCGACCAGGAACGCGGGAAGCACGGTGGCGATGGCTGCCGCACCGGCCGTCCCTAACACCACACCGACGGCGAGCTGGCGCAGCGTGGTACGAGTGACCGTCCACCAGACGCGCCGCGCATCGGCGCCAAGCGCCACACGCACACCGATCTCGCGCGTGCGGCGCGCGACCGCATACGAGGTGACGCCGTACAAACCTGAAGTCGCGAGCAGCATCGCAATCACCGCGAAGCCGACGAACAGCGATCCGAACACACGCTGTGGCCAGAACTGCAGCGCGAACGCATCCTGCACCGTGGCGATCGGAAACAGCGGCAGATCCGGATCGAGCGCCTGGACCTGACTCCGGACGAACCTCGCGATCGCGTTGGTACCGGATGCCGATCGCGCCACGACCTGTATGATCTGCGGTGGTTCGCGGGTGAACGCGCGATACACGACCGGATCGAACTCGTTCGAGGGCAACATCCGCTGCCGGACGTTGGCGATGACACCGACGATCGTCGTCCACCGCGCGGCATCTCGCGCTCCGGGATCGGACGACTGCAGCAGAATCCGCCGTCCGACGGCCTGTTGATCCGTGAAGTACATCCGCGCGAAGCGTTCATTGACAACGACACCATCAATCGGACGTCGAGCCTCATCGTCAGTGAGGACACGGCCCGCAATGATCGGCACATTGAGTACCTCGAAGTACCGACGCCCGACCTCAATCAGCGAGACGGCAGGCAGCGTAGTTGAATCGGATGCCGCTTGCCCTTCGATGCGGACGGTCCACGCTTGCGCGCTGGCATTCGGCGCGTGGCTCGTCAGCGCAGCCCGTATCTCACGGCTCGAGCCCAGGCGCTCCTCGAGTTGCTCGACGAAGACGCGGCGGCGCGCCGGCGTGTAGTCAGCGCGCTGCAGGATGAAGCCGGTCTGCATCATCTCGCCCGCGTTGACGCCGATGTCGAAGCGCAGCAGGTTCGCAAGGTTGCGCATCATCAATGTTGCACCGGTCAGCAGCACCAGCGCGAGCGTGACCTGTGCCACGACGAACACGCCGGTCCACCGGCGTCGATGACGGCTGCCGGTGTCACCGCGCCCCGCGTCGTTCAGCGCGGCGACGAGGTTCGGCCGCGAGACCTGCCATGCCGGGACCAGCCCGCAGATCAGCGCGCTGCACACGCATAGCGCAGCGACATACGCGAGCACGACGTGATCGACCGTGAACTGAATCCACGATGGCGGCAAGGCATCGGCTTCGACATTCGCGAGCAGCACTCGAAGTCCTGCATGTGAGAGCGCGAGTCCGAGCGCGGCGCCCACCACCGCGAGCACGAGGCTTTCGACGAGCAGTTGGCGGACGATGCGCCAGCGGCTCGCACCGAGCGCGAGTCGCAGTGTGACGTCGCGCGCGCGATCCGCGGCCCGCGCCAGCAACAGATTCGCGACGTTGGCGCAGGCGATCAGGAGCACGAAGCCGACCGCCCCGAGAAGCGCGATCAACACCGGCAGAAATCCACGTGCGATACCGAGGGGCTCGACCAGCGGCGCCACAGTCCGATTGCTGTCGGGGTAGCGCTCGGCGAGAGTTGCCGCAATGCCGCCCACCTCGCTTCGTGCCTGCTCGACCGTGACTCCGCGGCGCATGCGTCCGACGGCGTCGAGCTGGCGAACGCTTCGCGATTCGCGTTCCTGGTCGGGCAGCGCAGCCAGCGGCATCCACAGCTGCGCTCTGTTCGGAAAGCCCATGCCCTCCGGCATGACACCGACAATCGTCGTCGGAACACCATCGATGCGGATGGTCGTTCCGACGATTCGGAGATCCGCTCCGTAGCGCGTCCGCCAGAAATCGGCGGCGATGATCGCGACCGGCGGTGCGCCGACACGATCGTCTTGTGCCGTGAAGGCTCGCCCGAGCATCGGCGGCACACGCAGCAGTGCGAACAGATTCCACGACGTCAGGGCGTTCTCGACCTGGACCGGCGGCTGCTGGTTCCCCGAGACGTCAGCTCGCCGTTCGTCGATGATGGCGATCTGCTCGAAGGTGCGGCGCGCCTGCTGCCAGTCCTGCACCTCGAGATACGACAGGCCTGCGACCGGTCGTTGAGCGTTGCCGGTTGTCACGCTCAGCCTGACCAGCTGCTCAGGGTTCTCGAATGGAAGTGGTCGAAGCGCCAGGCCATTGATCATCGTGAACACCAGCGTGTTGACCGCGATCCCGAGCGCGAGCGTGCCGATGATGATCGCGGCAACGCCAGGTTGACGACGGATCGTGCGGACCGCGTGAGAAAGGTCCTGCCAGGTGCCGCGAAGCCCGTGGCGATTGGGAACACCAGGTACAATCGGCGCCGGTGTGTGTGCCTGTGCGAGACCACGCATGCGCAATCCGAGTTCGCCGCTCTCGCTCAATTCGTCGAGCGCCTGACGCCGTGCTTCTGTCTCGTTCACACCCTGCGCTCTGAGTTCTTCTTCGCGATCGTCGAGATGCTGCGAGAGTTCTTCGATGATCTCGGCTTCGCGCGCCGCGCTCAGATGCAGGTCCGCGAGGCGTGCACGCAGAGTGTCAGACCAATCACCCTGCTGCGGCGGCCCTGAGCGTGTCGCCCTTCGACCTTGCTCAGGGCGACCCAGAGGCTCTCGAGGGGTCGAAGGGTCAGGCATGGTCCACTCCGGTGATCAGTCCGATCGCCGCGACGAACTTCTTCCATGTACTTCGCTGCGCGTCGAGCACGCGCCGGCCGGCCGTCGTCAGGCTGTAGAAGCGTCGACGCCGCTGGCCGGTCTTCTCGACCCATCGTCCTTGTAGCCAGCCGCGCTCCTCGAGGCGATAGAGCAGCGGATACAGCGAGGCGACGTGGAACTTGAGCTGTCCGTTGGAACGGCTCTCGATCAACTTGCTGATCTCGTAGCCATGGCGGGGCCGCGCCTCGAGGATTGACAGGATGATCAATTCGGCGGAGCCCTTCTTCAGTTCGCGATCGAGGATGCGGCTCTCAGTGTGTGGCATAGACACATATGCTACAGACAGATGGTGACCCGACGCAAGTCGGAGTGAATGCGCTCGTCAGACGAGCGTTCGGCATACACTACGTTCGCCGCGAGGGGGGATTGACGTGAAGAACTGGACGATCGTCGGAATGCTGATGGCGTGTTGCGCGTGGGGTGCCACCGTAAACGCGCAACGTGACGCTACCAGGTGTGACCGCGAATGCCTTCGAGGCAAGGTGACGCAGCTGCTGTATGCGCTGGTGAAGCACGACGTGACCGGCCTGCCCGTCGCCGAGGCACTGCGTGTGACCGAAGATGCCGTCGACAAGCCGCTCGCGAAGGTCGGCCTCGTCAACACCGTGACCCGCCTGCGCGGCTTCCGCCAGGACATCATCGACGAGCGCGCCGGCGTGGCGGGCGCCGATGTCGTGGTGGAGGAGAGTGGGGCGCCGGTGCTGCTGGTGGTGAGGCTGAAGGTCGTCGCCGACAAAATCACCGAAATCGAGCTGGTGGCCACACGCGGCCGGGCGGAAGGGCTCATCTTCAACATCGATGGCCTGAGCGCGGCGAGCGCCGTGATGAACTACGCGCCCCGTCCTGAGCAGCTCGCCACTCGTGACGAAGCGATCAAAGCGGCCATGCACTACCCGCAAGGGCTCAATGCCGCGAAGACCTTCGCTGCCGTGAACGCGCCGTTCGCTCCCGACGCCTATCGCTACGAGAACGGCCAGGTGATGGCCGGGCCGGACTGCAAGTTCGCTCCGGGCTGCCAGAACATCTCCACTCAGTCGCTCGCGATCTTTGAGCGCCTGGGTGACGTGCAGACGCGCGTCATCGCCGTGGACGAGCGCATGGGCATCGTGTGGCTGCGCATGGCGTGGGGTGTGCGCGAGCGCGGCGGCGATCAGCTGACGGTGTGGGAGACGTTCAAGGTCTACGACCGTCAGATCCACGCCGTGGAAGCGTTCATGCGCATCCTGCCAATCGAGAAGCGCAACGGCGGTTGGGAGTAAAGAGGCGGCATCACCTAAAACGGGTTGAGCGTCCGCGAGCAGGAAGGTGCGCTGTTCGGCAGATCGAACACTCGCGATGAGGCCCAGCTGTTCCACGACACGCCGCCTTGCGGCGGCCCTCGAGAGCGCACCTGAGTAGGCTCTCAGCCGCAGCACGCGGCTTGGTCCTTGCACGCTGATCCATGACGCAACGAAGCGGAGGCTGAGATGCGCAAGGAAGATCGGATCCGCCAGCAGCAGGGTCAGTCGTCGGAGCAACAGCAGCAGAAGAAAGAGAAGCCCGAGAGGCATCCGGACGAGCGGGTGAGGGACACCGCTTCCGACAAGCCGAAGCCGCCGCGGCAGCCGGGGAAACTACCCCTTCCTGATTAGTTCTCGAGCCCTGCACAAAGCTCAGTAGCGCTCGAGGATCAGCTCCCCGGCGGAAGGAATCGTTACCATCGATGGACAGAAACCATCCGATCGGCTGACGTGCGCGAACACACGCACACGGTTGAGGGACACCGTCGCCGAGCACGACTCATGGGCCGACACCAACGGTCGCGGTGAGCGCTATCATTCGGACCTCAGCGCCGTCACCGGGTCAACGTGGGCGGCGCGATACGCAGGCCTGAAGACCGCGATCACCAGCACCACCGCAAGCGCGAGCAGCGCGCCTGTCCACGACCACGGATCCAGCGCGCGGACTTCGTAGAGCTGGGACTGCATCGCACGCGTACCGATCCAGCCAAGCACAGCGCCGGCAATCGCGCCGGCAATGATCCAGCGCGCCGCCTCACTTACGACTTGCTTCGCCACCTCGCGTGGCGAGGCGCCGACCGCCATTCGCACGCCGATGTCGCGGCGCCGTTGCAGCACCAGATACGACGCGACGCTGTACAAACCGGCGGCCGCCAGCAGCAGCGCAAGCGCGGCGAACGCCGTCAACAGCCATGCGATGAAGCGTGGCTGCGCAGTCGCTGCAGTGAGAAGCTCATCGCCCGTCTGGATCGTCACGAGCTGCCGCGGATCGAGGTCGGCAGCGATGTGCCTGAGGAACGCAGCCGCGTCGGAAGGACTCGTTGTCGTGCGAACCGAGAGAACGCCCCGCGATCCTGCCGGGAGCAAATCCACCCATCTTCCCGGCCTCGCCGCAAAGTAGATCTCAGGGTTCGGCGCTTCGGTGAGGGCCTGAGCGTTTCGGACGTCGGCGATCACTCCCACCACGGTGTACCACGGTCGCTGCATCAGCTGGAGGGGAAAGCCGGGGATGTTTGGGGGCGGCGGGAACCGAATACGCCGTCCGAGCGCGCGCTCGCCGGCAAACAGTACCCGCTCGGCGGATTCGTTGATGGCGGCGGCCGGCTCGCCGCCCACATCGGCCGCCTGCAGCGTCCGACCGCGGACCACCGGGATCCGGAATGTCTCGAAATACTGCGGCGTCACCGATCGGAACCGAATCGGAGGCCGCAGCGCGTTGGGCTCGAGGGGCCGGCCTTCGAGCTCGATCGGCGCGCGCACGCTCGAAAGAAGGGGTGGCGGCGGCGCGTTGCTCATCGCAACCGATTCCACACGCGGCGTCGCCTTCGCGCGCGCAAACAATTCTTCGAGGAACGCGGCCCCATGCTCGCCAGTCGGATACCGGACGGGGCTAAGCGCTGCGGTCAGTGTGACCACACGGTCCGCGTCGAAACCGAGCGGTACATTGATCACGTGCCACAGGCTCCGCAGCAGCAGCGCGGAGCCTCCGAGCAGCGCCAACGTCAGCGCGATCTGCGTGGTCACCAGCGCAAACCGAACGCGCGGCCTCGCGCCCGATGACGGATTCGTCGAACGAAGTCCGTGCAGTTCCCCCACTCGCAAAACGGAAAGCGCCGGCCACAGGCCGATTGCGGTCCCGGTGATGACGACGAGCAGGGCGACCACGAGGAAGACGCGCAGATCGATCGAGGCGTCAGCAACTCCCGGAATACCAGGCGGCGCCATCGCGACGAACGTCTCGAGGAGGGTGAAGGCGACAAGGAGTCCCATGCCGCCTGCCGCGAGCGCGAGCAGCAGGCTCTCTGCGAGGGCCAGGCGCGCGAGCCGGGTCCTGCCCGCGCCGATCGCGGCGCGGAGGCCGAACTCCCGGCGGCGCTCGCCGACGCGTGCCAGCATGAGGTTCGTGACGTTCACGCAGGCGATCAGCAGGAAGACGGCGACAGCGCCCATCAGCAGCCAGGCGACACGCGCGGCCCCACCGAACCGCCGGTCGCGCAGTGGCCGCACGCGCCATTCTTCACGAAACCCGGGTCCCGCCGGCAATTGACTGATCTTCGGCCACCGCGACTCCAGCATCTGCCTCGCACGATCGGGTGTCACGTCTGGTCGGAGTCGCGCGAGGACGGCGAGCCCCGAGCGGAACCGGCTGTTCGGGTCAATGGGACGCAGTTGGGCCGGGAGCAGAACGTCGCCGGTTTCGAAAGGCATCTCGAAGTCCGGCGGCAAGACGCCGATGATGCGAGCCTGCAGTCGCGATCCCGCCCGATCGAGACTCAGGGTCCGATTGACGACTTCGGGGTCCGCGCCGAAGCGCCGGACCCACAGCGAGTGGCTGATGATCGCGACCTGCGGCGCCCCGCGCGTATCGTCCTGTGGCGCGAAGTCGCGGCCCAGCGCGACGCTCCTGCCCAGGACGCGCAGAAAGTTGTGCTCAACGAGGTCGCAGCGTAGGCCCTCCGGCAGTCCCTCCGCGGTCTCGCAGGTCCGGGGACCGACAAGTGCAGCGATTGCCGTCATCGACTGGAATGGCGCCGGCGGCGAACCCCACTCCTGCACGTAGAACGCGTCGATGTTCGACTCGGTCTGAGTCTCGAACACGAGCGGGACTGTTATGCGCCCGACCGAGACGAGGCGATCGGGATCCGGGTACGGAAGCGGCTTGAAGAGCACCCGGTCGAGCGCCGCGAAGAGCGCAGTAGAGGCACCGATTCCGAGGCCGAGCACCAGGATCGCTGCGACCGCGAACGCCGGCCGGCGGCGCCATGAGCGCCACGTGTAATGCGCGTCCTGTCGCAGGGCGTCCCACCACCTGGCGATCCAGACGCGCCGCATCTCCTCTCGTGTGCGCAGCACGTTGCCCAGACGCCGCCGCGCCGCGGCCTCGTCCACGCCGTCGTGTTCCGCGCGCATCGCGACGTGCGCCTCGAGCTCTTCCCGCATCTCGTCGTCCGATGGTCGCTGTCGGAACCAGCCGCGTTTCGTACCCATCGCAACACCTTTCTAGTCGAGCGTCGGTCTCTCGAACTTGTCGACGACGGTGACCTCCACCGCGCCGCGGGCGCCTTCGAGCTTCAACCCAAGCTGCTCCTGCAGTGCGGCGGCGAGGCTGGGGGTATCGGGGTCGACGGCCGGCAGCGGCACGGGGCCCGTCCCCAGCAATTTGAAAATGCCGGGAGCGCTTGCGGACTCTGGCGCGTACTTGAGCGTGAAGTCATGCATGCCCGTCAGTCCGGTCTTGTCGATCACGGGGCGACTCACGAGGTCAGCCAGGTAGGGGACGATGTCAGCAACGGTGCGACCGCTGCCGGCGGCGAGGCCGGGGCCCATACGTTGAAATCCGCACGGCGGCGGCCCGTTCGGATCACCGAGCGGCGGAAGTGGGGGCGGGCTGCCCCGTCCCGCTGCCGCCTTCGCATCGGCGATCCTTTCCGCGATGATGGACTGGCACTCGGTGGGCGTCGGCTTGAGGTTGGGACCGAGCCGTCCGTCCGCGCGTGCGACGACGAGATTGAAGATCGGCAGCTCGCGGGTTTCGGGATGCGTGACCAACTGGAACCGGTCCTTCAGCAGGTTGAGCAGCATCGTCGATGACGCAGTCAGTGGGATACCCTCTGGCGCCGTCGCCCTGATCGAGTAGCGCTCCGAGTCGACCCAGCCGGGAAGGCCGAGGATCTGATAGTCCGATTTCTGCAGCGCCTGACGGAGCAGTAGCCCGAGGGGCACGTTCGTGGCCTCGAAGTGCCCCGGCGTCGACCGTAGGGTCATCAGGCCGCCGTCGCTGGGCTTGATCGCCACGACCTCGTACCGTGTGTTCGGATCGACGGGCGCGCCTGGCGGCGCCGGGAGGAACTGCTGCGGCGCTGCCACCACTGGGACCACTGCGATCATGAAAATGGCCACACTCTGCATCCGCATATACCTGAACTCCGTACGACAGATCCCTCTTTAATCCGCTCTCAGCGCCGAAACCGGGTCGACGTGTGCGGCGCGATATGCAGGACTGAAGACCGCCATCATCAGCACTACCGCGAGCGCGAACAGCGCGCCGGTCCAGGACCACGGGTCCAGTGCCTGGACTTCGTACAGCTGCGACTGCAGTACACGCGTACCCATCCAGCCGAGCGCAGATCCGACCACCGCACCGCCGATGATCCAGCGCCCGGCTTCGCCCACGACCTGCTGCGCCACGTCGCGCGGCGAGGCGCCGATCGCGATTCGTACGCCGATGTCGCGGCGGCGCTGTGCCACCAGATACGACGTCACGCTGTACAACCCGGCAGCCGCAAGCAGCAGCGCGAGCGCGGCAAACGCCGTTAGCAGCCAGGCCGCGAAACGCGGTCGCGCGATCAGGCGATCGATCCGCTCATCGACCGTGTCGAAGGTCACGAGCAGCGTCGGATCGATATTGCCGGCGATCGTCCGAAGCAGGGCTTCAGCGTCCGCGGCACCCGCAGTCGTACGAAGCGACAGACGTCCGATGCGTCCCCAGGTGCCGTGCCGGGCGACCACGTAGATTTCCGGGTTGACCGGATCGGTGACTCGTTGTCCGTTGCGGACATCCGTCGACACACCCACGACGGTGTACCACCCGGCGTTGGGATCTCGTCCTGCTCCATCGCCAGTTGCGTTGCGCGGACGGATCCGTTGTCCAATCGCGCGCTCGCCTGCGAACAGCACGCGTCTCGCCGACTGGTTGAGCACCACTGCAGGCTCCCCGGTCCAATCGGCCTCGAGGAGCGACCTGCCTTCAACCAGTCGTATGCGGAACGTCTCGAAGAATTGCGGCGTCACCTCGCGAATGCCAATCCTCGGATGCGGTGCGCGCGAACCGGCTGGTTGGTCTTCGACAGCAATATCAATCGATCCGATCAGCGGCGGGCTTGGCAACGCCGGCGCGTCGCTCAAAGCTGCCGACAAGGTTCCCGTTGCGGCACGCGCGCGTGCGAGCAGCTCCTCGAAGAACGTGGACCGATGTGCCGCCGTTGGATACTTCGTGGCGTTGCTGAGCCACGCGGTCATCGTGACCACTCGCGACTCTTCGAATCCGAGCGGCGCGTTGACGACGTTCCACAGGCTGCGCAGCAGCAGCGCCGACCCCGCGAGCAGCGCCAGCGTCAGTGCCACCTGCGTCGTCACCAGGGCAAAGCGCACGCGCGGCCGCGCACCCAGAGCGTCTGAGCGTGTCGAACGCAATCTCGGCATTCCGCCCGCGCGAAAGAGCGAGACCGCAGGCCAGAGGCCGATGGCGATCCCGACGATGAGAACCATGGAGGCGGCCAGGACGAACACGCGGACGTCGATCGAGGCGTCCCCAACGCCGGGCACTCCGGCCGGCGCTATCGCGACGAACGTTCGGAGGAGCGCGAAGGCTAAAAGGAGCCCGATAGTGCCCGCCGCGAGCGTGAGCAGCAGGCTCTCGGCCAGTGCGAGTCGCGCGAGGCGGAGCGTGCCGGCGCCGACGGCCGCACGCACCTCGAACTCCCGTTGCCGCTCGGCAAGACGCGCGAGCAGGAGGTTGGCGACGTTCACGCACGCGATCAGCAGGAAGACGGCCACCGCGCCGATCAGAGGCCACGCGACGCGGGCCGCATCTCCGACCCGCCGATCGTGCAGCGGCCGCACACTCCACGCAGCGGCGAACGACCGCGGCCCCATCGACGCCAGCATCTCGGGCAGTTGCGGCGCGAGCATCTGTTTCGCGCGCTCGGGTGTCACGTCGTGCTTGAGGCGGGCAATCGCCATGATCAGCGTCCCGAAAGGCGCGAGGGCATCCAGCGGCCGCAATTGCGATGGCAGCAAGATGTCCGCGGCCTCCAGGGGCATTTCGAAATCGGGAGGCAGGACGCCGACGATGCGGACGTGCGGCAGCGGCATCGCGGCCTCGAGATTCAACGAGCGGCCAATGGCTCCTGAATCCGCACCATAGCGGCGCACCCACAATCCGTGACTGATGAGCGCCACGCGCGGCGCGCCGCGCACGTCGTCTTCGGGCACGAAGTCGCGGCCGAGCGCCACGCGCACGCCCAGCGTGCGCAGGAAGGTGTGATCGACGGGGCCGCACCGGACGCGCTCCGGCCGCTCTTCGGCGATGTCGCACGTCCAGGTATCCATCGCCGCGACCGATTCGAACGGCGCCGGCGTGGTGCTCCACATCTGCGCGTAAGCCTTGTCGAGGACCGTCTCGGCGTCGGCCAGCGATCCGCCGGGTGTTCCGAGCAGGCCGACCGACACGAGCCGAGTGGGATCGGCGTACGGCAGCGGACGGAAGAGCACGCGGTCGAGTGCGGCGAAGAGCGCGGTGGACGAGCCGAGCCCGAGCGCCAGCACGAGGATCGCTCCGAGCGCGAAGCCAGGGCGTCGCCGCCATGAGCGCCACGTGTAATGCGCGTCCTGTCGCAGCGCGTCCCACCACGCGGCGATCCAGACGCGGCGCATCGACTCGCGCGTGTGCAGCACGTTGCCGAGGCGACGCCGCGCCGCGGCCTCGTCCACGCCATCATGCTCCGCGCGCATCGCGACGTGCGCTTCCAGTTCCTCCTTTATCTCGTCGTCGGACGGTCGTCTTCGGAACCAGTTCTTCACGTCCATCGCAGCACTCTCCGCACGCCTTCGGCGAGCGTGGTCCAACTCTCTTCGATTTCTTTCAGACGCTTGCGACCCGTCCTGGTCAGCGAATACACGCGCGCCCGCCGGCCGTTCGGTGTCACGGTCCACTCCGCATCGATGAACCCCGCCTTGTCCAGGCGGTGGAGGGCGGGGTAGAGGGATCCTTCCTCTACACGGAGCAGCCCCGACGAGCTCTCGTCGATGTGCAGCGCGATCCCGAATCCGTGATTGGGGCCCGCGGCAAGCGTCTTGAGGATCAACAACTCCAACGCGGCCTGGGGATTCTCTTGTTGGCCCATGCTGCTCACATAGTAAGCTAGGGTAGAAGGTTAGGCAAGCGGTGAACTATGCACTGCTGCCGACGAGATGCGCTGCGGAGCGCCAGGCATGACGCGCCAGCGCTTCGAGGCGCCGGACGGTGTCGACGCGAGCGATCGCTTCGTCCGCACTCATCGCCCCAGCCGCGACCGAGCTGAGGGTCACTGTGCGATGGGCTCCCTGCAGATCGCGAAGTGAGTTCGCGCAGTGTTCCAGTTGGACCATGGCTTGCCCGGTTGGTGCTCCCGGTGCAGCGACGTCCTTCTCCCAATCGAGCGCCTCGCTTGGGGCAGCCGGATCGGAGGCGTTTGGCAGGGCGCCCACATCACCGGCGATCACGACCGCGTGTCGCATCGCCTCTGCGCACAATCCCGAAGCGCGCTCATCGTCAGATCCGGCGGGCCCCAACGCCAATTCGCCTTTCTCGCCCGCGACCTCCGCCAGGCGAGACGCATGCTCGAGCGCATGCAGTGTTCTCGTGAGTCGCTCCTGCTCCTCCTCCGATTCGGGTGGGCCGCTCGCCTCCGACATGAATTCCCGCGCCTGGCGCAACGCATCGCTGGCCTCTGTTACTGAGATGGCATCTGTCCGGGCACGGACAGATGTTCCGTTGGCCATCAACGCGTCGCCGAGTGATCCGCATGTCATTGCCAGCGCGCGCGCAATCGTTCGCCGCACGGCTTCCTCAGCCGCGATCGGTGTCTCGAGCGTTGCCGGGTCGAGGCAACGCGTCAGCCGCGACCCTCGCTCCGGCAACACACGCTCGACGAATCGCGTGAACCGGTCGATCAGCGGCAGCAGAACCGCTACGCCGACGACGTTGTACGCCGTGTGATACGCAGCCAGGAGCGTCACGCCATCGACGGTGCTCGAGGCACGAGCGAGCAGAGGCATGGTGAGAGGAAAGAGCACCAGCGCGATCACGGCCGCGATCAGCTTGAACAGAATGTAGGCGAGAGCCAATCGCTTGGCGGTGCTGCTTGCGCCGATTGCAGCCAGAGCGGAACTTGTCGCCGTGCCGATGTTCTGACCGATGATGAGCGCGCATGCCTGATCGAGCGCGATCGCTCCGGCAAAGTGCGCCGATAGCGTGACCGCAATGGCGGCTGTCGACGATTGCATCACCGCCGTCATCGCCAGTCCAACCACTATCAATGTCAGCGCGCCGAGCAAGCTCCACCACCAACTGACGCCTGGGCCAAAAACAGCCGGAAGGTCCGCTGGGCGCAACTGTTCGGCCAGTCCGCCCATTCCCTGTTGCAGGGTCGTCAATCCAAAGAGCACGAGCGCAAACCCTGCAAGCGCTCCACCTGCCGCGGCCACGCGTCCACGGCCCAAGAGCTTGATCAAGGCGCCGACGAAGATCATCGGTAATGCGGCAGCCGTGAGTGAGACCCGAACGCCGATGAGCGCAATCAGCCAGCCTGTTCCCGTTGTGCCGATGTTCGCGCCAAACACCAGTCCCAGGCCCTGAGAGAAGGTGAGGAGTCCCGCGCTCACGAGACCGATGGTCGTCATCGTCGTTGCACTCGACGACTGCACGATGAGCGTAATGAAAGCACCCCAGAACGCACCCGACGACGGAGTCGCTGCCACCTGGTTCAGCGTTGTGCGCAGCCGCGAACCGGCCAATGCCTTGAGGCCGGTGGTCATGACGCTCATGCCGAGCAGGAACAGCCCCACGCCACCGAGGACCGAGATCGTCGTTGACATACGTGCCCTACGTCATTCGAAGCGACACAGAGCGGTCGCGCCACAAGTGGGTATCACCAACGATATCCGCTGTCGGCCTGCGTCTACTCGCCGCTGAGCCTGCCGCCCCGAAGCGTTAGCGGAGGTCCTGCGTCCTCCTGCGTCCAAGGCTCTGCCCGCGATTTCGTGCCATCGACGTACACTACGATTCATCCATGCCGCGCCTGCGTGCTGGCATCGCCGTCGTGCTTGCACTCGTCGTCGTCAGCGGAGCGATATCGCTCGCGCAGCGGTTCGGTGTGTTCGAAGGCGCCGGCGCCGGCATCCGGGTCCCGCCGAAGGACTTCAACGACGGTGGATTCACCATCTGCAAGTGGATGTTTCGCAGCAATCGGCCGGAAGCCGGAGGAATCGGGTGGAGCACCGACTACCCGTTCGGCGAAATCAACCTTCTCACGCGACTCTCGGAACTGACCAGGATTCATGTCAGCCGGCACGGCGGCGCTGTCAACTACTGGGTCGTGCAGCTCACAGACGATCAGTTGTTCGACTGTCCGATGCTGATTGGCTCGGACGTCGGCACGGCGGCGCTGTCGGAGACGGAGGTGCAGCGCTTGCGGGAGTACCTGCTGAAGGGCGGGTTCCTCTGGGTGGACGACTTCTGGGGCACACCGGCTTGGAATCAGTGGAGCGCCCTCATGGCTCGTGTGCTGCCGGAGTTCCATATCGTCGACGTGGCGCCGGCCGATCCCATCCGGCACGCATTGTTCAACATCACCGAGGTCAAGCAGGTGCCCAGCATCTTCTCGTGGGGCGGTCCTGGCAGCGATCCGCGGGAGCGGGGGAACGACAGTCCCCATGCAGATTTCCGCGCCATCGCCGATCGTCACGGTCGCATCATGGTGGCAATGACCCACAATACCGACATCGGCGACTCGATGGAGCGGGAGGGAGACGATCCACAGTACTTTGCGGAGTTCTCACCCGAGGGTTACGCGTTGGCGACGGATATCGTGCTGTATGCGTTGACCCATTGAACACGTGACGGAGTCTGGCTCGGGATCTCCGTGCGGCCGATCGTGATGAACATTCCCGGTGAAGGGCAGCCCGACGTGCAGGACCCGCGCGCGACGAATTCATTCCTCTTCACGCGCGGGTTGCCGTCGCCGCCTCGGTGCTCAGGCCGGCTACATTCTCGAGCACCTGGCAGAGTTGTCGCGGCCATTCGACACGCAACTTGAGATCAAGGCGGCACGGCGGAGATCGTGCCGGCCGTTCCGCGATAGCGTGAGCTCGGCCCTAATCGTCGTTATCATCCAGTCCCGGCAGCTGCGGCGTGTGCTCCAGCCGCACGGCGTCGAGCGCATTCTTTTTCAGATGCAACGCGTGAAGGATCGTCGGCGCGATTTGTTGCAGTGAAACCGGTGCGGTCACCGTTCCCGCTTCGCGGTGCGGATGGACCACAACCAACGGCACGTGCAGATCCTGGTCATGGAAACCGCCGTGATCCGCGAGCTTGCTTGCCGGCGCCGCGTACACTACGCCCTGCATCGGTTCGACGATGATGTCTGGGCGGCGTGAAGGATTGCCGGCCAACTCGCCGCCCATGAGGCCGTCGATCTGGTCGCCTAGATAAATCGATTCCGCCCCGACTACAGCGGCTCTGTCCTGCAGCACCGCTGCGACGTCTGCCGCTCGACTGTGATCCTTAAGCCAAATCAGCGCACTCGTGTCATCGGTCACCTGGGCCGCCAGTCCCGCCTGCACGCCGTTTATCAAGGACACCAGGGTGGCCGGATCGATCAGCCGGAGTTGCGCCTGATCGACCGGACTGTTGCCATGCTTTGAGGTCACGATGACCAGCGTGGAATCCGTCAGCCCCTGCGCGTCAAGGGCGTCGAGCATCCGGCCGAGCGCCCCATCAACATAGTCGAACGCCTGCGCGAGTCCCGGTGGTGAGCCGGCTAACGGTCCGAGCGTGGTCACGTTCGCCGGTATCGGGCCGGACGGGTCGATGACGTACCCGGAGAACTTTTGGGCAATGTTCGGTGCCTGGAAGTTCATGCTCATGATGGCTGGCACACCGACAAAGGTCGCGTGCGCGTTATCGGTCGAGGCGTATCCGGCAATCTGATTCAGCGTCGCCACGACTTTCAGTTCGTCGTTCTGGATGGTTTTGGCGATGTCCTTCTTGTCGGGATTGATCTCCGGTGTGTACAGGTCGTCGATGCCCGCTCCGGATGGACCGTTGAGAATCTCGTAGCTCGGATGCTTGTCGCTCGCCGCGGTCCGGAGACCGGCCGCTTTGATGACCTCGAAGATCGTATTCACATGCAAGTACTGATGAGGATATACCGGCGTGCAATTCGCGTCTGGATCGAGCGGCAATTTCGCAGGATTGATCGTGGTGAACCGCACAGTCGTACTAACGTTGATGGCTTCGTTGTATGAGACCGTCGTGCCGCGCACCGAACAATTCGAGCCTGCGGGCGACAGATTGTCGTCCCACGAGACGTCGTAGTACACGCCCGTGGAGACAGGCGATCCACCGGTGACCATCGCGAGCGTCGCTGGGAACGAGTCGGACGGGCCCGTGGATGTGGCGTTCGTGTACCGCAGACCGCGCTGAACGAGCGTTGACAGCGAGGAGCTCGGATGGGTCCGGATGTAGTCGCTCAAATCAAAGTCATGGAATCCGTCCAGGCTGATGAGGAGTACGTGGGAGACATCGCCAGACGAGGCGCGCACAATCGGAGCGTGCCCGAAGGACGACCAGGCCAAGAGAAGCGCCACTAACGCACAGACAAACCCTCGGAAACTCGCTCTCATATTTCCCTCCTTCGCGTGGAAACATGTGTCAGCTATGCGCGCGCAAGAGACGTCGAAAGAGCCTCAACCGTCCCGCCGCGGGCGCAAGTCTATCGCGAGATAATTCGGTTAATCTAAGCTCCCCAATCGGGAGGACGTGTTGCAGACTGCAGAACCCGCACTTGCCGCTCACCCGCCAGTCCTGACCAGGACGTGGTACGCGTATTACGTCCTCGTCGTGCTCACGCTGTGCTATGTGCTCAACACGGTCGATCGCTCGCAGATCCTCGCGGCATCGCTCCAGGCGATCAAGAAGGAGTTCGCCGCCAGCGACTTCCAGATGGGTGTGCTGACCGGCATACCGTTCGCGTTGTTCTATTCGATCATGGGCATCCCGATCGCGGCGTGGGCCGACCGCTCGAGCCGGCGCAACGTCCTGGCTCTCGCCGTGACGAGCTGGAGCGTCATGACCGCCGTCTTCGGCTTGGCCGTGAACTACACGATGCTGTTCGCGGCGCGCGTCGGCACGGCGGTTGGTGAAGCCGGAGGCAGCCCGCCCTCGCACTCGTTGATCTCCGACTACTTCCCGAAGAAGCGACGCGGCACGGCGTTCTCGATCTTCGCCCTGGGCGTGCCGATCGGCACTTCACTCGGCGCCGCACTCGGTGGCTGGGGCAACCAGAACATCGGTTGGCGCTCGACGTTCATCCTCGCCGGCGTGCCGGGCATAGTCATGGCGCTCATCCTGGTCCTGACGGTGAAAGAACCACCGCGCGGGCTGTCAGATGGCGTGTCGCGCACACTCGGCGACCGTGCGCCCGTGCCGGGCATGTTCGAGGTGCTGCGCACGCTCTGGCTGCGCCGGTCGTTTCGCCACCTGACGCTCGCAGCAGCGCTCCACTCGGTGGTCTGGTATGCGAGCGGTGCGTTCAACAATGCCTTCCTGCAGCGCTCACATCACATGTCGGTCGCCGAAGCCGGCTATTGGCTCGCAGCGCTCTCGGCCATCGCCGGCTTCGGTACCTTCTTCGGAGGCTTCGCGGCGGATCGACTGAGCACGCGGTTCAACGACCGGCGGTGGTACCTCTGGGTGCCCGGCATCGCGACGCTGCTCTGTGTGCCGTTTCAGTTCGCCGCGTATCTGTCGCCCGATCGCGCAGTGGTCCTGCCCTCGTTCGTGGGGCTGATGTTCATGGCGGCCGTGTTCTTCGGCCCATCGTTCGCGATGACGCAGGCGCTCGCGACTCTGCGTATGCGCTCGGTCGCCACGTCGCTGCTGCTCTTCATCCAGACGCTCATTGGCAACGGCCTCGGGCCGTCCGTCACCGGACTGATCAGTGATGGCCTCGCCCCGTCACTCCAGCAGAACTCCCTTCGCTACGCCCTTGTCGCCATCGGCGTCGTCAACGTATGGGCGGCGCTGCACTATCTCCTCAGCAGCCGCACGGTCCGCCAGGACCTCGAGGCGACGGAGAGGCTCGCGACCGCGTAGGATCGATTCGGATGTCAGAACACGAGTACGACGTCGTGATTGTCGGAGGTGGTGTCGCAGGGCTGACCGCGGGACTGACGTCCGCGCGTGCCGGGCGGAAGACCCGCGTCCTGACCGGTCCAGCACTCGGGGGCCACCTCTTGAGCATTGAACGGATCGACGGCTATCCCGGGTTTCCCGACGGGGTTCCCGGCTACGACTTGTGCCCGATCATTCAGGAGCAGGCGGTCGCGGCCGGAGCCGAGTTTGCCGCGAGCGAGGCGACCGCTCTGTGCGCCGACGACGGACGATGGCGTCTGGCCACAGGCGACGGCGAGGTGAGGGCACGTGCTGTTGTGATCGCTACCGGCACGACATTGAAGACGCTCGGAGTCCCCGGGGAAGAGCGGCTGCGGGGGAAGGGCGTGAGCCATTGTGCAAGCTGCGACGCTCCTCTTCTCCGTGGCAAGGTCGTCGGCGTCGTCGGCGGCGGAGACTCCGCCTTGCAGGAAGCGCTCACGCTGGCGCAGCACGCGTCTCGCGCGATCATTCTGCATCGCGGCACTGCGTTCTCCGCGCAGGCGGCGTATTGCGAGCGCGTGAGGCAGAATTCGAAAATCGAAGTGCGATTCGGCACCATCGTCGAAGAGGTGATTGGCAATGGTGGCTTGACCGCGGTACGCACTCGAACCGCGAGTGAGGCCACCACCGAAGATCTCGAATTGGCTGGTTTGTTCGTCTACGTGGGACTGGCCCCCGCGACGCAATTACTCGAGAAGGTGCTCGCGCTCGATGGGTCCGGGCGAATCGCGGTCGATGACCTCATGCGCAGCAGCCTGCCAGGTCTCTTCGCGGCAGGAACCGTACGATCGGGTTCGCCGGGACGGGCAGCATCGGCCGCGGGCGACGGCGCGACGGCAGCGGTGGGCGCGGATCGGTATGTGAGAGGCGGCACATGGCGGGGATGATGACTCTATGACACAACGGATCACGGTGCACGATCCTCGCGGCTATCCGCCGAAGGTCGTTGGCAAACGTCTCGCGCCCCGGCTCTCGACGCTGGACGACAGGACGGTCTATCTCGTCGACTGCCTGTTCGACAATTCAGATGTGTTCATGAATCAGCTGCAGCAGTGGTTCACTGAGCACTTGCCGGCAGTCGATGTCCGAACCATCAGGCCGAAGGAGACGTGGGCCGACGACAAGGAGATGCGCGCGACGATCGCGGCCAGCGGCGATGCTGCGATTCTCGGCATCGGCCTTTGAAGCACCTGTAGCCCGACGGTCGTCGGGTTGACCGCGGCGCTCGAAGAGGATGGCGTGCCATCCGTTGCCGTTCACACGCGGCAGTTCGCACGGCTCTGCAAAGCGACGGCGCTGTCCATGGGGATGCCGAACCTGCGGCAGGCGTACACGCCGCATCCGGTGGTCGATCAGTCGGCCGCCAACCTGCGTGCCTACGTCGACGGTGCCGACGCGATCTCGGGGCGCCCGTTCATGCAGGAGGTGCTCGAGGGCCTCACGGCTCCACTCGACGACGCCGATATCCAGGGTCTGTCGTTCGAGCGGACGACACCGCGGCTGCTGGCGCCCGATACCGAGGACAACCTTCAGCGGCTCTTCGAAGACAACCGCTGGACCGACTGTCTTCCGATCGTGCTGCCGACCGAGGCGCGCGTCGAAGCAATGCTCAAAGGCACGAGCCATCCGCCCGATACGATCGTCGGACGGCTCCGTCCGACCGTGTTCCGCGAAGCCTGGGAATTCACCGTGGAGAAAGTGGCGGTCAACGCCGTGATGGCGGGTGCGCGCCCGGAGTACTTTCCGGTGATCCTCGCGTTGGCCGCCAGTGGCATTACCGCCAGGTCCAGCAGCACGACCTCATTCGCCGCGATCACGGTCGTCAACGGCCCCATCCGCAATGAGATCACGATGAACTCGGGGATCGGCGCGATGGGTCCCTACAATCACGCCAACGCCACGATCGGGCGGGCCTACGGTCTGCTCTCGCAGAATCTGCAGGGCGGATCGGTTCCGGGCGACACCTACATGGGATCGTCCGGCAACTGGTATGCGTACACAGCGGTTCTCCCCGAAGCAGAGGAGCGGAGTCCATGGCAGCCGCTCCACGTGCAGAAAGGTTTCAAACCGACCGAGAGCATCGCTACCGTTTTCTTCGGCGGCTGGTACACGCACGCGGGCTATGGTCCGCGCGCCACCTGGAAAGAGAAAATGCGTCACGCGCTCGCGGCGGTCGAGCAGTACAGCCCACCTTTGTTCGTGATGGATCCGATCGTCGCGCGCGGATTCGTCAAACTTGGCTTCGACACGAAGGAGAAGCTGATCGACTGGTGTGCCGAGAACGCGTTGCTCACGGCGCGCGAGTACTGGGACAATCAATCGATTCAGCTGTTACGCCCGAAGGCGGTGGCCGGCATTGAGCCGTACGCGTCGCGCCTCAAGGCCGACCCTGATGACGTGATCACGATCTACGAGCCGTCGGACATCAACATCGTCGTGGCCGGCGGCGAGACGCAGGGTGCGTGGAAGATGATCAGCGGCGCGTTGCGCGCAACGGTCTCGATTGATGCGTGGCGTTAAGAGACAAGGAATCAGGAATCAGGAAGCAGCAGGAGCAGGCAGCCGGCGGAATGAGGGAACGGGAATCGAGGACGGAGAAGCATGGCTGAGCAGATGACCGTTCACGATCCGCGGGGGTACCCGCCCAAGGTCGTTGGCAAGCGCCTGGCGCCGCGGCTGCCGGCGCTGGACGGCAAGACGATCTATCTGGTCGACTGCCTGTTCGACAACTCCGACGTGTTCATGGATCAACTGCGGCACTGGTTTGGCGAGCACCTGCCGGCAGTCGACGTCCGTACCATCAGGCCGAAGGAAACGTGGTCGGACGATGAGCAGATGCGGAAGACGATCGCGTCGGATGGAGACGCCGCCATTCTCGGAGTTGGTCTTTGAAGTACCTGTAGCCCGACGGTCGTCGGGCTCGCCGCGGCGTTAGAGCAGGACGGCATCCCCTCCATTGCAGTGCACACGCACGTGTTCGCACGGCTGTGCAAGGCGACGGCGCTGTCCATGGGTATGTCGAGCCTGCGTCAGGCCTATGTGCCGCAGCCGGTAGTCGACCGTTCGCCCGGCGATCTTCGCGCGTACATCGAGGGGCAGGATCCCGTGTCTGGGCGGCCCTTCATGCAGGGCGTGCTCGATGGCCTCACGGTTCCGCCCGATGCTGCGGATCTCCAGGGGCTGTCGTTCGAGCGGACGACGCCGCGACTGCTGCCGTCCGACACCGAGGACAACCTTCAGCGGCTGTTCGACGAGAACCACTGGACCGACTGCCTTCCGATCGTGCTGCCGACGGAAGCGCGCGTCGAGGCGATGCTCAAAGGGACGAGCCGTCGGCCTGATGAGATCGTCGGACGTCTTCGACCGACGGCGTTCCGCGAATTCTGGGAATTCACCGTGGAGAAAGTGGCGGTCAACGCCGTGATGGCGGGGGCGCGGCCCGAGTACTTCCCGGTCATTCTCGCGCTCGCGTCGAGCGGTATCTCCGCAAGGTCGAGCAGCACGAATTCGTTCGCGACGATAACCGTCGTCAACGGTCCCATCCGCAACGAGATCACGATGAACTCGGGGATCGGCGCGATGGGTCCGTACAATCACGCGAACGCCACAATCGGCCGGGCCTACGGTCTCCTGTCGCAGAACCTCCAGGGTGGATCGGTACCCGACGATACCTACATGGGGTCTCTCGGGAACTGGTATGCCTACACTGCGGTGATCCCTGAGGCGGAGGAGCGCAGTCCATGGCAGCCGCTGCACGTGCAAAAGGGTTTCAAACCAACCGAGAGCATCGCCAGCATCTTCTTCGGTGGCTGGTACACGCATGCCGGCTATGGCCCGCGGGCGACGTGGCAGGAGAAGATGCGCCGCTCCCTCGCCGCGGTCGAGCAGTACAGTCAGCCGCTGTTCGTGATGGATCCGATCGTCGCGCGCGGATTCATCAAGCTTGGCTTCGACACGAAAGAGAAGTTGATCGAGTGGTGTGCCGAGAACGCGCTGCTGACGGCGCGCGAGTACTGGGACAATCAGTGGATTCAGTACCTCATGCGGCCCCGCGCCGTTGCCGGTGTCGAGCCGTACGCCGCCCGCCTCAAGGCGAAGCCTGACGACGTGATCCCGATTTTCGAACCATCGGAGATCAACATCGTCGTCGCCGGCGGGGAGACGCAGGGCGCGTGGAAGATGATCAGCGGATCGCTGCGGTCGACCGTCTCCATCGACGCGTGGCGTTGACCAGCTCGATCGATCCGACCTCTCGTTGACCGAGCTGACGCCTTGCGCACGTCATCAGGCGATGCGGCGTGAGCGGGCCAGAGCCAGCCCGCCGAGGGTCATGCCGATCAGGCCCACCGCCATGGCCACGATTCCCCCTGCCAGCCCATTGCCCGTGCCCAGACCACCGTCGGCAGTGGCCACCACCAGCGCACCGGCGACCAGGCCGATCGGCCCCATCACAAGGGCCACCATCGCGCCGCGTCGCACGTTGCCGGCGCCGAGACGACTGGTGGATCGAGCCAGCGCGAGTGCACCGATAGCCGTGCCGATCAGCCCTACCGCGGCGGCTGTGCTGGCCGCGAGCCGCTTCGGGGTCAGGGTGTTGACAGTCACGGCCGCCGGCTGGTCCGCCACCTGTGCGACCGCCGGTGCGGCAAGAATGCACACCCCGATGACAGCGGCGGCAAGCAGGTGGTGAACTCGTGAAAACACACACGGACCCGTATCGATCATGTCTCTGGACATGTCGCTCCTCCTGTCTCCAACAGTGAGACGGGATAGGGCCTCGGTTTGTGACGTGGACAACCCTCGTGCGCCTCAGCGCCGACCGGCGCCGAGCTCCGCGTAGAGCGTGTCGAGGAACCTGGTGTGAGCGGCTCGAACGATACCGCATCGCGGATAATCTCAGCGGAGGTTTCTGTGAGACTGTTCTTGAACGCCGGTCGCCTGCTGGCGACCATCGCCTGCGCGATCACCCTTCTTGCGGCTGCGCGCGCAACCGTCCGCGCCCAGGCAACGCCGCTGATTATTACGCTCACGGGCCAGTCGATGCTTCGGTCCGACCTGCGCGCGACGGCACCCAAGGCCGTTCCGGTGATCCAGGGACTCCTGAAGGGCGACGTGGTGTTCACGAATCTCGAGGCCGCGGTCGCGTTGCCGGGCCAGTCGGTCAAAGAAGGCCGAGGCTTTCTGACCCCGCCCCAGACGCTCGACGCGCTCAAAGCGTTCGGTTTCAACCTGCTGTCGCTGTCGAACAATCATGCCTTCGACATGCAGGCGACCGGCATTCTCAACACGTTGCATGAAGTCGAAAGCCGGGGGATCGTCCACGCCGGCATCGGCAAGAATCTGGAGGAGGCATCGGCACCGGCCTACCTTCGAACCGGCAAAGGCACCGTCGCGCTGGTGTCGAGCGCCTCGGGCCTGATCGCCGCAGGCGGCATGGCCGGAGCCGACCGCCCTGGTGTCAACGAGCTGCGGATCAAAGCCGGCGACAAGGATAACGAGGCCACCACCGATCTGCCCGGTGCTCCACCCAATACTCCGTACGCCGAGGACAGCGAACGCATCCTGCGGAGCATCCGGCAGGCGCGCCAGAACGCCGATCTCGTGATCGTCTATCAGCACAACCATGTGTTCGGGAACCATTCGTTCACGACCATCTTCACCGAAGGCATGGCCGAGCGGCTTGCGCCGAACGACTGGCTGAAGAAGTGGGTGCACGCCGAGGTCGACGCCGGCGCGGACATCGTGGTGATGCACGGCGCGCCGCTGCTCCATGGCATCGAGATCTACCGCGGGCGCCCCATCTTCTACGACCTCGGCAACTTCATCTACAACGTGCCGCCGACGCTGACCTACATCCACGAACCGATCAACTTCGAGAGCGCGGTCGCCTACCTCGAGTTCCAAGGCAAGACGCTCAAATCGATCTCCCTGCAGCCGATCGTGATGAACGTCCTCGGTGAAGGGCAGCCCGACGTGCAGGACCCGCGCGCCACGAATCCATTCCTTTTCACGCGCGGCTTGCCGTCGCCGGCGTCGGGTGCGCAGGCCGGTTACATTCTCGAACGTCTGGCGGATTTGTCGCGGCCATTCGGCACGCAACTCACGATCAAAGGCGTCACCGCGGAGATCACCCGCCTCCGCTGAAGGCTACGGCGGACAAGCCGCCGGCCGTTCCACCTCAATCCCGTCGCCTGGACCCGCGGCCTTGGACAAGGGTGCAGGAGTCGCAGATTTGCACACGAGCTACGGGTAATATCGCTCCGCCGCGACCGGCGTTTCGCGTCCGGTCGCCTTTCCTTCCAAGGAGCCGATATGAAGAGTACCCGCCTACTCGCCGCCGCGGTGTGTCTTGCTCTGATGTCCGCGTGGTCGCTCACGGCATCAGCGCAAGACAATCAGCGCCGGAACAAGAAGTACGTCGCCACACGACCGATCACAGTCGATCCGCAGACGGGCACGCTTCGTCTGCCGACGCCGCAGGAAACCGCAGCGCTCGTCGACTCGCTCATCGAGATGACGAACCGATCGACGGAGGGTCTCCAAGTCACTACGCTCGCCAACGGCACCAAGGCCGTCAACATCGATGGGCGGTTCCAGTCGGTGATGCTCGCCAGGCCCGGCGAGGACGGGATGTGGGAGCTGCGATGCGTCACCACGTTCGATGAAGCGACGGAGTTCCTCGGCATCGTCGAAGACACGACGCAGCAGTAAGAGGAGATCACTCATGATCACAAAAACTCTTGTCTCGACGAGAACCAGGCGCGTCCTCTGCGCAGCGTTGTTGGTATTCGGATTTGTCACCACGGCAAGCCGTCCTGCTTTCGCCGCGGCTACCATCATCGTCGTCAACAACGATGGTCCGGGTGAAGGGTTCAACGATCCGACGCCCGCGGCGCCGGTCGGTGGAAACCCGGGCACGACGAAGGGGGCGCAGCGGCTGATCGCGTTTCAGCACGCCGCCGATATCTGGGGTGCCACGCTCGACAGCCCCGTCACCATCATCGTCCTCGCAGCTTTCGATCCGCTCGGCGCCAATGTCCTTGGATCCGCCGGACCGACAGCCGCGTTCTCCGACTTTCCAGGGCTGGGTCCGGGCTTCTATCCGGGAGCCGAATTCCCCGCCACCTGGTATGGCTCGTCCCTTGCCGACAAACTCGCCGGTGTCGATCTCGCCGCGCTCGAAGGTGCGCCGGCTGGGTTCCCCGACATCAGCGCGCGGTTCAGCAGCGACTTCAATTTCTACCTTGGTCTCGACAACAACCACGGCGCGCTGAATGACCTCGTGACGGTCGTGCTGCACGAGCTCGGTCACGGGCTGAACTTCCTGACGTTCGTCAGCCCCACCACAGGACGAAACTTTGCGGGACAGACCGACATCTTCGCGCGCCACCTCGTCGACGACTCGAGCGGACTGCACTGGAACGAGATGACCGACGCCGAGCGGCTCGCGTCCACGACACGCTTCGGCCGCTTGTTCTGGGACGGTGCGAGCGTTACGGCCGACGTCCCGCAAGTGCTCCAGCTCGGGAATCCCGAGGTGCGCGTGCTTGCGCCGGCGGCGATCGCGGGATTCTTTCAGTTCGGCACCGCAGCGTTCGGGCCACGCATCGGCAACCCGAACGTCTTTGCTTTCGTGGTGGCGGCCCAAGATGATGCGAACCCGGCAGGTCCCGCGACGACTGACGGCTGCACGGCGTTCACCAACGCAGCGGCCGTCGCCGGCAAGATCGCGCTGGTCGAGCGCGGTACGTGCGGGTTCGCGGTCAAAGCGCGAAACGCCACCAACGCCGGAGCCCTCGCGGTGATCATCTACAACAATGCCGCGAACGTGAACGCGCCGCCGCCCGGCATGGCGGACGACGGCGTCAATGGTGCGTTCGTGACGATCCCGGCGGTCAGCATGACACGCGCCGATGGCCTCGCCATTCTCGGACAGACGACCGTCAGCGCGACGGTTAGCGTCGATCCGACGGTCCGCGCCGGCGCCACGCCGGCAGGCCGCGCCCGGTTGTACGCGCCGCTTCCTGTCGCTCCAGGATCGTCGGTCTCGCACTACGACACGGTGGCGTTCAAGAACCTGTTGATGGAGCCGGCGATCAACCCGGACCTGACACACCGACTCAAGGCGCCCGACGACCTCACGCTCGAGTTGTTGCGCGACCTGGGCTGGTTCGCCGATGCGGACCTCGACGGAGTCGCAGACGACGTGGACTGCAGCGTGCACTCGAACTTCGCGCCGACGATCGTGATCGACGGCGAGAACACAGGCGTCGCCAACATCCTGTTCAGCAACGGCTGTACGACGGCGGATCTGATTGCCCAGATTCAGGGGAGCGCAAGCAACCACGGGCAGTTCGTGAGCGATGTGTCGCACCTGACGAACGTTCTGAAGGACGCCGGCCTGTTGAGCAACAACGACAAGAGCGCCATTCAAACGGCAGCCGCGCACGGGAACTAGTGGACCGTATGAACTGGCAGAGCACCGCCGACAACCAGCCACGACAGCGATCCGCCGGCCGCGACAACGGAGTGGCCGGTCCCGATTCGCGAGGTAGGCACCACTAGTCCTCTCGCCATCCGCTCCGCCGGGCCATCTCGCCGCTGGCCCGGCGGACTCGAGAGAGCATTTCAGAGGTGCCTCACTCGAGGAGTGGAGGCGAGTTGGAGTTGTTGGCGGATGAAGGGATTCTGCGGGAGCTTGCGATTCCACTCTCGCCAGATCTCGAGTCGACGCGAGGACATCTCGTTGGCCCGCTCGCCGTTCCCGTTTCGTGCGTGAAGACCGCCGAGCGACTCGTAAATGCGCGACAGCGCGGTGGCGTCGCGCAGATCGTTCTGTGGATCGGGGCGTGACGCGATCACTTTATCGAGCAGTTCCTGATAGCTCTCAGCCGCTCGCTGCGACTGATTCGTGTCGGCGAGGTGATCCGCCCAGCTGCGAAGAACGCTGTCCACTTCACCGCCAGGCACAACCCGATCCGCCGGATACGCCTTCGTCTCGCGCAACAACTGGAAAGCCGCCTCGATCTGCATTCGGGCTTCGTCCCGACGCTCAAGGCGCCGCAGCACATACGATGACGCAGCCATCAGCTCCGCCTCTCCACGGCGTGCGCTTGTGTTGTTCTTGATCTCCCGGAGCCGGCGGAGCGCGTGCGTGTAGATCGCCAGAGCGCGTTCCGGTTCACGATGGCTCAGGATGTTGCCGAGCTCGCGACCGGCCGAGGAGAACAGGATGCGGCTGCTGGCGTTGTCGGCGTCGGTCCTCGCGAAATCCTCAATGAGATCGAACGCTGCCTGTAAAGACACGACCGCATCGTCGGGACGGCCCAGATTGATTTGACCGTCGCCTCCCAGGATGACTCCTTGTCGCCACAGAACATTGAAGGTGGTGGTCAGTCGAGTGCCGGGCGATGGAAAATTCGTGCTGGTCTCCAGATTCCGTCGAGCGTCGGTGATGGCGTTGAGGGCGCCTTCCAGATCTCCAGACAAACGCAGCGCATCGGCAATCAGACTCAGGCTACTTGCGTGGTACGGTCCGACATCGGGCAAGGAGCGCGAGATTTCGATGGCTCGCCGTGCGTAGCGGATGGAGTCGTCGTATCGATGATTGTTCTTGTAAGCGAGCGCGATGTTCTGGAGGACACGAAAGGCCATCCTCGTCTCGTCACGGGTCGGATCGCCGTGATCGAACCATCGCTCCAGCCGTTCGGCCGCGTTCTTCGCGTAAGACAGTGCCTGCTCGGGGCGGCGACCGGCATCCGCGAGAATCATGCGATCGTGACTGACTTCGGCCAGCTTCAGGAGAGCGGCGCGGTTCGCTGCGGAAGAGTGGATGACACTCTCCAACAATGACTCGGCTTTGATGAGACTTTTCTCCGCTTCATCGTACGAGCCAAGGTTCGACCCGGTGGGGACCCCCTGAACGCCGGCCAGCGAGAGATAGGCCGTCCCCAACTCGAGCGCCAACGCCGGGTCGGCACCCGCATCGGACACGAGTCCCTCCAGATACTCCTTCGACATCGCGACGATTTCCTGCCTGGTTTTCGTGACACCGGGCTGACTCGAGAGGCTTGCGTCCAGCGCGAGTACTCGAGTCGCGAGTCGCCGTACTTGATCAAATCGCCGCTGCGCCACGGTACGCTCGCGGTTTGCGATGTACAGGCCCACCGCAAGGCTTGCGATCACCGCAGCCGCTGCCACCGACGGGACCCAGTGGCGCCGAAAAAACTTGCGCGCGCGATACCACGCATTCCCCGACCGCGCCCGGACCGGGCGCGAGGCGAGGAACGCCTGCAGGTCATCGGCGAAATGCTCCACCGTGGTGTATCGATCTCGCGGATCTCTCCGAAGGGCCTTCAGCAGGATGGCGTCCACATCACCCTTCAGCTCAGGGACCGTCCGACTCGGACGCTCGATCTCCCGAGTCGTCACCGCATGGACGATCGCCTCGGCAGAATTTGCGGAGACGTCGTGTGGACTCCTGCCCGCAAGCAGACGATAGAGAAGCGCACCCAGTGAATAGATATCGCTCGCCGTGCTGATCTCTCCACCCGTAATCTGTTCCGGACTGGCGTAGGACGGCGTCAGCATGCGAAGCCCGGTCATCGTCGGATCGGTCCTGAGCTCGAGGAGCGTGGCGATCCCGAAGTCGAGGAGCTTTGGCTCGCCGTCGGCGGTCACGAGGATGTTGCCCGGCTTCAGATCGCGATGCACGATCAGATGCCGGTGCAGATGGGCGACAGCGGCGCAGACGTCGAGGAACAACGCGATCGTTCGACGGACGCTCCAACCCGCCGTGAAGGCATCGATGGGCTGGCCATCCACATACTCCATGACCAGGAACGGTTGACCGTCTTCCAGATGCCCGGCATCGAGCAGGCGGGCGACGTTGGGATGCGTCACCGTCGCCAGAATCTGGCGTTCCTGAAGAAATCGTTCACGCTGCCGATCTCCAGCGCCAAACGGAAGCAGCTTCACTGCAGCGCGATGGATCACCTCTCCATCGACGCGCTCCGCCAGATAGACGGCTCCCATTCCCCCGCGGCCGATCACGTGCAGCAACCGGTAAGGTCCACAACTCCAACCGCTGGCATCCACCATCGGCAGCGCGCGACTGGCGGCCACGCCGATGTCGTATTGAAGACGCGCGCTGGCGCCGGGGTCGAACACGAGCAGCGCTTCGACTTCACGGCGGGTGTCTTCGTCGACCGCGTGTTCGGTGAAGTACTGCATCCGCGCCGCAACGGGAAGGTCCGCCACCTGGTGAAACACGTGCTCGACGCGGGCGTTCATCGGGCCATCTCCCGCCGCAGCCATGCCTGCCCGAGGCGCAGTTCGCGACGGACAACGTGCACCGACATCGAGAGCACCGTCGCGGATTCCTCCGCCGTCATGCCGCCGAAGTAGCGCATTTCGATCAGGCGCACCTTCAGAGGATCCGTGCGGGCGAGCCGCTCGAGCGCGTCATCCATGATCCGGATGGTCTCGTCCGGATCTCGTCCGACATCCGGGAGATCAGTGAGCTGTATCTCGATGGCGCTGCGTTTATCAGCTGTCCGCGCGCGTGCCAGGTCGACCAGCACCTGTCGCATCAGCCTCGAAGCAATGCCGAAGAAATGGGAACGATTTTCGTAGGAGGGATGCCGGCCGCGCGCCAGCCGTAGAAACGCTTCGTGAACGAGCGCCGTCGTCTCCAGCGAGCGCGCTTTGCCTTCGCGCCGCAGGTGCCCTGCGGCAAGCTTCTTCAGCTCCTCATATACGAGCGGGATGATGGCGTCGAGTGCCTGCTGATCACCCGCGTGAACGCGCTGCAGCAGGTCGGTGATCTGCACGGCGGCGGCGATCTTACTGCACGGCGAACGAAGGCGACGCGCGAATTTTCCGGCGGATTGCGCAGGTAGAGGGTAGGACCGGTCCGCGAGGACGCACGGATCCACCAGGAGGTCGTCGTGAGGAGTGCATTGGTTTTGCTCGTCACCATGGGCGCGCTCTGTGCGCAGGCGCCGAAGACCGCGTCGTTACCATCGCGTTACGCGATCGACATCGGACTCGCTGCAAAGCCGACCGCGCACTTCGCGATGCGTCTCACGCCGGACCGAGCGATCGCTTCCACTTCGAGTCCAGCATCCGCGCGGCTGATCGTGCAGTCGCTGGTGCCGGGAACCATCAACTTCGAGGTCACGCTCGAGGCGACGGGGCGTGCCGTTCTTGCACAGCCGGCAGATCTGCGTTTCACCACGACGGCCGCCGAACCGACGCGGGAGATCGCCATCGATTACGGCGTCAACGGCGCCGGCAGCGGCGAACTGCACGCCAGGGCGCTCGCCCGGGACGAATCAGGGCGTCTGATCGGACGGCTCAGCGCGGTGCTGTATCTCGGATCGGACGGCGCCGAAATAGTGCACAGCGCTGCCGATCCGAAGGCGGTCGAACTGCTTCAGCTCGCGCGCAGCCGTGCGGCGAATCGGATGACAGAGGCCGCGTACCGAGACAGCAGGTCGCGTGTTGCCGGCGGAGGCGCGAAATCAGTCGTCACATGGACACCAGGTAATGCGGAGGTGCGGATCGAGGGACAAGTGATGTGGACCGACAGTGCCTCCGGCACGCATCCTGTCGAATTCGCACCGGTGACCATCGTCGATGCGGCCGATCCATCGTCTGCGATACTCGGGACGACGAGCACCGACCGGCACGGTCGGTACTCCACGCGAATACCCGACACGTTCGGAGCCGCGGCGATCCAGGTGCGCGTCGAAGCGCGCGGGCCGGACTTCGTCATCCGCACCGACGACGGTGACGTGCAGTTCATCGCGTCGGAGGTCGCGTGGTGCCGTCGCGGCACAAAGCTCACCGTCGATCTGATCGCCAACAACGTCGACAGCAACAACACGGCGTTCTCGGTGCACGCGGCGCTGACGACTGGCGGCGCCTATATCCAGCGGCGGCTCGGGCATCGGATCGAGCCGATCGACGTGATCTTTCCGTCGCCGGTCGGTACCTTCTACCGGGCGACCGCGACACCGCCGCAAGTTCATCTCCTCAATCTCGATCGGTTCGACTGGGACGTGAGCCTGCACGAGTACTCGCATCACGTGCTGCGCTCACTCGGGCTCGACGCCAACCCGGGCGGCTTTCACGGTCCTGGCTTCAACCTGTCCGAATTCTTTGGAAAGCACAACGGCATCACGCTGGCGTTCAACGAGGGGCTTGCCACGTACCTCAGCATCACCATGCAGATTGCCGAAGGAGCGGACGCCTTCGGCATTCCGTTCGTCGGCGACACGTTCTACACCGACACGGAGGATCTCGGGTTGTACGTCGATCTCGAGAGCTACGTGTACGGGGTCTTCGACTTCTTCGAAATCCTGCTTCCGGGGTTCGGCGAAGACGACGAGCTGTCCGTGCAGCGCATTCTGTGGGACTTTTACGATAAGGACGATGACGACGGGGACTTCGGCATCGCCTTGGGCGACGAGGGCGTGTGGGATGTCCTCGTCCGCGCAAAGCCGGTGACGTTGTCCTCCGCAGTCGACGCGCTGCTTGCTGCGCTGAATCCGCCCCAGAAGGCGCGCGCCGGCTGCATTCTCGCCGCGCAACTCGTGGCGCCAATCGCGATCGGCCCGGAGCCTGAGATAGCGACGGCAACGCCGCCGACCTTCGAATGGTTACCGAACGGTGGAGGGCCGACCTTCCGCAACAACGCCTTCGTCGTGCAACTGTTCGCGGACGGTCGCCCCGCGCCGCTCCTGACGTCACCGGTGCTGTCGACGCCGACGTTCACTCCGGCGGCCTCCGAGTGGGAAGCGGTGTTGCAGCGTGCGGAGAGCTCGATTCGGTTCGTTGTCACTGCGGTGCAGACCGACGCGCCGCCGACGGGGCCGTATCCGGGCTGTGTGAACGTCATGACTCGCGCGCGGTGATTCGCCTGCCTCACGCGAGCGAAGGCGAGAGATGACGTGTTCACGGAATACGGGAAGCGGTGAACCCCGCAAAGGACCAGCTCCGCCGCGGTGAATGCGAAAAGTCATGTTTGTGTCGGGATCTTCGATGTGCTAGATCAGATTCTGTGAGCATGCGCTTTCCGAACGAGACGTCGGAATATCGGGCTGCCCGCGATGCCCTCCTCGCGAGCGAAATCGCGTTGCGCCGGCAGATGGAGGCGATCGCTGCACAGCTTCGGGCCCTGCCGCCTGGAGGTGAAGTACCCGAAGACTACATATTCGAGGCGGGCGGTGAAGGAGACGCTGCTACGGTCATCCGCTTGTCAGAGCTGTTCCGCGGCGGCGACACGCTGATGATGTATCACTTCATGTTTCCGCGACACTCCAGGGACGAGCGGGCCGGGCCCACCTCGGGAGCCATGGCGCACGTGCCGCTCGCCGAGGGGCCGTGCCCGTCGTGCACAGCGCTCATCGACATGTGGGACGGCACGATGCCGCACTTCGAGGGCTTGGGCGGCAATCTCGTCGTCGTGGCGCGAGCGCCGATCGGACGTGTCGCGGCTTTTGCGCGCGACAAGGGCTGGAAGCATACGCGGTTGGTGTCGGCGGCGAACAACACGTTTCGCCGCGACTACGGCGGCGACGGTCCCGATGGCGAGCCGGTGCCGATCATGACCGTGTTCAGACGCCGGCCCGATGGCGTGATCAGGCTGCATTGGGCCAGCGAACTGATTCACGAGCCGCCCGATGCTGGCCAGGATCCGCGCCACCTCGGGACCGTCGAACCCCTCTGGACTCTGTTCGATCTCACGCCCGCCGGACGTCCCGCGGGCGATGAGCAGATGGAATATCCCTGCTGTCACGGTTCCGAGTGACGACTGAACGCGCCCGGGGTGAAGTCCGCTTTCGCAGCGATCGTCACCGAGCGGTAGCGGCGGCTGGCAGCAGGCCTCGCGACCCACGAAGGACGCCACGAGTACGTTCCTCGTAGCGTCAACCAAGCCGCGCGCTGCAGTCGCACGCCCCAACAATCCAGAGACGCACGATGTTGTTCGGAGCGATCGGTCGGAAATTCTCTGGGAAGACAACCTGAGTTTTCGCGGTCGCATGACGCCGAATTGGTGTATAACCTGCGCTTCCCCTCACGAGTTCCTGACCGATCTCGATGCGCGACGACGAGTACTTTGCGATCAAGACGAGAGCCGCAGCGGTCTTCAGGAAGATTCCGAATGTGACGGCGATCGGTCTCGGCGGCCGCGAGCGCGAGGGGCGGCCGACCGGAGAGATCGTCATCAAGGTGTTCGTCAAGCGGAAGAAGCCACCACACGAAGTCCCGCCGCGCGAGATGATCCCGCCGCAGTTCCAGGGCGTCGCAACCGACGTCGTCGAAATGGGAACCCCGGTGCGGCACCTGGATCCTGTGCCGGGTTCTGTCGTGCCGCCTCTCGAAGATTCGGAAATGGTGCTGACGGACCCGCTCGAAGGGGGAACGATTCTCGGTATGGAGCCGAAAGCGAGCGGCACGCTCGGCTGCTTTCTCCGCGACAAGGAGGATGGCACGGCCATCTACGCACTGACGAACGCCCACGTTGTCGACGATGACGAGCGCAAGATCTCTCTGTCGCGACGAATCCTGCGAGCCAGTCCCCACGGGGGGTTTGACCCGAGTCCCGTCGGCTATGTCACGGCGGCCACCGACAAAGACCCGTTCGATTGCGCGGTCGTTCGACTGGAGGCGGGCCTGAAGTGGCTGCCGTCGATCAAGGACATCGGATTCATCACGGGAACGTACGACGTGACGATTGCCGACTCGGTCACGCAACTCTTCAACGTGCGGAAGCGAGGCGCGAGGACGAGACTGACCGGCGGCATCCTCATCGCCGTTGGTGTCGAGACAGCAGATACTCTTCCGGGGGCAAAGAGTCTCGACTTCGTCGTACGGCCCAATCCCCCCGCGCAACCCCACGAGACCGATCAGTCCTGCTTTTCGTTTCCCGGCGACTCCGGCTCGGTCATCGTCAACGACGACAACGAAGTCATCGGTCTCCTGTGGGGAAGCGAGGACATCACGGAGACGCCCAACGTGAAGTTCTCGATGGCCGTCGCCAATCCCATCGGCGCCGTCCTCGAGCATTTCAAGAAGGTGCACAAGCTCGATCTCGACGTTGCCACGCCATCGGGGCCGAATCCGCACGACGCGCAGACGGCGCTGCCGCCTGCTGGTGCGCCACTGCGCCCGCTGGCCGACGTCCTCAAGAGCCGCGATGGCGGTCACCATCGGCCACTCTCCGGCGGCTCGCAGATTCTAGGTGCTCCGTTCGGAGCGGCCAGCTCCGTCACGTTCGGCTGCGTGGTGACGAAGAAGGGCGAGCCCGGCACCGCGTACATCCTCACCAGCTACGACGGACTCTCCGCAAACGGACAGATTCCACCGAACGTCGGCACCGACGTCGGACAGCCTGACAACACCGACAGCTGCAGCCTCTGCTGCATCAACACCGTCGCTGGCTTTACGAAAGGTGGTCCCGATCTCACTACGCCCACCGCTGCGCTCGCCCAACTCAGGGATGATCAGTCGTGGCTCGCGGAAGTCATGCAAATCGGCTTTCTCGAGGACACCGCGTCTGTGACCGTCGACGAGATCAACTCCGGGACGTATCAAGTGCGAAAGCGCGGCACCGGCTCGCGGCTGACGGGCGGCGTCGTGACCGCAGTCGGAGGCGTTGGTGGTGTGCTGCCGGCCAACGTGCGATCGGACGCGATGCTCGTGCGCCCGAACCCGAATCCGCTCAAGCCCGATACGGACATCTGTTTCTCGACCCTGTTCGATCGCGGCGCGATCCTCGTCAACGCCGGCAACAAGGTCGTTGGCCTGCTGTACGACGAAGTCGAGATCGTCGAGAACGGAGTCAAGGTCGTACACGGCGTCGCGACGCCGATTCAACTCGTGCTCAACGCTCTGAACGCTCTCCCTGACATCGAAGTCGAGCTCGCGACGGCGAACGCACCGGACAAGAAACACACCACGACCGCACGCACCATCGCGGACCATGACTTTGCCTTGCCTCCGCTCGTGGGTGATCGGCCGCTGTCCCCGAACGATTCCGGCGCAGCGCTCGACCGGCTGCGCGCGGAGCTGTCGCAATCGATCGCAGGACGGCTGGCCATCGATCTCTGGAGCACCCATCGCGGCGAGATCCGTGATCTCATCGATCACAATCGCAGGGTCGCGGCCATCTGGCATCGCAGCGGCGGCCCCGCGTTGCTGCAGGCGTTCACGCGCGCCCTGCACACACCCTCGTCGATTATTCCAGCCAGCGTCAACGGACTGCCGACGTCTCTCTGTCTCGATCGACTCGCGGCGGCGTTCCGGCGTTACGGAAGCCGGCCGCTGGATGCCGACGTCTCGCGCCTCAGGTCTGCGTTGCCTGCAATCGGCGGGCGGTCGCTCGTTGACATCCTCGCCGCGCTCGAGATGACGCGCGAGCCCGCGCTCAATCACTGATCGTTCATCGAGCACGCGATGCGGGACGAGGAATACTTCGCGATCAAGGAGAGAGCCGCGGCGATTCTGCTGCGGATTCCGCACGTGAATGCGGTCGGCATCGGCGGCCGCGAGCGCCATGGTCAGCCCACCGGAGAGATCGTCATCAAGGTGTTCGTGACGAAGAAGAAGCCAGCCGCTGAGGTGCCGTCCGAGGAACTGATCCCCTCCTCGTTTGAAGGCGTTCCAACTGACATCGTCGAAATGCAGCCCCGGATACGCCGGCGTCAGCCGACGCCTGGCATCGTGAAGCCGACGGCAGACAATTCAGACATTGTGCCGGGACCGCCGCTCATCGGCGGCATGATGCTCGGACGCAATAGTCCGGACGGGAGCGACGATTATGCGGGCACGCTCGGATGCTTCCTGATCGACGACCAGGATCCCACCGCCGTCTACGCGCTGACCAATCATCATGTGGTCACAGACGGCGCTCTCTCCTTGTCGCGCCCGATCAAGCAGTCGTCGGGCTTCATCGGCGTGTTCAATGCGACGCCAATTGGATATTGCGCGGCTGGCGCCGACGAGCCTCAACGAGATGCCGCGGTCGTTCGTCTCGAGCGGGGTCTGAAGTGGGTGCCGGCGATCCGGGACATCGGATTCGTCAGCGGCACGCATACCGTCACGATCGCCGAGGTGGCATCGGCCACGTACCAAGTGAGGAAGCGAGGTTCACGAACCGGGCTCACGGGCGGGCGTCCGATCGCGATCGGCGTGCAGACGACCTTCTTTCAGAGCCGCTCGACCTTCGACATGGTGATCCGGCCTAATGACGCGGTCTCCAACCCGGACCATCGTCAAATCGTGTTTTCGTACTATGGCGATTCGGGCTCGGTGGTCGTCAACGATCAGAACGAGGTTGTTGGACTGTTGTGGGCGGGGGAGGACGACGACGAAACCGTCACCCACCCGTTTCTCAATGATTTCGTGACGCCGATCGAAGTCGTGCTGAAGCGGTTCAAGGACGTCGATCATCTGGATCTGCGCGTCGCCACTCCATCCAATCCCAACGCCACTGAAGCCGCCGAGACACGAGAGGTGCTCCCTCCAGCGGGCGTGTCGCCGATGACGTCGCAGGAGGTGTTCACCAGAGGCGATCACGGGCATCACCGCCCGCTGTCCGGTGGATCGCAAGTCGTGGCCGAGCCGTTCGGCTTCGCCAACTCCTGCACACTGGGCTGCATCGTCACGACGGTCGGGCACCCGGAGACGGCGTACATCCTCACCAGCTACGCCGGACTCGGAGGCATCGTGCGACCGCCCACAACCGACACCGACGTCGGTCAGCCTGACAACAGCGGCAGCTGCAGTGAGTGCTGCATCAACACCGTCGGAGACTTTGCGGCCGGCGGGCCTGACGATGCGACGTTGCCCGTGGCACTGGTCAAGCTCAAGGGCGATCAGAAGTGGCTCGGGGAGGTCATGCAGATCGGCCTGATCGAGGACAAGAAGACGGTGACCTCGCTCGACGTCATCCTTGGCAACTATCACGTGCGGAAGCGCGGGGCCGGCACACGACTCACCGGCGGCGTCGTGATCGCGGTCGGCGGGGTCGAAGGCACGCTGCCGCCCAACGTTCGGCCCGATGCGATCATCATCAAGCCGCATCCGAACCCGGCCAAGCCGAACCAGCCGATCGCGTTCGCGCTCGACAACGATCGCGGAGCGGCTATCGTGAACGAGTTCAACAAAGTCGTCGGCGTGCTGTACGACACGGTCCCGATTCCCGTCAATGGCGTGAGCGTCATTCATGGTGTGGCGCTCCCCATTCAGGTTGCACTCGATCTGCTGAACGCGCTGCCCGGAATCGGCGTGGACGTCCCGCAGACGGTCGTCCCCGACCAGGTGCACACGACAGCGCATCGCATGATCACCGAAGTCGCGGCGGCGACACCGCCGGTCACGGCGACCGCGCTCGAGTGGCTGGAGACAGAGCTCTCGAAGTCAGCGCGGGGTCGCCTGGCGATTGCCCTTTGGAAGGAGCACCGCGGCGAGATCCGTGCGTTGATCAATCAGAACCGCAGGGTCGCCGCCGCGTGGCACGGCAGCGGGGGACCGGCGCTGCTTCAGGCGCTGTCACGAGCGTTTCACATGCCATCGGTGATCGTCCCGACGGCCGTGAATGGCCGACCGATTTCGGCGTGCATCGAACGCCTCGCACGTGCCTTCGACAAGCACGGCAGCGCCCGGCTGCGTGCCGACATCGGCCAGCTGCACTCGATGCTGCCGTCGATCGGCGGGCGGACGCTCGCGGAACTGCTCACGAGTCTCGAGCGAGGCTGACGTCATGGCGACCGCGCCCGGCACACTCGAACAGATCGCGATTCGTCTGGCGCGCGCGTTGACGCGATTGATCAGCCGTCTCGACGATGAGGAATGTTCGGACACGCTGTCGCGCCTGGGCCTCGTGCTGCCTCCTGCGCTGCTGTCGCAGCCGGCCGTCGTCAGCGCGCGCACGGCGCTCACGACGTCGGCGGCCGCGCTTCCTCCGACGATCGATCAGCTGCTTGCAGCGGTGGACGCCGACGATCTCGCCGGCGTCTTGCAGCATGGCGCGGCGCTGCTCACAGACGCGAACGCCCTCATCAACGCCTTCGACACGCTCCCGGCGGCGATCGATGCGGCACGCAGCGGGTTTCCCGAGATCACCGACGAGATGTTCGCCGCGTTCGCCGCCGGCTTCGCGCGCAGGCTTCTGGATCTGCTCATCGCGGACACGCTCGACGAGGTGCCCGGGGTCGGCGCGTCGCTGGCGCTGGCCGGGATTCTGGAACGCGTCAAACCCTTCGCCAGCGATGCCGATCGGTTCGAGATCGAACGCACGACGATTCGTTACGATCGCATCGCGCGGTTGTTTGGCTCGCCGGCGGAGTACTTCGAAGAGGTCTACGACTGGGGCGCGCCCGACTTCGACGGATTGAAACTGCTGGCCGCGGTCTCCGACTTCCTCGCACGCATGGGCGCACCGACGGCGTTCCATGTGCCGGTCGAGGACCGCCCGGCACTCCTCGAGGCGTTCGTCCTCGACGTCACGCCCAACCCGACGCTCGATCCGCCCGGCCTCACCATGAGCGTGGTCGTGCCCTTCGGCGGCGCGATCGACGCATCGCTGCCGGTCACCGATCCTGCGTGGAGCGGCACATACTCGGCGCGCGGTCAATTCGCCACGGTCCTGACGGGAACGCTTCGGCCGCCCTTGCAGGTGGCGGTTGCGTCCCCGACCGCGAACTTCGACGGGTCCGCGAACGTCCGACTGCTCGGCGAGGGCGCGCAGCCTTTTGTGATTCTTGGCACGGCTGGCGGCAACCGCGTCGAGGTGAAGACGGTCTCGTTTGAAACCGGAGTCGCCTTCACGCAGACCGAGGCACAGCCGTTCGTGAAAGCGGCGCTGCACGGCGGCCGCGTGCTCGTCGACGGATCTGGCGGCGATGGTTTCATCAGCACGGTGCTCTCGGGCGTTCACATCGACTCGAACTTCGACGTCGGCCTGACCTGGGCGCCCGACACCGGCGTGCGCTTCGACGGCAGCGCCACGCTCGCGATCAGGCTCCCCGTACACGCGGATCTCGGACCGTTCTCGGTCCACGAGATCGTGCTGATTGCCGCGCTCGTCGGGGACACGATCCCCATCGAAGTCTCCACCGCGCTCTCCTGCAAGCTCGGACCGATCGACGCCTCCATCAATCAGATCGGATTCACGGCGACCCTCTCGTTTCCCGGCACGGGTGGCAACGCTGGACCGGCGCAAGTCGACTTCGCGTTCAAGCCACCGACGGGCGTCGGCCTCGCGCTCGACATGCACGGCATCAGGGGTGGCGGTTTCCTCGACATCGATCGTCCGAATCACCGCTACGTCGGGATGCTGCAGCTGCAGTTCCAGAACACGATCGACATCACCGCCGTCGCCATCATCAACACGACGCTTCCGGATGGACGCGACGGCTTCTCGCTGCTCATCCTGATCAGCGCGCAGTTCCAGCCGATTCAGCTGGGTCTGGGATTCACGCTCAACGGCGTCGGCGGTCTGCTTGGTTTGAACCGCACCGTTGACGTGGACGTCGTGCGCGCGGGACTCCGCACCAGCGCGCTCAACAGCGTGCTGTTCCCGGACGATCCGATCGCCAACGCGAGCCAGATCATCAGCGACCTCGCCGGGATCTTCCCGCCGTTCGACGGCCGCTTCGTGATTGGCCCGATGGCCAGAATCGCCTACGGGACGCCGGCGCTCCTGACGATCGATCTCGGCCTGCTGATCGAGCTGCCCAACCCGGTCCGCATCGCCATCGTTGGCGTGCTCAAGGCTCTTCTGCCTGCAGACGAGGCCGCGCTGATCACCCTGCGCGTGAACTTCCTCGGCGTGATCGACTTCAACCAGGGCGAGCTCTCGTTCGATGCGTCGCTGTTCGATTCGCGGCTCCTGGCCTACGACCTTTCGGGCGATATGGCGGTGCGCGTCCGCTGGTTCGGTACTCGCCTGTTCATCGTCACCGTCGGCGGCTTCCATCCGGCGTTTCAGCCGCCGCCGCTCAACCTGCCGGTCCTGCGGCGCCTGACGTTGCAGCTGCTTGCGGGCGATAATCCGCGGCTGCGGCTCGAGACCTACTTCGCCGTGACGTCGAACACCGCGCAGTTCGGCGCGCGGGCCGAACTGTACGCATCGGCGGGATCGTTCAACGCGTATGGCTTCATCGCCTTCGACGTCCTGTTCCAGTTCTCGCCCTTCTATTTCATCGCCGACGTCAAGGCGATGGTCGCCTTGCGCGCAGGCTCGCGAACCATCGCCAGCATCAGCCTTGCGCTGACGCTCGAAGGCCCGACGCCGTGGAAAGCCAAGGGCACGGCATCGCTGAAGCTGTTCTGGTTCCTGACGGTCAAAGTCCGCTTCTCCACGACGTGGGGCGAAGATCGCTCGACGCTCCTGCCGGACATCGCGGTACTCCCGCAACTCATTGCCGCACTCAGCGACCCGACGAACTGGCGATCCGTTCTTCCCGACGCACGCCACCTGCTCGTCACGCTGCGCGGGACGGCCGTCGATGCGATCCTCGTTCACCCGCTGGGTGGTCTCTCGGTCGCGCAGAAAGTCGTGCCGCTCGACATCCCGATCGCGAAGTTCGGAAGCAGCAAGCCCTCGGACGGCACGCTGTTCAGCATCGCCAACGTGACCGCCGGCGGCGGGTCGCTCGGGCCTGCCGATCTTGCGCCGGTGCGCGATGACTTCGCGCCGGCGCAGTTCTTCGAGAAGACCGACGCAGAGAAGCTCTCGGCCGAATCCTTCGTGCAGTATCCAGCGGGCGTTTCGATCGGCGTCTCGCAGGAGCTGCGCTCGAGCCACTACATCCCTCGCGATGTCGAGTACGACTTGAAGTACCGCGACTCTCAGCGGGCGCAGGCCGTGCCCCCGTTCCGTGGCTTCTTCGATGTCGATGCGGTGGCGTTTGCATCATGGGCGCAGAACGGCGCCGTCGCGCGATCGCCGCTGTCGTTTGCGGTAACGGGGAAATCCGCGATCGCGCCCCCGGCGGTGGCGTTTACACAGGAGCACTATGTGGTTGCACGGATCGACGACCTGACGCTGGCGGTCGCCGACGCTGACGCCGACAGCGAGGCCGAGGCGTTCGCGCGGATGGCGCGGCTGATTGCCGCGCGGCCCGAGCTCGCAGGCCGGCTCCAGGTGATCCCTGTGCACGAGAGCAATCGAGCACGCGTGGCATGAGCGATCCACTCAAGACCTACACGTTTCTCCCCTGGGTGCGTCAGGGCCTCGGCGGACGGATCGACACCGTCGATCCACTCGGTCCCAGCCCGGGCACGCCGGTCGAGCGCGCATCGATTCGCATCGACTTCGACGTCAACGGCACACCGGTCGGCAATCCCGTGCAGCTGATTGGTCCAGGCGACGTGCTCGGAATCAACCCGAGCGCGATCGTCAAGACCGAGCCGCGACACTGGATCACCAACTTCGAGCCGAACTTCTTTCCCTACGTCGAGTTCTACGACGAAGACTTTCCGTGGCGCTATACGCCGGCAACGGCGGCGGCCGGACATCGCCTGCGGCCATGGATGGTTCTCGTCGCCGTTGCCGAAGATGAATTCCACGATGCCGGCGTCGTGCAGGCCTCCGAGGATCGATCGACACCGCCCATCCCGATTGTCGAGATCGTCGGTGACCCTGCGCGGATCTTTCCACCGACCGATCAAACGTGGGCGTGGGCTCATGTCCACGCGAGTCAGGACGTCAGCAACGATGGCGTCCGCACTCCCGAGCAGACGGTTGATGCACTCGAGGATCTGATTCGACAGAATCCCGACCTCGCCTCATCTCGCCTGCTCTGCGCGCGGAAGCTGCGCGCGTCGACGGCGTATCACGCGCTGGTGCTGCCGGCGTTCGAAATCGGGCGGCGCGCCGGTCTTGGTCAGAGCACGGCCGGCGTCGACAACCTCGCGCCATCCTGGGGTCTCGGGCAGCGGCAGTATCCCGTGCTCTATCGCTGGTATTTCCGCACTGCCGATCGCGGCGATTTCGAGTTCCTCGTCGATCTGCTGGAACCGCGTCCTGTACCCGCGGAAGTCGGCATCCGTGACCTGGATGTGCAGCGGCCGGACTTCGGCGTGCGTGGCATGCCGGATCCACCGATGATGGGCCTCGAAGGCGCGCTCCGCAAACCGGGCGCTGTGCCACGTCCCGCCGTGTGGCCGCCATCGGCAACGACACCGGTGCTCCTGACGGATCTGGAAGCGAAGGTCAACCTCGCTGCAGATCTCATGACGGATCCACCAGCCGGAGGACATCCCGATCCGGTCGTGACACTGCCGCTCTACGGCCGATGGCACGCGATGGTCGATCGCATGGAGAGCCGTGGCGCGGGATGGGTCAACGAGGTGAACGCCGATCCGCGTCTGCGTTCGGCAGCCGGCATGGGCGCGATCGTCATCCAGGCACATCAAGAGCAATACGTGCAGCAGGCCTGGCAGCAGGTCGGCGACATCCTCGAAGCCAACCGGCGAATCAGGCAGGCGCAGCTCGCGTTGAGTGCTGGCGTTCAGATCCTGCGGAAGCACGTTCGGCCGCTGCCCGCACATGACGTGCTCTCGTTCACGGCTGCCGTGCACGCACGTGTGATGGGCAGCCCGCTGACGATTCGCCGGCAGATGACGCAAAGCCGCATCCCGATAGCCGCGGTCGAGCCGGCGTTCCGATCGCTCGTCCGTCCCCGCGGTCGCCTCAGCAAGCAGACGTTGCCCGACGCCGGGAGCCGGCCCACCAACATCGTCGCGCGATTGAACGAAGGAGCGGTCACCGCTGCCGTGCCGAAAGTCACGCCACCCGGTCAGATTGGGTTGAACGAGCTCGCAGACGCGGTCGCTCCGAAAGGTCTTCCGGATTGGCTGCGTGTGTTGCTCGGGCAGCCGCTGGTGTTGTGGGGACTGATCGCGCTCCTCGTCATCCTGATCGTCGCCGTCGCCGGTCCGCTGATCGCCATCATCGTCGCTGCCGCCGCAGCGGCTGCCGCTCCGACGATCGCGCGACTGGCCCGGCGAGTGGTCGCCGCTGAAGGCTTGCGCGACGCCGGCATCGTGCCGGCGTCGATCGAACGCGTGCCGCCGAGGGCATCCTTTGTCATCACGGAGCCGGGAACGACGGCATCTGCATCGGGATCGACGGCGGCCACGACCTCAGGCGGAGACAGCATCGAAGCCAGTCGATTCCGGCAATCGGCGATCGAGTTGAGCGCTCGTGTGTCGATGGCCGAGGGCGTGGCGCCAGATCCGATACCGATCGACATCAGCAGCGCCGTGCTCACGCTGACGACGGCGATCGATCCGAAGATCGCCCTGCCCGCGCGTCTGAACGCGACGCTCGAGATTCCCGACGCCTATCGCACGCTGACGCCAGTGCAGACCATCGCGTCGATCATGGCGCATCCATCCTTCAAGGACGCGATGTACAAACCGCTGCGCGATCTGTCTGCGGACTTACTCGTTCCCAACCTGAATCAGATCCCCAACAACACGATCACCCTGATGGAGAGCAACGCCCGCTTCATCGAGGGCTACATGCTGGGGCTCAATCACGAGATGTCACGCGAGCTCTTGTGGCGCGAGTATCCGACGGACCAGCGCGGCTCCTATTTCCGGCAGTTCTGGGATGTGGCCGACACGGTGGCGCGCGACGCCGCCACGGCGGCCGAGCGCGAAGAGTCGATGCGTGACATCAAGCCGATCCACGAGTGGGACAGAGCCAGCGCGCTTGGCACACACGACAACCGTGACCTGCCCACCGGTGCCGAGCCCGGCGACGCACGACTGGTGCTCGTCGTCCGCGGCGAGTTGCTGAAGAAATATCCGACGACCCTCGTGTACGCGCAGAAGGCGACGTGGGGCATCGACGAGCAGACCGGGCTCAACGTCAGGCTGCTCGATGCGACCAACCCCGCGGTGAACATACTCAGTCCGATGTTCAAAGCGGAGGTCACGCCCGATATTCACTTCTTCGGTTTCAATCTCACGCAGTCGCAGGCCAGAGGCAGCACGAACACGACGCAGGATCCCGGTTGGTTCATCGTGCTGCAGGAACGGCCCGGCGAACCGCGATTCGCGATGGACGTCACGGACGCGGCGAGTCCGCCGCCCGTCACACGATGGCGTGACCTGACCTGGAATCACCTCGGCGATCCGGAGTCGATCGACGCGGTGAATCTCACGACGGCGCCGGCAACCAACATCCCGGGCGGCACCGCGGACAGCCGTGCGCAGTGGGGCAGTAACGCGGCCGAGATGGCCTACATCCTCTTTCAGGATCCAGTGATGGTGGCGTTTCACGCCGCCGACATGATCGAGCCATGAGCGTCACCGACGATCTGAACCGCATTGCCGCGCTCCGACGGGAACGGCTCGACGCGGACGAGCACCTCCGCGCGACGCGCCGTCGGCGGGCTGCTGTCCTCACGGAACTCGACGCCGCTCGTCGTCTTGGCGAGTCAGGTGCGCGCGAGGTCGCGCGGCTCGAGAAGGAGCTCGAGGGCCTCGCTGCTGCGGAGACGACCAATGTCGCTCGTCTGAGCGAAGACACGCGTGTGCTCGGTGATGCGCTGGAGGGCTTCTCACGCGCCGATGATCCGACGACGCTGATCGAGCGCCTGAGCGACCGCATTCCTATTCTGCTGCTGCCGGTGCGGGTCGAGACGCGCTTCATGCCCGTGGTCACACCGCGAGAGCTGTGGGTCCGTATCTTCCCCGACGACATCGCCGTGCACACCCACGAGCGCGAGTTGACCGAAGACGAGCGGGCCGCGGGCCGTGCGTACTGGGAAGCGATTGCCGCCGCGGCCGATCTGCCGGACGAAGAGCGGCGGGCGCAGGAGATCGCGGCTTGGCGGGCGCTGGCCGGACCGCTCGAAGGACCGCGCGCGGCATGGATTCGCCTGCAGACCGATCCGTCGCAGGTCAGCGCCGAGGGCGCCGACGATACTCCGCAGACGTGGGCGCGCGCGCCGCGATCGTCCGTCATGCCCGATCGATTTGCGGTGATTCTGCGGGCGGCTGGCCGTGCCGATCGGACGATCTTCGGCAACCAGATCCCCGATCCGTTGATCCTCGGCCCCGATCCGTCGTCGCAGACGCTCGACGTCGATCGCGCCGAGCAGGGCGAGATTCAACTCGCCGCCGATCTCGAGTGGATGCACGACTTCGACGAAGCCGTCCGAGTGGGAATGGCCGTCAAAGTGCCGCTGAATGAGACCGAGACCGCGGCCGGGTTCGATCAGCTCTTTGTGCTCGGCCTCCGTGTGTCGTCTGACCCGGAACACACCCGTGCGCTGATCGAGGAGCTGATCGACAACCACCACTACGCATCCGACGGCGCCGCCTTCATCCCCCAGGGCACGCCAACCAACAACACCAGCTCCGGCGGATCCGGATTCACGAGCGCGGTCACCGATCCCGCCGAGACCGAGATCGTCGAGGCAGGCGATCCGCTGTTCACGCCGGTGGACGACGTGACCCGGCGTGTCGACGCGCAGTGGCTGGCCGAAGCGCTCGGCATCGACTATGCGCCGCTGACCCATCTGCAGCACGCGGACCGGGAGGACGTTCGCGAAGCCCGCCTGATGAACCAGGCCCTCTGGCACGCCACGCTGGGGTACTACCTGGAACAGATGCTCGACATCAGCGCGGCGCAGGTACGCGAGGTCGAGCAGTTCTTCGTCGAACACGTGTCCGGCCGCGGCCCCCTTCCCGCCGTTCGCGTCGGAACACAGCCATACAGCGTGCTGCTCACGAGTGACACGACACGATGGCGGGCGGAGGAAAGGACAGGCGTCTCCCGGCAGATTCAAACGCAGATCGCGCGCGTCCAGAAGTTCTGGGACAACGCGCTCGCGTCCGTATCGTTCGCGGGCAAGGCCGGCGATTCGCACGCACTCCTGCTCGACATCCTCGGACTCAACGCAACCTCCGTTGACTATTTCCGCCGGCAGGCATTCGGCAGCGGCTTCGTGTGGAACTATGTGACGTTCCTCGCCTCCGCGGCCGCGGCCGGCGACGTCCGCGGCAATCAGACGACGATCGGGCAGCAGGTCCTCGAGGACGTCGGCCAGCCGGTCGATCAGAGGCTGCCGGTGATCGATCTGACCTTCTTCTCGTCGCACAGCCACATCACGGATCCCATCGTCGCCGACGTGCCGGCAGTCGAAGACGAGCGCCTGTCGGAGACGGAGCGGCTTCGGAATCTCTATGCGCTCTCCGACACCGAGAGCCTGCGCAACTACATCGGCTGGCTCCATGGCAGCAGCGTGGCCGACATCAAGGCGGAATCGTTTCACGGTGAAGGTGGCAGCAACCTGCCGGTCCCGCGCGCGCTGCTCTATCGCATGCTGCGCCATTCGCTGCTGCTCGCCAACGTCGATGCCGCACTGCAGCTCTATGAGGCCAACGGAGTGGTGAGCGCGCTGGCCCGGCGGGAAGTCGAGATGCCGAACGTCCAGGCCGACCGCACGGTGACGCGATGGGAGTTCCTCGAGGCCCGCGTCGATCGCGTGCTCCCGCAACTGAGCGACCGGCCGATTCAGGTCGTCGACTATCTCGGGAGCGACGAGGGACAGAGTCAGCCTTCGGTCTCCGGTCTGATCCGAGTCCGCGCGGCGCTCGAACGGCTGATCGATCTGCCGACTGCGCGTCTCGAACGGCTGTTCGCCGAACACGTCGATCTCTGCGGTTATCGCCTCGACAGCTGGCAGATGGCGCTGTTCACCGAGCGCCTGCGCGCGCTGCGCGATCCGCTGCGCACGGGACTCGTCGCCGATCGCGCGCTCGGTCTGCATCTTGGCGCATTCGGCTGGCTCGAAGACGTTCGACCCGGGGTGCGCGGCACGCCGGTCGACCCGGAGATCGTTCCAGAGGCGCTCCGCGATCCCGAGGGCGGGGTCATCATCGAGCAGCCTGACAGCGGCGGCACGATTCACGGACTCTCGACCACACATGCCGTGGCCGGCGCCGTATTGAGGAACGCCTACCTCACGCATGCGAGCCCCGACTCGCGCGAGGTCATGAGCGTCGATCTGTCGTCCGAGCGTGTGCGTCTCGCGACCGACTATTTCGAAGGCATCGCCAACGGTCAGACGCTTGGCGCGATGCTCGGCTATCAATTCCAGCGTGGCCTCAAAGAGCGCCACGGCGATCCGTCACTCGCGCAGTTCATTCCGAATTTCCGTGACGCGTATCCGATTCGCGCCGACAAAATCACTGCAGACGCCGGCGGCAACGAGACGACGTTGAAGGAAGCGAACAACGTGTTCGACGGCTACCTGCTGCTCGAACGCACGCTGCTGGCCGAGCCACCAACTGGATATCCCTACGGCGTGGCCGGACTGCCCGCCGTGGGATCGGCGCAGGCTGCCGCCATCCACGACGAAGTCGATCGCATGGCGCTGACGATGGATGCCGTCGGGGATCTCGCGCTGGCAGAAGGCGTCTATCAGGTCGCTCACGGCAACTACGATCGCGGCGGCGCGATGCTGCAGGCGCTCGCTCGCGGCACTCAACCGCCCCAGCCGGACGTCGTTCGCACACCGCGAAGCGGTGTGGCGGTGAGCCATCGCGTGGCAGTACACCTGGAACCGGCTGCCATCGACCACGTCTGGAGTCCGACGGCGACACCTCGGTCGAGAGGCGATCGAGCCTTGAACAGTTGGCTCGGCGAGCGCCTCGGCGATCCCGCGACGATCCGCTTCATTGTCAAACACGGACCGAATCAGATCGAAGATGCAACGCCCTCACTCCTCGATCTCGATCTCGAGCCTCTCGACCTCATTCACATCGCCGGCGACGAGATCGGCAACGGGGAATCAGAGCTGGTGCGGCGGATTCGACATGCTTACAGACGCGACCATGGCGGCGTCGAGGCTCCTGAGGTCCAGGCGCTGACCATCGACTTTCCTGCGAGGCATCCCGACTGGGGCGCATCCGATCGGAGTCTGTTCGAGGTGATGCCGTTCATCACCGCATTGAAGCGGATCGCGACGGTGGCCCGCCCGCTCGGTGCCGGCGACTTCATGCTGCCCTCGGAAGACACCACCGATCCCGCCGTCGATCCGAATCCTCAACGCTTCGACGACGCCGAGATGAACGTGCGCCTGGGGAGCCTGCTCATCGACTTGTCGGCGGTACGCGGCGATCTCGCACAGGCGCTGACCGACGCGGCGGCTCTCGATGTGACGACCGCAACCGCGTCGGAGCGCGCCGCTCGCCTGACCGCGCTCATCGACGCCACGCGGGCGCTCGCACCATTCGGGTTCCCGGACGCGTTCGTCGATGGACGCGCCGTACCCGAACACACCGGAGCGTCTCCCACGCCGTTCGAGCGTGCGCTGGCGCAGCACCTCGATCTGGGCGGCAGCGTCGCCCGTCAGGCGGACACGCGGCTGAAGGAGGCCGCACGTCTCAAGGACTTCACGGATCTCAGTCCAGCCGAGATCGCTGCGCTCACGATCACGCAGAAGGTCGGGCGTTATCAAGGGGCCGCACGTCAGCTGCTCGGGCCCGACTTCAACATGCTGCCGCGCTTCACCATGAAGAACAGCCCCGAGCTGTCCGCGGCTGCGGCGTTTCGCGATCTGCCGATCGATACCGGACTGCTGCGGCACGCGGCGGATCCGATGATCGTCGAGGAATGGTTCCAGGGTGTTGCTCGCGTTCGCGATCGCCTGCACACGCTCGAGACCATCGCCACGTTGAGCGATGCGCTGTCCTCGCCGTTCCCGGCACTGCGTCCTCTGCAGCTGCCGTTTCGTGCCACTGACTTCTGGGTGGCCGTCGAATATCCCGACACCTTTGGACCGGCTGGCGATTTCCTCTCCATCATCCAACTCGTTCCGGCACCAGGCTTCGATCCCGCCGGCACGCAGGCTGGACTCCTGGTCGACGCCTGGACGGAAACGATTCCGACGCGCGTCGAAACGACGGCGGTCGCCATTCACTACAACCAGCCGAACGCGCAGCCGCCACAGGTTCTGATGCTCGCCGTGGCACCGGCGCTCACCGGTACGTGGACGTGGGACGCACTCGTGGGGGTCGTGAGCGACACGCTGCGGCGCGCGAAGCTTCGCGCCGTGGAGCCAGACCAGCTTCAATCGAGCGCGCTCGGACAGCTGCTGCCGGCGATCCTCACTCCTGTCGCATCGAGACCGGGAGCGACGGTCTCGGCCGATCTCGTGAATCAGACTGCCGTCGCGTTTGCCGGCGGCGGTGGAAACGGCTGAGGAGGCGCATCATGGCCGGTCCCATCCTGATCGACAAGACGCTGTTCCTCCAGGCCGAGTTCGTGTCGGCGGTCGTCAACTGGAACCGACTCGAAGGCCGGCCGCGGCGCGAGGACTTCGCGCGCAGCCTCAAGGCCGAAGTCCGCGATCCGTTGTGGGCACTCTGTCGTCAATGGCAGTTCGGTGAGTTCCATGGTGAGAACACAGGGTCTGCAATCGCAGCCAGACTGCAGATGCGCGTGGGGAAGCTCGACGCGTACGCACCGGCCGACGATGTCGCGCGCCCGTACGACGACAACGTGCCGCTCGAAGTGCGGGTCGAGCGCGAACCGATTCCCATGGCTCTTGGTCTTCGCGTCCAGATCGGGCGGCACTTCAGCCGGCTGATCGGTTTACTGTGGAGCGACGCCACCGTCAAAACCTCGTATCTGAATCGCTATCCCATCGTGGCCAGCACGGACCCGGAACGCGCTGCGCAACTGGCCAGCGATACCGACGCGCGCGCCTATTTCTCGGCGGTCGAAGGCCGTCTGCCTGATGGTCGTACGCTCCTCGACGACATCGGGACCGGCGCTCACGAGACCTTCGTCACCGGCCTGAGTATCAGCGAGTCCGATCGCACCGCGCTTCGCAACGCAGCATTGGCGCTGACCGCGTGGTTCGCGCGCCTCTACAGCGTCCCCACCGCGAACGAACGAGTGCCATGGCAGCCGTCACGATTGGAATATCGCTTCGCGTGCGGCTCGCCGGTCGAGAACGGCGAGGGACGCGTTGCGCTTGCGGCAAATCAGTACCCAGGAGGCGATCTCGACTGGCATGCCTTCGATGTCGATCGAACGATCGTCATCGCCGGAGCGCCAGGCGATCCGCTGCCTCAGACCACGAGTGTGAATCAGGATCCGCTGTCGTTCCTGCCAACACCGATCGAGTATGGCGGCATGCCGAACATGCGGTACTGGCAGTTCGAAGACAGCAAGACGAGTTTCGGAGACATCCGGGCAAGCACCACCGACCTTGCGCTGCTGATGCTGGCGGAGTTCGGACTGATCTACGGCAACGACTGGATCCTGGTGCCGTACGAGCTCGGTGTCGGATCGTATGCCGCGGTGCTCGGTGTGGTCGTGACCGACGTCTTTGGCGTGCGCACGTTCGTGCGGCCGGCGGGTTCTCGACCGATTGACTCGTGGCAGCACTGGAACCTCTTCAATCTGCGTGACGCCTCGTCGACGCTGATCGATCCGCGCCTGCTGCTGCTCCCGGTGATCGGCAGCCGCCAGGAAGGCGCGCCGATCGAGAGGGTCACCTTCACGCGCGACGAGATGGCAAACATGGTGTTCGCGATCGAGGAAACGATTCCCGGCGAGATCGGCACCGGTGTCGGCGGCGATGAAGCGGCTGCCGCTCTGACACGATATCTGCGCGCGAACGAGCCCCCAGACGGCCCGGCGCCGATCGACACGGATGCCCGCATCCGCTACGTGGCCGGCACGACCGTCCCCGAGAATTGGATTCCGTTTCTGCCGGTACAGGTCTCGGCTGTCTCCGGCGACATCAGGCTGCAGCGTGGTCGCATGGCAAGGATCATTCGGGGCGCGCCGTCACCGACGGTCGCGCCGCGCGGCGACATCCTTCGCGTGGGCCTCGATCAGACTCCACAGCAGCCGTACGTCATCGAGGAAGAGGAAGTCCCGGCTGGTGGAACCAAGGTCGTCCGCGCGTACCAACGCACGCGTTGGTACGATGGCCGCGTGTACGTCTGGATCGGCCGTCAGAAGACGCGAGGACGAGGAGACAGCGACAGCGGTCTCCAGTTCGATCAGGTCCAGCCACTGACGAAGAGCACGGCGTGAGTGTCGCAGACAGCCACGACCTGATCCGGGTGCAGGGCGCGCGCGAGAACAACCTGAAGAACGTCAGCCTCGAGATCCCCAAGCGGCGGCTGACCGTGTTCACCGGCGTCTCGGGATCGGGCAAGTCTTCGCTGGTATTCAGCACCATCGCGCAGGAATCGCAACGGCTGATCAACGAGACCTACAGCGCGTTCGTGCAGGGATTCATGCCGACGCTGGGCCGGCCCGAAGTCGACGTGCTCGAAGGGCTGACGACCGCAATCATCGTCGACCAGGAGCGCATGGGCGCCAACTCCCGTTCGACAGTCGGCACTGCGACCGACGCCAACGCGATGCTGCGGGTCCTGTGGAGTCGCCTCGGCAAGCCGCACATCGGCTCGTCCAACGCCTTCTCCTTCAACATCCCATCGATCCGCGCAGCCGGGTCGATCACGGTCGAGAAAGGCGCCCGCAAGGCCGAGAAGGTCACCTTCACTCGTACCGGTGGGATGTGCCCGCGATGCGACGGGATGGGATCGGTCAGCGACATCGACCTGTCCCAGCTCTTCGACGACAGCAAGTCGCTCAACGAGGGTGCGCTCACCATCCCCGGCTACACGGCCGAGGGCTGGCACGTGCGGATCTTCGCGGCTGCAGGTCTCGACCCGGACAGGCCGATCCGCAAGTACACGAAGAAGGAGCGCGACAACTTCCTGTACAGCGAGCCGAGGAAGGTGAAGGTCCAGAACATCAACCTCTCCTACGAGGGCCTGATCCCCCGGATCAAGAAGTCGTTCCTGTCGAAAGACGTCGACGCGATGCAGCCGCACATCCGCGCGTTCGTCGAGCGCGCGGTCACGTTCAGCCTCTGTCCCGAGTGCCATGGCACCCGGCTCAACGAGGCCGCTCGTTCCGCCAAGATCAAAGGGATCAACATCGCCAATGCGTGCGCGATGCAGATCAGCGACCTCGCCGAGTGGGTGCGCGCTCTGAACGAGCCGTCTGTCGCACCGTTGCTGACGAAGCTGCGGCACACGCTCGACTCGTTCGTGGAGATCGGGCTCGGCTATCTCAGTCTCGATCGACCGTCCGGCACGCTGTCGGGTGGTGAGGCGCAGCGCACGAAGATGATCGGGCATCTCGGATCGTCGCTCACCGACGTGACCTACGTCTTCGACGAGCCGACGATCGGACTGCATCCTCACGACATCCAGCGGATGAACGACCTGCTGCAGCGGTTGCGCGACAAGGGCAACACCGTCCTCGTGGTCGAGCACAAGCCGGAGGTGATCGCGATCGCCGATCACGTCGTCGATCTCGGTCCAGGCGCGGGAACCGCTGGCGGCGAGGTCGTCTTCGAGGGCACCGTCGAGAAACTGCGGACCAGCGCCACGCTCACCGGCCGTCACCTGAACGACCGCGCCTCGTTGAAGCGATCGGTGCGGAAACCTTCGACTGTGATGAAGGTGCGTGGTGCTCGCACGCACAACTTGAAGAACGTCAATGTCGATATCCCACTCGGCGTGCTGGTGGTGGTAACGGGCGTAGCAGGGTCGGGCAAGAGCTCGCTGATTCACGGCTCTGTGAGCGGGCGAGACGGTGTGGTGTCGATCGATCAGGCGCCGATTCGTGGCTCGCGACGCAGCAACCCGGCCACGTACACCGGTCTCCTCGATCCGATTCGCAACGCGTTCGCGAAAGCCAACGGCGTGAAGGCCGCGTTGTTCAGTGCCAACTCCGAGGGGGCGTGTCCGACCTGCAATGGTGCCGGGGTGATCTACACCGACCTCGCGATGATGGCCGGCGTCACGACGATCTGCGAAGACTGCGAGGGCCGTCGGTTCCAGGCGTCGGTACTGAATTACCGGTTCCCTTCGACTCCGCTCAGGGCAGGCCCTTCGGCTTCGCTCAGGGCAGGTGGGGGACTCAACATCGCCGAAGTGCTCGATCTATCGGTCAAAGACGCGGTTGCATTCTTCGGTGCCGGCAAGGCGCACACGCCCGCCGCGCACGCGATCCTGCAGCGGATGGCCGACGTCGGCCTTGGCTACCTCAGGCTTGGGCAACCGCTCACCACGCTCTCGGGTGGCGAGCGTCAGCGGCTCAAGCTCGCGACCTACATGGGCGAAGCGGGTGGCGTCTACGTGTTCGACGAGCTGACGACCGGATTGCACCTCGCCGATCTCGAGCAGCTGCTCGTGCTGCTGGATCGGTTGGTCGACTCGGGCAAATCGGTCATCGTGATCGAGCACCACCAGTCGGTGATGGCGCACGCTGACTGGATCATCGACCTCGGTCCCGGCGCGGGACACGACGGCGGGCGCATCGTGTTCGAAGGCACGCCGGCGGACCTGGTGGCCGCGAAGTCGACGCTGACCGGCGAGCATCTGGCAGCCAGCCTCCTTGCGCGGACCTCCTAGTGAGGCTCTAGTGCGATATTCGTTTCGCCGTAGCGCGCAGGCTTAAGCCTGCGCGTCGATTCGCTCGCGGGGGCTGAAGCCCCCGCTCTACACCAATCGCAAACAGCACTAGGCTAATTCTCTTTGAGCACGACGATCGGATCCACGTGAAGGGCGCGGCGCGCAGGTAGGTACGCGGCAAGCAGCGCCACCGAGACGAGGAACAGCGTGGCAAGTATCAAGGCGGTGGGATCCGCGGGCGTAATGCCGTAGAGAAGTCCTGCGAGTGCCCTGGCCCAGGCCATCGACGTGATGAGGCCGATAGCCGCGCCACCACCGATGAGCAGAACCGTCCGCCGCATCACGAGCCACAGCACATCGGAAGGTTGAGCACCGATGGCAACCCGCAGACCGATCTCACTCGCGCGCCGGGCAACCCAGAAGGCAACGACGCCATACAAACCCATTCCCGCGAGGAGCAGCGCGGCCACGGCGAAAGCGCCAACCAGCTGCATCGCGAATCGTGGACGTGCCAGATCGTCCGACACGAATGTCGCAAGCGCACGCACGTCCGCAACAGGCTGATCGGGATCGATCTGTCGGATCGCGCCAATCACGACCGGCGCGACAGCGGCGGCATCGGTGGCCGAACGCACTGACAGCGTGAAGTCACGTGTCGTCACTTGCGGAAACCACCAGTACGCGCTTTCCGGAGCGTCCGCGGCCAGCCCGCGAAACTTGACACTGCCGACGACGCCGATCACGACACCTGTCAGCCTCTCGTTCTTGTCGCGAAACCACGTGAGACGCGCGCCAATCGGATCCATATTCGGCCAGTAGCGGCGCGCCAGCAGTTCATCGATGACAAACACGGGTTCGGTCTTCTCGGTATCCTGACGCCCCGGAAGCCGGCCGCGGACGAGCGGTATCCCCATGGCTTCGAAGTAGCGTCCTCCGACGATGCTGACCCATGAAAACTTCTGATCCTCGACACGCGTCTCGGCACGTCCTTCGATCTCGAAGCGATTCGCCGCACCGCCGCGGCTCATCGGCAGATAGTTGGCGAAGCCTGCCCGCGAAATGTGCGGCTCGCGCCCGAGCACGCGGAGCAGCTCCGAACCAAATGCACGAATACGATCGTCGCTCGCGTACGCGTTCTCAGGGAGCGTGGTTTTCATGGTGAGGACACGATCGACGTCGAAGCCTGGTGTCACCCGTGTCAATTCCTGGACGGTGCGAACGAGCAGGCCAGTCCCGGCGAGAAGCATGAGGGCGAATGCGACCTCGGCGACGATGACCGCGCTGGTGACGCGCTGACGCTGCTGACCGAGTGCACCGCGGGGTCCCGATTGCGGCCGACATGCTGCCCAACACCGAACGAGGCAGCGACACGAGCCACAGTGATGCAGCCGTGAGAACCGTGACGGCACACGCGAAGCCAAGCGCCCGACCGCCGACGGCGATCTCCGCCGTCCGCGGCAGATTCATCCCTGGAGAAATCGCGCCCTGAACTGCGTCCGTGCTCCACCAGGCCAGCACCATACCCCCGATACCGCCAAGACCCGCAAGAACCGCGCTCTCGATGAACAGCTGGTGAACCAGGCGCCCGTTGGTTGCGCCAAGCGCTCTGCGGACGCTGAATTCCGTCCGTCTTGCGACACTGCGGCTGATCGCCAGAGTGGCGACGTTCCCGCAGGCGACGAAGAGCAACAGCGCGACGGCTCCGAAGAGCACCAGCAGCAACGGACGTACATCGCGGACCGTGGCTTCCAGCAGCGGAAGCGTCTGGACGCGCCAATCGCGGCTGTAGGATGGGAACCGTTCTTCGATGCGCGCGGCGATCGCCGACAAGTCGGCCTGCGCCTGCTCGAACGTGGCCCGGGGAGCAAGGCGGCCGATGACGTGAAGGTTGCCGCCCATTCCGATGAGATTCTCCGAGCCCACGCGGAGGGGTTGCCACAACTCCGCGCGCGATTCAGCGAGCTCGGTCGTACGGATCGCGAAGTGCTGCGGCATGACGCCGATGATGGTCTGCGTCGTACCGTCGAGCACGATCGATTGGCCGACGACCTCCGGACTCCCTCCGAACCGTCGTTGCCACAGTCCATAGCTGAGAACGACTTCGGGCTCGACCCGCCCCAGATCGCGGTCGGTCGTGAACGTGCGACCGACGAGTGGGGGCGTGCCGAGCACGGCGAAGAAATTCGTGGTCGCGTGGTCGGCAACGATCGGCACGGGCTCGCCGCGGCCGGTCATGGTCGCGCGCACGTCGAGCCATCCGGCCATATCTGCGAACGTGCGGCTCTGGCGCCGCCACTCGTCGAGATAGCCTGCCGACACGCGTGAACCGGACGTCGGCCGCAACATCACGAGCCGGTCCGGATCCGCGAAGCGCAGCGGGCGGAGCAGAACTGAATCGATGATGGCGAACATCGCGGTGCTGGCGCCGATGCCGAGTGCCAGCGTGGCGACGGCCGCGAGGGCAAAAGCAGGTGCGCGCCGAAGGAGACGAAGCGCGTAAGTGAGGTCTTGCTTCACTCGCAGGCTACTCCCGTCATTTCGTGGCGCTCGACTCCTTTGGCGTCACGCGATACAGACCGCCGGGATTGGCATCTTCGAGCATCCACACCGCGCCGTCGGGAGCGACTTCGACATCGCGAATGCGATGGCCCACGCGCCAGCGCTCCGCCGGCGTCGCGCCGCCTTTCCCGTCGAACGTGACGCGGTTGAGCGATTGCGAGCCCATTCCGCCAATCAGCGCCGAGCCTTTCCACTGCGGGAACATCGCGCCATTGTAGAAAGTAAGACTGCCCGGTGCGATCACCGGCGTCCAGTAGATGACCGGCTTGGCCAGGTCTGGCCGCGTGTCCGGACTCGGAATCGGCACGCCGTTGTAGTTGGTGGCGTATGAGACGAGCGGCCAACCGTAGTTCTTGCCCGGTTCGATCAAGTTGAGCTCGTCGCCGCCTCGCGGGCCGTGTTCGAGTTCCCACAGCCGGCCGTCGGGCGAGAACGCGAGACCGTACGGCGTGCGATGACCAGTGGTCCACGTCTCTGCCAATGCGAGGTTCGGCCCGGGTAATGTGTAGGTGCTGACGATGGGCGCGGTCTTCGCGACTTCCGTGTCGCGCGGCGGATCGATCAGGGGAAGGCTCGTCGCGCCCGTCTTCCCGGCCATCGGATTGCCCGGCGCCGGCTTGCCGTCGAGTGTCAGACGCAAGATCTTGCCGAGTTGTGTATTCGGATCTTGAGCAGGCGTCATCCGCTGGCGATCACCGACGGTGAGGAACAGATACTGGCCGTCTGGTGAGAAGGCGATCTGCGCGCCGAACTGTCCACCTTTTCCTTTGGGCATGTCGCGCCACAGGACCTTGAGCCCGTCCAGGCTTGCAGTCCCTTCGCCGATGGTCAGCGTCGCTCGTGCAAGCGCCAGGCTCGATCCACCATCGCCCGGTTCCGCATACGTCAGATAGACCTGATGATCGGTCGCGTACTTCGGCGACAGGAACACGCCCAGCAAACCGCCCTGGCCCTGATGCAGCACCGCGGGCACGTTGGACACCGGCGTCTTCTCTCCCTTCTGTGTCACCAGCCAGACCGCGCCTGGCTTCTCGGTGAGGAGCATGCGCCCATCGGGCAGAAAGGCGACGCGCCAGGGAAGATTGAACGTCGCCACCTGAGTCATCGTGAACGGCTGATCCTGTTCGGGTTTCTGTTCCCCTGCGTTGACCTGAGCGAACGCCGGCGTCGACACCAGCGACAGAAGCAAAGCAGCACGTGACAGCGTTTTCATGTCTCTCCTCGTTCGAAGCGGTGGTCGACCTAAGCGTATGTCATCCGGTGAGTGCGCACCAGGGCAGATCGGAATATCAGAGCGCATCTGCAGATTCAGCATGGTGTGGAGATCGTTCCCCATCCCAGCCAGCTCGAGGATCGCCTGCTGCTGCCGAATCGCGGCGCCCTTCGCATTCGCTCGCTGCGCCAGAGCGACGTTGGTGTCGTCGGTGAGTTCTATCGCAAGCTGAGTCCGCGAACGCGATATCTGCGATTCGCCACGCCCATGCCCGACTCGTCCGAAGCAGTTCTCAGGCTCATGACGTCTGTGGATGACGATCGCCGATTGGCGCTGATCGCAGAGTCGGATCTCGCCGAAGTCGTGGCGCTGGGCGAATGTGCCGCGGTCGACGACCATACAGCGGAAGTGGGATTCGTGGTCCAGGACGAGTGGCAACGCCAGGGGATTGGGACAGCACTGGCCATGCGAACGCTCAGTGCCGCGGAGTCTCGCGGATACGATCGCTTCGTCGCCGAGATGCTGGCCTACAACATCGGCGTCAAGCGTCTTCTCGGCCGGGTTGGTGTGGTCGTGTCGTCGAAGACCTGGCGGGGGATGTCCGAGGTCACTTTCTTGCGACGTGTATCGGTGCGATCCCTCTGACGATTGCCGGTGCGATCCCCCTGACGATTCCCTCTGACGCGGGTCGGTGCGAGCCTGAGCTCGGTCGGTGCGATCCCCCTGACGATTGTCGGTGCGATCCTGTTGTCGTTTGTCGGTGCGAGCCTGAGCTCGGTCGGTGCGATCAGACTAACGCGTGTCGGTGCGATCTTGGATCGACCGTCCCAAGCAAGATCGCACCGACAAACGTCAGCGGAATCGCACCGACTGACGCCAGCCGGATCGCACCGATCCGCGTCAGAGGGGATCGCACCGACTCTCGTCAGAAGAGATCGCACCGACCCGCGTCAGAAGGGATCGCACCGACTATACGCAGAGAGTGTCTAGGCCGCTTTCCCTCTGCCGTGCAGATGCGTGAGCAGGGCGATCGCGGCGACTTCATCGACACGCAGGCCAGCGGAGTTCCTTCGCGCCATCTTCAGATGGCGGCTGAGGAGCTTCGCCATCGCTCCACCGTGATAGCAGTCGATGATCCCGGGATGCACGTACGACTTGCGGCAGACTGCACGGGTGTTGCCGAGCAGCTTGGCGACGGCTTCCATGGCGAGCACCACGTTCTTCTCTGCCTGCGTTTTCGAGTTCGCTGGAGTGAGTTCGCGCAGCGCGCTGACCGCATGCACGGTTCCCGACCACGTCCGGAAATCCTTCGCGGTGAAATCCTCGCCGGTCACGTCCTGCAAGTACCGGTTGATGTCGCTGGAATCGACGCGCCTCGGAGCGCCGGTGTCATCGAGGTACTGAAACAGCTCGTGACCGGGAAGGTCGCGGCATTGTCTGACGACTCTGGCCAGCCGGCGATCGTCGACGTCCACCGAATGGTGGATTCGGCTCTTCCCGCGAAACTGGAAGCGCAGCACGCCGCCACGCACGCGCACGTGGCGGTTGCGCAGCGTCGTCAATCCGAACGACTGATTCTGCTTGACGTACTCCTCGTTTCCGACGCGAATGAGGCTCTTCTCGAGAAGTTGCACGATCGCCGCCAGTACTTTGTCGCGTGGCAGGCCCGGAAGCCCGAGATCGGCCCTCGTGCGACGTCGAATGCCCGGCAGCGCGGCGGCAAACGCCTGCATGCGATCGAACTTCGATTCGTCGCGACAGATGCGCCAATCAGCGTGATAGCGATACTGCTTGCGACCCTTGGCATCACGACCGGTGGCTTGAAGATGTCCGCGTGGATGCGCGCAGATCCAGACGTCGCTCCACGCAGGAGGAACTGCGAGCGCGCGAATTCTCACGAGCTCGGTCGCGTTTCGGATTCTCTTCCCGTCCGTGCCGATGTACGTGAAGCCACCTGGCCCCGTCTCGCGCCGGATTCCAGGCAGGCGATCGTTGACATAGCGCAGCCTGGCTGACGCGGCGGAGGCGATCGACGCCGATTTCAGGGCACGAGACCCGGTCATGGGGTGGAACGAGGTGCAAGACCCGCCCCAGGGGAACAATCCTTCACCCGCAGTCCCAGGGATGCACAGCGTGGCAACGCGGCACAATCGATTCAGGTGTCGCGAAAATGTCGAAGCCGGCGCTCTTGTTCTCAATTCCTGACGGTCTTGGTCACCCGAGCGTGAGGTGAGCTCTCGCCTGATCTCGCTATCGGTTATGCCGGCTCCAGTGCGAGTTGGGCGAGTGGAGGTGTCAGCGGTACGCGCACGCGGATGCATGTGCCGCCGTGATCGGCGGCCTCGATGACCAGATCGCCCTTGAGGACGCTGACCCGCTCGCGCATGCTGACGAGACCAAGTCCAGCACGATCGATGGCGAGCGGATCGAATCCGACGCCGGAGTCGGCGACGACGAGCACGATATCGTCGCCATCGCGTTCCAGCCTGACCGACGCGTCGCACGACTGACTGTGTTTCACCACGTTGTGCAGGGCCTCCTGCGTAATCCGGTACAAGCACAGCGACACGCTCGGATCGACGCTGTTGGGCAGGTGCGATTCACTGAAGGCGATCGTCAGGTTGTGCTGCTGCGACACGTCGTGACACAGCAGACGCATGGATTCCACGAGACCCAGGGTCTGCAGCCTCGACGGATGCAGCTCGTGTGACAGGCCGTACAGATCGGTGGCGATCTCCTTCGCCTGTGATGACAGCTTCTCGAGGCGATCCCGATACTCGCGAAACGGCAGTTCGTGTACCAGCTGGCTGACGTCGATGTTGAGCAGCGCGATCTTCTGGCTCAGATCGTCGTGCAACTCGCGGGCGATCCGCTGCCGCTCCGCCTCCTGGGTCACGATCACGCGGCCGGCGAGCACGCGATTGAGCTCGAGCGCGCGCTTGGCCACGGTGACGTCACGCACGATGCTGAGGACCCGCCCGTGGTCGGCGGGCACGATGCGCGCCTCGAAGTACCGCAGTTCGTCCAGCTGCAGCTCGTATTCGACGCCGACAGGTTCCTGCGTCCGGTAGGCCTGTTCGATCGAGATCATGAAGCGGTCGGCCAGGGCTGGCGGCATGATCTCCCTCACGGTCTTGCCGATGAAGACCTCGGGTTGCACGAGCAGCAGCGTCCGATCGCGGCCGTGGAAGTCCACAAACCTGCCGTCGCGAGCCATGACGAACATGAGATCCGGCATCACTCGAAGGAGGGCGCTGTTTCGCGCTTCGGAGCCCCGCAGCTCCTCTTCGGCCCTGCGGCGTCTGGCGCGCTGAATCAGGAGACCGCCGATGAGCAGCATCTGTGCCGCGACGACGAGGCCGCCGCCGATCACGTAACCGCGATAACGCTGCAACGGTGTCGGCTCGCGAAAACGGATCACGCTCCCCTTTGGAAGTCTCGACTCGCTGATCCCCCATCGTTGCAGTTGACGCCAGTCGAACTCATAGGTGTAGCTGTCGACGGTCTTCACCGGGATGGATTGCGCTGACTCGCCCTCCAGCACCCGCGCGACGATTTGCGCCGTCTCGCGCGCATCGTGAAGCGACGAGTGCAGCCGGCCGCCGACGATGCCGTGCCCGAGCGCCGATTCGTGCCAGCTGTAGACCGGTACGTTCGCGGCCGCAGCGATCGTCTCGACGGCATCGAGCGGCATGAACGTATGACCGGCGCCATCGTCGGAGAGACTCAAGTAATAGATGATGGCGTCGCCCGGCAGATTCCGAACGCGCTGCTCGAGGTCGGAGATCGACAGCCCGGCGAGGTTGTGGAAAGTGACCCTGCCGGAAAAAGCGGACTTCTGGTCCTTGAGAATGTCGTCGTACAGCGTGTCGAACGGCGCAGCCCCGCTGATCACGAACACGTGTTTCGTATCCGGCTGTGCCTGGAGCGCGGCGGAGAGTGTGCTTGCGAGGTCGATGGCGGAGATGATGCCGGTCGACAGCGTTTTTCCGAGCAGCCCGGGCCGGGTCGTGAAAACGATCGGCACCGACTGAAACAGCGTCGGATCGCGGTTCAGGAACGACAGGACCGACGGGCCAGAGGCGATCACCACATCGACGCTGTCGCCGGCGACATAGCGTTCGCGCAGGTAGTTGCGAAGCGCGGTATGGTACGAATCCTCGTCGAGCCGGGCGAGGTCGATGTACTCGCTGTAATAATCGACCTGGTCGTGAAACGCTTCACTGATGACGGCGCGAAAGGTGTCGTCGAATGCCGGCGAGTCCCGCCTCACGACGTGGAGCGCCAGTACTTTCTTGGGCGTCTTCACCGCGGTCTGGCCGTAGGCGCCGGCATGCGGGCAGACGAAGACCACGACCAGCGCGATCAACCATGTCGCGAGGCGCGGTCGGTTCACGTGGTGAGGCATCGGAGGTGACAGGTCGCGGTGATCATCGATTGGCCCCTGCACAAGTCAATCGGCTGGCCGTCAACGAGGTGGATCTGGTCGGGGAGCGTAGTATGTGTCCCCGGTCAGCGCGCACTCGATCGCGGCGGGCAGATCATCTGCGGCGGCGTACTTCAATACGAAGGCGGAGGCACCCGCGCGGAACGCGACACGCGCGACGTTCTCATCGCCGCCAGCGGTCACCAGCACCACTTTGATCTGCGGCAGCGAGTGCTTGATGGTGCGGCAAGCATCGAGCCCGTTCATCCCTGGCATGGCTAGATCGGCAACGATGACGTCAGGCTCGAGCGCGGCGGCGGCTTCAAGGAGCGCGCGGCCGTCGCGAACCGCCCCGACCACGTCGTAGCGGGGCTCGAGCAGACGTCGCCAGGCCTCGAGCAGTCCCTCGTAGTCATCCGCCAGCAGGACCCGCGATCGCACGGCGGGATCATAGCCGACCGGCTGCAGTCGCGCTTAGCCCTCCCCCGGCCGCCGGAGGAGCTTGCCCAGCCGCTGGACGAGAACCTCGCTTCATTCGCCTTTCAGCGTGAACACCGTGTGCGATACTGCTTTCATGCGTCGCGTCAGCGTCGCCGCGCTCCTCGTCGCGCTGTTTGCCATCTCGGGCGCGGCCGTCGCGCCGACGCGCGGAGCCGCCGGATCGCGGACGGCTGTATCCATCGTCTGGAAACAGCGCGGCGCTCGGACGGTCCCGGTTGCGCGTCAGGTCGCGCAACGATCGGTTGCAATCGGCCTCGCTCGAACCGCGATCACCTCTCCGTTGCGCGTTGAAACCCGGCCGGTGCCGGCCCGTCACGCGCTCTTTCAACGTCCTCCTCCTGCCGTCGTGTCGTAACGCTGTCGCTCAATCCGAGGCAGACCTGCCGGCCTGCCCGATCGAGCACGTACGACCACACAATTCACGGAGGACTCTGTGCGTACATTGCGCTCGCTGTTTTCGCACGCCTCGACGGCTGCGCCGACGATCCAGCACATCAACGCCCTGCGGGCTTCGTTCTCGAACGCGCCCGACGAGCTGCTTCGGGAGACCGTCGTTCAGGCTGACGCGCTGCCGCAGATCGTGGCAGTGACCGCCGTCATGGCGTTGCGGGTACTCGGTCTCGACATGCACGACGAACAGCTGCAGGCGTCGCTCGCGCTTGCCGACGGCCACATCGTCGAAATGCAGACCGGTGAAGGAAAGACGCTCGCGGCCGTGCCGGCGATCGTCTGGCACGCGCGCTCGCACGGCGGCGTGCACGTACTGACGGCGAACGACTACCTCGCACATCGAGACGCCGAATGGATGCGCCCGATCTACGAGCGGCTCGGGTTGACCGTTGCGTCGATTCAGCAGCGTCTGTCGGCCAGTGAGCGCTCGGCCGCCTATCGGGCCGATGTGACCTATGCCACCGCCAACGAAGTCGGCTTCGACTATCTACGTGACGGGCTGGCCTGCGACGAATCAGAGCTCGTGCACCGGCCGCTCAATCAGGTGGCGGCGCTCATCGACGAAGCCGATTCGATTCTGATCGATGAGGCGAGGATTCCGCTGGTCATCGCAGGAGGCGCGTCTGAGCGATCCGACTGGCCCGTGCTCGCGGACCGCGCGGTTCGCGAGCTCCGGCGCGGCTATCACTACGGAATCGAGTCGGGTGGACGCAACGTGGTGCTCACGCCAGCAGGCGTGCGGTACGTCGAGCAGGCGTTCGGGGTTGCGAATCTGTTCGATGCGGAGCAACTCGAGGCCCACGCCGCGGTGCAGGACGCGCTTCACGCCCACGCGCTGCTCGAGAAGGACGTAGACTACGTCGTCCAGGCGGGCGCAGTGTTGTCGGTCGACGAGTTCAAGGGCCGCATCGTCGAAGAGCGGCGCTGGCCTGCGGGTCTGCAGACCGCGCTCGAATGCAAGGAAGGCGTACGACTCAAGGTTCAGGGCCGCGTGCTCGGCTCCATCACGGTCGAGAACCTGGTCGCGATGTACGGACGCCTGTGCGGCATGACCGGCACCGCAGCCACGCAGGCGTCGGAGTTCCGCGACATCTACGATCTCCGCGTCGTGCCCATCCAACCGCATCGACCGGTCGTGCGTGTGGACGACGCCGATCGGCTGTTTGCGACCAAAGCGGAGAAGGAAGCGGCGGTCGTCGACGAGATCCATCGCCTGCACGCCGGCGGCCGTCCCGTGCTCGTCGGCACGGCGAGTGTCGAAGAGTCCGAGCGGCTCAGCCGCCGTCTCGGCGATCTTCCGCATCACGTGCTGAACGCGCGACACGAAGCAATCGAGGCTCAGATCGTTGCGCGCGCCGGCGTTCGCGGTGCCGTGACGATCTCGACGAACATGGCCGGCCGCGGCGTGGATATCGTTCTCGGCGACGGCGTCGCCGATCTCGGCGGCCTGCACGTCATCGGGACCAATCGTCACGACAGCCGTCGTATCGATCATCAGCTGCGCGGCCGCGCCGGCCGCCAGGGCGATCCGGGCAGTTCGCAGTTCTTCGTCTCGCGCGAGGATCCGCTCTTCCTCAAACATGTACCGGACGATCCGAAGGTCGAGCCCGATCAGGTCCAGCGCATGGCCGAAGGGCAGAATCTCGACATCCGTCTGTTCCTGCGCAAGTACGAGTCGCTGATCGAGGGGCAACGCCTCGCGGTGCGCGAGCGTCGTGACGACATACTCACCGGGAGGACGCCGACGGCGTCGACGAGGGCACGACAGGTCACGCTCGAGGTGATCGATGATCTCTGGTCCGACTATCTGGCCGCGATCGCTGAACTGCGCGCCGGCACGCCGTGGCTCTCGATCGGCGGCAAGAATCCGCACCAGGCGTACCTCGCGGAAGTCCATGGGATGTTCGAGCAGATGACAGGATCAATAGACGATGAAGTGGAGCTGAGGCTCTCGGAGGTTGATAGCGGTCAGGCCACCGGCCGCCAACGCGGCGCCACGTGGACCTATCTCACCACTGACGAGCCGTTCGGGCCGCTCACGCAGCGGATCATCAAGGGGGTCATCCGGAAGATTCGACGGACGTGATCCCGCACCTCAGAGCGGCGTGTTCCAGCCGCCGATCTCCGCCACCAGACGATCGGCCTGCGGCGGTCCGCCCGACCCGGGCTCGTACTCGAACATGGGCCCGGGGTTCTGAAGCAGCGGGTCGACGATGGCCCAGGCCGCTTCGACGACGTCCTGCCGCGCGAAGAGCGTCGTGTCTCCGGCGATCGCGTCGCCGAGGAGACGCTCGTAATCACCGAGCCGGTGCTCCTCCGGTTCTTCAACCACCGAGAGTTCAACCGGACGCCCACCCATCCCTTCACCCGGCCGTTTGGCCCGCGCGCCGAGCGCGATAGCGACATGTGGCGCGAGACGGAAACGGACGTAGTTGCCGATCGACGGTATCGCTTCGGTGAAGACGACCTGTGGCGGCAGCTTGAACTCGACGATGACTTCGGTGGTCGTGGTGGTGAGACACTTGCCGGCGCGGATGTAGAAGGGGACGCCTTGCCATCGCCACGAGTCGACGCTCAAGTGCACCGCCGCGAACGTCCCGACGGCGGAGTCTTTCGCGACCCCGGGCTCGTCGCGATAGCCGCGGAACTGACCGCGAACGACATCCGACGCACTCAGTGGCCGGACGTTGCGTAAGACCTTGGCCTGTTCGTCGCGAATCGCCTCCGCGTAGGTTGACGACGGCGCCTCCATCGCCAGGTAGCTCACGATCTGCAGCAGGTGATTCTGGATGACGTCGCGGACGATGCCGGTCTCCTCGTAGAACTTGCCGCGGCCCTGCACGCCGAAGCTCTCGGTCATCGTGATCTGCACGTTCTCGACGTAGTGCCGGTTCCAGATCGGCTCGAGAAAGGCGTTGGCGAAGCGGAAGTAGAGAATGTTCTGTACCGCCTCCTTGCCGAGATAGTGATCGATGCGGAAGATGCAGTCCTCCTCGAAGACGTCGCGAAGTATGCGATTGAGCGACTTCGCCGACACCAGGTCGCGACCGAACGGCTTCTCGACGATGACGCGTGCGTCTTCCACGCAATGGGCGTCAGCGAGCTGTCCGACGACCGTCGGGAACATGCTTGGCGGAATGGCCAGGTAGTGAATGGGACGCTGCTGGTGGTCGAGCTCGGCTTTCAGCCGCGAGAACGTGGTGGCGTCGTTGTAGTCGCCATCGACGTATCGCAACAGAGACACGAGCTTCCCAAACGCGTCGGGGTCTTCGCCGCCGCCGTGCTCGACGACCGACGCACGCGCACGTTCGATGAGGTTCTCGCGCGTCCACGACGATTTCGCGACACCGACGACCGGGAAGTCGACCCTGCCACGCCGCACCATCGCCTGGAGTGCCGGGAAGATTTTCTTGTACGCAAGATCCCCGCTCGCACCAAAGAACACGAGAGCGTCAGAGCGCGCCTTTGCCACGTTCAACTCGCAGAGGCACATCGCGTGCCACGTTCGACACGATTGGATGATGAACGAAACGCCCCCGGATGCTCGAGCGCCTCCGAAATACCGGAGCCGTTCACATCGAAACTTCAGCGGCGTGCATGGCGAGTATGTGATCGATCAACGGCTGCGTGTCGACTTTGTTGAAGAACGCGACCGCCCCCGCCTGCTCGATTGGATGCGGTCCCTGCGTTCGCGGCTGCACCGACAGACCGAGCACGCGGATGGATGGGAGCTCCACGCGAAGACGACGGGTCGCCTCCACGCCGTCCATGTAGGGCATCGAGACGTCCATCAGAATCAGATCGGGCTTGAGCGCGTGCGCTTGAGCGATCGCCTCGAGCCCGTGTGCGGCTTCGCCGACGACCTGCAGCTCGGGCCGTGCCTCCAGCATCTCGCGAAGCCTCATTCGCATCGCGGCGTGATCGTCGACAATCAAGAGCCTCAGGGCGCGCGGCGAAAGCGAGGGGGCTGTCGAATGGGCCCCACGGATGCTCGCGGCGAGGTTGACGGAGGGTCGCCCGGTGCCGGCCGCCGGGTCACGACGAGGCACGACCAGCCGGAATCGCGTCCCGTGGGCCGGTGCGCTCTCGATTTCGAGCCGGCCGCCTAACAGCGTGACGCGTTCGCGGATGCTGAACAGCCCCCATCCGGTCTGGCCGACCCTCTCGAGATCAGCAAGTTTGATCGGGTCGAAACCGACCCCTTGGTCCGTGACGGTGATGCACAGGCAATCATCCGGGTCGAGCGCCAGATCGACCGTGACGTACTCGACTCGCGCGTGCTTGACCACGTTGAAGAGCAGCTCTCGGACCGACTCGAACAGCAGGGTGCGGACGTCATGCCGATCGGAATTGGCGAGCGGGTCGGCAGAGAGCCGGACCTCGAGGCCGTATTTCGTCTTGGTCGAATTGGCCAGCCATGCCAGCGCGATCGGCAATCCCGAACTGTGGAGCAAGGGAGGAAACAGCTCGACGCTCAAGGAACGTGCGGCAGCCGCCGCCTCGTCGACGTGAGCCTTCGCGCGCGCGATCGATTCGATCGAGTCGGTTCCCCGATCGCGCTCGCGCTTCAACTGTTCATCGAGGTTCAGCGACGCAAGGACCAGCAACTGTTGAAGACCATCGTGAAGCGTCCGCGAGAGTTGTTCGCGCGCGCGCTGCTCGGCGAGCGTCAGATCGGACGCCATCCGGCTCAATTGAGCCGTGCGCCGTTCCAATTCATTCGTCCGCTCCTGCAGCGACGCCTTGGCCTGCTGGCGTTCGGTGATATCGGTCACGAACGCCAGGGTGTGGCCGCCATCCGGCGTCACGACGTGATTCAGACTGACCTCGATTGGAAACGTCGTTCCGTCTTTTCGTTGACCCACCAGGTCGAGGTCAGCGCCCATCGGACGAGGGTGCGGCGCCGCCATGTATGTGGCCCGATGCTGTGCGTGCGTGTCGCGGAGCAACACAGGCACGAGTCGCTCGATGGACTGGCCGATGAGGCACCCGGGTTCCCAGCCGAACATTGTCTCGACGGCATGATTTGCCGTCACGATCAACCCCTGCGCATCCACGGACATGATGCCTTGCGCGGCCGTTTCCAGCAGGAGGCGCAGCTCGCGGTCGCGTGCCTCGTCCCGTCGCGCCTGGCGGATCTCTTCCAGCCGCCGGCGCGCGGTGACGTCGAAGTCGAGGCCGGTCAGTCGCGTGACGGCTCCGGTGGCATCACGCTCGGCGCGTCCCAGGCTCTGTATCCACGATACGGTACCGTCGGGCCGCACGATGCGATACGTGGAGTCCCACGTGTCGCTCGTCTGCAGCATGTCCGCGACGACGCCGAGTACCTGCTGGCGGTCATCCGGGTGCACACGATTCAACCAGGCGTCGAACGTCGCCGGCTCGTCGGGAGTGAAGCCGTACATCGCGCGGAGGTTGTCATCCCAATCCACATCGTGCGTACGAGGGTCCCGCGTCCAGGAGCCGGCACCAGACGCGTCGAGCGCCAGTCGCAGGCGCCACTCACGTTCCCGGAGCGCAGCCTCGGCCCGCGTCTTCTCGGTGACGTCTATCGCCGTCGTCAGCAGGAACTCACGCTCGGCGATGGTCACCGGATCGATCGACAGCAGGAGCACGCGCTCGGCGCCGAACTTCGTTCGGCGACGCACCTCGAAATCTCGAAGGACACCAGCCCGCTCCAGCACCTCGACGAGCGCCGCATTCAACGCGGGGTTCGAGATACCGAGCTCGACGCGCGTCTTTCCCTGGACTTCCTCGCGAGAGAACTCGAACAGCTGCTCGAACGTGTCGTTGACGCTGACGATTTTCCCGTCAGGCACGCTCGTGAGGCTGATCGCGAACGGGGCGCGATCGTGGATCACCGAGAAGCGGTCTTCGCTTTCCCGCAACTCCTGGTTCGCCAGGCGCAGCGCCGCCTCGGCGCGGGCGCGCTCGAACGCTTCCCAGGTACGCTCGGCCACATCGCGGATGAGATCGACCTCGGCCCCCGTCCAGATGCGTGGCGTCGCACTATGGACACCGAAGGCGCCCACCCATCGTCCGCCCTTCGTCATCATGACGCCGGCGAACGCAGCCATCTGAGTCGATAGCAGGGTGGTTCGCTCGTGCTCCGTGAACCGGGGGTCGGTCCGGACGTCGTTGACGATGACGCTCTCTCCGCGACGGAACGCCGCTACGACCGTCGCGCCAAAGCGGCTGACCGGCCCTCGTCCGACAAACGGCGGAACTCCGTTGGCGTACGAGTGGCGGACGATGAACTCGTCGTGTTCGATGTCCGCATACTGGACGCGGCTCGCGTGCACGTGTTCGCCCAGCAGTCGCGATGCGACCGCCAGCACGGCTTGTGGATCGCTGAGTGACCGGAGCGCGTCGTTGAGTTCGAGCAGGAAGGCCAGCCGCTCTTGGCTGGCTCGCAGTGCGGCTTCGCCCGTAGGATCCGCTGGGCCGTGGACGTTGGGCGACATGCTTTACAAGCGCCTTATTCTAGTTGCTCCTACCGCGGAAAGCCTCCCGCAATTGCCGTCGTTGGTAGTGTCCGGCTCGAGCCGGACGGCATATCCTTTCACCCTATGAAACCAGTTGCCTGCGCGTGTGCTGCCGTAATCGTCGTGACGATGTTCGTGCTGTCGGGTGCCGCCCAGACGGTGTATCCGACAGGCACCACGATCTACGACCCGGAGCACGCGTGGAATGGATACACGGTGCTCTCGCCGCTGGCCACTCCGGCCGTGATCGTGATCGACATGAACGGCAACGTGGTCAAGCGATGGGAGGGCTATAACGATTCCGCGGGCGGGCCCGCACGCGTGCTGCCGGGTGGCTTCGTCATCGCCGCCAGCGGCGCGCATGCGCCGCATCAGGAATCGCTGGAGCTGGTTCAGCGCGACTTCGACGGCAATGTCATCTGGCGGTTCTCCCGGAGTGAGCAAATCACGACGCGTGAAGGCGGCACGATCTGGTCGGCGCGTCAGCACCATGACTGGCAGCGAGACGATTTCCCCGCCGGCTACTACTCACCCGAGAACACGCCCAAGAGCGAAGCCGGAACCACGTTGATTCTGACGCATACCGAACACGCGCAACCGAAGGTCGCCGAGGTCATGCTCGAGGACGATCGCCTCATCGAGGTGTCGCGCACCGGTGAGATTGTCTGGCAGTGGGCGGCGAGCGATCACATCGACGAGCTCGGCTTCGCGGCGGATGCCCGGCAGGCGATCAAGGCCGCGCGCAGCTTCAACAAGGGCAGAGGCAGCTACGACTGGCTGCATGTCAATTCGGCGACCTACGTCGGACCGAATCGGTGGTTCGATCAGGGCGACACGCGTTTCGCGCCCGACAACATCATCATCAGCAGCCGCGAAGCCAGTCTGCTGGCGATTGTCGGCCGCGACGGCTCGATCGCCTGGCGGCTTGGTCCCGACTTCAGCGCATCGAAAGAACTGCGCGCTATTCGCCAGATCATCGGCCAGCATCATGCGCATCTCATTCCGAAAGGACTGCCGGGCGCCGGGAATCTGCTGGTGTTCGACAACGGCGGCGCGAGCGGCTACGGCTTCGCCAATCCGAATGCACCTGACGGCGTGAACACCTTTGCGCGCGCGACGTCGCGCGTCCTCGAGATCAACCCGGTGACGCTCGAGCTGGTGTGGTCGTACACGAACCCGAGGTTCTACAGCTCGAACATCAGCAGCGCGCAACGACTCGCGAACGGCAACACGCTCATCACCGCGGGTGCCGGCGGACGGATGTTCGAAGTCACGAAGGACGGCACGATCGTCTGGGAATACATGTATCCGCTGTTCAGTGGTGCGAATGCGTCCAACGCCGTGTACCGCGCGTATCGCGTGCCCTATGCGTGGATCCCGCAGCTGACGATTCCCAGGGAGCAGCGCGTCACTCCGCCGGCCCTTGGCGATTTCCGAGTGCCGGCGGCGGGCCGGTGAGGAAACTCCGCACCGCTTGGTCGAGGTTGAAATACATCCGGCCGCGTCCCAGCGTTCGGCCCAACTCTGACTTTTGAATCAGGTGCAGCGGTTCGGGATTGAGTCCCGCCAGCCACAGACTGATCCCCGACTGCTGCATTCTCTTCTCTGCCTCGGTCAACATCTTGAGCGCGGTGTATTCCAAGTCGGGGATGGCACTGCAATCGAGCACGACGACCCGCGGCTTGTGTTCCGCGATCAATGGCCACACCAGGTCCCCGACGCGCTGGGCGTTGGCGAAATGGATCATCCCCTCGGTCTTGACGATCAACAAGCCGGGGAACGTCTCATCATCGGCATGTTCCTTCGTCCGAGGACGGAAGACGTCGGTGCCAGGCTTTCTCCCGAGCACGAAGACCGGGCGGCGGCTGGCGTGAAAGCTGAGAGCCAGCAGGGACAAGACCACGGCCACGAGAATGCCCCTCAGCGTACCTAGTAGAAGGACCCCGGCAAACGAGGCGATGGCCCAGCTGAACTCCATGGCGCGAGAGCGCCAGATGGCAACGAACTCAGGGATCTTGATCATGCCCACGCACGGCACGATCACGATCACCGCCAGGGTGGCCTGCGGCATCAAGTGGACGAGTGGTGCGAGGAAGAGGAGTACTGCGACGACCACGGCCGCAGTGACCAGGCTGGCAATCTGAGTACGCGCCCCCGCCTTCCGATTGACGGCAGTTTGTGATGTGCCTCCACCGGACGGGAGGTTGTGGAAGAAACCGCCGACCAGATTGCTGAGGCCGATGGCCAGCAGCTCTCTGTTCGGAACCGGTGGCGGTTCGTCGGTGGCCCGAAACGCTTTTCCCGCCGCAGCGGTCTCGACAAAACTCATCAGCGCGATACCCAACGCCGCGGGCCACAGGTGCTCGAGGACCATTACGTCTGGGAGCGCGAAAGACGGTAGTCCTCGCGTCACCTCTCCGACCGATTCAACGCCGAAACGATTCAATCCGACGAGACCAGATGCTGCAATGCCGGCGGCCACGGTCATCAGCGATGCCGGTACGCGAGGAGCGAACCGCTGTAACCCGAGTTGCAAAGCAAGCATGGCCGAGGCGACCACAACCGTCGCGATTGCTGCATGGGGGAGTTGTTCCACGATGGAGATAACGTTGTGAAGGAAATGAGCTTTGGTGATGTGCACGCCGAGCAGTTTGGGAATCTGGTCGATGACAATGGTCAGCCCGACACCGGCCTTGAACCCGGCGAGGACGGGTTCGGAGATGAAACTCGCGACGACTCCGAGTCGCAGCACCGAGGCCGCCAGAAGCACGGCACCAACCAGACATGCCAGCGTTCCGGTCGCGACGATCATTGAGTCGGCAGTACCGCCGGGGGCGACTTCGTGGAGGGCACTGGCGGTCAGGATGGCGATGGTCGAGGTCGTGGTCACGCTCAAGGCGCGTGAGGTTCCGACAAACGCGTACACAACCAGAGGCACCAACGCGGTGTAGAGTCCGATCGCCAGAGGCAACGAGGCGATGGCGCCGTACGCCATCGCTTGGGGAACTACGACCGCAGACGCGGTCAGCCCCGCCACAATGTCAAATCGAAGCCAATTTCGATCGTAGGATGCCAGCCAGTGAAGAGAGGACACGTCGCCCGCGAGGAGACTTGGCTGGTTCGCCTCGGATCGCCGGCTGTCGTAGTGGGCAAGCGGTCTCATCGATTTCGCGTCAACGGTGAGAGCAACTTGCGCGCCACGTGGCTCGCGATGAATCCCGGCCGAGCGTCGACATATTGACTCTCATGTGAGATTGCGCTGATGATGAGCGCCGTTCACACTTTTCAACCCGACGGGGTATTCAGATGAAGATTGGCACGCTCGTGTTTGTACTCGCGGCTCTCGTGGCAGGCTCAACGATCTACGCACAGGAACCGGTGGTCGGCGTGAAGGACCCCGAGTCGCTGTTCAAGGATCCCGATCCCGCGCTCAACAAGAACAAGCAGGCGGCGCTGCACATCATGCGCGAGCTGCTGCAGTGCGGCCAGTGGGATCGCGCCGGCGAGTGGTTGACGACGGCCTACCATCAGCACAACCCGAACGCCGCGTCAGGTCTCGACGGCGTCGTGACGTTTTTCACGAAAGTCATGAAGGTCAAGCGGGTCGACAAGTGCGACAAGCTGACGACCGAAATCGTTGCCGTGATGGCCGACGACGACTACGTTACCGTGCTCACGCCGCGCAAGTTCCCGGATCCGCGGACACCCGGCAAGGAGTACTACACGTCGTGGTTCGACACGTGGCGGTTCGTCAACGGCAAGGCCGACGAGCACTGGGATCCTGCGACGATCGCTCCACCCGCGGCGCGCTGAGCGATTCGACGCCGCCTGCCGGAGTGCCGCCTACCGGATTGCCCCTACCGGAGTGACGGCGTGCCGCGCTGGTGTAGCAGATGGGGGAGGGGCGATGAGCCCCTCGTCTTCTCGAGAAACGGCGTCACCGCAGCTTGTCGTACACCACCGTGTTGGTGAACGTCTGTCCCTTGCCGTTCTTCACGCTCACGATTTGCGTCATCGTTTTGCCGTCGGCGGAGATGGCGATCGTGCTCGGTTTTTCCGAGGTCTTGCCGTCGACGATGAAGAAGAGCTGCTCGTTGCGCCGGTCGATCGCTCTCACAGTCACCATGCGAATCGATTGCGCGCCGACGGCTGCCTCCGGGTACGGTTTGCCGTCGCGTTTGTAGACCAGATACGCACGCGTCGATCCCTCCGACGAGACGACGTCGGTGGTCACGAACATCGTGCCGCCACCGCGATCCTCGTAGGTGCGCGTGAAGTTCCCGGGCGCTCCACCCGACTCGTACTTCGATTTGCTGCCACTCAGCTTCCAGACGCCGACGAACGGATCCCGCCCCTGGGCGCCGCCGACAGCACGCGGCGGCGTCGTCGCGGTTGCCTTTGGCGAAGGGGCCGTCGTCGTCGTTGCCTTTGGCGCGGGGCCCGTCGTCGTCGCTGCCTTTGGCGCGGGGCCCGTCGGCTTCTGTTGGGCTTGGGATATACCTGACGGAATCAGGGACGCAGCCAGCACAAGCATCAACAGACGGCGTAAGTGACGCATTGATCGCCTCCAATCGCGAGGAGCGCTCTCCAGCGCAGCCTCGAGGTTTCCGTGTCACAAACCGACGGCGATCTTCGCATAGAATTTTTGCGCCTCGGCCGCCGTTTGAGACAGAGTAGTGGTTTGTACGGCCGCCAAAGCGATCACAAGGGAGAGTTGAACCACCATGTCAGTCGCGTCGTTGCCGGAAATCATGGACCGGGCGTTCCAGAAGCGTTACGGAATTGCCGCTTTCAACACTGTTGACGACATCACGATGCACGGCGTCATCCGTGCCGCCGAGCAGTCGCAGTCGCCGCTGATCGTGCAGATTTCGGTCAAAACCGTGAAGTTCTGGGGCGCCGAGGTCATTCATCACATGTTCACGGACATGGCGACGCGCGCCACGGTCCCGATTGCCCTTCATCTCGATCACTGTCCTGATCCCGAGGTCGCGCGCGCCTGTCTGAAGGTTGGCTGGAATTCGGTGCTGTTCGACGGCTCGGGCATGAGCTTCGAAGAGAACCAGCGGCTGACGAAGGAGATCGTACGCGACGCGAAGAAGACGGGCGCGGCCGTCGAAGGTGAAGTCGTCGCGGTCGGTGGTGTCGAAGACGGCATGGGCAGCGAGGAGGAGGGCGGCCTGCCTCCAATCGAGAAGGAGCTCGAGTTCATCGAGGACACCGGCATCTACTGCTACGCGCCGCCGATCGGCACCGCGCACGGCTTCTATAAAGCGGCGCCGCGGATCCGCTACGACCGCATGGAATACCTGGTCAAGAAGACCAACATGCCGATGGTCCTGCACGGCGGCACCGGACTCAACACCGAGGTGTACGAACGTCTGATCGCGCTCGGCGCGGCGAAGGTCAACATCTCGACGCAGCTGAAGAAGACCTACGCGGACGGTTTCTATAACTACGTCGGAAAGAATCCGACGCAGTACGATCCGCTCAAGTTGATCGGCGCCGTGCAGAACGACGTGACCGAGATGGCGAAGGGGTTCCTCGAGACGTTCGGCAGCGCAGGGCAGGCATGACGCGTGCGCTGATCTTCGATTGTGACGGCGTGCTCGCCGACACCGAGCGCGACGGCCATCTGGTCGCGTTCAACCAGATGTGGCGCGAGCAGGGCGTCAACTGGCAGTGGACGGTCGATCGGTACGCCAGGAAACTCGAGATCGGCGGCGGCAAGGAGCGCATCGCCAGCCTGGCGCGTGACGACGACTTTCGCGCCGCGTTCCGCGTGCCCGACTCCGAGCAGGAGTGGATGGCGATCGTCGCCGGCTGGCACAAGCGCAAGAGCGAGATCTTCCAGGAGCTGGTGATGTCCGGCGCGCTGCCCGGACGGCCCGGCGTGAAGCGCATCACGCGCGCAGCGCTCGATCGCGGGTGGACGCTGGCGGTCTGTTCGACGTCGGCACAGGCGTCGGTGCAGGCCGTCCTCGACAGCGTCGTTGGCCGCGATCTCGCCGCCCGCTTCGCAGCCGTCTTCGCCGGCGACATCGTCAAAGCCAAGAAGCCGGCGCCCGACATCTACAACTACGCGGCCGATCACCTCCGACTCGCGCACAGCGACTGCGTCGTCATCGAGGACTCCCGGAACGGCCTGCAATCGGCGACCGCCGCCGGCATGGCGTGCGTCATCACGTTCAACGAGATCACCCGGAGCGAGGATTTCTCCGAGGCGGCGCTCGTGGTCTCGAGTCTCGGCGATCCCGGCGGCGAGCCTGCGACCGTCGTCGCGAATCGCTCGCGGGCGAAGCCGTCGGGCCCGATCACCGTGGAGGATCTGGAAGCGATCCTCGCGAGCGTGCCAGTGCGGTAGCCGAGCAGCCAGCCGACGGAGGTCACCGTGTCCAACAAAAGCCTAGAAGCCACCGAGCGGTTTGTCCGTACGATCGCTGACGTCGCCATCACGAACGAGAAGTACTTCGCCGATCTCGACGGGGTGTGCGGCGACGGCGACTTCGGCATCTCGCTCGCCGCCGGTTTTTCAAAAGTGATGGAGCAGTGGGACAGCCTCGATCGCTCGACGCCAGGCGCGTTTCTCAAAGGCGTGTCGATGACGATCGCCAGCCGCGTCGGCGGCGTGTCGGGCGCCATCTGGGGCACGGCCTTTCTTCGCGCCAGCATCAATGCGGGGACGAAGGCCGACTTGACCACCGAGGACGTGATCGCGATGCTCGCTGCCGCGACCGAGGGGATGAAGAAACGCGGCCAGTCGGACCTTGGCGACAAGACGCTGCTCGACGCGTTCGTCCCCGCCTGGGAGGAGTTCGCGAAGGTGACGCGCGCCGGCGGCAGCACCGCCGACGCGATGACCGCGGCGAGCGTCGTCGCCCGTCAGAAGACCGAAGAGATCAAACCGTGGGTGGCCAAGCGAGGCCGCGCGTCGTACACCGGGGAACGAAGCTGCGGCACCTACGATGCCGGCTCCGTGGCCATCGCCATGATTGCCGAGCAGCTCGCGTCCGTGTGGAGCCAGTCGTCTCCCGTTGCCGAGAGAGGCGTGTGATGAAAAAGTTCGTCAATGATCCGAAGCAGTTCGTGCCAGAGATGCTGAAGGGGATTGCGCTCGCGAATCCCGGGGCCGTCAAGTACGTCCCGGAGTTCAACCTGATCATGCGAGCCGATGCGCCGCGTGCCAACAAGGTCTCCATCATCCAGGGCTCGGGCTCGGGTCACGAGCCGGCGCACGTGATGATCGTCGGGCCCGGGATGCTCGACGGCGCCTGCCCGGGCGACGTGTTCGCCGCACCGCCGATGGACTACGTCGTCGGCGCGTCGAAGCTCCTCAACTCGCCCAAGGGCATCCTCCACATCGTCAACAACTACAGCGGCGATCGCATGTCGTTCGAGATGGCCACCGAGATGCTCGAGGCCGAAGGCGTCACGATCAAGACGCTGTTCGTCGATGATGACGTGGCGGTGCAGAACAGCACCTACACGGTGGGGCGGCGGGGAGTCGCCGGCAACTTCTTCGTGATCAAAGCAGTCGGCGCCGCGTCCGAGAACGGCGCATCGCTCGACGAACTGATGGCGCTTGGACAGAAGGTGAACGCGGCGACGCGCTCGATGGGCATGGCGCTCACCGGCTGCACGCCGCCGGCCAAGGGCACGCCGATCTTCACGCTCGCGGAGGACGAGATGGAGATGGGCGTCGGCATCCACGGCGAGCCGGGCCGCGCCCGCAAGAAGCTGGTCAACGCCAACGCGATCGTCGACGAGATCGTCGAGGCGATCATGTCCGATCGAAAGCCGCAGGACGGCGGCACGGCCGGCCCTCCGTTCGCGAGCGGCGACGAAGTTGCGTTGATGGTGAACGGTCTCGGCGGCACGCCGATCTCCGAGCTCTACGTGCTGTATGGCCGCGCGCACGAGCAGGTGGAGAAGCGGGGCCTCAAAGTGTGGCGCAGCTATGTCGGCGAGTACTGCACGTCACTCGAAATGGCCGGCATGTCTGTCACGTTGTGCAAGGTCGACACGGATCTCAAGCGTCTCTTCAGCGCACCGGCGACAGTGCCGATTCGAGTTTTCTAGCGCGCGGGAGTAGTCGACGTCCTCGCGTGCGCCCGATGCGGCGGTCGGCTGGGTTTTGCATAAGGAGGACGGCCCGTGCGCGTGCTGATCGCCGGCGGCGGAATCGCGGGTCTCTTGACCGCGATCGCACTGCGCCGGCGCGCGATCGATGCCGCCGTGTTCGAGAGCTCGCCGCCGGACGCCGCTCAGGGCTCGGGATTGCTCCTCGGTGCCAATGCGCTCGAGTTGTTGACGCGGCTCGGGCTGTACGATGCCGTCCGCGCGCGCGGCCGCGAGCCCACCGCGATGGGAGTGTTCTCACCGAGCGGGACGCCGGTGAGCGTCGTGGATGCCGGTGAATGGCAGGCGCGCTACGGGTTTCGCTCGGTCGCCGTTCACCGCGAAGCGCTCCACGACGTGCTCCGCGCCGCGTTGCCCGACGATGCCGTCGAGTACGGCCGTCGCGTCCTTGGTTTCGAGCAGACCGCTGACCGCGTGCGCTTGCGGTTCGAATCCGGGAGCGACGCAGACGGCGACGTGTTGGTTGGCGCAGACGGCCTGCGCTCGGCGATCCGCGAGCGGCTGCTCGGCGGTCCGAAGCTGCGCTACTCCGGCCAGACGAGCTATCGCGCGATCGTCGACCACGTCGTGGACACGGGGCCCTTCGCCGACAAGCTCTGCGAATTCTGGGGCAATTCCGGGGGGCTGCGTTTCGGGTTCGGGCGGATCGACGAGCGTCGCACCTATTTTTTCACCACCCACCGCGTGCCTGCCGGTCAGCGCGACGCGAGCCCGGAAGACGCCCACAGGTTCTTGCGCGGGGCGTTTCGCTCGTTCCCCGAGGAGGTCCGCGCACTCGTCGATCATGCGCTGTCCGATCGGCTGATCCGCACGGACATCCACGACTTCGCGCCGCTCAGATGCTGGCACCGTGGCCGTGTCGTTCTGGTCGGCGATGCCGCCCACGCCACGACGCCCAATCTCGGCCAGGGCGCATGCCAAGCGATCGAAAGCAGCTACGTCCTCGCCCGCGAGCTCGCCCAGCGCGACGTGGAGCGAGCATTCACCGAGTACGAGACCATCCGCATGCCGCGCGCACACTACGTGACCCGCATGTCTTGGCGCTTCGGTCAGCTCGTCGGTTTGCGCGGTCCCCTCGGGCGCTTCGTGCGATTCGGCGTGATGCCGCGGCTCTCGACCGACGGCATGTACGAGCAGACCGATCGGATCTTCAAGCTGCCGTACTAAATCAGCGTTCGCACGAACTCCGATTTGAACAGAAGTGGTAGAGCTGTGTCGGCCTGTAGTGCGTGGAACGACTCTGAGCCCATCGGGTGTTTGCTGTAGTGACTCAGCGGGCTAACCGTCGTCCTATACACCAACATGCCGATAACTCAGCTTCAGCCGTGTCCGAAGTGTGGGCGCGCGGGCAGACGGCTCCACGCGTCCAGCAATGAAAGGGTGACGTACTACCGGTGCGACCCCTGCTTTCACCTGTGGGTCATAGATCATCCGGTTCCCGGTGCTCCGCCCCGCGACATCATGAAGCCCGCGCCAGATGGTCGCGATCCATTCGGAAGGAAGAATTAGCCGCACTTGTGAGCCACGCCGTTGCACCGTGCTACAGCAACAGCGGATCGTCATTTGTTCCGACTGCCCTGATAGCAGACTGCACAGTCCCCCGATAGTCAGCAACCTGAATCAGGCATACGCTCGGTTTTTATGCACGAGCGAGTCTGCCCATCGTGCGGGGCTGCCGGGCGCGAGTTGCATCACGCGACCGGATACGCCTTGGAGTATTGCTACTGCTCCCGCTGTTTTCACGTTTGGGCGGGTTGAGAAGGAGAAGGAGAACCCCAAGAACCCGCGCGGGGACGTGCGACCGCCGACAAAGGTGAACAAGTAGTTCGAACTCGCCGCGTCGTCACCACGACGACGCGTGCGCCGTCTCCCTGGTGGGCTGGTCTCCTCTCAACGAGTCCCCGCCCCACCGTGCTTGCCCAACTCATTGACGGCCGCTTTGAAGCCCGCAGCGAGTTTGTCGGCCGGCCCGGTCCCCCAGTAGTGCAAGAAGATAATCATGGGCCGATCGTTGGTCATATGGTGGTGTATCGCTACGACGTCCAGACCGTTCTTCCGAAGTGCCTTCAGCACCGGCGTCACCTCGCTCTCGATCATCGCGATGTCGCCCGCGATCGCGGCCTTCTCATTCGTGCCGGTGAACGCCGCCCAGGTGTTGAGACCCATCCTGGCGTTGATCGTCGCGCCCATCTCGATGAGCTTCAGGTCGTTGCGTCCGAGCGTGAACTTGTAGACCGCGCCGGTCTGCTCGCCCTGCGTCCCGACGATCTGAACGAGCTTCGCAGTGTCGAGCGCATTCGGCGCGGGGCTGCTCGCCGCCGGCGGGGTCGAGGCGCTGCTCGCCTTCCCGATCAGATCGATCGCGGGCTTCAGCTTCTTCGCAAGCTCCGCTGCCGTGCCGTGGCCGTGCACGTGCATGTAGAACATCCGCGGCTCGTCGTTGAAGAAATGATTGTGCAGCGCGGTGACGTCGATGCCGTTGTCGAGCAGCGCCGACATCACCGGGTTGACTTCGTCCTGCAGGAGCACGAGGTCGCCCATCAGCACCTGATGTCCCCCGTCTCCCTTGGTCATCGCCACCCAGCCGCCGAACCCGAATGGCGTCGGCGTCGCGACACCCGCAACGGTGACCTTCACGTCGTTACGGGGAATGTTCACTTTGAGCACGTTGTCTTTGAAGTCCCCCTGCTTGCCAAGCGTCGAGAGGACCTGTTGGTACTCAGCAGGGACGTCCGATGCTTGAGCGAACGTCCGCTCCGTCCAGGCAAACGCCACGAGAAACAGGACGACAAAAAATGATGTGCGCACCATAACAATCTCCTGAATTCCGGAACCCATTCCATTGTGTGACACGGGCCGCTCTTTGGAAGCCGAGGAATAGAGCCTGACGAATGCCTGAACACTTGGTCAGCTTCTCGACAGAATTGACGGGCTTATCGAAGACTGCCAATAATTCGATAGTGACGTTCCGGCGCTCCTTCACACTCGCCGCCATAGTCGGGCTGCTCGGCATGCCGCTGCTGCCGCCCGAGCATGTCCACGTCACCGAGTCGGAACACGGGCATTCCGAAATCATTCACCGGCATTTCGAATCGCACCATCATGCTGCGCCTGCGCCTGAATTCGATCATCAGGATGAAGATGCCGCGTTGTGGGTCGATACACCGTTCGTCACCGTCGCCGCGATTCCAATTCCCACTGCCGATCGTACCGTTGCTCAAGAGCTTCCGGAGCTTCAGCCCCGGCCGCTTCCGCGTTGGACCCTGGAGTTCGATCACATCTCGGTGCACGACCCGCCGTGGGCCGCACCGACCGGCCTTCGCGCACCTCCCACCTCCCACGTCTAGCCTGACTCAGACGCGCTAGTCGTCGTCTGCCCAATCGCCGTTTTCTCAATGAGGTGTTATGCGCAGAGCCGTGCTCTGCGCCGCGCTCATGGCCATGTTCCTGCCGTGCAGCGCCGGCGCGCAATCCGTGATGTTGACCGAGGCCGATGCGCTCGCGCGGTTGTCGACTGACAGCCCGCGGGTGCGCGCGATTCGATCCGGGGTGGATGTCGCGCGAGTCGACGTCCTCGCCGCTGGCCGCTGGCCGAACCCGCGGCTGACGGTCGATCGGGAATCGGTCGCCGGCGTCACCGAGTATCTGACGATGATCGCGCAGCCGCTGCCGGTCACGGGCCGTCGTGATCTGGAGGTGCAGGCGGCATCAGCACGCGTCGCAGCTGTCGCCAGTCGCGCCGACGATGATGTGCGCCGGTTGCGGGCGGATCTACGGCTGGCGTTCGGCGATCTGCTCAGTGCGCAAGTACGAGTCGCGGAGCTCACGGCGGCACGCGATCGACTCCGTGCGCTTGCCGACGTCCTCGCGAAGCGCGAATCGGCCGGCGATGCGGCCGGCTTCGATCGCCTTCGCGCCGACCGCGAAGCGTTCGACATCGAGACCGACCTGGCACTGGCGACGACCGATCGCTCGCGTGCACAGGCAGCGTTGGCGGGATTTCTAACCGGCGTGACCGATGCCACCCAACTTGTGGCTGCGGCTCGCTCCACCACCTCTGTCGATCCCGTTCCATCCGTGGACGCGCTCCTGGCGCGCGCCGAATCCACGCGCGGCGAGTTGCAGGCGCTTCGCCATGACGCCAAGGGCGCGAAGTTCGCCGCGCGCGCAGCCGACCGCCGCCTCGTTCCGGAGCCGGAGGTGGTCGCCGGCACGAAATCATCGACACTCGGCACGGGTGAGATCGGCAGCGTGTTCACCGTGCACGCATCGATTCCGTTGTTCGACCACGCACGACCCGAACGCGCGTTGGCCTCGGCACGTGCTGCCGAGGCTGATGCGCGCACCGAGGCCTTTCGGCAGGTGCTGCGAAGTCAGGTCGCCGCGCTGCGCGCCGTTGTGACCGAACGCCGCGATGTGGCCGAGCGCTACCGCGCGCAGGCGGTCGCGGGCGCTGCGCAGATCGAGCGGATTGCACAAGTGAGCTACGACGCCGGGGAGCGCGGCATCCTCGAGCTGCTCGATGCGTACCGCATCGGCGCGACCGCTCGCGTGCGCCAGGCCGCGCTCGACCTCGCCGTGCGTCAGGCCGAGATCGAGCTCGAATTCATCACTGGTTGGGAGGCACCGCTATGAAGGCGGCCCGTTCGTTCATTCCGATTGCTCTCGTCCTCGTTGTGATAACTGCCTGCGCGCGGACCAGCAGCGAGTCCTCGTCCGAGGCGCACGCAATTCCGACGCTCAACGTGACGCACTGGACCGACGCGACCGAGCTCTACATGGAGTACCCGGCACTCGTCACCGGACAGAAAGCGTTGTTCGCCGTGCACCTCACGAAGCTGGCGGATTTCAAACCGGTCTCCGAGGGACGAGCCAAAGTCGAATTCATGCCGGAGTCGGGTGGTCAGGCGAAGACGATCGCCGGTCCGTCGCCGTCTCGACCAGGCGCCTTTCGCGTAGAAGATGTGCCGCCCGCACCGGGTCGATACCGGTGGGCGCTCGTGCTCGAGGGTCCACACCTGTCGGATCGGCATGATCTCGGAACGATCACGATTCACTCCGACGAGAAAGCCGCGCGCGCGGCGGGTGCGCCCGCTGAAGACCCGGCGGCGATCGCATATCTCAAAGAGCAGCAGTGGACGAACGAGTTCGGCACCACTCTCGTACATGAGGCGGAGGTGCGCACGTCGGTGCGCGCGCCAGCCACCGTGCATCCGCTGCCGGGCGGCGAGGCGGTGGTGTCGGCCCCGGCAGCGGGACGTCTCAGGGGCAGGGAGCTCCCATCAATCGGCGATCGCGTGAAGGCCGGGCAGGTGCTCGCGCAGCTCGAGCCGCGTCTATCGGCAGGCGCAGATCGAGCGACGCTCGACGCCGAGGTCGCCGAGGCGCGTACCTCACTCGAAGGCGCGCGCGCCGAGCAGACGCGTGCGGAACGGCTGCTGTCCGAGCGTGCCGTGCCGGCGCGTCGTGTCGAAGACGCGCGCCGCGCAACTGCGGTTGCGGAAGCGCGATTGCGCGCGGCCGAAGCGCGGCTGGCACAGCGGGACGAAACGCTTCGAACCGGCGGTGGCGCGGCCGCCGGCAATGCGTTCTCGTTGCGAGCGCCGATCAGCGGGCGCGTCGCCGAGGTCTCTGGAACGTTGGGAGCCTCGTACGACGAAGGGGCGCCGCTCTTCAGAATCGTCCGCACCGATCGCGTGGAGCTGGAGGTGCAGGTCCCCGCTGCTGATGCCGCCATCGCACGACAGGCTGCCGGAGTGTCGTTGGAAATCCCTGGCGTGCCCAAGGCGTTCACATTGGAGCCGCATCACGTTCACGACCCAGGCGTGATCGACAGCAACACGCGAGCGCTGCCGCTCCAGATGGAAATCGACAATCCCGGCGAGCAGCTGCTCGTCGGTCAGGCTGGAAGTGCCCTCTTGTATCTGCGGGAGCGCCGCACGCTGACCGTCGTGCCAGGCGCCGCGGTGCTGATGCAGGCTGGCCGCCCCTATGTATTCGTGCAGTCCGGTGGTGAACGCTTCGCGCGCCGATTCGTGGAGATCGCCACGCGTGATGGCGACCTCGTCGGCGTGACCAGCGGCGTGATGCCGGGTGAACGGGTCGTCGTTCGCGGCGCCTACGATGTGCAGCTCGCCTCCGCGGCGAAAGGTTTGCCGGCAGAAGGGCACGTGCACTGATGAAGCGACTCATTCAATGGTCCATCGACCATCACTGGATGGTCCTCGCGCTCTCGGTGCTCCTTGCGGCTGCAGGAGCCTGGACGGTGCGTGACATGCCCGTCGACGTGTTTCCAGATCTGACCGCACCGACGGTCACGATCCTCACCGAAGGGCACGGCATGGCGCCCGAGGAGATGGAAACGCTCGTCACGTTTCCGATTGAAGCGGCGATCAACGGCGCTTCCGATGTCCGTCGTGTGCGCTCGGCCACGGCGGTCGGCATTGCTGTGGTCTGGGTTGAATTCGAATGGGGCACCGATATCTTCCGCGCAAGACAGGTCGTGGCCGAGAAGCTCGCGTTGGTTGGAGGGAGCCTGCCGCCACAGGTGGAGCGGCCAATCCTCGCGCCGATCTCGTCGATCATGGGCGAGATCCTGTTCTTCGCCATCTCGTCCGATCGCGACGATCCGCTGACGCTCCGCACCGTGGCTGACACGATCGTGCGGCGGCGTCTGCTTGCCGTCGCCGGCGTCTCTCAGGTCACGCCGATCGGCGGCGCCGAACGTCAGTTCCAGGTCATCGCCCATCCCGATCAGTTGCGCGCCAACAACGTGTCGCTCAACGAGCTGCTGTCGTCGGTCCGCGGCGCCAGCCAGAACACGTCTGCCGGGATCTATCTGGAAGGGCCGCAGGAGTACGTGCTTCAGACGATCGGGCGCGTGCGGACGCCGGAGGAGATCGGCAACAGCGTGATCGCGCTGCGCGGCGATCGCTCGATCCTGGTGAAGGACATCGCCGACGTGCGCGAAGGGGCGGCGCTGAAACGTGGCGAAGGTTCGCTCAACGGCAAGCCGGCGGTCATCATCGGCGTTCAGAAACAGCCCGGCGCCAACACGGTCGCGCTCACCGCCCGTCTCGATCGTGAGCTCGACACGCTCCAGCAGGAACTGCCGCGCGGCATGACGATCGACAGGCGCATCTTCCGGCAGGCCGACTTCATCGAGGTGGCCATCGACAATGTGATGCGCGCGCTTCGTGACGGCGGACTGCTGGTCGTGGTGATCGTGCTGTTCTTTCTCGCGAACGTTCGCGCGGCGGCGATTACACTGACAGCGATTCCACTGTCGCTCGCCACGGCCGTGCTCGTGCTGCGAGCGTTCGGCGCCACGATCAACACGATGACGTTGGGCGGCATGGCGATCGCGATCGGCGCGCTGGTCGACGATGCGATTGTCGACGTCGAGAACGTGGTCAGACGGCTGCGGGAGAATGCCGCGAGGCCACCCGAGGAGCGCCGATCGAGCGCGAAGGTCGTGCTCGACGCGACGCTCGAGATCCGGACGTCGATCGTCTTCGCGACGATCATCATCATCCTCGTGTTCCTGCCGGTCTTCGGCCTCACCGGTGTCGAAGGGCGGCTCCTCACGCCGCTGGCGTTCGCGTACATCGTCTCCCTGCTTGCCTCGCTCGTCGTCGCCATCGTCGTCACGCCCGCCCTCGGCGTGATGTTTCTCCCGAAGGCTCGCTCGATTCTGCAGGGGCACGATGGCTGGCTGTCTCGCGCGCTGAAAGCGCGTTACGCCAGAGATCTGCCGCGTGCACTCGACCACCCTCGTCTTGTCCTCGCCGCGTCGGCACTGCTGCTCCTGATCGCCGTCGCAGCCATGACCAGAATGGGCTCGGCGTTCTTGCCGGAGTTCCATGAGGGCTCTCTGACCGTCCAGGCGAACACGCTTCCCGGCACGTCGCTCCAGAAGTCGGACGAGATCGGCCGGCGGGTCGAGCAGATCCTTCACTCGCAGAAGGAAGTGGTTGCCACAGCACGGCGCACCGGACGCGCCGAGTACGACGAGCACGTGCAGGGCGTGGAAGCGGCGGAGATCGATGTCGGGCTGAAGGAGACCGGCCGCTCGCGCAGCGAGCTTCTCGCGGATCTGCGGCGCGGTTTCTCGACGCTGCCCGGGACGAACGTCACGATCGGGCAGCCGATCTCGCACCGCATCGATCACATGTTGTCCGGCACGCGCGCCAACATCGCCGTCAAGATCTTCGGCGACGATCTCCCGACGCTGCGTCGTCTGGGCGAGCACGTGCGCGACGTCGTGAGCAGAGTGCCCGGGGCGGTCGACATCTCGCTCGAGCAGCAGATGGACGTGCCCTTCGTCCGGTTCGTGCTGAATCGACCGGCGATCGCACGCTATGGCCTGCGTGCCGAGGATGTGGCTGAGGCCGTTGAGACGGCGTTCGCAGGCGCGACCGTCGGCCGGATCTTCGATCGGGCGACCGCCTTCGATCTGGTGGTGAAGTTCGACCCCTCGTCACAGTCGGACTTCACGCGTCTTGGCGATCTGCCCGTCGATACGCCGCAGGGAGGGGCCGTGCCGATCCGTCTGCTCGCCGATGTTCGGCGCGAGGAAGGCCCGAACATGGTCCTGCGGGAGAACGTGCAGCGGCGGATTGTGATCTCCTCCAACGTCGCCGGACGCGACCTCGGAAGCGTCGTCGACGACATGCGGAGTGTGGTCGCGCGTGAAGTGCCGATGCCGCCAGGCTATCGTGTCGAGTACGGCGGGCAGTTCGAGAGCCAGCAGAGCGCGTCGCGGCGGCTGATGGTGCTCGGCGTCGGCGTGATCGCGGGGCTGTTCATGCTGCTCGTGCTTGCCTTCGGCCGGACTCGCGATGCAGTGCTCATCATGCTGAATCTGCCGCTCGCGCTGATCGGCGGCGTCGCGGGGGTGTTCCTGTCAGGCGGTGTCTTGAGTGTGGCGTCGATGATCGGTTTCATCACGCTCTTCGGGATCGCGACGCGCAACGGGATCATGCTTGTCTCGCACGTCCGTCACCTGATCGAGGTCGATGGCGTCACCGATTTTCGTGAAGCCGTCATTCGCGGGGCAGAGGAGCGCCTGATACCGATATTGATGACCGCCATGGCGGCCGGTCTGGCGCTGATCCCGCTCGCACTTGGCGGCGGGAAGTCGGGCAGTGAGATTCAGACGCCGATGGCGATTGTGATCCTGTGCGGCCTGATGACGTCGACGCTCCTGAACATGGTCGTCGTGCCGACGATGTATCTGCGGTATGGGCGGGCGTCGAAAACGTAGCGACAGCGATGGGAATAAAAGTGGTGCTGTTTCGATATGTACTCTGCGCGCGTCATCGAAACGTTACGGTGACGCGATGACTCGAACTCCGGGACACGCTATTGTGCTTTGACGATCGAGACAGGCAATCGCGAGTGAGAACAGCAGAGCCGGTGATCGCCGAAATGCACGACAACGATCAGACTGACCTTGGTCTCCTGCAGCGCATCGTCGCTCGCGACACCGCTGCGCTTGCGGAACTGTACGACCGTAACTGCCGACTTCTCTTCAGTCTGCTCGTGAGAATCGTACAGGATCGTGTCGAGGCAGAAGAGATCCTTCAAGAAGTGTTCGTCCGCGTGTGGACGGGCGCCGAGTTGTACGACGCGCGGCTGGGCGGCCCCAAGCCATGGCTGGTACGCCTCGCGCGCAACCGCGCGACGGATCGCCTTCGGGCACGACAGACTCGCGGCAGCGCTGCCATGCCCAGCGTCAACGAATGCACTGCTGGTGCAGGAACATCCACGAAAGGCGTCCGCACTCCTGGAGTGGTCGTATCAGACGCTCGGCGAGCACGCGTCAGCGATGCGCTGGCGGGTCTCCCCGCGGAGCAGCGCTGTCTCATCGAAGCAGCATTCTTCGAGGGCTATACTCAGAGCGAGCTCGCCACACGCTTCGGATTGCCTCTGGGCACAGTGAAGACACGCATCCGCGCCGGGATGATCGCCATACGTCAGCGACTGGAGCACCTCGCATGATCCCGGACGACCTCCGGGACCTGGCGCTGGCCGACGCGATTGGCGCGCTCGATCCTGACGAGCGCCGCTATCTCGAGCAACGCCTCGCGGCGCTGCCAGGGGACGTGCACGCCGAAGTCGCTCGTCTGTACGACGCGGTCGTGGAGATCGCGTCCACCACCGCTGGCGAGGTGCCGTCCCTCGCCGTTCGGGCTTCCTTGCTCACGAAGATTGCGGTGCCCTCCCATCACACGGTGACGGCCACTGACGGAGAGTGGATTCAGAGCCCGGTGCCCGGCGTCCAGATGAAGATCCTGGCGATCGACAGAACACGGGACCGGGTAACGATGCTGCTGAGAGGCGAACCGGGCGCGACCTATCCTGCCCACCGACACAAGGGCCCCGAGGAGTGCTACGTGATCAGGGGGTCTCTCATGGTCGAAGGACGACTCTTGCGGGCTGGCGATTTTCATCATGCTGAAGGCGGGAGCGATCATGGTGAACTTCACACCCACGAGGGTGTCGAGGTGCTTCTCGTCGCGGCCGCCAGCGATTACCTGCCGGACCTGATGTGACCTGATCACCAGGTGCGCGAGGTCACCTGGACGTTAGTACGGCATCGGCCTCGTGCTCGTGCGCTTCGACCGGACCGTCAGGGAGCGCTTCAGCGGCTACTTGACCGGGAGGAGCTGCGGCCGCGGAACGGTTTTGGCGACGTCGACCGGCTCATAAGCGACGCCCCCTTTAAACGTCCGATAGATCCGGGATACGTTGCGAATGTCGGCGAGCGGATCCGCCTCGAGGATGACGAGATCGGCCTGCTTCCCGCGTTCGATCGTGCCGAATTCCTTCTCGCGGCCGACCATCCTCGCGGCGTTGACCGTCGCCGCCAGGAGCGCATCCTGCGGCGCGAGACCGGCATCGACGAGCAGCTCCAGCTCAATCTGCGTCGAAACGCCAATCAGGATCCCCTCGAATCCGGTGTCAGTGCCGAGGACGATCGGCACGCCCGCATCAAAGACTCTCTTCAGGTTGGCCCTCTGAACCGGGAGATGCTCTTTGACCGAAGCGGCGTTGGTCCAGATTGATGCGAACTGCTGCGTCGATCGCGCGCTCGTGAGGTCGTCATACAGGCGAGGCGGTTGGAACCCTGCCTTGTCCCAATTTGGTGCCTGGCGGTGAGCCCAACCGACGAAATCGGCCATATCGTTGAACAGGGTCATCGTCGAGACGTAGCTGGCGCCGTTGCGTTTCATCAGGTCGATGAACTCCCGATCCACGGGCTCGTCGATGACGCCGTGCATGAGCCCGTCGACTCCAGCCCGCAGCGATTCCTTCGCGTACTTCGACATGGGCGCGTGCACGAACACCTTGAGCCCCTGTTGATGCGCTTCCATCACCAGCGCTTTCAGCACGTCCTCCTTCATCACCGGAAATCTTTGCTTCGTTCCCCAGCTCATGTCGTCTCGCATGACCTTGATCGCGTCGACGCCGGCCGCTTTGAGATCGCGGACGACGGCTCGTGCATCCGCCGGGGTCTCTGGACTGGCACCTCCTTCGAGAGCCGCCATCAGGTCACCTTTGACCGAGATCATGGGTCCGGTGCTGAAGAAGCGCGGGAACGGTGACGCGTCCTCTTCCGCGGCCGCTTTCAACATCGCGAAGTCCTTCAGATTCAGCGAAGGATTGAAGATGGTGGTTACACCGACTGCCAGCATCCGGCGAAGGTGAGTCTGACGATTTGGCCGGGGGAACGCGCTGCCACTGAGGAGATGGTGGTGCATGTCGGCCAGGCCGGGAATGACGAACCGGCCCTTTCCGTCGATGATGGTCGCGTTTTGAGGAGTGGTGATTGCCTTGCGGGCGCCGACCTGGGTAATTCGCGCCCCATCGATGACGATCACCGCATCCTGCGTCGGTCCTCTTGCGGTGCCGTCGATCAGCGTTACGCCTTCAATAACCGTGACGCGCGCGTCCTGCGCGCGGAATATGCCTGACGCGAGCGCGAACATGAGCACGAGCGTCAGGAAGCGGGGCCTCAAGGACATGATGCGGTCTCGGTTCGCAGACTGGCTGGCGCTGAGATTATGCGCCAGAATGTCGTGAATCCGAGCGCTGGTCCCTGATTCACGGCGCCGCGCGCGCAGTCGGCACCGGGTGAGTGGGTGGTCTATTCTCCAACCAGCACCACGGTACTGCGTGGACTCGCAATGTAGAACTCCGCCGGATCGAGCGGAATCTCCTTCCCGTCCTCGGCAAAGTCCACGCCCGCCGCGAGGCTCGTGTCGATCGCCCGGCGCCAGCGTCCGCCGTTATCGAGTGGCGGCAGGTTCACCCTCTGCGACTCGAAGTGCGCGTTGAGAATGAGGAAGAGGCGCTCGCCCGTAAGCTCGCCGCGCTCCGTGCTCGCGTCGAGCTGCAGGCAGATGGTGCGGGCCTCCGGATCGCGCCAGTGCGGGCCGCCGCCGTTGCCGTTGCTGCCGAACCACGCCAGGTCCGGAATCTTGTCGTCGTCGAGATCCTCGCCGAGTGCGAACCTGCGGCGCTGCAGGATCGGATAGCGGCGCACGAAACCGATCGCCTTGCGGAAGAACTCGACGAGGTCGTCGTTCTTCGCCGCCAGATCCCAGTCGAACCAGCTGATCGGATTGTCCTGACAGTACGCGTTGTTGTTGCCCTTCTGCGTCCGGGCGAATTCGTCGCCGCCGAGCAGCATCGGCGTGCCGGACGCAAACAGCAGTGCGCACGCGTGGTTTTTCATGAGCTGACGCCGCAGCTTCAGCACGTTCGCGTCCGCGGTGTCGCCCTCGGCGCCGCAGTTCCAGGAGTTGTTGTCGTTGGAGCCGTCGTTGTTGTTCTCGCCGTTCGCCTCGTTGTGCTTGCCGTTGTACGAGACGAGATCGTGCAGGGTGAAGCCGTCGTGACAGGTGATGAAGTTGATGCTGTTGTAGGCCGAGCGGCCGTCCTCGCCGTACAGGTCCGCCGATCCGGTGAGCCGCCAGCCGAGATCCGCGAGCTGCCCGCCATCGCCCTTGTCGAAACGACGCACGGTGTCGCGGAAGCGGCCGTTCCACTCCGACCAGTCCACCGGGAAATTGCCGACCTGATACGTGCCGATGTCCCAGGGCTCGGCGATGAGAATCGCGCGGCTGAGCACCGGATCCTGCGCGACGGCGTCGAAGAACGGACCCGACGATCGAAACGCGCCGGTCTCGGAGCGCCCGAGCACGGAGGCAAGATCGAATCTGAATCCGTCGACGTGCATCGCCTCGACCCAGTAGCGCAGCGAGTCCATGACCAGACGAATCACGGCCGGGCTGTCGAAATTGAGACTGTTGCCGCAGCCGGTGAAGTTCATGTACCAGCGGCGCGACTGATCGGGCGGTCCGGTCAGGCTGTAGTAGCTCGGATTGTCGATGCCGCGGAACGCAAGGCTCGGTCCCAGCTCGCTGCCTTCAGCCGTGTGGTTGTAGACGACGTCGAGCAGCACCTTGATGCCGGCGTTGTGCAGCGCGCGCACGAGCGTTTTGAACTCCGTCACCTGACAACCCGGCGTGCGGCCGGTCGAGTACGACGACTCGGGCGCGAAGAACCCGATCGAGTTGTAGCCCCAGGAGTTGGTGAGGCCGCGATCGATCAGAAAGTCGTCGACGTAGTACTCGTGGACGGGCAGGAGCTCGACCGCGTTCACGCCGAGCCGCTGCAGATGCGGAATCTTCTCGATGAAGCCGAGGTACGTTCCCGGCGACGAGACCTTCGAGGTCGGGTGCGCGGTGAAGCCTTTGACGTGCACCTCATAGATGAAGAGCTGCTCGAGCTTGAGGTCCGGCGATCGTTCGCCCTTCCAGTCGAACGCCGCGTCGTCCACGACGATCGACTTCGGTGACGAGGCCGCCGTGTCGCGCTGGTCGATCGTGAACTCGCCGGCGCCCGGCCGCGGGTCGTAGGCCAGCAGCAGATTGTTCTCGTTGCGGAACTTTCCGGTGACCGCCTTCGCATACGGATCGAGCAGCAGCTTCGCGTCGTTGAACCGCAGACCCCACTCCGGCCGGTACTCGCCCTGCACTTTGTAGCCGTAGAGCTGTCCGTCGCCCACGCCGCGGACTTCGGCGTGCCAGATGAACTTGTCGCGGTTCTGCAGCTCGATGACGTCCGTCGGTGCGCCGTGCGCGTTGTCGAACAGCAGCAGGAACACGGCCGACGCGTTGCGCGAGTAGAGCGCGAAGTTCACGCCGCCATCGACGACGGTCGCGCCTAACGGGTACTCGTGGCCGTTGACGACTTGCTTTGAAGTGCGATGGACGAGGGGCATGGGAAGACTCTTCTTTTGACTTCGAACTCATGACGAGAGATCGCCACACCGCACACGATAGCAGGAAGTGTCGCCATGCGAACGACACTTCTCGAAACGGCGCGCATTCGACATGCTCGGGGCTGAGATGATCAACCACCATGTCGAGTCGGAGAGCAAAGGAACGACTTCGCACAACTCGGCCTGAAGGCGACAACACGGAGAGAACGGAGGATTTTCACACGGGGGTAACGGGGCAAACGGAGTATGAATCGGTCTTCTCCGTTTCCCCCGTTACCTCCGTGTGAATGCTTCTCTCCGTTTCCTCCCAGTCGCCGCGCTTGACATGCGACATGTTGTACAGTTACAAGATGTAACATATGAAGCGACACCGGTCACGCGCGCGCACCCGCCCTGCGCTGAGCGAGCTCGAACATCAGGCGATGGAGGCGGTGTGGGCGTCGGGTCCCTGCTCGGTGGAAACCGTGCACCTGGCGGTGTCGCGTCAGCGGGAGCTCAAAGAGGTCACCATCCGCACCGTGCTCCGTCGGCTCGAGCAGAAGGGGTACGTCGAGCACGAGGTCGACGGGCGGGCCTTCATCTATCGGGCGGTGGAGGCGCCGCGCAGCGTCGCCGCACGCGCCGTGCGGCACATCCTCGATCGCTTCTGCCACGGCTCCGTCGAGGAGCTGGTCACCGGCCTCGTCGAAGCGGATGTTCTCAGCGAAGCGGAGCTCGAGGCGCTCGAAGCCAGCATCAAGAATCGTGCGCGGGAGCGCGCGCAGAAGAGCTCGAAGAAAGGACGATGACAATGGACATCCTCGTCGAATCTGCAGTCCGAGTGACGGCGCTCGCCTGCGGCGTCGTCGTCCTGCTGCGCATCCTCCAGATCCGTTCGCCGCGGCTGGTTCATGACGTGTGGACCGCCGTGGTCGTTGTGATGCTCCTGCTGCCTGTCGTGGTGGCATGGCGTCTGGAGTTCGCGCTGCCCGTGATGCCATCGCATGTCTCGACCGGAACCGTCGCGCCAACTGCAGACGACGTGGCTGTGAAACCGGACACGGACTCGATGGCGTCAGCATCCGGAGCGAATGGAACCTCGGGATTCGTGACGTGGAGAGCCGCGACCGCGGTGGTGTACTTCGCAGGCGTGACGATCATGCTGCTGCGGCTTGCGATCGGGCTGCGGCGGGCGCATGCAATCCGCCGCGGTGCGGTTCAGGAACAGGGACGACTGACACATCCGGCATGCGTGACCCCGATGACTGTCGGAACGCTCGCTCCGGCGATCGTCCTGCCGCCGGACTGGGCGACGTGGGGCGAAGCAGATCTGTCGGCGGTGCTGGCGCACGAGGAAGAGCACGTGCGCCGGCGCGATCCGCTCGTCGTGGTCATCGCGCTGGTCAACCGCGCGATCTTCTGGTTCTACCCGCTGGCATGGTGGCTGCCGCGGAAGATCGCACAGCTTTCCGAGCAGGCGTGCGATGCGATGGTGATCTCGCGCGGTCACGACAGCGACGTATACGCGGAGTGCCTCTTGCGGTTCGCCAGACGTGCCACCGACGCCGGCGGCCGCATCACCCCGCTGGCGACTGCGATGCCAGGTACAGGGTTGCAGGAGCGGCTCGGGATGCTTGCCCGTCCCTCAGCGACGCATCCGTCGCGCGCGCGGTTGGCCTGCGCGGCGGCCGCATGTGCCGTACTCGTTGTCGTCTGTGCGGCAGCGAGGCCAACTGCAGCGCCCGTTCAGAACGTGCCGTCGCCAGGGAGCGGCCAGACGGCGTGGTCCGTGTATTCGACCTATCACTTCGACGTCTTTCACAACGACCTGCCGGTCGACCGCGTGAGCGAGGCGGCCAGCGATGCCGAAGCGGCGTACGTACAACTCAGCGCCGCACTCAAGTTCGACATGCCACGGCGGGTGCGGATCATCCTGGTGCCGCGCGATCGCGATCTCTCCGCGGCGAATGCACAGGCGACCGCCTCTTTCACGCAGGATGGTGGCAACCGGCTCCTGATCTCGCTGGAGTCACTCGCACAGCGTCCCGATCTCATCGTGCACGAGCTCACGCACGAGTTCGCACTCGAGATCGTTCCCGAGACCAGCCGCCTCGAGCCTGTCCTGATCGAGGGTCTTGCGGAATACGAACGCGGCGCGTGGGCGGCGACCGACCTGCGTCTGGTGCGCGACGCCGTCGCCGCAGGCGCTGTCCCGGCGGTGGCAAGCCTCACGTCCACCGATCGGCATTGGGCGCATGCCGTCTTCGATTTCGTCGCTGCGCAGCACGGCGCCGAAGGTGTGCGCCGTCTCCTGTTCGCGCTGCGGTCGCACGAGACGCTGGCGCTGGCCGTGCCGATGGCGTTTGGCGTCACGATCGATCAGTTCGATCAAGGTTTTCAGGGTTACGTGGTTATGACGTTCGGTCAGTTCTGAGCCTGGTTTTTGATTTTCGCATTTCAGTCTTTCATGGAGTTCCCAACCCAAGACCACCGACCGGCGTCGTCACGACGCGGTTGCTGAAGCCGGCGATCAGCGGTCTCCCTTTGGCAATGGCGTTCTTCACCGACGGCAACGAGAGCGATGCCTCGTGGCTTGCGCGGCTGTCCCACGCTTCCGTGATCCAGATGCCATCGTCGTCATCGGGATCGATCGCGATGATGTAGCTGAGGCAACCTGGCATACCGGTCGTCCCTTCCAGCAAAATCGCCACCAGCTCGTCCCGCTTTCCCGCCACCGTCGTCATCTTACCGATCAGTCCATACATTCGTTGTTCTCCTTGTCGAGGAGCTAGTACGATCCCATAGTCTCGATTTCCCGTCGTGCAGATCCTCGTCATCGGCGGTACGAAATTCATCGGTCCGTATGTCGTGCGCCAGCTGCACGAGCAGGGTCACGACGTCACGGTCTTCCATCGTGGCGAACACGAGGTCGATCTTCCCGGCGGCGTGCGCCACATTCACGATCTGGCTGCGGCCATGCCGGTGTTGTCGTTTCCGTCCGCCGTGCGGGAGCTGCCGCTCGATGTCGTCGTTCACATGATTCCTGTTGGTGAACGTGACGCGCAGGCGGCCGTCGACGCGTTTGGCAGGAGCGTCGGTCGTCTGGTCGCGCTGAGCAGCGGCGACGTGTACCGCGCGTACGGGCGCTTCAACGGTGTCGAGGGTGGTCCGGTTGAACACGACGCGTTGACGGAATCATCCGCGGTGCGATCGGTGTTGTATCCATACAGGAAGCAGGCGCGCTCGCCGGACGAGTGGGTCTACTCCTACGAGAAGCTCCTCGTCGAGCGGGTGTTCCTGGCCGGCCCTACGCGCGCTGTCGTCTTGCGACTGCCAAAAGTGTATGGACCAGAGGAAAACGCCGACCTTGCGACCGTCTACTCGTTCCGCCATCAGCCGCACTGGCGCTGGACGCACGGCTACGTCGAGAACGTCGCCCAGGCGATTGTCCTTGCGGCTCTCCACCCGGCTGCAGCGGGCATCTACAACGTCGGTGAGAAGGACACGCCGACCGTCGCCGAGCGGCTGACGCACTTACCGTCTTTCTCGATCCCCGAGGCGACAACGATGAACGTCAATTTCGATCAGGACATCGTGTACGACACGACGCGAATCCGTGCCGAGCTGGGATACTCCGAGCTCGTCGACTACGAGGAAGGACTACGACGGACGCTGGCGTGCAACCGCGCGCCGAAGCGCTGACGATTGACTTCGCTTTATCCCGCGTACCTGAGAGCGCTTTCGTGATCTGTGGCTGAGTCGACGTTCGAGTTGGTACACTCGTTCGGAAGTGCCCGTCTCGTCCAAGTCCATAGCCTGGCTCAGCGCCGGTATCATCGCTGTCGCGGTCATCGCGGCGTACAGCACGGGTCTCCAGACCCCTTTTCAGTACGACGACCTGAGCACGATCGTGGAGAACGACAGCATCAAGCACCTGTCGGACTTTCATCTCGTGCTGTCGCCGCCGCCCAACGCCACGCCGACCTCCGGGCGGCCTTTGCTGAATCTGTCGTTCGCCGTCGACTACGCAATGTCAGGTCTGAACGTCTCCGGCTATCACGCCACCAACATCGCGCTGCATCTCGTCGCCGCGCTCCTGCTATTCGGGATCGTCCGCTGGACGCTCCGGTTGCCGGCAGTCGGCCTCGAATCGCAGGCGGATCTCATTGCCACCGCAACGGCAGCCATCTGGGCGGTGCATCCAATCCAGATCGGTGCGGTCACCTACGTTTCCGGCCGGTCCGAAGTACTCATGGCCGTCTGTTACTTCGCCGTGCTGGCCGCTGCTATTCGCGCGGCGCACGGCTCGGCTTGGGCCGTGGTCGCCGTCGTCGCGTGCGGCATCGGCATGGCGTGCAAGGAATCGATGGTCACTGCGCCCGTTGCCGTCCTGCTCTACGATCGGGCCTACATCTATGATCGATTCGCGACCGCGCTGAGAGAGCGGTGGCGCCTCTACGCCGGCCTTGCCGCGACGTGGGCAGTGCTGGCGGTTCTGTTGTTCGATGCGCCTCACTCGGCGTCCGCAGGATTTTCCACCGGCCTTTCGCCGTGGACGTATCTGCTGAATCAGGCGCTGGTCATCCCCGAATACCTCCGTCTCGTGGTGTGGCCGGACCATCTGTTGTTTGCGTTCGGAGAAGCACAACTTCTCACGCTGACGGACGTCGGGGCGATAGGCCTCGTTGCGCCGTCGCTGGTGGTTGCGGCGATCTGGCTGTGGCAACGCCGGCCTGAACTCGGGTTTCCTGCGGTGTGGGTGTTCCTGACGTTGGCGCCGACGTCATCGATCGTGCCGATTGCTACCGAGGTCGGTGCCGCGCGACGGATGTACCTGCCGCTCGCAGGCATCGTGGTGCTCTTTGTCGTCGGCATCGTCGCGATCGCCGAGCGGATGCGGCGTCGTCGATCGGCGTTCGCACGGGCGCTACCCATGGCAGTGGCCATTTTCACCATCGTCGTGTTGACCGCGACGACGGCGGCGCAGAATCGGGAGTTCGTGTCAGCGGAGGGGTTGTGGCGCGGCTCGCTCGAACAGTGGCCATCCCGACTGGCGCACCGGAATCTCGCGGCGGTTTTCCTGCAGGAAGGGAGACGGTCAGAAGCGCTGGAGCACTTGCGCGCGGCCGCCGATCAGGGACCGCTGTCTCGCTACGCGCTCGGGGTCGCGCTCTTCGACGATGGGCGAACCGAGGAAGCGATCGTCGAGCTGCAACGTGCGATCAGCGAGACTCCGAACGAGCCCACCGTGGCGTTGGACGGGCGGCGCGTTCTTGCACGTGCGCTGGCGCAGCAGCGACGCCATTACGAAGCGGCGGATGTCTTTGCGCAGATTGCCGCGTTGACACCAGACGACGTGGCGCCGCGACTCTCGCGCGCGGACGAACTGCGTGCCGCCGGCGATCTGCCGGACGCACACGCGGAATACCAGCGTGTCCTCGCGGCGCAACCCCACCACTCGGGCGCGCAGACGAATGACGCCCTCACGCTGCTGCGTCTGGGCCGGGTGTCAGAGGCACTGCCGCTCCTCCGCAGCGTCGCGGAGCGCGAACCGCGAAACGGCTCTGCGTTCATGAACCTCGCGAGCGCCGCCGCCGCGGCGGGGCGTCTCGACGAGGCGACGGCTGCTGTCTGTCACATCCTTGGCGAGGATCCCCGACATCAGTCGGCGCAGGAATTTCTCGCCGACCTGCGCCGCGCGGCCGCGTCCGCACGCGTCCGCGTGCCGGACTGTCCGGCGCGATAGGGGGCGGCGAACTGAATTTTGCCGATCGCAGAGAAGGCAGAGAGCTCAGGGAAGAGCGTCACACGCGGAGATCGCCGAGGCGCAGAGATCGCGGAGGCGACCGGTGGACGCCGGCTATAAGCCGGCGTATGGGTCGAGAGGAAGCCGCGAGCACGAACGCCACATGTCATCCTCGGGCGCTCGTGTTCGTGGCTTCCTCTCGGCCCATCCCGCGCTGAGCGCGGGCCACCAGTCGCCGAAGCCCTCTGCGTTCTCCGCTCCCCGGCGATCTCTGCGTGAGCGCTCTTCTCCGCGTCCTCTGCTCCCTCCGCGCGCTCTACCTGCGTCAATCCACCGACATCTCTCACGTCGCAAAAGAAAAGGGGCCAGGTTTCCCTGGCCCCTTTCTCCTGCTCTCGTAGGGCCGGGTCTCGTTCTTCAGACCCGGCCTGCGATTCTAGAAGTTCAACGTTACGTTGAACCGCACGAACCGCGGGTTGTAGATCGACGTCGGCGTCAGGAAGCCGCTCGGCCGGACGACGTTCGGCTGGTCGGTGCCGTTGATGAACGTCCCGTTGTACCCCGTCGCGTAGTTCGTGTTGAATGCATTGTTCAGGTCGACGCCGACATCGGCGCGCCGCCCGGAGAAGCGGACGATCTTCGCGAACCGCATGTCGACTGTCGTGCGACGGTTGTCCGCGTAGATGCGGTGATCAGAATCCGTGAGCACGATGTTCGTCGTCGCGGCCGAACCGGCGGGTGCGTGCCCGAGGATCGGCGTGATCGTCGCGGCCGTGTTCACTTGCCAGATTGCGGTGATCTCCTGCGGCGGCGCCGAACGCACGGTGGCGCTGACGAGCACGTCGATCTTCGGGAGGGTATAGGTGCCGAGCCCTCGGATCGTTGTCTGCCACGGCTCGACGTTGTTGCACGAGCGCGGATCGGGGCCGTTGACCGCGTTGAGGCCGCTGATGTTGGTGCCGTTGGTGCCCGCGTACTTCTGCACCGTCGCACAGGTATTGACGGCGCCATGGCCCGTGCTCGCACCGGCCGAGAGGGTCAGTCCGCCGCGGAACCGCGCGTTCACGTTGTACTCGACGCCATCCCAGTGGCTGTCGCGCTCATCACCGAACGCCGATTCGAGCCGCATGTAGTTCGTCGCGGGCACGGCAATCGCCGCCGCCGTTGCGTTGTACACGGTGATTGGATACCCGCCGCCGCCCGGCAGGCGGTTATCCACCGGCGCGTTGATCGTGTAGGTCTCGTACGCGCCCAGCACCGATCCGTCGATCGTGCCGCCGACATGCCGGTTGATGTTGTCGGTGATGAAGAAGCCGTGGAACTTCCTGTGCGTGACCGCGAAATCCGCCGACACGCGCGGGATGATCTGCTGCTGGATCGTGAATGTGTACTGCGTGTCGCCCGGCCGCACGCCCCAGCCCGACAGCACGTCCGGATCGACGATGGTCGCTGCCGACGCCTTGCCGAAGTTCGCGGCGGTCGAGTTCGCCACGCCGCACTCGCCGTTGGCCGCCGGGTTGAGCAGATCGCAGTCGACCACGTAGTCGTTGTTGTTGTCAGTCCACGGCCGGAGGTTGGCGCCCTGGACGCTGCGGACGATCGTCGCGCCGGGGTTGGTCGACGTGTACGGCGCGTCGTTCGCCGCGTAGGCGAGGTACTTGCCGTAGTTGAACTTCAGCGCGGTCTGGCCATTGCCGAACAGGTCGTAGGCGGCACCGAAGCGCGGCGTGATGTCGTTGTACGCGTTGACGCCCTCGGTTCGTTGAATCGTGATCGGCTGAGGGTTGAGCGGCGACGTGTGCGTCGTCCCGTTCAATTCGACCGGCGCGTAGCTCGACGCGCGATCCCAGCGGAGAGCGCCCTGCAGGGTGAGACGCTCGTGCGTCCACGTGTCCTGCAAGAACACGCTGTTGGTGTTGGTGATAGTGCGGCGGCCGAAGTCGGGCATGTAGTACCCGACGGCGTTGGGCACGCCCTGGTTGAAGCGGTACTCGAGCTGCGTGTTGCTGGCCTGGTCCTTGTCGAGCAGGTCGAGCCGGCGCAACTGGTAGCCGATTTTCGCGCTGTGCGCACCGGTCACATACGAGATCGAGGTCATGACGTCGTCGGTGTTGCCCTTCGCCGGGCCCCACTGCGGGACACCGCGATAGCGGAAGTTCGTCACCGGCGCCCACCGCAGCGTGGCGGCGTTTTCCGGTGTGCAACCGAGCGCGCGTACCGACACGGGTGTGCCGTCCGGATTGCAACGAAGTGCGTTCGACTGCTCCGTCACCGCAATCAAGTTCAGATTCGCATCCGGCGCGGGGTGACCGAAGATGGGCTGATACCGGAACGGCGTATAGCCCGCTTCGAAGAACAACTTGTTCGTTGCCGGCATCGTCCACGAGAACTGACTGAGGTAGTACGGCACGTCGAAGTAGCCGTCAGCCGCGGTGGAGGTCGCTTCCGGCGACTGGCCGTTGTTGCCGGCGACGCCCAAACCGACCCAGTCGCTGCCACGGTTGTGGCAACCCTTGGTATCGGCGCTCAGCGGCGTCCCTTCGCAGCGCGCCTGGTACTCGGTGCTGCCCCGGAGCCGGTTCTTCCCCAACTGCGCGGTGAGGCGGGCGATCCACATCGTGCGGTCCTTGACGTTCTGCGCTGTATCGGTGCCCGGCATCCAGTCCCAGCGCGCCGGATTACCGGCGTTCGCGTTGTTGACAATGCCCGGACGCGGGACAATCGTACTCAGGTCGCGGTAGCTGCCGTAGAACCACAAACGATCTTTCTTGATCGGGCCACCGTACGACGCGCTCCAGTCGTACGCACTCTTGACGCCCGCCGCTTGCGTGATGGTCGGGTTGAGCGACGTGATATTGCCGTCGAGGTTGTCACCGCTCGACCATTCGCCGGCGGTGTTCAAGAACACGGTGCCGCCGAACGTGTTGCCGCCGGAGCGGGGAATGATGTTCATCACCGGGCCGCCGATGTCGCTTTCACCCAGGCCGCCGCCAACGGTGATGTTGATTTCGTCGACGTTGACGGTGTCGTAGACGATCGACGCGAAACCGCCGCTGCGCGCCGCGGTCACCGGGAAACCATTCATCGCATAGCGGCCTTCACCGGCGACCGAGCCGGCGTTGATTACACTCGAGCGCGCGTTGAACGCGGTCATCGTCGGGGCCAGCGCGCCCGCCGTGACTTCGGCAGTCACGATCCCGGGCGTGATGTTGAGGATGGCGCCCGCCGCTCGAGTCACCGGGAGTACCTCGATGACGTCCGACTTGATGACGGTTTCGCGCCGCGCGCTCTGCACGTCAACGACCGGGGTCTCACCGCTCACGGTAATCGTCTCTTCGATTCCACCAACCCGCATTTCGATGGGAATCGTGACGACCGAGGTACCAGTCAACTCGATGGCGTCGCGCTTCACGGCGTTGAAGCCGGGCAGCGTGAACGTCATGGAGTAGGTGCCAGGACGAAGATCGATGATGCGGTACTGACCGCTCGCGTCGGTCACGGCCGTACGCGTTTTCTCAATGAGTGCGGGGCTCGAAGCCTCGACGGTCACCCCGGGCAGCACGCCACCCGAGGCGTCACGAACGGTACCCGTCAGGGTAGCCTGGGCAAACACAGTTGCCGGAAGCAGTAGGACAAGAGTCAACGTTAGACACTTCAGCGCGATTCGCATAGAGAGCGTCTTTCCCTTCAGAGATAGTCGGCCACACAGGGGCGCGGGTCCCGCTACCGCGCTACGGCATCGAGCACGCGAAAAACCGGGATTGCATACAGGGGCGGATCAGAATAAGCACCGTGAAACTGGAAAGTCAAGGATCCCAGAGACTTTTGTGGTAAGAATGTCGCCCGTTCTAGACGATTTGCATGCAACTGCACGTCAGGGCGGGAACGGATCCAAAAAGCCGGTCTAGCCCCAGCGGGAATTTCGAGCGATTATACGGCAATCCAACGGGGCGGGGGCCCACACCAAAATGTCGAACAAGCCTGAGTCGCCTGCACTCGGTCTCCCGGTTCTGGCTCGCCCTTCCGATGTTGCGTCTCAAACCGCGCGGGCGCTCTACAGCCTGCGGGAATCGATCATGCGCGGCGAGTTCGCCCCCGGCGAACGCATGTCGGAGCTGCCGCTGGTCGCGCGGCTCGGCGTCTCGCGGACGCCGATTCGACTCGCGCTCGAGCGCCTCGCGCACATGGGCCTGGTCGACGTGAGCGCCAGCGGGGGATTCACCGTGCGCGGCTACACACCGTCGGAAGCGCTCGACGCGATCGAGATTCGAGGCGTGCTCGAAGGCACCGCCGCGCGGCTGGCCGCAGAGCGGCTCATCGATGACGCGGAGGTCGATACGTTACGACGCCTCGAAGACGAGATCGATCGACTCGATCGACTGACGCTCGACTCGTTCGGTCACTTCATGGATCTCAACGAGGCGTTCCATTCCGCGATCATCGATCTCGCGAAGAGCGCGATGCTGACGCGCGCGATTCAGCTCGCCGTGTCGTTGCCGTTCGCCTCGCCGAGCGCGATGGTGTTCCCGACCTCGAGTTTCGCGCACGCCGACGAAACGCTGGCGATCGCCAAGGAGCATCACCGCGGTCTCATCGAGTCAATCGAGAAACGCCAGGGTACGCGTGCCGAAAACCTCGCGCGTGAGCACGCCTTCATCGGCCGGCGCGTCCTCGCCCTGGCCCTCTCGGACAGCGAAGCGTTCCGCAGGATACCCGGTGCCTCGCTGATCAATCTCTCCTCGCCCGCGTAAGGCCGTCGTGTGATCGAATAGTGGAGGGTTCTGGTCAAGGATGTGACACCGGCGACTCCAGGACTGCGCCCTAGGCGGGCGGCGCCGACGACGTCCGCCGGTTGATCTTCGCGAGCACGCCGATCGTTGTCACGGTGGACGCCGCCGCGATGTTCATCCGATCGAAATCGTTGTAGCCGATCGCGAAATCGCCCGATACGTCTCCTCCGTCCTCGTCCAGCTGGCCGTCGATGTCGCCGTCGCCTCCGTACGCGGAGCATGCAAACGACAGCCACGCGACGCCGACGATGACGAGCACGTCAGGCCACCATCGCCGTAGTCGGTTCATTCATCCTCCTGCCATCGCGTGATCCGCGACGTGTTCGATGACCACAATCGAGATGTCGTCGCCGACCGGCGTGCCGTCGCCGATCCAGCGTCGATGTCCCTCCTGGACCGTGCGCAGCAGATCCTCGGTCAGCGGAGTCGAGCTTACAACGCGGGCAAGCTCCGCGTCGCCGAAGAACTCGTCCCCGTCGGCGCGCGCGGCCTCGGTGAGGCCATCCGTATACATCACGAGCCGATCGCCAGGCGCGAAGGGAACCTCGTGCGTCGCGTAGGTGATCGACGGCATCAAGGTCAGCACGACGCCGCCCTGGTCGAGCGGCTCGATCCGTCCATCGCTGCGCCGCATCAGCGGCGGCGGATGCCCCGCGGCGGCATAGAGCACCGCGTGTCGCTTCACGTCGGCAATCACGCAACAGGCGGTCACATAGGCGCGATCGAACTTCCCGGTCAGCGCCCGGTTGATCCCGGTCAGGATGTCACCGGGACGTTCGTGGCGATCGGCCTCCGCGGCGACCGCCACTTTCACCATCGACGCGATCAGCGCGGCAGGGACGCCGTGCCCCGACACGTCGGCGACCAGCACCAGCGCCCGCCCGCCGGGCAGTTGAATCACGTCGTAGAAATCGCCCGCGACCGCGCTCATCGGGACATACGCTCCGGCGACCCGCAAGCCGCGCACGTCCGGCATGCTCTGAGGCAGGAGTGATTGTTGAATCGTCCGGGCGAGATCGAGCTCGCGCGACAACGCCGCGTACGACAGCTCCTGCTGACGCGCGCGTGTGAGCACGTACCAGCCCAGGGCGCTGGCAAACAGCAGCATCGCGAGCGGCTCGATGACGACCTCGCCAAGCCTGCCCGCACCGAAGATGGTTTCAAACAGCGCGGCGACCGCGAGGACTGCGCCGGCCGCCACGACGGCGCGAACTTCGTGCGACCACGGCCCGGTCGTCGCTCGCGTCGCCGCGCGAAGATGCCATAACCAGCTGACGAAACTGAGCACGACGAGCGGCGGGTTGATGTCGATCGCGGTACGCGGACGGGTGAGCAGATCGATCAGGATGGCCACGCCCCCGGCGATCGCCAGCGCCTGCCAGGTACGGCGAAGGAGCGCGTACCTGCCTGGTCCCACGATCGATTCTATGAAGAGCGTCGCGGGAACCAGGATCGTGTAGGTGATGTCGGCTCGTACCGCCAGGAGCAGTGCAGGCGGCCACCCGGTCGCCGCCTGGAGCAGCTCGGATCCCGCCAGCATGCGCACACCGTAGAGCACGCAGAAGACGCCGAACCAGGCCGCGCTGCGATTGACGCGAGGATAGGCGCTCCACGCACCGGCGCCGGCCACCGCACCGATCGCGACGAACAGCGACCCGATGACGAGGCCCAAGAGTTCCAGCAGCGTGACGGGCACGGCTCATTCTGTCTCATGGCCACGGAGAACACGGAGGATTGGACCATGGAGTCGTCATGAGCGCAGCTCACCCCGTACACAATGAAAATTGGGAAACGAATTGCGGAGAGATCCGTGTTGATGCCTTTCTCCGTTTCCTCCGCCGTCCCCGTTTCCGGTGGCGATGGCGGAGCCGTGGCCCTCATTCTCCGTGTCTCTCCGTGTGGCCTACCGCGCGAGCGGCGCGCGCCGGCGGAGTTCTTCGAAGAAGTTCAGGATGAACACCACAGTGGATGGTGATTTCTGCGACGTCTCGTCCTGAGCGCCTTCAGGCAGGCTGACTGCAACACGCAGCCCGTCCGGATGGAGATCGAGGAACTGCCCGTACCCCTGAAGCGGCGGCGCCGCGATCGTGCGCGCCGACCAGAGCCGGGGCTTCTCCGGCTTGAATGTGCCGCCGGCAACGGAATACGCCGCAGCCATGATCTGTCCGGTCGGATTCGTCGCCTGATTGAACGTGCTGTACAAGATCTCCTGCTGCGTCGATGACCATCTCGGATCGCTGGCACCACCGCTCGAGATCTGTACTTCGTTGCCCGGCCCGGGAAACGGCCGCACGTACAGCTCGAACGAACCGGTCTTGTTCGACAGATACGCCAGCCAGCGTCCGTCCGGAGAGAACATCGGCATGGTGTTGCGATATGCGCCGCCCACGAACTCAGTGGGCGGTTTGGGCTTCCACCCGTGCGCGTCGTCTCCTTCGAGCTCGAGGATCATCACGCGTTGAGCCCCGCCCTGGTCTCCCTCGCTGAGTGCCAGCAGCGGACGAGTGGGGTGCCACGAACTCGGAAGCTGCGTGCGCTCGCTCTCGGTCAACCGCTGCGGTTCTCCAGTGCCATCGGCACGCTGCCAGTACAGATTGGTTACGTTCGGTCGACTGCCGCGCGACGATCCGAACGTGATCCGCTGCCCGTCGCGCGTCCAGATCGGCGAGAGATCCGGGGCAGCATCGTCCGTGATTCGCGTGAGCGTGTCGCTCTCCAGATCGTAGGTCCACACATCGAGGTTCCCGTCCTCGCCTCCTCTCACGATCGCAAGCCGGCGGCCGTCAGGGGCAAACCGCGGCATGCCCCAAGAACCGGAAAACGCTTTGAGCGGCATCACGATGTCAGTCCGGTCCAGCCAGTTCAACGTCGAGACGGGAGAGGACGGCGCCGCGGGAGGTGTGAACACGAGCGTACCGTTCTGCGAGACCGAGAACTCCGACGCGCCGCGCAGCGCCTCCCACGACACCTGCTCGACGACCGGGACCGCGCCAGCCGTCAGCCTCAGCGTGTTGCGATCGAACGGCGCGGCAAAGAGCGTCCCGTTGCTCATGTAAAGAAGATGGCCGCTTTCAGCGTACCGAGCGTAGTGGCCGCCCTGTCGCACAATCCTCTTCTCTCCGTTCGGGATTCGCTGTGCAACGATGTCGGCTTGATTCACGGCATTCGGGCCGGCCGCCCGCAGCACTGTGAAGAGAACAACATTGGTGCCCCGGAGTGCCTGGGGCCAAAGGTGAAATCCGTCGCCCTGTGCGGTGACGGCGACCGCATCGCCACCGCTCACCGGTACTTCGAACAGCGCGCCGTGCCCTCGATTCGGACCTGGCTGAAAGACGATGGTGTCCCGGTCGGTCCAGGTGAGGCCCAACGATGATGCGTCGGTCAGCGTCACCGCCGCACCTCCGTTGACCGGAATCTTCTTCAGCTTCCCACCACTATGGAAAGCAATCCACTGTCCGTCGGGCGAGAAGACCGGACTGCTCGCATCGTCGGTTCCTGCGAGCGGCGTGGCGCGCAGCTGATCCAAGTGGCGTACGTACAGCTGCGTGCGCTGACCCTCCCTGGCCACGAACGCCATGGTGCTGCCGTCTGGCGACAACACGGTTTTGGCCGACCCGACTCCACCGGCGAGCGACGCATCCGCCCCCAGCGCCACCGTCATCCGTAAGGGTGCTGCGGCGGGAGCGGTTCGCCACGGCGCCCAGAAAGCAACGGCGACTGCGGCCGCCAGCAGACCAATGGTCGCGATCGCCCACGGGATCCAACCTCGTCGCCTCCTCGCACGTGTGGGCGTCGTCGGTTCGACGGCGCGCTTCGAAGCGTCGGCGATCTCGACCTTCGCGACGGTGAGGTCCGGCAGCCGCTGCGCGCGATCCTTCTCGAGGCAGTCCCGAAGCAGACGACGAATCGACGCGGGCATCTGTGCGGGAAGTCGCGTCCAGTCGATCGACGATTTCAGCACGTTGGCGAGGATGTCGCTGACCTCGTCGCCTTCGACCGCGCGCCGTCCGGCGAGCATCTCGTAAAGGACGCAACCGAACGCCCACACGTCGCTGCGTTTGTCCGCTTGTTTCCCGCGGACCTGCTCGGGGCTCATGTAGGCGGCCGTGCCGATCACCACGCCGACGCGCGACATCTGCGTGATGGTCGGGGATGCGGTCGCATCGGCGGATATCAATGGGCCATCCGCGGACCATTTCGCGAGACCGAAGTCGAGCACCTTCACGGCCCCATTGGGCGTGATCTTGATGTTCGACGGTTTCAGGTCGCGATGGACGACGCCGTGTTCGTGGGCGTATTCGAGCGCCTCCGCGATCTGGCTGGCGATCGGAAGTGCCTGGTCGGGTGGAATCGGCCCGCGCGTGATCCGATCGGCGAGTGTCTCCCCTTCGACCAGCTCGAGGACGAGCGCGCGGCGCGCGCCGGACTCCTCGATGCCATACATGCCGGCGACATTCTTGTGCTTGAGCGAGGCGAGCACTTCGGCCTCGCGTTGAAATCTGCTCAAGCGGTCAGGGTGTCCGGCAAAGATGTCGGGGAGGATCTTGAGCGCCACGTCGCGCTTGCGCCGCGAGTCGCGCGCACGATACACGGCGCCCATGCCACCGGACCCAAGCAGCGAGACAACTTCGTACGACCCGATCGACGTGCCCGGACTCACCATGCGTAGATGAAAGTTCGCCGATTATATCCGCGCGGTCCGGAACGGGACTCACTGGTACGGTCAGCGATAGAAGCGCCAGTCAGGTTGATGCATCACGGAGTCGCCGCGTGGAGCAAGCCGCGTACGCGATAGTCGCCGGCCGCCGTCGCTCCCGTCCCTGATCTCTTTCACTCGACTCCGATTGCGCCAACCAGATTGACGCATCCTTCCGCGCGGCGATCCGCTCGCCGGCCAACACCGGGGTCCCCGCCGCGCACGCTTGCGCGGTGGGGTGGAGCGGCATCTCCGGCGACTGCCTTACGGTGTCTCGCCGCTCCGTCGTCGCAAGGGGCTGACGCGGTTGCTTCTCACCCGCGGCTCGCAGCGCCTCCGATGCGGTTGGCGGCATTCCTGCGCGGCTCGCTCCACGCCGCGCTCCAGGATGCATCAACCTGGCTGGCGCAACAGCCCGCGAATGAGAGGTAGTGTCACGAGTCAGCAGCACCCGACTGGCTGATGTATTCCGGAGTGCCGCGTGGAGCGAGCCGCGTACGCGAGAGTCGCCAACGGACTCGCAGGCGCCGCGAGCTGCGGCGGAGGAGCGACAGCGTCAGGTCTTCGCGACGGGGGAGCGGCGAGACACCGGAAGGCATCCGCCGGAGAGCCCGTTGGCCGGCGAGCGGATCGCGACGCGGAGGAATGCGTCAGCCAGTCGGGTGCTGGTCGGCGGTACGGGCTGCAGTCGCTCGTCGTCATTGATCTCTACGCTCGACTCCGATTGCGCCAACCGGGAGTGCACATGCAGTGACATGGAGGTGCGCACCAAGGTCCGGCTCCCGCTTCGCGCTCGCGCTACGGCGGGCAAGGAAGCCGGACACTACGACTGTTTGTTTGCGAGGCCTCGAGCAAGTACGATGTCTTCGACCCCTTGAAACCCCGCGATGGAGTCAGGCTCATGCAGTTCCATCACCGCGTTCCTCGACCGCCGCTCGATGCGTTCGTCAACGTGATCTGGTTGTGCCGGAACGATCCGCGCCCGGTTGCGCTCGAGCGCGTGCTCCCGACGGGCGCCGCGCAGTTGATCGTCAATCTGAAAGAGGACGAGACGCGCATCTACGATCCGGAGGAGCCGCTCGACGTGACCGTCACCGACGGCACGGTCCTCACCGGAGTGCAGTCGCGTTTTCAGATCATCGATACGTCCGAACAGGAATGCGTGGCCGGCGTGGCGTTCAAGCCAGGTGGCGTCGCGGCGTTCTTCAGCGCTCCCGCGCACGAGACGAGCGACGCCGACACGTCACTGGAACTGCTCTGGGGCCGTCGCCGGGCGAGCGATTTGCGCGATCAGCTGCTCGAACGAAACGATCCTGACGCGCAGCTCGATGTAATCGAGCGCGCGCTCAGCGAGGTGCTGCGACCCGCCGGCGTGCATCCGGCGGTCGCGTTTGCGCTGCGCGCCTTCGATCGCGCCCCGCTGACGACGAACATCGCAGCGGTGACCGATGCGATCGGCATGAGCGCGAAGCGCTTCATCGAGCGCTTCAGGTCCGAAGTCGGCTTTTCACCCAAACGCTATTGCCGCATTCGCCGCTTCCAACGGGCGGTGACGCGGGCCCATCGAGGGCATCTCGTCGACTGGCCGCAGGTCGCGCTCGAATGCGGCTACTACGATCAGGCACATTTCATTCACGAATTCCGATCGTTTGCGGGCCTCACGCCGACCGGCTACCAGGGCGCCCGCACTGCGTTTCAGAACCACGTCAAATTCCTACAATCCGACGTTGCGGTTGTTTGAGAGCATAGCGCCATGGCACAAGTCAAAGACACGTATCGCACCGTCACTCCCTATCTCCTCGTCCCAAATGCGGACGACGAGCTGAGCTTCCTGAAAACGGCGTTCGACGCGACTGAGGTCTCGTGTCAGCGCAATCAGGACAACACCGTCATGCACGCGGAAGTCGAGGTCGGCGATTCACTGGTCATGCTCGGGCAGGCGGGCGGACAATGGACGCCGCGCACGGCCGCGTTCTACCTCTGGGTCAAGGACGTCGACGCGACCTACGCGCGGGCACTGGCTGCCGGGGCTGCGTCCGAAAGCAAGCCCGAAGACAAACCGTACGGCCACCGCAATGCGGGAGTCATCGATCGGAACGGCGTCACGTGGTGGATCGCCGCTCCCGTGAAATAGAGCGCATCGAGTCGCGGTTCACATCATGAGCATCACCAGTACGGTCGTCCATCGCGCCGAGACGCGATTCATTGAAGCGGCCGACGCGTTGCGACCGTACGTGGGATGCTTCTGGATCATCAGGGCCGAGCGCGGCGCGATGATTCGCGTCGTGCCGGACGGCAGCACGTCGATTTCGATTCAGCTGCAGAATGGGCGATCGTCTGCCTGGGTCCTGCGCGGGCCGTTGGTCGAGCCGCAGGTGCGGCGATTCTCAGCGCCGGCGACGCTGATCGGTATCCGGCTTCGTCCCGGTGTGGCGTTTCTCGTGAGCGGGATTCCTGCCGACGCGATGGTGGGTCGTCGCATCTCCTTGAGAGGACGCGCGTACGGCGCGCTGGCGTGCGAAGTGTGTCCCTCACGCCCCCCCGAGCAGCACATCGAGGTGCTGGAGCGTTTTCTCATCGAGCGCCTGGCGCGCGTCGACGTCCACGCTGTCGTCGCAAACGTCCTCCGCGCAATCGAGCGCGCGCGGGGCGCCGTACGTGTCGCCGATGTCGCCGCCGACTGTGGTGTCAGCCAGCGTCATCTGAACCGCCTGATGCGAACCTGGGTCGGGTACGGGGCAAAGCGCTGGGCTCGGATCGCGAGATTCCAGACGGCGCTCGAGCAGATGGAGCAGTCGCCAGGACGATCGGGTGCGGCGCTGGCAACCGAGAACGGCTACTTCGATCAGGCGCACCTGACCCTGGACATGACGCAATTGGCTGCCGCCACTCCAGGCCACCTCTCATCGCAGTCCGTGGCCGATTTTTACAAGACCCGCTGCGACGAGTCTCTCTAGACTTCCCTCATGGCTAGAGGAGCTCTCGGCGTCATCGCGGGGCTGGTGGTGTGGGTCATCATCGTGACGGTCGCGGGACCGATCATGCGAGCGTCGTGGCCGGCGTATGCGAGCGTGGCCGACGCGATGACGTTCACGCTGCCGATGATGTGTGCTCGTCTCTCGATCGGCGCGTTCGCGACGCTCGTCATGGGGTATGTCACAGCGCTCGTCTCGAGACACTCGATGGTTGCCACGCTCCTGTCCGGTGTCGTTCTGCTCATCGCGTTCATCCCCGAACACATCACGCTCTGGAACAAGTTCCCGGTCTGGTATCACCTGACGTTTCTGCTGTCGCTGGTTCCTCTGAGCTACGTCGGTGGCACGATCGCGAGCGCTCGCCGATCGCTCGTGCCGGTGAAGGCCTAGGAGTTGTCATCTACGTGAGGAGTCAGGATGGAGAGCGCGAAGTCCCGTGTAACGATCCACATGGCGGCGAGTCTCGACGGCTTCATTGCCAGAAAAGACGGAAGCGTGGATTGGCTCGAGACGTCAGACACCTTCGAGGGCGGGGAGACGATGGCGCAGGAGTCCGTCGTGGAGTTCCTCAGGACGATCGACTGCTACGTCATGGGTTCGCGAACCTATGAGACCGCGTTGGGTTTCGAGGCAAAAGGACTGGGCTGGTCCTACGGCGACAAGCCGACTTTCGTCCTCACCAGTCGCGAGCTGCGGAAGACCAGGAATACCGTCGAGTTCTACTCGGGCGATCTCGAGCTCCTGGTGGACGAGAGATTGAAGCCGAACTTCCGCAGCATCTGGTTTGTCGGAGGTGGTGAAGTATCCGGTGAATGCCTGCGCCGCGAACTGGCCGACGAAGTGCGCTACTCGATCATGCCCATCCTGATTGGTAATGGAATCTCGTTTTTCGAGCGCGTCGACAGAGACGTTCCTCTGCACCTCGTGGAGGCAAAGGCGTACACGAGCGGAATGGTCGCGCTCCGCTACGAGGTCCGCCTTCCACCGACTTCGTCGAGATGCGCAAGCAGGTCCGCCGGGTCGGCATAGACGCGATAGGCACCGGCGCGCTCCAGTTCCTCCATCCCGTATCCACCCGAGAGCACCCCGATGCCGAGCGTGTGCGCCCGCCGCGCGGCGAGCATGTCCCACACGCTGTCGCCGACGACCGACGCCGTCTCGACGTCGATCTGGAGTCGATCCGCGGCAGCCAGAAAGAGATCGGGATCAGGCTTCGCGAAGCTGACCTGGTCGCGCGTCACCACTGGCGTTCGGTTCAAGTCGATCCCGAGCGTGTCGAGCACAGGTCCGGCCGTGTCCATTCGCCCGCTGGTCGCGATCGCCCACGGAATCTCTGCGTCCGTCAGCGTCGTCAACAGGGCACGCGCACCGGGCAGCGGGTGGATCTGTCTCGACACCTTGTTGTACGACTCAGCATGGAGACGCTGTAATCGCTGAATCCGCTCGGTGGTCAATTCGATGCCGGTCTCACGCAGCAGCATGTTGGCGAGCAGGCCGCCGCTCATCCCGATCTTCCGGTGAATGCGCCAGACCGACAGCTCGATGCCCTCGGTCTCGAGCGCTTCGCGCCAGGCCAGCACGTGGTGATACACGCTGTCGACCAGCGTCCCATCGAGATCGAAGATGAACGCCATTGGTGAAGGTCGAGTGTGTGCCGTCATGGGTGTTCGAGCGGCATTGAATCATGAATGCGAGGCGTGCGCGTGACGATGTGGCAGCCCGGCTCAGGTTGGCGGGCCGGCGATCGCCTGCCAGAATGGAGTCAGGAGGTGCGAACCGCCCGCACATGGATGAACAATCGCCCGTTCGTATCGGTGTGGTGCTGAGCGGCGGCGGCTTGCGCGGTGCGAGCCACCTTGGCGTGCTGCAGCAGCTCATCGAGCACGGAATCCCGATCGACGTGATCGTCGGATCGAGCGCGGGCGCGATCGTTGCTGCGTATTACGCGGCGGTTGGTTTGCCCCTCGACGAGCTCGTGAAGGATGCCGAGGGCTTCCGCGGCCGGCATCTGCTGGCGCACATCCTCAACGTGCGACTGCACGGACGGATGACCGGCGGGGCGCTCGCGAAATGGAGTGGCATCATTCCGGAGCGTCTGGCGCTGCTCGAACAGGCCTCGTTCGATCGGCTCTATCACCACGTGCGCGGCATCGGCATCGTGTGCCACGATCTCTCGAGCGGCCGGCCCAGATACTTCGCGACCGGCGCCGATCACGGTGTGCGGCTCAGCGACGCCGTTCGCGCCAGCGCCTCCATTCCGTTTCTGCTTCCACCGATCCGCGTGGAGCGCCCGAACGATCGCTCGACACTCGTCTTGACCGACGGCGGCGTCAGCGACTGCCTTCCCATTCATTTTGCGCAGCAGCCGCCTCTCGGTGCGACGCATCTGATCGTCTCGGACAGCCGATGGGTGGCCGGCGGAAACCCATCGAGCGACGGCCGTGTCGTCTACGCGCGGCCGCGACTGCCGTCGACCGGCACGCTGTGGGCGCCGGCATCGACCCTGGCGAGCGCCGTGCGCGAGGGAAAACGAGCCATCAACGAAGCCATGCTGCAGACGATTCTCGGCTGGACCTGAGAGGTAGGCGGAGGGCGCAAGGAGAAGCAGGAGAAGAGCGTTCACGCAGAGATCGCCGAGGTGCGGAGATCGCGGAGGGCTTCGGCGACTGGTGGCCCGCGCTGCGCGCGGGTGGATCGCCAGTCGCCTCCGCGCTCTCTGCGCCTCAGCGATCTCTGCGTGATCAGATGCAGTTCAAGAAGTCGAGCAGTGCCTGAATGTCTGCGCCGCCGAGCAAGTGGAACGCGGATAGTGCGGTGGCCGCCTGGCCGCCGTGCGCATCGATCGCCTCCTGAATGGTTCGCGCGCGCCCGTCGTGCAGGAAGTGAACGCGGTCGGCAACGCGCCAGAGCGGTGCGGTTCGAAATTCGGTGCCGCGCGCCGATCCCTGTTCGAATCCATCGGCGAGAGCGGGGCCCATATCGTGAAGCAGGAGGTCGGAATACAGGCGGACGGGAGTGGCGTTTCCCGGGCCAGGCATCGACGGCGTATGGCATGTGGCGCACCCCGTGTTGTTGAACACGGCAGCGCCCGGGGATGCGAGACATGCGGCCGTCGGCGTCGGCGGGTCGAGCGTGTTCAAGAACGCGACCAGTGACGTCAGCGACGTCGCGTCGGCTTCAGGCTTGAGAGCCGATGCCCTGCATCCCCTCACGAGATCGGTGCTCGCGATTGGATTCGTCACACCGATCTCATCGCGCAGTGCTTCGCCCATGAATTCCACGAGCGTCGGCGTCTGGGCCTTCCAGCCAAACTTACCCACGCGGCCGTCGGGCAGCAGGTTGAAACGGCCGCGGACGTCAGCGGGTTGAGCCGCCTGCACGAGCGCGATATCCCCGGCACGGATGTTCTCGATCAGAGAGGTCCCACGCAGCGTCATGGCACTGCGGCTGGTCGACGCATTCGCCTGCGGCGGATCACCGGTCGGGATGCCGCATCCAAGCCCCAGTTCGGCGACCGAGTGCTGGCGCGCGATAGGGCCTCCGTTGCCGATCAGCGGATCGAACGTTCCGTTCTCGACATGCGCCACGCGCCTAACGAAGGTGTCCGAGCTGGTGCCCATCCCGCCACCGGTATGACAAGAGCTGCAGCTGCGTCCGTTGAACAGCGGACCAAGACTCTGGTCTGGGGTGAAAGGCGCGGAGAAAAACGCCGCGCCCTGCGCGATCGCGCCGCTCACACCGCTGGCCTGATCCAGCAGGCTGTTGGTAACGGGTCCGGCCCCGAACGTCGGCATCTGCAGCACCACGCCGTTACGATTCGGCATCGTGGCGGTGACCCAAATCCATCTGGCATCCTCTGATACAGCCACACCGTTGACTCGAAAGCCCGGGGCCTCGGGCGCCACGATGTCTCGTGCGTCGACGACCTCGCCCTCCAACGTCATGCGCACGATCGAGTTGTTGCCACGATTCAATACGTAGAAGTCTGATCCTCCGCCAAGCGTCGTGTTGCTCGCGAAGTTCCGCGATGCGGTTTCCGGAACGGCCGCCGCGATATCGATCGGCACGTCGAAGCGCGCCGATGTGATGTAGTGAAGGTTCGAGGCGACCAACAGCGGCTGCGGTTGCGTGCCTTCGTCGTTGACATCGAACGTGAGGATCCTGTCGCCCAGGGGATCGGCGACGAACACGTTTCGCGTCGGCACCCAATTGAAGATCATGCCGGCACGCGTGGCGGCATGGGGGTCGGTCGACTCTGCGACGTCCGTCGTGATCGCCGGGATCGGCGTGAACGCGCCGGCCGCGACCAGCGGACTGACGCCTTTCTCGACGTGAACCTGATCGATGCTGCCATCGGCCAGCGCCGCAAAGAAGACGGCTCGCTGAGGAATCGTCAATTCAGGGGATTTCGTTGCGAGCGCGGTGGCGATCGCCGCACTGGTCAGGCCGCCGGTCGGTGTCAACGGATGATTGGTCAGATCGCCGGCCATGACTCCGCCACCGCGGACGGATGGTGCGCCGGCAAGCGGGACACCACTTGGATCGACGATGGTTATCGTTCCGGCTCCGGTTGCACCCGACGGAGCATTCGCGAACCAGGGACGTCCGAAGCCGTTGTTGAGTGATATACCCAGCGGGAGGCTCACCGACGTGAGATCAGCGGTCACGGCCCCGGGATTGTTGCGGCCGTTCAGGAATGCGGCGTTCTGTGCTGTGTAGAGCATCACTTTCCCGCTGGCAGCGCTTGCTGCAGGAGCCGTCGGTGTGATCGGGGCAATCGGATCGACCGCGGCAGCAAAATCCGGTGGCACGGCCACCAGTCCCTGTGACACGTCAAGCGACAGGATCGAGCCCGGCGCCTGATCCGGATGGGCGAGTGGTGCACCGAAGTTCGACGAGCTCGCGACGAACAGGCGCGTTCGATCGAGGATGCGTCCCGACTTGGTGAACGGGGCAAACGCGGCCGCAAACGGCCCGCCTTTGTGAAAGGTGCCAATCTGCGTGATTGCGCCGGCGCCCGGTATTCCGGTCGCCACGACGGTCGCCCGGATCGTTTGTTGATGACCACCTGAATTGTTCGGAGCGCCGTTGTCAGCGGTGACCGCAGCGGTCGCGGCAATCAGAGGAGCCGCGACGACAGCGAGAACGACCCAGTTGCGCATACTGCACCTCTCTTCGCGTGCCGGCCGCAAATGCAGGACTCGCCGCCAAGCAGACCGCGCGGTTGAGTGAACACACACATGAGGTAAACGCGCGGGAGGGCAAGAGAGAACAATCGTGCGACGTATTCGCGTGCGTGCTATCGCTGGCGGCTTGCCGGCGGCACCACGCCGTTCATGCGCAAGTAGATCACGATCTGGCCGTAGTGGTCGTAGGTATGGAGCAGCGCTTCCTCGACGTACCCGAGCCGTGTGGCTTTGCCGGTGAGCGGCGAGATCGGAACGTCGCGCACGATCGCATTGCCCTCGTCGATCGCCTGAGCGGCCTGGTGCAGCGCGCGAAACGACCCTCTGAGGTAGTCGAGGATGTCGGCCTTCAGCCGGAGCGACTCGGGCCCGGTTTCATCGCCCGCATCTTTGGGCGGCGGCTGGCCGAGCGCCGCGGCCGCCAGGATGTAGTTCGTTGCGGCAAGATGCTTGACTTGTGCTCCGAAGGAGCGGACACCTTTGAATTCGCCAGTCGTGGGCACGAACGAATACTTGTTGGCCGGCATCGCGTCGGCGGCCTCGACGAGTTGCTGCTCGAGGAGTGTGACGAAGACGTCAGTCACCTGACTCGATCGCAGGTGATCTGCAGCTGCCGCGGGCTGACCCGCGTGGTAGCCGCGTGTCGAAACATGATTCGCGGGGCAGTCTGCCAGCGCCACGGCGCAGCTCAGTCCCCATATCAACAGGCTCATCTGATCCTCCATGCCGGCCGCGGTTCATCCGTAACGTCGACCGTGTCGGCATGGTAGGAGTTGAAGCGGACTTCAGGTCAAGGACAGCAAGCCGGGAGGGACGCGCCTGCTCTGACGGTCCCATTGGACCCGCCAGCGTGTGCGGTTGTGAGCCAGCGCACGACCGCATTCGGCCAGGGTCTCGCACTCGCAACGAGTGCTGATGCGCTCGAGCATGTTCTTCATCTCCGTCGCGTGCGCGATCAGGTCGTCGATCTCCTTGATCTTGACGTCGGCGAGCTCGCGCCAGCGCGATTGAGCAGGGGGCTTCTTGGTAAAGTCGCGTACGAGCCGCTTCGCGTCGCGCAAGCTGCAACCGGTTGCCCGCGCGAATTGCACGACTGCCAACTGCGCGATGGCACTGGCATCGTAGTCGCGCCGGCCACTGCGTCTGGGTGGCGCCGGCAACAAGCCGAGGCGTTCGTAGTAGCGAATCGCCGAGGGTCGAACCCCAGCGCGTTCGGCTAGATCTCCAATCGTCACGAGATCCCTCCTTCCGGCATCGCCGTGAAACAGGGCGCGCGTGCCGCCTGCGGCGCAAGAATCACGATCTGACCTCGTGATTCAGCGGCCGAGTGCCGTGGCGCTGAATCGAGAGCAGCTGCTCGTGGGCGTGGTCGACCTGCAGCGTCGTGTGGGCGATACCGAAACGTTGGTTCAACATCTGTTCGAGGGAACGCCGCACTGCATGACAGTCGGCGTCAGTGGCGACCAGGACGTGGGCGGTCAGAATGGGATGCCCCGGCGCCAGCTCCCACACGTGAAGGTCGTGCACTTCCTTGACGTGCTCGCCGTGAGCCATCGCCATGCCGACCTCATGCGGCTCCAGTCCCGCGGGCGACCCTTCGAGCAGAACGCGGATTGCCTTGCGCTGCAGATCGATGCCCGAGCGAAGCATGAGCGCTGCCACGATCAGCGACGCGATCGCGTCGGCGCGATCGAATCCGGTGGCGATGATGACGATGCCGGCGACGAGCGTGCCGATGAAGGCATACAAGTCGGTCAGGATGTGCTGAAAGCTCCCCTCGATGTTGAGGCTCTGCCGATTGGCCCTGGCCAGTACCCACGCCGCCACGATGTTGACGACGACACCGACCGCCGCGACGATGGTGACGACCAGACCCGCGACCTCGGGCGGCGACAGCAGCCGCGAGATCGACTCATAGATGACGAGCACCGCCAGGACGAGTAGAACAGCACCGTTGGCCTGGCCGCTCAGCACTTCCGCGCGCCGTTTGCCGTAGGTGAGGAACTCGCCGCCGGGACGCTGCACGTAGCGAATGACGATGAGTGAGAGCGCCAGCGCCCCGGCGTCGGTGAGCATGTGCGCCGCGTCGGAGAGCAGCGCGAGCGAGTGCGCGAGCAGTCCGGCGACGATCTCGACGATCATCAGCCCGACGATCAGCGCGAACGCGATTGTCAGGTACCGCGAATCGGCATCGGCGCTGACGCCGTGCGAGTGATCCGCGTGCGAATGCCCGGCGTGGTCGTGGTTCCCCGCGTGGCCATGTGTGTGACCGGGCTGCGAGTGGACGTGCTCGTCCATGTACTCACCAGAGTAACGCGACCGAACGGCTGGAGGAAGCACCGCCCGTAAGCGGCACGGTAGACTCTTACTGGTGGGTCTACGAGCGATCTCTAGAGCGGGCCGCCCGTTGGTTGGCCGCGGATTCGCGGTCGCGACAACGGAGCGACCGCTGCAGAAGTGACCCAAACAGTCCACGAGAGCGTATGCTGGCAGACCCGGGTGAGTCGTGGACGCCGACGCGCACGGCCGGCGGTCCGCTGTCTGAATTCATCGATCGTCACCGGCGGCTGTTCGTCCTGACCGGCGCCGGCTGCAGCACGGCATCGGGCATCCCCGACTACCGCGACGCCAACGGCGACTGGAAACGGGCGCGGCCGGTGATGCTGCAGGACTTCCTGGCGAACGAGTACACGCGCAAGCGGTACTGGGCGCGAAGCCTGGTCGGCTGGCAACGCATGAGCGGCGCGCGTCCAAACGATGCGCACCACGCGCTCGCAATGCTGGAACAGCAGGGACGCGTCGAGCACCTCGTCACGCAGAACGTCGATGGCCTGCACCAGGCGGCGGGCAGCCGAGCCGTGATCGATCTGCACGGGCGCGTCGATGTCGTCCGCTGCCTGGGCTGCGGCGAGCGTGTGCCGCGCGAGCACGTGCAGGCGGAGCTTGTGCAGCGGAATCCGCAGTTCGCGGCACTCGATGCCGGCGCCGCGCCCGACGGAGACGCCGATCTCGACCATGTCGCATTCGCGGCGTTCGATGTGCCCGGCTGCGAGACCTGTGGCGGCCTGCTGAAACCGGACGTCGTGTTCTACGGCGAGAATGTGCCGAGAGAGCGGGTCCAGCGTGCGATGGACGCGCTGGAGCGATCGGACGCGATGTTGATCGTCGGCTCGTCGCTGATGGTCTACTCCGGCTATCGATTCCCGGAGGCGATGGCACAGGCGGGCAGGCCGATCGCCGCAGTCAACCTCGGTCGGACGCGCGCCGACGACCTGTTGTCACTCAAAGTCGCCAACTGCTGCACCGCCGCGCTGTCGTTCCTGATCTCGTAGCCCATGCTGAAAAGGCCTCAGGGCTCAGGGCTCAGGCCTCAGGGCTGGGCAAGGCCTGAGGCCAGACAGTCCCGAGGCCTGAGGCCTGGGCCCTGGGGCCTTGTAGGTTGACGCGCGGCGTGGAGCGAGAGGCGCAGCCTGCCGCCAAAGACATCGCAGGCGAAGCGAGCCGCGGGGGAGAAGCAACCGCGTCAGGCTCTTGCGACGGAGGAGCGGCGAGCCACCCGTGAGTCACGCGCCGGAGATGGCGTTCCACCCCACCGCGCAAGCGTGCGCGGCGGGGAGCCCGCTTTGGCCGGCGAGCGGATCGCCGCGCGGAAGGATGCGTCAAGTTGGCTGGCGCATACAGTGACGTCGACGGTCCGGCTGAAGCCGGACACTACGGTTGAACGTCTGCAAGACGACCACGAAGCGTGAGGACACACTTCATGAGATCCTGAGGACATGGCTGGACTGCAGATCACCGTGAACGAGAAACCGTGGACCGTGGCGTCCGCACCGGACACGCCGCTGCTCTACGTGCTGTCGAACGAACTGCAACTGCAGGGACCACGCTTCGGGTGTGGACTCGCGCAGTGCGGGTCGTGCTCCGTGCTCGTCGACGGCGTCGAGAAACGCTCCTGCGTCACGCCAGTATCGGCCGTCCAAGGCAAGTCGGTGACGACGCTCGAGGGATTGCCGAAGTGGTATGCGGTTACGCGAAAGCTGTCGCGGCCACCCGAGCTTCATCCCGTGCAGCAGGCGATGCTCGACGAGCAGGCGCCGCAATGCGGTTACTGCTACAACGGCATGATCGTCAAAGCCGCCGAACTGCTGTCGAAGAATCAGCGGCCCGATGACGCGCAGATTCGATCGGCGATGAACGGGCACTTGTGCCGATGCGGGACGTATCCGAGCATCATGCGCGCGATTCGACGCGCCTCCGAGATGATGGCGGGACCGGCGGAGGCACGACGATGATCGACATCGATCGTCGTGAATTCCTCAAGGCCGGCGGTGCGCTCGTCGTCGGCTTCGGTCTGGGTGATGTGATCGCCGGCCAAGCGCCGGCGGCGCGAGGTACTGTTGCCGGGCCGCCTGACGCCAAACAGATCGATACCTGGCTCGCCATTCACGCCGACAACACCGCCACGGTCTACGTCGGCTTCGCCGAACTGGGGCAGGGCGCATCGACCGCGCTATTGCAGATTGCCGCCGACGAGCTCGATCTGGACATGAGCCAGATCAAGTCGGTCGGCCTCGACACGAACGTGACACCGAATCAGGGCGGCACGTATTCGAGCGCATCGATCGCGCGGGGCGGACCGCAGGTACGCGCCGCCGCGGCCGAGGCACGGCTGGCGCTGTTCGGCATGGCGTCGAAACAGCTTGGCGTGCCGGTCGATGCGCTGCGCGTGTCGAAAGGCGTCGTGACGGCTGCCGGGAGTTCGAGCCGCGTCACGTACGGCGAGCTCGTTGGCGATCGCCGCTTCAACCTCGCTCTTACCGGATCGGCTCCCGTGAAGAAGCCGGCCGAGTACGCGGTCGTCGGTACGCGGGTCGCGCGCCGCGATCTGCCGGACAAAGTTCGTGGCACCCACCTCTACATGCAGCACGTGCGTCTCGACGGCATGCTGCACGGCCGCGTCGTACGGCCGCGCGGGCAGCGCGCGTACGGTGCAGGCGCGAAGATTGCGAGCGTCGACGACACGTCGATCCGCGATATCCCGGGCGCCCGCGTCCTGCGTCGCGGTGATTTCCTTGGTGTCGTCGCCGAGCGCGAGTGGGATGCGATTCGCGCCGCGCGGCAGCTCAAAGTCGTCTGGGAATCGACGTCGGCATTGCCCGGCAGCGACCACGTGTACGAGCGGATGCGATCGGCGAAGACGCCGGAGGAAGTCGTGCTGGAGCGCGGCAACGCCGCATCGGTGCTGACGTCGGCGCCGCACACCGTGTCGTTCAGCGGGAAGGCACCCTATCAGGCCCACGCACCATTCGGGCCCAACTGCGCGGTCGCGGACGTGAAGTCAGGATCCGCGCTCGTGCTCTGCTCGACGCAGGACGTCTACGCGACTCGTCGCACGCTGTCGGGACTGCTGAAGATCCCGCAGGAACAAGTTCGCGTTCAGTACCACGAAGGCTCGGGCACGTACGGCCACAGCTGCTACGACGACGTGGCGCAGGCCGCGGCGTTCATGTCGCAGGACGCAGGCCGGCCCGTGCGGGTCCAGTTCATGCGGTGGGACGAGCACGGGTGGGACAACTTCGGCCCGGCGCACGTAGGCGAAGTGCGTGCCGCGGCTGATGCCAGCGGCATGCTCGTCGCCTACCAATATGACGGCTGGCAGCACAGTTGGAGCGGCACCGAGACGTCGGCGCAACTGGCCGGCGAGCGCGTCGTCGAGTTCAACACCGGACCAACGCAGGGCGTGCAGGGAGTCAACCGGCTCACGTGCGGAGGGCAATATCGGATTCCGAATCTGCGGCTCGTGAACCACAAGCTGCCAGTGACGGAATACCTGAAGGCCGGCTGGCTACGGTCGCCGCTGGATCTGTCGTTCGCATTCGTGTCGGAGCAGGCGATCGATCAGCTCGCGCGCGTGCTCGCGATCGATCCGTATGAGTTCAGGAAGCGCAACATCGCGGACGAGCGCTGGCTCGGTGTCCTGGACGCGGCCGCACAGGCCGCGAAGTGGCCACCGAAACAAGCGACAGAGAACGGTAACAGCCTGTCTCGCCGAAGCCGAGAGGCGAAGGCGGGCCGTGGCATCGGCCTCGGCACGCATCTCGCGTCGTGGGGCGGCGCGGTCGCCGACGTCGAGGTCAACACCAGCACGGGGCAGGTCAGCATCAAACATCTGTACGGCGCGCTCGACGCGGGACTGGTCGTGAATCCCGCGATCGTCGAAAGCCAGATTCGCGGACAGCTCGTGCAGACGGCGAGCCGGATGCTGCACGAGGAAGTGACCTTCGATACCACCGGCGTGACCAGCGTCGACTGGACGTCGTATCCGATCCTGCGATTCGAGGAGTGCCCCGAGGTGACGCCGATCGTCGTGCAACGGATCAACGAGCGATCGCTTGGTGCGGGCGAAGAAGTGATGGCCGCGGCCGCCGCCGCGATCGCGAACGCGTTCTTCGACGCGACCGGCGTCCGCATGGACACGTTCCCGTTCACGCGTCGACGGGTGCTGGCAGCACTGAAGCGTACGTAGATGTCCGATCAGTCTCCGGCACCGTGCTAATCTGCGAGTGTTGGAGGCAATCCCTCATGGTTCGAGCTCAGCTCCCGAGCAGCACTACCGTCATCGTGCTCGTCGTCGTCGCGATCCTCATAGCCGCTCGGACGTGGGACAACGTCCAGGCACAGGCAAACAAATACCCGTATCCAACGAAGCGCGATCTCGCCGCCACCATTCCGCCAGGACCGAAGCTACTGCCGTCGCCCCCGCTCGGTGCCGGACCGTGGACGTACCGCACGACCGAAGCCAACATCAAAGTGTCGATCGTCGCTCGTGGCATCTCGCACCCGTACGGGTTTGCGTTCCTGCCCGACGACACCATTCTCGTGACCGAGCGCGCCGGCAAGCTGCGCGTCATCCGCAACGGCGTGCTCGATCCCGCACCGGTCGAAGGGCTGCCACAGGTGATCTATCGCGGCACCGAGGCAGGTCTGATGGACATTGCGCTGCACCCCGACTTCGCGAAGAACCACTGGGTCTACTTCGCCTACCACAAGCCGATCGGCAACGACCTTGCGAGCAGTGCAGTCGGTCGAGGCGCCTGGGACGGCAAGAGGCTGAACGATGTGAAGGAGATCTTCCTCTCGGATGACGTCGACACCGAAGTGAGCCGGCTGCTCTTCGCCCCGGACGGCACGCTGTTCATGTCGATCGGCGCGCCCGGCGAAGGACCCGAGGCGAGCATCATGCGCGCGCAGCGCGAGCACGACTACGCGGGGAAGATCATCCGCATGCGTGACGAGGGCAGCGTGCCGAAGGACAATCCGTTCGCCGGCAACTCCGCCTACAAGCCGTACATCTACGCGCGCGGTTTCCGCAACGTCCTCGGTATGGCCATCAATCCGTGGACCAACGATCTGTGGATCACGGAGATCGGTCCGCAGGGTGGCGATGAGTTGAATCTCGTGCGCGCGGGCAAGAACTACGGGTGGCCCGTCGTCAGCTACGGGAGCGACTATTTCGGCAAGCGATTCGATTCAGCCCACGCTGCTCATGGCTTCGAGGAACCAGTCTGGTTCTGGACACCACCTATCAGCCCGTCGGGCACGGTGTTCTACTCGGGCGACAAGTTCCCGAACTGGAAGCGCAATCTCTTCGTCGGCGGCCTGCGCGAAGGCGAGTTCTCGCCGACCGGTCAGCTGAAGCGGGTCGTGTTCAGCGACAAGTGGCAGGTGCTGCGCGAAGAAGCGTTGCTGCGCGACCTGCATCAGCGCATCCGCGACGTGCGCCAGGGACCGGACGGAAACCTGTACGTGCTCACCGAAGAGAACGACTCGGCCCTCCTGAAGATCGAGCCGGGCGACACCGCTTCTTCCACAAAGTAGGAGCGGCCACGTAGGGGCCGGCTTTCCGCCTCCGCGAAGGCTCCGGCGGGTCCGCCGTAGCGTCAGCGAAGGCGGAAGCCGGCCCTCTGAGGGCCGCCTGAAGGCGGCGCCTAGCTACGGCACGGCCTCTACGTACGGCAGAGGTGACACGCGATCGGCCGTGTCGGAATTCCAAACGCGCGTCGGGGAATCCGACAGCGTGAGCGGAACGACGACTCGCCGCCGCCATCGGTCGCCCGCGGTGCGGATGGCAGTCCTTCTGCACCGTCTTCGCAGGTTTGCTTGCCTTGTACGTTGGAGGTTAGCCATGGCTGAAGCGAAGACGGAGACGCAGACCGGTCGATCGCAGGACCCGCGAGAACGCTCGCTCGCTCAACAGAACCAGGGCCGGGCCGTTCGCAGATGGGACCCGGCATTCACCAACCCGTTCGAGTTCATGGAGCGGATGAGCGATGAAATGGATCGCTGGTTCGACCGTGTCACGCGAAATGTCGGCTTCCCTCGCGCGGGCGCATTTCGGGGTCTGACCGGTGGACACCGTGAAGGACTCTGGTTCCCGAAGATCGAGGCGTTTCGGAAGGGAGACCGGTTCGTGGTCCGGGCCGACCTGCCCGGACTCAAGAAGGACGACGTGAATGTCGAGCTCACCGACGACGCGATCACGATTCGTGGTGAGCGGCGCGAGGAGAAACAGGAAGAGCGTGAAGGCTTCTGGCGCAGCGAGCGCGAGTACGGTCAGTTCCACCGCACCATTCCGCTGCCGGAGGGCGTGATCGGTGAAAGTGCCGAGGCGACGTTCAACAACGGCGTGCTCGAGATCACGATGCAGGCTGCACCTGAAGAGGCCAATCGGGGACGGAAGGTCGAGATCAAGGAGAGATCGGGAAGCGATCAGAAGAAATAGCGCCCTGGGACGGGCGACCCGCGTCGCTCGTCCCCCCGCTCGTAGAGCGCAGGCTTCAGCCTGCGCGACGCGCCAATCAGCCCGCGCGACTTGTCAAGACGTCACCTCGGGGAGAAGATCCCGGGCACGCGAGAGTGACGATGATCCGACGCGATTTCGCTGCAGGAACTGCCGCTGTGCTCGGCGCGATGCTGAGCGCGGTCACGGTACTTTCACAGTCTCAGCCTCCAACACAGGGCCCGGCCGTTGACGGGTCACCAGCCTGGTTTCTCCAAGGATCGTTTCCGGATCCGACCGGACGCACGATCGTCGAGCCGGGCGGACGCGTCACGATTGCCGCTCGCGGTGGCGGCCCCGCCACGACCGCGAGCGGGGCGTCCGCACCGGCTGTCATCGAGACTCCGCCATGCCGTCGCTCGCCTCTCTGCGGCAAGCGCGGCGGCGTGTCGCGACAGTCGCTGCAGCGCGTCCAGTGGAAGCAGACGATGGGCTACACGTTCGAGTACCCGTACGTGCTGCCACCGGGGTTCGGCGGCGTTCCCGCGGTCGCGCTCGACTCGAAACACAACCTCTGGGTGTTTCAACGCGCAGATGCCGGAAAGCCGCAGCTGTTCAAATTCGATCCGCAGGCGAAGTTGATCCTGCAGGTCGGGCCCGACGTGATCGGCTATCAGGACAAAGCGCACGGCATGGCGGTCGATTCGCAGGACAACGTCTGGATCACCGCCGCGAACAGCGCCACGGTGATGAAGATCAGTCCGGAAGGCACGCTGCTGATGACCATTGGCGAACGTGGACGCCGAGGCGACTGGGATGAAGCCAAGGGTCGGCGTCTGCTGTGGCAGCCGGTGATGATCGCGTTCGGACCGAACGGTGACATCTACATCGGCGAAGGGCACGCGAACGAAAGCCCGAACGATACGGATTCCGATGATCTCGCGAACAACACCGGCGCGGCGCGGATCATTCATCTCGACCGGAACGGCACGTTCATCAATCAGTGGTACGGCAACGAAGTCGGTCAGGGCAAGTTCAGCTCGGCGCACGGCCTTGCCGTCGATCCGAAGACCGGTGATGTCTGGATCGGCGACCGCGAGGAATACCGCATCGTCGTCTACACAGGGGATGGCAGGTTCCTCAAGACGATGCAGATGAGGAACCTGGTGTGCGCGCTGCATTTCGATTCGCACGGCGAGCCATGGATGGCGACGGGACAGGACGGGCAGTTCCTGAAGCTGACTCGCAACGGAAAAGTGCTCGGTGCGATCGGCAACGGCATGGGCATCGGTCCTGGTCAGTTCATCGAAGCCAGTTACTGGGTCATGGACAAACAGGACAACCTCTACGCCGGCGACACCAGCGTCGGCCGTGTGACCAAGATGGTCGCGCCGAAGAAGTGAGTCGGAGCTCAGTCGTGTGTGAGACGCCGGCAAGCCCGATCGGCGCCGCGGAAAAAACGCGCTTACGGATCCATCCCGGAGGCCCACGTTTATCTTCCGAGCTGGTGGAGGCGATCTCGCCGTGAGGGCCCCCTTCAGCGCGTTTTTAGTTTCTTTGATGATCGCGTCGCCTCTAGGGCTTGCCACCGTCTCACACACGACTGATCTCCGACTGAGTCGCTGCACATCTTCGGAGTTCAGATGTGTTGTCAGTGGTGGCGATCCCTAAAGGCGGCGCGATCACCGGAGCTCCTAAAAGCGCGCCGAAGGGGGCCCTCACGGCGACGCTCTGTCAACTAGCTGGGAAGATAAACGTAGGCCTCCGGGATGGATCCGAAGGCGCGCTTTTTCCGTGCCGCCGATCGGGATCGCCACCACTGACAACACATCTGAACTCCGTCACGCCCCGATCAATCGCCTTCGGCCTCTCTACGTAACCTCCCTGAGCGGTCAAGGCGGACCGGGTGTATGCTCGCGTATCTTCTGACCGGAGATCTGCGGAGACGTGATGTCCTTGTTCCGATCGGCGCTTGCCTTTCTCATCATCCTCTTCGGCGTGGCGCTCGAGGCTGGCCTCCAGCGTGGCGGGGGGCGCACCACCTTGTTTGAGGGCGCGCGACTCATCGTCGGCGACGGCAGCGCACCGATCGAGAACGCCTCGTTCCTCGTTGACGGGACACATTCATCTGGGTCGGCAAGAAGGGGGAACGGCAGCCGCCTGCGGGAGCGGCCCGCATCGATCTCTCAGGGAAGACGGTGATCCCTGCGCTGATCGATGGACACAATCACATCGGACTGGTCAACGAACGCGACGGGAGCAACAGTAAAGCGAACTACACACGCGAGAACCTGACCGATCAGCTCGAGCGGTACGCGTACTACGGGACCGCTGCCACCTTGAGCATGGGGCTCGAGGCCGATGAGGAGCTTGCCTTCGAGCTTCGCGATGCGCTGCTTCCGGGAGCCGCGCGCTTTCTCACGGTGGGGAAGGGGATCGCGGCCACGCCGATCGCCGGCCCTCCAGGCGAGCCGCGTCTGGGCATTCCGTACGGCGCGCGCAACGAACAGCAGGGACGGAAGTACGTGCAGGAACTGCACGGCCGCGGCGTGCACTTCGTCAAGATCTGGGTCGACGATCGCAACGGCAGCGTCCCGAAAGTACAACCGAACGTGTATCGCGCCATCATCGCCGAAGCCCACGCCGACGGCATGGAAGTGCTGGTGCATCTGAGCCGCACGTCAGGTCTGGCCGACGCGAAGGATCTTCTCAGGGCCGGCGTCGACGGCTTCGTCCACACGGTGCGCGATCGCGATGTGGACGAGGAGTACCTGTCGCTGGTGAAATCCCACCCGAAGGTCTGGACCGGCCCGAACATTCCGGTGCCGTCCACGAAAAGCACCGTCGACTCGCTGGCCGAGACGCTTCCAGCGAATCAGATCGCGCGTCTGCGCAGTGAGCTCGACGAGCGGCAGAAGAAGGGCAACCCGCCGGACGCGCTCTTCGACCTGCACTGCAGGAACCTGAAGAAGATCCACGACGCCGGCATGGTGATCGGGCTCGGGACTGATGGAACCGGAGACGGGTTCGGCGCGCACGAGCAGATGGCGGCGTACACACAGTGCGGGATGACGGCGATGGAAGCGCTCCTGGCCGCGACCGGCACCAACGCGCGCATCCTCAAGCTCGATCGCCTGGGTGTGGTGGCCGCCAAAAAGGAGGCCTCGTTCGCCGTGCTCGACGCCAACCCGCTGGACGACATCCTCAATACGCGGCGGATTTCCGCGGTCTACCTGCGGGGAGAGGAAGTCGACCGCAAGAAGCTGCGCGCCAGGTTCCAGCAGGCGCCGGGGGCCAGCAGCAAGTAAACAGTTTTCGAGGGTGCGTCATATACGCACTCGCAGACGTAGGGGCCGCCTTCTCTGTCCGCCGTAGCGCGAAGTGCGAAGGCGGAAGGCGGCCCAAAGACGGACCAAGACGGGAGGCTTTGCGTGATCGCCAGGAGAATCGGACTCGCGGGTGTCGTTGCCGTTGTCGTGGCGATGTCGCCGAGATTGTTTGCGCAGTGGCCGTCGCACCCGACGCCCGGTGTGCCCCGCGCCGCCGACGGCAAGCCGATTCTCGATGCGCCCACGCCGCGAACCGCGGACGGCAAGGTCGACTTCTCCGGCATCTGGATGCGCGCCGGCGGCGGTGGCGGTCGCGGCCGGCAGGGCGCGCCACCGGCGCCGACGACCACTGCCGACGGGATCCCGCTGTCGACGTTCGGTGAAGTTGCCGGCCGTGGCTTCCAACTCCCGCTGCAACCGTGGGCCGCGGATCTCAAGAAGAAGCGGATGGCCGACAACAACAAAGACAACCCTGACGTCTGGTGTCTGCCGATCGGCCTCATGCAGTACCACAACCACCCGCAGCCGCGTCAGATCGTCGAGACGAAGAATCTGATGCTCATCACCTACGAGTCGAACTACGGGCTGCGCTACATCTACATGGATGGACGGCCGGCGCCCAACAACGACCCGACGCCGTGGTGGTTCGGCTACTCGCGCGGCTGGTTCGAGGGCGACACCCTGGTCGTGGAAACGACCAACTTCCGCGGCGACGAGCGCGCAGGATGGCTCGACGTGAACGGTAGTCCGTACACCGACGCGCTCAAGATGACCGAGCGCTTCCGCCGCCCGAACTTCGGCACGCTCGAGATCGACATCACCATCGACGACTCGAAGGCCTACACCAAGCCGTTCACCGTGCGCGTCAACCAGCGCATCATGGTCGATCAGGAAATGATCGAGTTCATCTGCAACGAGAACGAGCAGTCGACCAGACACATCGAGCCGCCGAAGAAGTCGTAGCGATAGGCTACCTGTCGCGATGGCGAGGAGAGTGCATGTGTATCGGCCGGCAGCCGCGGGCGCTGCGGCCGGGAACGCGGCCGTCGCTGGTACTCTTTCGCTCCCGCGCCGACTAGGCGCTGACTCGATACCGATCTGTTGCGCGGCTCAAAACGGCCGAGCTGTTTCGTGACAACTCGAACGCGATGAGCGGAAGTCGACGCGATGAATCGCGCCGACCGCGTCCTGCTGCCTGCATTACCCGGTCGCGCTGTGTCGGCCTTGCTAACGCGTCTGCCGCCCCATACACATGCACTCTCCTCGGTGGCGCGACAAGATGTCGCGAGGGGGGAGTCTGCTCAGAGATCGCGAAGCGCGATCATCGGATCGACTGCTGCCGCACGGCGGGCCGGAAGATAGCAGGCGCAGAACGCGGCGAAGAGCAGCGGCACTGGCACGACGCCGAGCATCCAAGGGTCGAGAACCGCGATCGGCACGTTCCCGAACGCGCGGACGATCAATCGTCCCGCAATACCCATGAACAATCCGATCGCCATGCCTTCGAACACCGGCCGATAGCCATCCTTCAAGACCATGCGCTTCACTTGTGCGGCCGTCGCACCGAACGACACCCGCACGCCGATCTCCCGTGAACGCCGGCCGACGGCGATCGATTGAACGCCGTAGAGACCAACCATCGACATCGCGAGCGTGAGCAGACCAAGACACAGCGACGCGAGGCTCGCCCTGCGCAGCAGCCCGTATGGTCCGCTGAGCAGCGCCGGACCACTGTCGATCGCGGCGATCGCCAGGTCCGGATCGGCTCTCCGGATGGCTGCCTCCATGACGCTCACGGGGACTGCCGTTCCCGCGGCAGCACGCCCGATGATGGTGATCGACCCGTCGAAGAACGAGTTCAACGATGCATACACCACCAACCCTTGCCCTCGATTCATGTAGAAGAACGTGTCGGTGTCAGCGGCGACGCCGCTGATCGTAACGACCCGGCTCATGGCGTCGGCGTGTCCACGCACGCGCGTGAACAGCTGCCGGCCGACGACGTCAGTCGTACGAAACAGGGCACGTGCGGTCGTTTCGCTGACGAGAATCGCGGGCGCCGCGGTGCCGTCCCGCTCATCGAATGCACGACCGCGGATGATGCGTACTCCACTCGTTTGAAAGAACCCGGGTGTCGAGGCCACCAGTCTTCCGACGGGAGCATTGCCCTCCATTCTGTTCACCGTCGATAACTCCACGAACGGACCGTCCGTCCCGAACGGCATTCCGGTTGACGCATCGACCGCTGCGACACCCGGGGCGCGCCGCGCCTCTTGCAGGACGCGGTCGAGCACGCGCCGGGATCGCGCTTCATCCCATTGTTGGGCGTAGAAGTTCAGTTGCGCGATGACCAGGCGCTGCAGGTCGACTCCGGAGTCATGCCGGAGCGTTGCGAACACTGTATTGATGGTAATCACCGCGAGGATGAAAAAGGCCGCGGAAACCGCCACTTGCCAGCGCACCAATAGGCGGTGGCGCCGATCATTCGGCAGGCCGACGCCTCCCGCCGTCGCAGCAAGCTGTCCGCGCACGTCCGAAGTCCTCGTCAACTGGATCGCCGGCTCGAGCCCGAAGACCACCAGCGAACCAAGCAGAACCACGATGGCAGTCAGCAAGGTCTGTGTGTCGAGGTCACTCCGAAGCATCACCCGCTGAGAGATGAAGAGGAGCGGCAGGTCAGGTGGAAGCATCGCCACCAGTGCACGCATGACCACGTACGCGGCAATGCCACCGGCGGCCGCAAGCAATGTGCTCTCGGCCAACTGCTCACGGACGAGCCGCCATCGTGCTGCGCCCAACGCCCGCCGCACCGCGATCTCCTGCTGCCGCGTCGTTCCCCGCGCAAGCACCAGATTCGCGAGATTCGTGCAGGCCACGGCCAGCACCATCAGGACCAGACCAGCAAGCACCACGCCGAGCCGGCGCGCGGGGCCTGTGCGTTCAGCGTCGACGTCGGCGAACGTCCGTGCCGTCCACCGCCGCTGACGCATGGTTGCAGGGGCTTGCGCCACCTGCGGGTCGGACGAATCGAGCGCCGAAGCAAAACGGCCGATCTCTGTCGATGCGTGGTCGATAGTCGAGCCGGGACGGAGGCTGCCAAAGACCGCGACTCGTGGCTCGGAGTTCGCGCTCCGGATCGTGGCAAGCGGAATCCAGACAGCGGTCGTGCGCCCAGGCCCCGCGAACGGAAATCCTCGATACGATTCCGGTACGACTCCAACGATTTCGAACGGTCGGCCTCCAATGCGTATTCCCCGTCCGGCGGCACGAGCATCCGATCCGAGCTTCCGTTGCCAGTACGCGTGGCTGACAACAGCCACCGGTGCATGTGACGTCTCGTCGGGCGTCTGTATGAGCCGGCCGGCCGCTGGCATCACGCCGATCGTTGAGAAGTAATCTGGCGCAACCGCCTCGATCAGTAGCAATTCAGTCGGCCCCTCATCAGTCCCCACAGCCGCCGTGAACGACGATGTGCCCGTGAGTGTGCTGAAGGACGGAGACGTGGACTGGAGCGCGTCGAAATCCTGCAGTGTCAACGCGAACGCGTTTCCCGATTGCTGCGTTCCGACAAGGGCTACTCGCGCCGGATCGGCTACGGAGACTCCGCCGAAGAACAGGTCATCGACAATTGAATACGCGATGGTGGTGACGCCGATGCCCACGGCCAGCGACACCACTGCGAAGACCGAAAAGAGCGGAGCTGCGAGCAGACGTCGCGCAGCGAGACGAAAATCGTTGGCGACGCTCGAGAGCATGTCGAGACTTTACACCGCATGAAGCACACCGGGCCGCCCGAAAGTCAGTTCGACGCGCCAAGGCGCATGCTCGCTCCTTCCGACGATCTGGCGACGAGTTCATGTGTATTGGCTGGCAGCCGCGTAAGCAAGGCCGACGACAGCGCGACTTCGTGAGGCAGGGAGCAGGAACGCGTTCGTTGCGATTCATCGCGTCGACTTCCGCCATCGCGTTCGAGTTGCCATGAGACAGCCCGGACGTTTTGTGCCGCGCAACAGATCGGCATCGAGTCAAAACCTAGTCGACGCGGGAGCGAAGAGTACGAGCGACGGACGCGTTCCCGGCCGCAGCGCCCGCGGCTGCCGGCCAATGCACATGAACTCGTCGCGACGAGCGCCCGCAGAAATAGCGAGATCACATTGGGAGACTGCATGGATAGGTCTAGACCGAGGACGTTCTGAGCCGCCGCACAGTTTCGATCGTGTCGGCCTCTGCAGCAGACTTCTCCGGACGATACGCCTTCACCCTCGCGAAGCGCAGCGCCAGGCCGCCGGGATAGTGCGGGCTGTCCTGCACGCCGTTGAACGCGATCTCGACCACCAGCTCCGGTCGCACGTACACCGTGTAGTCGTCGCGCGCGATTTCGAGTGAGAGCAGCTTCTCGGTCTGCCACGCGAGCATCTCGTCGGTCAGGCCTTTGAACGTCTTGCCGAGCATCACGAACGCGCCGTTGACCGGATCACGCGCGCCGAGATGCAGGTTGCTCAACCAGCCTTTGCGCCGCCCGTGTCCCCATTCAACCGCCAGCACCACGAGATCGAGCGTGCGCGCGGCTTTGATCTTCAGCCAGTGCTGGCCGCGGCGGCCCGCCTCGTAGGACGAACTCAGTGCCTTCGCCATCACGCCTTCATGACCGCGCGCGAGCGTCTCGTCGACAAAACGTCTGGCGTCTTCCCTGGTCGGCCGGATGATGTTGGGGACGACGAGCGATGGTGCGATGGAGTCGAGCACGGTGAATCGCCGTTCCCGTGATTCGTCGATGAGCGGCGCGCCTTCCACGAAGAGGCAGTCGAAGAAGAACGGCACCAGCGGGAGCTCGGCGCGCAGGCGATCGACGTCCAGCTTCCGTCCGAACCGCTGCATCGTCACTTGAAAATCGTGCGGCGAGTTGTCCGGCCGCAAGGCGATCACCTCGCCATCGAAGATGGCTTCTCGCACCGCGAGCGCCCGAACGGTCTCGACCACTTCCGGGACGGCCGATGTCACATCGCGCAGGTTGCGCGAGAACACTTTGATCTCGTCACCGGCTTTGTGAACCTGGATGCGAGCGCCGTCCAGCTTCCATTCGAGCGCGAGGTCGCCTTCGATCTCCGCCAACGCCTCGTCGAGATCGGCCGCCGGCTGCGCGAGCATCGGCTGCACCGGCTGGAAGGTCCGGATCAGGAATCGTTGCAGCCCGGCAGCGCCCTCGATGAGCGCCGCGTGCGCCACCGGCGCCAGCGCACCCGCGATCATCGCTGCGCGTCGCACCGCGGCCGCGGGGAGATTGCTCGCGCGAGCGACGGCTTCGAGCAGCACGCCCTCGAGTGCGCCTTGACGCAGCTCACCGACGAGCAGCCGGACGAGGAAGTCCTGTTCCTCGCGCGTGGCCCGGCGAAGCAGCTCGATCAACAGACGCGATCGCTCAGCGGGCGACCCTGCGCCCTTTGCTGCAGCGATGCGAGAAAGAGTCTCGTCTACCTCGGCGAGCATCAGCGTCGGTCTGTCGGCTGGTGCCGTCGACTTGGCCTGCCAGACGGTCGAGGGGCCGAGGCCCATCCGCCCCTGACGTGGCTCGCCGGAGAGAAAGCCGATCGCGATGTCGACTTCCTCCGGCGCCAGTGCCCGGAGCAGCGTGGCCAGATGTCCGATCTTGACGAGCCTGCCGTTCGTATTCGCGACCGCCGCGCTCGTCGTCACGAGGTCCCTGATCAGCACTGCTCTTATTCTTCGTGTTCTTCGTGGCGGATGGAAGAAACCGGCACGCTGTGGCGTCTAATGGCCAGGTGGATGGAAGCCGGGTGGACGCGGGCGGCGAGATCAGCCCGGCGCTCCTCGAGGCGTGCCGCCGGGGTGACCGGGACGCGTTTCGTGCGCTGTATGAGGCGTACAAGGACCGCGTCTACTCGATCGCCTTCTATTTCTTTCACGCGGATCCCGATGCCGCCGGCGAGGTCACCCAGCAGGTGTTTCTGAAGTTGATGCGTGAGATCGGACGCTTTCGCGGAGATTCGTCGTTTTCGACGTGGCTGTATCGCCTCGTGGTCAACGCCTGCGTCGACCGATCGCGCGCCCGAAGGGTTGATGTGATCGGGGAGGGCGCGGTCACGCTGGACGCGATGGCTGCGACGCCTGCGCTCTCGCACGAAGACCTGTTCGCGCGGCGTGAAATCGCGACGACCGTCCAGCGCGCGATTGCGACGCTGCCGCCCAAGCTTCGCGTCGCCATCCTGCTGCGGTATTTCGAGGATCTCTCGTACTCGGACATGGCTCACGCATTGAACTGTTCGATCAACACCGTGGCATCTCGACTGAGCCGCGGCCATCGTCTGCTCGCGAAGAAGTTGGCGCCTGTTCACGTTGCGCTCTCGCGCGCGGAGTGAGGGAGATGTTCTCGAGGCACGTCGAGCGCTCGCTGCCCCGTTACTGCGACGGTGACTTGTCCGTCGCCGAGCAGCAGCGTGTCGGCGCGCATCTGGCTGTGTGCGCGCGCTGTCGATCGGCGCTGGAAGAGGTTCAGTTTTCCGCGAAGCTCCTCGAGCACCTGAGCACCGTCAGCGCGCCTCCGTCGGTGTGGAACGGGATCGAGAGCGCGTTGTCTGCACCGAGCGCGAGACCTTCCGTCGCACATGGGCTGCGGTGGGCATTTGCAGGTGTGGTCGCGCTCGCTCTGGCTGGAACGGTGTACTGGTCGACGCGCGTGACGACCTCGAAGCCGTGGGAAGTGGCACATGCACGCGAAGCCAGCACGCGCCGGATGGCGGCGGGAGAGTGGGTCGACACGGCTGGCGGTTCAACCGCGCGCATCATCGTTGGTCAACTGGGAACAGTCGACGTGGCTCCGCAAACGCGCGTTCGCCTCGGCCGGGTGAGCCAGTCGGAGTACCGCCTCGCGCTGGCACGCGGGACGATCAGCGCCGAGATCAACGCACCGCCGCGCCTCTTCATCGTCGATACGCCGGCGAGCACGATCGTCGATCTCGGTTGCGCATACACCGTCACCGTTGGCGACGATGGCGACGGGGTGTTGCGGATGACGACCGGTTGGGCGTCGCTCGAGTGGAAGGCACGTGAATCGCTGGTCCCGGCCGGCGCCATGTGTCGGCTGAAGCGGGGCACCGGACCCGGGACGCCGTTCATCGACCTTTCCAGGCCGGGAACGCCGTACTTCGAGGATGCCTCCTCGGCACTGAAGCAGGCCGTTGATGATTTCGACGAGGGGAAGGATCCGTCGCGCGCGCTTGATGTGATCATCCGCGAGGCGCGCGTGCGCGACACGCTGACGTTGTGGCATCTGCTGTCGCTCGTCGACGAACAGACGGATCGGGCACGTGTGTATGACGCGATCGCGCGATTCGAGCCGCCGCCGGATCGCGTCTCTCGCGATCAAATCCTCGCGCTCGATCCGAATGCGTTGAGGCGATGGCGAGAGGAACTGGCGTGGAAATGGTAACCACGCCACGAAGATTAGCGACATTGGAGGCAGGTGTTCTTTGTGGATTCGCTCTCGGCGTTTTTGATGGCTCAAAGGAGCGTTGACATGATTCGACTCGTCGCACTGCTCGTGATGATCGTTGTGGCTCCTGCGATCGCGGGAACGATGTTCCGGCTCGAGATCGGACCGCCGGTCGCGGCCGGGACCAATACAAGCCTCAAGAAAGACTTCAAGAAGAAGGTGGTGCTCGTCGTGCGTCCGTTGGTCTGCGACACGCCGGGCGCCGTGCAAATCACCGGAACTGCCGAAGGGCTCGTGAACGGCGTGCGGCAGTCCGTCGCGCTCAACCTTGTGCCGGTCGACCCGGCGGCTGGTATCTACGCCGTGTTTCAAGAGTGGCCGGACAGCGGGCAGTGGGTGCTCCAGTTGAACGGAACGTGCCCGAGTCCCAAGGCGGCCGCGAGCACGCTCGTGCCGATGAAGGGGAACACCTTCATCCGCGAGAAGACGCAGGTCCTGCGTGAGCCCGCGACGCGCAAGCAGCTCGAAGCCGCATTGAAGGAGTTGTCATGAGGATTCAGAGATTCGGTATCGCACTCACCGTCGTCAACGCACTTCTCCTTGCGGTCGTGCTCACACAGTCCAACCGGCCCGCGCTCGCGAGCGACACGCCCGCGATGCTCCGGGGGCGCGGTCTCGAGATCGTCGACGAGGAGGGACGCGTGCGCGCAAGCATCACCGTGTTTCCCGCGAAGACCGAGGCCAACGGAACGAAATCAGCGGAGACGGTTCTGCTGCGGTTGATCACCGAGCGCGGGCGTCCGGCGATCAAGGTCAGCACGTCGGAAGAAGGTTCTGGGATGGCGATCGTCGGTCCGACGGGAACGCATCAGACCTACGTCAGCCTCGGCGCGTACGACACGGCGACCACGGTGAAGTTGAAAAACGAAGACGGTCGCGAGCGCACCATCGTCCCGTGACGGGTGATCCCATGATGCAGAAGATGCTGGCTGCTGCTCGCGCAGCTGTTGCCGTTGCGGGTGTAGTGACCGTGGCCGTCTACGCTTCGCCGGGTGGGCTGGTCGTGCACGAATGGGGCACGTTTCTGGCGATGAACGGCTCTGACGGCGTCACGCTGGACGGGATGTATCACGAGGAGCACGCTCTGCCCGCGTTCGTGCATGTCCGCAGCCGCGATGAGCTCAAACTGCGAGCGTCGAACCTCAAAGGCGAGACGCCTGTCGTCTACTTCTACAACGACCGACCGGTCCGCCTGAACGTCGAGGTCGGGTTTCCCGGCGGTCTGTGGACGCAGTGGTATCCGCAGGCCGACTTCGTGGGGCCGTCTCTCGTTCAGAGCGGGTCACTTCCTCACGCGCGCAACGGGCGCATCGCGTGGACCATCGATGTTGTGCCGCCGACACGTGAGAACCCTGTTCTTCCGGCAGCACCGTCCGATGCGTTGTGGAACTACACCAGAGACGTGGATGCGGCGTACGTTGCCGCCACCGACTCGACGCGACAGGGCAACCCGAAGGAATGGGAACGATTCCTCTTCTATCGCGGACTTGGTGAAGCGGCACTGCCTCTCGACCTCAGCACGAACAGAGGCGGACGCCTCACGTGCGGCTCCGATCTGATCGAAGGCCTGCGAGACATCTATCTGATTCGTGTCGAGCACAACAGAGGCGTGTATCGCCATGTGCCGTCGCTTGGCTGCGGCGGCCAGATTGCGGACGTTGTCCCCGCGATGGACGGGGCGCAGAGTGTCGATCGCTTTGCAGCCGCAGTTGCCGACGACCTCGCGGGGCGGCTCGTCGCCCACGGCCTCTATGCGAAGGAAGCGCGCGCCATGGTCGATACGTGGCGAACCAGCTACTTCATGTCGGATGGGATCCGCGTCCTCTTCGTGCTGCCGCAGTCGTGGACCGATCGATTCATTCCGATGCGGATCGATCCGCGGCCCGACGAGATCGTCAGGGTCATGGTTGGACGAATCGAGCTGTTGACGGCGGAGCGGGAGCGGGACGCCGAAAAGGCGATTTCGAATCTCGCGTCCCCCGATCCGACCGTTCGAGAACACGCGTTTGCGACGCTGCGCGAACAGGGACGCTATGTCGAACCAATCGTTCGCCGCACGATGCGGTCGTCGAACGATGAACGGGTGCGGCAGCTGTGCCGCCGGCTCCTGCTGACCGACTTCATCACCGACATCCGTTCGTCGCTGACCGGCGCAGCCGACGGCACGAGGCTTGTCCAGGAGCCGGTGTACGCGCGCGCTCAGCTCGCCAGCCTGTTGCGCGAGGTCGGCTTGAGCAATGAGGCACGACAGGAAGGCGAGCTCGCACTCGCATCGCTCGCGCGGATGCCGCGGCCGACGATGGACGATCATGTGTCACGAAATATCTTTCGTGCGTTGGCCCGCGCCAACGAGGGTGCCGGTCATGACGCCACCGCGCTGAAGTGGTACAGCGACTTCGTGCGGTTCGGCAGCGGCTACAAGAGCTGCTCGGGATGCCACCAGCTCGCGGGCCCACGCGACAACGCGTTCTTCCGCGATTGGTGGGCCGGCCGCAAGTTCGCCGAGCTCGCGTGGCGGACCGGCGACGCGTCACGACTCATCGCAGCCGACGAGGCCGCGCTCTTGAAGACGCCGACCAGCGTCTTACCGCAGATTCGTCTCGCTTACTTGTATGTCGCGCACGGCGATACGGAACGCGCGGAGCAGCTCTGGACGCGAGTTGAATCAGAAGGTAGAGGCGGGTCTTAAAGAAATCTTGCTCACGTCATCAAGGCTTCTTCAGCGCATCACGGAGCTTGTCGGCGAGCGAGCCGAACTTGTCCGGCGCTGTGCTGTCGGCGCGCTTGGTGTACTCGCGCACTTCGTCGGCCTCGCGCATCTTCTGCACCGCGGTCGCGCTGAGCCGGATCCGGCGCGCCGCGGCATCGACATCGAGAACGACGACCTGGATCTCGTCGCCGACGCGGAACGCCTTCTTCACGTCCGCTTCGCGCGGAACGCCGCTCTCGCTCAAGGGGATGAGGCCTTCGACTCCCGGCTCGAGCTCGACGAACGGACCAAACTCCGCAACGCGTGTCACACGACCCCTGCACAGTTGGCCGGTGTGATACCTCTCACCGGCTCTCGACCACGGATCCGCGGCGAGCTGCTTCAATCCGAGTGAGATCTTCTGCTTGTCGGGATCGAGGCGCAGAACCTTGACGGTGATCTCGTCGCCGATCTTGACGAACTGCGTCGCGTCCGGCACGCGCTCCCACGCCATCTCGGAGACGTGGAGCAGTCCCTGCACGCCGCCGCCGAGATCGATGAACGCGCCGAAGTCGCGCACCGAGACGACGCGACCGCTGATGACCGCGCCCTCGACGATCGACTTCCGCACCTCTGCGGCGTTCGCCTGCTGCTCTTCCTCGAGCAGCACCCGGCGCGAGACCACGATGTTCCTGCCGCCTTCCTTGTATTCGATGATGCGAAACTTGTAGACGCGCCCTTCGTGCTGGGACGCCTCTGTATTCCGCACGATGTCGATCTGAGAGGCCGGGCAGAACGCGCGCTGGCGGGCGATGCGAATCTCGTAGCCGCTCTTGACCGCGCGTTCGACTTTGCCTTCCACGGGAAGGCCGGCATGGAACGCATCCTCGAGCTGTCGCGCGGTGGCGGCGCCGAGTGCAAGACGACGCGAGAGCTTCAGCCCGCCCGTCGTCGACACGACCATCGCCTGAATGCGGTCGCCGACCTTGACCTCGAGGTCCCCCTCGTTGTCCTTCAACTCATCGATGTCGATGGCAGCTTCGCTCTTGCCGCCGACGTCGACCAGCGCCGATTCCGCGCCGATCGCGACGACGACGCCCTCGATGATCTGCCCCTTCGTCACACGCTTCGCGCGCTCGGAGGCCTCGAACATCGCGGCGAAGTCTTCTTCAGGTTCGCTCAATCAGGTGCTCCTGATGATTGTGTATCACAGGCGGTCCGCAGAGCGTGCAGAGCTCGGCGTGATCGTAGGAGCGCCTTCAGGCGGCCCACGTAAGCGGCCCTCAGAAGTCACGAAGGGCGCGGAGGAACGGCTCACAGGAGAAACGGAGGAACGGAGGTCGGACGGAGGGACCGCCGCTGGCAGCCACGCACCCGTGAGTGGACCGCCGGCCTACGGCCGCCGCCCGGATCGTGAGCGATCAAAAGATCGCAAGCCTCCGAGTGCCTGCGGGCTTGTGATCTTTGATCGCTCACGATCCGAGCCGCGCGAAGCGCGGGTCCACTCGCGGCACTACGTGCACGCCCAGGTACATCCTCCGTTCGACCTCCGTTTCTCCGTGTCTCCTGTTAAAAACCGTGTCTCCGTCCTCTCCGTTTCCTGTGGTCTTTGTGAGTGAGAGTTGAGCCCGTGCTAAGCTCCGCGCCTATGACCCGCCGACTGAGTTACGTGCTAGCAGTCATCCTCCTCTGTGATGTCTCAATCACCGCCCGCGGTCCACAGAAGACTCCATCGCGCACATCGGGCTTCGAGATCCAGGAAGCCACGATCGAACAGATCCAGCAGGCGATCCTGAAGAAACAGATCACCACACGTGGGGTCGTCGAGGCGTATCTGCGGCGCATCAAGGCCTACAACGGCACGTGTGTCAGTGAACCGCAGGGGATTCTGGCGCCGGTCACGACGATCGCGCATGCGGGGCAGATCAACGCGCTGTCGACGTTGAACCTGCGCCCGGCCACGCGCACGGCGTGGAGTTTCGATGCGCGGAAGGCGCGCAGTCTGACGGACAAGGCAGACGCGGCGGCCAACATGCCTGACGCGCTCGAAACGGCCGCCGCGCAGGATCAGCAGTTTGCGCGAACGGGCCGGCTCGTCGGTCCGCTCCACGGCGTCGTTCTCGCGATCAAGGACCAGTACGACACGTTCGACATGCGCACCACATCGGGCGCCGATGCCGACTACGCCAACGATCGGCCGCCCGACGATGCGACGTTCGTGAAGCGACTGCGGGATGCAGGCGCGATCATCCTGGCGAAGGCGAACCTCGCGGAGTACGCGGTCGACGGCGCGAGAAGCTCGTTCGGCGGCACGTTCTGCAACCCCTACGACACCGAACGCGAGCCCGGCATGTCGAGCGCCGGCTCGGCGACCGCCGTTGCCGCCAATCTGGTGACCTGCGCGATCGCCGAGGAGACCGTGGTCTCGGTGCGCTGGCCGGCGTCGGTCAACAGCACTGTCGGTCTTGCGCCCACGCAGGAGCTCGTGAGCCGCGACGGCATGATCGGTGCGGGGCTCAACATGCGCGTGGGACCGATCTGTCGCACGGTGCACGACACTGCCAAAGTGCTCGACGCCTACGCCGGGTATGACCCGAAAGACGAGCTGACGGCGTTCAGCGTCGGCCGCACGCCGCCGCAGCCGTACGCCAGCTTCGCCAACGCCACGCGCCTCGAGGGGTTGCGTATCGGCGTGCTGCGCGAGTACATGCGTCCATCACTGCTCACGAAGGCCGATGAGGAGAGCATCGCGATCGTCGATCGCGCGATTGCGCGACTGCGCCTGCTGGGAGCGGTGGTCGTCGATCCCGGAGCCGAGGGCGAGCTGTTCACACGCTGCATCACGCGCTACGCGCCGGAATTGATGAACGCGGCATTCGTCCGTCAATATCCGCAGCTCTTTCCTGCCGAATCGAAGCAGGATCAGATCGGCACGCTCCTGGACCTGCAGGCCGATCCGAGCCGGGTGCCTGCGGCGCTCTCGCTGCGCACGTTGAACGCCGGCGGCTTTGGGCCAGCGGGGGAGGGCAAGTACTTCATCAACCGCTATCTGCGCGAACGCGGCGACGCGAACGTCAAGAGCAACGCCGACCTGATCACGAAGGCGCGCTTCTATCAGGATCCGAACTTCCCCGATCGCAAGCAGGCCAGAGAGCAGGCGGAACGCGCGACCACCTTCGACATGGGGGCGCGGCTGCAGGGACGCTTTGCGGTGCAGACGATCTTGCTGCAGTGCATGCAGGAGCAGCGACTCGACGCGCTCGTGTCGCCGATGTCCACTGTTCCCCCGCGCAAGCTGACGTCTCCCCGCGAGCCGGTGTCGAACGGCCGCAGTCCGATCGGATGGTCGCTGATCGGCCAGCAGGGATTTCCGGTGATCACGGTGCCGGCGGGGTTCACGGCGGCGGTGTGGGATCGCGCCGTAGACGGCAATGGTGGGACACGGCTGATTGGGCCGGTGTCGGTTGCGCTTCCTGTGGGCGTCGACTTCATCGCGCGCCCCTTCGGTGAGCCGCTGTTGTTCAGGATTGCGTCCGCCTATGAGGCTGCGACGCACCATCGCCGCCCGCCGGCCGACTTTGGCCCGGTATCGGAGCGGAAGTAGATGTTGACGCCGACAACGGAGACTGCGGAGGAAACGGAGAAACGCATCAACACGGGGCAAATCCGTGGTTTGTGGCCGTGAAGTACGATGTCATCAACTCAGTGAACTCACGTCTTTCGAACCTTCAGCCTTATCCCTTCGAGAAACTGCGTGCGCTGCTGTCGGGCGTGACGCCGGCGGGGAGGCCGATCCCCCTCTCGATCGGCGAGCCGCAGCACGCGACGCCGGATCTCATCAGGTGCGCGATCACAGGACATCTCGACGGCCTGTCGTTCTATCCCTCCACCGCAGGCTCCGATCATCTGCACGACGCCATCGCCTCGTGGTTCGTGCGGCGCTATCGCCTGAAGTCGCTCGACGCGCGTACGCAGGTGCTGCCGGTCAACGGGACGCGCGAGGCGCTGTTTGCGTTCGGTCAAGCGGTGATCGATCCCTCGCGCGCAACCCCGGCGGTCGTCTGTCCGAATCCGTTCTACCAGATTTACGAAGGCGCGGCGCTGCTCGCCGGTGCCGAGCCGCTCTTTCTCAATCAGACTGCGGGCAATGGCTTCGCGCTGGACCTTGATTCGCTGAGCGCGCAGCAGTGGGCACGGACGCAGTTGCTGTATGTGTGCTCACCAGCCAATCCGTCCGGCCGGGTCTTGACGCTCGACGAGTGGCGCGCGCTCTTCGACCGCTCCGATCGCTACGGCTTCGTCATCGCATCCGACGAATGCTATTCGGAGATCTACGACGCCCATCCCCCGCTCGGCGCGCTCGAGGCCGCACAGGAGCTGGGCCGGGACCGATTCCCGAACCTCGTCGTGTTCAACAGCCTGTCGAAGCGATCGAACGCGCCGGGACTGCGGGCAGGCGCCGTCGCCGGCGACGCGACGCTCCTCAAACGGTTTCTGCTGTATCGCACCTATCATGGATCGGCAATGAGTCTCGTCGTGCAGTACGCCAGCATCGCCGCGTGGAACGACGAGGCGCACGTCGAGGAGAATCGTCGTCAGTATCGCGAAAAGTTCGACGCGCTGGTTCCGATGCTGCAGCCGGTGCTGGATGCGCCCAGGCCGGAGGCTGGTTTCTATCTCTGGGCGCGCGTACCGGGCGACGACGATGAGGGCTTCGCGAGAGCACTGTTCGCGTCGACGCACGTCACCGTGCTGCCAGGACAATACCTGGCGCGGGACGCGCACGGCACCAACCCCGGACGCGGCTACGTGCGCATGGCGCTCGTTCCGTCGTTGACGGATTGCGTCGAAGCGGCAAGGCGTATCGTTGCGTTCTGTGGCTGATGGATGTCTGCGTTTACACTGAGCCCCAGTTGGGTGCTGGCCGCAAACCAGGAGTCGAGTCGCCGGAGTTCCGGTCGCCTCGTCGAGCGGGTGGCGCCGGGTGGGGCATCCCCGCTCGCCGCGCAGGCGCCTTCTCCGTGATCGTGTTTTTCGCACGCGTGACAGATCCTTTGGCGCCGAGGACGAGCGGGGAGACCCGGCGACAGGACCCGCGAGCCCCGTTGCTGCGGTGCACACACTGAACTCCGTGGTTAGGTGACATGACGACTCAGGTTCTCGAATCACTCATCGACGCCGCCTTCGAACGCCGCGCGGATATCACGCCGGGCAATGTGAATCGCGATCTCTCGCAGGCACTGTCCGAAGTGCTCGATGGCCTCAATCAGGGCCGGCTCCGGGTGGCGGAGAAGATCGACGGCCAATGGGTCACGCATCAGTGGCTCAAGAAAGCGGTGCTGCTGTACTTCCGCAGCAATGACAACCGCGTGATCGATGGTGGCGAGACGAGGTACTTCGACAAGGTGCCGATGCGATTCGCCGGCTACTCGGACGCTGATTTCAGGCAGGGCGGCTTCCGCGTGGTGCCGCCGGCGGTCGCGCGGACGGGCGCGTTCATCGGGAAGAATGTCGTGATGATGCCCTCCTACGTGAACATCGGCGCCTACGTGGACGAGGGCACGATGGTCGACACCTGGGCAACCGTGGGGTCGTGCGCGCAGATCGGCAAGAACGTCCATCTATCCGGTGGCGTCGGCATCGGCGGCGTGCTCGAGCCGCTGCAAGCCAATCCGACGATCATCGAAGATCACTGTTTCATCGGCGCGCGCTCGGAAGTCGTCGAAGGCGTGATCGTCGAGGCGCACTCGGTGCTCGCGATGGGCGTGTACATCAGCCAGAGCACGAGGATCTACGACCGCGCGACCGGCGAGATTCTCTACGGCCGGGTGCCTTCGGGCTCCGTCGTCGTCCCTGGAAGCCTGCCGTCGTCCGACGGCAGGTATTCGCTCTCGTGTGTCGTCATCGTGAAGCGCGTGGACGCACAGACGCGGGCGAAGACGTCGATCAACGAGTTGTTGCGCGCGTGACCGGCATCACGCGCGACACGCTCCAGCTCGCGAAGCAACTCATCGCGTGCCGTTCGATCACGCCTGCCGATGACGGCTGCCTCAGCCTCGTGTCAACGCGGCTGGCTGCGGCTGGCTTCACGTGCGAGCGGCTCGATCGCGGATCGGTCGGCAATCTGTGGGCGCGCCATGGGACATCAGCGCCGCTCGTCTGCTTCGCCGGTCACGTCGACGTCGTGCCGCCTGGTCCTGTCGGTCAGTGGACCAGCGATCCGTTCACTCCGACAGAACGCGACGGCCTTCTCTACGGTCGCGGCGCCGCGGACATGAAGGCCGGTGTGGCCGCCATGATCACCGCTGCCGAGCGCGTCGTGGGCGCAGGTGGCAATCGCGGTTCGATCGCGATCCTCCTGACGTCGGACGAAGAAGGCGATGCTGTGGATGGCACTGCCGCCGTCGTATCCACGCTCGGCCAACGCGGCGAGACGATCGATGCCTGCATCATCGGCGAGCCGACGTCGACCGAACGTTTCGGCGACACGATCAAGAACGGGCGTCGCGGATCGCTGAACGGGAAGCTGCGCGTGCACGGGCAGCAGTGTCACATCGCGTATCCCGAACGCGGCCGCAACCCGATTCACGCTGCGGCGCCGGCGCTGGCCGCGCTCGTGTCGGCACAGTGGGATCGAGGCAACGAGTACTTTCAGCCGACGAGCTTCCAGATTTCCAACGTCCACGCCGGCACCGGAGCGGGCAACATCATTCCGGGCACGCTCGACGTGGCGTTCAACTTCCGCTTCTCGCCCGAGTCGTCTGCCGCGGCGCTGCAGTCGCGCGTGCGCGACACGCTCGAGGCGCACCACGTCACATACGATCTCGAGTGGCAGCTGATTGGAGAGCCGTTCCTGACGCCGCGAGGCGCTCTCGTCGACGCATTGACCTCGTCCGTGCAGTCGATCGCCGGCGTTCGGCCGCAGCTCTCGACGACCGGCGGCACGTCAGACGGTCGATTCCTGGCTACACTCGCGCGCGAGGTCATCGAGTTCGGACCGCTGAACGAGTCGATCCACAAGATCGACGAGCATGTCCGGATCGCGGACCTCGAGCCGTTATCCCTGATCTACGAGAAGGCGGTCAGACTCTTGTTCAGTCGATGATCAGTCCTTTGGCGCGACATCGCGGTTCTGGATCATCCACTGACCGTTGACGCGCACCAACTGGTCCACACTGCGTCCCGCCGCGGCGACGCGGACCGGCACGTTCTGGCCGACCGCACCGAAGACCGTCTGCCAGTACGCATCGATGCGCGCGTGATCTTTGTCGGTGAACGAGAGCCGCGAGTTCATGGTCATGTGATACATCGGTGGCCGCGGCTCGCCCTTCGCTTCGGCGGCCTTCTGCCGATCGGCCACGCCCGTAATCATCTTCTTGAGCGCATCGCGCCCTTTGGTCGCGTTCGGACCGTTGCCGAACTGCCCGTCGGGCGTGTAGACCGCGGCATACGCCTCTGCGTTGCCGGTGTCGAGCGCACGCGTGTACTTCCACATCAGCGCTTCGATCTCCGCGCGATCGCGCGCTTCGCGTGCGGTGTTGTCTTCGGCACCAACCCGCGTCGACGTCGACACCCACGTGAGCGCGCCCACCACCGCGGCCGCAGCCAGAATCTTCATCATCTTCATCGCACTCTCCTCACACCGAGAGGTCATAGGCGCGGGGCTGAAGCCCCTGCTCTACGCGTTGCTGTTGGGAATCTATTTCGCGTGCATCCGTTGGTACGACTTCTCGTTCTCGAGGCACATCTCGTCGATCAGCTCCGTATCGAGCACGATGGCCTGATTCATGTCGACCGTCCAGGGACGCGTGTACGCCTTGCGGTCGTCGATCGTGATTCGCACTTCGAGCCTGCCGTAGTCCGGCCGCCGGATCCGTTCGGTCATCTTTGCCGCATCGGTCAGCGGACTTCCTGCCATATCGAGCCAGAGCCCGTCCCTGAAGCCGACCGTCTGCACGACGAGCGTGTCGCCGTCCCAGGCCGCGGTCGAATAGCCGTTCCACGCGGGATTCGGATCAACTGGCAGCGGTCGGCCGTCGACGAAGATCTGCCGGTACATCGCGTTCACTTCGTTGAGCAGCACCAGCAGTCGCGGCGTGTGCACCGCCTTCGTCAGGTGCGGCAGTCCGTACGGCCGCGGCGGGTTGTCCGGCAGGCAGCGCGCGTGCGGGTCGTCCTTGCTGTTGTCCGTGGTTCTCTGTTTCACGAGCGCCGCCGCCCACGGCGCGTAGGGCAGACCGCCCGGTATGCCTTCGCCGATATTCAGCGCGAGCGGAGAGCCGCCGATCTCGAGTCCGCAGTCGACGAACTTGCTGAACTCCGCCGTGCACGGAATCTTGCGGGCCGCGAGCCAGATGCCGGAGAAGTCCGGCCTTCCGTCCTCGAGATGCGGCGCTGGTGCCGAGAGATTCGGCTTGCCATCCGCGCCGCGCGGAACACCGGGAGTCGGGTAGTGCAGCCACTGTGCGACGCCTGGGTCGGGCATTCCAGCGAGCGCGAGGACGAAGACGACGATCACGCAGGCGCCCCGCATCATGCGGCCCGATTCTACCCTGCGCGCTTCGAGGAAATGGGGTCCCGACCCCAATCAGTTCACTTTCAAACGCTGATACTTCAGGTTCGGGTCCTCGAAGTACCGGTTGTCCTCACAGACGTATTCCTGGATCTTGTAGCCGGGCCATCGGTGATACATCCACGTCCAGCTCCACGGCTTGGTCAGGAATTCCGGATCGTCGATGGTGACCTGATTCTGCAGGATCTCGTCATTGACCAGGCTCATGCGCTCGGTGATTCGCATGTTGACCGAATGTGGCGTGTTGCGGAACCGCACTGACTCTTTGACCCCCACGGTCTGGACGACGAGCGTGTCGCCGTCCCATTTGCCGGTCGAGTGACCAGCGAAGTAGGGTTCCGCATCCTGTGGCGCAATCGGCGGCGCGTCGAGATAGACGCGGCGGACCTGCGTGAAGGCTTCCTGGATGACCGTCACCTGCCCGGGCGTCTCGAGGATCTCCATCGGAAACGTCCCCTGCATCATCGCGGGCATGCCTTCGGGGATGCACGCCATGCCGGTCGAGGGCGGCGGCAGCCCCTTGCGCGTCAGCTCCGCATTGCGCTGCTGCGTCGCGCGCCATTCATCGAGATGCGGCTGCTTCAGCGGCGGTTCGGGGACGGCCGGCGGCGGAGGCACGCGCACCTTCGGCTGCACGCCCGATCCGAATCCTTCGCCGCGTATCGGATAGGCTTCCCACGAACCGTTGATGCCGTGAACGACCGGCTTGGTCTGCGCGAGCACTGAAGTGCCTGCGGCAGCCACTGCGAGCAGCATGGCGAGCGTCAGTCGCGCGGGCATCATCGCCTCACTCAATGGTGGCCGTACCCGCGGCCGCGCCGTTCCCGTATTTCGTACCATCGGCCAGCGTCATCTGTTTGAGCAGCGCCGCCGGCTCTCCATTCCGGAGGGGCGCGACGATCACCGTGACCTTGTCGCCTGCCTTGATCACGTTGAAGCGCCAGCCGGCACGATTGAGGATGCTGGTGCTGGCGCACTCGATCAGCCAGCGCCTGGTCTCGCCACCCGTCGACTCCTGCGCGTCGATCTGAATGTAGACATGGGGATTGGTCCACTTGAACTCGGTGACCACGCCGACCAGCTTGATCTGCTTGCTCGGCTCGTAGGCCGCGAACGAATGATGCGCCCAGGCCGTCGTCACCGAGAGGACGCCAACCGCCACCAGTATTACCGCCGCGCTCACGCCGACGCGTCTGAGTCTCATCGCTTGCTCTTCCTCCAGTGATTCACGGTACGATCGACAATCTACACCGATTCAACGTGTGGATATGACCGTCTACTTGAGATTCCGGTACACGGCCTCTTCGACACCAGCGTATACACCCATCGACTTCTCGTCGTAGAAGGGCAGTGTCTGCATCATCACGATGACGCCGATCTCCTTGGCCGGATCGACGAAGAAGTGCGTGTTGAAGATGCCAGCCCATGTGCCGCTGCCGGGGCTGCGTCTGTTCGGCTGCTTCTCGGCTGCGAGCTGAAACCCGAGGCCCCACCGGTCCTTGCCGGCGCCCACGGGGAAGTTCCTCGAGAGCGACATATTCGCGGACTGCATCTCCTTCACCACCACGTTCCCCATGTGGTTCTCGAGCATCGTTCTGGCAGACTTCTCATTGAGGATGCGTGTGCTCCCGAGAGTGCCGCGATTCAGCAGCATGCGAAGGAACAGCCCGTAGTCGCTGGCGGTGCCGTACAGGCCGCCATCACCCTGAACAGTGGCGGGGATGGTTGACGGCGTCGGCCGCTCCACGAACGTGCCGTCGGCGCCGCGCGCGTTCACGGCGACGACGCGCGAATACTTCGCCGTCGGCACCAGATAGCTGGTGTCGTGCATTCCGAGCGGCTCCAGAATGCGCGACCCGAGAAACGCATCGATCTTCTGACCTGAGATCGCCTCGACGACGTCACCCAGCACCCGTGTGCTGGGTCCGTACTGCCAGCCCTCACCCGGGTCGAACACGAGAGGCACATCGATCTCGCTCTTGCCGGTCTTCTGCATGATCTTGGTGAGCATCGGATTCGCGAACCCGTAGCCGAGACCCGACGTGTGCGTCAGCAGATGCCGGATTGTGATCGCGCGCTTCGCGGGGCGCGTTTCGTAGCTGGCATCGGCGTCGTTGAATTTGCTGATGACGACCGGACTCTTGTATTTCGGCAAATACTTCGCGACGTCGTCGTCGAGTTTCAGCTTGCCCTCATCGACGAGCATCATGATGGCCACCGAGGTGATCGGTTTGGTCATCGACGCCATGTTGAAGATGGTGTCCTTCGTCATCATCCGATGAGTGGTCGTGCTGCTCTGGCCGAACGCGTCGTTGTAGAGGACCCCGTCTTTGCTGACGACGGCGACGACCACGCCGGGCACGTCACCGCGATCGACGGCTGACTTGAGAAATGTCGACAGATCGGCGGTAGCTTTGGGCTCGAGCGTTGGCGTCGCGGCGGTGACGATCGCGACGAAGAGAAGCGGGACGAGGCAGAGCAGTCTTTTCATGGGCCGTATGCTAGACGATTTCGTCACATGGGTGCCAAGAGAGAGGAATCAAGGTGCCACGGAGATAACGGAGAGATCAAGCCACGGAGATCACGAGGATCACGGAGAGGAGAAACGCTCCCCCTCCGAGCCTCTTACTTCGTGATCTTCGTGGCCAACAACCTCCGTGGCCTCTGTGGCGGCAGATTTCAGGCTGCGGTCGTGCGCGCGCGGCGCATTTTCGCGAGCGCCTGCGCCTCGATCTGCCGCACGCGCTCGCGCGTGACTGAGAGGCGGCGCCCGATTTCCTCGAGAGTCAGTTCGCGGTCGAGTCCGAGTCCATACCGCAGCCGCATGACTTCCCGTTCGCGCTCCGTGAGCGGGGCCATCGCGCGTTCGACTTCGTCGGCCATCTGACCACGTATCGCCTGCTCCTCGGGTGACGGGACGGCCACGTCTCGCAGCAGAGCGCCGAGCGTGGCTTCTTCGTCCTCACCAACCGCGGCGTCGAGTGAAGTCGGAATCTTCGCGGCGTCGAGCAGCAGCTGCAGTTTGCCAATCGGCATCTCGAGCCGTGCCGCCAGTTCCTCGGGGCGGGGATTGCGACCGAGCTCGGTCGCAAGGTCGCGACGCGCGCGCGTCATCTTGTTGAGCGACTCGATCGCGTGCACCGGCAGCCGGATCGTCCGTCCGTAGTCGGCGACCGCTCGTCCAACCGATTGCCGGATCCACCACGTGGCGTAGGTCGAGAACTTGAAGCCTCGCCGGTACTGAAAGCGGTCTACTGCTTTCATCAAGCCGATGTTCCCTTCCTGGATCAGATCGAGCAGCGTCAATCCGCGTCCGAGATAACGCTTCGCGATCGACACGACCAGTCGGAGGTTCGGCTCGGTCAGCTGACGTTTGGCGTCGGTCAGGGCCTCTTCCCGCTCCCGGACGCGCGCGAACCGCTGACGGAACAGGCGTCGTGGCAGTCCAATCTTCGCCTCGAGCGCCTGCCGAGCGCGATCGGGGTGCCGTCCTGGCCGCTCATGAGCAATCCGTTCGAATTCCTGATCGATGCGACGCAACTCGCCGAACATGTCGTCGATGACCGACGGCCGGATGGGGAGGTTGCGAAGAATCGTGCCGATCTGCTCGTAGGCGCGGCTGCTCTCGCGGCGGAAGGTGGCGCGCGTTTCGGCGGTGGAATCGCGATCTTCACATCGGCGATGCGCGTTGTTGATGAGGCGCTGCTGACGCCGGATGCGATCGAAGTCGCGCATCACCGGCTCGATCCGTTCCGGTTTGAGCTCGCCGCCGTCGGGCAGCAGAATCAGTTCCGCCGCAGGGGACGAGCCGCTCTTGACCTGTTCAGCGAGCGCGACGAGCGTTTGCAGCGCGCTCGGTATGGTGGCGATTTCGGCGAGCAGCTGGCCGCGGGTCGCTTCGATTCGAGCCCCGATCTCCTGCTCTTCCCGGGCGGTCAGCAGTTTGCGCCGCGCGATGTGGGTGAGATACGTGCGCACGAGATCGACTTCGGCGTCCGGGACGCCTGCCTGCGGAGACTGCTCGGCCTCCTCAGAGGAGATGTCCTCGTGCTCGTCCTGCTCGTCGAGGTGCTGATCGTCGAACGCTTCGGGTTCTTCGTCGTGGAGGAGTCGTTCGGGCGTATCGATCACAGGGGCAGACGACCTTTCGACGGCATCAGTGTCCTCAGCATCCACGGGAACCAGACCAAACTCGTGCGCGCGCTCGCGCCAATCCAGAACGTGCGTATTCGAATCGGGGTCGCGCCAATCGATGAGCGAGCCCCGACGCCCGCGGGGACGGCGTCCTCTCGGACGGTACGTGTGAGCCTGTTCCGCCGGCCGATCGTGAGAATGCATAGGCGAGGGCTTCGTCACTCGACGTGCAAATGAGACACCACGGAGACATGCCGATCCGTCCTGTAGTTAAGGACGCCAATCAGCGAATCGACGTTGCATCCCCGCCATCATTGACGGATCCGATCGCACGTTTGGCGCGGGTCATGACTCGAGTGCGGGCTGGAGATGTACCCGCGCGGATTGCGGACGGTTGCCTTCGGCCTGATGAGGTGGGCCTCGACGTCAGGGCTTCTTGAACGCGGTGGTTCGTTCGCGCAGGAACGCCCGCAACGACGCCTCGACGTCGGGTGGCAGCGTGGATGCGGTGGCGTCGCGCATGATGCGGGGTGTCGCCTGATAGGACGCCACGAAAGCGGCGCATCGCTCGCAGCCGGCCACGTGCGTCTCGAGCGCGGCGTTCACCTCGGCCGGCAGCACACCCTCGAGAAAATCCATCAGCAGATCGACCCCGGATTCGCATGCGATGTGGTTCACGGCTTGCCTCCTGCGAGTTCACCCAGATACCCGCGCAGCATGAGCCGGGCGCGATGCACGCGCTGCCGCACCGTCGCCGGTTCGACGCCGAGCGCCTGCGCGACGCGTACGGTGGACATCTCTTCGAGGTCGCGCAGCACGAACGCCTCGCGATACAGGTCGGGCAGCCGCGCGATGACGTCGCGCGCCTTTTTGGCGAGCACCTGGCGATCGATCATCTCGTCCGCGCACGAGGCCACCTGCAGTTCGGCCGGCGTCGCGGCGTGTCTGCCATCGGCATCGAACTGCGGCATGTACACCTCCAGCGAATCCGAAGGCCTTCGCGACGTGGCCCGCCGATGCATCAGCGCCGCGTTGGTTGCGATGCGATACAGCCACGTTCCGAATTGCGAGTCGCCGCGGAACGTCGACAGATGCCGGTACACCTGAAGGAAAGTGTCCTGCAGGACGTCGGGCGCCTCGGTATCGCTCGTGAGCCGGCAGGCGAGTCGGAACACGCGGGCCTGATAGCGCTCTACGATCGCTTCGAAGGCGGAGTCGTCCCCGGCCGCAGCGCGCGCGGCGAGCGTTTCGTCGCTCGGCTCGGCAGCGGGGACGGCCATGGTCATTCGCCCGGCCGGCTCTTGATCGCCGCTTTCACTTTCGCGGCGAGCTCCGGACTGACTTCGGTGATGCCGTGGGTATGCGCGGCATGCGCGGCCACCATCTGCAGGAGCTCGTCCTCCGTCTGGGCCGTGGCCTCGAACGGACAGTCCGGGACGAGGGCGGCACAGGCGATGTATTTATCAGTGTTGGTTCCTGGTGCGGGCATCTTGGTGCTCCTTGTGAGTGCGTGTCTGGCTTTGAGATGCCGCCGCGCGCGTGTTGTGACAAGTGTTCTGTAGTCGAATGTGTCGCAGACGCGACTGACGGAGTTCATGTGCATTGGCCGGCCGCCGCGGACGCTGCAGTCGGGAACGCGCCCGTCGCTCGTGCACTTCGCATCCGCGTCGACTATGAGTTGACTCGCTGCCCATCTGTTACGCGGCTCAAAACGTTCGATCTGTCTCGGTGCAACTCGGACGCGATGACGGAAGTCGACGCGATGAATCGCGCCGAACGCGTTTCGGCCTTCGCTGAAGCTACGGCCGACGCGCCGAAGCCTTGGCGGAGGCGGGCCGGCTTCCACCTCACCGAGTCGCTCCGCGTCGCCCTTGCTCACGCGGCTGCCGTCCAATACACATGAACTCTTAGTCGTCGCCTGCGGAAGGGGACGTACCGATCAGATTCAGTACCATTTCAGACACAGCAGATGCCTCTCGAATCCTGGGGCCTCAGACCTGGCCCAGCCCTGATTCCTGATTCCTGATTCCTAGTTTCATTGTCACGCCGCAGCCCCCACCGGCATCACACGGATGCCATGTCACTGTATGTAGCCGAACTGTGGCGGTATCCCGTGAAGTCGCTTGCCGGTGAGCGCCTGTCCATGACGATGTTGTCGCCGGCCGGGATACCGGGCGATCGGATCGTGCGCGTACGAGGCCCTGAAGGGGTACGCACGTCGCGGCGGCACTATCGTCTCATCGGGCTGCATGGAACGCTCGACACGGGCGGGCGCGCGCGGATCGACGTATATCCGTGGGACAGTGCGGAGGCGCTCGCGCTCGTCAAGCACGCGGCGGGCGCCGACGCGTGGCTCGAGGAATGGCACGCGCTCGATCGGTTCGACATCCTTCCACTGCTCGTCGCCACCGACGGTGCCGTCGCCGCATTCGGACGTGACGTGCGGCGTCTGCGCCCCAACATCGTCGTCGGTGGCGTCGAAGGACTCGCGGAGCGCGACTGGCCGGGCGGCGAGCTTCACATCGGCGGCGCGGCCATCTCGCTCGACTCGCTGCGATCGCGGTGTCACATGACGACGATCGATCCCGACACGCTGGAGGTGAACCCGAAGGTGCTCAAGGACATCGTCACGCGATTCGACAACAAGCTGGCGCTCAATGCCGATGTCGTGCGCGGCGGAGCGATCCGCGTCGGCGATCCCGTCGTGCTCGTGCGAACGCCGATCGCGGCGTAGCCACGGAGGACGGAGACACGGAGATTTGGGGCCACGAAGATCACGAAGATCACGAAGAAGAGAAAGGGAGAGCTTCCGTGGCTCAGTTCGATCGTCCGTCCCAGGAAAAATCGCGCCCACGCATGAGGCACGTCGCTGCGGCGTCATTGGTCCGTGGCAGACTGGGGGGCTGGAACTGAATCGGAATCGGAACAGGTGAACTCGCGAACGCTCGAGGTTCAGACGTTCAGAGTTCACGTGTTCCATTTCCTGTTCGCTGGCGCAGGAGGTGCTCAATGGCTGTTGCGACATCGACCTTGCTTGGGCGGCCGCTCTGGTACGAGTTGATGACCACTGATATGAAAGCGGCCGAAGCGTTCTACAAAACGGTGGTGGGCTGGAAGACGGCGCCATTCGAGGGGGCTGGCCAGCCTTACACGACCTTCAATCGGAGCGGTGACGTGTCCATCGGTGGAATGATGACCAAGCCGGCCGAGGTGAAAGCGCCGCCGTTCTGGGCGATGTACGTGGGCGTGCCGAAGCTCGAGGAAGCGGTGACGAAGATCACGCGGCTCGGCGGGAAAACGCACACAGAGGTGATCACCATCCCCGATGTGGGCCGCATGCAGTTGATGATGGATCCGCAGGGCGCCGCCTTCTACATCATCGAGCCCGCCAGCTCGGAACCGCAGCGCCCCGAAGGCGCGCCCGAGGTGGGCGACGCGTCGTGGCACGAGCTGATGACGACCGACATGCCAGCGGCGATGAAGTTCTACCAGGAGGTCTTCGGCTGGCAGCCAAGCGAGTCGATGGACATGGGGCCGATGGGCAAGTACCAGATGTTCAACCGCCCGCACGGCATGATCGGCGGGATGATGAACCGGCCGCCGGAGATGGCGAACGTGCCGCCGAACTGGCTGATCTACTTCCGCGTGCCCGATGCCGACGCGGCCGCGGCGCGCGTCAAAGCGAACGGCGGCAAGATCCTCAACGGCCCGAATGAGGTGCCGGGCGGCGATCGCGTGCTGAGCGCCGCCGATCCGCAGGGCGCGGCGTTCGGCCTGCACGCCAAGGCCAAGTGAGGCGGGGTTGATAGGGCTGGTGGGGTTGATAGGGCTGGTGGGTGGTCGCTCGGGCGCGGCGGCTTGACATGCGACAGTTGTCGCACATACGATGCGACGACTGTCGCGTATGGCCGCCCGCCGCCACGACCATCTGACCCGCCGCGAGCGCGAGATCATGAACGCGGTCTTCGCGCTCGGCAACCGCGCCGCGGCGGAAGAGATCCGCGCCAGCCTGGTCAACCCGCCCTCGTCTTCCTCCGTGCGCGTGATGCTCCAGCGCCTCGAGACCAAGGGTCACCTGAAGCATCATGAAGACGGGCTCCGCTACATCTACTCGGCAACCACCTCGCCGGCGGCGGCCAAGCGTGCCGCGCTGCAGCAGTACCTGCAGGTGTTCTTTGGCGGATCGCTGCGGCAGATGATGATGGCACTCGTCCGTGAGGGATCGTGGACCGCGGAGGATCTCGACGCACTGCGCGGCGAAATCGAGCGCGCGCGGAAAAGATGACGATCGTTCGCAGCTTGGGTCATATCTTGCAGGCGAGCCACGGACGAGGTCACCTGCAGTGAGTCGTGCTGTGGACATTCGTTCGTGGATCGCGGATGCGGTCGGAAGGCGTTCATACACGCGCGACGTCACTGATCGCCTGCTTGCGGGGGTCGATCCCCAAGGGAGGCGGAGGATCCTCGCCAACTCACGTCGCCGCACGCTGCGTCCCTCCCAGGTCCTGTTCCATACCGGCGATCCCGCTACCCAGCTGTTCGTCGTTCGTAAGGGACGCGTACAGTTCACCAGGGTCACGAGCGAAGGGCACCAGGTCGTGCTCGGGATCCTCGGTCCAGGGGATGTGTTCGGCCTCGGCTGCCTGCTGTCGAGAAGCGCGTATATCGGGACCGCGGAAGCACTCGATCCCGCCGAAGTGCAGGAGTGGTCGCGTCACGTGATTCAGCGGTTTGCCCACGCGTATCCGCAGGTGTCCGGGAATGTGTTGCAGGTGGCGCTTGACTACGTCGCGGAGTTTGCCGACCGTCATGTGCAGCTCGTTGGCGGCAACGCCGAGCATCGACTGGCGCGCGCGCTGACGAGTCTCGGCACGCGGCTCGGAACGCCGTCGCGGTCGCACATCGAGGTGCGGATCAAGAACGACCAACTCGCCTCGTTTGCCGACGTCAGTCCCTTTACCGCGAGCCGGCTGCTCAAACACTGGGAGCGGAAGGGCATCGTCGACAAGCGTCGCGGTCTCGTGCGGATCATCCAGCCCGAAAAGCTCATGCTCCCGTGACCAGCCTTCGCTCGCCTGGCGGGCGAGCTACGGCTAGGGCACGCTCGCACGCGAGCTTGCCCCTCGCGCGCTCATTGCTCCAGCGCAACGACATCGCGCTGCTGATTTGTCATCCTGCGATGTACGGAGCGAGCTGGTGGGCACGGTGCGGGTACTGGTCGCGGACGACAGCGTTCAGGTTCGAAAGGCCATCGTCAGGCTTCTTCAAGACACATTCGAGATCGTTGCCTCGGTCTCGACCGGCCGCGAGCTCGTCGACGCGGCCATATCGTTGCGGCCGGAGGTGATCGTGAGCGATCTCGAGATGCCAGGGCTGACCGGCCTTGCCGCGATGAAGATCCTCCGCGATCAGGGCCACATCATTCCGTTCGTACTGCTGACTGCTGTCGTGCGAAACGCACGCGAGTGGATCAACCTGGGCGTGATCGCGGTGGTCAACAAATCCGATATGCATCTCGAGCTGGCGGAGGCCGTTCAGTCGGCCGCCGCAGGTCGAGTCTATCTGTCGAGCGGCGCCATCGGGTCGTGAGGTGGTCCGGCTGGCTAAGCTAGGGGCGACGGGCAAACAGCGGCGAAGCGAAGAACACGAGCCCGATGCCGAGTGGGGCCAGGCCGATGAGGTACACCGGCAGGTTGGGCACGATGCGATAGAGGGCGAAGGTCAGGACGGCGCCGACGACCACCAGGATCGAACCGGCGAGCCGCCCCCCCTCGGCAGTCCGCCTGCGTTCTTCTTCGCGCCGGCGTTCTTCCTGGCGCTCTTCTTCGCGCAGGTACTCGACCACGGCTCCAGCGCCCGACTCCGCCAACTTCTTGAGTGTTTCGTTGCGGTAGAAATCCTTGCGCTCCTGGTGCCGCGTCCCCGCCCACACCGCAACCGAGATGAACGAGAAAAGGGCGACGACGGCGAAGCTCAAAAACATCGCGAGACTCGAATTCACGCTGGCCTCCTTGGCTGTTCGTCCGGTATGACCGGGAGGTGGTGATGGCGGTTGCGTTTATTTCGATCCCGCTGCCCGCCCGGAAATAACGCAACCTTGACGCTCGTGCCGCTGTCGGATTCCAGTAGGAAGCTGCGTGAGCGCTGAGGAGGATGCGGAAGACGTGGCCAGAGTGCTGGCAGGGGATGTGTCAGCGTTCGAGGCGATCGTCCGCCGATGGCAGAAGCCGCTGGTCAACCTCGCGTACCGGTTCTGCCGCGATCGCGGCCGTGCCGAGGACATGGCCCAGGAGGCCTTCCTCCGCGCCTATCGAAAGCTGGCGAGCTGGAGGCGGGAGGCGGCGTTTTCGACGTGGCTCTTCGCACTCGCCACGAACCTCTATCGATCGGAGGTCCGGCGATTCCCGCCGTTGACCGCGCCGCTCGACGAGGGCGTGGCCGCGCTCGATCGACGCGCGGTGGAACCGGTCCTCGACGAGGAGCGTCGCGATCGCATGGTGCGCAACGCCGTGCTCGGCCTGCCGGCGAAGTATCGCGACGTGCTCACGTTGTTCTACTTTCACGGCATGGACATCGCCAAATCTGCGGCGAGCCTCGGGGTGCCTCAAGGTACCGTGAAAGCGCGGCTGTCGCGCGGACGCGATATCCTGAGGGGGAAGCTTCCATCGCTGCTGGGTCATCGATCATGAAGCCAGAAGAATTCGATCGCCTGCTCGCGGACGAATCGGACATCGTTCCATCGTCTGGATTCGTCGCGTCGGTGATGGAGGCGGTGACCACTGAAGCGACGGCGCCGCCGCTCGCCTTCCCGTGGTCGCGCGCATGGCCGCTCGCGGCCGGGTTTGCCGCGCTGATGGTGTGGCTGGTGTTCCTGCAATTCAGACCGGTGGCGACGACGACGACCGGACCCGACCTCTACGCGTGGTTCGAGACGATCGTGCCGATGGCAACTGGCTGGGTCGCCGGTGGACTTCTCATGACCGTCGCACTCACCGCCTGGTCGTTGCGACTCGCCCGGTTCAGATGATCCTCCATGACAGTGATTGACGATCGCGATCGATCGGAATTGGACGCGCTCGACGCCCGGATCAGAACGCTTCTGCCGGAGGCGTATCGCGACTCGTACGAAACCATCCAACCCACTCCCATGGGTTCGGCCGCGCTCAAGTACGACGCCGACGGCCAGGTCGCGTGGGATCAGATCTGGGGAAGCTTTTGCGACCTCGCGATGGCCGGCGGTCCGCCGCACAAGGGGAGGCTGCTCGAACCGGGCACCGAGGAAGCGATCAACGCTCGGTTCGATCGCTACGACGAAGTCGCCGAAGAGATCTGCCGCGGCATCATGATGGTGACCGGACTGCGGGCGTACGTATCCCCGACTCCAGGCTGGGTTTCGGTGACGTGCCAGGGGGACACGATGGCCGGCTGGCTTCTGCGCGCCATCGTCATGGAGAACGTCGCGGTTCGCCGCCGGGGTGCGGTCCTCGAGTTGCCGGCGGCGCCACATTTCACGCTCGAGAAGGAAATCAAGAACGTCGTCACGGTCGTGGCCAAGACCTGTCACTACTGGATGGGCCACGTTCCTCACGACCAGCAGCGGGCCATCGGCGAACTGTTCTCGACGATGGCCGTCACGTTGCCGCTCGTCGAACCTGGTGTGCCGAGCGCGGAGGCACCCGATGTCGATCGCGGGCTGGCCGCGACGATCGCGGCGCTGATTCATCGCGAGAGTGGTCTTCGACCGTCGGAGCCGCGTTGCGCGGGGTGGGTCGGTGTGGAGTGCCCAAGCGTCGGCGTCGCAGTCTGGATGATGCGCGCGCTTGTGGCGAGCAACGTGCTGTCGCGACGGGAAGGAACCGTGCTCCTGGTACCGGTCAACGCGGCTACTGATCCACGCGGTACGGTCGTCGCAGCCGCGGTCGCCCGCGTCTACCGATACGCGTCCGCGAGAGTGTCGTAGCGTCCGTCAGACGTAGTGTCCGGCTTCAGCCGGATCGTCGATGTCACTGCATGCGGCAGTCGGCTTGACGCATCCCTCCGCGCGGCGATCCGTCGCAAGAGCCTGACGCAGTTGCTTCTTCCCCGCGCTCGCTTCGCCTGCGATGTCTTTGGCGGCATGCTGCGCGGCTCGCTCCACGCAGCGCTCCAGGATGCATCAACCCGGCTGGCGCAACTGTCTGCGAACTCTCACAGTCACGCATCAGCAGCACCCGACTGGCTGATGTCTTCCAGAGCGCCGCGTGGAGCGAGCCGCATACGCGATAGTCGCCAATGGCTTCGCAGGCGTCGCGAGCGGCGGCTCGACTCCGATTTGCGCGACCCCAAGTTGACGCATCCTTGCGCGCGGCGATTCGCTCGCCGGCCAACCGGGGTCCCGCCGCGCACGCTTGCACGGTGGGGTGGAAGTCATCCCCGGCGCGTACCTCACCGTGACTCGCCGTTCTTCCGTCGCAAGAGCCTGACGCGGCTAAATCTGTCCTCTGCCTCGCGCTGCCGGCGCGCAGTTGTCGCACGGCGCGAATGGCGTGAGGAAGAATCCGTTTGGATCCGCGACCAGCGCTCCCTTCAGGTTCGGCGGAATCGGGACCGCCGTGCCTCCTTCTGACACCACACTGAGGCCGGCGCGCTTCATCGCATCGACCAGCGCATCGACGTTCTGCGCGCGAATCTGCAATCGCGCTGCGCCGCGATCCTGAATGCGCATGCGATGCGGCTCGCGATCGACGCCCTTGTATTCGACGAACTCGATCCACAGCGTCGATCCGGGCCCCTGCACGCGGGCGCGTCGGACGTCGGCTTTCGTGAGGCCGGTGAGTGTGCGTGCGGCTTTGTCCGTGGTAAACGGGGTCTCTCCTTCAACCGTGAAGCCGAGCACATCGCGATACACGCGCGTCGTCTGCTGGAGATCGGCGACCGCGATCTGCAGGCGCATGTCGATGATGTTGCCGGCCGATCCGTCGCTCGTTGCCGGCTGCGGCGCAGGCTGACGCAGCTCGATGAGCCGTGCATCGAGATCGCGAATCAGGATCGCGCGAGTGCCACCGTCGAAGCGCACCGGCGCTCCGCCTGGAGTCGCGATCGTGGCGTTGGCCTGACGAGCGCGCGCGAGTGCGGCGTCGAGATCGCGGACGATGAGCACCAGCGTAGCGGTGCCCGGATCCTGGCTGCGCATCGGGATCGTCCTGTGATCGACGTTCTGGATCTCCATCAGCTCGACGCTGATGCGCGTTCCCGGCACCCGCGCCGACTGGTGCCGTTCGCGCGCGCCGGCGATGTCGAACATGGCAAACAGGCGAGGGTTCGGATTGTTGTACGGGCGCTCACCCGACGCAGGCAGGGCGGGCACGTCCATGCCGAACGCGTCGTGATAGAAGGCGAGCGACCGGTCCATGTTCTCCACGAAGCCGGTGAATGTGCCCGTGCCGATGACGGCACCCTTGTCGGACGCCGCCGCAGCAGCCGGCGCCTGCGCGTGACCGACGACACTCGTTTGAATCATCCACAGTGCGCAGACGGCTGCGACGGCGACCAGTGCCCGTCGTGAAGTTCGAGTCATGTCTGTGCTCCGCAACGGTTACTTGATGGCGCTCCGAATCCTCGTCATCATCGGAGCGGCATTGTCAGTGCCGCTTACAAGGCGTGTCAATTACCTGGACGAGTAACGCAGCCGTGGGGTCCGACTTCAGACGGACCGATCAGAAGTAGCGTCCGGCTTCAGCCGGACCGTTACGTCACCGAATGCGCCAGCCAGCTTGACGCATCCTTCCCGTTCGACTCGCTGCGCTCGCTCAGGGCAGGTGCGCGGCGGGGACCCCGGTGTTGGCCGGCGAGCGGATCGCGGCGCGCCTGCCCTGAGCGAGCGCAGCGAGTCGAACGGGAGGAATGCGTCAGTCAGTCGGGTGCTGGCAGGCGTCGGAGTCGGTCGCCGGCTCGAGCCGTACTCTCTGTTTCAGAAGGAGTAGACTCGATGCGTGCCGTTCGTTGTCGGATGCCTGGCGCTCTCGGCGCCGCGGTTCGCGATCGTGCTCGTCTGGCTGTTCAGCAACTACATCGGGCGCGCGTACCAGACAGTGCTGTGGCCGTTTCTCGGATTCCTGTTCATGCCGCTGACGATGCTGGCGTACGCGTTTGCGATCAACAGCCATGGATCCGTGGAAGGCATGTACACCGTCGTCGTCGTTGTCGCCGTGCTGATCGATCTCGGCCTGGTGGGCGGGTCGGCATCGGGGCGGTATCGGGCGCGAAACAGCGAATAGCGCGCATTTCATATCGGTGTAGCGCGCTAGGACTCTCGCATCACGATCGCCGGAGGAGACATGCGTTCCTTGTTCCTGTCATCGCTCGGTGCGGCAATCACCGCGCTGCTCGTGACGTCGGCCGTCGCGCAGTCGAAGCGCGAGAGCGAGCACCTCTTCTCTGCCACGACGTTGACGGCGCCGCCCACGACCGGCTGGCCGACCAACGGCGGCAATCTCTACAACCAGCGGTACTCGCCGCTCAAGGCCATCAATCGCACCAACGTGACGCAGCTCAAGGCAGTGTGGCGGGCGCGGCTGCAGGGATCGGGAACACAGCCACAGTACTCGGGCTTCGCTCAGCCGCTCGTCTACGAGGGTGTCGCCTACGTGAGCACGGGCGCCAACGACGTATTCGCACTGTCGCTCGACGGCGGTGAGGTCCTCTGGCGATACTCGGCGAATCTCGATCCGAACATCACCTCCGTCTGCTGCGGCTGGAACAACAAGGGCGTCGCGATCAGCGACGACAAGGTGTTCGTCGGTCAGCTCGATGGCAAGCTCGTGGCGCTCGATCGCTCGACCGGCACGATCGCATGGTCGATTCAAGCGGAGCGTTGGCAGGACAACTTCTCGATTACGGCCGCGCCGCTCTACGTCAACACCTCGACTTCGCTCGGGGCAAGCCCCTCGACTTCGCTCGGGGCAAGCAACATGGTCATCATTGGCTTCGCGGGCGGCGACCGCGGCACGCGCAGCCGGCTCAAGGCATACGACGCGAAAGACGGCCGTCTGATCTGGACCTTCTATACGATCCCCGGTCCGGGGGAGCCTGGGCACGACACCTGGCCGAAGGACAACGATGCGTGGAAGTATGGCGGCGCGGCGATCTGGCAGACCCCCGCCTACGATTCCGAACTCGGTCTACTCTATTTCTCGACCGGCAATGCCGCTCCCGACTACAACGGGGCCTTCCGTGCCGGTGACAACCTGTATGCGGCATCGATGCTGGCGATCGAAGCGACGACCGGCAAGTATCGCTGGCACTTCCAGCAGGTGCATCACGACATTTGGGACTACGACGCGGTGAATCCGGTCGTGCTGATGGATGTGAACATCGGCGGGCGTGCACGCAAGGCGATCGCTGAGGTCGGCAAGACCGGATGGGCGTATATCCTCGATCGCGAAACGGGCAAGCCGCTCGTTGGCATCGACGAGAAGCCCGTACCGCAGGAGCTGCGTCAGGCAACTGCGAAGACGCAGCCGTTCCCGCGTGGTGATGCGGTCGTGCCGCAGTTGATCGAGATGGCACCGGAGGGGCACACACTCGTCAACGACGGCCGCATCTTCACGCCGTTCGCCGGCTCGACTGCGACGATCATGGCGCCCGGCATCTGGGGCGGCGCGAGCTGGCCGCCGAGTTCCTACGATCCCGTGCAGCAGCGACTCTTCGTGTGTGCATCCTCGGTGATCAACGGCTACACCGGCGGCGCCGATTCGAAGTTCACCGCACCGACCAATGGTGTCTCGTATCTCGGCGGCGCGACGACGTTCACGCGCGCGGCGCGGACGGGCATCATCGCGGCGCTCGACGTGACCACGAACAAACTGGCGTGGCGAAACCAGTGGCCCGAGCAGTGCTACAGTGGCACGCTCGCGACCGGTGGCGGGCTGTTGTTCGTTGGCCGCAACGACGGCCGCCTCACGGCGCTCGATTCGGCGACAGGCCGGCAGTTGTGGGAGTTCCAGACCGGTGCCGGCATGCACGCGCCGGTGAGCACGTTCGAGCACAAGGGGAAGCAGTACGTGCTCGCGTTCTCCGCGGGCAGTGCGCTGATCGGATCCGCCCGCGGCGACAGCCTCTGGCTGTTCGGTCTCGACGGCGCGCTTGGCCCGGTGCAACCCGGCACCCCCGTCCCACGCAACGCCGCGGCAGCACCGCCGGCGACAGACGTAGGGCCCGCCGATCTCGCCGAAGGCAAACGAATCTTCACCCAATCCTGCGTCGCCTGCCACGGTACTGACGGCAAGGGCGACCACGGCGGCGCACCACTCGATCGAGTAGCCGATCTCAGCGCGGCGATTCAGACGGTGACGGCCGGTCGCAACGACATGCCGTCGTTCCGCAGTGCGTTCACGCCGGAACAGATCCGCGGCGTGAGCGCGTATGTGGTCGAGACGTTCGGGAGCCGCGCCGCCAGGTAAGCGACCGGAGGCGGCGATGTTCGAAAGTCTTCTCCAGGACGCACGCCAAGCAGCCCGGTTCCTGCGGAGATCACCGGGCTTCACGTTCGCCGCCGTCGTGACACTGGGTCTGGCCATTGGTGCCAACTCGGCGATTTTCGCGGTGGTCCGCGCGGTGCTGCTGCGACCGTTGCCCTACGCCGACGCCGATCGTCTGGTGATGCTGGGCGAGCGGTGGCCGAATCTCTCCGGCACGCGACCGGTATCGATGCTGAATTATCTCGACTGGACTCACGAGAGTACCGTGTTCGAGAAGATTGCCGCCGTGTCGTGGGGAAGCGTGACCGTCAATGACGGTCCGCGACCGACGTTCGTGGAAGGCGCCCTCGTCTCACCGTCGTACTTCGAGGTATTCGGTCTTCGTTCCGCACTCGGCCGGACGTTCGCTCCCGGAGAGGATCAACCCGGCCGCACGCGAGTGGTCGTCCTCAGTCACCGTTTGTGGGTTTCGCAGTTTGCATCCGATCGAGGGATTGTCGGGAAGGCCATACGGCTGGATGGCGAGGTCTACACGGTGATCGGCGTCATGCCGATCCGCACGACGGTCCATTTCCTAGATCCGCTGCTGTGGAGGCCACTCGCATTCGACGGAGTCCCGCCGCGCGGATCGCGCGGATTGCGCTGGGCGGTTGGCAAACTGAAACCAGGCGTCACACTCCCGCAGGCGCGCGCCGAGATGGATGCGATTGGCGAACGCCTCGCCCGGGCTTACCCTGATTCGAACCGTGGCTTCGGCGTCGTCGTCGATCCGTATCCACGTCCGGTCGGAATCAACGTCGAGCCGTCTCTCTATCTGCTGTTTGCGGCCGTCGGGGCCGTATTGCTCGTGGCGTGCGTGAATCTGGCGTCTCTCGCGCTCGCGCGAGCGCGGACGAGGGCGCGCGAAGTCGCGATCCGTGTTGCCGTGGGTGCGAGCCGCTCCCGAATCATCCGCGAGTGCCTCATCGAGCACCTGATGATTGCCGGTGCTGGCGTCGCCTGTGCAGGGCTGATCGGATACGGATTCCTGAAGGCTCTCGGGCACACGATTCCGACCACCGGGCTTCGCGCGGCATTCCCTGCAGACACGCTGATCGAAATGGATGCGATCGTCTGGATGTTCACGCTGGGGCTGGCCGCGTGCAGCGGCATCGCGTTCGGGTTGGCGCCGGCGTTCCGCAGCACGCGCGTCCCAGTCGCGTCGGCGATGACCGGCGAGGATCGTCCCGGCGTCAGTGCGGGTCGCGCGACGCAGCGGTCGCGGGCGGTGCTCGTGGGTGTCGAAGTGGCATTGGCTTTTGTCCTGCTGACGACCGCAGTGCTTCTCACGAACAGTCTGCTCGTGCTGACCAGCCGCATTGGAAGTGGATTCGATTCGCGCAACGTCGTGACCGCGGGTCTGCCAACACCGCTGTCTCGCTTCGACTCGGGCGCCGCCCACAATGCGTATCTCGACGGACTGGCCCGCCGTCTCCAGTCACTGCCTGGTGTCAGCGATGTGGCCTTCACCGATTCGCCGCCAACCTACGGCGCTCCGTATCTCACCCGACCACAGGTCGTCGGTCGACCAGTCGTCCCGTTTATGAGTCGTCCGATCGCGGGCTTCAAGGTGGTCAGCCCATCGTACTTCCGTGCAGTCGGACTCCATCTGCTCTCGGGCCGCGCGCTCGAGGAGGGTGACCGCGGCCGGGCACCGCTCGCCATCGTTGTCAACGAAACGTTCGCGCGGACGCACTTTGCTGGACAGGATCCACTCGGGCAGCGGTTGCTCATGAGACGGATCCCCTTCGAAGGAGGTCTCTCGGCGGCTGGCCCGGGACGGCAGGTTGCGCCAACGGCCGACGAGGCGTGGACGATCGTGGGTGTGATTGCCGACGAAGGAGTATCGCCGTTCGATGACCGCGTCCCGCAGCCGACGGTGTACGCGACCCGTGAGCAGCATCCGAGGCGCAATCTTGCGATGGTCGTGCGGACGTCTTTCGACGTGGCCGGCATTCAGACTTCGATCCGGAGGGCCGTGGAGGCATTCGATGGCGATCAGGCGCTGGATAACCTCAGGCCCCTTGATGATTTCGTGACAGAAGACGTGGCACCTGACCGCCTTCGGACGATTCTGCTCGGTAGCTTCGCCGCCATCGCCGTCGTCCTCGCCGCGCTGGGACTCTATGGAGTGATGGCCCATGCGGTCATTCAGCGGACACGAGAGATCGGCATTCGCGCTGCCCTGGGGGCGACTCGGGGCAAGGTGGTGCTGCTCGTCTCACGTCAGGCGATGGTGGTGGTGGCTGCTGGCATTGCTGCCGGCGCGGCCGGTGCCTTGATCGTGGCGCGGCTGCTCACGATCTTTCTCTACGGCGTGGAGCCGTCGGATCCAGGCGGGATGATAATGGCCGCAGGCGCGTTGACGCTCATCGCGCTGCTTGCGTGCTGCATTCCAGCGCTTCGCGCCACGCGGATCGACCCGATGGTCGCGCTTCGCGAAGGGTGAGCGAGCGTTGTGCCATTCAGCGTTGACCGAAGACCCGAACTACTTCAGCACATCGAGGCTCGTTTCGCGTTTCGGATTGAGCGCCCACGACAGGAAGTCGGCGAACAGTGCGGCCATGTGCCAGTGGCCGTCTGGCGTCACAAACGCGTGGTCCCCCTGGTCCACAACCACGTACCGAATCGGACGACCGGGTTTTTGTCTGATGGCTTCGAGTGCAAAGAGGTCAGCCGGTATCGTCGTGTCGTCGCGGCTCCCTTGCGCAACGAACAAGGGCACGTTGCTGTCTCTGACGTCTTCGATCGGCGTGCTGTCCAACCAGAACGTCTTCCATCGACGCGCCGGCAGACCCTGATAGACGAAATCGTCATCGGCGCCTTGAAGCATCCGAACGCGATCGAACGTGCGCTTGAAAAGCTCGCGATCGCCAGCGCCACGCGCGACGTAGCCCCCGAAGAACGGAATCGGCCCGGCGCTCGCAAACAAACCGGCGGCGTCGACGGCTCCCCCCGTCATCTGCCTGAGCACGCCTGTCACTACGTGAGTTCCCTCGGAATGTCCGGCCAGGATGACGCCCCGTATCCACGTCTGTCCACGTAGTGCCTCGATCGCCGCGACCGCGTCGGCGACTCGTGCAGGCTTTGTTTCCTGCTCGAAGTATTGAGCGCTGCACTCGCGTCCAGCCCGCTCGTAGGCCGCGCGCTTGTCTTCGTCGCGCATCCCGGCGGAAAAGACGAGCGGCTCGACAGCCCGCTGTTCGACCACAGCGATGTGCACCTTGTCGAGGGCTGCTCCGATCGCATCCTGAAAGACGCTCGTTTCATGAAACGACCCATCTGATTCAACGGTGAACTCGGGTCGGCATCCGGAGCCGTGGAGCAGGACGACTACGGGCTTGGGCTGATCTGTGTGAGCGATGTAGACGTCACTCCCGACACCATCTGCAGTTGCACGAAAGCGAGCCCATCGTCCTTTCGGCTGATCGCCCACCCGTGTCAGCGATGCCGTCGGCTTCGTTGTGCCTGGCGCTGCGATGGTGGACCTGGTTGCAGGCTGTGATGAACAGCCGATCACACCGAGAGCGGCCATCGTGACGACGGTTCCACGGCGGAGCATCGAACTGCTCATGCGCACAGTATGATGCAGCAACTCAGTGAGGGACGTCATGAGAGTCGCAACCTCCGTTGTCGTCGTGATCGCCTGCTGCCTGATGGTCTCGGTCCCCGTCCGCGCGCATCACTCCGGATCGGAATACACGGGGGAGACGATCGAGATCGAGGGCACGCTCCTCGAGGTGGCGTGGCAGAACCCGCACGTGCACTTCTTCGTCCGCGCGAAGGACCAGAAGGGCGCCACCGTCACGTGGGATATCGAAGCCAACTCTCTGAGCATCCTGCGCCGCACCGATGCGACGCCGGAGAACCTGAAAGTCGGCGACAAGGTGAAGGTGGCCGGCTCACCCTCGCGCCGGGCACCGAACCGGATGTGGGCAATGAACATCCTCGCCGCAAATGGAAAAGAGATCGTGCTCGGCCCAGGCATCAAGCCGCGATGGGCGTCCAACGCTGTCGGGGAAAAGTCGACGTGGTTCGAGGGCGGCACCGACGCGAACAAGGCGGCCGGCATCTTTCGTGTCTGGAGCACGAAGTTCAACGAGCCGGGCGGCTTGTGGCGACGCGACTATCCGCTGACCGACGCGGCCAGGAAAGCGCGGGCGTCATTCAATCCGCTCACCGACAGCGTGGCGCCAGGATGCCGGCCGAAAGGGATGCCCACCATCATGGAGCAGCCCTACCCCCTCGAGTTCGTGAAGAAAGGCGTCGACATCCTGCTGCGCATGGAGGAGTACGACACCGTGCGCACGATCGTCATGGCGCCCGATGCGAAGTTCGACGCGCTTCCGAAGACGCTGCTCGGGCGATCGAAAGGAAAGTGGGAAGGCGACACGCTCGTAGTCGCCACCAACCGGATCGATTGGGCGCACTTCGATCCCAGTGGCGTCCCGCAAGGCCCATCGTCGTCGATCGTCGAGCGCTTCACCCCATCGCCTGATGGCACACGTCTCAACTACACGATGACCATCACCGATCCCGCCACGTTCACCGCACCGCTCGAACTGAAGCGATCGTGGGTGTGGCGCTCGGGCGAGACCGTCAAGCCGTACAACTGCGTCGAACGCAAAGCCGGCGAGTAGAGCGAACCAAGTTAGCAACGCCAGTCTGTAGCCGGACCTCAGTTGGGTGTGGGACGCCGGGCAGCCCGATCGGCGCCGCGGAAAAAACGCGCTTCCGGCTCCATCCCGATAGCCCACGTTTATCTTCCGAGCTGGTTGCGCCGATCCCGCGGTGAGGGCTCCCTTCAGCACGTTTTTACTGCCTTCGCTGATCGCGTCGCCTTTAGGGCTGACCGTCGTCCCACACCCAAACTGAGCTCCGGCACGATTGTTTGCGTCGCCAGTCAGCTCCGTGCACGCTCACTTGGGTTACGACGCTGGTTGCGGCGTCGAACGGGTGGCGGCGGGAGGGGCGTCCCCGCTCGCCGCGCAGGCGCCTACTGCGTGATTGGGTCTTTTCGTACCCGTGATCGATCTTTTGGCGCCGAGGACGAGCGGGGAGACCCGCCGACAGGACCCGCGAGCCCCAAGGCTCATGTCGAACCCAAGTGAGCCTATGTAGACATCGATCGGTGCGCTCGCAGGAACGAGCGGATCTGGCGCACGGCGAGCGGAATGCGCTCTTTCGGTTCCTTCCACGGGAACATGCTCACTTCCGCTTTAGGAGCGAGCATGGCGGCTTCCATCGCCACCGCGTACGGATGCGCCGGGATGTCGTCCGGAAGGATCAACACCGGCGTCTGGCACTTGCGCACGAAGTCACGTGTCACCGTGAAGACGAAGTCGGCGTTGGTGCGGTACATCTTCGTCAGGAACTTGTCGACCGTCTCCATCGTGACGTCGGGGCGGCGTTTGATCAGGTCCGGTCCCCAGCCCTTGATGTTGTTCTCGTAGAACAGGTCGCGCATTTCCGGACGCGATCCGCTGGGCTGCGCCAGCACCGCGGCGACCACGCGATTCGGCGCGCGCTCGAGCAGGTTCCAGATGAACGGGCCGCCGATGCAGAAGCCGAGCACCATGAACTTGTCGATGCGCAGGTGATCCATCAGGCCGATGTGGTCGTCGGTGTAGGCGTCCCACGGCCGATCGATCTCGAGCGGGCCCGTCGATTGGCCGGCGTTGGCATTGCGCAGGTCCGCCGCGATGCACCGGTACTCGCCCTTGAACTCTTCGATCGGATTGAATGGCGATCCACTCTTCAGGCCATCGATCGTCGAGTTCAGGCCGCCCCCGGCGATGAGCATCAACGGAAAGCCTTTTCCGTGCTCTTCATAGTGAATGCGAACGGGGCCGCGTTCGTAGAAGGACATGCCGGCTCCTCCTTGCCCGGGTTGTTGCGGGAAGACGCTCGACGCGGTCGCCATCGCCGTCGCAGCGGCGCCGGCTTTCACGAGTTTCCGTCTCACGGGATCCATCGGTGCTCTCCTCGATGAACTGTCGCTCCCACGCTGAGTCCGGTACCCAACCGCAGCGCACGATATTACCGCTACCCGGGACGCCTGCCACGGTTATTTCCGATCGTCCGGGTCGTTCGTGTGTGTGCGCTGGCGACGAGCGACGGGCGTCGATCCGACGGTCGCGTTGCGCAATGAGTGAGGTTACTTCCTGGTTGCTGTCCACGTGCCGGTGCCGGCGATGGATCCGGTGAACTCGACCGTGCCGCTCATCTTCGTGCGCGATTCGATCGTTCCTCGAAAGGCGGCTTTCAATACCCGGCCTTCGCGTGCGGCTTCGAAGCCGAAGACGGCTTTGTCGCCTTTGACGCTGCCGTTGACCTTCCGCTCTCCCTCTCCGCGATTGGCCGTACCACTGAGGCGGTCGCCCTGCTGCTTGAAGACCCAAGTCTGCATCCCCTGAACGCTCCCCATGTCGACCGAGGCGCTCCAGGTCCCCGAGAGATCGATCGGCTGATTGGCGCGACCGGTGCCTGCGAACCACGTCGCGATCAGCGCCACCACGAACAGGCCACGAGACATTCGCATGACTCCTCCTCGCTTCATTCACGAAGCACGATGATCGGCGCGATCCGGGATGCCCTTCGTGCGGGAATCCACGCCGCGAGCACCGCGGTGCTTACGAGCACTGCGGTCCCGAGTCCGTAGGAAATCGGATCGAGCGGCGTCACGTCATAGAGCAGGCCAGACGCGGCCCGCGAGACGACGGTCGCGAGTGACAGGCCGATCACGAGACCGGCGGCGAGCAGCACGCCCGATTCGCCGAGGAGCATTCGCAGCACGGTTGGCGGCTCGGCGCCGAGCGCCATGCGCACGCCGATCTCGACGCGCCGTCGGCTCACCAGGTACGAGATGAGGCCGTAGAGTCCGATCGACGCGATCAGCACGGCCAGAATCGCGAAGAAGCTCGAGAGCCAGGCCACCAGGCGCTGCGGAAGCAGCAACGTGTCGACGTGCCGCGCGACGGTGTCGTACGACACGGCCACGCCAGGCGCCACATCGCTCATCACACGCGTGAGCGCTGGCGCAATCGACGCGGCCGGCAGATCAGTGCGGATGATCACGTGGAGACTGGATGGCGTGGGGATCAGTTCCTGTGCGACGGCGAGATACGCGATCGGCAGCGCGTGTTCCTCTCCGACGTCGATAAACCTGGAATCTCTGACCAGTCCGACGATGTGATATGTCTCGACCCGCGCATCCGTTTGAAAGGTCTTCCCGATCGGATCAGCAGTCGGGAAGTAGCGTCGCGCGAACGCCTCGTTCACCAGTGCCGCTCGCGGTGTCCCGGGCTGGTCCTGTCCCTCGAACGTGCGCCCCTGCAGCACGGGAATGGTCATCACCCGGAAGTACTCCTGGCCGACGGCGTTGAAGTGCACGTCGCCATCCTGGAGCGCACCACCGGTCAGGATCCGGCCGTTCCAATCAGCGCCGGCGAGCGGCACGATCATCGCCAGCGAGGCCTCGCGCACGCCGTTGACCGCATCGAGGCGCTCGACGATGCGTTCGAAGGTGAGAATGCGGGCAGCTGGCTGAACGGCTGTTCGACGCAGGTCGATCGATGCCGCCAGCACCGATGGATCGAACCCGAGGTCCACCTCGTCCAGCTTTCGCAGCGTGCGTACGAAGAGAAGCGAGCCGACGACGAGCACGATCGACACCGCCACCTGCGCGACGACCAGTCCACGGCGCAGCGCAACCGCGTCGTGTCCATCGCTCGACGAACGGCCGGCCGGTTGCATGGCCGTCGCTGGATCTCGACGAGTGGCCTTGAGCGCGGGACCAAGGCCAAAGAGCAGGCACGCCAGAGTGGCGACCACAACGCTCAGTCCAAACAATCGCCAGTCAGGCGTGAGGTCCACGGCGATCCTGACCGGGAGACTGCCGCTGTTGATGTAGACGATGAGACTTCGGCTGATCCAGGTGGCGATCACGAATCCGCTCACGCCCCCCAATCCAGCGATGAGCCCGCTTTCTGCCAGGAGTTGTGTCACGACGCGTGGACGCGAGGCGCCGAGCGCGAGACGCACGGCAATCTCGCGATCGCGTGCCGTCGAACGCGCGAGCATCAGGCTCGCGAGGTTGGCGCACATCAGCAGGAGCACCAGGCCGGTCGCGCCGAACAGGATCCAGAGAACGGCGTGGGCCACCGGAGGAAGCACCGACACACCGCTACGGGCCGCTGAGGTGACGAGAGAGAACGCGGCGTAATTACGGGCGGCAGTGGCGGAGTAGGGTGGTGGCACGGTCGCCTGAAAAACGGATGGCGAGATGAGGGCCGCGTGCACGCGCGCGCGTTCGAGCGTCCATCCCGGTCTGAGACGACCCATGACATCGAGCCACCACACGTCACGCCGGCCCGTGCCGGCTTCGCGGCCGCGCAGCAGCGGCTCGGCACAGAGCGGAAGCGCGACATCAAAGGTGCGTCCCGACTCGACTCCGAAGAAACCTCGCTCGGCGACGCCGATGACTTCGAATGGCCGCCGGTCGAGCGTGATCGTCTGCCCGATGACGGCCGGATTCCCACCATATCTGGCGCGCCAGAAATCGTATGAGAGCACGGCGCCGGGCGAGCCACAGCCCGGGCGATCGTCGGCGTCCGCGAACAGTCGCCCGACATGTGCCGGTACGCCGAGTCCACCGAAGAAGGTTCCGCTTACGTAGAAGCCGTCGGCCCAGTTCACCTCGCCTTCGTTCGAGAGATCCCATCGGCCGCTGCCCCAGGCCATCACCGACGAGAAGGCCTGCTGCTGTGAGCGAATCTCGCGCCATAAGGGCTCGCTGAAGACCGATCGGCCGACTTCGCGGCGTCCGATCCGCGCCTTGCCGTGCTGATCGATTCCGAGCGACAGGAGGTCGTCGGGCGCGGCGACCGGAAGCGGCCGCAGGTTGAGCGCGTTCACGATGTGGAAGATCGCGGCATTCGCCCCGGTACCAAGCGCCAGGGTCAGAATGGCCACGAGCGAGAACGTCGGGGTCTTGCGAAGCAGGCGGATCGCGTAGCGAACGTCCCGCGCGACGCTGTCGAGGGCGGCACCGGCGCGTGCGTCCCGGACGTCGTCTTTCAGCGACTCGATGCTGCCATGCTGCAGACGCGCGGCCCGCCGAGCCTCATCCACGGGCATGCCCGCGCGGAGCCCTTCATCGACGAGCAGCTCGAACGTCGCGGCGAGCTCGCCGTGCAGATCGCGATCGAGACGGTCCCGGCGGAGAAGGTGGATCAGGATCTGGACGATGCGACGGAGCGTGAGCGGCATCGTTCTATCGACATCCTATACGAGCCAGTGGTATGACACTGTTCCCTATCGAATGTCAATAGGAAGAAGCCGTGCCTCCCGGCGAGCTCGGAAGACCAGGGCAGAAGTGTTATGCGGCTGCGCGACGCGCGGACGGGCCCTGACGCCACGCCAATGAGCCCCAACGCTCATGTCGAACCCGAGCGAGCTCTCTCGAGTCGATGTCACCGCAGTCCTTCGAACAGATCTGACTCGCGCGCGTGGCTGCCGTTCACCAGGCTGAAGGCGCGGTAGAACTCCTGCACTCCCCACAGCGCCCGATGAAGATCCGGTGGCAGGGTCGCCAGGTTCTTGTAGATGCTCATCTGCGTGCGATGACACTGGACCGCGCGCCACACCGTGGGCCACGCGTCGCTGGTGTCGATGCGCGTCGTGATCAGCCAGTCGGGATAGAGAACCACCTGCCGTTCGACACCGTCGACCCTGGTGGTGAGTGTCTTGAGCGCGGCCTGATACGCGGCCCACGTCGATGCGCTCCACGCGATGTGATACAGCTTCGAGATCGGATGCGTATCGCCGGCCGCACGCACGACGGCGGCGGTGGTCAGTTGCGAGATCGCGATGTGATCAGGATGTCCGTATGCGCCGTCGGGTCCGAACGTGATCACGACGTCCGGTCGCACGCGGCACAGGTGATCGGCGATCGTCAGCTGCGCGACGCCGGGCGGTACTGTGTCGACCCCGCCATCCGGATAGCCGAGGATCGTGACGTCGCCGACCCCGAGTTCCCTGGCTGCTGCCCGAAGCTCCGCTTCGCGGGTCGCGCCGACGACATCGGGCGACGGACGTTCGCGGCCGTCGCCGAAGCGGCCTTTCTCGCCGCGTGTCGCTGTCAGCACGAAGGTCTCGATGCCTTCGGCCGCGTATTTTGCGAGCGCCCCGCCCGTCCCCAACGATTCGTCGTCAGGATGAGCGAGGACGCACATCAGTCTGAGTGTCACGGGGTGCCGACCGTCTGTCGCGGGCTGTGCGGGGTCACTTCTGTTGCGGTCGCTCCGTTGTCGCGACCGCGAATCCGCGGGCCAACCAACGGGCGGCCCGCTCCAGCAATCGCTGATACATCCCAGTAGTATTGCCTAGACAAAGCTCGCTGCGAATCGCTTCATTCCTTCGTCGATCCGTGCAGCCGGAATCGCGCCGTATCCGATCACGACCCCCTCTCGAGACGGTTCCTCCAGGCAGTAGGTCGAGAGCAGGCCGACGCCGACGCCGCGTTCGCGCGCCCGATGCACCGCGCGGGCGATGTTCGCGCGCGTGCCGGCGGCGACGGCCGCCAGATGAAGTCCGGCGGCGCTGGGTATCGGTCTCAACCAGGAACGGAACCGGCGCTCGAGTGCTTCGACGATCTGGGAGTGTCGTGCGGCGTACTCGCGCCTCACCGCGCGGATGTGTCGCGACAGCAGGCCCTGGTCGATGAGTCGGGCCAGAGCGGCCTGTGCCGCCAGATCGCCGTGCCAGTCCGTCAGCTGCTTTGCGGTGAGGAGCGCCGGTCGCAAGGACGCTGGTGCAACGAGAAACCCGATTCTCAATGTCGGCAACAGGACCTTCGAAAACGATCCGACGTAGATCACGCGTCCCATCCGATCGAGGCTCTGCAGTGGATCGAGCGGTCGACCGTCGTAGCGGAACTCGCTGTCATAGTCATCTTCGATCACGACACCGCCGCGGTGATCGGCCCATGCGAGGAGCGCGGCGCGTCGCCGAAGCGACATCGCCATGCCAAGCGGAAACTGGTGTGAAGGTGTGACGTACACGACGCGGGCCTGATGCGGGATCGCGTCCACGTTCAGCCCCTCATCGTCGACCGGCACGCCAACGACCCGTGCACCGAGCGTTCGAAACAAACGCTGCACGAGAGGATATCCAGGGTCTTCGACCGCGACGCACGTCCGGTCCGCGATCAGCACCCGGCCGATCACATCGAATGCCTGTTGCGCCCCCTGAGTCACGATCACATCGTCGGCATCGGCACGCACGGATCGTGAGAGGCCGATGTGACGCGCGATCGCCGCACGAAGCGCTGGATGACCTCCCGGACTGCCGTACCTCGCATGCTGCACGTCGGGAGCGCGCAACTCGCGTGCAAGAAGACGACGCCACGTTGTGTACGGAAACAGACGGTGATCGGGTACGCCGACGTCGAAGTCATAGGCTGGCGGCGCACTCGGCGATCGCTCGATGAGGGAGATGGACTGCCACACGTCGCGTGGATAGATGGCGCCCGGGGGTGCATGACGCCGCTGGATATCACGGTGAGGGATGCTGCTGACGAACGACCCGTCGCCCACGCGCCCGATCACCACGCCGTCGGCGACGAGCTGCTCGTAGGCGACGCCGACCGTGTTCCGCGACACCGCCAGGCGCCGCGCCAGCTCCCGCGTCGGGGGAAGCCGTTCCCCCGACTGCAACCGGCCATCCAGAATCGCTCCGAGCAGCTGCCGGTAAATCTGCGCCGAGAGGTCGCCACGACGCCCGAGCCGGATGTGGATATCCATGGCAGCTACCATGAATTGGCCCAGTGCATGAAGTCAATATTGGATCTTTGACAAGACCAAATCATTCTTTACAGTGAGGGCAGTGAGGGAGCAATGACGAACACTTTGATATCGGCGGTGGACGCGCATCGCCGGCTGCGCGTTCCGGTGTTGGACACCGAGATGAGCTACATCGATCAAGGACGAGGCGACCCGATCGTGTGCCTGCACGGCAACCCGACCTCGTCCTATCTCTGGCGGAACATCATTCCAAGCGTCACCCATCTCGGCCGGTGCCTTGCGCCAGACCTCGTCGGGATGGGCGAATCCGGTCGGCCACCGCAGCGCGCGTATCGGTTCGTCGATCACGCGCGCTATCTCGATGCCTGGTTCGACGCAGCCGGCATCGGCGACCGTGTCGTGCTCGTACTTCACGATTGGGGATCGGCGCTCGGGTTCGACTGGGCGCGCCGCCATGCCGATCGTGTTCAGGGGATTGCGTACATGGAGTCGCTGGTGCAGCCGCGAACCTGGAGCGACTTCGCGAACGGACGCGATGTCTTCTTTCGCGCGCTCCGATCTGACAAAGGCGAAGCACTGGTGCTGGACGAGAACGTCTTCGTGGAAACCATTCTGCCAAAGAGCATTCTGCGCTCGCTGACGGAAGAGGAGATGGCAGCGTATCGTGCGCCGTTCCGAAGTCGCGACTCGCGCTGGCCGACGCTGGTCTGGGCGCGTGAGTTGCCGATTGATGGCGAGCCCGCTGACGTCGTCTCTGCGGTCGAGCGCTATGGCGCCTGGCTTTCAACGGCCGGTGTGCCGAAGCTGTTTATCTCGGCCGAGCCCGGAGCGCTGCTGATCGGTCGAGCCCGCGACTACTGCCGCTCGTGGCGGAATCAGCGGGAGGTGTCGGTGAAGGGAATTCATTTCATCCAGGAGGACTCACCACTCGAAATCGGGGCCGCCCTCGAGACATTCGTGCGCAGTCTTCGGCCGGCAGTGTGACGGCGATCACCTCGGTGGCACCCAGTCGAGCCAACGAGATTGCATCACGATGTAACGTGAGAAGGAGAGAAAACATGAGAGACGTTGTCATTACCTACTGCAAGCCCTGCGGGTACGAGGCGCGCGCCAAGGCCGCTGCTGCTGAACTTCGGAAGCAACTGGGCATCGAGGCGACGCTCGAGGCCGGGACCGGCGGCATCTTCGAGGTCCGGGTCGGCGACGAGATCGTGGCCAAGCGGGCGAAGGCGCACTTTCCCGATGCCGCGGAAGTCGTGACAGCGGTGTCGAAGTCCCTCGAGCCGATCCGGCGATAGTCTCCCCGGATCGGAATCACGCCAGCGCTGTCACGATGACAAGTCTTCAGCAAGAATCGGGAAGCTATTGGTGTGTTGCGGGAGACATGATGGAGCGACACGACTGAAAGGAGCGATCGCGTGCGAAAGCTGAAGCTGCAGATGCAGATGACGGTGGACGGGTTCGTCGCGGGTCCTGACGGGCAACTCGATTGGATGACCTGGCAGATGGACGATCAGTTGGTGGCGTTCATCAATCACCTGACCGACACGAGCGACACGATTCTGCTCGGCCGGAAGATGACGCCGGGGTTCATCTCGTATTGGGAAAGCGTCAAGCCCGACAGCGCCGAGTACCCCTTCGCGCAGAAGATGGTGAATCTTCAGAAAGTCGTCTTCAGCCGGACGATCGATCGCATCGCTGGCAAGAACGTGCGGGTGCACAAAGGCGATGCCGCGGGCGAGGTGAACGCGATCAAGCGTCAGCCAGGGAAGGACATCGTGGTGTACGGCGGCGCGACCTTCGTCGCCTCGCTCATCGAGCAGGGCCTCATCGACGAGCTCAATTTCTTCGAGAATCCAGTCGCCATCGGCGGCGGACTGCGCGTGTTCACGGGGAGGAAGCAGTTGGCGCTGGCCGAATCGAAAGCCTACTCGTGCGGCATCGTGGTCTCGACCTATCGGCCGGCCTGAGACCCGTCACCATACGACACCCATGTGTCCGGCGCGCGGACCGCGACTCCCTTTCTGGTGAAGTCGCACACGCCAGACGGGAACGCGGCTTTGATCGCATCGAACTGCGCGGTGGTCAGCGCCGCCGGATAGTCTTTCCTCTCGACCGGCTTCAGCTCGCATTTCAGCAGCGTCGCGCCCATCGGCTGACCCGCGTTGAGCCGCGGGTTGGCGTAGGCGGGAAACAAGTCGGCGCAGCGGCGCATGTCGGTGATCGTCTCGCCGTTCTTCGTGTGGCACGCGTCGGTCACGGTCGTCGGCCGATTGCGGATTACCTTTTCGAGCGGCGATTTTGCAGGCGCGGTGTCCTTGGCAATTGCGGCGAGCCATCGGTCTATCTCGTCGAGATTGGCGGGCTGGACACGGTCCATGAATATTCCGGGCGCGTAGGTGTGAAGCACTTGATTGCCCGACGTGCCGTTGGCCGCGAGCAGACGGGCGCGCGTGATGTGGCTGTTGACGATGTCGTGCACGTCTCCGGTGCCGTCGGTATAAGGGCGCACATCGATGATCGGGATCATCGCCAGGCCCTGGGCGGCATCGTTGACGCGCCCCGATTGAAATGCGGTGCGGAGAGCTGCGGGATCGGCTGTCGTTCGCGTCGCGACGACACGGCCATCGATATCGTGGCCGCCAATACGCGAGTTGAGGTCGATGAACTGCTCGACGGTGATCTTCCCGTCGGTGAGCGCACGCAGGCCGTATTGAAATCCGACGTTGTCGATCGGTCGGGGCGCGAAGCCGATGGCCGGATCGCGCCCGAACACATTCACGAGATTGTCCTGATACGTGCAACGGGTGCCCTTCGGGTTCGTCTTCGCATCGAAGACGAGGTCCGCGGGCACGCCGGTTCGATCGCAGTAGCCCGGGCGCAGAATCGGAAACGCCCTGCCGTTTCCGGCGCAGTAGCTCCAGGTGGCCTCGCCGGCAACCGCTGCTTTCTGATCGTCGGTCCACGCGAGCGTCGTCGTGTCGAAAGCATGGTCGAGCAGCTCGCAGTCTGCCATGTGGGTCACGAACGTCAACGTGTCCGCGAACGAGGCAGTCGGGATGATGCCGTCGAGCAGTCCCGGGTAGTTGTTCGCGATCAGCTGCTGCTGCATCGAGCCGCCCGATCGTCCGCTGCCGATCGTGTAGCGCGGCACTCCGTACTGCTCGATGAAGTGCTCCTTGACCATCATCATCGTCTCCGCCGAGATCACGTCGGCGCAGCTGGTGTCGAACACGTTCAGCGATGACGAGGCGATGGCGTAGCCCTTCGCGAGCGGGTAGTCGACGAGCTGCGACTCCTCCAGGAAGTTGCGATTGGCCAACAAGCCGCCGACGGTCCGGCCCTGGTGATAGCCGGCGCGGCAGCCCGCACCAAAGGTGTAGACCAAACGGCCGTTCCAGCTCGAACCATTCGTGCTCCCCGGCTCGGGCAGCGGCGTGCCCGGTTCGTGCAGGAACGCGATGAGATACACCGCGCGATTGATCGTGCCCATCTCGCGGCGCACGATGTAGGGCACGGACCTGCCGTCGAGCGTGGTTGTCGTCGCAAGATCGGCGGGCTTCGGACCGTTGATGTCGTAGGGTTTGAATGGATTTCCCCGCTGCTGTTGCGAGCGATAGAAGTACTCGACACGTGTCGCGATCGTGCAATCGGCATCGATCGGCGCCCCGAGGCCGAGGGCCTGAGTCTCGCACGCGAACGGCGTCTGACGCGGGCCGCTCAACACGGGGCCGGCAATCGGATGGTTGACGATCGCCAGCCGTGCGGTGCGTTTCTGTCCCCTGATGCCGACTTCAACGACATTCGGTCCGAGCCGGAGGTCCTTGATGCGCGCGACGAGTGTCGTCGCCGATGTCGTTCGTGTCAGATCGGTGCTCGCGTCGCGTCCGTTGACGGTAATCGCAACGGCAGACGGGGCCGAGGTCTTCGGGTCGGCTTGCGAGACGATCTCGACCAGCACATCGCCGCCGCTGACCATATCGGGGCGGGTCGACACGGTGCGCACCGCGACTCCGACGCCCTTGACCGGTGCGAACGTTTGTGCCGCTCCCACCGCGATCACGAAAACGAGTGCCGTCGTGCTTCTCATGTTCGTGCCCATGCTTCACTGAATCTCTTACCGCAGTTGTGCTCCGACACCGGCGCAGTAGCGCTTCAGGCGTTCTGAGGGGCTCTCGATTCCGGGCGGCGGCGCGTTCGCCCCTTCGATCAGTGCCATGCGGCTCAGACGCATCCTCATGTACTCGGCGTCCTCGCACAGCGACGGTGCGATCTCGCTCCGGCGAATCGTTATGGACGACGAGGGGCCAACGGACAGCACCGCGTCGAATTCATCCTCTATGCCGGTCCCGTCGCTGGCTCCCACCCCTCGAAAGACACTGAACGGCGCTGCGCCGACCGTGGTGCCGCGGGTGAATGCGAGCGCCGGCGTCGGCCAGGTGTTCAGGTCGGGCTGCAGGGTTTGCAGATCGGCGCCGCTCGTGTGTGTCCAGATGTTCAACACGCGCGCCTGCATGCCCTCGAGCCGCGTCACCAGACTCGAGCCGCCCAGCGTCGGCCGCCTCATGAGATGCCCGTCGCCGTAGATCACGAGCGCCCGGCGCTTTCGAGCGAGTACTTCCCGTTGAATGAGTTCCGCCGCAAACGGGTCGCGCTGCACGGTGATGCGAATGGCCTCCTCGCGCGTCGCGTGCTCCCAGTCGAACGGTGGATCACCGAGCAGCACACGGAGCTTCCGATCGGCGGGCAACGACGCGTTGACGGCGCGAACAGCCTTGAAGAACTCCTCGTACATCGGTATGTCCCACGGTCCGTCCGGGACCGTGGTGTCCTGCCAGGCGAGGCGCAGCACTTTGTCGGGAACCGATTCCCCGCGGATGAATCGATCCATGACGTTTTGATGCGTCGAACTGCCCGATTCCACGACGATGTCGTTGACCGTTGCCGCGAAACGCGGATCACGGATCAACGCGAGGCGGAATTGATACCCCTGCTCGTTGTTGTGCCGGCCTTCGCCGAGCGCGACGATGTCGTGCGTGCGGAAGGCATCGAGAATCGCGGTGATCGGCTCGAGCGGAACAGCAGGTGTGGTGTTGGTCTGGCCGGTGACACCAGCAGTGAAGGCGAGAACGGCCAGGGTCGACGTGAGGAGGCGCGTCATTGCCGTGCCACAGCTTAACGCGGGATGCGGTGCCCAAGTGCTACACTCCGACGCGCTGTGGCAGTGAGGAGCGTGCAAACGATCGCCTCGGCCGGCGATGAGACGCATCTGGATCTCGCCGACGTCAGCCGCCGGGTGCGGGCGATCGTCATCGGTTCAATCGGCAACCTCGTCGAGTGGTACGATTTCTATGCCTACGCGGCGTTCGCGCTGTTCTTCGCGAGCGCGTTCTTTCCCGGCAGCGACCCGGTCGTTCAACAGCTGAACGCCGCCATTCTCTTCGCGTTCGGCTTCATCGTGCGGCCGATCGGCGGCTGGCTCTTCGGCCACCTCGCCGATCACTACGGACGCCGCAACGCGCTGATGCTGTCAGTGCTGCTCATGTGCTTCGGATCGCTGATGATCGCGGTCACGCCGACGTATGCGTCGATCGGGATCGCGGCGCCGATCCTCCTGGGGCTGGCGCGCACGGTCCAGGGCCTCAGCCTCGGGGGCGAGTACGGCACGAGCGCTACGTATCTCAGCGAAGTCGCCGACGAGAAACATCGCGGCTTCTATTCGAGCTTCCAGTACGTGACGCTCATCGGCGGACAGCTGTGCGCCATTCTCGTGCTGCTGCTCCTGCAGCAGGTGTTCCTCACGACCGATCAGCTGCGGGCTTGGGGGTGGCGCATCCCGTTCGTCATCGGTGCCCTGCTGGCGATCGTGGCGCTCGTCATGCGGCGCACCCTGCATGAGACCGACGACTTCGAAGCGGCCAAGGTCGTGCCGCGGCAGGCGAATCCGGTTCGAGCGCTCATGAACTATCCGCGCGAGGTGCTCCTCGTCGTCGGATTGACGATGGGTGGCACGACGGCGTTCTACACCTACACGACCTACATGCAGAAGTTTCTGCGACTCTCGGTCGGTCTCGATGACACGCAGACGACGGTCGTCACCGCCGGTTCGCTGATCTTTGCGTTGTGCCTGCAACCGGTGTACGGCGCGCTCTCGGACCGGATCGGCCGCAAGCCGCTGCTCATCTGGTTCGGCGCGATGGGCACGATCGCCACGATTCCGCTGCTCGACGCGCTGCAGGGGACGCGGAGCATGCTCATGGCGTTTCTGCTGATCGCCGCCGCGTGGCTCATCGTGGCGGGATACACCTCGATCAATGCGGTGGTGAAGGCAGAGCTCTTTCCGACGAGCATCCGCGCCACCGGCGTCGGGCTTCCGTATGCAGTGACGGTGTCGATCTTCGGCGGCACCGCCGAATCGATCGCGCTGTGGTTCCAGTCAATCGGCCATCAGCGGTGGTTCTACTACTACCTGACCGCGGTGATCGCGGTGTCGTTCGTCGTCTACGTGACAATGCGGGATACGAAGAGATACACGGCTATGGGCATACACGCCTGATGGGGAATTTCTGAGCAGGCAACGGGGGAGACGGGGGGAACGGGATGGTCGTGTTGAGGCCTTTCTCCGTTTCCTCCGAAATCTCCGTCCCCTCGCGCACATGGAGGATTCATGAGTACCGTGTCGGAGGCAGGCGCGGCGACCGGGTTGAAGCGATGGCTGCCGTGGATCGGGTGGCTCTTTTCCCTCGGGGCTGTTTTCATCCTGCTGACGAGCGCGCGCTGGAAACTGACCGGCACGCCCTTCTACGTCAAGGAGTGGGCGCGGATCGGCTGGGACCCGCTCATGCTGCCGCGGATCGCGATCGTTCAGCTCTCGTGCGTGGTGCTGTATCTCACTCCCCAGACGGCAGTGCTCGGCGTGGTGCTGCTGACCGGCTATCTCGGTGGTGCCGTCTCCCAGTACGCGCGGTTGGGAGAACCCTACCCCCTCATGGTTCCCCTCACGACAGCGCTGTTCGCGTGGTTCGGGCTCTGGTTGCGGGAGGAGCGGCTGCGCTCGCTTCTGCCGCTCCGTAGATAGAGTTGGCAGAGCGCGCGAACGCTCTTCTCTGCGCCATCTGCTTCCTTCTGCTAATGGGTCATGGCGTAGAGCAGGACGTTCACCGCGACGCGGTACCCGTTGACGGAGAATCTGTAGAAGTACTCCGGGTCTTCCCCTTCGCGCTCCCACGAATCGCTCACGTCCGTGTTGTGCGTCATAAAGACCATCACACGACCGTTCCGATCGGCGATCGCGCGCGCGTGCACTTCCGCGCTGTCGGGGCCGCGCTCTGATGTCGCCCGGCGGGACACCCACGTTCCGATCCCCGGAATCTGCGGCACGCCCGTGAGATCGAACATCGTGTGATACATCGCGTGATGCGGCGGGACGTCGAAGATCGGGTAGTCGCTGGCAGGGAATACCTTTCGAATCTCCGTCTCCCAGACGTCCCAGGCATACGAACCCCAGAAGTCATCGACCCACAGGAAGCCGCCCTTCAGCAGATAGGTCCTGAGCTTTTCCGCATCCTCGCGGGTGAAGAGCAGCCTGCCGACTTCCTGCATGAAGATCATGGGACAGTGGAACAACTCCTCGTCCGTCAGGCGGACGATGAGATGACGCGGCTCGCCGGGCCGGTCGAAGCTGACGGCGATCTTCGTCAGCTCTGACACACGAACCGAGAGGTCGATGTCGGCGAGCGGATAGTCGGTGAGCCAGCTGCCGCCGTCGCCGCGCGGGTTCGCCCGGTAGACGGCGCGGCAGTAATGGAAGCGTCCGTCGAAGCTGTCGGGGCGTGCGCGATGCGCTTCGATGCTGCTGTCGCCCACGCGGATGAACTGCGCGGAGGCGAGGCTGACGATGAAGAGCGCGGCCACAGTGACGGCAACCGTCCAGTGACGCTTCATGCGCATACTCTACTCGTGAGGTTGTGTCGCTCAAAGGTCAAAGGGCAAAAGTCAAAAGGTTACGTTGAAGGTGCAGGTGTATTTGTAGGTGTAAGGAAGAGGTGGGACGGACGAAGTGCCACCTGCCACCTGTAACATGGCACCTAAGACTTGGCACTTGGGACCTCGCCCTTTGACTTCACCTTTGACCTTTGACCTTTAACTTATGCAACCAGATTTCGATCGAGCACTCTCCGGCTCGTCTGAAGACCTGCGAGCAGTCAGCGAGTGGTGGGCATCAGGGCTCAACACTCGCAACACGGATCAGCGGGTAGCGAGGAGACTCGTCGAACGGGGCGCGACGCTGACGGTGCATGCCGCCGCAGGGCTCGGGCTGACCGATCATCTCGCGCGGATGCTGGAGGCCGATCCGTCACTGATTGATGCGAAAGGATGCGACGCCTGCACGCCGCTGCATTTCGCGCGCGACGTCGCGACGGCGTCGCTGCTGCTCGATCACGGGGCGCGCATCGACGCGCGCGATGAGGATCACGACTCGACGCCGGCGCAGTGGTCGATCCGCGAGGCACCGGAGGTGGCGCGCTTCCTCCTCGACCGCGGAGCGACGCCCGACATCTTCATCGCGGCCGCGCTCGGCGATCGCGATCGTGCCGCGCGGCTCATCGAGGCCAATCCGCAATGTGTCGGCTACCGGATCGGACGTCTGCCGGCGTTTCCGCCGCTCGGCTACAACAAACGCGGCGGCACCATCTACCAGTGGACACTCGCGTTCAACTCCTATCCGCATCAGATCGCGCTGCTCAAGGGGCACGCCGACGTGTTCGATCTGCTGTGGGTGAAGAGCGACGACACGACGCGTCTGCTCGTCTCGTGTGTCCTGGCCCGGCGCGAGGACGCGGAAGCGATCGTCGCGCGGCAGCCCGGGATTGTCGCGTCGCTGCCGCCCGAGGATCTCGAGCTGATGCCGCGCTACTGCTGGGAGACGAACACGAACTACGACGCGGTCAAGTTGATGCTCGATCTGGGATTTCCGATCTCGCATCCGGAGCGGAGCCACGGCTACACGGCGCTCCACAACGCCGCGTGGGCAGGATCGGGGGATCTCGTCGATCTCCTGCTCGCGCGAGGCGCACAGGTCGGTGTCGTCGACCCGACCTTTCACGCGACGCCGCTCGGGTTCGCACTGCACGACTGCCTGGTGGAGAAGCGGCATCCCGAGGGGGAGTTCGGCCGCGTGGTGAAGTCGCTGATCGAGGCGGGCAGCCCGTGGGACGCCTTCGACTATCCGACCGGCGATGCGCGGCTCGATGACGTGTTCATGGAATATCTGCCGCATCGCATCGACGGCGCCGCCATCCTTGGGGACGAAGCGCTCGTCTTCCGCCTGCTGGGTGAATTGCCATCAGCCGATCGTCTTGCAGAGGCGCTCGGCGGTGCAGCCAAGGGTGGACACGTGGAGTTGTGCCGCCGGCTTCTGGCGCGCGGGGGCGACGTGAACAGCGCGACCGGCGTCGATGGATCGACGCCGCTGATGCACGCGTTCAGGGGATCGTCAGCGCCGGGATCATCCGCGACGATCGAGTTGCTGATGAACGCGGGCGCCGACGTCGGCAAGAGAAATAACCACGGGACGCTCCCATTGCATATGGCCGCGTGGAACGGCGCGAGCCTCGATACGATCCGCCTTCTGCTGCGCGCCGGCGGCGCCGCCCAGATCAACAGCAAGAACGATTTCGGCCACACGCCGGCGGATTTTGCGAAGCAACGAGGCCGCTCCGAGATTGTGGCGCTCTTCCAAGACTATGGGCGATAAGCCACGGAGATCGCGGAGACACGGTTCGCACGGAGACACAGAGAAACGGAGGTCGGACGGAAGTGCTCACTTGCGAAGATGTCACGCGGGTGGGGGCGCCGGCCTCCGGCCGGTCCATGAGATGAGCGTCGCTCTCGAAAACAAACGCGGAACCCCATTGCTGCTCGCGCTTGTTTTCGTGAGCGACGCTCATCTCATCCGCGCGCATTCGCGCGCGGCCCCACCCGCGTCGGAGTGGGCGCCCACATGGTTGGCTCCGTCCGACCTCCGTTTCTCTGTGTCTCCGTGCGAACCGTGCCTCCGTTCCTGATCCAAAGGCCCCTGCTAGCCCTGCCTCACCGCGATCTCTGCGTGAAAATTTCGCGGCGCAGGGCTTGAGCATGCCTAGGTCAAAGGGGCAAGGTCAAAGGCCGGATTGCCAATCAAGACGCACGCTGAACGCGGACGCCGCGCTTCCAGATCGCGACGATATTCCGTGTGTCGCGAATCTGTTTCGATGGATCGCCGTCGACGAGGAGCAGGTCGGCACGCATTCCGATCCTGATTCGCCCTCGATCACTCATGCGAAACGCCTGGGCGGTGGCCGAGGTCGCCGCCACGAGTGCAGCAGTCGGCGTCAGGCCTGCGTTGACGAGGTGCTCCAACTCCCGGTGCAGCGAGGCCCCATAGGTCAATCCTGGTGCTGGAGCGTCAGTTCCCGCCAGCACCGGCACCTTGGCCGCGACCAGTTGACGGACCGCTTGTGGCGCTGCGTCGCAGGACACGTTCGACGGCGCCGCTGGCACCTCCAACAGAGCGCGGAATTGCGGCTTCACGAATCTCATCGTGTCCGGCTCCTTCAGGAAGTCCGGGCCTTCCGATCTCCCGCAGACTGAATAGAGAACCGACAGGGTCGGAATGACGAAGACACCGCGGCTCGCGGCGAATCGTCCGAAGTCCGCTGATACGGTTGGTCCGACGAAGAGGTGAGCCAGGCCATCGACGCCAGCCGCGATTGCCCCTCGTGCGAAACGTTCGCTTCCGATATGTGCAACGGCAATCCGATCACGCTTGTGCGCGGACGTCACGACTGCAGCGAGAGTAGCCTCGTCGAGCGTCGGCAACGTCCGCCCATACGCTTCGCTCGTGTCGTCGTAGATGATCTTGATGAACTCGGACCCTTCGGCGATGCGCGCGGCAACAAACGCGTCGGCCTCGCCGGGCGAGTTGAGAGTTGGCGTGAGGCGCGCTCCCTGCGGGTCCATCTGTGTCGGATGTCCGCCAGGCGCCGTCGCGCCGGTCCCTGCCATCAGTGCCGTTGCCAGGTCCGGCCGATCAGCGAGTTCCTTGACCTGGGCCACGAGTTGTGGGGCTGCCCACATTACGACTGTCGTCGTGACGCCGAACGCAAGGTTCTGTTGCAACGCCCCGGCCGGATTGAAGAACGGCAGATGGACGTGCGAATCGATGAGGCCGGGGAGCAGCGTGCGTCCATCGCCCGTGACTTCCTGGGCGCCTGCCGGTACGGCGACGTTGATACCTATCGCGGCGATTTTGCCTTGGCTGATAACGACAGTCTGCCGCTCGGCGACGCTCTCGCCGTTGAACACTCTTACGTTGCGAATCACGTAGGGGATGTCCGCGGACTGCGCTGGAAGGAGCGCGGTCGTGCAGACGAACAGAATAAGAGCGAGCACGGGTCGCGGAGCCATGCCCGTTGGACGGAACCAGCGCGCCGTCGGTTGGCACCTTTCACCTTTGACCTACGTATCTCACCATCCGAGGAACAGCCCCACCTCTTCGAGGAATATCCGCCAGGCGGGTTCTTCTTCGAGCATCAGGTGATTCGCGCTCGGGAGTGAGACGTAGCGCGCATTGGGAATCCCGGCGGCCAGCGCGCGACCGCGTTCCGCCGGGACGGCGCAATCGCGATCGCAGTGCAAGACGAGTGTCGGCACCGTCACCTGCGGCAGGAGCGGTCGAACGTCGATATTGGCGCCGCGCTCCTGCAGTCGCGCCGCGTTCTCCGGGGATGTTGAAACGCGCTGCATCTCGTCGAACCAGTGCTCGTGTTCCGGCGTCGCGTCGGGGATGAACCGGCTCGTGAAGGTTTTGCAGAATGCCGGGTTGCTCAGCCCCCAGCCGAGGCGTAAGAGACTCGCGAGGGCCTGGTGGGCCTTGATCTCCTCCGGGGTGCCAAGATGGTTTACGCCTGCGGCGAACGCACCGTGGAGCACCAGATGCGTCACGCGCTCCGGATGCTTGACGGCGTACGCGATGGCGATCGAGCCGCCGCGCGAGATCCCCAGAAGGGGAAATCGATCGAAGCCTGCCGTCTCGACCACCGTCTCGAGATCACGCACCCAGAGGTCGAAGCTGCCATGATCGACGTCGCGCTGCGACATGCCATTGCCACGCTCGTCGTAGCGGACGAGTCGATGATGGCGCGACAGCTCGCCATACCAGTGGCGCCAGATCGGGCTGCCCCATTCGAAGTCCAGGTTCGTGAGCCAGTTCGATGCCTTGACGAGCGGCGGTCCTTCGCCGGTGATCGCATACGCGATGCGGACCCCGTCGCTGGTGGTGCAGTAACGGATTTCCTGTCGTGGCCGGGGGGCTGGTGCCGGTGACGAGACCCTTGCCGGTGCCACGACCGTCTCGACCGGGGCGGCGAAGCGATAGCCGACGCGCGGCACGGTCTCGATGTACTGCTGACCGGTCGCACGCTCGCCGAGCGCCTTCCGCAGCGCCGACACGTTGTGATTGAGGTTGTTCTCCTCGACCGTCGTCTCGGGCCACACCGTGTCGAGCAGTTCCTGCTTGGTGACGAGCCGTTCGGCGTTCTCGACCAGCGCCAGCAGGGTGTCGAACACCTTCAGACGCAGCGGGATCACCTCCGTGCCGCGGGTCAGCCGCCGCTCGCGAGCGTCGAGGTGGAAGGGGCCGAATCGATAGCTGCCGCGCACCGCGGTGTCAGTCACGCAACCCTTTCAGGAGACTTTTGCTCGATTTTAGCCGTTCGACCGGGGGGATCGAGCCCTGAAACACTGGACGAGGCGACTGTCGTATCCTCTGCGTCGAAGTACAATCCGCTCGTCCAAGCGGCCGTAATTCAAAATGCGAAATGCAAAATGCAAAAAGCGTCTGGTTTCGCTCGAACGGCTGCTCCGCGTTCGTTGCATTTTGAATTCTGCATTTTGCATTTTGCATTTTGCATTACACGTTGCACTCAAGGAGGAATCGCTGTGTTGAAGAAAGTGGCGTTAGTCGCAATCTGCCTCGCGTCCCTTGGTGGGACCGCGATGGCGCAGGACGCGAAGACCGTCGTCGCCAACGCGAAGAAGGCGTTGGGCGATGTCACATCCATCACCTATTCAGGGTCAGCCAGGGACGTGTCCTTCCAGCAGTGTGGCGCCAACAAGGCGCAGACGACCTGCCAGGGCACGCACGATCCGATGCGGCCGATCGACAACTACGTCCGCGTGATCGACCTCTCTGCACCGGCATCACGTGCCACGGGCGCGACCAACAACATCGGGCCCGGCGGCTCGACGACGATCACGCCTGGCACGTACTTCCAGCAGGTCTCGGCGCAGCAGGCAGACGTCTCGCAGCCGTGGGCGCAGTCGGTCGAGTTCTACATCACGCCGTGGGGCTTTCTGAAGGGCGCTGAGGCGAACAACGCCACTGCGAAGAAGGCGGGCAAGAGCACCGTGCTGACGTGGAGTCCGACGGTGAAGGCGCCGTCCGGCAAGAGCTACACGATCAACGGCTACGTGAACGACAAGAATCAGGTCGAGCGCGTCGAGACGTGGGTCGGCGACAACATCATGGGCGACATGCACGTCCTCGCCACCTATGCAGGGTGGAAGGACTTCGGCGGCGGCGCGATTGCCCCGGCGAAAATCGTACAGACGCGCGGTGAGTGGCCGTTCTTCGAAGTCGACGTGACAGCGGCGAAGGCGAATCCGTCCGATGTCGCGACGCTGGCTCCGGCACCGCCGCCTCGCGGTGGTGGCCCCGGTGGCGGCGGTGCGCCGGCCGGCGGCGCTGGTCGAGGCGGTGCGCCACCGGCGCTGACCGTCACCACGGAAAAGCTCGGCGACGGACTCTATCGACTCACGACCGGCGCCGGCAGCTACGACTCGCTGCTGGTCGAGTTCAAGGACTATGTGATGATGCTCGAGGCCGGCCAGCCGATCGCACGGGGCCAGCTGTACATCGAGGAGTCGAAGAAGCTGTTCCCCAACAAGCCGATCCGCTACGTCTGGAACTCGCACCCGCACTCCGATCATACCGGCGGCCTGCCGGCGCTGGTCGCCGAGGGCGCCACCATCATCACGCAGAAGAACAACGCAGCGTTCTTCGAGAAGGCCCTGAACACGCCGCGCACGCTGCTCGATGATCCGCTCGCGAAGAGTCCGAAGAAGGCGAAGGTTGAAACCATCGCCGAGAAGAAGGTCTACTCCGATGGCACGCGGACCGTGGAGTTCTACCACGTGTATCCGGCGCCGCACTCGAACGGCCTGACGATCGCCTACATCCCGAAGGAGAAGGTCCTGTTCCAGGGCGACTTCACGGTCACAGCGGGGCAGCCGGCCAACGATCACGTCAAGGCGCTCGCACCGGTGCTCAAGAAGCTCAACCTGCCGTTCGACCGCTACATCAGCGTGCACAACACGCCGCAGCCGCAGACGTCAAAGGATTTCTGGGCCGTGGTCGACGCCAAGACCGAATAAGTACGTAGGATCCGCCTTCAGGCGGACCTGATCGGCGAAATCTGTAGGGCCGGTCCTTTCGGACCGGCCCTTTTTCGTTTCAACGCAGAGATCGCCGAGGGATCGGAGAGTACGGAGAAACGGTCTTCGCACGGAGACACGGGGAAACGGAGATCGGACGGAGGTATACACGTGCGCGGGATGCTGCACGAGTGGGGCCGCGCG
>DASWZV010000157.1:0-20901 GCA_036407095.1 Vicinamibacterales bacterium | reverse complement strand
AGATCACGTGGTCGTGCTGAGCAACCTGGCGCACGCGATGGCGGGACCGCAGGGCGCGGGCGACAACGGCGGCGATCACACGCGCTGCCCGGCGGTGTTCCTGAACGGCGTGCACCCCAAGCGCACCGATGGCGCCGACATTCAGGCCGGCGTCACGATCGATCAGATGGCCGCGGCGCAGATCGGTCAGGACACGCTGCTTCCATCGCTGGAGCTGGCGGTCGAGGATTACAGCGGTCTGGTCGGTTCGTGCGACGTCGGGTTCAGCTGCACCTACATGAACACGATCTCGTGGCGGACGCCGACCTCGCCGCTGCCGATGGAGATCAACCCGCGCGTCGTGTTCGATCGCATGTTCGGCGACGGCGCCACCGTGAAAGAGCGCCTGCAGCGCATCGATACGCAGCGCAGTATCCTCGACGCGATTACCGGACAAGTGCGGCGGCTGCAGGGTGATCTCGGCGCGAAAGATCGCAACCGGGTGGCCGAGTATCTCGACGCCGTCCGCGAGATCGAGCGCCGCATCCAGATCTCCGAGCGTCAGGCCGCGAATCCGTCGCTGGCCGTACCGGAATCACCGACCGGGATTCCCGACGATCACGAGGCGCACACCAGGTTGATGTTCGACCTGATGGCGATTGCGTTCCAGGCCGACATCACGCGCGTCTCGACGTTCATGATGGCGCGCGAGGTCAGCTACCGCACGTTCCCGAAGCTCGGGATCTCGGAGGCGTTCCACCCGGCATCGCATCATCAGAACAGCCCGGCGCGTCTGGAGACGCTGGCGAAGATCAACGCCTTCCACGTGTCGGAGGTGGCCTATCTGCTCGACCGGTTGAAGTCGACCCCGGACGGCGACGGCAACCTGCTCGATCACTCGTTGATCCTCTACGGCAGCGCGATGAGCAACAGCAACATCCACAATCACGCCCCGCTGCCGGTGCTGATCGCGGGTGGCGCCGCCGGCCGCCTGAAGGGCGGACGTCATCTGATGTATCCCGAGGGCACGCCGATGTCGAATCTGCTGCTGACAATCCTCGACAAGGCGGGGGTCAGGCAGGAGAAGGTTGGCGACAGCACCGGTCTGCTGTCGGATGTGTAGGGGGGTAGAGACGACGGTAACCATGCGATCAACCACTCGTCTTCTTGCATCTCTTCTGATCGGCGCGATGCCCGTGCTCGCCCATGCGGCAGGTTCTGATGCGGCGGACGCGGCGCAACGGAACGACATCGCGGCGCTGCGTGCGATGGTGACCAAGCGCGTCGACGTCAACACCCCGCAGCCCGACGGGACCACTGCGTTGCACTGGGCGGCTCATTGGAACGACGTCGAGGCCGTGAAGCTCCTGCTCGGCGCCGGCGCGAACGCCGCCACGACCAACCGGTTCGGCGCATCTCCACTCTCTGAGGCTGCGACCTCCGGCAACGCCGACATGGTCAAGGCGCTGCTCGACGCCGGCGCAGATGCGAAGGCGCTGTCCACCCCTGACGGCGAGACCGTGCTCATGAGCGCCGCTCGCGTCGGCAGCGTGGAATCGGTGCGAATGCTCCTCGATCGCGGCGCCGACGTGAACGCACGGGAGCGTTACAAAGGACAGACCGCTCTGATGTGGGCTGCGGCCGAACGTCACGCCCCGGTCGTCAAGCTTCTGCTCGAGCGCGGCGCCGACTGGAAGATCCGCGGATTCGATCGCGAGACGAAGCCGCCGAAGCTGAGCGCCGCCTCGGCGATCTCTCCGATCCCGCGCGGTGGCTTCACCGCGCTGATGTTCACGGCGCGCGAAGGCGATATCGAGTCGGCGCGCATCATGCTCGACGCCGGCGTCGACGTGAATGTCGGCGACGTCGACAACGTCACGCCGCTCGTCGCCGCGATCATGAACAAGCAGTACACGCTGGCGAAGTTCCTGATTGACCGCGGCGCCGACGTGAACATCGCCGATGCCGGCGGCCGCGCGGCGCTCTACGCGATGATCGACATCCGCAACGAAGACTGGACGGCGATGCCGAATCGCACGACCGACGACCCGCTGCCGACGATCGAGGTCGTCAAGGCAATCGTCGATCACGGTGCGAAGGTCGATGCCCCGCTCACTCGTCCGCTCACGGTCCGCAGCGGAATGGATTTCGGCGACACCACGCTCGGTGAGGGCGCCACGCCGCTGATGCGCGCCGCGCGTGCCGGCGATCACGACGTGATTCGTCTGCTCCTCACGAAGGGTGCGAACGCGACGCTCACGACCAAGGGCGGCAACACCGCCCTCATGTTTGCCGGCGGAATCGGCTATCGCGACAAGAACACCCGCGGAAGCGAGCGCGACGCGCTCGAGTCGGTGAAGGTGCTGATGGCCGCCGGGCTCGACCTCAAGCAGACCAATGCGATCGGAGAGAACGTGCTGCACGGCGCCGCCCTGCGTGGCGCGGACACCATCGTGCAGTTCCTCATCGATCAGGGCGTGGACGTGAACGCATTGAGCCGGCAGGGATACACGCCGCTCGACGTCGCGATGGGTAAGACGATCGTCCTGCAGTTGCCCGTCCCGCAGGAGAGCACGGTGGCGCTGTTGAAGAAGCTGGGCGGGAAAGAAGGACCAGGCCCGCGCGGCGCTCGTCCCCCTGCGGCGCAGTAGTCGTCGTCGACGATCGACGCCCCCGACAACCTCACCACGCCACACCAGTTTGCGAACCGGGGCTGATAGAGCCTCCGTGCTCGTTTCCCCAGGATGCTGTTCGTCCTGCGCGAGCGCTGCCTCTCACGACATGTCGCGGTCCGGTCACAACGACATCTTTCCAATCCGCCGAACACCCGATGGCGTGTTCCTTGCTGGACCCGGCACGTTTTCTCGTGGAGGCAGAGAGCCATGCCGACAAACCAGACCAGCGAACCCAGCGCGGAACAGGCAAGGCTCCAGGAGGATCGCGAAGGACGGGCCGCGTGGAAGAAGTGGGGGCCGTATCTGAGCGAGCGGCAATGGGGCACCGTGCGCGAAGACTACAGCTCCAATGGCGACGCCTGGAATTACTTCACCCATGATCACGCGCAATATCGTGCGTACCGGTGGGGTGAGGACGGACTCGCCGGCATATCCGATGACCGCCAGCTGCTTTGCTTTGCGGTGGCACTTTGGAACGGACGCGATCCAATCCTCAAGGAACGATTGTTCGGGTTGAGCAACAGCGAGGGAAACCACGGCGAGGACGTCAAGGAGTACTACTTCTACCTCGATAGCACGCCGACCCACTCGTACATGAAGTACCTCTACAAGTATCCGCAGGCGGCCTACCCGTACGAGCCGATCATCGAAGCGAACAGGTCGCGAGACAAACAGGTCGGCGAGTACGAACTGCTCGACACCGGTATCTTCGATGAGGACCGGTACTTCGACGTCTTCGTCGAGTATGCCAAGGTCGAGCCGGAAGACATTCTGATCACAATCACGGTCTGTAATCGGGGGCCCGAGCCGGCCGAGATCAATGTGCTGCCCACCGTGTGGTTTCGAAACACCTGGTCGTGGGGCGCAACTGAAGAGAAACCGGAACTGAAGGTCCTCGCCGCCGCCACAGACGTACGAGCGATTGCGGCCCGGCATCGTCTCCTTGGAGAGCGATTCCTCTACTGTGAAGCCGCAGCGGATCTGCTGTTCACTGAAAATGAAACCAATACCCAGCGCGCCTTCAATCGGCCCAATCAGCAGCCGTACTGCAAGGACGGCATCATTCAGGCCGTCGTCCACGGGAAAAAGAACGCTGTCAATCCTGCATTGCGCGGCACCAAGGCATCAGCCAGTTACCCGCTCGTCGTGGCGGCGAAAGGAAGCCAGACGATCAGGCTGCGGCTGACGGACCAGTCGCCTGACCGGATGCCGGCTCCGTTCGGGGATGCGTTCGAAGTCCCGTTCAAGGCTCGTCACGCGGAAGCGGACGCGTTCTATGAAGCCATCTCACCGTCCACGCTGACCGCCGACGAGTCGCGCGTGATGCGGCAGGCACTCGCTGGAATGCTCTGGAGCAAGCAGTACTTCTATTACGACCTGGCCGAGTGGCTGCGCGAACACGGCGACAAGCCGGAGGAAGGAGTGCGCGCCCAGGTTCGCAACAAGGACTGGTTCCACTTGTACAACGCGGACGTCATCTCAATGCCGGACAAGTGGGAGTACCCCTGGTACGCCGTCTGGGACCTGGCCTTCCACACCATCCCCTTGTCGCTGGTCGACGTCGATTTCGCGAAGGAACAGCTGCGGCTGTTCCTGGGCCACCATTACCTCCACCCGAACGGCCAGATGCCGGCCTACGAGTGGAACTTCAACGACGTCAATCCGCCGGTTCACCCGTGGGCGGTCTGGACCGTGTACAGCTACGACAAACAGTTGCGCGGGCGCGGGGATCTCGACTTTCTCAAGTTCTGCTTCGAGAAGCTGTCACTGAACTTCACGTGGTGGGTGAACCGCAAGGACGTGGACGGCAACAACGTGTTCTCGGGAGGGTTCCTGGGCCTGGACAACATCGGAGTCTTTGACCGCAGCAGCCCGCTGCCGACCGGCGGTTATCTGGAGCAGTCGGACGGCACCGCCTGGATGGCGTTCTTTGCGTCGATGATGCTCCAAATCGCGATCGAACTCGCGATGGAGGACGACTCGCACTACGAGGCGATGGCGCTGAAGTTCTTCGAGCACTTCCTGTGGATTGCGTCGGCCATGGACAATCTCAGTTTTACGGGGGTCAAGCTCTGGGACCACGAGGACGGCATTCATTACGATGTACTCCGCTTTCCTGATCGCAACGGCGTCCGGCTCAAGGTGCGTTCTCTGGTCGGGCTGTTGCCGCTCGCGGCGATAACGGTGTTGCCGGCCGATCTCCGGGAACGGCTGCCGCGCTTTTTCGAGCAGGCGCAGTGGTTTCTGGAACGGCATCCACACACGGCGGCGGTGCTCACGGTTCCGCTGCAGGTCGGTGCCGGCGGCAGCCGGATCCTTTCCCTGATCAATCCGGACAAACTCCGCCGGATACTCGGTTACATGCTGAACGAGAGCGAGTTCCTGAGCCCCTATGGGATTCGTTCGGTGTCGCGCTGGCACGCCGATCACCCGTATGTGTTCAACGTGGGCGGACAGGAGTACCGGGTCGGTTATGTTCCGGGCGACTCGGACAGCGGGATGTTCGGAGGAAACTCGAACTGGCGCGGACCGATCTGGATGCCGATGCAGTTGATGCTCATTCGCGCCCTGGTCAACCAGTACGCGCACCTGGGCAACAACTTCAAGGTCGAGTGTCCAGTTGGCTCAGGCCGCCAGCTGAATCTCCTGGAGGTCAGCCAGGAGATTGCACGAAGGCTGTCGCGCCTGTTCCTCCGAGACAAAGAAGGACGCCGACCAGCCCACGGCAATCACAGCCGGTGGAACGATGAGCATTGGCGCGACCACGTCCTGTTCTACGAGTACTTCCATGGGGATACCGGCGCAGGTGTCGGGGCCAGCCATCAGACCGGATGGACCGGCGTGGTCGCTTTCCTGATACAGGGATTCACCGCGCTCGAAGCGGAGCGAGTACTGGAAAAGGGCATGACCGCGGTGTCTGAAAGCAGCGCAGAGGTCGCCAGAGACACAGACACGCCTGAAGCTGTCGAAGTCGCAGAGGAAGTCCACGAAGAACTGACGGTGAAGGTCGTTGCCCAGGTACTCGAAACGGTCCAGCAACAGGTGACGGAAGCCGTTCAGGAGCAGGGCGGGCAGGCAGAGAATCTCCAGGAGAAGGTCGAACAGATCGTCATGGAGAAAGTAGCCGAGGCCGTGCAGAAAAAGGCGGAGGAGGTTCAACAGCAAGCCGACGACCATAGGACGGAGGAAAAGAAAGAAGTCCTTTAGTCCGCTGAGTGATCCCTGTCTCGATTCGATCCGCGGCCGCGCGCGCTTCGACGCGTTCGTCGCGAAGGCGGACGCACGAATCCTTCCTATCGTCGTAATTCCCCGGGCATAGGCCATGCTTATCGCTGCGAGCGGTCACGCTCAGGTCTCACTTTCCTAAAGGATTTGTGCGGACACGATGGATCGGACGCTACCGGCCACGACGCGCCGTGGCTGGCGCCGAACGAAAAAAAGGGGCAACGCCCGAGTGGCCGCACGTCGACCACAGGGCGAGGACGCGGCACTGAAAGTGAGCAAAGAACGTGAAACCGACGGATGTCCGTTCACACGAACAGACCGAGGCGCATCCTCGCTATGCACCCTCGCCGAAGCGCATGCGCAGGAGAGACCCCTTCGAGCACTACGCTGAGCGTCTCCATGCCCTGCGGGATGGGCTTCGGGCGGCCAGGCAAGGAGACTTTTCGGTTCGTCTGCCAACCGATGGGGCGGCCGAAGGGGTAATGGGCGAGGTCGCGCTCGCCTTCAACGCGCTCATCGAGCAGAACGATGCGCTGGTAAGCGAACTCAGGCGCGTGGAGCGGAGCGTAGGGTTCGAAGGGAAGACGACGGAGCGGGCGTCCCTCGCCGCAGGCGGGTCGTGGGCCGCGGCCGTTGACTCTGTCAACTCGCTTGTCGAGAAGATGGCGTGGCCTGTCAGGGAGGCCACATCCGTCCTCGGGCTCGTCGCGAACGGCGACCTCTCGCGGGACATGTCGCTCCATACGAACGGAACGACCCTGGAGGGAGACTTCCGCGAGCTGGGCACGACCGTGAAGACGGTTGTTGGGCGGCTGCGCACAGTCTCCTCCGGCGTTTCCCGTGTTGTCCGTGAGATGGGCACTGAGGGGAGGCTCGGCGGGCAAGCCGGCGTCGAAGGCCTTTCGGGTACCTGGAAGGATCTCGTCGACGACGTGAACTTACTGGCGGGCAACCTCACGGCTCAAGTCCGAAATATTGCTCTCGTCTCAACCGCCATCGCCAAAGGCGACCTGTCTCAGAAGATCACCGTCGAGACCCGCGGAGAAATCTTCGAGCTCAAGAACGCTATCAACGCGACTGTCGACCAGCTGCGATCGTTCTCCGCCGAGGTGATCCGCGTCGCCCGCGAGGTGGGGACCGAAGGCAAGCTGGGCGCGCAGGCCGACGTTCGCGGCGTGTCCGGCGTGTGGCAGGAGCTCACCGACAGCGTGAATCGGCTGGCGGGCAATCTCACGTCTCAAGTTCGGAATATCGCCGCCATCTCGACGGCGATTGCCAACGGCGATCTCTCGCAGAAGATCACAGTCGAAGCGAAGGGAGAAATCCTCGAGCTCAAGAACACCATCAACGCCACGCTCGATCAGCTGCGTTCCTTTGCCTCGGAAGTCACCCGCGTCGCGAGAGAAGTCGGTACCGAAGGCCGGTTGGGCGCACAGGCCGACGTCAAGGGCGTTTCCGGCACTTGGAAAGACCTCACCGACAACGTGAATCTCCTGGCCGGCAACCTCACGAACCAGGTTCGCAACATCGCGCTGGTCACGACCGCGGTCGCCAATGGCGACCTGTCCAAGAAGATCACCGTTGAGGCGAAGGGGGAAATCCTCGAGCTCAAGAACACCATCAACGCCATGGTGGACCGTCTGCAGACGTTCGCTGCGGAGGTCACGCGCGTGGCCAGGGAGGTCGGTACCGAGGGCAAGTTGGGCGGCCAGGCCGATGTCAAAGGGGTGTCAGGAACATGGAGGGACCTCACCGACAACGTGAACATCATGGCCGGCAATCTCACCAACCAGGTGAGAGGAATCGCCAAGGTCGTGACGGCAGTCGCCAACGGCGACCTGTCGCAGAAGTTTGTCGTTGAGGCCAAGGGAGAGATCGTCGCCCTTGCCGACACCGCCGTCGCCTCGGGTGATCTCTCCCGGAAGTTCGTGGTCGAGGCGAAGGGCGAGATCGCGGCGCTTGCCGACACCATCAACAACATGACCGACACCTTGCGCGTCTTCGCGGAGCAGGTCGTCACAGTCGCGCGTGAAGTCGGCATCGAGGGCAAGCTCGGAGGCCAGGCCAGAGTGCCGGGAGTGTCCGGCACGTGGAAGGACCTCACCGACAACGTGAACCTCCTCGCCGGAAACCTCACTAACCAGGTGCGGAACATCGCTCTCGTCACGACCGCCGTTGCCAACGGTGACCTCTCTCAAAAGATCACGGTCGATGTGAAGGGCGAGGTGCTCGAGCTCAAGAACACCATCAACACGATGGTGGAGCAGCTCCGCACCTTCGCCGCCGAGGTCACGCGGGTGGCCAAAGAAGTCGGCACCGAGGGAAAGCTCGGCGGACAGGCGGATGTCAAGGGCGTCTCGGGCACGTGGAAGGACCTCACCGACAACGTGAACCTCCTCGCCGGAAACCTCACGAATCAGGTGCGCAACATCGCCCTCGTGACGACGGCGGTCGCGAACGGCGACCTGTCCAAGAAAATCACCGTCGAAGTCAAAGGCGAGATCCTCGAGCTGAAGAACACGATCAATGTGATGGTGGATCAGCTCCGCGCGTTCGCGGCGGAGGTCACCCGCGTCGCTCGCGAAGTGGGCACGGAGGGGAAGCTCGGAGGCCAGGCGCAGGTTCCCGGAGTCGCTGGGACCTGGAAGGACCTGACCGACAGCGTGAACTTCATGGCCTCGAACCTGACCAACCAAGTCCGAGGCATCGTGAAGGTGGTGACCGCCGTTGCCAATGGCGACCTCTCGCAGAAGTTCGTCCTCGAGGCCAAAGGCGAGATCGCCGCGCTCGCCGACACAATCAACGCGATGACCGACACCCTTCGAACGTTCGCGGAACAGGTCACCACGGTGGCGCGCGAAGTCGGCACCGAGGGAAAGCTCGGAGGTCAGGCCAAAGTTCCGGGCGCGGCCGGCACCTGGAGGGACCTCACGGATAACGTGAACACGCTCGCCGGCAACCTCACGAACCAGGTTCGCAACATCGCCGCGGTGACGACGGCGGTGGCGACCGGCGACCTGTCTCAGAAGATCACCGTCGATGCCAAGGGTGAGATCCTCGAGCTGAAGAACACCATCAATGCGATGGTCGAACAGCTCCGCACGTTCGCGGGGGAGGTCACTCGCGTCGCTCGCGAAGTCGGCACGGACGGCAAGCTTGGTGGGCAGGCCCAGGTCCCGGGAGTCGCTGGCACCTGGAAAGACCTCACGGACAACGTCAATGTGATGGCCTCCAACCTCACCAGTCAGGTCCGCGGCATCGCCAAGGTCGTGACGGCCGTCGCGAACGGAAACCTGGCTCAGAAGCTGGTACTGGAGGCTCGAGGGGAAATCGCGGCCCTCGCCGACACCATCAACGACATGACCAACACGCTGCGGACGTTCTCGGACCAGGTCACGACCGTGGCTCGAGAAGTCGGCATGGAGGGGAAGCTCGGTGGCCAGGCGCGCGTTCCGGGAGCGGCCGGCACGTGGAAGGATCTCACTGACAGCGTGAACATGCTGGCTGGGAACTTGACCGCGCAGGTGCGCAACATCGCACTTGTGACGACCGCAGTCGCAAATGGAGACCTCTCCAAGAAGATTACCGTCGAAGCCCTGGGAGAGATCCTCGAGCTCAAGGACACGATCAACGCGATGGTCGAGCAGTTGCGGACATTCGCGGCGGAGGTGACTCGTGTCGCCCGCGAGGTCGGCACGGATGGTCAGCTTGGCGGTCAAGCCCGGGTGCCTGGTGTGTCAGGCACGTGGATGGATCTGACCGACAGCGTCAACCTCATGGCTTCCAACCTCACCGACCAGGTGCGCGGAATCAGCAAGGTCGTCACGTCGGTTGCCAGCGGCGATTTGACCAAGAAGCTGGTGCTCGTGGCCAAGGGGGAGATCGGCGCGCTGGCAGACACCATCAACGACATGACGGAAACCCTCCGCACGTTCGCGGACCAGGTCACTTCAGTCGCGCGCGAGGTCGGCATCGAGGGCAAGCTCGGCGGACAGGCCAAAGTCCCCGGCGCGGCGGGCACGTGGCGGGACCTCACCGACAATGTCAATCAGCTCGCCGCCAACCTCACCTCGCAGGTCCGAGCCATCTCGGAGGTGGCGACAGCGGTCATTCAGGGCGATCTCACCCGCAGCATCACGGTCGAGGCGCGAGGCGAGGTGCTGGGTCTGAAGGACACGATCAACCAGATGATCACGAACCTTCGCGATACGACGCAGACCAACAAGGAGCAGGACTGGCTCAAGACCAACCTGGCCAAGTTCTTCGGGCTCATGCAGGGCCAGCGCGATCTCCAGTCCCTTACCGACCAGATCATGGCGGAGCTGACGCCGGTGGTGGGCGCGCAGCACGGCGCGTTCTACCTCGCCGAGCCTGAGGACAACCGGACCGCGCTCGCGCTCACCAGTACCTATGCGTATACGAAGCGCAAGCAGCTCTCGAATCGATTCAGCCTCGGAGAAGGCATCGTCGGGCAGTGTGCTCAGGAGCGGAAGCCGATCATCGTCACCGAAGTTCCCGAGAACTACGTCGAGATCACGTCAGGCCTGGGGAAGTCATCTCCTCGGAACATCGCAGTCTACCCGGTCTTCTTCGAGGACCAGCTGAGAGGCGTCATCGAGCTGGGCTCCTTCCACGAGTTCACGTCCGTACAACTCGCCTTCCTCGAGCAGCTCATGCTTTCGATCGGGCTCGCCATCAACCTGATCGGCACGAGCATGCGCACCGAGCAGCTCCTCCAGCAGCTGCAAGGATCCAACGTGGAGCTCGACAGGAGACGGAAAGAGCTGGAGGACCGTGCCCTCCAGCTCGAGTCCAGGAAACGGGAGATCGCGCAGGCGAGCGCGTCTCTCGAGGCGAAGTCTCAGGAGTCGCAGTACAAGTCGCAGTTCCTGACCAACATGTCTCATGAGATCCGCACGCCGCTCAACAGCATGATGATCCTCGCCCAGATGCTTGCCGCCAACGAGGACAAGACCCTCAGCGACACGCAGCAGGAATGGGCGGCGACGATTCACTCCGCCGGACGGGACCTCCTGGCGCTCATCAACCAGATTCTCGATCTCTCGAAGATCGAAGCGGGTCGCATCGAGACCCATCTCGAGCCTTATCCAACCCAGTCCGTACAGGAGTTTGCCGAGCGTACGTTCCGGCCGGTTGCGATGCAGCGGAGTCTCGAGTTCTCAATCGACGTCGCTCCAGGCGCTCCACCCAGCGTGACCACGGACCGTCAGCTCCTCAATCAGATTCTCAAGAACATGCTCGCGAACGCGTTCAAGTTCACCGAGCGCGGGCGGGTGGAGTTACACATCGAACGGGCGCCGTCGGGCCTGCCGTTCCGCAACGCATCGCTGCAGCGTGCCCCAGCCGTGATTGCTTTCGCGGTCTCGGATACGGGTATTGGCATTCCTCCGGGCCAGCTCGCGAGAATCTTCGAAGCCTTCCAGCAGGCGGATACATCGATGACGCGCAAGTACGGCGGAACCGGGCTGGGGCTGACCATCAGCCGCGAATACGCCCGAGTTCTTGGCGGCGAGGTCGCGGTTCAAAGCACGCCGAACGTGGGGAGCACCTTTACGCTGTATCTGCCTGTGCTACACGACGACCTCCAGATTCCAACGGTCACGTTCGAGGGCCGTGCGGCGGAGGCTCTGACCCCACTACCGGCAAAGCCGATCACCCCCGAAGATACGCAGAGGCTCGCCGGAAAGAAGATTCTCATCGCGGAGGATGATGCTCGGAACCTCTACTCGGTGACGAGCCTCCTCGAACGCTTCAAGGTGCACGTCATCCCGTCGAACAGCGCCCGAGAGGCATTCACTCGCCTGCGTGAGCACCCGGACACCGATCTCGTGCTCATGGACATCATGATGCCCGAGATGGACGGGTACCAAGCGACTCGCGAAATCCGTGAGATGAAGGGGTTCACCGGGTTGCCGATCATCGCGCTCACGGCCAAGGCGAGCGACTCGGATCGGGAACAATGCGTGGCGGCAGGCTGCACCGACTATGTGGTCAAGCCAGCGGATACTCGGGAGCTCCTTGCTGTCATCGTCCGGAATCTGCGGACCAGCTGAGGGGAGGACGATCGTGAGCTCCTCACCCGAGAGAGCGTCCGTAGCGGCCCCCGTGCAGATTCTCGTTGTCGACGATCATCCTGAGAACCGGACGGCTCTTCGAGCGATTCTGTCGTCACCGGATTACCGAATCGTCGAAGCGGGATCGGGCGCCGAAGCGCTCCTCCGACTCCTCGAGGAGGACTTCGCGGTTCTTCTCATTGATGTCGTGATGCCAGAGATGAGCGGTTTCGAGCTGGCCGCGGCCATCAAAGAGCGTGAAATGACCGCCGCGGTTCCGATCGTGTTCCTCACCGCGCAGGCGACGGACGTGGAGCTTGTCTTCAAGGCGTATCAGGTCGGGGCGGTCGACTACCTGACGAAGCCGCTCGTGCCGGAGATGGTCCGCGCCAAGGTCGCGGTCTTCGCACAGCTCTTTCGAGAGAAAAGGCGAAACGAGCAGCAGGCCCTGCTCCTTCTCGAAGCGGAACGGAACGAAAACGAATTCCGTCTGATGGCGCTGCAAATCGCCAGCGAGCGCCGCTACCGGGCGCTTGCGCAGGCGGTGCCCCACATCGTCTGGACCGCTCGCCCCGACGGCGCCGTGGACTACTTCAATCAGCGCTGGTTCGAATACACGGGCCTTTCGGTGGAGCAGGCAGCCGGTTCCTGGCTTGGAATCCTTCACCCCGATGATTCGGCGCAATGCCGAACCGACTGGGAGAACGCCAAGCGTTCGGGCGAGATGTTCCAGACGGAGTGCCGCCTGAGAGCATCCGACGGTGCGTTTCGCTGGCACCTTTGTCGCGCTGTGCCGGAGCGAAGCACGTCTGGCCAGATTGTCTCCTGGCTCGGAACGTTCACCGACATCGAAGACCAAAAGCGCGTCGAAGGGATCCAGGCGGAGTTCAAGAGCACCCTGGACGCGGAGCCAGATGCGGTCATCATCTTCGAGCCAACGAACTGGCGCATCTTGTACGCAAACCACGGCGCCAGCGTCCTTCTCGGATACTCCAGGGACGAACTACTCCGAATGGCGCCGTCCGACTTCATGGCCGAACACGATTGCACCGGCTTCCGGGAAGTCTTGGCGCCTCTCTTGGAGGGCTCTCAGCCTCATATTCTGCTCGAAACAAAGTTTCGACGGAGAGATCCACCGGCGGCTCTCATCGACGTCTCCCTACAGCTCATTCATATCCGTGCCAACCGCATCGTTTCAATCGCTCGCGATATCACCGAGCGGAAGCGGACGCAACTCGAACGCGAGCTCCTCTACCGCGAAGCGGTAGACGCAATCCGCGCGAGGGACGAGTTTCTTTCTGTGGCTTCGCACGAGCTCCGGACCCCACTCTCGGCGCTTCAGCTGCAGATCCAGATGCTGCTTCAACCACCACGCAGATCGCCACAAGCCGTTCTTTCTCCCGAGCAGCTGAAGACGAAGCTGGAGACAGCGTACAGACTGATCGAGCGTCTCACTCGACTCATCGGAGAGCTCATGGATGTTTCGCGAATCACTGCGGGCCGGCTTCGACTCGAACTCGAGGAGATCGACCTTTCCGGCGTCGTCCGTGACGTTGTCGGTCGCTTCGAGGAGGAAGCCAGCAGAGCGCATTCGTCGGTCGAGGTCCGCGCGGCCACCCCCGTTTTGGGCATGTGGGATCGAATTCGCGTGGAGCAAGTCGTTGCAAACCTGCTCACCAACGCGTTCAAGTTTGGTGGCGGCAAGCCGATCGAAATCTCGGTGGAGGAGAGAGGTTCGATAGGACGCCTGGTCGTTGCCGATCACGGGATAGGCATCGCTCCTGAGGACGTGGAGAGGATCTTCCAGCGTTACGAGCAAGCCATCTCATCGCGCGCATACGGCGGACTAGGGCTCGGCCTCTACATTGCCCGCCAGGTCATCGAGGCCCATGGCGGGACAATTCGGGTCCAAAGCCAGCCTGGAGTCGGATCGACGTTCACCATCGATCTTCCCAAGGTAGCCACCACTAGCGAAGAAGGAGCCGCACGCACAGAAGAACGTCGATCCAACATAGCTGAACCCCCCGCATTCCCGCGCGCCTCGGGCGCCAGTGACAAAGTCCCATGGCGAAACTCATCCTGATCGTTGAGGACGACCTCGACGTGGCGCGATCAGTAGCAGCAGTCCTCGAATCTGAGGGGTACGAGACCGCTATCGCCGCCAACGGGTGCGATGCGCTCGACCACCTCCGGCACAACAATTGTCCGGATTTGATCCTGCTCGACATGATGATGCCGGTCATGAACGGCTGGAAGTTCCGGGAGGAGCAACGAAAGCTGCCCGCGCTTGCTTCCATCCCTGTGGTGACCCTCACTGCTGATGGCGATGCTCGCGGGAAGGCGGCTTCCATCCAGGCTGCGGGTCACATCGCCAAGCCGGTTGAAATCGACGGCCTGCTTGATGAAGTAGAGCGGATCTGCGGGTTGCCCGATGCGTGAGCTTCGCGCTTTCGGAAGAAGGGCCGCCTGAAGGCGGCCCCTACGAGAGCAATCTAGGCGAGTGCTTTTTTGTACAGCTCGAGCAGACGGGTCCACGCCTTCTCGGCCTGCGGCTCGTTGTACACGCCCGAGTCGGGCGGGCACCAGCCGTGCGCGGCGCCGGTGTAGACCTCGATCTCCGCGGGCTGACCCGACTTCTTGAACGTCTCCTTGAGTACGTCCTTCTCCATCGGCGATCGCATATCGTCGTTGGCCGCGATCGCGATGAGAAGCTGCGCCTTGGTCTTCGACGCCTGCAGGTGCGGGCTGTTGGGCATGTTGGTCACGAGTCCGCCACCGTGGAACGAGGCGATCGCGCCAACGCGATCCGGGTTGGCCGCTGCGGTACGGAACGCGATCGGCCCGCCCATGCAGTAGCCCTGCGTGCCGACCTTCTTGTTCTTGGCCACCGACGCCTGCTGATCGAGCCACGCCACGAACGCCTTTGCATCGGTCATGTGCGTGGTCTCGTTCAACTGCTGCGCCAGCGGCATCAGCTCTGGGATCGGTGTCGCCGCGCCCTTGTCCGCGGTTGGCGCTTTCTTGACGCGATAGAACGGGTTGACCACGACCACCGAGTAGCCCGATTCGGCGAGCCGCTTGCCCATCGTGCGGAACGCGGGCCGCAGTCCGAAGATGTCGGGCCACACGAGAACGCCCGGTGCCGAGCCGGTCGACGGATGCACGAAGTACGCATCGCACGTTCCGTCAGGTGTCTTGATCATCACGTCCATTTCGGTCACCGCGACCGCGTTGACGACCTTCGGCAGCGCCATCGCCACGCCCGCTGCCAGCAGGACGCCGAACTGCCGCCGCGTCACCAGTCCGCCTGCCTCGAACTCGAGTTTGTCCTGCTCAAAATGATCCTGATCGCACATAGTTCCTCGCTCCTCGTCGACGCTAATGAAGTGCGGCAGAGCCTGGGGCCCGCCGCGCGGTTCGTGCGCGGTGGGGTGGAGAGCCACACGGATGCGGTGACACTCTAACAGGGAAAGCTCGTCACTGTGCACAGCCAGTTCGGCACCGTTCAGTTCGTAACCCATAAGTCTAATGGCACCAGCCCGAGCGCCAGCCGTAACGTGAAGGCACGGCGAGGTGTGCAAGCGCCGACACCAGCGCCGGAATGTCCGTGTCTCAGGCGCCCTGAAGACCCAGTGGACAACAGGCGTGACCAGTGGTCGTGGGCGAAGCCGGCGAGCGAGCGGCGTCTCGCCCTCGTCGTCGTCCTCGTGTTCGTGGTGGCCGGAAGCCTCTGGATTCTGTTCACCGACCTGCTGCTGTACGCACTGGTCCACGATCCCGTCGTCATCGCGAGATTCGAGACCGCGAAGGGATGGGGGTTCGTCGCGGTGGCCGCATTGCTGCTGTACGTCGTGACGCTCCGCGCGGGAGCGAAGCTCGCGAAGGCCACGAGAACGATCTCGAAGGTTCTCGAAAGCATCGGGGACGGCGTGCTCCTCCTCGGGACCGACCGCACCATCGCGCACGCGAACCCGGCAGCCGTACGGATGCTGAAAGTGAAGAGCGTCGATGACCTGCGGGGCATGGGCGCGCCGGAGTTCTCGCGCCGGTTCCGCGTGTCGTACCCGGATGGACATCTTGTCCCACCAGATCAATTCGTCTCGCAGCGGGTGTTCGATGAGGAGGGCACGCTGCAGTACCACGCCGTCCTCTATCCGACCGAGGGATCCGAGCTCGACCTCTCGTGCACCGCGGCCGGCGTCCGCTCGGAGGTGGGAGGTCCGCCCGATCTTGTCGTCAGCATCATGCACGACATCACCGCGACCGAGCACCTGGAACGCCTTCGCGACGACCTCTTCGCAGAAACCGCGCACGCGATCAAGACGCCGCTCACGGTCATCAAGAGCGCGTCGCAGATGTTGTCATCGGCAGCGCCGCCGCAGAGTCTTCCGTCGGCAAAGATGATCGAGCGGCAGTGTGTCCGCATCGAGCGTCTCGTCGAGAACCTGCTGGCGCTGTCGCGCATCCGATCGGGGACGCTGCAGCTGCATCCGGTCGAGGTCGAGCTCGGTCCCGTCATCGAGGACGTCGCACGTCAGGCGAAGCGAGTCTCGAACGAGCATGACATTCTCGTGCACCTCGACGGCCCGGTACAGGTCCATGCCGATCGCGAACGACTCGTGATGGTGCTGCGGAATGCGATCGATGCCGCTGTGCGCACGGCGCGTCCGGCCACACCGGTCACGATTCAACTGGACCGGTCGGGCAACGTCGGCGAGATCGCGGTGTCCTTCCGTCCGTCGGTGTCGGCTGATATTGACGACGCGTATCAGAAAGAGCTGGAGTTCGACGATCTCGGCGTCGGTCGCTACGTGACCACAACCATCGTCGAGGCACATGGCGGCTCGTTCACCGAGCAGTCCGACGATGCCGTCAACACGATTCGGATCCGGCTCCCCGCAATTTCAGAGAGTCGTTCGTGACGCCTTCGTCGCACATCCTCATCGTTGACGACGACCCGGACCTGGTGGAGATCCTGCGGATCCTGCTCGAGGATTGCGGCTACTCGGTCCGCTGTGCGCGGAACGGCAGGGAGGCGCTCGAATCGGTCGCGCAGGAGCGGCCCGCCGTCATCCTGCTCGATATGCTGATGCCGGTGATGGACGGCTGGCGCTGCGCCCGGGAAGTGCGCGCCCGCTACGGTCGCGGCGTGCCGATCGTTGTCGTCACGGCTGCCGAGAGTGCGCGGGCACGCGCCGATACGGTTGGCAGCGTCGACGAAGTGCTGGCCAAGCCGTTCGACATCGGCGAGCTGCTTCGGATCGTGAAGCGTTACGTCCCCAAGCCTCTATCCGGGGCGAGATCTCATACCTGATTCCTGCTTCCTGATTCCTGATTCCTTCTGATGAGCAACACGGTCTGATCGTCGAGCTGCGTGCCGTGAGCGCGCGCCCCGGCGAGCAGGCGGTCGGCGATCGCCGAGAGCGGCTGATCACCGCTCGACTTCAGCACGCCCTTCGCCCAGTCGAACCCGAGCTCCCGCCGCTCCCCGTCGAACACTTCGATCAGCCCGTCGGTCAGCAGCGCAAAGACGTCGCCGCGCAGACAGGCGACCGGCGACGAGGTGAACGTGGTTCCGTCGAACATCCCGATCGCCATCTGCGGCGAGGTGACCTCCTCGACGATCCCTTCGCGGACGCGGAGGATCGGAAGATGGCCGGCGACGGCGCATTCAAGGTGCTGCCCGCAGCCGCGGACGCACGCGACCGTCACGAACATCTGCGGCTGCTTGAGCGGCATCAGCACGGCATGGACGTCGTTGAGCAGCGAGGCGATCGATCCGCCTGCCCGGATCCGCGCGCGCAGAGCGCTCTTGAACATGCCCATCAGCACGCCCGAACCCACGCCGTGTCCGGAGACATCCGCAACGTAACCCAGCCACGTGCCGTCCTGTTCGACGAGGTCGACCAGATCGCCGCCGACATCGCCGCTCGCGTGTGACCACCCGAAAAACTCGAAGTCGCCGATCCTCCTGTTCACCGCCGGCACCAGCACGCGATGGATGTCACGTGCGATCGCGATCTCGGCTTGCGCACGAAGGTAGCGCGCGGCCGTGACGTTGATGAACCGCAGGAAGCTGATGTAGCTCAGGGTCACGGTCACGATGATGCCGATGGCGTCGATCATCAGGCGTCCGGGTGGGGCGGCCGGCAGATAGCGGAACAGGAAAGGGATCAGGAGCACGTAGGTGGCGTGGATCGTGATCATCGCCGCGTAGCCCCATCGGCGCGCGGGCATCGAGACCACTGCGTAGCCGACCGAGATCAGGCCCGACGCGATCACGTTGAGCGCCAGGAGCGCAGCCGGCTGGCGGCCCTGGCCCAGGATGTCGAGGACGAACCCGATCATCGAGAAGGTGCCGAAGATCGCGAGCCAGAAGTAGATCAGTTGTCTCGCCGGAAGGGCGGCAACCAGCTCGGGAAGCGCCCCCATGCGCGCGGCCGAGAACGGGAGAAAAGGGCGTCGACTCACGCAGGTATCGTATGTTGGATCTCAGCAGGAGTCAGGATGCAGGAAGCAGGATACAGATCTCTGGGGATCCAGCTTCCTTTGCCCAGACCTGATTCCTGATTCCTGCGTCCTGATTCCTTGCTTTGCCCACGACATATCGCGGGCGCAGGAACACCACTTCAGAGATGTCGCTGATAGAATTCGTGCGGGCAGAGGTTGTCATGAACGAACCGTCCGTTCCCCGCGTCACGCGTCAACCGGCCGGTCGGTCATCACGCGAACATCTCCTGTCGTCACTCGCTCGATCGAGCCCCGATCACACGCACGCCAACACCGAGAAGGCTGCGTCCGAGAACGATGCGTTTCTGCTGGCACTCGAGTTTTTGCGGGAGAGTGAGGTCCGGCTGCGGCTGGCGCTCGACGCCGCCGACATGGGGACATTCCTCTGCACGATCCGCGACGATCGCTGCGAGCCCGATCGACGATTGCTCGCGCTCCTCGGCCTGCCGCCCGATCGCACGTTTACGCGCGCCGAGATCCTCGCGCTGATCCATCCCGACGATCGCGCACGCACGACGGAAGCCTTCGTGCGTGCGACCGTTCCCGAAGGAACGGGTACGCTCCGCGAAGAGATCCGGGTGCTGCACGCCGACGGCTCGGTCCGATGGTTGTCGATTGCGGGACAGACTGCCTTCAAAGAGATCGCTCCCGAATCGGGGCACGGTCGTACGCGTCGTGCCTTTCAGATGGCCGGCGTGGCTGCCGACATCACCGAACGCAAACGCCACGAAGCCGATCTCGTGCTTCTCGATCAGATCGCGGACGACTGCGCTCGTCTGTCGTCGGCAGAAGACATCATCGAGACGGTCGGCCTTCGAATCGGCGCCTATCTGCAAGCGCCCGCTGTCGGCCTTGCTTACGTCGACGAATCGCGCGATGAGATTAGCATCGTGCACATGTGGAACCAGGCTGGCGCTCCCACCCGGCCCGATGTCGTGCGGCTGTCCGATTTCCTCGGCGCCGACGTCCGGCGCAGCGCGATGGCCGGCGAGACGCTGGTCGTACACGACACCGACAGCGATCCACGCACGGATGCCGAAGCGCATGCGGCGCTGCAGGTGCGATCCTTCATCTCCGTGCCGTTCGTTCGCGGTGGCGCGTGGAAATATTCGCTTGGCGTCTTCGATTCACGTCCGCACCGCTGGCGCCACCACGAAATCAGCCTGTTCCGCCGCATTGCCGATCGCCTCTTTGCGCGGCTGGAGCACGCGATTGCCGAACAGGCCGTCGCGAGCGACCTTCGCGATACGCAGTTGCTGCGGGATCTCAGCGTGCGCCTGGTGTCCGAGTCCGACACCCAGGCCTTCTTCGATGCGATCGTGGCCGCTGCGATATCCACGACCGGTGCGAAGGCAGGGTGCCTTCAGCTGCTGGATGGCGGGACGAACGAGCTCGTGCTGCTGGCGCACCACGGATTCGACCCCCGGCTGGCTCCCAGGTTCGCGCGCGTGAACACCTCGTCGCCGACTTCCTGCGGCCGGGCGCTTTCGAGCGGCTTGCGCGCCGTCATCAATCTCGATGACGAGGCCGGTCGAGACGCGACCGGATCGCTGCGTCTGCTCATCGACGCGGGTGTGCGCTTCGCGCAGTCCACGCCGCTGACCACGCGCGCCGGCCATATGGTGGGTGTGCTGTCGACACATTGGAGCGAGTCCCGGCACCGCCTGTCGGAGCGCGAACGCCGCTTCCTCGACATGCTCGCGCGCCAGGCGGCCGAGATGATCGAACGGCGCCGCCATGAAGACGCGTTGCGAGAGAGCGAGCGACGTCTGAGTGTGGAGCTTGCGGATACCCAACTGCTCCAGCGGCTCAGCGCGCAGCTCATCGAGGGACAGGGCAGCGGATCCCTGTACGAAACACTGGTGGATGCCGCCAAGTCAATCATGCGGTCAGGGTTTGCCAGCATGCAGATGCTTCATCCGGGTCGCGGATCGTCCGGGGAGCTTCGGCTGATTGCGTCCCGGGGCTTCGATGAGGCAGCCCGCCGACACTTCGAGTGGGTCGGCGCCGACAACCACACCAGCTGTGCGCAGGCGCTGAAAACCGGTAGCCGCGTCATCGTCCCGGATCTTCTCGAGTGTGAGTTCTCGGCGGGCACCGCCGATCACGCGGCGTTGCTTGCGGCCGGCATTCGTGCCTCGCATTCGACGCCGCTCGTCTCGCGCGCGGGGAAGATGCTGGGCATGATCAGCACACACTGGACCACACCCCGTGAGCCCTCGGACGGCGACTTACGTCTGTTCGACATCCTCGCGCGGCAGGCCGCCGATCTGATCGAGCGCACGCAGTCGGAGGACGCGCTGCGGCGAAGCGAGAGCCAGTTGAAGGAAGCCGATCGGCTCAAGGATGAATTTCTGGCCACGCTCGCGCACGAGCTGAGGAATCCGCTCGCGCCGCTTCGCACGAGTCTGGAGTTGATTCGACTGCCCGACAACACG
>DASWZV010000156.1:0-8496 GCA_036407095.1 Vicinamibacterales bacterium | reverse complement strand
GAGATGGCTGATCTTCGTCATGGCTTCAGTTCCTTGGCGCGTTGCAGTGCCAGATCGATCTCGCCCGTTGGCGCCTTTTCCGTCTTCTTGACAAAGGCTCTGACGATCATCACGCGCTGATCCTTCGCGGTGACATACAGTGCCCGTGCGATCCCGGCTTTCCCCTTGAGACGAATCTCCCAGAGCGGCCGCGGACGTGGCGACCGTGCGGCTCCTTCATGTTAGGCAGACCGACGGATTCGATCAGTTCCGAAATCCGAACCGGTCGCGCGCGCATGTCTGCCGGCAGTTCGGCCAGCTCGGCATCGACCGTTTCGTTCAGCGTTTCGACGGTCCACGCCATAGGAGCGATTATACCAGATGTGGTATCGTCGGCCTGGGTGAGAATGCGAGAGGTTCTTACGCTGCTTGGCGTAACCTTTCAACCTGTCGCAGCCAGCCCTCCAGCCGGTTCCAACTCGCGAAGATGCGGCTCAACTCCTCTCGCTCGCGCTCGAGTCGTCACGGGTTGACCAATGGACATCCACGAGCGGTGTTCAAGCAGACGCGCCGCTATTGTTGCTGTCAGCGTGATTGGGTCCAGCCGAGCAGCCGGTCGCCACCAGCCTCCAGAAAAGCCGCAAGCGCCTCTCGACGCCGTGACTCGGCACGACCCAGAATCTTCGTGAACGCGGGCTCGCTCCGGACGCTGTCCAGCCATGGATCTCGTGCCAGAGCGGTGAAACAGAAGAAGCCTTCCTCGATGGCGCGCGTCAGGAGCGGCAACCCGGTGACGTCGCTGCCGAAAAAAATGAGCTGTCTCGCGACAAAATACAAGGATTCGGGATCGCGATAGCCTACAGGCGGGATGGCCTGCGTGGCGGCGAGGCCCTCGACTCGGCGTCCTTCGAGCAGGAGCCGCAACGACTCGCACCAGCGTCGAACGGTGGCCACTTCGATCGCATCGGTGTTGCGAAGCTTCTCACGCGCCTCCCCATCACGATCAAGCATCATGAGCGCCTGGACGCTCGTCACGGGCTCGCCCGTACCGTGGACGGAGCCGAGCGCCCGCTGATAGTCGCCCAGGTGGAAGTAGGTATTTGTCACGCTGGTGATGATCGACCGGTCGAAGCGGCGGGCCTGTTCGTCCGCCGCGAGCGATGCATCGAGGAGACCACAGTACCGGCATGCATGGACGAGCCCGGCAAAGATCTCGGGATCGGTGGTCCGCCTCAGCGCCCGCCCGACGAGCCGAACCATCGCCTCCTGAGCCCGACCGGAGTCGATCTCGAGGTACGAATACAGGTTGTGCGCGACCGACAGATCAGGATTGATCTCGAGCGCCCGCACGAACGCCGCTTCTGCGCGCGACAGGTTTTGCTCAGCGTCGGCGTCGCCGAACTTCGCGAGCACGCGATAGACACGGCCCAGGCGCGCCCATGCCGGCGCATAATGGGATCTTCCGCCAGACATTCGAGGTAGAGATCCCGGGCGAGCGATGGTGTGCTCAGTTTTCCCGCCAGCTGGTTGGCACGCAGGTAGAACTCATACGCCTTGGTGTTCGCCGGCACATCGTGCTTGAGCATTCGATGCTCTCGTGCCGTCAACGGCAGCGATAGCGACCCGACGATCCGCATCGCGAGGTCATCCTGTAATCTGAAGATGTCTCCGAGCGGAACGCGCGAGCTGTGCGACCAGACGAGCGTCCCGCCCGGCGCTTCGACGAGCTCGGTGCTGACGCGAAGCTGCTCGCCGGCGCGCACCAGGGTGCCGGTCAGCACCACGTCGACGTCGGCCTCGCTGGCGATCGTTCTCAGATCCGCGCCCTGGCCGGCCAGCCGCGACGCGACGAGACTCGAACGCACGATGAGCGAGTCGAGACCGGAGAGACCGCTGGTAATCGCGTCGGGCAGACTGAAGGCGAGAAAGTCGGTCTCCGAATCGGTGCGCAGAATCCGAAACGGCAGCACGATGAGCCGCGTCATCGGACGAGCCGTCCGCGCCGTGCCAGTATCCGTCGCCAACAGCGCCGCGCGAAGGTCCTGCGACATCCGGTACCGCCCGAGAATCGTCGCCGCCTCGAGATTGGACGACGCGTCGGACTTGACCCGTCCCGCCGGAATGAACGTGTGATCGCCTCACGGCGGCACCGCAGCCTCCGGCAAGCCGTGCGTGCGATCGTGCGAAGCCAGGAGCGCCTCGACTTCGCGGCGCAACGCCTCGTCGTCGCCGCAGGCCGCGGCGACGAATGCCGGCCGCGCGTCCGCCGCCAGCAGTCGCGCGCCCTCGAACACCTCTTTGAGGCGCGCCCAGTCCTGTTCCTTCATCGTTTCAGTTGGGGATCGGCGCTCGCCATGCGCGGTGGCATCAAGGCCCTGCCGTGGTCGGTCTACTCCCACCGCGATCGCGTGCGGGTAAAGTTCGCGCGTGTGGGCTGCCATGAACGAGTGCCGGTCGAGCGGACACGCGTGGCGCGGACGCTGGTTGTAACCGCGTGGTACCGCAGAACGGGCGACAAGGGGCCTCACTCATCTCGATGTTGTGTTTGAGCCCACGCCAGCCGCGGCCGGCTGCACACCCTGCGCTGCCTGCATGTGGATCATCAGGATGCCTCGGTCAAAAGCGCGATGAGGCCAGCAAGATTCGGAATCGTAAGATGGTCGCGCCGTGACGTCGGCACAACCGCCTCGAGAAGAACCGGACGGAGACCGGCGCTCTGAGCACCGACGACGTCCCATCGGTGGTCGTCGCCTACGAAGAGCGCATCTGCAGGTGTCACTTCGAGCAACGATAAGGCTCGATCAAACGGTGCGCGATGAGGTTTACGCCACCCGACGTCCATGCAGAAGACCGTAGCATCGACCTTGTCGAAGAGCCCGTGGCGAGTCAGCTCGGCGCGCCATGCGCCGGCTGGACTGCCCCAGGGTGTGTTCGACACGATGGCGGTCTTGATGCCGCGGCCGCGCAGCGCTTCCAGAAGTGGAACGGCCTGCGGATCCAGCCTGGCCATGGCGAAGATTGGCTTCAGGAACGCTGTGCCAAGCGCCTCTGCTGATGCCTCGTCGATCGACTCGTACGCGCCGAACAATTCCTGAAGGCGGGCCGCCAGCGGCCGAACGGCGTAATCGGATTGCTCCCGATTGAGCAGCAGCGCACGCTCAAACAGGTCCTCGTCCCGGGCATGATCCTCCGTTTGGCCAAGCGCCGATGCACACTCCCGTAAACATCGGCGCAGCACCAGCGGGAACTCGCCCGAGGTGTAATAGCTGACCAGTGTGTTTCCGAGATCGAAGAGAACCGCCCGAATCGCCACGTTGCTGTCTCAGCTCCGGACTGGCAGTGGGCCGACCTTTCATTTCGACACGCCGGGCGCGCATCGCAGCATAACGCAAGATATCGTGCCATCCGCTTCCGACGAAATCGCTGCGTATGCGGCGCTCAGACCAACTGAGCGCCACCCGTTTGCTTAGCGTTCCACGAACGCGCCGCGCCCTCGCCGACAAAGGCTGTCCGACGCTACAATCTCCGGTATGCAACGTTGTGTTCTGCTCGCAGTCGTTGTCGCTGGACTGCTCGCTCTCGCGAGTGTTCGTCTCTCAAAAGGCGAACGTCTACCGCCGCCCCCTTCAATGGAGATGGTCGAGGTCCGGCCAGTCAGCAGGTAGCCTTTCAACGAGGCTCCCGTTCTGGTGTGACATCCCGATGCGCGAACGGCGCCGGCGACAGGAGCTTGGCTCGAGCGCTAACGCCCGACAAGAGTCCCCGGCCGGACGGTACAAGCTCACCGCCGTGCCGAGAACTCGACGTATGAAGCAGTTGGGCTCCCTCGCGCGGGAAGAGATGAAGATCCTCAGCCGCGCAATGTTTGTCTTCTTGGGTCTCGCCGAAGTGGCGTAGATCCGCCGGTTCGAATCGAACCGGCGGCGCCGCCGGCGACAGAGCCGCCTATCGTTTCTACTGATACGCGGCGATTCCAGCGACCGTTCTGCGGTCGGCCTATCCGGAACACGCGTTCAGCCACTCGCATCACGGTTTGCGAGTGAAGCCGTGTCTCGGAACCCATGTCTGGTTGCCATCTGCTATGCTCCGAGCCGCGCAAATGGGACGGTCGCGCGGGGGACCATCGGCCATTGGCTTTCCGGCGGTAACGTTCCGCGGATCTTGAGATGACCTCTCCCGGCCATTGCGTGTCTCGCTACATCAAGCGGCCCGTTGGTGCAGCACTGCTGGCCTTGCCGCTGGTTGTGACGAGTGTGCCGCAGTCCAAAGTACCCCAGTTCGAGCGCGGCGACTGCTTGCTGAACGGCGACTGGGCGCGCGACGTCCGGCGTGAGTGCGGCTGGCTCGCCGTGCCGGAGTCGCGAGATCGGCCCGACACGAAGACGATTCGCCTCGCCGTGGAGGTTTTTCGGGCTAACGAACCGAATGGTGCGCCGCCACTCGTCCTGCTGCATGGTGGGCCTGGTGGCCCCGGGGGAATACGGCTGTACTCTGCCGGAGTCGCGATCGGTCCGTTGCATAAACATCGGGATGTCGTCATCTACGATCAGCGGGGCGTCGGACTTTCGGAACCGACACTGTGCCCGGCCTACGATCGCGTTGCCGAATCGGCGTACAACCTCCGCGATGGCGCCGAGAGAGATGCGAAGTTGCTCGCCGCCCGCCGCGCGTGCCTCGCCGAACTGGACGCGAAGCGCATCGACCGACTCGCGTACAACACAGCGGCCAGCGGCGCCGATCTGATCGATTTACGCCGCGCCCTAGGCTATGCCCAATGGGACATTCGTGGCGTATCCTACGGCGCACGTCTCGCCCAGGAGGTGATGGTTCGCGATCGGCAAGGGATCCGCGCCGTCGAGCTCGCAAGTCCGGTGGCCCGTGGTTTTCCGTCGCGTGCCGAACAACCACTCTCCACCCAGCGGGCGTTCGAACGCCTGTTCGCGGCGTGTGCGCTCCAGCCCTCGTGTCATGAGGCGTTTCCCGATGTCGAGCAGGACTTCTATGCTTCGTTCGATGCACTGACCAAGTCGCCCGTTCCCGTTCCGGTCAGGAGCCCGGACGGTCGAACGAATATGGTCTGGGTCGATGGTAATCGTCTCGTCGCCTACATCCGCGACCACATGTTGTCACGCCTGGACATCAGTGGTGTGCCGCTGCTGCTGCACGAGCTGCGATCGGGGGATCGCGCGAAGGCTACCCGCGACATTGCGGGCGAGGGCTCGGTCTCGCCGATCTTGACGGGCCGTGTCGTGCGCGAGCTCGTGACCTGTTACGACAGCTACGGCCCTGACTACCGCACGTCCCTTGGTTTGGCCAACGGCATGGTGCATCGGGCGTTCCGCCGCGGCGATGACCGAGCCTGTGAAGCGTGGGTGCCGCGATTCGGCGATCTGTCGACGCGAACGCCGGTGCAGAGTGACATTCCGACGCTGATCCTGACTGGCTATTTCGACGACAGAACTCCGGCCGAGCAGGCTCGTCGCATCGCCGCCACGCTCAGCCGAGTGCACCTCGTCGAACTGCCGAACGAGGGCCACGACGCTCGGCCCGGGCCGTGTCACGCGGCGATTGTTGCGCAATTCTTCGAGGACCCGACGCGCCGGCCCGACACATCGTGCGTCGCGACGATCGCGCCGATCCGGTTCGTGACGACATCGCAACCGCCAAAAGTACCGTGAGCCGCCCGTGAACGGCGCCGGCGACAGGAGCTTGGCTCGAGCGCTGACGCCCACCAAGAGTCCGCGCGGTTAGCGAGGCACCAAGAAGCAACTGAAGTTGGCGAACGTCTCGGACGGCGCCGGGACCGGCGCCGGTTACTGCAGCGCCAGTGTCATTGACCGGAAGTCGATCGTGACCTCGGTTGCCTGGCTCAATACATCCATTCCGAGAGTCCGTGGAAGCGATCGTCGCCGACGGGTCTCGCGAACAGCTTTCCTTCCGAGAGCGTTGTCTCCTTCCCTCCGACCTTGATCTGCAGACCAGGAATGACGACGACCTCGCGATCTGCGGCGCCACCGATTTGCGTCACTCGCGCGGAGGCTCGACGACCCCGTTCGTTCACGAGCCCTTCAAAGTCCTTTCCGAACCGCTCGCACAATTGCGTTCCCGCTTGATGTCCCGTGTCGAGCAGGAACTCCAGTGTTTTTCCATCGACATCGCGGGCCCGAGTCTTGAGCGGTCACTCTCTGACGCAACGCACGGAAACTGCCATCTGCTTCTGGCCCTGGGGCCCACGATAGAGCGCTTGACTGCCTTTGCCGAAGTTATAGAGCGGTGCGGTGACCGGATCGTTTTGGGATACCGTCCAGTAGATTCCGTGTGCCTCCAGCCGGTCGTACTGTCCATCAATGGAGCGATTGCCACCCAGCACGGCATTGAAGCCTGACGTCCCTCCGCTCAGGAGTGCCGTGTACGCCGCTCTACCCTTGTCAGGCGAATCGTTCCCAAGTCCACCATAGTGCTTCGCCATCTGCCGCCATTCGTCGTCGGTCGGCAATCGCCACCCATCTCCTAGCGACTGACATCCTCGCTGCGCCGATTCCCACGTATACAAACGGCCGTATCGGCGGCAATTCAGTTCGGCGTCTTCGTAGCAGTACGAGCGATCCGTGTCGACGTTCAGATTCTCCGTCATCCACTGTTTACCGTCCGCCATCCGTTTGGAAGAAACGATCGTGCCGGACAACATCTGGTCTTCCGCTGAACCCTGCGTCGAGCCGGCGCCGCCAACAGATCCGAACGCAATACTCAGTGCGATTGCCACGGCACTGATTCGACTCGTCGTCATGTTGTCCTCGCGCCATGGTGTGGTCAATTGTGTGCGGAATATCGGCCAGGCTCGCGCGACGAAACGGTCGCACAGGACCGTAAGCCGCACGGCTCATTCGGTCATTGAGCACGCCGTCATCGCGCACCGGTCGACGAGTTCTCGCGGCGTTGCGCGGGTCCGCCGGCCATTCGATTGGCAGCGAGTTGATCCAATCCCTGATCGGCCGATTCCGGTGAACGTTAGGGTCGGGCTGCACTCCAGGCCAACCAGAGACATGACACGCCAACAACCAAGAAAAAGACTCGTGCAATGGTGTGTGGTGGAAATTTTGGCTGATCTCCCCTCGCAGGACCCCAGTCCCACCCAGTCATCTTGAAACACAGAGCAATGAAGATGACGCCTACAACGGAAGCCACCACCCTGAGTCCGATAGTCATGCGTATTGGGACGATTGTATCCAATCGGAACATACCGCCGGCGCCGCCAAATCCGTATCCAAGATACCAAACCCGACCCGCGTGTCTTTCACGAATTCGTCCAACAAGATCGAAACCTCACGCTGAAGGAATACGACGCCGCTCACGCGTGAACATCACCATTAGGCTCGGCGGCGTATGAACCAACACGCGAACCGGCGAATCGGGAAGCGATCCAAGCGGCCCGACGACATTCGAATTCGTAATGCGCGACGGGCCGTTCAAGGGGCGCGATACACGCGAACTCTGCAGCGAAGCGATCGCGTTCTGGCGCGGGTATCTCGACGCGATCGACACGCCATGAAATGGGGCGCCGCTTCCGGCCGGTGCGCACGGCTGCTGACCAGACGTGCCGCCGGGCGCGCGACGTTGACCCAGGGACGACGAACGCCCCCCCGAATCCCCACGCTCACTGCGCGGCCGCAGGTGCCTGTTCACGTTGAGGCTCGATTCCCACCCGGCTCACCTTCTTGACTTCGTTCGCGTGGACCCCGCTTCGCTGCCCACTGGTTCTTGTTGACGCAATCGCCAGCGACGGCTATTCCGCTCGCAGCGCCGACATCGGCGTCACGGACACAGCCCTGAGCGTCGGTACGATGCAACCCGTCAGCGCGATGACCAGCGCAAGACCCACGCCGGCAGCGAAGGTCACGGGATCGCCCGGCGCGACGCCGAACAGCAGCGCACTCATGCCTCGACCGCTCGCATACGCGCCCAGCACGCCAGGGACGATGCCGATTGCCGCGAGGCGCATGCCGTCGGCGACGATCATTCGGCCGACGCGCGCGCGATCCGCGCCCAACGCGAGACGCACGCCGATCTCTTGCGACCGTTGTGAAACGGTGTATGCGAGCAGCCCATAAATCCCGATACCGGACAGAAGCAGGGCAACGACCGCCAGGGCACCGAGCACATCGAGCTGCGCGCGGCGGCTGGCCGTTTCACCCGCGACGACCACGTCCATTGGACGCACGCCCGAGATCGGCTGCGCGGGATCGACAGTACGGACGATCTGACGCACCGCGGAGAGCAGCGCGGCATCCTGCCCGGAGTGGCGAATCACGAGATCCTTCGGGTCGAAGATGGCCGGCATGTCATCGGGCGCCTGTGCCGCCGCCAAGTACATCTGTGGCTCGCTCGTTCGCTCCAGGCCGCGGACCTTCACGTCGCCGACCACGCCGACCACGGTTCGTGTCCGATCGAGATGACGGAACGTCTTGCCGATCGGATCCTGACCAGGCCAGTAGCGCTCCGCGAACGATGCGCTGACGA
>DASWZV010000155.1:0-167962 GCA_036407095.1 Vicinamibacterales bacterium | reverse complement strand
TGCGCGTCAGCATGCCGACTTCGCCGCGTTCGTCCACGTCGAACGTGATCTTGCCGAAGTGCATGTAGTCGAGTTTCTGGTCGAGCGTGATCCTGTTGCCCTTGATGGCAGCAATGGTGCGCCGCTCGGCCTGCCGGGGATCGAAATCCGTGGACGCGAGGACGATCTCGTCGCCAGCTCGCCAGCCCTCCGCGTTCAGGACGTCAATCGAGAGGCTGCCGGCGTCGGCGGTCCTGGACAGCTTCGTCCAGGAGTTCGTCCGGTTGCCGTGCAGGCTCAGCGTTCCGCCCATGAGCATGATCCCGCGGTCGCTGCGGTCACTCGTGCCACCGACCCCACTCATGTCCTCGTCTTTGATGTTGTCGGTGAGGGTAATGGTCGCCATGTGCGTGTGGGGTTTGGCTTCGGTGCCGATTGCCAGTTCCCCGTGCACCATGACCCACTCGGTGGTCAGTTCGAGATCCTTGTTGTCAGCGAAGCTCAGTGTGCCGTTGATCGTGAGACTACGCAGCGCCGGAGGACTGACGTCGAGGATGACGTTCTTATCCTTCTCAATGGTGACCGCAGCGTCTTTGGCGGGCACCTTCTTGTCAGGCCAGGTGGCAGGATCAGACCAGCGGCGGGCCGCCGGCGATCCAGCATTCTGAGCCTGAACGACAGCGACTGCGCTGACGAGCAGGAATGCTGGCAGGAGCAAAGCAAGAAGGAACGAGCGATAGTGCGTACTCACGAATCAACCCTCCGTACTCAAGCTAGTCTTTCTCTCCGTCATACCGATGCGTCGCGCGGTAGAGCCGTGTCCCGTCCGCCTTGATCACGTAGAAGAGCAACACGAGGTTGGAGCCATCCATATTCGGATGAGCCACCACCGTAATCGGATCGCCAGGCTTGTACGTCTTCGGAGTCCACCCGCTGGAGGTCATGACGCTGATCGCCGAGGCCTCGACGGTCCATGTCCGCACCGTGGACCGATCCGCCGCGTCGGCCCCAACGCGAACGACGATGTGGCTGTGGGGGTCCTGCCACCGGTACTCTTCCACGACTCCCCGATACGTCATGTTCTTGCGAACGTCGAACATCGCGCGGGAATGATGGGCGAGCATGGGAGCCGCCGCCAGGGCGATTCCAACCGCCACTGCCAAGGCCGACCACGGACGGCGAGCGCGAGAGCCAGCTCCCATCAGGACCGAGGCATTCTAAATCCAATCGGCAGCTGAGTGCAGCGATGGCTGGCGCGTCAGTGCATGTGGGATTCGGTGCCGCTGGCGTGAGCCGAAGGCTCGCGCCGCAAACCGGAAGACCGGTGGCGGACGCCGTCGACTGAGCGGAGCGAAGGAGATGGCGTCCCCACGCGGAACATTACAAGGTGGAAGCCTGCCGTTCGTTGGGATAGCGGCGTAGAATTTGATCACCTTCGGCGGCTAGGGTAGCTCCTGAACGGTCGTTTCCGCACGACCTGCCGCCGATGTTCTTCCCTGCGGAAGCTGCTTGCGGAGGCGGCAACTTGAGACGAGCCGAGCAAGATCGCCGCGTTTGGGACTTCCTTCTCGGAATCCGGGCGGCTAGTGTCTCGCCAGACTGGGACCGCGAGATCGGGAAGTTTCCCGAAGTGTACGAAGTGGCCGACCGTGCTGATCTGCTCGAGCAGTTCATGGCCTGCGTGAACCGGAAAGATCCTCGTACGACAATCGGCGAATCGCTCTGGTGGCGGCGCGTCCTGAGCGAGGCGATCCAGAGTGTGAGGCATGGAGAAGGCCTTGCGCCCAGCCTTGTCAGCATTGTCACGAAGGATTCGAATCACGTACCGCTAACGCCAGAGGAAGAACAGCGACTACATAAGTACCTCTTCGCGATAGCCAGGGCGCGACGTGTCACGTTTCCAGACCAACTACCTACTGACCGCCCAGAACAATCCACCGACAGCCGCAGACACATGGTGTTCGGTGCGGCGATCGTGCACTTGTACACGTCAGGCGCCCTGAAGCGCGCGGACCATTGTGCAGCCGAACGGTGTTCGAATTTCTTCGTCGGCGAACACGCGAGTGATCGGTACTGCTCTGAGGATTGCAGGAAGTCAGCTCGCAAGCCAGACCGTCGAAAAAGAGCAATATACCAACGTAAGTACCGCCAACTTCCCCAAGTCAAGATGCGCGTAACCACACGCAAAACGCGCTCACGCAAGAACACAAACTCACGGTCACGTACTAGATAACCGATCCCCACGCGCGCACACTTGAAGGTGAATACAAAACTTCAGGAGTGCAAAGCGTGGCAGCAGGACTCGATCTCAAACTCGCCATTGTTCGTCGCCAGCGCACACAGCGTGACGTCGCGCTGGCCACCCGTATCCCAGAAGCGCGTTTAAGCGAAATCGTTCGTGGCCTCGTCGTGCCGAACAGCACGGAGCGTACCGCCTTGGCCGACGAAATGGGTGAAGACTACTTCGCCGGCATGGCCGTGGGGACGTACGTCGGCCGGCGTTCACGCGGATGAAGCACAACACCGACACGTTTTCACCGACCGAGCAGGCGCTCGTGCGGGCATTCGTGCGGGCGCTCGTGCGTGAGCTTCGTACAGACAAACGGCCGGCGCGTCTGGAACACGCAACCGGCCGAGATGCCCGTGATGGAGATGAGTCAGATGAACAGTACCACAACCTTCCGCGCTGAGCGCGTACAGCCATGAACGAACGCGGTCGTTACCGCCGGCTCTACACGCGACTTTGGCGTCATCCAGGATTCACGGCGCTGTCAGAGGGCGAAAAAGTGCTCGCGCTCTACGTGCTCACTGGCCCGCAGAGCAACCGGATCGGGCTGTTCGTCTTCTCTGTGGCGACGGCTTCGGAGGACCTCGGAACCCTTCCGCAAACCATCACGAAACGTTTGGCAAACGTTACCGAAACGTTTGGCTGGCCCTTCGACAAGGGTTCCCGCGTGATTTGGATTCCATCCTGGTTCAAGTGGAACCCGCCCGAAAATCTGAACGTGATGAAGGGTTCGCTCAAGGATCTCAACGAGATCCCGCCATGCGGCCTGATCGATGCCTTCGCGCGCAACATCGAAACCGTTCCACAAACCCTTCACGAAACGTTCCTTGAAGGGTTACGGCAACGTCTGCCCAACGGTATACGAACTCAGGATCAGTATCAGTATCAGGATCTGAATCAGGAGCAGAAACCTGCGCGCTCCGCGCGGGCTGAGAAGAGAAAGGCAGTCTCAGGGACGGAGTCAGAGAGCGCGCCAACCGAGTACCACGTTGCGGTTGCGAACGAAACACTGAGGCTGACGTCTCACAACCGTCCTCTGGAAGAACTGGTGGATGCCTTTCAGTCAACGCTCCATCACAAAGGGAATTCCTGTTCTCGATCCGAAGCCCTCGCTGCGCTCAATGCCGCTCTCGCCGATCGGAGAGTGTCATGAACGGGCCACGTATTCGCCCGACCCGGAAGGAAATCAGAGACGTACGCCAAGCACTTGGCTCACTGCTTCCGACTGCTCAATCCGAATGGCGAGATGATCTTCCCGCCCAGCTCGATCTTGATTACGCGCGTGTCCCTGCTAATCAGGTGGCGGTGGATCGTGATTCAGAACCTTACGATTCGGATTTCAAACGTAGACGGGTGCCCTGCGGTCCTCTAAGCCATAGCGCGGGACTTTCGGACTATGCCCTTACGCGAGATTCCCTAACCCGTAGAGACAAAAATCCGGGCACACAGCGGTCTTCTCCCTTAGTGCTGGACACTTTCAGATCGCCCCGGAGGCTGAAGTGATTGACCTGATGACGTTCGTCCTGTTCGTCATCACGGCGTTCGTCGTGAAGGTGAAGTTCGGCGTGTTGGCAGGATTAGCCGTGGCCACCATGGCTGCGATCTGGGCCATCACTCGGGTGGTATTCGACGGTGATACTCATGAGTCCTAGTGCTCCTCTTGGGGCGTGCTCCGTATGGCCGTGCTCGGGTAGGGCTACCCATAGGGGCCGGTGTGCCAAGCATTACCGTGAGCGCCAACAGGCTTACGACAAGCAGCGAGGCAGCAGCAGCCAGCGTGGATATGGCAAGGACTCAGGGTGGCCAGCACGTAGGGCAGCATACCTGGCCACGCATACCACCTGCTGCGTCCCCTACTGCCGTGCGACAGCGGACACCGTGGATCACTTCCCGGTATCAGTAGCCGAAGGCCGAGAGCTGGGATGGACGTGGGCCCAGATACATGCGGACTCGAATCTCAGAGCGATGTGCCAATCGCATCACAACGCACGAACCGCACGCGATCAATCGTTCGGAAACGCGAAACGGGGGGCGGGAACGAAGTCCTGACGGGCGTCAGGGAACCGCGTGGGCACCCAAACGCTACATTTTGGGTATTCAAAATTTAGGGAAACCAAAGGAGAGCAGATCATGGGCCAGCAGATTGATATCAGGGAGTTTCAACAGGCAATCACCGCGGCTCTTGCGAAGGATGAAGCAGGCTTCGTCAAGGAAGAGGGCAAGCTGAATACCTTGACGCGAACGGTGCACAACGACATGGCTACCGGCCGAATTTCCCAAGCTCAGGCCGACGAATACATTCAGCGCAAGATTGACCCGGCCTTGGCACGAGTGCGGTGGTATCGGCAGCAGGCGCGCGTTGCCATGTCCCGCGATCCACGAATCGCCGCCATGAAGTCGCGGATTGAGGCCGAGTTGTCTGACGCGCGGTCGGCGGTACATCGCCTCGAGCAGCAACGCCGTGAGTTCTTCGACGGATTGCATCGCCTGGGCGTGCCTTCGGAACCTGTCGTCCTCGAGCAGCCACGGCAGCTTGAGACGGCTTACGAGCCGGTGCTGAGTTAATGCGAGCCTCCACGCGTCACGGGCTCCTCAGCGTTGCTCGCCATGCGGCCGTGCCGCGTGCCGATCCGGAATCAGGTGGGATCGGATCCTGATCCCGCATGCGCGAGCGCTTTCTCCAGTGGGTTGTCGCTGATGTCAGAGAGTGAACGAATAACGATCGTGGGCCGAGTCGAAACCCGCGAATCCGCGAAGACGGCTTCGCTCTTCGGCCATGCGGCGGTCTTCAACAAGGAAACGACGATCGACATGGGCATGTTCGCCTTTCGCGAACAAGTGGCGCCTGGAGCCTTCAGGCGCGCCATCCGTGAGGACGACGTGCGTGCGCTCTTCAATCACAATCCGTCGATTGTCTTGGGACGCAATCGCAATCACACACTGCGGCTCGAAGAGGACTCGATTGGCCTGCGGTATGAAGCGACATTACCCAAGACCGTGGCGGCCAGCGATGTGCGTGAACTGATCCTGGGCGGCTATGTCACCGGCAGCTCCTTCGGCTTCACGCTGGGGGCGGGCGATGACATCTGGGATGAATCTGAAATGAAGAAAGGCAAGCTGCCATTGCGGACGATCCGCAACATCGCCAGATTGCTTGACGTGAGTCCTGTGACCTATCCGGCCTACCTGGCCGCGGACTCACAGGCACGAGGGACTGAGATGAGAGAGAGAACCGACGAATCGCGAAGTCTGCCGATGAACGCCAAGGCCATCATGAAGCACATGCAGATGGACCAGTACTGCTGGAAGTGTCGACGCCACGTCGGCTTGGGATGGGTTGTCAGAGGCGCATATGCCATGCACCCCGCGTGTGCGGAGTCGTTCGACCTGGATCGACGCGCGGACGATCACCAGCGCCGGATCGAGACGCGGCTACTTCGCGAGCAGATCAATCGCGAACGAGCGATACGCGTATGAGCACTTACATGCTACGGAACTCGTCTGCGCACAGGATTCGGGTGCTCTTCCGCGCGGCTCGGGCCGGGCTGAAGAAGCTGCGGTTCGATGAAGTAAAGTAAGCGGGTCCATGACTCATCTGGCGGACCGACAGATGGCTCTGTCGGTCGGACGCAGACCGTTCAGTCGCTGCAGTGTGGAATGACATGGTCAAGACTGCTCCCAAGGGTGAGCCAGAATCGAACGATCTCGCGTTCATAAGCCCTCGTCTGATCACTTGGGCGATCAAGCGAAGCCGCCTCTCCCACGAATCGATCGCCAACCGACTTCGCATCGATGTTGATCTGCTGAAGTCGTGGGAGTCGCGAGCATCCCATCCGTCGTTCGCCAAGGCCCAGGCGCTCGCGAAGCTCCTGCATGTTCCGTTCGGTTTCCTTTACCTCAAAGAACCGCCCGAAGCCGATCTGCCGTTGCCTGATTTTCGTGGATTCGATCGGGCCTATCGACCGAGCCCCGATCTGTTGGAACTGCTCAATGACACGCTCGTTAAGCAAGATTGGTTCAGGGACCATCAAAGGGCTTCCGCAGCTGCTGGCGAACTGAAGTTTGTTGGGAGCTTCACGGCCAGAGATCCTGTTGATACCGTCGCGTCGGCTATCCGCGCTCGCCTTGGAATCACCGCTAGTCTGCGTGAATCAGTCTCGAGTTGGAGTGAATACCTGACCACGCTCACCAGACGCGCTGAAGACTCTGGTGTGTTGGTAATGCGAAGCGGCGTCGTTGGGAACGCGACTAACCGGCCGCTGAAGGTAGAAGAGTTGCAGGGATTTGCCATCGCCGATCCCTATGCGCCAGTCGTGTTTGTAAATTCGGCTGACTTCAGAGCTGCCCAGGTTTTTACGCTCGCTCACGAACTCGCGCATATCTGGATCGGGGCTACGGCTCTCGCAATGGCCGATGAACTAGACGAAAGCGTTGTCAACAAGGCTGAGGCCTTTTGCAACCACGTAGCCGCGCAGGTATTGGTGCCTCATGACGATTTCGAAGTCGCCTGGGGCCAACTGTCGTCGGCGCCCGATATCCGCGTGGGGAAGATGGCCCGCAGATTTTGGGTAAGCACGTACGTAACTCTTCGGCGCGCTCACGAATTGGGCAAGGTCAATCGAGAGCAGTACGAGCACATCAAGAAAATAGAAGGCCAGCGCAGACGCAAAGACGATTCGTCTGGTGGCAATTACTACCGGAATGTGACCGCTCGCATGAGCCCGCGCTTGACCGACGCTGTGCTCGGCGAACTTGTGCGTGGGAAGCTCGAATGGCGAGACGCCGCGAGCCTTCTTAGCATGAAGGTGCCCACTCTTGCGAAGTTTGCGGAGAAGTGGAAGTAGCACGCTTTGGCGATCTATTGGATCGACTCGGGCGTGCTGATTTCAGCTAAGAACGGGCTGTACTCTCCGGATCTGGTGCCCAAATTTTGGTCGTTCTTAGAAGAGCAATTGAAGAGCGGCGCGATCCGGATGCCGAAGATGGCCTACGACGAGATCACTGACGGAAACGATGACCTCGCAAAGTGGTGCAAGGCTCGAAAGAACGTCGGGTTCTTCTGCGTTAGGGCGGACCGGCAGGCGCAGGAACGCTTTAGTGAAGTCGCCAATCACGTTTGTGCTTCGCACAAGCCACATGCTGCGGCAGATTTCCTCAAGGGAGCAGACGGCTGGGTCATCGCCCACGCCCTGGCGACTGGCGGGTACGTGGTGACTGAAGAACTCAGGAACAGCTACAGATCCAAGGTCAAGATACCAATCGTTTGCAAGGCACTGAGGGCACCTTGGAAAGCCACACACGAAATGTGCAAAGAACTAGAGGCGAAGTTCTGATTCGGGCTTGCTGATGTTGCGCCGCGAATCCAATCCGGACTCGCCGGTCGACAGATCTGATCGGTGACGACTCGGAGGGCCTGAAATGACGGATTACAGCCCGTTCACCGGTCGACGTGCAGATCCACCGAAACCGGTGCTCGTGCAACGTCTGTGGCGCGTGACAAACGCTCACGGCAGCGTGCTGTCCTGCGGCCTCTACCTGCATCCGTACGGAATCGAAGCGAGGTGCGGGTACGGGAGTGAAGACAACTTCCTAATGTCTCAGGTCGAGCGCACGCCGCAGGCGGCGCGGGAACGAGCGGACGAATGGCTTGCCACTGCTCTCAGTCGCGGTTTCGCGATCACTGAATAGGACCTGAATGCCCCCCTTTTCGTGGCCAGTCGATCCGATGGACGTCGTACAGCAGTTCGGGAATAAGCACGGGCATCCGGAAGCAAGCGCGCTGATTCTGTTTGGTGTGTGGGCGACCGATAGCCTGTATTACCTGTCGGACGTCGACGCGCGAGATGATCTATCTCGTTCGACGATTGATGGCCATCGACCGGACATCGTCGACATCGCTCATGCTCGATGGGCAACAGGCACGTGCATCACGGCCCTGGATGTGTGCGCCGCTGCTTTGGGGCGCGTATTCTGCCACCATACGCGTGCGCGGGAGCTCAGCATAGCCGATTACTTTTCCAAAAGGGCCGCGCTGAAACTGCGTCCGCTCCTGCCGGTAGCCGCCGTAACTTGGATCGACGCCGTGCAGGCCGACGCAGGGTATCAAACCGTCAAAACCGCACGCGATTCACTCACGCACGCAAGGGTGATTCGACATTTCAATCTGCCGCGGCAGCGCGTTCAGATTCAAGCCAACTCAAGAATCGACGTCCCTACGCTCATCAATCGCGCCACCGATACCGCAACACGCCATGTTTGCGATTTGCTGCAGATTCTCCCGAACATCTGAATCGCGCTTGCGCCCGGTCACCCGCGACACTCGCAATTGCTCCACGATCGCGAATATCTTGCTGTATACGTATACATATACGTATAATCGTCGCTGGAGAAGCAAATGCCAACGAGAACGCTTTACGTAAGTGCAGAGGACGAGGCGGTATGGCGGAGCGCACAAGACGCGGAGGGCGAAGGCAGTCTATCGAAGGTCGTTACCACTGCTCTCACCGAATATCTGAACAGCCGGACACCGGAGCACGACGACGATCTTCAGGACGAGCGCCGACTCGCTGATCGTGAGTTGCTTGCTGTCATCCGCGGCCTCATCAGGCGTCATGGGGTTCACGACACTTCCTGGGCGTTCGGGTACGCACTGTATCAGGAGGGCAAAGCTCGGAGCATGGCGGGGGTTAAGGGCCGGAGAACGCTCGGATCGCAGGGTCGAAAGGCGGCGGCGAAGAAGGCGGTGGACACCAAGGGCGTGGATGGACGACAGCGTGCTGCGCGTAAGGCCGCGGCCACGCGAAAGGCTCGCGTCAGGAACTGACGGGAGCGAACTGATTCACCGCGCGGCGGATGCGCGAGATCCTCGCAAGGTGGTGGATGTTGGCGAGAAGAGGCGCTCAGAAAGGGACGGTTCGTCTGTCATGGAGGTAGTGATCGGCAAGAGGACTCGCAAGAACGACAGGAACGTTTATGTTCTCGGGGCGGGGTTTAGCGTCGACGCCGGTTTGCCGACTGTTGCCAATTTCCTCAACCACATGCGTGATGCGGCTGACTGGCTGACCGAAACACACAACGAGAACGGCATGCGAGCCGTAGCGAAGGTGCTTGAGTTCAGACACAGCGCGGCAGCGGCTGGGTACCGGATAAACATTGACCTAGATAACGTTGAGGACCTGTTTAGTCTGGCATCCGCGCTTCCAGCGCAACAACTTCGCCGCGCCATGCAAACCGCCATCGGCGCCACATTGCATTACTCGGAAGTGCATGGCGTGCCGCGTGAAGTTCGGATGCGCATTCTGAGAGGAGCCTCGTGGCCAGTGACGACTGAATGGCTCGCGCGAGTATCGAGGATTTCGAGCAGCGGCCAAGGCGAAGAAGGCAGCGATGATGTGTTCTGTTCGATCTACGACTATTACGCTGCGATCCTCGCTGGTCGGACGTCGGACCTGCGCGCTGACGATAACGTTGTGCTCACTTTTAACTACGACCTCCTACTTGAAGACTCACTCGCCACGCTCGGCATTCCGTTTACGTACGGACTCGGCTCAGATGCCGTCGTTTACGACGAAAGCGCCCGGTGTCGTCCTACCGGTGGCACCGACATTCTTACTGTGCTGAAGCTTCATGGCTCTCTCAACTGGTACCAGGGCGAGAGAACTCCTCTGACCGTGTGCGGTTCTTTCAACGAAGTGCCCGATCGCACCCCATACGTCGTGCCACCCACGTGGGATAAGGATGTCGCAGGGATCACTCAACGGACCTGGAGCGCGGCGGTCGAAGCACTTCGCCAGGCAACGCGCGTCATCATCATCGGATTTTCGTTCCGGGTAATTGATGCTCACTTCAAGTACCTGCTGGCGGCCGGCCTGATGAACAACAGCGCGTTACGGAAAATCGTCGTGATAGATCCCCAGGCATCGAAACTCGCCAACCAGATTCGGTCGGTGATTCGCCGCGATCAATTCAAATACGGAATTGTTGACCTGCACGATAGACGTCTCCACGAATTCGCAATGACTCCTGACGACCTCGAGGGGATCGGGCGACCGTTGCGGCATGGAGCCATGGCAGTGATTGAACTGGAGCGCGAGGTGCGTTTACTCAGAGATGACACCGGTTTCTATGTCGATCCGAAATACTGATCTGTGGCCAGCAACTGATCGCGGCCAGCTACCGTGCCAAAGACTGGAGTCTTTCAAGTGATCGCATCCATCTACGCTCGAAAGAGCACCGACCAGGCTCTCGCCGACGAACAGAAGTCAGTCGCGCGCCAGATCGCCCATGGGCGTGAGTACGCAGAGCGCAGGGGCTGGATTGTCCGCGACGATCTCGTGTTCGTTGATGACGGCATCAGCGGCGCGGAATTTGCGAACCGCCCTGGCTTTCTGCGACTCATGAACGCGCTGAAACCAAAGCCACTTTTTCAGGTGCTCATCATGTCGGAGGAATCGCGCCTCGGGCGCGAGGCTATCGAAACCGCCTACGCGTTGAAGCAACTGGTACAGGCCGGCGTTCGTGTGTTCTTCTACCTCGAAGATCGCGAGCGCAGACTCGACTCCCCCACTGACAAGATCATGTTATCGCTGACGACATTCGCCGATGAACTTGAGCGCACACGTGCGAGTCAGCGATCGACGGACAAAGCGATCAGTCAAGCGCGCGCTGGTCACGTCACCGGCGGACGAGTCTTCGGGTATGACAACGTGGAGATCCGTGGTGCGGGTGGTGAACGGTCACACGTCGAGCGGCGGATCAACGAGACGGAAGCCGCGGTGGTGCGGCGAATCTTCGAGATGTCGGCAACTGGCAACGGCTATACGCGGATCGCCAAGACCCTGAACGATGAGCGCGCGCCCTGTCCACGGCCGCAACTAGGGCGCCCGGCAGGATGGGCACCGATCACGATCAAGGAGATACTCGATCGGCCGATCTATCGAGGCGAGATCGTCTGGAACCGCACACGCAAGCGGGACCGCTGGGGACAGCACAGGCAGGCACCGCGGCCGACGGCCGATTGGATGCGGCGTGAGGCACCCGAACTGCGGATCGTCTCCGAGGCCCTGTGGCAGGCCACACACCAACGCCTACGCGGTATTCGTGCCACCCTCAAGAAGGCCACCAGGAGCAAGCAGGGGGCGCGAGCGCGCGACGTAGAGTCGCAGTATCTACTAGCCGGATTCGCGCGCTGCGGGACCTGTGGCGGCGCGCTTGGTGTCGTCAGCCGACGTCGCACAGGGACGACGCGTACCTATCATTACGGCTGTCTCGTCTACAACAAGCGTGGCGCGAACGTGTGCGGCAACCGGCTCGTGTTGCCGATCGATCGCACCGACACCGCGGTACTGGCGACGCTCGCGAACGACGTGCTGAGGCCGGCGATTATCGATGCGGTGATTGCGGGCGTGCTGGAGGCCCTACAACCGGAGGCACAGACCAGGGCAGCCAAGGATTACGTCGACGAATTAAAGCGTACTGAGACGGAATTGGCGCGGCTGACGGAGGCGATTGCCACCACGGGGCCGATAGCATCCCTACTCTCTGGGATCCAGGCACGTCAGGCGAGGCGCGACGAGTTGATCGCGGCGATTGCGGCCACGAAGTACACCGTGAATCACAAAGACGTCGAGCGACATGTCCGAGCGCGCCTGGCCGACTGGCGGCGGCTGCTCACTGAGAACGTGCAGGACGGGCGCGAGTTGCTGCGTCAGGTGCTGGCGGGTCCGTTCCGTTTCACGCCGGACAATGGCCGGTACCGATTCGAGGGAGAAGCGGCGATCGGGCGGCTACTGAACGGAGTTGCTGGCGTTTCCACTTATGTGGCGTCCCCACCGGGATTCGAACCCGGGTTTCAGCCTTGAAAGGGCCGCGTCCTAGGCCTCTGGACGATGGGGACTCAATAGAGCATTGGTGATTGGCGATCACCAATCATCAATCACGAACGATCACAAATCAAAGATCGCAAATCACCGTGTCACGATTTCAGAACGTCGCCGCGATCGCATGATGTGGGCCCCCCGGGGATCGAACCCGGGACACCGTGATTAAAAGTCACGTGCTCTACCACTGAGCTAGGGGCCCGCCCGGGCAAACACTCATTCTACATCGCCCCCGGTCATCGTCACGAGCCGGACGTCGGCAAACGTTGTCCGGCGAGCGACGCCTGCAGCCGCGCATCGGCGCGCACCCACTCCCCGAGCGGGAACCCGCGATCCGCGTCGGCGTCGATCCATGTCTGATCGAGCGTGGCACCGGCCACTGCGAGCAGCGCCACGACCTCGTAGAGATCGTTCCGCTCGGTGCGCGTCGGTGAAGTCCCCCATGCGTACAGGGTCCATTCGAGCGGCGTGCCGTTGAAGCTTTCATCTCTGACATTCAATGGCGGCCCATGACGCAGGAGTTCTTTGACGGTCTCCACGTGTCCGCCATAGGAGGCCCAGTGCAGCCCCGTCTGTTGATGCGGCCGGAGCCGCGCGCCGGCGTCCATCCCGTGCTCGAGGAGGAACTGCACCACGTCGGGGCGGCCGTACTCGCACGCCCAGGAAAACCCATCGCGCATCTGCTCGGTCGTGGCCCCGTTGACGAGCGTCCCATCGTCGGCGACGAACGTGCGCACGAGATCGAGACGACCCAGTCCTGCCGCGCCCTCGAGATCGATCGGTGCGCCTCGACGCGCCAGGTACTCCGCGGCACCGGGACGCCCGTTCGCGAGGCAGCTGTTTATCAGAAGCGGGCTGCCTTTGCTGCCGCCGGCACCGAGGCGATCGATGCGCGCGCCATGCGCGATCAACACGTCGATGAGTTCGTTCTGGACGCCCGCCTCTTTGGGATGAATGCTCGTCGCCACCAGCCCCACTGTCGTCGAACCGCCATACATGTCGGCCCTCGCATCGACGTCGGCGCCTCCATCGAGCAGCACCTCGAGTATCTGCACCGCATTATCGGGCGTGCGCTGACGGAACCCCTCGACGCCGTTCGCACCGACATAGTGCAGCAGCATCGAATGATGCCTGCGCATCGAACGCGCGTGAATGAGCCCGGGCCTTTGCGTGAGGAGTCGCTTCACTGTGTCGGTGTCTCCCTCGACGATCGCATCGACGGCATCTTCGAACTGCGCGACGAGCGATCCGCGATCGCCCCGGGCCTCGGCGAAGGCTGCGAACTGATCCCAGTTCTCGAAGTCGTGATTGGCGACGATGATCGTCCGTGCATCGCTTCCGCCGTAGTCGGGCCTGAGGCCTCCGCGCCATGCGGTCTCGGGAGGGCCTTTGCGGAGCATGGCGCGATGCCGATCGAGCAGTCGTTCGAGGGTCGGAAGATCTCCGCTGACGACGGCGCGCTCGGCTGCTTTCCAGATCGCGGATGGCGATTCCTCCCCGAGTAGCACCTCGATCTGGTGCGCGAACTTCGGCCAGCTCTCGAAGCCGTGCTCGCGCGCGATCGCGAGTTGCGCGTCGGCGAGCACCAGCCGATTGTCCGACCGGTCCGGGCGATACGCGCGCATTCGCTGTAACGCCTCCCGGTCGCCGGCGCGAGCGCCTTTCAGCAGCTCCTTCGCTTGTGTCTTGTATTGGTCGAGGTCGGGACGCGCAGGCAGGGATCGTTCGGCCAAACGAAGCTCCTCTCATTACGCCTGGAGTCCGCACTGATCAGGCTCAAAGAACTTCGTCGTGTTCTGCCAACGATCTGGGTGGGCACGGCCCTTTCCGCGGACTGGATGCGCCCCGTTGCGCGAATCGAGTATAGACGATTCACTCGCCCCACCTGCCTCACCGCAAAGCGGCCCCACGCGCCCGAAAGGGCGCGCCTCACCTGCACTCATCAGCCCGGTGCAGGCCCTGAATCAGCCCAGCACGAGTGCGGTTGTGATCGCCTGACCGACGTGGCGGGTGGAGTGCTCAGCCGCGTGGAACAACAGACCCAACACCGTCGTGGGCAGTCCCGCGCGTCCGACTTTGCGTTCGCCGAGCAGCGACGATGATGATGTCGACCGCAACTGATCGAAGGCCCGGTCGACGATCCGATCGACCTCGGCGACGAGCGCCCCCATCGTCGCCGGTGGATCGCCGGCGATGCCCTCCGCCTTCAGCGCTGCCCGCTGCGCCTCTGAGAGCGACTCCCCTCGCGCATACGTGAAGAGCCGATCGAGCGCGCCGCCGGTGTGTTGAACGTGAAAGCCGATCGATGCCGCGCCCCCTGGGCGCTGCCAGACGTGATCGCTCGGGACCCGATCGACCAGGCGGTGAAGATCCTCGCGCACCTGGATCAACGCATGAACGACGGGCATGAGAAGCGGCTCGAATCCGGGCACCGGCCCGCGCTGCCAGGCTTCGGTCTGTGGAGTCATCAGACAACTTTAGTTCAGGCAGGTCTTCAGACCCGCCAGCGTACGATGGAGGTATGGCCGCCGCCGAGTACGCCCCTCAACTCGCGACGCTCGTCAGGACGCCTCCCGACGGCGACCTGTGGCTGCACGAGATCAAGTACGACGGCTATCGCATCGGCTGCCTGATCGACAACGGGACGGTCCGTCTCATCACGCGGAACGGCAATGACTGGACGCGTCACTTTCCCGAAGTGGCCGATGCCGCCCGCACGCTTCCCGTGAAGGATGCGCTGATCGACGGCGAGGTGGCGATGCTGATGCCGGACGGACGCACCAGCTTCGAGGCGCTGCAGCAGGTCGTCGCGGGAACGATCGCTCGCGGGCCGCTCGTGTATCTGGTGTTCGATCTGCTGCGAATCGACGGCGTGTCGATCACCGGACTGCCGCTCGAGGAACGGAAGGCGCGCTTGAAGGCGCTCGTCGGCCGCGCGAAGACCGGACGCATCCGGTTTGCCGATCATGTCGCAGGGCATGGCAACGTGCTGCTGGAGCATGCCGCGAAGCTGGGGCTCGAGGGGATCGTCTCGAAGCGTCGCGACCTGCCCTACTTCCCCGGCCGCCACGACAGCTGGCGCAAGATCAAATGCCTGCGCGTCGAGACGTTCGTCATCGGGGGCTTTCACGAGCCGAAAGGCACGTCAAAGGAAGGCATCGGCGCGCTCGTCGTCGGTCAATACGTCGGCAAGCGACTCGTCTTCGCCGGACGCGCCGGCACCGGATTCACACACGCCGTCTCGCTCGATCTGCGCCGCCGGCTCGACGCGATGCTTCAGCGCGACTGCCCTTTCGATCCGCATCCCGGCAAAGCGGAACGCCTCGCGCACTGGGTGAAGCCGGCACTGCGATGTGAAGTGGCGTATGGTGAGAGAACACGAGAGGGCCGATTGCGCCATCCAAAGTTCGTGAGGCTGATAGCGTAGGTCAGACCGCAGTGGGAGATTCCAACCGGAACTCAGTCATGCGTGGAACGCCGGCCATCCCGATCGGGCTGACTTGGGTTCGACATGAGCAGTGGGGCTCACGGGTCCTGTCGGCGGGTCTCCCCGCTCGCGGCCACCCCATCGCGCAAAGTCCGCGCGATGGGGGCCCCGGCTGTCGGCGCCAAAAGAACGATCACGGGTACGAAAAGACCTGATCACGGAGAGGCGCCTGCGCGGCGAGCGGGGATGCCCGTCCCGCCGCCACCCGTTCGACCAGGCAACCAGCGTCTTAACCCAAGTGAGCTTGCATCGATCTTAACTGGCGACGCGAACAATCGCACCCGAGCTCAGTTGGGTGTGGGACGGCGGCGAGCCCTGAAGGCGACGCGATCAGCGAAGGCAGTAAAAACGCGCTGAAGGGAGCCCTCACGGCGAGATCGACGCAGTCGGCTCGGTAGATAAACGTGGGCCTCCGGGATGGATCCGAAAGCGCGTTTTTTTCCGCGCCGTAGCCCTGGCGAAGGCGGGCCGCGGCGCCGATCGGGCTCGCCGCCGTCCCACACCCAACTGGGCTCGGGCCACAGACTGGCGTCGCCCACTTAAGTTCGACATGAGGCGTTGGGGCTCAACCGCGTCGCGCAGCTATCTCCACTTGAAGATGCGAAGCGCGATCGCGAACGAGGCGACTCCCCACGCGATGAGAATCAGCAGCTCCGCGCGGATGGCACCGAGCGAGGCGCCCTCGAGCACGACCGCTCGCATCGCGTCGACGAGCGCAGTGAGGGGAAGCGCGCGAATCGCCGGTTGAACGGCGGGGGGAAAGTTGGACGAGGAGAAGAAGACGCCGCTCAGCACCCACATCGGGACGCTCGTCAGGTTCATCAAACCCGAGATCGCTTCGATCGTGCGCACGCGGCTGCCGAGCAGGAGGCCGAGGAAGCCGAACGACAGTGCGCCGATCAAGGCGACGATCGCGATGTTGAACAGCGATCCGTTGATCGGCATGCCGAAGGCCAGCACACCGAAGACGAGCGGCACGGCCACTTCGGGCCCCAGGAACAGCATGCGCGCCAGCACCTGCGCCAGAAGGAACTCGCGCTTGCGCATCGGGCTCGCGACCAGCCGCTTGAGCAGCTTGCGCATTCGCGCCTGCACGGTCATGAAGCCGATGCTCCACATCCCGTTGCTCATGATGCCGAGGCAGAGAATACCTGGGATGAGCCAGTCGACATAGCGCGAGCCCGCGATCGCGACCGCATCCTCGCGCGCCGTCCAGGGATCGCTGCGCCCCGATGCACGCTTCAGCGCGTTGTCGACCATGAGCCGCGCCGTGCGGCTCTCCTCGCGTCCCGGATCGAACCGGTACGTCGGCGGCACACCCGGCGTGACGAGGACGTTGACGTCGCCTTCGCGCAGCAGCCGAAGCTCTTCGCCGGGCATCACATCGCGAACCACGATCCCCTTGTCGGCGCCGAGCGCCGCGCGAAGCGCATCGGACGCGGCGCCGGCAGGCACACCAACACGAACCGGCTGCGTGCCGCGCGCGGGGAACGCCAGCGCCATCGCCACCGACATGATGATCGGGAACAGGAACGACCAGAAGAGCGCCTCCGGCTCGCGCACGAACTCGCGCAGCCGCGCGAGCGTCAGCTCGACGAGCGCGGGATGCGCGCCGCCGCGCGGCAATCTCTTCGCGACCGCCTCTGATGAATCACTCGTCACGCAGATGCCGTCCTGTCAGCGACATGAACACGTCCTCGAGCGTGCCTTCGTGCACGATCGTTCTCGGCGCGCCGAGCGCGGCGATGAGCGCCTTGGGCGTGTCGAGCGCGATGATCTTCCCATGATCGACCACGGCCACACGATCACACAGCACCTCGGCCTCGTCCATGTAATGCGTCGTCAGCAGGATCGTCCCGCCTCCGGCGCGAAAGCGCTGCAGCACACCCCACAGCTGGCGACGCGACTGCGGGTCGAGGCCGGTGCTCGGCTCGTCGAGAAACAGCAGATCGGGATCGCCGACGAGCGCGACCGCGATCGAGAGGCGCTGCTTCTGTCCGCCCGAGAGCTTGACCACCCAGCTCGCGCGCTTGCTTTCGAGCTCGACGAGCGCCAGCAGATCGTCGACGGAACGTCCTCGATCGTAGAACGATCGGAACAGCCGAAGTGTCTCCTCGACTGTGAGCTTGTCGGTGAACTGGGTTTCCTGCAGCTGAATGCCGAGCCGCTGGCGCAGCTCGCGCTCGTCGGTCCGCCAGCGCAAGCCGAGCACCTCGACATCTCCCGCGTCCGGTGCGAGCAGCCCCTCGAGGATCTCGATCGTTGTCGTCTTGCCGGCGCCGTTGGGACCGAGGAGACCGAAACACTCGCCGCGTCGCACGTCGAGTGACAGGCCATCGACGGCGATGACGTCGCCGTAGGATTTCTTCAGGTGATGGCAGCTGACGGCGAGATCCATAAACGAAGGCTTCTTCGATGGCGAAGCCGGACGCTCGACGGGCGTATCGAGGCTGATGAAAGCGTCGCCACAGTCACTCTGAGCCTTGAACCGTGCTCAGTTCGCCAACCACGCCTCGACTACCGATCCCTGTTTCACGATCGTCTCCACTCGATCGGAACCCGTGGAGATGATCGCGCAATCGACTCCCGTCACTTCCTCGAGCCTCCTCACGTAGCGCTGCGCTTCTTTCGGGAGGTAGTCCATGCGCGTCGCGCCCTTGGTCGGCTGCGACCAGCCGGGCATCCGCTCGTAGACCGGCTCGGCTCCGTTCAGCAGGCGCAGATCGGCTGGGAACTCGGTGAGCGTGCCGTTGCCCGTCCGGTAGCCGGTGCAGATCAACACCTCCGGCAAGCCGTCGAGTACATCGAGCTTGGTGAGCGCGACCGCATCGAGGCCGTTGACGCGCGCCGAGTAGCGGACGACGACTGCATCGAACCATCCGCAGCGACGCGGACGGCCGGTCGACGCGCCGTACTCCTGACCGCTTTCACGCAGGCGATCGGCGAGCGCGCCCGACAGTTCCGTCGGCAGCGGACCCTCGCCGACGCGAGTCGTATAGGCCTTGGCGACGCCGAGCACCCCTCCGATCGCGCTTGGCGGCACGCCGAGACCGGTGCAGACGCCGCCGATCGACGCGTTCGACGAGGTCACGTACGGATAGGTGCCGTGATCGATGTCGAGCAGCGTGGCCTGCGCGCCCTCGAACATCACGCTCTTCCCGGCGGCCATCATCGTATGCAGGCACAGCGACACATCGGCCACCCACGGCCGCATCCGCGCGCCGAAGGCGACCACTTGATCGAAGACCGGCTTCCAGTCGAGCGTCGAGTCCTTGATCATCTGGTTGCGCGCGCTGACGTTCTCGCGCACTTCGTCGGCCAGCGCCGTGCGGTCCCCGAGCAGATCGCACACACGAATGCCGCGCCGGCCGATCTTGTCCTCGTAGGCCGGGCCGATCCCGCGCGAGGTGGTGCCGATCTTCCGCTCGCCGCGGCGCGCTTCAGAGAGCACATCGAGCTCGCGGTGATACGGCAGAATCACGTGCGCCTTCTCGCTGACGAACAACCGGCCGTCCACTTTGATCCCGGCTCGCTCGAGCTCATCGACCTCGGCGAAGAGCGCGTGTGGATCGACGACGACGCCGTTGCCGATGAGGCACGAAACGCCCGGATGCAGAATCCCGGAAGGGATCAGGTGGAGCACGAACTTCTTGCCCTGCACATACACCGTGTGACCGGCGTTGTGGCCGCCCTGGTAGCGCGCGACGGCAGAAAAATTCGGTGTGAGCATGTCGACGATCTTGCCCTTGCCTTCATCTCCCCACTGCGCGCCGAGCACTGCGATGTTCGTCTTCGACATTCGGGTATATCGTAGTCTACGGAGCGCGTATCACGAAGGCTGCGACGACTCGGTGCGTCGCGCGTCGACGTTGCTCAGGGCGTCCCTGAGTGAAATCGAGGGGCGGTCTGTCGTAGAGAGCAATGACAGTTACACTCGACGGGCATTCGCTCACGCTTGATGATCTCGCCGCGATCGCCTGCGCGTCTGCGCCGGTCGCGTTGAACGACGAGGCGCGCGATCGCGTTCGCGCGGCGCGCGCCGTCGTCGACGAGTTCGTGGAGCACGACACACCGACCTACGGCATCAACACCGGCTTCGGCAGCTTTGCTGACGTCCGCATCCCGAGTGAGTCGCTCGCGGAACTGCAGGTCAACCTGCTTCGCAGTCATGCCGCCGGCGTCGGCGAGCCCCTCCCGGTGCCGGTGGTGCGCGCGACGATGGCACTCCGCGCGAACGTGCTGGCCAAGGGATTCTCGGGCATCCGGGTGGAGACGCTGGAACTGCTGATCGCGCTCCTCAATCACGGTGTCCATCCGGTCGTGCCGTCGCGCGGGTCTGTCGGCGCCAGCGGAGATCTGGCGCCGCTCGCGCATCTGGCGCTGGTGTTGATCGGCGAAGGCGACGTGTGGGGTACCGGCGCGCGCGAGTCGGGCGCGGCCGCCCTCGCTCGTGCGGGGCTGCGTCCGGTCACACTGGCGCCGAAGGAAGGTCTCGCTCTCATCAACGGCACGCAGCCGTCAACGGCGCTGCTGGGGCTGGCCCTCGACGGGGCACGGCGGCTCGCCCGCGCCGCCGACATCGCCGCGGCGCTCAGCATCGACGGCCTGCGGGGTTCGACCCGACCGTTCGATCCGCGCATCCACGACGCGCGCGGCATCGACGGGCAGTCGGTGTCGGCCGACAACGTCCGACGTCTGCTCGACGGCAGTCCGATCAACGCGTCGCACGCCAACTGCGGACGCGTGCAGGATGCGTATTCGATGCGGTGCGCCGCGCAGGTGCACGGTGCGGCGCGCGAGGCGATCGCGTTCGCGCTGCGCGCGTTTCACGCCGAAGCCAACGCCGCCACCGACAACCCCATGGTCTTCACCGACACTCGCGACATCGTCTCGGGCGGCAACTTCCACGGCGCGCCGATCGGACTTGCGGCCGATGTGCTCTGCCTCGGGCTCGCGCAGCTGGCGACGATCAGCGAGCGGCGCGCCGATCGACTCGTGAATCCCGCCAGCAGCGGGCTGCCGGCTTTTCTGACCAGACACGGCGGACTGCAATCGGGGCTCATGATGGCGCAGGTCACCGCCGCGGCGCTGGCCTCCGAGCTCAAGACGCTCGCGCATCCGGCGAGCGTCGACTCGATCCCGACGTCAGGCAACAAAGAAGATCATGTGAGCATGAGCATGACGGCGGCGTTGAAAGCGGCGCGTGCCGTCGAGCTTGCGCGCGCCGTGCTCGCAGCGGAACTGCTCTGCGCCGCGCAGGCGATCGATCTGCTCGCACCGCTCGCGACGTCGAGACCGCTGGCGCGCGTGCATGAAAGTATTCGCGCGCGCATCCCGACGCTCGATCGCGATCGTCCGCCAGCGCACGACATCGTCGCGATTGCTGCGATGATCGAGGCCGGCGATCTAGATCGCGCATGTGAGATGAAAGTCAATTAATCTTTTTTTTTAGAAATCCATTGACAGGCTCGCGCGCGATTCTTAAGGTCTGATCTTCCCGCGACGCGCCGTATTTATCGAACCGCACTTTTTCGTGTCATGACGATCGGCACTCGCACCATTCGCGCACCACGCGGCTCGGCCATCTCGTGCAAGGGATGGCCGCAGGAAGCAGCGCTTCGCATGCTGATGAACAACCTCGATCCCGACGTCGCCGAACGTCCAGACGATCTCGTGGTCTATGGTGGTTCCGGTAAAGCGGCGCGCAACTGGGAGTCGTACGACGCGATCGTGTCGGAATTGCGGCGCCTCGATCACGACGAGACGCTGCTGGTGCAGTCGGGTAAACCGGTCGGCGTGTTTCGCACCCATGCCGGCGCGCCGCGCGTGCTCATCGCCAATGCGTTGCTCGTGCCAGCCTGGGCCACGTGGGATACCTTCCGCGATCTCGAACACCGCGGCCTGACGATGTACGGTCAGATGACAGCAGGCAGCTGGATCTACATTGGGACACAGGGCATCCTGCAGGGCACCTACGAGACTTTCGCCGCCGCTGCGCGTCGGCACTTCGACGGCAGCCTCCGCGGTCGGATGCTCGTCACGGCCGGCCTCGGCGGCATGGGCGGCGCACAGCCGTTGGCTGCCACGATGAACGGTGCGGCCGCGCTCATCGTTGAAGTGGACCCGGCGCGAATCGCGCGGCGGCTCGCGACACGGTATCTCGACGAAGCGACCTCGAATCTGGACGACGCATTGCAAGTGCTCGAGTCGTGTCGGCAGCGCGGCACCGCGCGATCGATCGGACTCGAAGGCAACGCTGCCGATGTGCTGCCTGAGCTCGTGCGGCGCGGCGTTACGCCTGACGTGCTGACCGATCAAACCTCTGCCCACGATGCGCTCAACGGCTACGTCCCGTCCGGCATGTCCTTTGCTCACGCGTCCACACTGCGCGAACGTCAACCCGACACCTACATCGAGCGATCGATGCAGTCGATGGCACTGCACGTCGAGGCGATGCTCACGCTACAATCACGCGGCGCGGTGACGTTCGACTACGGGAACAACATCCGCGCGCAGGCCAAACGCGCGGGCGTGGAACGGGCGTTTGACATTCGAGGCTTCGTGCCTGAATATGTGCGGCCGTTGTTCTGTGAAGGTCAGGGACCGTTCAGGTGGGCAGCGCTCTCCGGCGATCCCGACGACATCCGCGTCACCGACGACGCCGCGCTTGAAATGTTTGCCGACAATCCTGCACTCTGTCGCTGGATCAGCATGGCACGCGAGCGCGTCGCGTTTCAGGGACTGCCCGCGCGCATCTGCTGGCTCGGCTACGGTGATCGCGCGCGGTTCGGATTGAAGATCAACGATCTCGTGCGGCGCGGCCAGGTGCGTGCGCCGATCGTGATCGGGCGCGATCATCTCGACACGGGTTCCGTGGCGTCTCCCAATCGCGAGACCGAAGGCATGGCCGACGGCAGCGATGCGATCGCCGACTGGCCGATTCTCAACGCGCTGCTCAACGCGTCTGCGGGCGCGACGTGGGTCTCGGTACATCACGGCGGCGGCGTCGGCATCGGCTACTCGCTGCATGCCGGCATGGTGATCGTGGCCGACGGGACGCGAGCGGCGGATGAACGGCTCGAACGGGTGCTCACGTGCGATCCCGGCCTCGGTGTGGCGCGCCACGCCGACGCGGGGTACGCGGATGCGCTCGACACTGCCGCCACGCGCGGCGTACGAATTCCGATGCGGGAGCGAACGCACGAGCGTTCGTAACATAGACACGATGAACACGCGACAGACGGAGTAGTGGCATGACGGGTCCTGTGGCTGGGTTCGAACGTCGAGTACAAAGCGCACTCGAAGCCTCTCCTTCACGCATTCCGGTCATTCTGGGAGGATGCGGTACCGGCCGTACATGGCTGCTACAGCAGTGCCGCGAACGGACAGGTCGCGGCGCGGCGCAGTACATCGACATCGAGCGATGTGCCACTACGCCCGAACGCTTCCTGGAAACGGTGACGTCCTCGTCGCCCTTCCGGTGGCACGGCGCGGACCATTCGCCCACAACCGCGCGTGAGGCGTTCGATGCCCTGCTCGCGTTCTTCGACACGGCGCGCGCACCCGGTGGCGAGCCGTGCACGTTCCTGCTCGACGAGTTCCTCGAGCTGCGCACGTTCGAAAGCTTTCCCGGACTGCGACGCGTGCTGCGAGAGCTGCTCGAGGCGCTGGCCGAGAGCCCGAATCGTTTCGTGTTGACGACGCGGTACGTCGCGCGCGCGCACCGGTTGCTCCGCGATGCGACCGCCCGCTTCGAGGTGATGCACCAGGCGGCGCTCACACCCGCGGACGTGACCGATTTCCTCGCGCCCGCGTTCAACGGCTACGAGCAGATGCCGAGCGACGATCGCGATCACCTCGGACGGGTCGTGCAGGCGCTCACCGACGGCCGGCCGTCGTACGTGAAAGCGATCGGCGATGCGATGGCGCAGCTCGGCGGCGTCGCCGATCCGATCAGCGCACTGACGGCGCTGCTTTCGGACGAAGGCGCGCTCTCGAACTGGTGCCGTTTCTGCTACGAGCTGCGCCTGCACCGCGCCCGCGGGTACGGCGCGCTCAAGGCAATCCTGGACATCCTGGCTGAGGAAGAAGGGCTCACGCTGACAGAGATTTCCCACCGTCTGCACCGCACGCCGGGCTCGACGAAGGACTATCTCTCCTGGCTCGAGGACGTCGACCTCGTCGTCTCGAGACAGAAGCGCTACAGCTTCACCGATCCGGTGCTGCGTCTGTGGGTGCGACTGAACTGCCGTTCAATGGCGCCTTCGGACGAAGAAGTCGTGCGCGAGGTGCAGCTCTACGCCGTCGCGCGTGTTCCTGCCCGCGAAGTGGCGCCCGTCCTCGCGTACGCCGGTGCAGGCACGGGTGAACCGACGGCCGAAGAGAGAAAGAGCTGGGGGATCATAGAAATCGATTGATGCAAAATTCAAAATGCAAAATGCAAGAAAGGCGCGTCTGAGCTGCGCTCCTTTTGCATTTTGCATTTTGAATTTTGCATTTTGCATTTCGAATTACGCGTTTCTCAAGAACGTCGCGACGCTGTGAAAGAACTCCCGTAGCTGCGACGTCACGTCTTCCGGCAACTCCGCCTGGTCGAGCGCGCGGTCCATCAGCGCCACCCATCGATTGCGCGCAGCCTCATCGACAACGAATGGCATGTGCCTCATCCGCAGCCGCGGATGGCCACGGGCTTCCACGTATCTGGGTGGGCCGCCGAAGCGGCCCACGAGAAAGTCGCGCAGCCGCTGCTCGGCGCCCGCGAGATCGTGGGGCGGATACAAACGGCCGAGGATCTCGTCGGCAGGCACTTGCGCATAGAACGCACGGACGAGCCGCGCGAACCCATCCTCACCGATCGCGTCATAGATCTGTTCTTCGGTCATCGACATCGTAGGGGGCCGCTTTAAAGCGGCCCGAGTTTGAGCAGCGCTTCACGCGCCGCCTCCTGCTCCGCTTCCTTCTTCGCGCGGCCGCTGGCGGCGCCAAGCACTTCTCCGCTCACCACGACCTCCACGCTGAAGGTCTTGCGATGATCGGGGCCGGACTCGCCCGACACGCGGTACTCGGGCAGGGGTCGTCCGAGCGCTTGCAGACGTTCCTGCAGCGCCGACTTGTAGTCGCGCGCGAACGTCTGCGCGCTCCCCTCGTCCAGCGCGTCGCCCAGTTCGCGCCGTAAGAACGTCTCCGCCGCCTCGAGTCCGCCATCGAGATAGATCGCGGCGATCAGCGCCTCGTACGCGTCGGCCAGCAGCGCCTGCTTGAACCGGCCGCCGGTCTTCTCTTCACCGCGACCGAGAATCAGATGCTCGCCGAGACGGAGCTGCTCGGCGTGGCGCGCCAGCGATTGCGTCGACACGATCGCGGCTTTGATCTTCGACTTCTGCCCTTCGTCGTAGGTCGGATACTGGTGGAAGAGCGCATCGGCGACGACGAGCCCGAGGACCGCATCCCCCAGGAACTCGAGCGACTCGTTATCGGTGACACCGCCCGACGCGTCCTCCGCCGCGCGCGACTTGTGCGTGAGCGCGTGCTCGAGCAGCCCGCGATCGCGGAAGCGATAGGCGATGCGGGTCTGAAGGTCGTCGAACTCGTCGCGCAGTCTGACGACGCGCGCGCCGACATCCTGGCGATGGCTCTCGATCACGCGCCGCGCCTGCTCCGCCTCGGCTTCGGCCACCGCGACGCGGATCTGTCCGAGCGCGCTGATCGCCATCGGCCAGATCGCTTGCGCGTTGCCGGAGATTCTGAAGCTGTCGATGCCGTGGCTGTCCAGCAGCGCCATGACGACGCTCGCTTCGATGTCCGATGCAGTAGTGAACACGACGACCGGAGTCATCACTCTGTGTGAATAGGATTACAGATCGCCAATCTTTACCAGCACCATCGTCATGTCGTCATGCTGAGCCGCTGCGCCCGCGAAGCGGTGGACCTCGCCGAGAATCCTCTCCCGCAGCTCGCCCGACGTGAGGTCGGCGTTCTCACTGGCCAGATCGGCCAGCCGCCCATCGCCGAAGCAGTCGCCTTCGACGTTCATCGCTTCACTGATGCCGTCGGTATAGAGCAGGAACAGATCGCCACGGCCGAGCGGAATCGTCACCTCTTCCAGGACACGGCTGAACATGTCGCCGGTGTCGAGCGCCAGGCCGAGCACCATGCCATCCGGCTGCACCGACTGCGCGGCGCGCGACGAGGCGTGCGGACCCGGCACGAACACCAGCGGACAGTGACCGGCACGTGCGACGGTCAACGTGCGGCGCTCGACGTCGACCACGGCGTAGGTCATCGTGATGAAGCTCCGGGCATCGAGGTGCTTCGAGATGATCCGGTTGGCGTCGATCAGCAGCTGCCGGGGCGATGCGTGCAGCTGGCTCAAAGAGAGGACCAAGCCCTTGAGCTCCGCCATGTACAGAGCGGCCGACGTGCCCTTGCCTGCGACGTCGGCGATCAGGATTCCCATGCGCTCGTGATCGAGCGGAAGGAAGTCGTAGTAATCGCCACCGACCTCGCGCGCGGGCTCGCAATGGCCCTCCAGCGAGATGCCGCGCATCGAATGCGATCCCGACGGCAGCAGCGACATCTGGATGCTGCGGGCGATCCGCAGCTCCTGTTCGAGGCGCTCCTTCTCGGCCTTCTGTTCGAGCAGATCCTGGATGCTGGCAGACATCGAATTGAACGATCCGGCGAGCTCCCCCAGCTGATCGCGCGAGCGGATCGCGATCTTGTGCGAGAAGTCGCCGCGTCGCAGACGCTCGGTGCCCACGAACAGCTCGTGCACCGAGCCGGTGATCGATCGCGCGAGCGTCAGCCCCATCAGGAACGCGACACCCTGAATGATGAGGAACATCACGCCGATCACGGCGAGCAGCAACAGCAGCAGCTGCCCGAACGAGAGGTTGCCGAGGCGTTCCGACGATGTCCCGGACAGGTATCGGAAGACCGCCGCCGGTCCCATCCCGAACTGCGCCACCAGCGTGCTCATCTCGCCGGTCGTCCAATCGGTGTAGTTGATGATCGAGGCCGACTGCAGCAGCTCGTTCTGGTCCGCGCCAATCTGAAACGGCCCCACGACCAGCCGTTTTGAAGGCAACGTTTGACCATTCGTCCGGCGTTCGGCGTTGCCCTGGTCATCGAACAGAGAGCTGGTCGTCAGCACGCCGAGCGTGATCCCCATGTCGTCGTGCAGCCTCTTCGCCAGCGCGTCGTCGAACGGCACGTCGACGACCACGGCTGCGCCAAGACCCTCCGGCCATGCGACGGCACGTCCGAAGACGTGCTCGCCGTCGGGCGCATTCGCAGTCATGAGACCTGCCACCCCCATGCACGACACCCAAGCCGGAATCGAGTGTGGCGCGGTCAGATGCACCCAGCCGCCGGCCGTCGCCTCGCCGCCCGCCACGAGTGTTCGCTCCGGCCCGCATCGCTTGGGCGCCGGCACGAGCGCGTACGAGGCGAGCGGATAGCGTGCCGCCGCCTCCGCCTGGCTTCGATTGAGCGCGACGCGAACCGCATCGGCCGTCTGCGCCTGCCCGAGTTCGACCGCCGCCTTTTCAGCCAGGAAGCGGGTCTCCGTCACGAGCGCGTCGAACCGGTTCTGCAGCATCAGCGAGCTGACGTTGAACAGGAACAGGATGCCCGCCACGAGAAAGAACGCGATGATGAGCAGTGCCGGAACGACGCCGATGAAGATGTACGACACGATCAGTTTCCGGCGGACGCGCCACAGCAGCCGGCGCTTCGCGTCGATGTACACGCGATACCCGAGGACGACGGCCGCGACGACCAGCGAGATGTCGCCCAGGCTGTCGAACGCATCGAGGCCCCTGGAATGTCCGGCGACCGCGGCGATCAGAAACGCGACGAGCTTGATCGAGGCGCCGACCAGCACCGCTCGCCCCACGAACGTGCGCGTCAGCCACGCGCGGATCGCGTGCAGACGGGACGGCGGTTCTCCGGGTGGCAACTGCAGCGGCTCGCTCACGGGTCGGTGGCTATCGTCAATGCGAACGTCGAGGGTTGGTGGTAGGGAGTTAGTCTAGCGGACCGCATCAACTGGAAGAGTACCAGACACCACGGGCCCTGACCGCGATCAGCCCGCCGCGACATCGGAGCGGCCGGTAATGATTTGGGAGGAGCATACCAGTAGAGTACTCTTCAACAGTGAAGCTCCGCGACACCGCTCGATTCAACACCATCTGCGTGCACGCCGGCCAGGAGCCCGATCCCTCCACCGGCGCGATCATCACGCCCATCTATCAGACCTCGACCTACGTCCAGGAGGCGCTCGGCAAACACAAGGGGTACGAGTACGCGCGCACGCAGAACCCGACCCGATCGGCCCTCGAAGGCAACCTCGCGGCGATCGAGGGGGGCAAAGCGGCGTTCGCGTTCGCATCTGGCATGGCAGCGACCGGCGCGGTCATGACGCTGCTTCAGGCCGGCGATCACGTGGTCGTCACCGACAACACTTACGGCGGCACCTATCGGCTCTTCGAGCGCGTGCTCAGGAAATACCAGCTCGATTTCAGCTACGTCGACACCTCGGACCTCGACGAGATCCGTCGCGCGATCCGGCCGTCGACGAAGATGCTGTTTCTGGAGACGCCGACCAACCCGGTGCTGCGCATCACCGATCTCGCCGGAGCCTGCGAGATCGCCCACGAACGTCACGTCGTCGTCGTGGTCGACAACACCTTCGCCAGCCCCTGCGTGCAGCGGCCGATCGGTTTCGGCGCCGACATCGTGGTGCACAGCACGACGAAATTCCTCAACGGCCACAGCGACAGCGTGGGCGGCATCGTGGTCGCCGTGCGCGACGATCACATCGACTGGCTGCGGTTCGTGCAGAACGCCGAAGGCGCGATTCTCGGCCCCATGGATGCGTGGCTCGTACTGCGCGGCACCAAGACGCTCCCGCTCCGCATGGACCGGCACAACGCCAGCGCGCAGATTCTAGCGGAGTTCCTGGCGGCGCATCCGAAGGTGACGCGCGTACTCTATCCAGGACTGCCCACTCATCCCCAGCACGCGCTCGCGCGGCGGCAGATGCGCGGGTTCGGCGGGCTCATCTCGTTCGAGCTCGGATCGCTCGAGCGCGCGCGCACGCTACTGAACAGCGTGTGCCTGATGGCGCTCGCCGAAAGCCTCGGCGGCGTCGAAACCCTCATCAGCCATCCGGCGTCGATGACGCACGCGTCGGTGCCTCCGGAGAGACGTCAGCAGATCGGCCTCACCGACGACATGGTCCGGATTTCCGTGGGGATCGAAGACGTGGACGACTTGAAGGACGACCTCGCACAGGCGCTCGATCGCATCTGATGGATCTCATACACGGCTTCTTTTCCACCGTCTACAACGTCCCCGAGCTCATTCGCATCGTCGGCTTCTACGGGGTCATTGCGGTCATCTTTGCCGAGACCGGGTTGCTGATCGGGTTCTTTCTGCCAGGCGACTCGCTGCTCATCACAGCGGGCCTCTTCGCGGCACGTGGCGACTTCAACATCGTCACGCTGATCCTGTCGCTGATTCCCGCCGCGATCATCGGCAACGCGACCGGCTACTTCATCGGACACCGAACGGGGATGGCGCTCTACCAGCGGCCGGACTCGCTGCTCTTCCGCCGCGAGCATCTCACGATGACGCACGATTATTACGTCCGCCACGGCGGCAAGACGATCGTGCTCGCGCAGTTCATCCCGATCCTCCGCACGTTTGCGCCCGTCGTCGCCGGCGTGGCCGAAATGGGCTACCGGGAGTTTGCGACCTATAACGTCGTCGGCGCCATTCTGTGGATCAGCAGCATGACGACGGCGGGCTACATGCTGGGCAATCTCGTTCCCAACATCGAACAACGGATCCACTACGTCGTCGCGGCCGTGATCGCCGTGTCGCTGTTGCCGGCGGCGATCGCATGGATGCGACAACGGCGATAGAAAGAGCGCCGGGTCTAAAGACCCGGCCTACACTATCTGATTCTCGAGATGCGTCACGACGCGATCGAATGGATCGAAGCCGAACGCCGCGGCGATCGACGGGCGTAGATTCGAGTTCGCGTTGATGTCGTAGAAGACGCGACGACCGTCGTGGGTTTCGAGATACTCGATGCCGCCGACGTCCAGCCTGGCCGCGCGCACGATCCTGCCGGCAGTCTCGACGGCGTCGCGCGGCACGTCGGGATAGGGGTAGAACTGCACGGGCGAAGCGGCGATGGTCGCAGGTACCTCGCAGGCCCCATCGCCTTCATCCGGATTGCAGACCGGCGACGGGCACAGGTTGAACCGGCCGTGGGTCTTGACCTTCATCGCGTAGAGAAGCTCACCCCCGACGAACTCGAGCCGCGCGATCCCCTCTTCGGGATCGTGAGGCAGATACTCCTGCAGGAGAAAGAGGTTGTCGGGCAGCCATACTGCCGGGTCAGCGCGGAAGATCGATTCGACGTGCGCCATCGATTCGACGACCTGGATTCGGGCCCCACTGCCGCCCTGATCTGGTTTCAGGATCGCCGGCCATTGGATCCTGTCTGCGTACTGACGGAGCCCCGCGACGTCGTTGAAGGTGATCGAGCGCGGCGTGTCGATACCGAGCGTCCGAAGCAGCGTCGCCTGTGCGCTCTTGCTCAACTCGAGGGCGAACACGTCTGCGCCGTTCAGCACGCGCGCGCCCCGCCGCTCGAGCGTCCGCATGTAGGCCAGCGCCAACGGAACGGCGCGCGTATTCCCGCGAACATAGGCGCTCGGACTCGCCTGATTGAAATACAGCGCCGCCAGCGGACCGTCGTCGTTGCTGAACGCCGCCTGTTTCAGATCGAACGGCGCGTAGGAGACACCACGTTTCTCCAGCGCAGCAAACAGCGGCTTCTGCCACTCCGGGTGCTCATGCAGAACCACGAGATCGGGAGCCATCTGATCGCTATCGTAGCGCGACGCCGACGCCTCCCGTGACGCGCACATGAGGCTCCCATCCTGTGCGGGTCTCGACGACTCCGTAGACGCTGTCGTTGAACCACACCCGGACGCCTCCACCGCCGGTGAACGCACCCTCGGATGAAGTGTACGGAATCGTTCCGATTAGAAGGGAGTTCTGCGCGAAGCCGCCGCCGGCAGCCAGGAAGGGGGTCACACGACGCGGACGTCCGAGACGGGGCCGGAGCAGATCGAACATCAGATCCCCCGTGATCATCACGTCCCGATCGCCATCGGGGCCCCTCAGGTAGGCAACTTCGGGCCCGAGGGAGATCCTCGGAGTGACGTAGAACCGGGTTATCCCTCCGAAGGCCACGTGCTCGATCAGGGTCTCATCCACGAAGCCCGCCCACCCTGTGTGCACTTCTGCGACCGGCGCCGGGCGAACCGAATCGGATTGGGCGAACCCGGGCGCGGCCTGGCCGACGGCCAGAAGGAGTGTGAGTGCGAGGGCGTCTCTCGTCAGCATCGCTGTCGTCCTCCACCTGACAAGGTGCAGGAACCGGCGGATACGGCTCAGGGACGTCGCACCGCGCGATCGCTCAGAGCGATCAGGAGCGAGCCTCGGGGGTGGTCGATTCGCGGACCCAGTCGAGATACGAGTCCGCGCCGCCATTGGCATGAATCACGACGAACTCCGGGACCTCGTACGGGTGCAGCTCGCGCAGGCGAGCCTCGAGGGCAGCCAGCTTGTTCGTGCTGGTTTTGATCACGAGCTGCTGTTCCTCGTCCTGGCTGACGCTGCCCTTCCAGGCGTAGATCGAGGTGATACGGGGAAGGATGTTGACACACGCGGCGAGACGCTCCTCGACGAGGACCGTCGCGACGGCGCGCGCGTCATCATCTTTGCCAAAGGTCGTCAGCACGATCGAAACAGATGGGATAGGCGTGTCGCGCATCTTTGTCGTGTACTTTTTCGATCGACGTTGCTATTAAGGTGTACTCGCGATCACAAAACGCGCTATTCTCGCACGACGTCACGTGAAGACTGCCCCACCAGCCTCTCCGACGAGCAGCCAGGCGCTCCGGCGTCGCGGTCGTCGTGTGGTGCAGTATCTAATCTTGTTCATCGGGTGCGTGCTGATGCTCGACGGCCTCGTCGGTGAGAAGGGGCTGGTGGAGATGATGAAGAAGCGTCACGAGTATCAGACGCTCGAGCAGTCGCTCGTACGAGTCCGCGCCGAGAACGCGCGGCTGCGTGAAGATGCTCGACGCCTCCGCGAGGACCCGACCGCGATCGAAGACCTCGCCCGCCGCGACCTGGGCCTCATCAAGCCCGGCGAAAAGCTCTTCATCGTCAAAGACGTCGAGCCGCCCGACGGCCATCGAACTCAATAAACGTACGTAGGGGCCGCCTTCCTCGCCCGCCGTAACGCGAAGCGCGAAGGTGGGAGGCGGACCGTAGTACTTAGCTTCGTCGATTGCTGCTGCGAGACGCGCCGGTGCCGCGGGAAGATCGACACGCGGCGCGGTCGCAGGTGGTGCTGGGGGTTCAGGCAACCGTGTCGGCTCGAGGCGCGGCCGCAGGGAGACCCCTTGTGAAACGGCGTTCATCGCATAAGGGGCTCGCTGTCCAGGCGTTGATAGAGGCGTGGGGCGCTCGCGTTGGTTTTCTTTTTTCTGCGAAGTGGTGCGCGGTTGAACGCGCCGATGCGGGCGTGCTAGAGTGGGAGTTTCTGGTGGTCGTCGGTCACGACACCTACACACTGACGCGGGGTGGAGCAGTCCGGTAGCTCGTTGGGCTCATAACCCAAAGGTCGGGGGTTCAAATCCCCCCCCCGCAACCATTTCAACTTGCATAGTCCGTTCAGTAATCTGACGGCAACTGCCGCGGGGGGCGCCCGGTTCGCTGCGCTACGACCTGTTGCTGTGTGTGATCGTTCAAGACGTTGCTCATCCTCGCGAAGGAGGCCTCGCTTCCTTCCCGCCGACAACGGCTCGCCAATCGCTGATCTCGTGCGCTCAAACTGACTCGGTCGGCTCCTGCTCCGCATGCAACGGTTCCAGTGGAGGTGCCAGGGGAATCGTGAAGAAGACGGCGGTTCCCTTGCCTGGCGTGCTCTCGACCCAGATGAGCCCATCGTGCGCCTCGACGAGTCCCTTGACGATGAAAAGCCCGAGCCCTGCGCCGCGATGGCGATCCTCGCGTCTCAGTTGCCAGAAGCGATCGAAGAGAAACGGCAAGTGTTCCGCGGCCACTCCTACTCCGGTGTCTTTGATCCAGAACAACACGTCGCGATCCTTCAACGTCGCACCGACCGTGATGCGCCCACCAGGAGGGGTGAACTTGGCTGCGTTGCCGATCAGGTTCTCGACGATCTGAAGGAGTCGATCCCGGTCAGCCCAGATGTCGGGGAGATTCAGCACCACCTCGAGCTCGAGATCGAGAGAGGCGGAGGCGATGAGATGCTTCGCGACGTCGACGCCATCGGAAATCACCTGGGCGGCGGAGACTCGGTCCCGTTCCAGGACGAGGTGGCCTGCGTCGATGCGGCTGACGTCGAGAAGATCCCGGATCAGTCGATCCATCCGGGTGCTCGCGTGCACGATCTCCTCAGCGGTCGACTGCGATCGCCCCTCCTGCGCGCTTTCCCGTCGTTTCAGCATCGAGGCGAGCATGAGGATCGTTGCGAGCGGAGTCCGAAGATCGTGAGCGACGATCTGCATGGCGTCGTCGCGCATCTCGATCGCTGCCTCCCTTTCCTGTGCGAGACGCGTCTGCTCGGTGTTGTCGCGGAGTACAACGGTGAATAGTTGCTTGCCGTCGAGATCGAGCTTCGAGATGGCTGCCTCCGCCGGAAACTCGCTGCCATCCTTGCGACGTCCAGAGACGGGTTTCCGCTCTCCCATCTTGCGAGCAGCCACCGATCCGGCCGCGAAGTCGCGGATGTGCTGGCGATGGATTTCGACGAACCGCTCGGGGATGAGAATGTCGAGGGGCTTGCCGATGACCTCGTCATGTTTCCAGCCGAAGATGGTTTCCGCGCCCGTGTTGAACATGACGATCCGTTGGTCATCATCGACAGAGATGATCGCGTCGGTCGCAATCGAGATCAGGCCCGCAAGCCTTGCCTCCGATGCCTGTACCGCGCCATAGAGCCGGGCGTTGTCCAGCGCGGTCGAGGCACGCCGCGCGAGCTCCTGGGCCACGGTCACGTCGTCCGGCGAAAAATGTCGTCCGGACTCGGCGCATGCGAATCGCATGATCCCCAGCGTTCGCCCTCGCGCCACGAGGGGCAGCACCATCAGCGAGGTCAGTCCGAAATCGCGTACCGCCTCGAACTGCTCCGGGCTCGTCCAATCCCTCAGCATGTCGTCCGTGACGTCCGGGAACACGCGGGGCTGCTGATCCTGAAGCACCTCGTGCGAAACGGCGCCCGCTTCTCCCACCCGGGTCATACGCCCCTCGAATAGCGCCGCCCTCGTCGGATTTGCGTGCGCAAGCGCCACGAGGCGCAACGTCCCGTCGTCGCCGAGTTCGTGAACCGAGCACCAGTCGGCGATTCGCGGCAGTCCGATCCGTGCGATCGACATGACCGTCGTTCCCGTCTCGAAGGCTTCGGCGAGTTGCTGGCTCGCCTCGGAGGCGATCTGCTGAAGCGCTTCTGCACGCTGAGCCTGCTGCGCCGTCCGTCTGAGCTCGCGTTCGGTTCGCCACTTCTCGGTGATGTCGACGAAAGTGGACACACCACCGACGATCTGTGCGTTCGGCCCGTGGATCGGAGCGGCGCCGACGAGGATGGCGCCGCGCGAGCCATCACCGCGCAGAATCTCGATTTCCTCGTTCAGCACTGTTTCGCCAGATTGAATCGCGCGCGCCAAGGGCCACTCCTGCGCCCTCAGCCGACGACCGTCGAGGCGGTATCCCGGCCAGCCACCATACTGCTCGACGGACTCCGACGCGATGAAAGGTCGGCGCCAGATCAACTCGGCCTGGGAGTTGTGCAGGGTCATCTTCCCTGAGGGAGCCTCTGCAAGCACCACCGCCGCGGGCAACTGCGCGAGCAGGGTCTCGACGTGCGCTTTCTCGCGGTCCAATCCCTCGCGGACCCTCGAGTACGAGATCGCCATCGCCGCCCGTCTGGCGATGAGATCGAAGACTACCCGGTCCGCTCGGGAGAACTCCCACACGGTAAGTGAGCAGATCGCGGCCACGCCGACGACACTGCCCTCTTCGATGAGAGGAACGCCATATGCGGCCCGCATCCCGCTCGCCTTGAGTCCTGGATGCAGGATCAATGGATCGGTGGCGACGCTCCGAAGCGACAGGGATCGCTTTTCGGCGGCGATGCGGCCAGCGAAACCCTCGCCAATCCGAAGCGTCACATCTGGAGCGATGTCGATACCGATCGAGGCAGATGGGCGCAGTCGATCGCCTTCGAGGAGCAGGATCAGAGCAGCGTCAACCGCAAACGTAGGTTCCCGGAACGTTTCCAGCAGGCGTTGCAGCAGCTCTTCGAGGGTCGAGCTCTCGAAGGACGCCAGCGACACGCTCTCGACGGCGTCCAACGCGCGTCTTCCGTTCTTCTCGCAATCCTCAACTGCCGCACTCACACACGCATCGATGACACGGTCGAGGACGATCGTCCCCGCCGACGACTGCTCTGGTGTGGTCGGTGCGGCCCATGCGCGTAGCAGACAAATGCGCAACATTGACAGCCGCGCGACGCTCTCGACCTCATCGATGCCCTCCGCCGCTCTTGCGCGTGCCAGCTCGTCGGTGAGCGAGGTTATCGCTGCATTGTCTGGAGGACGAACCCGGTCGGCAAACCAGCGCAGGAGCGGCGAGATGAAAGCGAGCAGCGCTGAATCCGTAACGCCTCGTGCCCGCGGACGCCGCTTGACGCGTTCCAGCCACATGGCTTGGACGTCGCGCCCGCGGTCTCGAACGAACTGGGCGAGCAAAGGCCACGTCTCGAGAGAGTCGGTGGTCGCATCCTCCTCATCCATCGGCGTGATCCAAAGCGTTAACCCCGTTCAGCCTCGGCCTCTTTGATGGCGTTCCTACCCAATTGACTCTGCAAGAATGGCAAACGAAGGTGGTCAGCGGCTTCGACCGGGCCGAGTTGCCAAACCAGGGTGTCGGCACGCGAGCTGTCGCGAAACATGCACGAGACCGGTCCGTCCTCTGATGCGACGAAAACCACGCTTCCCGGATGATCGGCGGCGTATGACGCGCCAGCGTGATGGCGCGTGCCTCGACTCCCGAAATCGAGGAGTTGACAATCGCGTCCTTCAACATCGGTTGCGAGCGTGAGATTCGTCGGTCGTCCGAGCGGCAGCATGACGCCGAACGCGACCAGCCCAAGGTGCCGATTGAGCAGGAGCGCGCCATCGGTCGCCGTGAGCGCACCGAGTTCTTCGGTGACACGCTCAGCCTCGGTCAGGAATGCATTTCGAAGCAAGCTGCCAAACGCTTCCTCACTGGGACTGGTGCCTCGAGGCGGATTGGCCCTCGCGCGGCCGAGGCGTCTGGCGAGCCGGAGCAAGGATGCCACCGAGGAGTCCAGTGACATCTTGTACGGCGCTGACTCCGGGACCTCTGGCGCGTCGTCGACGCTTACGATCAGGATGCCTCCGTGGCCGTGCGATGACATCTCATGAACCAATGAACGCACAGCCTCGACATAGTCGGGCACGACCGATTCATCCAGGTCGGCGGCACGAGCCGTCGCCTCGAGAGCACGGCGAACCGGTCCGCCCGAGAAAACGACATCCTCACACCCTTTGAGAACAAACCCACGCTCGTACGCAAGCAGCAAGTCTCTTCCTCTTCGAATCGATAGGCTCCCAGGCCGCGAAGCGATGATCTTCACAAACGGATCTGGATCGACGTTGAAACCTTCGCGAGCCAGTCCGGATATGACCAAACTCCCATCGGGCAAGAGGCTCACCGCTGAATAAATCCGGCGGTCGGTGCCGACAACCGCGAGCTTCACCAGCTCGCCAATCGAAAACGGTCGCGGCTTTTGGAATCGCTGAATCTTCCATTGGTAGAGCGGTACCGTTGTCGATTCGGTCGACTCTGGGATGATGAAATCAAACGGGTTCGCTCCAAGGAACGCGACGCCGATTGGATTGCGCTTGCTCTCGTAAGTCTCGAGGCCGGCCCAAAAGATGGTCGTGAGTAGTCGCGCGAGCACTTCATCCGGTGCATCGGTCAAACATCCGGGTGTCGATCGCACGCGCTCGCGCAGAACAGGCACAAGGGCTGGCGGAAACACGTGTTGCGTCGGCTCGGGAGGGAGCAGGGCGGTGTGCCCGAGAGTCACGACGGCACCTTTCGAGATCCCACATCAGGTCCGTTGTTCAACGTCGACTCACGGGTACTCTGGGCCAACAGGGTCGACACAGCAGACTCGAGTTCTGCGATTGCGAACGGTTTGTGTAAGAGTGCGGCATTCTCGCCGAGGGCTTTCACTCGAGCGAAGAGGGTCTCGTCTCGGAGCGCGGTTATTACGAGGACCGACGTGCCCAGTCCTGCAGTTCGTGCCGCATGCAGGGCCTGGACACCTGTCATCCAGGGCATGGCGATGTCTGCGACAATGAGGTCGAAAGGGCCCTTGGCTGCGAGATTTTCAATCAGCTCAGCGCCATCCGCCGCTCGAGTTACGTCGACGCCCAGCTGCATGAGAGCGTCACTGACCACTTCGAGCAGCTGGGGATCGTCATCCGCAACCAAGACTCGCACGCCCGATCGCATGCTGATGTCGTGAGCAAGGGATGAACCACTATCCCCGGTTCGCACGCAGACACGCTGCTGGTGCGTGCAAAACGTTTCTCTGCGAAGGCTGAGGCATGTCCCGCGAAATGCCGCGGTATCGAACTCGGGCGTTGGTCTGACGATTTCCTCAATGATCTGATGATGTCCGATCACGCGGTGCCTCCCTCGGTGGTCGCCCAAAACCCCGTCGCGGGCGCCGCATACTTTACAATGCAAAGTTCTCTGTGTATCATGGCCCGGAGACTGTCATGCGTCGGTTCATACTCCTACTCGGGCTCGGCGCCGCGCTGCTGGTGGCCGGCGCTTGCGACGAGCAGCCCTCCGACTCCCCGTTGATCCAGGCCGCGCGGAGTGGTTCACTCGACACGATCAAACGCCTCCTCGACTCCGGCGCCGACGTGAACCTGCCAGGACCCACCGGAGACGACTGGGACGCGACACCGCTGCAGCACGCCATCCTCGCGCGGCAGTCTGGCGCGGTCCGGCTTCTTCTCGATCGCGGCGCCGATCCGAATCGCGTCGCCGGCCCGCACGCCCCGGCGCCGCTGCTGCTGGCGGCGGGCGATACCGATCCCACGTTCGTCAACTTGCTGCTCGCCCACGGGGCAAACCCCGCCATCGAAGGCGAAAGCGGAGTCACGCCGCTGTCTCGTGCGGTCTCGGCCGGCACGATCAACGGACCGGACCGCCCGATGTTCGGCGGCTGCCGTGTCGAAACGGTGCGTGCGCTGCTCGCGCACGATCCCGCGCTTCGCTTGAAGCGCAATTCGGCCGGGAACAACGCGATCTGGTGGGCGCGCTTCCAGAGGTGTGGGGACGTGCTCAGATTGATTGGCGAGTAGCCCACTGCGCTTGGAACGGCTCTGGCGAATGGCAATCTCGTCTTCGTAAGCCCTCGCTGCTCCCACTCTCCATCACGAATACCGACTTGACAGGCCGTGAACAGGCTTGACGCCTCACTATTTTTCGGATTCGAGGCTTCTGAGAGCGCACATTGGATCGAAGATGGCAGGACGTCGTCGACTGACTCGTCATCGTTGCTGTGCGTGGATCATTGGGCGCTAGCAGAGGCGCACGCCTCACGCCAGCTGGAGCGTCTCGTGCTGGCTCTGAACCGGCGGCATCGGATTACCTCCACCCGAGGAGATGAGCATGCCAGTCAGCGTGGAAGAGGTCGCCCTGTCGCTCGTCGTTCTCTCGTTGGTGTTTGCGTGTGCAGCGCTCATTCGACGCTGGTCGAGCCTGTTGCGCAAACTCTTCATTCCCACCGCGGTGATCGGCGGTTTTCTCGTCCTTGGGCTCGGCCCGGAAGGGATGGGCCGACTTCTCGGCGGGACCGGGCTCTTTCCAGAGAATGTATTCGCCGTCTGGAGGCAGCTGCCGGGCCTGCTGGTCACCATGATGTCCGCCTCGCTTCTGTTGGGCGAGCATCTGCCGCCCCTCAAGAAGATCTGGAGCATCTCGGGCTCGCACGTGATCATGATCAGCGTGATGTCGATGGGCCAATTCGCAGTCGGCGGCACTCTCGTCTGGCTCCTGCTGGAACCCGTATTCGGAATCAATCGCAAGGCGGGTGCGCTGCTCGAGATGTCGTTCAACGGCGGGCACGGCACTCTGGCTGGTCTGACCCCGGTCCTCCAGCAATACGGCGTCGGAGATCTCCTCTATGTCGGGCTCGGGCTTGCGACCATCGGCATCCTCAGCGGTATCGTCATCGGTACGACGCTCGTCAACTACGCAATCCGATCGCCCTCGATCCCCGTCGTGCGTCAGAATCCAATCTCCCCCGACGAAGACTTCGACATCGATCATCATCTGCCGGGCCCAGACGATCGGCCAATGGACGAGTGGAAAGGGATGGCTCAAGTCACGGCGGCAGCCGTGTTCCTGGGCGTCACGATTGCGCTCGCCATCGCTCTGCTCGCGCTGTTCCGCGTGGTATTCCATCTCGCCGGATCCGACTTCTTCGACAGGTTTCCGCTCTTCCCCTTCACGTTCCCGGCCGCGGTGATCGTTCAGCTCTGCGCACGGCGGTACGGTTTCGAGTGGGCCGTCAATCGTCGCGCCGTCGAAGGGCTCGGCGGAATGGCGATCGACGGTGTCATCATCTGCGCGGTCGGCACTTTGTCGTTGGGAGCGATCGGCGCGTACATCGGCCCGCTGATCATCCTGGCGGTGGCAGCGATTGGCTGGAGCGTCTTCGTGACAATGGTCATCGGGCGGCGCATCTTCCGGCAGCACTGGTTCGAGCATTCCATTCCCGAGTTCGGCGAATCCCAGGGCATGCTCGCCTGCGGCTTCGTGATGCTGGACATGGTCGACCCGTCGCGGCAAACCGACGTCGTCAGAGGCTACAGCTATCGGCAGATCATCACGCGTCCGATCCTTGGCGGTGGCTTCATGACGGCGCTCGCCGTGCCGTTGATCGACCGCGTCGGGTTGCCAGCCTTCACGATCGCGACTGCGGCGGTTGCCGGGGCATTGATCGCCTGGGGAATAAAGCGGGCAGGCCACGGCAGTCGGGCGTTGAGTCAGTCGAGCTCGGAGTGATGCTTCCCGCGCTCCGCGAGTCTCCCATCGCCTGACAGCGACGCGCCGACGCCCTGGAGCTTACGACTGCCCAACGCCGGACGGGCACACGTGATGAGTATCACTCTCTGATCAGACACTCCGCAGCGAAAAGGCTGGCCGCGTCACCCACGTCTCACTGAGCAACTGCCACAACGAGACGACGTGAAAAACGAAGGCAAGCGGCACCAGGAATGTCGGCACCAGCGCGAACGGGAATTGGGTGGCGAACTCTGACGTCGGTGTCGTGCTGAAGACCTGCGCAGGGCCGGGGGAGGTCATGACGCCGAGGCCCACCGCCACAATCAGGTCTGCCATGCCAAACAGGTTGAAAGCGATCGCGCGCCGCTTACCTTCCCGCGTGTCGACATGGCGAGCGATCCAGGGCGCCGTGACTCCGACGATCAGGTCGCCAATCCCGGCCGGCAGAGCCCACAGCGCTGGCATCTGACCGGTCGCCATCAACATCAGAAAGACGACGCCGACGAGGCGCCACAGGTTGAGCAGGATCAGATGTCGTTGGTTCGTGAGAAGTGCGCGCAATGGTGGAAAGAGGAAGAGCCACGCAGCCAACACCGCGAGCGTCAGACCTAGCGCGATCCCAACAGTCGGCGGGCTGTACGCGTCGTGAGGTTGGTAGAAACCTCGTTGGGCAAGCAGCGCCGTGATGATTGCCCACAATGACAACGTGACCGCGCTGGCAACCGCGATCGGAGACTGGCGAGCGGATGTCCGCGCGCTCCACATGACACGGAAAATCGCGACCACGACGGCTGCCGCCAACGCCACGATCACCACACCGAGAAGGACCGTCGACATGATTGGCCTCACTTTCCGAGCTTTAGATGACATATGTCATCTTATAGAACCCAAAAAAAATCAACCCTGAATCGCCGCCGAATAGAACTTTCTTGCGCCTTCCAGAATCGTTCGACGATCCCGCTCGTCGGTAAAGGCGCGAGCCACCATCAGCGTTCCCGCCATACCGGTGAAGAGCGCAATCGTCTTTTGGCGGCGTGCCTCGACCGTCGCACCCGGCATGAACTGCTCGATGCGCCGGATGTGCGCGCGGAGGGCCTCGAGAAACGGGCCGCGCGATCCCTTTGGTCGTCGGGCAATCTCGCAGGCCAGCGCGGCGACCGGGCATCCGCCCGCGATGTCGTCGCAGTGCTTCGGATCGAGGTACGCATCGATCAGTGCCTGGATCTCGCCGCCAGGCGGGGCCTTCTCGATCGCGGTGAACGTACGGTCCCCCGACTCCTTCAGCGCGGCTGCGAACGCGTCGACGACGAGGCCCTCCTTGCTGCCGAAGTGGCGATAAAAGCCGCCGTGCGTCAGGTGGAGGTCCCGCATCAGTTCGGAAATGGCCGCACCTTCAGTACCTCGGTTGCGAAAGCGCCGCGCGGCGGCACGCACGATCCGCTCGCGCGTCCGTTGCTTGTGCTGTACGGGATACCGCATAATCGTTATTTAGATGATATATATCATCTCAATGCCTTTTGCAACTCCTCCTCGAGCTCGCGCATGCGCGACCTGCGTCTCAGCGGTTGGTGTAGAGGCGCGTCCCGGGCCTGAACTGCGACCAGGCGAACCAGAACTCGGGAACGAGGATCAACGGTTTGAGCCGGGTGCCCTTCAATGGGCCGTTGATCGCCAGCCCGTAGGCATCCCACGTCGTACGCGTGCCGGTGTCGATCACTTTGCTGGCATCCGCGTTCGCCGCCTGGAACCGCAGGACCTTGCCGTTGGCGCGCGCGTCGAAGGCCGTGGTGGTGTCGGATGACGGCTGATGAATCACGACGATCGGCACGCCTCCCAGGCGTTCGTTCACGACGCGCGCGGTGCGCAGCGCCGAAATCGGGAATGCCATCGTCTCAGGGCCGACGGCCAGGCCGGCGATCATCTCCCGCGGCCGGAGTCGATCGTCCCTGCTGAAGGAGCCATCGGGAGCCGCGCCTTCGCCCGACGTCCTGTTCTGCTTCATGCGCGGCCTGAGGATCGGCATCCGTTCGGCGTATCCCGGCAGGGGCTGCAGAATCGTCGTGTTCGGATACCGGGTACGCCACGCTTTCCACGTGGTGAGGATGAACGGATAGAGCGTCAACGTGCGCCCCTTGAACGGACCGGAGATCGCCTCGCCGGTGGACTGCTGCCATCGGCTGCCGGTCTCGACATCGCGGTGCACTTCGTTCGCGTTCACCATGCTGTCGTATTCGAAGTGCAAACGCCGTCGGTCGAGCTCGGCGCGGAACACCGCGCCGGTGCCGCACGTGCTGCACCACGTCGCCTCGATCGGTCCGTCCGGCATCTCGTCGTCCACCGACCCGTGCTGCACCAGGTCGAGCGCCATATACGCCTTCGCCGTGGTGCCACGCGCCACGCCGATGACCAGGTCGTCGTCCTGCACGAACGCGGCCTTCGATGCCGGGACAAATACCGGCTGATGCACGGCGACGTAGGGCATCATCGGCGGGTTCTGCAACGGCGCCTTGGGATCGCTGACGTGAAACATCAGCACCTTCGCCGTCTCCTTCCCAGTCAGGTTGCGATAGATGAGGCCCTGCCGATTGGGCGGATCCTGGAACAGATCGCCGGCGCTGTAGGTCAGTAGCTGCGCTGATGCGCCCGCGATCGTGATCGTCCCCTCCACGACGTAGACCATGCCCGGCCCGGTGTGCGTCGGCGCTTCCGCTCGTGAGCCCACGGGCAGTGTCACGCGTACCAGCCGCAACTCCTGGTTGGCCGTCGACGTCAGAGGCACCTGCCACTGTGTCTGCGGCGCGACGAACGACAGCTTGATCGTCTCGTGCGGCAGCGGCTCGAGCAGCGGCGCCGGTACTCCGGTGCGGCCCGCGTGGAAGATGAGCAGCGTCGCGGGCTCGGCGCTCAGGTTGCGCATCATCGTGTGCAGTTGTCGCGGCGCTTCGTAGAAGTGGCCACCGGGTCTGTGAATCGCCGGCGGATCGGGTTCGACCTGGTTCTCGATCTCGCCCGCTACGATGTATCCGATGGTCGGGCCCGCGTGCGAATGCTGCGCAACCGGCTCCGCCGGCATCGTGAGACCATTGACGCTGATCACCGGTTCGACGTCCGTTGGAAGCGGTGCTCGCACGAGCGCTTCCCACACCGGCGCGCTCGTCGATTGCCCGAAGACGCGGGCCGACACCGCTGTGAGCACCAGGGCGGATACCGTGACGACGATTCGCAATCGCATCATGCCTGCTCCTTCGGGCGCACCTCGAAGACGAGAATGCGTGTTGGTTCGTCGGCACTCGCGGAGCCAGACGTCGTGTGCACCGCGCCCAGCGGCTCGAAAAACGTACTGCCGGCCACGACGATCTGCTCCGCCTCGTTGTTGATCGCGAAACGCACCCGCCCCTCGAGGACGTACGCGAGCACGACACCCGGATGACGATGCACGGGGGTCGAAGTCCCCGGGAAGTAGCGCAGGGCGCTCCGCGAGAGCACCACTTCGTAACCTTCGAGCGGGCCGGTCAACGCGTGTCTCGCGATGACGCCGAGTGGCTGATCGCCCAGTGCGGACTGCGCGGCGGCCGCGGTCTCGAGTCGAACCGGCAGCAACGACGCCGCCGCGAGCTCGAGAAATGTTCGACGACTTTCCATGTTCTCCTCTGTCGTTGGGGCCGCCTTCACGAAGCCCGGTATCAGCACTGTCGTGGTGGGCGCCTTCAGGCGGCCCGGTATCAGCTCTGTCGCAACAGCGTTGCGGGATCGATCCTCAGCACGCGGCGCGCGGGCAGGTAACAGGCCGCGAGCGTGACCAGCAGCAGACCGACTGTCACAGCAGAAAGCGTAAGTGGGTCCCAGGGCGACACGTCGACGAGGAGACCGCGAATGAGATCGCCAGCCGCATAGACCCCTGGAATCGCGAGGACCATCCCTATCAACACGAGCACTACGCCCTCGGCGAGCGCGAAGTGAACCATCCGTCGATGATTCGCGCCAAGTGCCAGGCGAATCGCCAGCTCACCGTGACGGCGTACGACAGAGCCGGTGATCATCCCGAACAGCCCCATCGACGCGAGCAGCAGGGCGCCAATTGCAAAGCCGCCGATCATCACCGCGCTGATGCGCTGCTGGCGCAACGCATCGGTCACGATGTCGTCCATCGTCTGCACCGCCGAGACTGGAATGCGCGGGTCGATCCGGCGAATCACCTGCCGCACGTCAGCGGCAAGCGCACGAGGGTCGCCATTCGTCTTGATGACCCACACCGGCATGTTCCGAACCCAGTCTTCGGCGCGGATGAAGAGTTGCGGCCGGCCGTCCTCGTGCAGGTTGGCCAGCCGCGTCTGCTTGACGACGCCGACCACACGAAGTGATTTCCCCTGGATAAAGAGGATAGATGCCCCGATCGGCGTTCCTGTCGGGAAGAAGCGGCGTGCCAGTTGCTGATCGATCAACGCTTCGTAGACATTGTCGGGACGATTCCGCGTGAACGGTTGCCCATCGACCATGCGCATGCTCATCGCGTCGATGTAGCCGGCGCGAGCGGCAATGATGTCGACGAGCACAGAATCGCGCTGCGCATCTCCGGTGTTGCCAGGCGCACCCGGGAAGCCGACCTTCTCCTGCCAGGACCAGACGCTGTTCTGCGGCGCCGATGTCGTCAATGGCAATGCCGCGGTGGCGCCGACGGTCCTGACGCCGGGCAATGAGGTCAGCGCGGTTTCGACACGCGCCTGAAACGCGAAAGCCTCGCTCGCCTTCGGAAACAGGCGCGGGTCCATCGCCACACGGAACGTGAGCACGTTGGCCGAAGAGAATCCCGGGTCGGAGGCGAGCAGGCGCTCGAAGCTGCGCGCGACGAGTCCGCCCGCGAACAGCAGCACTACCGTGAGCGCGACCTGCGCGACGACGATGCCACGGCGCCACCGCCCGGTCGCGCCGGCGCCGCGCATGACGGACATCACGGGCGACGTCGCCAGCGACCTGTCTCGCCGAAGCGATGCGAAGGCGGAGACGCGCGAGACCCACGCAGCGGGCAGCACCGCCGCCACCACACCGAGTCCGAATCCGACCGCGATCACGACCATCGCGGCCCGCCAGTCGAGCGCGATTTCGCTGCGGCGCGGCAGATCCAGCGGCGCGAGCGCCACGAGGAATCGTGCTCCCCACGAGCCGGCCGCCGCGCCGAGCGCGCCACCCATCAACCCGAGCGCGCCGCCTTCGATCACCATCGCGCGGAGAATCGCGGCGCTGTTGGCGCCGAGCGCTCGCGACACCGCGAACTCACGCTCACGTTCGGTCGCTCGCGCCAGCAGCAGCGACGCGAGGTTGACGGTGAGTACCAGGACAAGAAACGCTGCCGCGAGACCGAGCGACAGGAGCACGGGGCGAACGGGCGCAATCAGATCGTCCTGTAGTTGAATCGCGTGCAGTTGAACGCGCGGTGTCTGATGGTTGCGCGCGTTGATCACGCGCGCGACCGCATCGACTGCCGCCGCCGCACCCCCGGGCGAGGTGCCGGCGCGCACGCGCATCACCGCCGCGAACGTCGTCTGATTGGGGTCGCGGGGATCCTGATCGGCGAGATGGAACGCGAACGGGATGTAGAGGTCCGGTTCCTGCGGCGGACCGAGGGTGGCGTGCCGGACGAATCGGAACGTCGGTCCCATGATGCCAACCACCGTGTACGGTGCGCCGCTCAACCACACCTGCGAGCCGGCGATCGCGGGATCGCCGCCGAGCCGTTTCCAGAGCGCATGGCTCAAGACGACGATCGGCGGACGTGTCGGACCGACTTCGTGTGCACCGAACCCGCGTCCAACGACCGGTGTCGCGCCGAGCAGATCGAAAATGTTGGGCGACGTGAGCATCGCCAGTACCTGCTGCGGCTCGCCATCGGGACGAACCGAAAGCGCAGGCACCGACAGTCGCATCCCCGCCGCACTCTCGATCACACCGTGCGCGTTCTGCAGGTCTGCGACATCGGGACCCGCGAGCCAATCACGCGCACTGCCGCCTGACTTGGATTGATCGCGCCAGACGACGTACAGGCCGTCCGGCGCGCGGTACGGCATGGGCGTGAGCACGATCGTGTCGACCGCGGTGTACACGACGGCGAATGCGCCGAGGCCGACGGCGAGCGTTCCAAGCGTCGCGGCGACGAACATCGGCGATCGCAGCAGACGACGTCGCGCCAGCTCGAAATCGCGCCCCCAATTGCCGGTGCGCCGCCACGACACCGCGGGGCGCAGATGCTCGCCCGGACCGTTGCGGAGCGCATCGAGACACGCGCGTACCCAGAGCCACGCCAGCCCTGTCGTGCCGCGGCGGTCGAGCGTGACACGCGCGCGGTGCAAGTAGGTATCGAGGACACCGTCGCCCATGTCGTCGCGGAAGTCGGGGGGATACAGGCGGAGCAACAGCCGAAACCATCGCTCCGAAAGACGCATGAGCCACTCGCGTTTCATGTCGTCTTCTTCTTGTCGAGGAGACCACCGAGTCGCGCGGCACGTGCGAGCGCGTCGAGCCGGCGCGCCTCGGCCTTCGCCACACGAACGCCAAGGGCGGTGATGCGGTAGTAGCTTCGCCGCGGATCCGCGGACTGCGGTGACGGCGCAGCGTCGATCAGACCGCTCTCGACCATCCGCGCCAAGGCGCGGTACATCGTCCCGACATCGGGCACCGCCACGTCTCCACGCATTTCGATGTCTTCGATGATGCCGAAGCCGTGGCGGTCACCCGTAGCCAGACTGAGAAGGACGTGGAACTCGACCGGCCTGAGCGGCAGATGGACGTCGATGCGATCGCGATCGGTGGCCATGGCAGAAGTATGCGCCACGCATATATGCAGCGCGCATGCCAGTCAAGCGGTGAAGGAATGCGCCACGCCTGTCCGTGTCGCGCGAGACGACGTGCGCTCGCGGGACGCGCACGTCCCATGAACGAACGGTAAGCCGCCGTCGCGCGTCCAATGGGTGATTCGATCGGCGCGTGATGCGAAAAACAGCTCCTACTACACAGGAGACAGAAAGGACGAGAAAGAAATGACGCTGGCGAAGCAGATCATCGTGGCGACGGTCTCAGCGTTGGCGCTCGCCGTCCCCATCGTCACGGGAACGATCGACGCAGCGTCGCTCAGCGCTGGCCAGGTACCACGCTCCGCGCCCGCTGGGCCTCCGGTCGATCCGGAGTCGCGCTTCGAGGTGGTGTCCATCAAGGCATTCGACGCATCCGGAGGTGCGCAGCCACGGATGTCGACAACGCCTGGCCGCTACGACGTGGCGGGCATTACGCCGCGAATCCTTGTCATGCAGGCGTTTCTGGACGTGCAGGGTCGGATTTTCGGGATGCCGGACTGGGTCGATACGGAGCGTTACACCATCGCGGCCAAGGCCGCGGACAGCGGTCCCGCGGCCTCACGCGCGATGTTCGTGATGGTCGCGAACATGCTGAAGGACCGCTTCAAGATGGTGACCCACAGGGAAACACGCGAGCTGCCCGTCTACAACCTGGTGTTCGCGCGGACCGACAAGCGTTTCGGTCCGGCGTTCAAGGAGACCTCCGCCGAATGCCGGGCGAAGATCGCCGCGCGGCTGGAACGCGGCGACCCTCAGCCGGCGCCGCCAACGGCCGGCGTCGCCGCCTGCGAATCTCTGCGAATCACTCCCGGGATCGCCGCGTTCAGCGGCGTGCCGATGGCAGTGGTGGCGGGGGCCCTGACCCCATTGGTGGGCCGGCGGGTGATCGACAAGACCGGACTGACTGGCCCCTACTACGACTTCACGCTGAAGTGGACACCGGACCTGGGAGGCGGGATTCCTGGTCTGCCGCCCGATGTGCCGGGCACGCCGCCGCCGCCTGCTGATCCCGACGCGCCGAACCTCTTCACAGCGGTTCAGGAGCAACTCGGCCTGAAACTCGAGAGCGCCCGTGGGCCTGTGGAGGTGGTTGTCATCGACCGCATCGAGAAGCCGGCGCTCGACTAGAAAGACTGTGTCGGCGCAAACCGATTTGCCGACCGTCTTTGCTTCGTGCCGCCTCAATACGATCGGTCGCTCAGTCGGTGCGCAGAGCGACGAGCGGGTCGGCGCGGCTCGCGCGCCGTGCGGGTAGATACGCGGCCAGCCATGCCGCGGCGCCCAGAACGATCGGCGCGCCTATCACGGCGACAGGCTCGAACGTGCCGACACCGAACAGCAGCGTCGCAAGGACGCGGGCCGCGACCAGCGACACGGCCACGCCGATTGCGCCGCCGATCACCACCAATCGCAGGCCCTGCGTGGCGAGCAGCCGCGCGACTCCTTTGGCATCGGCCCCGAGCGCCATACGGATTCCGACCTCGCGACTGCGCCTCGCCACGGCGTAGCGGACCAGCCCATACACGCCCGTGACTGCCAGTGCTAACGCCAGCGCTGCGAACGCCGACAACATCAAGGCGCCCAGTTGCGACGGCAGACGCGACATCGCCAGATGCTGGGCCATGGTCGTGGATTGGAAGACCTGCAGGTCGGGATCGATCTCGTGTGCAGCGGCGACGAGCGCAGGTGAGATCCGCACCGGATCAGTCGACGCACGGACGACGAATGCGAAGCCGGCGCTGCCTTGAGTCTGGGTATAGGTCTCGTAGATGACGTCGAGCGGAGTCTCCCCAAGCGATCGCATGTTGATGTCGCTCGCCACGCCCACGACCATCAGGTCAGGCTGCGCCGCATCAGGCCGGCGCAGGATGCGGCCGAGTGCGTTGCCGTCCGGCCAGTAACGACGTGCCATGGCTTGACTGATCACGGCCACTGGTTGACTGTCGCGGCGGTCGCCATCATTGAAAGTACGTCCAGCCACGATCGTCATGCCGGCCGCATCGAAGAACCCCCCATCCACTTTGGCGTTCTCCGCGCGAAACGCCTCGCGGCCGGCGGGAGGATTGTGGCCGTCGACTGTGAACTCGGTGAAGCTGGAACTGAAGTCGAGCGGCAGTGGCCAGATGATCCCGGCCGCTTCGACACCAGGCAGAGCGCGGAAGCGTTCGAGCAAGCCACGCGTCCGCTGTACGGCATCGACTGAAGTCGAACGCGCCACCGGCAACATGACGGACAGGATCGCAGTCGGAGCCCGGCCGAACCCTGGATCGATCGCGAGCATCTCTTGCCAACTTCTCAGGAACAGCCCTGCCCCGACGAGCAGCACGAGCGAGGTCGCGATCTGGGCAACGACCAACGCATTGCGCCAGCGGAGAGGACCTGGCGCGTCGGCTCCTCTGCCGCCTGTCTTGAGTGCGGAGCCGCGATCGGCGCGTGTCCCCTGCACGGCAGGGACGAGGCCGAGAAGGCCGCCGGCCACGATGCCGCCGCAGGCGGTGAGTGCCAGCACTCGCCAATCGAACAGCGCCTTCGAGTCGAGACCGAAGTGCAGGTCGAGCCTCATGCCGAACGGGAGCGGTATATCGATCGACAGCAGGACACTGAGGAGGGCAAGGGCCAGCAGAAGACCAACTGTCGCACCGGCAACGCCGAGCAGCGCGCTCTCCACGAGCAGCTGGCGGACAAGGGCCGCGCGCGTTGCGCCCAGGGCACGCCGCACTGCGACTTCATTCGCTCGATCGAGGGCACGCGCCAGCAGAAAGCTCGCGAGATTCGTACACGCGAGCAGCACGACCAGCCCCACGACAGCCACAAGGAGCCAGGCCGCGGCTCGCAGTAGCGGATCCACACTCGGGAGGATCTGCACCTCGGACGTGGGCACGAGCGAGAACCGCCGTCCAGGGATCCACCCGGGAGGCCGTTCGTGGGTGAGACTGTCGGCCACGAGTGAAGCCGCATGCTCGGCCTGGGCTCGCGTGATACCTGGTGCGAGCCGTGCCTTTGCTACGAAGCTGTGCCAAGCGCGTTGATCGAGCATCTCGATGCCCATCAGCTCGTCGACCATGACCATCGGCACGTAGAAGGCCGGAGTCAACGCCGGCAATCCGCCGCTATATGTAGCCGGCGCGACGCCGATGATCGTGTAGCTGCGACCTCCCATCCGCAGGGTGTGGCCGACGACGTGCGGGTCGGCACCGAACGCGCGCTGCCAGAATCCGTAGCTGAGCATCACAACCGGATGCCCGCCGCGCGCAACATCGTCCTCGGGCTGAATCGCTCTGCCAAGATGAGGTTCGATGCCGAGGAGGGCGAAGCTGCCTCCTGTCACCGCTTCGCCCATCACCATCCCTGACGTGCCGTCGATCGGAGCGAAGGCATACGTGGACGCAGCCATGCCACTGAAGACGTGCGTCGTGCCCTTGCGCAAATCCTCGATGTTCGGGTGGGACATCGGGGCGGAGGCCCGCCCGCCCTCCGTTTCGTAGATGTTGACCAGCGTCTCGGGTTGCACGAACGGAGAGCTGCGAAAGAGCATGGCGTGCACAACGCCGAAGACCAGCGCGTTGGCACCGAGGCCGATCGCGAGCGACAGCACCGCCATCGCCGAGAACGCCGGATGGCGTCGGAGCGAGCGAAGACCGTAGCGAACATCGCGCGCGAGGTCCTCGATCGTGACGACGCGGAACTCGTCCCGTGTCCGCTCGCGGATCCGTTCGACGCCGCCGAATACGATCAACGCCTGCCGGCGCGCTTCGTCCGGTGTCATGCCGAAACGCGTGTTCTTCTCGATCTGTTGCTCGACATGGAACCGGATCTCGTCGTCGAGCCTATGCTCGAGTCGCTGCCGGCCAATCAGCGAACGAAGCCGCCGCAACAATTCAGCGATCGCGCCCATCAGCCCTTCACTTCACGGCCATCACGTCGAGGAGGTCACCTCGCTCCTTTCGACGGACGAAAGGAATCTAACAGCTGCTCCTTTCGAACGTCAAGGGGAGAATTGACATTCGTCTGCTTGAGCGGCGTGACCTCCGCTCCACGGCGACGCCCGCGTCGGAGTCACGCAAGAGCCGCGTCCACAATCCATCGAGTACGTCAGTGCACCTCCCGTCGCAGAAGTACCATGGCCGGCGTATCAGTGCACGTAGAACGCGCATGCAGAATCCCGACAAGCCAGTAGCCGCTCAGCGCCGAGGCGCGCTCGGGACGCCGACGCTCAGCGGCTCGTTGCTCGCACTTCTGTTCTGGTGGCAGTCACTGACGCCAACACTGATTCCGCGGTCGTGGCAGATGCAGACCGGGATCGGCGCGATCTGTCTGGCAATCGGCTATGGGATCGGCACGTTGGCAGGACGTGCGGTGCATCGACTCCTCGAGCGGCGGGGACGCTCGCCCGGCAATGTGATCCGCCGGCGTGGCCGGATCGTGCTGTCAGCCGCATGGCTCGTTGCGATCTTCATCGGCGCGACGCGATGGCTCGGCTGGCAAAACGAGCAACGCAGCTTCATGGGGATGGCGTCCCTCATCTGGCTGGACGGAATGCTGATCAGCGCGCTGTCGCCGTTCGCCGGAATGTTCCTGGTGGTCGTCGGGCGCGTCATTGTCTACGGTGTTGCCGCAGGCAAGCGGTCGATCCAGAGCCACGTGCCCCCGATCGTGTCGGTGCCTGCAACAGCACTGCTCGCCGCCGTGATCGGCATCGCGCTCGGTCGCGGAGTCGCGCTTCCCGCCCTCACAGTGGCCGTCAACTCCATCAACGCGTCGAGGAACGAGGAAACGACCGCGGGAGTCGTGGCGCCCGGGTCGTCATCGGTGTCCGGCAGCGGCCCATCGTTCGTCGCATGGGACACGCTGGGACGCATGGGTCGCGACTTCGTGGCGACGGCGACCAGCCCGCAGGAGCTTGCGAGGTTCCACGGCGCCGATGCCGAGCTCGCTACTCCGGTGAGGGTTTACGTAGGGGTGCGTTCTGCAGACTCCGCCGAGCAGCGCGCGCAGCTCGCGGTCCGTGAGCTCGAGCGCGCGGGCGGGTTTGATCGAAAAGTGCTGGTCGTGTGGGTGCCCACCGGCACGGGCTGGATGGTCCCCAAAGCCACGGCTTCGCTCGAGCAGCTGCAGCGCGGCGACACGGCGATCGTCGCGATCCAGTACTCCTTCCTGCCGAGCCTGCTCGCCGTCTTCATGGACGCTGGCCTCGCGAACGAAGCGGGGATCACGCTCTTCAACGCTGTTCGCGCGCGGTGGTCAAAGCTCCCGCCGGATCGGCGGCCGAAGCTTGTCCTGTTCGGCAAGAGCCTTGGCGCCGCGGGCGTGGAAGCGCCGTTCGTGGGAGTGGACGCAGCCTCCTCGGTCGCCAACATCGTGGCCCGGACGGATGGCGCGCTCATCGCCGGCGGTGAACAAAGCAACCCTATCCATTCGCAGCTCACACACGAGCGCGATCGCGGGTCGCCCTTCTGGCAGCCGATCTTCAACGGGGGGCAATCCGTGCGGTTCTTGAACCGGGATCCGCATCAAGCGACTTTGGACGCTGACTGGCCGACCCCGCGGATCGTTTACCTTCAGCATCCGGCCGATCCGGCGGTCTTCTGGAGTGCCAAGGCGCTTTGGTGGCGACCCGATTGGATGGCTCCGCCCCGCGGCTTCGACGTGCCTGAGGCCATGCGCTGGTTTCCAATCGTGTCGGGCGTGCAGGCGGTAGGCGATCTGCTCAACCAGCTCGGCGTGCCGCCGGGTTTCGGACACGACTATTCGTCGGAGTACGTCAAGGGTTGGGCGAGCGTTGTACCTCCTGACGGCTGGACCGACGCCGACACCGAACGGTTGGAGCAATTCATCGACGCGATCGCTGGCGACGATTCAGAGCCGTGACCTGCTTCGCGAGCAGAACGACCAACCAGCTGCCACCTGCGGTCAAGGCGCCGCTCTAAGCCGCGGCGAAGCCCGATGGCGCCGTGATTTCAATCGGCGACGTTGTAGGCTTCGCCGTACGGCCAGCGCCGCCGAATGCATCGCACGATCGATGGCGCCTTGGAGCGCCGAGTCCCTTTCCTCCACCACGACGCTCTGAAGCCCGCTGAGCACGACTTTGATCTGGCAAATCCGATCGCGCCCACCCTTGGGGCCGTTGGCATCAGACAGTCGAACGGTCATCCGCTCGATGGATGAACCAAACTTCCCGAACCTCGTGCCGAGTTTTCGAGCGATGTGATCGCGATCGCGCGCACCAACCTCGCCGCCGATCACGCGTAGGTGACCAGGAGGCCGCACGTCATGAGTCCGATCGCGTGTGAGCTTCGCGGCGCGGGGCAGTGACGTTGGATGCCCGGACCTCCGCGCCGCCGGCCGAGGCGAGCGGCTGCCGCGCCTCGGTCCGGCTGCGCGTCGTGTCGCCTTCTTCCCGCGAACAGGCTTGAGTGGCATGGGAACACTCCATCCGAAGCAGTGACTCGGTTCTCCGGGTTCTTTTCCCTATGCGTGCCCCGCTCCGCGCACGGTCATCACAGGGCATTGGGCTCCTCTCACGACCTGCTGCGTTGTCGATCCAAACAGCGCCAGATCCACGCCTCCCCTGCCTTGAGCGCCCATGACGATCAGGTCGACGGAATCCGCGTCCGCCGCTCGAAGAACCTCGCGATGGGGGCGGCCAAACAGAATGACCTCTTTGATCGCGGACCAGGTCTGCGATTCGCCCTCGACCAGGGTGTGCAGCCGTTGCTCCGCGTCGCCAATCATCTGCTGACGGAACTCCTGGAGATCGAAACGTCCGAAGGTTCGCGGTTGCTCTTCGGCCAACCACTCCACCACGTGTAGCAGGGTGACCGCGCCATCGGCTTGGCGGGCAAGATTCAAGGCGAAGCCGAAGGCCTGCAGCGCCGCCGGCGAAAAATCCATCGCGCAGAGGATGCGTTTGAAGGTCACGACCTGGGAACGGTCAGCTCGCGTATCAGGCGGGACCGTGAGCACGGGACACGGTGCTTCACGCAACACGGTCTCCGTCACTGAACCAAGGAGAAGACGCTTGAATCCGCGACGGCCGTGGGTCCCCATCACAACGAGGTCAGCCCGCCCCGTCGTTGCCTGGTCAACGATGGTTGATGACGCGTCTCCTGCCTGCGCGACGAACCTCGCATCCGGCACGACACCAACGACCTCGAGCTGACGACGGAGTTCGGCGACGACTTCTTCGCGCGTCAATGGGGCGGCAATATGAACGGGCTGTCCCAGATCGCCCCGAACCTGCATCGGCTCGAACGTCGGCACGACGTGCAGCACGGTCAGTTGTGACTGATACCACCGCGCGAGCGCAACCGCATGGGCGAGTGCACGCGTCGATGATTCGCTGAAATCGACGGGAGAGAGAATACGAGTGAATTCGATCATCGCTGGTCTCATCGGGTGACCAATACCGGAAGAGCACTCCGGTTGAGGACGCCTTCGGCGACGCTCCCGAGAAGCAGGTGGCGAATGCCGCTCGTGCCTCTCGCCCCCACCACGAGCAGCTGATGCTGCGCCGCATTCATTGTCGCGACCAGCTCCCGCAATGGCTCGCCTGTCCTCAATTCGATTCGTGTCCGCCAGCCGCTGCGGTTGAGTTCCCTGGCGGCGGCGTTCAGCGCTTTCATGGCCTGCTTGGAACGTGCGGTATTGAGGCGCCTGATCTCGCGGGCAATCGTCGATCGAATGCCAGCGACGGTCGGCGCGCGCGAGGGTGTCGCCATGAGTTCCACGACACCGACGAGGGTGACCCTTCCATCCGGAGGCGGCACCAGCTGTCCGACCAACGTCACTGCGCGCAACGCATGCGGAGAGCCGTCGAATCCGATCGCAATCCGCCGCACACGCCGCGGTCGTCGCCTGACGACAAGGACGGCGCACTTGGCGCCCCGCACGACCCCACGTGAGACGCTGCCCATCAGAAGCCGACGTACGGCTCCGTGGCCGCGCCAGCCGAGAACGATGACGTCGCTCTGAAATCGATCCGCTTCGGCAAGGATTCCCTCTACCGGCGCCTTGTCGACGACACGCGCCTCCACATCGGGCCACCGCCGCGCGAGCACATGCCGCGCACTCGCAGCTTCCGCATCGGCACTGCGATCGAGCGTTGACAGCAGAGTAGAACGCCGGTCAGCGCTGGCCTGCCTGGCGACAACGGCGCGAGCGCGTGTGCCCTCGGGCCATGGGACATCGACGACGGTCGCGAGAGCGGCACGGGCCGGCGCCGATCCATCTGTCGCCACCAGCACGCGAAGAGTGGTCATGCTCGTCACGAGTTGTATGGTCTACGCCAGCGGCCCAGTGGAGTCTCGCGTCACCGCCGGCCAAGGCAACGGGTGGGCGTCGTGCGTGACGAGCACGGGGCATGGCGACTGGCCGAGTACCGCGCGCACAGTGGACGTCCACCGGGGCGGCGCACCGATCACCAGCAGATCCGCCCCCTGCTGTGCGATCAGCCGCATGATTTCGACACTCGGTTTGCCTCTCGTCACGCTGATGTCCATGTCACACCATCGATTTCCTTCGGGAGGAATCGCCGACCGGAGGTTGTCACGAGTCTGCGAGGCAGAAATGGAATCGTCGTCAGACAACACGCAGGCGAAGATGAGCCGCCCTTCCGTCTCCCAGGCAAGGGAGAGCGCCTGCCGAATGACGCTCACGGACGAAGGTGTGGGATCGACCGCGCATACGACTCGGCTGAACACTCCCGACTCGTTCGACGAGGTTGCTGGATGCGTTGGAACCGTCAGCACTGAACAGTCGGAGCGCCCGACCACAACGGCGGCCACGGGACCCATCGGGCGTTCCGGCCGGCCGGCGCCAGGGGCTCCCATCACGATCAGGTTCGCGCGCAGCCTTCGCGCGAACTCGAGGATCTGCGTACCGGGATCGCCCTGCCGGACTGCAGCACCGATGAACTCGTGCGAGGAATTCGTTTCGAGCAGGCACTCGCGCAATTGCTCCAAGAGACTCTCGTGTTCCAGAGAGCTCACGCCTTCCGGCGACGCCGCGCCCTCGCTCGACACCACATGCACAGCCCTCAGTTCAGCTTTATGGGCGCGGGCGATCGCCGTTGCGTACGTCACCGACGATCGGAACTGTCCGGACAGATCAATCGGGCAGACGATGTGTCCTAGCTCGAGCCTTTTCGTCGTCTTGGTTTCGTGAAGCGTCGTCACTGTTCGTCTCGAAGTGCTAGCAACGAGCGAACCAAAGCTGCCCGGCAACGGGCGACCCAAATCCGGGCTTCGGCGCCGTTGCCAGGCCGGCGGTGCCACCACGCGTCGCTGTGAGTTTGAAAGGATGCGGAGGCGCAATCATCGGCGGCAGGAGAAACGTCCGGAATGAGGGCGAACCGCCGAGGTCGACCCCTCGCGACATGCGGACGCCTCGATCAGCTAGACACCCATCTCCGAATCCGTCGGAACCGTGGACTTTTGCGGTGCCACAGCGGGGATCCCGAGGTGCGAGAGTCGCCCCGCCTCGAGATACTGGCGCGTCAGGCGCGGCACCGCCCATTGCGCCATCCTCGACCACGTCAACGCGACGAGCCATCGCGTGGCGCGCGACCGCAGCATGCCTTTCGGATCGGTCAGTTCGACGGTCCAACTCCACCGTCCCAGCGCCGATCGTGCAACGTAGGACGCCGCGAACCCCGCGAGCGTCAACACGAACCAGCCCACGGACAGCGTGACGGAATAACTCCACGTCGCCCATATGAGCGCGGCGCTCACGACTGCTGCGATCGCACCAATCACTTCGACTCTCCGCCGGACGCCGTGATCGAGACTGACGAGACGGAGGAACTGCTTCGACCCGTTCGCAAGGTGACTGCCGAGCTCGGCGTGCTGCGCCGACAGCGCGGGAATCACATCTGAAAAGAACCACGTCGTCTCCCGACGCGCGTGCGTCAGCACCGGCACGTCGGCGATCAGGCGCTTCAGTTCGGCATTGATCGCCATGTAACCGCTCGCCATCAGCGCCGCCCCCTCGATGTCGCCGAACACATCGAGATCGGTTCGGATCTCCGCCAGCCGCTTCTGATGATCTTTCCAGATGCCGTAGCTGGTGTTCGGATTGTCTGTTGACGCTCCCGGCAGCTGATCGTCGTCGCGAGTCGGATCGTCGCAGTCCACCCAATCGACTGGATCCGCATCGAGATCCTTCTTGAGGTGCACGTACGCGAGCCCGCTGATTTGCCCTTGCTTCTTCATCACGCGCAGCCGCTCGAAACTCGCGTGACGCATGCGCTCCTGGAAGATGTCGTTGCTGCGCAGCAGCGGCGAGAAGTGACCGCCACCGGGCACGTCACTGAGACCGAGCTGCCCCGACGCATCGCTGACGATGAGGATGTTGCAGTCCTCCTGCAGGAGTGCGAGGGCGCCCTGGTTGTCGTACACGCCTCCATCCACCAGGCGAACCTCGTACCCCGTATAGAGCGCGTCGAACGTGAGCGGCGCAAAGACGCCCGGTACGCACGCGCTGGCGGCAACGGCCTGTGAGAGGGTGACCGGACGAACGATCGTGCCGAGCTGATCGACGTAGTACGAGCGACGCAGTCGAGGCAGCGGGTCGGCACCCGCAACGATGGCGAATGGCGACTCACCCATCGAGGTCGTGGTGAATTGCCACGAGTGACCGGTATTGAGCGTGGTGGCGTTGATGACAATCGCCGGTACCTTCGCGGCCCGGTCGACATTGTGATACCGCGGATGAAAATCCGAATCGCGTCCCTCGGGAACAATCGCGAGCGCCGACATCTGCGGATCCTCGGTGATCGTGCGGCTATACAACGAGCGGAAGATCGCCTCGCTGACACATTCGGAGTACGCGCGGTCATCACCCGAGAGGATCGCGTGACAACAGCGGAAACTGGTGAACAGCGAGTTTCGAAGGTTGCTCTCGGTACCCTTTCGAAAGTCTTCGATCAGATTCCTCACCAGGTCCACGTAGTCGGATGGCTTCAGCTCGCGTTTAGCCTGCAGCAGATCGCGCAGCCGGAGGTAGTATGCGGCCCCCACCATCGACCCGCCTGACACTGTCGAGAGCACCTCCACGTGCCGCAGGAGATCTGACTCCGCGAGCCGCGCAAGCACGCCGAGGTGATAAAGCGACGCACGGAATCCCCCGCCCGACAAGGCGAGTCCCACCTTCCCGACGAGCACGGATTCCACTCGCGCCGAGCCCTCGCCCACGAGCGCCGACACAACCGACGCCGTGTCCGGGATGCTCATGCCGCGAAGCGAGCCGAGGCGCGCCAACTGACGGGCAGTGGTTTCAAGTTCCCAGGTATCCGCCGTTTTCTTGGCCGCCTCCCGAAGCGACTCCCCAGCCTCCTTGAGCTCGCCAAGCCCGAATTGCGCCTCCGCGCGTGTGACCAGTTCCCAATAGCTCGTACCGGTGATGACGTCGCGGATGCGCTCGCGAAGCGACTGCGCGCGAGCCTGATAGGCCCGTCGAGTGGCCGCGTCGCCGGTCTGATGCGCGAGCAGGTCGCAAAGGAACGCGGCATTGATCGCCGGGTAGCCATCACCAACCGTGACCCCCAGACCACCCTTATCCACCGGAGGAGCGGGGGACTCAGGCTGATCGCGCTCGACCGGTGCAAGATAGTGTCGCAGCGATTGCTCGAGGTTGGTGATGTTGCCGTCCCACTCCCAGCGTCGCTTCCAAATGCCACCGGCGATGCCGAGTGTTTCCGCGCTCGACGTTTCAAGATCGGGCTTCAGGATGCGGAGCGCCCAGTCGTGGCGAACAGAGGCGGCCAGGTCGGGGTCCTTCGATGTCATCAGCGCGGCCTGCTCCAGCAACTTCTGCGCTGACGATACCTTCACGCCCGCCTTTGCTGGCGTGATGTTCTTGTGCAGCGCCGACGAGATCAGCCGGCCGAGTACTCGCCGCGCATGCGAGAAGGCTTCGTCCGTCTTGCAGGCCTTCCAGATCGCGTCCACCTCATCGAACCTCATCTCGTTGCCGACGATGAGACGGTCCGCGAGCTTGCGCGACAAGGCACGTGCCAAAACGGGCTGACCACCGGACCGCAGTTCCTGGCGCCACGCGAGCACGTCGCCGACATCGGGTGTACCGCGGCCCTTCAAGTAATTGTTGGCTCGCAGGATGGTGTCGTTGATGGACATCGGTGTCTCGCTATGTGTCGGGCGCCCATGATCCGCGCGGACGTTACATGCTCTGAAGTGTCCTAACGATCGCCAACGCGCAATCGAACGGCCGGCAAGAAGTGTGCGTTACCCAGACTTCGACTTCCGATCGAGCGTGGCTTCCACGTCGCTCGCCCATGCCGGCTGCTCGCGACGCCGTTCACGAGCCTCGCGAATGAGCCTCAGATTTCGCGCGGTCGTCTCGGGCTCCCATGATTCGCGTATGCACGCGAGCGCATCGCTCAGCGACGACATCGCGCGCTGCTCGTCTTTGTCGAGCACGGCGACTTCGACCAGCGTCGCGTGATCCCAGTAATCGGGTTTGCCGACGGCGATGCGACGCTCCACCGCATACCGCACGACAGGAATGAGTGCGTGTCGTCGTTCATCGGGCGGATCGGCGATTTCCATCAACGTGACCGCATTCACGCCCGGATACGCGTCTCGCCAATCGGTTTCGAAGCCCTTGAGATATGCGCCGATCGCCTGTCCGATCAGTCCGCGCGCGAGTAGTGATTCGCCGGCCTTGGCGGCGGCATCCCAGCGGTCTTTGTAGACGCGGCCGAGAATTCCGTATGTCTCGCTGCTCGGGCCCCGTTCGGCGATCAACGTCGTGAGCACGCGCTCGCCCTCGTCGCCCCTGCCCGCTCGATTCAACGCGAGCCCGAGCTGCTCTCGAACCATGACGGTCGCCGCCAGCGGCGCTGCCATGTGATCAACGAGCGCGATCATCTCGTTCCAGGCTTTTACGGCGCGATACGAGAGAAACAGGTCGATCACCACACCCGATTCGACGTCGGCGATGGTGCCGAGCGCCCGCGCCACTGCGCGGACGGCGTCAACACCGTTGTGGCGCGCAGCCGCCAGCCGCTCCTTCATCTGCTGCGAGTACCGTACACGCTCGCGAAACACGTCGGTCTTCAGCCGCTGGACATCCGGGAAGCCGTCGACCAACTGGTACACCGGGCTGTCGGCCGCGGCCTGTCGCGCTTCGCTGAGGCGAGCGGCGAGCGCGGCGCGCGCGCCGATCGCATCCACGGGAACTCCCGCCGCGTTCAATGTGTACGGCATCGCGCGCAGCGGCGCGAGGTCGAAGGGCAACTGGCTCCCGCCGGCCGCGAAAATCGCCACGGTGCTCGACGCCCGCACGGCATGACGCACACCGAGCTCGTAAAACACGTTGGCATTGGCCGTGGTGAGATCGGCGACCGCGTACTCACACAGAATGAGCCGTTCGAACATCGGCTTGTGGATGATGCCGCCGGTCATCTCCTCATCGGCCCGCAACGGGTCGAGGTCAGCGTCCGTGATCGCTGGCGCGATCACATCGCGATAGACGGCATCGAAGTCGACGAGCCGACCGGCCGCATCGGGCTTGCGGCCGAACGGCATGAGCACGAAGCAAAGGGGCCGGCTCATGGTGGCACCTATTGTCCGGCAACATCCGCTCCGTTTGCATCGATCGGCACTAGCGATAGTGCCCAATTGTCCCGAGCGACCTCCCGCTTCAAACACTGTGTGCGGTACACGGTGCCTTGGAGCAGTTTCTTGGAGTGGGTCGCGAGCCATTGATCGCGGGTATCCACGTATTCCCGGATCCAGACCTTTTCGGCGCCGCCCTGTCCTGGCGGCATCTCCGGAAACCGCTTCCGAAGAAAGCCGAAGATGCATCCGCTGTGCACGAACGAGTCGTAAATCACCAATGCGGACAACGGCATCATGAACTGGTTGGCGTCGGCCCACTCCATGGCAGGTTGAAAATACCTGGCGTCGAAGAACTCGTCCTGAATCGCACGCATGACAGGATCCTTCTTACCCGCGTCACGCAACAACTGCTTGAATTCCTTGTTATCGGTCAAGGGGTTCACCCCGATGTCCTGGACGAATGGACGCAGTTGCGCGCTGAACATTCCATTCGCACCCGCGTACATTTCCACCAGCTTTTCGAGGTTGCCGTACTCCGTTGTTTGTGAACGCCCATAGGTGATCTGGCGGACGTCATGAGGACCGTCCGCGAAGACGACGAGTGCCCCGTAATCTCCTTCTGCACGGCCGGTTTCAAAGGCATTGATAACCTGCTCGCAGATGCGCTTCTGCTGGGCGGTGAGCTGCATGTGACTACTCCTTCTGCACCGGCGTGGCCGGGGGCGGCACCGGCTGTTGCGCCAATCTTCCTTCCAGCGCAGCCAGCCGTTTCTTCGTGATGTCGACGAAAGCGCTTGCGTACTCCAAGTTTGCGAGGCTGCCTCCCTTGGACACGACCGCCGCCCGCGCCGAAACCGTGCGCTGAGTAAGCCACGTCTGTTGCTCCGTGAACAGCGCGTTCCTGCCAGGTGTACCCAACTTCTCCCGGAGCCGCACGTACGCGATAAACAGTCGCGCATCCACGACGTCGGCCAGGTTCTGGCTTGCTCTGTTGAGCGCCTGTTGGCTCTGATTCGGTCGGGCAAGATCTTCTTCAAGGGAGTCCTGCACCTGTTCCAACGCCGGCGTCCAATTCATCGGAACCGTTTGCGGCTGCGTCTGTTCCGTCTGTGCCTCTGGTTGGGGGGCACACGAAATCAGAAGAAGGAGTCCGGTCGCGATTCCGAGACGAATGGACATTCTCGGACTGACGTTCAAGCGCTGCGGCATACTCACTCCGGATCGCGAAGGTACGACTTTCCCGTAGTGTGCGCACGGTCGCGAGGGCTTGCTCAGTAAGGACTGAAGGGCAACTGATGAAAACGACCGAGAGTGGTCGGCGCGTCGCCGCAAGACGAGCCTCGTGATGGCCGACCGACTCATTTATCCGCGAGCCGCAGCGCGCCAGCGGAGCGCGAAGCCAGAGCTCACTCCGAGGGTCCCCCTGGACTAGGAGCACCGAAGCAGACATAGATCGATCGGGCGGAGTCAGGATGCTTGCGTACATGCAAACGGGAGTCAACGTTCCTGTCGAGACTGACTCCCTTTACACGCCAGTCATTCCGAGGGACTGTCAGTTGTAGTAACGACGGACTGTATCGCCAGCGAACGTGGGAACGACCGAACCTGCATCCATGTGAACGCGCCGGGTGTTCCTCACGAACGCGCCGTTCCGCGACCGTCACGGTCTGAAAGGCCGGTGATCCCTCTTGAGGCCGATGTCGTCGCCTGAAGAGGACATCCTCGCCTGTTCGTCACTCCCTATCGACCGTTCAGCACGAAACCCGATGGCATCACGGCTGCAGAAGGCAGGCGTCGCGAAAGGACCACGCCTGGGGCTGATCGAATCAATGATGCGATTTCGACGCTACACACTTCTCGCGGTTACAGTCGTCGCGTGGACGGCCGCGCCCGCCCACGCGCAGTGGCTGGTCACGCCGAACGTTGCCGGGAACATCGCAGGCGACGTCGAACACGGCAAGGGCGGCCCAGGCGTATCGGTCGGCTACCTCGGCGACCGACTCGGGTTCGAATTCGATCTCCAGCGTTACCAGCACTTCTTCAAGGATTCCGAAGTGTTCCCGCTCGATCCGTCGGCGCCGCCCAACTGCATGCCAGGTGTAGGCGGCCCTTGCACAGACATAAACACCGACGCGATCGGCTTCATGGGCAATGTGGTGCTGCCCATCCGCATTCACGGTGCGACGAAATGGCATCCGTTCGGGAGCGTGGGGCTCGGTATTGTTCGTGCCTGGACGAATGAAGAGGACAGAACCCAGAACAACCTCGGGGTCAACGCCGGCGGGGGCGTGACGTACTTGCTGAACACGCGTGTAGGGCTGCGCGGCGACGTGCGATACTTCCGTGCGCTCGTCGACGGGAACAAACCTGATGGCATCCTCTCGACAGACTACGGCTTTTTGCGGGCGTCGGTGGGCGTCACATTCGGATTCCACCGCTGACTGCGGGATCGCTGAAGCGCACGGCATCGAGCGCCGAAGGCGTAAGCGGCGTCCGGTCTCGCTCGCTACGCTCGACGCAACCCCTCGGGATCCATGCCCGGGTCGTTTGGATAGTTGAAGAACAGCTGATTGCCGTCGGGATCCTGGACTACCAGCACTCTGTAGCCCCAATGGCCATCCTTGACCGTGGCACCGCGGGCTTCGAACTCGGTGCGCAACGCGTCGAGCGCCGCGACTGCGGCCTCGCGCGTCTCCGGCTCGACGTTCAGGGAAATGAACATCAAACCCTTGCCGGCCTTTTCCGGCCAATGCTCGGCGAGGATGAGGGCGCAACCCTGACGATCAACCTCCGCGACGTCTATGTGCCCGTCCTCGTCCTCGACCCGCCAGGGAACGGTGAAGCCGAGCCGGTCCACATAGAACGGCAGCGACGCATTGACACTCGAGACGTGGAGCACCGGGCGAGCGAACCACTCGGTCATGCCGGCAATGCTACGCCGCCGTGCGAGAATTAGCGACGCTGGTGGAAGGGCAGCTCACCGGACTTCGTCGCGGATTGTGGCGGGGTGATGTCGACTACGCCAGGACGGTCGCGAAATCATCTTTGATCGCCCGGGGGAAGAATCGGATATCGTCTTCTTTTGACTGTCCCATCGATGAACTTCCGGTTTCGGTCTATTCTGATAAACACATGCCACAAACCGTCGAGATCAGCCTCAGGATTCCGTCGCTTCGGGTTCGGCGCGAGGGTACGGATGTGCTGGAAACCATCAACAACAGCGATGTCAGATTCTGCAAGCACATCGAGATCGAGTCGATTCCCAAGCCCGGCGTTGTCTTGACGATGGCGACCAGCGCCGCCGACGGGAGCTTCGAATGTGAAGTGCTCAGAAGCGATTGGCATCATGATAAGAACATGTTCGTCATCGCCTGCCGGTATTCCAAGAGGTCTGTGTCCGCGGCGGACTATCATGCCCTGTTGAACTCGTCAGACTGGCAGGTCAGGGCGCTGATCTAAGAAGGGAATACCTTCGCCGCTGAGCCACTGCCGAAACCAGCCCTCACATCCACCGACCGATGCCCGATCTCTCGATTCCGGAGAGCGGCTCGCGCCTAAACTCAAATGACGTCCTAGACAGCGAGGCTCACCCATGGCAACGATGAATGGCACGATCAAACGTTTGACCGACAAGGGATTTGGCTTTATCGCGGCGAGCGACGGCAACGAGTACTTCTTCCACCAATCCGCCTGCACGGGCACACGCTTCGACGAATTGCGCGAAGGCCAGACAGTGACCTTCGAACGCGGACAGGGTCCCAAGGGTCCGCGTGCCGAGAACGTCCGCGTCGAGTCGTAGCGGCCCTAGGTGCGGGAGTCGAGCGCGTCCCACCGCGTGTAGGCGGCCAGAAGCAGGGTCTCGAGCTCTTCGAGTCTGGCCAACGCGTCATGGATCTCAGAGGCCGGCCGCTTGTAGAAGTCTTCCGACGCGACGGCGGCATGGAGCTGCTTCTGCTCCGTCTCTAGGGATTCGATGCGAGCGGGCAGCTGCTCGAGTTCCAGCTGCTCTTTGTAGGACGGCTTCCGGCGCGCTCGTGACGGTTCCTTCGTCGCGATCGTTGCCGCGCTCGCGCCGGAACCGGCGCGGCGTACAAGTGTTGCCTCTGCTTCCGCTTCGGCAGTGCGCCGCTGCCGGAGCCAGTCCTCATAGCCACCGACGTACTCGGTGACCCGTCCTTCGCCTTCGAAGACCAGCGTGCTCGTGACGACGTGATCGATGAAGGCGCGATCGTGACTGACGAGGAGCAGGGTTCCCGGCCACGTGGCGAGCCGCTCCTCGAGCAGTTCCAACGTCTCGATGTCGAGGTCGTTGGTCGGCTCGTCCATCACCAGCACGTTGAACGGACGGGCAAAAAGCCGCGCCAGCAGGAGACGATTGCGCTCACCCCCGGAGAGCGCCTTCACCGGCGACAGCGCCCGCTCGCGCGGAAAGAGGAAGTCGCGCAGATAGCCATGAACATGCTGGGTGCGGTCGTTGACCGTCACGGTATCGTGACCGCCGGCGACGGTCTCCCAGACAGTACGCTCCGGATCGAGCTGCTCGCGCTGCTGATCGTAGTACGCGATCTGCACGTTGGCACCGCGGCGCACGTCTCCCGCGTCGGGCTGCAGCTCGCCGAGCAGCACCTTGAGCAGTGTCGTCTTCCCTGAGCCATTCGGTCCGATGAGGCCGACACGGTCGCCTCGCATCACCCTCGCCGCGAAGCCGGTGAGAATCGGCCGGCCGTCGAATGACTTCGTGACCGCCTCCGCCTCGAACACCATCTGCCCGCTGCGCTCCGCGATCTCGGTCTGCAGCCGGACCGAGCCGACCTGCGAACGCCGCGCCGCCCGTACTTCACGCATGGCGAGCAGCGCGCGAACCCGCCCTTCATTGCGGGTGCGCCTGGCTTTGATGCCCTGGCGAAGCCACGCCTCCTCCTCGGCGAGCCGCTTGTCGAACTTGGCATCATGTGCGGCTTCGACCGCGAGCGACTCTTCCTTGCGTCTGAGAAACGTCGCGTAGTCGCCGGGCCACGACGTCAGGCGACCGCGATCCAATTCGACGATCCGCGTCGCCAGCGATTGCAGGAAGACACGATCGTGCGTCACGAACAGGATGGTGCCGGCGTAGTCCGCCAGAAATCCTTCGAGCCATCGCATCGTTTCGATGTCGAGGTGATTGGTCGGCTCATCGAGCAGGAGCAGATCCGGCTCCCCCACCAGCGCGCGCGCCAGCAGGACGCGGCGTCGCCACCCTCCTGACAGCGTGGCCATCGTGGCGTCGGCGGGGATATGCAGTCTTGACAGGGCGATCGCGACTTGCGGCTCCGCGCGCCAGGTGTCGCCGGCCGTGTCGGCAATGCCTTCGGCCACGACGTCGAAGGCCCGCCGGTCGGCAGCAACGAGCGCATCCTGCGCCAGCTGGCCGATGCGCAGTCCCGACGCGTGCCAGACGGTACCGCTCTGCGGTGCCAGCGAGCCGCTGACGATCTGAAGGAGTGTGGACTTCCCAGTGCCGTTCCGTCCGATCACGCAGACGCGCTCGCGCGATTCGATCCGAAGGCTGGCCTCGTGGAGGAGTGGGAGATGGCCATAGGCCATCGTGACTTTGTCGAGCGTGACGAGCGGCATCCACGGAGATCGTACCATCCCGGAAGCGTCGGGCCATCGTCGCCACAGCTTGGCCTTGTACCGATCGCGCGCGTCATCGACCCCGCACTGAAGCGGGCACCAACGCGACGCGAAAGCCCAATTGACTCAGGTCCGCGTCTGACTCGACAGACCGCACGTACGAGAAATCACCGGGTCCATGCGACCCCACCGCCAGCCCAACGGCGTTGCCCCGGTCGTCCCAATGGGCACTGAGTTCGAGCGTCGCCGTCTGACTCCATTCGAGGTGAAAGAGCATCCCGACGAGGTTGAAGACAGTAGGCGGACACACGGTCAGCTCGTAACCCGCCGGGACGAGACCGCGGGATCGCCAATCTCCGTTGACGATCTCTCCCAGCGAACGAAGCGTGGCGGGCGTATGCGCGAACCGGGAGTTGATGAAGCGCGGGCCCGACTTCAAGCCCGCTCGCTCGAAATACATGCGAAACGGATCGAAGGTCGGATCCAAGCCGTACCGCGTTCCGTAGAACGACGGGTTGCCAGGCACATAGCACGGCTTCTCCGTCGTCTCGATGCCGACGATGGTCCCTTGGACACGCTGGTGCGCGGACTCGAGCATCTGGCGAATGCTGAGCGCCTCGTAACGCGCTTCGTCGAACGCAGGCGACCGATGTGCGTACATCTTCAACAGGTAGTCCGAATCGAACGGCACCAGTGACGACGGCGGGATCACGTACCACTCGATGTTGAAGCCGGCCAGACGGGTCGTGACATCGTCGTCGAGGTCGAGTTGTTGCAAGGGACGCGTCGTCAGGTCTTCGCGCGACGACAGGCCGAACGCCTCTCTCACACGGTGAGCGTGGGCATCGACGTGATCACGAAGCCGGGTGCTGGTCGGACGCATGGACGCTACGGTTGAATCGTCACGTTGTGGACGGCAAGCGACGTCCCGGTCGCCGCTTCGAATTGCGCGATCGCGATGCTCAGATCGGCCTGCGCGCGCGCGAGCTGGCTGCGCGCGGTGATCATCGTCGTCTGGCGTTGAAACAACAGGAAGACGGTCGATGTCCCGGCTTGAAACTTCCGTTGTTCACTGGCGTAGACATCCTCCGCCAGGCGTGCCGCGTCCGCGGCAGCCTTGGCGCGAGCGTCGGTGGAGGCGATCGCCTGCAACGCATTGTGCACATCCGCGGCGATCGTCTGCTCGGTCTGCTGGCGCTGAATCTGGATCTGGCGGCCTTCCGCCACCGCGGACGCCAGGTTGGCCTTCGCCGTCCGATTGCCGATCGGCAGCGACACGTCGACACGCACTTGTGTCGTCGGAAACGCCTGCCGCAGCAGGTTGGAGAACGATTGCGAGTATCCTCCGACCAATCTCGATGGCAGCGTGCCGGCAAACTCGAAGCCGGGAATCGCCGTGACCGGCGCAACCTGTCCCGCCAAGCCGGCCGATGTGTAGTTCGCCACGAGATCCACCTGGGGCCTGGTCTGGTTGCGGAAGAACCGGACGTCGGTTTCGTTGATCGACAGAGAGGCGTTGGATGCGGAGATTTCGGGACGATTGGCGATCGCCGTCGCAATGGCCTCGTCGAGCGGCATCGTCGGCGTCGTGAGGTTGAGCGGCGTCGCCGGCGTCAGGCCAACACGCCACAACGGCGCCTCGCGACTCCCGAGCATCAGCGTCTTCAGCTCGATCTCCGCGGCAGTGACCGCCTGCTGGGCCTCGTACACGCTTTGCTGCGACGTCGCCACTTGCGTCAGAGCTTCGGTCGCGTCAATCGGTGCCAGGGTGCCGGCGTTGGCGCGGCGTGCGTTGCTCGCCGCCTGTGCCTGCGCGAGCCGCAGCCCCTCCATCTGCACATCGAGATTCTGTCGCGCGAACACGAGCTGCCAGAACGCCTGCTCCGCCGCCGCGACACCCTCGAGGACCTGTCGCCGAAACTGTTCGGTCGTCAGCGTCGCCGTCTGTTGTGCCACCACGATCTGGTGCCGTGGAGCGTCGATCGCGAGGTTCTTGAACAGCGGCTGCGTGATCGACAGCCGCAGCGCCGTGGGGAACTGCGGATTCAAGCTCGCCAATTGATTGTTCGACGTGATGCGCTGGGACGAGAGCTGCGCTTCAATCGTGGCACCGGTGCGGGGCAGGAAACCGGTCACGAACGGCATCGAGTCGAACGTGTTCTGTGTCACGCTTCCCGTTGCCGACCCGCCGAGCACGGAACTGACTGGGGTCACGGCATGCTCGTAGAAGGACTGCCACCCCACCACCGGATCAAATGCGCCCTGTGCGATCTGAATCGAGAGACGTGCGCGCTCGACGTCCACGCGACTCACCGCAATCGCCGGATTGTTCGCCAGCACCTGCCTGATGACCTCATCGAGGGTCATGCGCTGTTCGGAGTCGATACCTACGCGCGGCGGCAACGCCGGTGGGGTCTCGCTCGGTATCGGCACTTGTGGCGACTGAGGAGCCGGGACCTGTTGCGCCGCAATCGTGCTCGTCATGAGCACGATCGCGATGAGGCTCGTCGCCCTGGCCGCAGTACCGGCAGGTACGCGGCGTAGTCCCAGCCGCGTCGAGAGCCGTGCCGTGAACGCGCCCGCGTCGTCGAACAGCGAGTAGAAGACCGGAACGGCGAGCAGCGTCAGGAGCAGGCAGAGCGATTGCCCGCCGATCACGAGCACACCGATCGACCGGTTCGTCGCCGCACCAGGACCACTCGAGACGACCAGCGGCACCATGCCTGCGACGAGCGCAAGCGTCGTCATCAGAATCGGACGAAGACGATCGCGATTCGCTTGAATGATGGCGTCGTATCGTGTCAGTCCCCGTTCGCGCAGGTTGTTCGTGTGATCGATCTGGAGGATCGCATTCTTCTTGACGATTCCGAACAGCAGCAGCAGACCGAGGCCGGAGAAGATGTTCACGGTTTGCCCGGCGACGAGCAGCGACAACAGCCCGAACGGCACTGCAAGCGGCAGGGTGAGCAGGATGGTCACCGGATGGATGAACGACTCGAACTGCGCCGCGAGGACCATGTACATGAAGATGAAAGACAAGGAGATCGCGAGCACGAAGTAGTAGCCGGTGCGCCCGAGCTCACGCGAGGTGCCAGCGAGCAGCGCCGAATACGACGGCGGCAGACGAAGATCGTCGATGAATCCCTGGACCTGGGCGATGGCGCCGGCCTGCGACCTGCCGGGCGGGACGTTCGCGTACAGCGTGACCTGGCGTTGCCGGTTCACGTGTTCGATGCTCGCAGGTCCGGTCGTCTGGCTGATGTTCACGACGTCGCGCAGCGGCACCGATCCAGACTTGGTCGAGCCTACCGGCACCTGTTGGATGCCCTCGACGGTCGTCCGGAACGGCTGTTGTGCGCGCAGCGTGACGTCGTATTCGTTCGTGCCGGAGGAGAAGGTGGAGATCCGCTGACCGCCAACGAAGACGTTTACGGCCTGGGCAATTTCCTGAGCGTTCACGCCGAGGTCCGCGGCCCGTTGACGATCGATCTCGACCCGGAGCTCGGGTCTGCCAAAGACCAGCGAACTGTCGACATCGACCATGTCGGGCGACGCCTTCATCCGTTCCCTCAGGTGCTGCGCGAACTCTGCGAGGCGGGACAGATCGGGACCGACAACGGCGAACTGCACGTCCGCGCTGCGGCCACCGACCGACCCGACCGAGGAGATGGGCTGAACGCTGGTTCGCAGCTCGCGGGGATACTGCGCCAGGAGTTCGCGCGCGCGAACCATGAGGTCCTGCTGAGACAGGTCGCGCTGGTCGCGGTCGGTCAGCTTCACGACGATCGACGCCTGATTCACAGCGACCTGCGACGCGCTGCCGATGCTGGTCAGCGTCGATGCGACACCCGGCTGGGCGCGCAGATCGCGTGCGATCCGCTCGGCGGTGCTGGTCGTCGCCGGCAGCGACGATCCTTCGGGCGCGGTGAGGAGGACCTGAAATTCGCCGCGGTCGTCGCTGGGAACGAAACTCTTTCCGATGACCATGAACAGCGGGACGATGCTGACGATCACGATGGCGCAGATGGCGATGATCGCTCGCCGATGCGCCATCGACCACCGCAGGAGGGCGGTGTAGCCACGATCGATCGACGCATAGAAACGCGACTGCTTCGAGGCGCCGGCCTGGTGGGGCTGCGGAGGGATGATGAACCGCGAGCTCAACATCGGCGTCAGCGTGAACGACACGATCAGGGACACGAAGATCGCAAACGCCGCAGTCAACCCGAATGAGGACATGAAGCGGCCGACGATGCCGCCCATGAATCCGACCGGCACGAACACCGCGAGCAGCGACAAGGTCGTGGCCAGCACGGCCAAGCCAATCTCACGGGTCCCATCGATCGCCGCCTGAAACGGCGGCAGGCCCTTCTCTTCGATGAACCGATAGATGTTCTCGAGCACCACGATCGCATCGTCGATGACGACGCCGACCATCAGCGTCAAGGCGAGCATCGTGATCTGATTCAGCGTGTAGTCCATCGCCTTCATCAGCGCGAAGGTCGAGACGATGGAAGTGGGAATGGCGAGAGCGGAAATGAGCGTGGTCCGGACGTTGGCGAGGAACACGTAGATGATGACCGCCGCGAGAATGCTGCCGAGCACCAGGTGTTCGGCGATCGCACGGACCGCCGCCTTGATGAATACCGACTGATCGCTGATGACCTGAGCATGCACGTCCGCTGGCAGCGTTCGTTGCAACTCGGCGAGCCTGGCCCTCACCGCGTCGGCAACCGTGACGGTGTTCTGTCCGGACTGCTTCGAAACGACGAGCGTCACCGCGGGACTGCCATTGAGGTATGAGGCGCTCGTGAGCTCGGCGGGTGTATCGACGGCGGTGCCGATGTCAGCGATGGTCACGACGAAGGTATCGCGTTTGGCGACCGCGACACGGTTGAACTCCTCAGCGGTGGTCAGTTTGCCGATGGTCCGCAGCGTGAGCTGGCGCGCGCCCTGTTCGACCGCACCGCCGGGAATCTCCACGTTCTGTTGACGCAAGGCAGCGGTGATTTCGCCGACCGTCACGTTGTAGGCGCGCATCCGCTCCGGATTGAGCTGCACCTGAATCTCGCGCTGCGCACCCCCGACGATCTGCACCTGCCCGACGCCGCTGATGTTCTGAAGCTCGTCGCGCAGCTGGCGCTCGGCAATGCCGGTGATATCGCCGAGCGATCGCGAACCGCCGACGACGATGTTGAGAATCGGCGCCGCACCGGGATCGAATTTCTGGATCACAGGCGCGCGCGCGGTCTCCGGCAGATCACCGACGACGAGGTTGACCTTGTCGCGAACCTCCTGCGCCGCGACATCACCGTTCTTGTCGAGGGTGAACGTGACGATCACCTGCGAGAAGCCGTCCGAGGATGTCGAACGGAGCTCGTCGATGCCGCTGATGGTGTTGATCGAATCCTCGAGGCGTTTCGACACCTCGATCTCCATCTGCTCGGGCGCGGCGCCCGGGTTCTGAACCGACACGGCTACGGTCGGCAGATCGACATTGGGCAGGAGATCGACGCCGAGGCCGAAGAGCGAAAAGATCCCCAGGACCATCAGCGCGAGCACGATCATCGTGGCGAAGACCGGTCGGCGAATGCAGATTTCAGCGAGCTTTTGCACGGGTGTGTCCTGCCGGCACGCGACGGCGCCGAAGACTAGCGGACGGTGACAGGCTGGCCGTCGAACAGCTTGTCGTGGTCGCTCGTGATCACCACATCGCCCGGCTCGAGACCGGAGGCGATGGGAACGAGATTGCCCTGCTGCGGTCCCGCCTGCACCACGCGGAGCCGTGCCTTGCCCTCCTGCGCGATGTAGACCTGGGCCGATGGACTGCCGGTAGGCGTGAACACCGCCTCGCTCGGCACGGAGATGACCTGCTGCGTCTGCGGCAGCTTGACCGCCGCGCTCGCGAACATGCCTGGGTTCAACGCCAGATCGTCGTTCTTGAACTCGGCGACGACGGTGAGCGCGCGCGATTCGGGGCTCAGCGCGGGATTCTTTGCGGTGATAGTGCCGACGAATTCGCGGTCGGGATACGACGCGACCTGCGCCGACACGGCCATCCCGACGTTGACCTGCGCCGCATCGGCCTCCGGAATCTGAAGCTCGAGTTTGATTGGCTGAATCTGGACGACCGTCGCGATCGACGACGCGGTGGTGACGTATTCGCCGGCGGCGACCGGCCGCGCGCTGACGTGGCCTCGAAACGGAGCCTGGATGATCGTCTCGTCTAGTTGCTGTTGCGCGACTGTGACCTGCGCCTGTGCCTGCGCGACCTGCGCGTTCGCGGTCTCGACCTGAGTGATCAGCGTTTCGAAGTCGACCGCCGAGATGTCACCGGTCTTCACGAGACCGGCGGATCGTTGCATCTGCGCTTTCGCGTTTGCCGCTGTGGCCTGCGCCTGCTGCAGCGTCGCCTTCGCTTGTGCCAGGTGCGCGCGCGCGTCCCGATCGTCGAGACGAGCAATCACCTCGCCGGCCTTCACCGTAGCGCCGACGTTCACCGGTGTCGCGATGATCTGCCCCGACACCAGTGGGCTGACTTTCGAGCTCTCGGCGGCCGTGAACGAGCCGGTCGCGCGAATCGTGACGGGCTCCTCTGCCACCTGGACCGGTGCCGAGGTCACCGCGACCGGAGCGGATGGAGCAGCACTCGAGGAAGTGGCGCCGTCTGCGGCGCTGCCTTTCCCAGTGCCGCAAGCGAGAGTCAGCAGTGACGCTGCCGCGAACGCGGCGCACTCGTAACCCCACCTGCGCATCGCCATGCTCTTCGGAAACGAAGACATCGCTGGCTGCCGAGGGCACACATCGTGTGTGCAAGAAGTCCACCAGCCTTCGCTCACGCCAGGCTTCGCCGAAGCGTGAGCTTCGGCTAGGCGAGCCAGCCTAAGGCTGTCTCGCCGGAGCCGCGAAGGTCGTCTCGAATCGATACCCTCGCAGTGGAGCGGGCTGACCGCGATTGCCTGGGGCAGTTGGACTTAGCAACAGCACACTCACTCACGACATGTCGTGACCGTCCGCTTCGGGCCAAGAAGTGGCGCTCACCGTCCGTGTGGCGTTGCGATCTGCCACAGATTGCCCCATGCATCCCTCACCATTCCGCGCCGGTCCCCATAGGGCGAGTCGAGTGGTTCTTCAACCGATGTTGCACCCGCGTCGAGCGCGCATCGATAGATCGCATCGACGTCCTCGACGTAGACATACAGAAACGCCGGCATCGATTCGCGGGGGCCCGCATCGCTGATCATGATCACCGAGTCGCCGATTCCAATCTCCGAGGGGCGATCGCTTTGGACGTCACCAGTGGCATTGAACGTCCGCTTCAGGAACTGGATCAGATCACCGGCACACTGAACAACGATGCGCGGCGTAACCGTATGCCGGCCCGGGGGAACAGGCGTGAACGTCATTGTGTCCTCCACCGAGAGAGATGTCGCTGCGTCAGCTCATGGATATCTTGTTGAAGTGTGTAGGGCGCCGTCGCAGCGGGTCTTGGAAAAATCGGACACGCCGGCCATCGCCGCTGTGTGACCGCTCACGTGCGTTCGTTTCTGGACGCGCCAACCGTCAGTTCGGCGATGGACGCTCGATCCGATCGATGACTATGTACTCGCGCGGCGCCTGCACCGGCTCGAGCGCTAATCCGAGTTGCTCTTTCAGAGCGGTGAAGATGTCGGAGGCTCGCGGTTCGTCTGAGGCCTGCAACCCACCTCGCCCGCGGCCGCCCAGGGGACCAGCCGTTCTCTCGTCGGGCGCAAATTCGAGCACGAAGTTGAAGTGCGCCGTGCTCGGGACGTCCGTACGATCGATGACCCTCGCGCCGAGAATGTCGATGAGCAATCCGGCCAGCTGACGAGAGGTGGATGCCCCGCTGACGAGACTCAGGTTGGGGCCGTCAGGCAGGATGGCCAGGCCGCATATTGGCTTTTCACCGCGACGGACACGATCGATCACGGCGCGGTCCACTGATGGAGGTGCTCCATCTCCGGGCGCCGGTAGCGGCGTGCACGCGTCGGCAGCAACCGGTTGCATCTTCAGCCCGCCCGGCGGGATGGTCAGGGCAAACGCTGAGACCGGTTCCGATTCAAAGTGGGCGGCGAGCCGAAACCGACGTTCGAGCAGATCGCGCAGCATCGGCCCGGACATGGCTCGGGGATCCGCCGCATCGTTCGCCACCGCGTCGATTGTGTAGCGCTCGCTCCGGACCCAGTCGGGACCCCCGCGTACTTGTCGTCCGTCCGCGTTGCCGAGCCCGTAGATCTTGTTGACGTCGAGGCGGAGCGCTTCGACGTCGTTCACCGACCCAAGCCCATACGCCGTGCGAATGAGCGTTGCGACGGTCATGCAAAGCGCATGGAGACGGCCCGGGGTCATCTGGAAGCTGCCCCGGCCGCCGCCTCGTCCGCCCGGCGGCGGAAGTGGCAGCGCGCTCGGATCGCACAATCTGACCGAAGCCTCCTCGAATGTGGGCGGCGAGCTGATAACCGGCGTCTGCCGTTCCGGGCTCACCGCCGGGGCTGCTCGCGGGGCACGCTGGTTCAGCGACGTACGAGGACCGGCCGTTTGCGCCATCCCTCTTGTGAACGCCTCGAGAATCCTCATGTATGTCTCCCGGTGCGGGCTCCAGGTGATCTCCTCCTGCAAGGGCCGCGGCACACGCGTCGGATCCGTTGACACCTGTTCGCCGGGCCGCAGTTTCCTCTCGAGGGGCGTCTCGCCGATGCGCACTTCTCCCTGAATGGCTCCGACCCGCGACCCCTCACTGGCGACACTCACGAGCGACACGGCGCCATCGGCAGCCACCGTGACGTCCTTTGTGCGGACGTACAGCTGGCGGCTCGACGCTGTCGCCGCATTGACAATGATGGTGCCACTGTTCAAGTGAATGGTGAGTACGCCTTCGCGGCGGTCCATCGCCAGCTCGGACTGCGTGCGCATCTCGACCTTCGATCCGTCTGACAGCGAGAGAACGGCGACACCGTCTCCGCCTGCACGAACCGTCTCTCGTGCAGCAATTCGATCGCCGGCGTGAATCGGGATCCGGCTGCCGCCGGCGATGCGATACAACGAGGCGTCAGCGGCCTCCAGCACCGCAATGCCTTCCTCGCGCATCGAGACGCCAATCCAAATCGCGGCGGCGATCACTGCGGCCGACGTCGCGAGTGTCACGGCAGGCCGGAACCACAGTACTGGCCGCAGCTCTCGACGCCCATCACTGATCTGTGTGTGTGCAGTGGCATCGCCTTCTGATCCGAGGCGTGCGTACACCCTCTCGATTGCCTGTTCCACCTGCACGCGCGAAGCGGGCGCCAACCCATGTCGCAGCACCCGATCGATGTCCGGTCCGTCTCGTTTCATGCGCCGTCTCCCGAGGCGTTGCGCAACAGCTTCCTCAGACGCGCGCGCGCCCGGAACAGGGTCACCGCCACGACACCGCGCGATGTTCCGAGCAGCTTCGCGATCTCGGCATCGCTGTAATCCTCCGTGTAGCGGAGGACCAACATTTCGACTGCGCGCCGATTCAGTTGCGCCATTGCCGCGGCAAGATGTTCGTGCACCTCGGATTGAAGCAGAGAACCAGCGGACTCCGCGCGCGAGTCGGCAACGAGCTGGAGCGCCGCCGGATCGAGTGCGGAAGGCTGACGGCGACGTGCTCTCACGACATTCAGCGCCAGGTTGATGGCCGCGCGGTACAGATATCCCCGCGGGTTCCTGGCAAACCCGGACGGAAGGCCCCGGCGCCACAACTGAAGGAACAGCGCCTGTACCACGTCTTCGGCGTCCTCCGGACATGCCGTGACGCTGTACGCGGTTCGATAGATCAACCGGGAATGATCACGGAAGACGTCGTCCAACTCCTCTGGTAAGGGCGAGCCCGATGGTGTGAATGCCACGACCGGAGACATGGGCCTCGGCACAGGAAACACCGCAGGCGGCGGCATTGTTAACAACCAATGGGTGAGATCAGGCCAGCGACATCCGAAGCGCACCGCGCATCACGTCATTATCGGGCGATCGGAAAGAGCGCGAGGAACTGCCGGCCGTCGGCCATGAGATCGAACTGGCGGCGATACTCCGCCTGCGCAAATCCCTTGATCGGCAGCGGCGTCGGCTCCGCGCGCGACGACATGTCCTTCGTATTCACCGCCAGGCGGAACATCTGATGGTCACGATCGAAGTAGAGCGCCCGGCCGTCGGGGAGCCACATCGGATGCGACCCGCCATCGCGCGTGACCTGATAACGGGTGCCGGTTTGCGGCAACGGCTCGATCCACACCTCATAACGGCCGGTCTCGTTGGACGCGTACGCCATCCACGTGCCGTCCGGCGACACGGCGCTGCTATGCTGCGCCGAGTTCGGCAGATCGATGATCGGCGTCACCTTGCGCGTCGACATGTCGAGCGCGGCGATGCCGTAGTCCCGATTACCCGCGCTCTCCTTCAACGTCAGGAAGCGCAATTGCGCGCCGCCGCCGATCCAGCCCTCAGCGGCACGCGTGTCGATGAGATGTTCGGCCTCGCCGCTTCCGTCCGCGCGGCGCCAATACACCGCGTCGCCGCGCTCGCCGGACACGATGAAGACGAGGCGCTGTCCGTCGGGCGTCCACATCGGCGCCCAGTTGATCGCGCCGGCAACGAGCGGCAGGGCCTTTCGTCCGGCGATGTCCGAGAGGTCCGCGGTCCAGAGCCGCGGTCCATCGGGACCGGACGGATCGCGCGTCTCGAACGCAACGCGCTTTCCATCCGGTGAGATGCGCGGTGCGTAAACGGTCGGAGGAAGCTGCCCCAGGACCTTCTTCGTTCCATCGACGTCGACGAGCGCGAGCTCGAAACCCGCCGGCGCCTGCGCATGCGAGAGGCTGCCACTCAGGAGCGCCGCGAGCGCGAACGTCGACATCAGTGTCTTGCGAATCATGGGAATCACTCCGCTGTGAGCGTTTCAACGGGATCGACAGCGGCCGCCCTGCGGGCCGGCACGTAGCTCGCCATCGCGGCGGCGATCGCAAGCACGCCCAGGACCGCGCCGTACGTCGGCGGGTCGAGCCGTTCGACACCGAACAGCAGCGACGACATCCACTGCGACAACGCGATGGCCGTCACGAGCCCCACTCCGGCACCAACCGCGGTCAGCACCAGGCCCTGACGCACGAACATCCGTTTGAGCGCGTCCGGTGCGGCGCCGAGCGCCAGGCGGATGCCGATCTCGCGCGAGCGTTGCGCGACGACGTAGGCGACGACACCGTAGATGCCGATGATGCCGAGGACGAGCGCCATCGCCGCGGCAATGCCCAGCATGATCAGCGCGAACGACGTTCGCGCCATCGACTGGTCGTAGAGATCCTTCATCGTTCGAACGAGGAACACGGGCATGCTCGGATTCACCGACCACACGGCATTGCGGACGCCGTTCAGCAAGCTCTCACGGCCGGCTTCGTCGCTGCGGACGACGAGATTGATGGCGCGCGTCGTGAAGAGAGTGTTGCCGCCGAAGTTCTCCATCATGGTCGGCCAGTACACGAACGCCGGTGCGGTCTGATACAGCGCATCTTCATGGACGTCCTCGACGACGCCGATGATCTCGCGCCACAGGTCGGTACTCGTCGGAGCGGAGTCGCGAACGCGGTGACCTAATGCCGCGGCCGGCGATCCCCAGATTTCGCGGGCGAAGTTCTCGGAGACGATCGCCACCTTCGCACGTCCGTAGATGTCACTCCAGGTGACGTCACGCCCCGCGATCATCCGTGTCCCGATGGCAGCGAAGTAGCCGGGCGACACGACCTTCATTCGACGCATCGGCGGCGTGATCCCGGGAGCGTAGTCCTTTCCTTCGACGAAGACCGGGTTGAGCCACACGCGCAGCGGTCCCTCCATCGGCACCGCGCTGGCAAAGGCGGCTGCCTTCACGCCGGGGAGCACCGCAACCTTGTCGAGAATCTCCTGCTGCATCCTCGTGACACGTTCCGGCTCGCGAACCTGCTGCGGCGGCACCCACACGCGCGCCGTCTGGACATCGGCAGCGGCCGCAAATCCTGGCTCGACGTCGAGCAGCGCGACAAACGTGCGGATCATCAGGCCCGACGCCACGAGCAGGACGAGCGCCAGCGCCACTTGCACGACCACCAGCGCATTGCGCGTGCGCTGCCGTTCGCGGCTGTTGCTGGCGCCACGCGCGACGCCGGCAATGGGCGCGCCATGGTGTGCGGCATGCTTCAACGCGGGGAGCGTGCCGAACAGCAGGCTCGAGAGCAGCGAGACCCCGATCGCAAACGCCACGACGATCGGATCGAGCGAGATCTCCTCGACCCGAGGCAGCGTGGTCGGCGCTGTTGCGCCGACGACGGTGAGACCGGCATACGCGAGCGCCACGCCCAGAGCGCCGCCGATGAGCGAGAGCACCAGGCTTTCGACCAGCACCTCTCTCACGATGTCTCCACGTCGCGCACCGAGTGCCGTCCGCACGGCAAACTCCTGACGGCGGCTTTCCGATCTCACCAGCATGAGATTGGCGACGTTGGCACAGGCGATGAGCAGCACCATCCCGATCGTCGCCATGAGGACCCACAACAAGTCGCCAACGCCGCCGACGACTTCATCCTTCAGCGGCTGCACCACCGGGGTAATCCTCCACTTCTCGAACTCCTGCCGCCCGCCACTACCGGGCGGTGTCGGCCAGGCGTCGAGCCAGATCGGCAGCATCCGAGCGATGTCGGCGTTGGCGTCCGCGACCGTTACTCCCGGTTTGAGCCGGGCGAGGCTTCCGTAGCTGAAGTTGTTGATCCTCAGGCGGCTGCGATCGAAGGCCGTCAGCGCGATCACCTCGGCGGCCGGCTCCATATCCAGGAATCGGAAGCCCTCGGGCATGACGCCAATCACTTCAACAGGGTCGGAGTCCGCGATCAGTCGTCGTCCGATCACCGATCGGTCGCCGCCAAACCGGCGCTGCCAGTAGGCGTGCGTCAGGATCACCACCGGAGCGAACCGTGCGCCGCCGGGTTTCGCGTCGGCCTCTGTGAACAGCCGACCCAGCTGCGGTTGCACGTCCAGTGCCTGGAGAACGTCGTAGGTGAGCGCCAGGAGGCGCGCCTGCTCCGGCTCGCCGATTCCGGTGATCGTCGTGCCGCCGTCCCCGTACAAACCGATGTGCTGAAAGACGCGGCCTTCCTGCCGGTATGTGAGGTATTGCGTCGGCGACATGCGAAGCTCGCTGACGTTGAGACCAGGCGCAACCTGCTCGATGCTGACGAGCTCGCCCGCATTCGGGTAGGGCAGCGGTTTGATCAGCACGCCGTCGACGACGCCGAAGATCGCGGTGTTGGCGCCGATGCCAAGTGCGAGCGTCAGGACGACCGCCACAGCGAATCCCGGGCGCCGGCGCATACCGCGCAGCGCCAGGCGCACATCGCGGCCGAGAGTTTCGAGCGGGCTGATCGTGTTCATGCGATAGATCTCTTCGCGGATCCGCGCTGTATTCCCGAGCTTGAGATGCGCGGCTCGGCGCGCGGCCTCGGGCGCCATCCCGCGCGCAATGTTCTCGTCGGTCTCGATCTCGAGGTACGAGCGCAGCTCCTCGGCGCGATCGCGATCCGACGACGCTCTGCGAAAGAATCGGCGCCAGGTCATGGCCTACTCCGTCGAGGGTTTGAGGATCCTGCCGATCGCGCGAACGATCTCTTCCCACCGCGTCGTGTGTGCCGCAAGTTGTTTGCGGCCCGTCGGCGTCAGCCGGTAGTACTTCGCCTTGCGGTTGTTCTCGGAGGTGCCCCAGAGCGACTTGATCCACCCGCGATTCTCCAGCCGGTGCAGGGCGGGATACAGCGAGCCGTGCTCGATTTGGAGCACGTCCTCCGACCCGCGCTCGATGGCATGCGCGATGGTGTGACCATGCGCCGGGCCGATCACGAGCACGCGAAGCACCAGCATGTCGAGCGTGCCCGAGGGCGTCTCGCTCTGCAGCGGTGATTCACGCCCCGGCACTGGAACTCCCCTCTCCAGTTGGTGACCTATGCATACGCTAACCTCTAGAACATGGGATACGAGAGGAATATACACTTCGTTCAGAAGATTATCTAGTGGAAGAGCGATAGAGATGAGATCAGGCGCCATCTGTACGTAGGGGCCGGCGACTACTCCACCTTCAGCGCTTCCACTGGATCGACAGCCGCCGCGCGCCGCGCGGGCAGATAGCTGGCAAGCAGCGTCGCGGTCACCAGGACCAGGGGCACCGCGGCAAACGTCACCGGATCGAGCGGCGTGATGCCGTACAGCAGCGTCGACAGGAGGCGCGTCAGCCCCGCCGCCACGCCGAGGCCAATCGCGACGCCGATGCCTGCGAGCACGAGGCCGTGACGCACGAACGCTCGCTTCAACTCGCCCCGCTTCGCGCCGAGCGCTGCGCGAATGCCGATCTCGCGCCTTCGCTGCGAGACGGCGTAGGAGATCACGCCGTAGATGCCGACGACGCCCAGGAGCAGCGCCATCGACGCGGCGATTGCCAGCATCACCAGCGTGAAGGACGTTCGCGCGAGCGACTGATCGTAGACCTCGCGCATGGTCCGCGCCGACACGGGCAGGTTGGAGTTCACCGACCACACCGCTTGCCGGAGGTGGTTCAGAAACCCTTCGGTGCCGGCGCGCTCGCTGCGGATGATGAAGGTGACCTGGCGAATGGCATTCGGCAGCCCTGCCGCGGCACCCACGTACCCAGACATCGTCGGCCAGTACACAATTGCGGGTGCCGGTTGATACACGCCGTTTTCACGGACATCCTGTACGACACCGACCACTTCATGCCAGGGCATGCCGGGATTCTGGCGAAGCCGTTTGCCAAGCGCGGCGGCTGGTGTGCCCCAGAGTTCACGCGCAAGATTCTCGGAAATCATGACGACGGGTCTCAGGTCGTAGACTTCCGTCCACGTGGTCTCGCGGCCCGCGAGCAACCTGGTGCCCGCAGTGCGAAAAAATCCTGGCGAGGCGTACTTGAATAGACGTGATGGCGGGTTGTCCGAACCTGTGTCGGGCCGATCTTCTGTGCGGACAACGCCAAAGTTCACGACACCCAGGTTCAACCCGAACCCTTCCATGGGCATCGCGCTCCCGAACGCCGCCGATGTCACACCAGGAATCGACGACAGAGCATTCTGAATGTCGTTCTGCAGTCGCGTCAGTCGCTCCGCGTCCGGAACGAGCGCGGCACTGACGAAGATTCGCATCATCTGGAGATGCTCGGGGTGTATGAATCCAGGCTCCACGGTCCGTATCGATTGGAATGTCCGAATCATCAATCCGGCGCTGATCAGGAGCACGAGCGCGATCGCCACCTGCACCACGACCAGCACGCTTCGAGCGCGATGGCGTTCACGGCTCGCGCTCGCTGTACGACCGATGCTGCTCAGCGCCGCCGACATCCGCGGCCCTGTGTATTTCAGGGCCGGGAGCAGTCCAAACACCACACTCGACACCAGCGAAAGAGCGACGGTAAAGGTGAACGTTCGCGCGTCCAGGGAGATTTCGCTCGATCGCGGAAGATTCGCCGGACCGATGGCCAGCAACAGGCGCAGGCCGGCGTACGCGAGTCCTGTTCCCACCGCGCCACCGATGACACCCAGCATCACGCTTTCGACCAGAAGACCCCGGACGATCCGTCCGCGGCCCGCACCGAGCGCCGCTCGCAAGGACAACTCCCGCTGCCGCACCTCCGCGCGCACCAGAAGCAGATTCGCCACGTTCGCACAGGCGATGAGCATCACCAGGCCGATGGTCGCCATCACAACCCACAAAACGTCTGTCACGCTGCCGACCACGTCTTGTTTGAGCGGACGCAGATCGGGCGCGATTTTCCAGGTCTCATAAATTCGTGGATTCGTGCCCGGTCCATCTGACCAGGAGTTCATCCACATCGGGACCATTCGCGCGACATCAGCGTTGGCCTGGGCAATCGTGATTCCCGGCTTGAGCCGGGCGACACCCTGATAGTTGAAACCGCCGAGGGTGAGCCTTCCCCGATCGAACGCTGCCGGCCAGATCACCTCCGCTTCGGTATCGCCGAACCTGAATCCCCTAGGCATGACACCGACAATTTCCTTCGGGCGTGAGTCGACAGTAATCGTGCGCCCGATTACCGATCGATCTCCTCCGAAGCGCCGCTGCCAGTACCCATAGCCAAGCATGATTGTGGTCGTCGCTCTGAAAACGCTTGGGGCCGGCCGTGTTGCTCCGGCCTGGTCGGCGGCCGAGAGCCAGCGACCGGCCGCGGGCGGAACGTCGAGCGCTTGCAGCACTCCATCGCTGATGAGGACCACACGAACTTGCTCCGGCTCGCCCGCTCCTGTCACAGTCGAAATCGTGGTGGTCCACACGCCCAGCGATCGAAACACCTGGTTCTGCTCGGCGTACGTGAGATACATGGATGGGGAGAGATTCAGCCCGCTGGCAGAACTCGATCCCACTACGCCAGGCGCAATCTGCCGCACCGCCACCAATTCCTCTGACCGCGGATACGACAACGGCTTGAGCAGGACGCTGTTGATGACGCTGAACACCGCGGAGTTCGCGCCAATGCCGAGCGCGAGCGTCAACACGACGACCACCGTGAATGTGGAGCTGCGGCGCATGGCGCGACCGGCGTAGCGCAGATCGCGGCTCAGCGAATCGAAGAATTCGACCATGTTCATGCATGAATCTCGCGAGTCGATCGTGTCGATCTCTTTACGTCCAGGGGCAGGCCGTACGGTAATGAGACCGCGTTACCGGCTTGTTACGGCAGGTGCGACAAGCAAGGCGGGTGATGATGGGCACGAACTTGACGGCCGCACCAAGACCGAGTACTACCGGATTGAGGTGGCAGCGATTGTCGTTGGTCTGCCGCCTGCGCGCGTCCGGCGCTACCTGAAGGTTGGTGTCGTTCGGGCTCAACCTGTCAGCGATCGAGATCGTTCTTCGCCTGCTCAACGAAATCGATGCGCTCCACCGTAGATCGATTAGAACGCTCCGGCTCGAGCTGGCCTTGCCGGCGGAGATCGACGAGGGCGTCGAACGCCGGTGCGGGCGCGGCCTCCTTATTTGCGATTCCTAAACTGAACGCGAGGTGAGCGAATGGCTACCCCAACCGAGCCTCGGCCGAGGGAGCAGTTAACAATTCCTGATGTGCTTCCGGTGCTGCCACTTCGAGGCGGAACGATCGTCTACCCGCTCGCCGTGGTGCCGCTCGCCGTCGCGCAACCCCAGGTGATCCAGTTGATCGACGACACCATGCGCCGCGACCGTCTGGTCGCGATGATCGCCCAGCGTCGAGACGATGTGGAGACGCCCGGCCCGGACGACCTTTACCGAATCGGCGCGGTAGCGATCATTCACCAGCTCACCCGCGGCGGCGACGGGGCGCTTCACGTCGTCGTTCAAGGACTCGAGCGGATCCGAATGGTCGACATCGTCAAGACCGATCCCTACCTGGTTGCCCGCCTCGAGCCGGTGCCCGAGCGATTTCTGGCTGGTCCCGAAAGCGCCGGCTTGCGCCGTGAGGCCGTCGATCGCTACAGGCGCCTCGTTGGCCTTTTCGGGTTGCCGGAGGAATTGGCTGCCACCGTCGAAAGGGTGACCGATCCCCGCCAGCTTGTTTACCTCATGGCCTCGACCCTGCCGTTTGACCGTAACGCCCGGCAGGAACTGCTCGAGCTCGACCCGGTTGACGCCAAGCTGCACCGGTTGGTCGATCTGCTCCAGCGTCTGGATCAGCGGATCACCCCAGAAATCAAGGAACAGTTGGCGAAACAGCGCTCGATTCAGGAAGAGCGAGGAGAAAGGAAGGATGAGGGCGACGTCGCGGATCTCCGCCGGCGGTTCGAAGAAGTCCACCTGCCGGAGAAAGCGCGGCGCGAAGCCGAACGCGAACTGAACCGGCTGGCTTCAATCCCACCCGCCTCGCGTGAACACGGCCTGATCCGGACTTATCTCGATTGGATGTTCAGTCTCCCATGGGAGCAGGTCACTGGCGGCGATATCGACATGGTCCGCGCAAAGCAAGTGCTCGACGAGGATCACTACGATCTGGAGAAGACCAAGGACCGCATCCTCGAGTACCTCGCCGTTCGCAAACTGCGCCGCGAACGCGCAGCGGCACTCGACGCCGACCTCAAGACCCCGGACGAACCAGTTCTTTGTTTCGTTGGCCCGCCCGGCGTCGGCAAGACGAGCCTCGAGCAGTCGATCGCGCGTGCGCTCGGGCGCAACTTCGTGCGTGTCAGTCTCGCAGGGGTACGTGACGAAGCCGAGGTCCGCGGTCACCGCCGAACCCATGTCAGCGCGCTCCCAGGCAGGATCATCCAGGGGCTGCGCCGGGCACATGCGCGCGATCCGGTCTTCGTGCTCGACGACATCGACAAGGTCGGTGCCGATTGGCGCGGCGACCCCGCCTTGGCGCTGCTCGAGGTACTCGACGGGGCGCAGAACCACGCCTTTGTCGACCACTATCTCGACGTCCCGTTCGATCTTTCGCACGTGCTCTTCATCGCCACCGCCAGCACGATCGAAACCATCCCGCTCCCGCTCCTGAAACGCGTGGAGCTGATCGCCCTCTCCGGCTACACCGCTGAAGAGAAAGTGCAGATCGCGCGGCACTATCTCGTGCCGAAGCAGGTACGCGTGCATGGGCTGACGTCAGACGAAGTCTCCTTCGATGACGAAAGCATTCGCGCCATCATTCGCGGCTACACGCGCGAAGTAGGCGTGGGCAGTCTGGAGCGGGAGATCGCGACTGTTTGCCGGAAAGTCGCACGCAACATCGCCGAAGGAAAACCAGGCAGCGTCCAGGTGACGGCAGACAATGTCGCGGACTTCCTCAACCGGCCGCGCTTCTTCGATGACGTCGCCGAACGCACCGACCGCTCCGGCGTGGCGACCGGGCTCGCCTGGACGCCCGGCGGCGGCGACGTGCTGTTCGTCGAAGCGACGATGATGCCGAGCCAGGAAGAGCGGTTGATCCTGACCGGCATGCTTGGTGGTGTCATGCGCGAGAGCGCCCTGGCGGCACTCTCTTTCGTCCGTTCGAATGCCGAGCAATTGCTCGGCCTCGATCCGTCGGTCTTCCTTGGGAAAGCGGTCCACATCCACGTTCCGGCCGGAGCGATCCCGAAGGACGGGCCGTCGGCCGGCATCACCGTGGCCACCGCGATCGCCTCGCTGGCGAGCGGCCGTCCCGTCCGCAGCGATGTGGCGATGAGCGGTGAGATCACGTTGCGAGGAAAAGTCCTGCAGGTCGGTGGCATTCGCGAGAAGGTCCTCGCCGCGCACAGCGCCGGAATCACAACCGTGATTCTGCCGCGCCGCAACGAACGCGACCTCGACGACGTCCCTGCCGACCTGCGGCAGAAACTCGAGTTCGTGTTTGCCGACGAAGCCACCGAGGTCCTGGACCGCGCGTTGAAACACGAGGCCACCCGGGTCGATACTTGACTCAGTCAACTATTGGATCCAGACTGGCGGCACAGACGGTTTCCGGGCCGGACTCGAAGGAGGAGTGCACGTGGCTGCTTCCCCGCTCGCGCAGGACGTCGATGCCATCCGCCGCTTCAACCGCTTCTACACCCGCCAGATTGGCGTGCTGCAGGAAAAACTCCTCCGCAGCCCGTTCTCGCTGACCGAAGGGCGTGTGCTCTACGAGATCGGGTTTCACGGCGACACCGGGACGCCGCGTGCCATGGCACCGACGGCTGTCGACGTCGCGAGAGCGCTGGGTATCGATGGCGGCTACTTGAGCCGCATCCTTCAACGCTTCGCCACGCGGCGGCTGATCACGCGCACGACCTCGGATGCCGACGCACGCCAGGCGCATCTCGCCCTCACCAAGCGCGGACAGGCCGCGCTCGCGCCGCTGCAACAGCTCGCGCGAGACGAGATGGCCGTCATGCTGCGCCAGCTCTCGCCCACCGAGCGGGCGCGCGTCGTGGACGCCATGCACGTGATCCGGACATCGCTCTCCAAGTCCGGGGACGATCTCGTCAGGAACACCGCGGCCACCCACCGGCGCGACGCCGAGTCCTGCACGCTGCGCGAACATCGTGCTGGCGACATGGGCTGGATCGTCTCGCGGCAAGGCGCGCTTTACGCAGAGGAGTACGGGTGGACGACGGAATACGAAGCCCTCGCCGCCGACATCGTTGCGCAGTTCCTCAAGAACTTCGACGGCGCGCGCGAGCGCTGTTGGATCGCTGAATACGGCAGTGTCCCGGTCGGTGCGGTGATGATCGTCAAGCAGTCCGATACCGTCGCGAAGCTTCGGCTGCTGCACGTCGAACGGGCTGCGCGCGGGCTCGGCATCGGCAAGCGGCTGGTCGACGAGTGCATACGCTTCTCGCGCACGGTCGGCTACCGGAAGATCACGCTATGGACCCAGTCGAACCTGTCGGCCGCGCGTCACCTCTACAAGGCCGCCGGCTTCACGTGCATCGCGCACGAGCCGCACCATCACTTCGGCAAAGACCTCGTCGGCGAGACGTGGGAGCTCTCACTCCAGCCGCGTCCGGCTCGTTGACGCGCCCGACCGTTCGTACGAGTCACTCAGCAGCCTCCAGCATTCTGGAGGGTCTACGGATATGCGGCCCTTGCCGGCGCCGGGCCGACGAAAACAGGCACGATTCTGCGTCTACCAGCCCTGGCATCCGGGGTGCACTTCTTCGACGCCGAGCCTTGTGTTTCCCGGCGATGGCTCGCCAAATCGCAGGAGTGTTCCGTGGCCTTGGTGAGCGTCGCGATCTCAGTACTTTCGATTATTGTCTTCACCACTTCCGTCTTTGGCCAGTCTCCCGCACCTGAACCAAAAAGCACCGTCGCCGTTTCGGAAGTCGACCCAGGCAGTGCAGAGGCATCGAATGCTCCGCCGGCAACGGATTCGGCAGATGCGTCCGGACAAACTCCGTCCGCGCCCGCACCACCGGCAAAAAACGATCGTTATCGAGACGGCATGATCATCTGGGAGACTCCTGAAGACGCTCAGGTGCCTTTCCTGTTGAAGTTCAACATCAATACTCAACTCCGATATCTCAACACCCTCGATAGCGAGGAGACGTTCACCGACCACCTCGGCGTGACCCGCGACGTTCACAAGCGCAACGACATCACAGTCAATCGCGCCATGTTCATCCTGGGCGGCTACGTCTTCGACCAGAGGGCACGGTACAGTTTCACCGTCTGGACCTCCGCCGGGGCCGCGTCGATCATCGTCGCCAGCAACATCGGCTGGCGATTCAACAATGCGTTGACGATTACCGGTGGCTATACCGGCGTACCGGGCAGCCGATCGCTGGTCAACACCTTCCCATTTTTTACGTCAACCGACCGGAGCATGGCCGACAACTTCTTCCGCCCCGGCTTCACTCAAGGAGCCTGGGCCAACGGAGATTTCGCGAACGGGCTGAGCTATCTGGCGTTTGTCGGCAACGGTCTCAATACCCTGAATATCTCGGCGAACAAGATCGATACGCATCTGGCGTTGTCGGGCAGCGTCTGGTGGGAGCCGTTGGGAGCCTACGGAGAACCCGGCAAAGCACGCAACATGTACGACGACTACTTCGCCTCGAAAACAGTGCGCATTCGAATTGGCACCTCGTTTACGCGATCCCGGGAAGACCGTTTTTCAAATCTCGATCAATCAAGTCCCGAGAACACCTCTCTCTACAATTCCGACGGCGTACTGACCTTCTCGACCGGAGCGTTTGCGCCGGGTGTCACGGTCGACGTGGCGACGTACAGGATGTGGGCGGTCGACGGCGGCATCAAATGGAACGGGCTCGCGATCAACGGACAGTACTTCGTCCGTTGGCTCGACGATTTCGAGGCCGACGGCCCGCTTCCGCTCGCGTCCACACTCGACCATGGCGGCGAGGTCACCGTCGGTCAGTTCGTCAAACCAAGAAAGGTGATGGTGTATGGCCGCGGCTCATGGGTGCGTGGACAGTTCGGCGACTCCCATGAGTATGGCGGTGGCGTGAAGTGGCATTTCCTTCCGACCGAACGACTGTGGCTCATCGCGGAGCTGTTCGAGATCAACCGCGCTCCATATAGCGGCGCCTTCACTCCGTATACCGCAGGGATGACCGGCTGGGTGCCGATGTTGCAGACGGTCCTCGCGTTTTGACGAAGTCGCGAAGCGGCGGGTCGTCGGACCCGCCGACTCTTTTCAGTTAGTTCAACAAGCGACCCGCGCCAGGCCTCCTGAGAATCGGCTGACACACAGCCATGCGCATCTCAGGATACGGCGTGTCATACCCCTTGACCGAATGCCAGATGGCGCGGTTCAGCACGTCTTCAGGGGCGTTGTCCGGCTCGGAGAAATCCATCTTCATCGACGCGATCGCCAGTTCGCGCTGCAGTCCCCTCAGGGCAACGGTCCCCGGGTTCATCTCGTCGAGCGGAATCTGATTTGGCAGCACCTCGAATGGCGCCGCGTCCGGATGGTTGGTGAAGGCCGGCGTCATCGGATGCGCCGCCTGGTCGAATTGATTCATCGGCGGCAGTCCGAGTATCTGCTCGATCGTGCGCACCATGTTGATCGTCGAGTACAGCGTGCTGTCCACCGTCCCCGTGCGTGTGTACGGGCTGACGATGAGCGCCTCGCTGCGATGGCCGTCGACATGGTCGACGCCGTTCTGCGCATCGTCTTCGGTCACGAAGATCGCGGTCGTGGCCCAGAAGCGGCTGTGTGACACCGCGTCCACGATCTTTCCGACGGCGAGATCGTTGTCGGCGACCATGGCGCGCGGCGTGGGAAATCCTGGCGACGTCCCGTTGGTGTGATCGATGGGGAGCAGCATGACGATCAGATTCGGGAGACCGCCGCTGCGCTCGTATTCACGGAACTCGCGCAGGAACAGATCGGCCTTCAGCTGTTCGGGTATCCCCATGTCGTAGCCGGGAAAGATCGGCGACGTGATTGCTTGCGCGCTCTTCACGCTCGATGCGCCGACGAGCGTCGGCCCTGGCGCTCCGGTCTTCCACGCGTTGTAGAAGTCGAGCCAGGTCGCGTTCGATGGCGTCTTGACCGTGCGATTGGTGAACTCCCCGAAGATTCGCGCGCTCAGACCATGGTTGCGTGCGTTGTCCCACACGAATCCGCTTGGCGCGAACGCCATCGGGTTGGTGCCGGCGAAGTCGTTTCGTGCGTTCCCGTACTTGTGCACGTAGTCGTTGGAGTACGCCTCGTCGCACCACTGATGCCCGAGCGCGCTCTGATCGCCGGCGGTGTAGTAGTTGTCGAGCAGGACGAACTGCTCGGCGAGGGCGTGGAGGTTGGGCGTCACGGTGCGACCGAAGATCGCCAGCGACGGATCGCCATTCCCCTGCGGCAGATCGCCGAACACCTGATCGTAGGTTCTGTTCTCCTTGATGATGTAGATGACGTGCTCGATGGCCGACTTGTCGCCCTTGCCGTTCGGCACGGCCACTGTGCCCGTGGCCGGCACCGCGCTCGGCGACTCGCCGGCGCCGATCGTGCGATTGTTCTTCGCGACCTGCCCGGTGAACTGATTCAGCGTGCCAGGCGCGATCGGCACCGGGATGACCGACACGTATCCCTTTCGGTCGGCGTAGCTGCGCCCGTCAGGATCGGCCGCCGCTGCGATCGATCCGAAGCCGTAGCCGTTTCCGACCAGAAGCCGGTCGTTGGCCTTGGTGAGCGCCAGCGCGGCGGGAAACCAGCCGACCGGGACGAAGCCACGCGGTGAATCGGGTTGCGACGGATCGATCACCGCGATCGCGTTGTTCCCTGCGTTCGCGACGTAGATCGTCCCGTCGGCCGAGCTCACGGCGATCGCGTTGGGCGCGCTGCCGAGCGGTGCCGATGCGTCGGGACGCACGTCGATCGTCGCCTGCACCGAATCGGTCGCGGTGTCGATCACCGAGATGGAGTCGCTGTTCGCGTTGGCCACATAGAGCCGACTCCCATCGGGGCTGAAGGCCATCGCGGATGGATGCAGCCCCACCGTGATCGTCTTCGCGATCGTGGCGGTCGTCGTGTCGTAGACCGACACCGTGCCGTTGTTCGCGATGCCGGTTGCAGGATCGACAACCACCGCGTTCGATCCATCGGTCGCATCGCCGGCCTGCGGCAGGCGGCCTCCCCAGTTGCTCACGTAGACCTTGCGGCCGTCTGGAGTCGCGGCCGCGCTGTAGGGAAAAGCGCCCGTCGTGATCTGCACGACCGCCGGTGGAGTCTTGGTGACATCGATGACGCCGAGCGCGTTGCGGCGGTTCAGCGCGACGTACACTTTGTCGCCCGCCGGACTCAGCGACAGTCCGCTCGGAGCGGACCCGGAAATCGCGATCCGAACAGGGGTGGTGCCCCACTGCCCGAGCGCGTTGCGCGAAAAGATTTTCACGTCGTTGTCGGCGCCGCCGCCGATATAGAGCGTCTTCCCGTCAGGGCTGTACGCGATTCCAACGAAGCTATTCCCAATCGAGATTGTCTGCGTGATCGTTTGCGAGTCCAGCTTGACGATGTGCAAGGCTCGCGACGCGAAATTGCTGGCGGTGGCAACAGCCGCCTCGGTGCCGTCCGGGCTGACGGCAATACCGAGTGGGCGATCGCTGACTTCGATTTGCGTGCCAGCAGGCGTGATCGTTTGCGCGTTGGGCAGTACGATGCCGCCGCTGGGCTGTCTGCCAACCACCGTGGTGCCTGCGATGACCAGACCGATCGACAGCAGCACGCCGCCGATCAACAGAGTGAACGCGATTCGACGCTTGATGCTCATGCGCGAGACGATACTCGCGCGAGTTGACGCGGCCATGAATGCCGAGTGGCGTCGTCATCAACACGAATTCGCGTTTTCGTAACTCAACGGGAGAGCACACGCCCGTCAGTCGAGATCTCTTACCGGCCGCGCTCGTCGTTCAATCGCTTCACGAGGTTCGCACGCATCGCAGCCACGTAGGTCTTGCAGGCCCGAGCATCCACGAATGCGTCAACCTTTCCTGCTTCTCGCGCGGCAAGATGCTCGAGGATTGACGAAAACCCGGTGTGAGGCGTCAGCAGAATGTCGCACGGAAGGTGTTCGAGTGTTGTGAAGCTCTCCTGCAACGCCTTCACCAGGGGGCTCGCCGTGTACTTGAACGTCTCGTTCGATACCGCCGACAGGCTGTCGGCATACACCAGGTTCAAACAGCGGGTCCCTTCACACGATCGCCACGACCAGCTCGTTCCGCCGGCCGTATGGCCAGGGGTCAGATGGGCGGTGAGACGCAACGGACCGACGGAGAGTGTTTCGTGATTCTGGATCGTCTGTACCGCGGGCACGCGCTCAATCGGAGGGAGCAGCCCGTACTGCGGATCATCCGCCTCGGGCATACCCGTTTTCAGCACTGCCGCGCTCGGCGCGCTTGCTGCGACGCGCGCTCCGCTCACACGCTGGAGTTCGGCGATCCCGCCCGCGTGGTCATAGTGATCGTGCGTATTGAGAATCAACTTGACGTCCTCGATCTTGAATCCAAGCTCGCGGATGTGGTCGCGGATCTGAGGCACCGACTCCGGCAGCGCCCCGTCGATGAGGACATGTCCAGCATCGGACGTCACGAGCACGGAGCCGAGCGAGGACGTGCCGACCCAATAAGTGTTTCCGAAGACCTTGAACGGCTTCTGCGGCTGATTCCATGCCGCCCGTGTGCGCTCGTTCTGCGCGTGAAGTGCACCGGCTGCGACAAGAATCGCCGCGACGACGGCAGCGCCGCACACCCGCCTGACATTTCTGTTCATCTTTCGTCGAGCCTGTAGATCGAAGCGATGTTGGGATGGTACGTGATCCGCGGTGATCAGTGCCGTTCGCGCTTCGGTGTAGAGCGGGGGCTTCAGCCCCCGCGGGCGAATCGACGCGCAGGCTGAAGCCTGCGCTCTACGGCGAAACGAAAGTCGCACTAGAACTCGACAGTCACGTTGAACCGCGCAAACCGCGGATTCAGCACCGTGGTCGGCGCCAGCCACGTCGAGCCGTTGGTGTTTGGATCGTACGTCTGGTTGTACGCCGTGCCAGTGTTGCTGTTGAACAGGTTATAGAGATCGATCGCGACGTTCGTCCGGGTCCGGCCGAATCTCAGGTTCTTGCCGAATCGCACGTCGAGGGAGTTCAGACGATCGGGGAACGTGTGCCCCTGCAACAGGAGATTGACAGTCTGTTGCGCCAGGCCCGGCGTCAGCGGGCGCCCGGTCTGCGCGAGCAGAATCGCGCTCGACACGTTGTAGTTCGCCGACAGCGAGTTGCCGTTGCTCGCGACCGAATTGCCTGCCGGCGCGACGCCTGGCGTGGAGCGGAACGAGCCGCTCACCAGGACGTCGATCTTGGGCACGGTCCACGACACCAGGCCGCGGATGCTCGTCAGCCAGTCCTCGCTGACGGCACACGACCCCACCTGCTGGTTGGCGAACATCGCCCCGGCGGTCGTGTACAGTTCCGGAAGCTTCGTCGTCACGTCGCAGTAGTCGCGCACGCCGCGGCCGCCGCTCGACCCGAGCTGCACGAACAACTGGCGGCCCAATCGCGCGCTGATCTGCGCGTCCACGCCGTGCCAGTACGCCGTCACGTCCCCGTAGTCGCTCATGGAGGTGAAATAGTTGTCGGTCGCGCCGAGCGCCGTTCGCGCGTTGCGCGTGAGGAAGGTCACGGGATACCCACCGCCGTTGGGAAGCTTTGCGTTCTGCGGCGCCGCGATCGTCACCTGGTCGAAATCCTGCGGACCCAGGGCGAGGTTATCGGTGGCGAAGAAGTTGCCCCACCAGCGGCGGTTGTAACTGACGTCGAGCGCGACGCGCGGCAGGATCTGATGCTGCACGGCAACACCGAACTGCCAGTCGTAATTGCGTACGCCCCATCCGTGCTGCACGTCGGGGTTGACGCGCGTGGTACCGAACGGGACGCCGAAGTTGAGATTGGTCCACGCGCCGCAGTTGTCCCCGCCCGACCCGGCATTGTTCTGCGCGGCCGGATTCATCAGATCGCAATCGGGAACGAAGTTGCCGTTGCCGTCGGTCCAGCTCCGGCTCGTGGTCTGCTGGAACGTCACCGCCGGATTGTTCTGGGTGTAAAGGCCGCCGTTCTGCGCGGTCTCGAGGTACTTGCTGATGTTCACCTTCAGAGACGTTTTGCCGTTCCCGAACAGGTCGTAGGCCGCTCCCATGCGCGGCGTGATGTCGTTGAAACCGGTGACACCGTCCTGCCGCGGGAAGATGAACCGGCTGCCGAACCGGTTGTCGGCGGTGATGCCGTTCTCGCCTTCAGGGAACCAGCTCCACGCGTGTTCATAACGCACCGCTCCCTGCAACGTGAGGCGGTTGTGCGTCCATTGATCCTGCGCGTAGAAGCCGTCGTATCGGGTGCGATTACTCTGGATGTGCGGCCCGATGCGCATCGTGAACTGTATGGGGTTCAGTGGGATGGCTTGCGTGGCGTTGAACGTATAGGCCAGCTGGTTGTCGACGTTCTGAATCTGCCGGTAGACCTCGTAGGCCGCCTGGTAACCCACCTTGAAGCTGTGGGCGCCGGTCACATAGGACATCGACGCGCGCCAGATGTTGTGCTGCTGATTGTTGGAGGGGGCCGACGCCCAGCCGCGGTACGTGAAGTTCGGGACCGGCACGCCGCCCAGCGTGCTCTGCTCGGTCACCGCGACGAGACCGGTCGACGCACCGGGCGGAACGTATCCGCCCCACTTGCTGCTGAACGATGAGAAGCCGGCCTCGAGCAACACGCGGTTCGTCTTCGGCGACGTCCACGTCGCCTGCGTGATCTTTTCCCGCTCCGGCCACATGTTGGCGGATTCAGGCGAGGTGGTCGGCGTGCCGAGTGCGATCCAGTCGTCGCCGCGGCCGCGGCACTGATCGCCGGTGTTGACGAGCGACGATCCAGTGCAGTTCGCCTGATATTCCCAGTAGAACCCCAGCTTGTTCTTCGGCGTGACCTGACTGGTCACGCGAATGGCTTCGATCTTCTTGGCACCGGCCGACCGTGCTTTCACATTCGGGTCCTTGACGTAGTTCCACTTCGATCCGTCGAGTGCGTTCGCGTTGGCGTACAAGTTAGGGATGTCCTGATACGTCCCGTAGCTGCGCACGTTGTTGAAGAACCACACGCGATCACGCGCGATCGGACCGCCGATCGCAAGGTTGGTGTCCCAGTTCTTGATGAGGCCCGGCGGCTCGGTGATACCGGCACGGCGCAGGGTGTCATCGAGGTTGTTCCCCTGCGACCACTTGCCCGCGGTACTGCCGAACGCGCTGCCGCTGAAGTTATTGCCACCGGTCTTGGGAATGATGTTGAACGCAGGGCCGCCGCGGTCGCTCTCGCCCATGCCGCCCGCCACTGTTACCTGCACCTCCTGCGCGTTCACGAAATCGTAGGCAAAGCTCGACACGCCGCCGCCGCCAAAAGCCGACCCGACGTTCATGCCGTCGACCTGGACCGTGCCTTCGTTGCCGCGCCCGCCTCGCGACGTGAAGAAGAAATTCGTGGCGGTTCCGGTCATCGACTGAGTGGAGTTCACGTCGAGCGTCAACGACTGGACCCCGGGCACCATCGCCAGGACATTGCCGTAGGTTCGTGTCGCCGGAACAGCCGCGAGCACCTCGTTCGAGAGCACGACTTCGCGCTTCGTGCTCGTCTGCACATCGACGACCGGGGTCGCTCCGGAAACCGTGATTGTTTCCGCAACCGCGCCAACTCGCAGGTCGGCATTGATGGTCGTCACCCCCGCGCCGGTCAGCTCGATGCCCTCGTGTTTGACGGTAGCGAATCCGGACAGCGTGAACGTGACGCTATATGTACCGGGTTTCAGATCGACGATTCGATACTGGCCGGTCCCATCCGTCACGACCGTGCGTGACTTCTCGATGAGCGTGGGGCTCGCGGCTTCGACGCTCACGCCGGGCAGGATGGCGCCAGACGAATCCCTGACGATCCCCGCGACCGCGGGCTGGGACAACGCCGGTGCCGAGAGAAGAAGTAGTGCCGCAACGACAAAGGATCCGGTGACAAGTGCACGCATCGATCGCCTCCTAATCTGTGCGTCACCCGTGGGGAGTGTGGCCGTTCCGCCCGCCTCCGCCGGCTACGGCGAGGCAGGCGCCGGTAGCCTACGGCACGGGGCAGAGGCGATCAAGCGCGGTTGTGCGCGCAATCAGGATGACGGGCCACGACTCGACGCCTGGAAACGGAACATGTCCCTGCGTGCGTCCGTCTCCATGGCCGTGGATGCCTTCCTGCTGGATGCGCGGCACGCTGTTCGTGTGCTCGCTCGCAACTATCGGTTCACGATGGTCGCGGCGCTCACGCTCGCGCTGGGAATCGGCGTCAACGCCGCGGTCTTCACCGCATACAAAGCCATGCCCCCGCTCAGGCCGCTCGACGCCGATCGACCTGAGGAGATGGTCAACCTCGCCCTCGTCCGACCGCGGGGAGCCACGCAGTTCACGTTCAGTTATCCCGACTACGAGGCATATCGGAGTTCCGCCCGGTCTTTCGCAGGTCTCATCGCGTTCATGACCGAGCGCTTCGTGGTGTCGAACGTCACTGACGTCGGGGCGAAACGGTTGTCAGCGCAACCAGGAGACACGGCATTCACCTTCGTCGTGTCCGAGAACTACTTCAGCGTTCTCGGGGTCAAGGCGCTCCGCGGGCGCACATTTGATGCGGTGCCGCCGACAGAACTCCAGGACCCACCAGCTGTTCTCATCAGCGAAAACTACTGGCAAAAACGATTTGGCGGGGACCCATCAATACTCGGATCACCCATTCGGCTCAACGGGACCGCAGTCACCATCATTGGCATCACACCGCACAACTTTATTGGGACCGGCCCGGCCGTTCCAGACGTCTGGCTGCCACTGACTCTCGCCCCGCTCGTGCGTGACGATGAGACCTGGCTCCGAAACCGAGAGAACGAGCGAGTTCGGATGTTCGGACGTCTCGCGCCCGGCGTGCGACGCGAGCAAGCGCAAGCCGAGATGACAGTTCTCACGGACCGAATCCGGCCGCTGCACGATCCGATGACGCTATCAGCCACACCGGCAACCGCCATGGTCTGGCCTGGCTCTCCCTCCCCACTTCCGCTGACATCGTATCCGCCCATTGTTCTCGCTGTCGTGTTCGTGATGTCGGCGGCCGCTCTGGTCCTGGTCGTCGCCTGCGCGAACGTCGGCAGCCTGCAGCTGGCCCGCGCCACCGCTCGTGTCAACGAGCTGCGGACGCGCGCGTCGCTCGGGGCGACGCGTGCCCGCGTGATCAGACAACTGTTGACGGAGAGCTCGTTGCTTGGCTTGCTCGCCGGGTCCGCTGCTCTCCTCTTCACCTGGGCGCTCCTGAGAGTGGCTGTCGTCTTTGTTGCCGAGCGGCTGCCTCCAGGAAACGGGACGCTGGTCGTCGATGTCACACCCGATATTGTGACGTATGCCTACGTATTCGCCGTTTCAGTGATCGCGGGCATCCTGTTCGGACTCGCGCCGGCCCTGGAGACGTCGCGTTCGGCGCTCGATGCGACGGCGCGGTCCAGCACGTCGACGGCGCGCAGCCGTCGGACTCAAGACATTCTCATTGCCGTGCAGGTGGCAGTGTCGCTGGTGCTCCTCATCGTCGGGAGCGTGATGATTCGGAGCGCGATGAATGCCGTGACGACCGACCCCGGCTACGACAACAAACATCTCGTTAGGCTCGACGTTCGCTTTCCGGAGTCGTCGAAGTACGACGCCGATCGAAAGGCAGCCCTCATCGCGCAGGTGCGCGAGCGGCTCGCGTCGATGCCCGGTGTGGTGAGCACCACGGCCGCTTTGCCGCCATCGACTGCACCGGTGCGAACCGCCGCCGTCTCGATCGATCAGAAGAAGGAAGCCTCGAATCGCCAGTCGATACTCCGCTACAGCTACGTCGAGGCCGGATATTTTCAGACGGTCGGCATCCCCTTCGTCTATGGCGGCACGTTTCAATCGAACACTCTGATGGCGCCATCAGTCGTGTTGAGCGAATCTGCTGCATTCGACATCTGGCCGGGCCAGAACCCTGTTGGACGTCGCATTCGCCTCGGCGTCACGGACCAGCGGCTCATGAACCCCCTGCAGCAACCGCAAGAACCCGTCGCCGATGGTCCCAGCTATGAAGTGATCGGAGTCGTTCGCGACATCCGGGGCATCGAGTTGGACGGCAGCGGCACACGCTACGTCTACCTTCCGATGCGCCAAGGACGTTTCGACGGCTACCCGATTCTCGTCAAGACGTCGTCGGCACCCTCGCTCCTCATGCGTGCAATGGAACCAGTGGTGACGTCGATCGACGGCGACGTGCTTGGCACCGCCTCGTCGCTCGAGGAGATGTATCGACAGTCCGTGCCGTTCCTTGTCTCCTCCCTTTCTGCTGCGGTTGCATCCACAGTCGGCCTGTTCGGCGTGCTGCTCGCATCGATGGGCATCTACGGCACCGTCAGCTACGTCGTCACGAACCGGACGCGTGAGATCGGGATTCGGATGGCGCTGGGTGCGAAGCCGGGTGACGTGCAGCGTTTGATCGTGCGCGAGAGCTCCCGGCCAGTTGTCGTTGGACTCGTGCTCGGACTCGTGCTCGCCGTGGGGGTATCTCGCCTGCTGCACGGCATATTCTTCGGTCTTCGCACCGTCGACGCCATCTCGTTCATCAGCATGTCGATGCTGCTCCTGGCGATCGCGCTCCTGGCGGCGTACTCTCCGGCACGAGGCGCGTCGGCGATCGACCCGAACATCGCGCTCAGGTTCGAGTGAGACGAGCCTAGTCTCGAGCGGCGCGGCATTTGGAATCGATCGTTTCTGTGCGATCACTGACAAAGCCGGAAGCACGACTCACGAGCGACGCAACGATTGCGCCGGAGCTCAGTTGGGTATGCGACGGCGGCGCCCTGAAGGCGACGCGATCGGGTTTCGCATTCAGTGCGGATTCGTCGGAACGCTCAGCACAAACGTCGTTCCCTCCCCTTCGGTCGAAGTCACGTCGATCACGCCGCCGATCGCCTCGACGCAGTCAGCCACGATCGACAGCCCCAGGCCAAGGCCGCCGACGTGCGGCACATCGTCCCGGTGTGTGTGTGCGCGTGTGAAGCGTTGAAAAACCTGGCCCAGTGCATCCTTGGGGATGCCGATGCCGTTGTCGCGTACAGTCAGGACACATCGCTCCTCCTCCGTCAGGCCCGTCACCTCCACATACCGTGCCGGCTTTGCCGGATCGGAGTACTTGATGGCGTTGGAAAGCAGATTGAGGAAGATGAGTTCCATCCGACCCACATCCACCGTGAGTCGCGGAAGGTCCTGGGCGACACGTACGTCGACGTCACGTGCCACTGCCATCTCCCGCAGCTGGCGTGCCGCTTCGTCTGCAATCACCGATGCTTCTACTTCCTGCACGACGGCGTTGTCGTCGGTCCCGTTGATCCGGGCCACCGACTCCAGCGTTCGCGTGAGTTCGACGAGCTGAGTCACGTTCCGTTGCAGCGTTTCAATGGTCTGCTGTCTTCCTGCGGCGTCGAGATTGCCCGTGTTCAGGAGCGTCACGCCCATTCGAACCACGCTCAACGGCTGACGCCATTCGTGCGCGGCCATGCGCGTGAACTGTTCCAGCCGCTCGCGCTGATCGGTGATTGTCTTCGTGTACAACGCGACGAACGACTCCACGGTCGCCTGTGAGAGCACGTGCACCGCCTGATACAGTCGGGCGACCAGCAGCACGCAATCGCCCGGAGGCGGCGCGACGCTCATTCGTTCGAGCTCATCGACAACAAACGTGACGAGGATACCGGCCAGCACCTGGTACTCGCGCAGCAATTGGTGGAGCGACGCACGCTGCGCGTGGCGCAGCGCGCCCAGTTCGCGCGCCTTGTCGAGAATCGCCGTATTCGACGCGATCGCGTCGTCCGCTGGGTGCCGCAGATACTCGCTGATTTCCAGAATGAGTGCCGGCACATGGTCGAGGAGACTCTGGCTCGGGAAAATGTCGCGAGCATCGACCGGCAGGAGATCCAGCAGGCGCTCGAACCAACGCGCGGCCAGCGCGCGGTGCTCGGCCCGCATGCGTGCTGCGATCTGATCGCCAAGGTCAGTAATGTGAGTGTCTCGCAAACGTGAGTGAGGATGCGCGCAAACTCAGTGTGACGACAACCCTAGGACGAGTATATGCGCCGCACAGCTTGTGTAAAGCTCGGCCACCGTTTCGATCAATCGCTGATCGCGCATTTTCCGTTCGCTCCTCGATCCGGCCTGTTCACCTTCGGGCAAAACGACCAGTCGTTGATTGCTGCATCGCGTTCAAATGTGCCGGCCGACTTGTCGCGACGATCGTCAGGATGGGTTGGTCTCACCCACGCCGGCACTCCGCACCTAATCAAGACGGCGCGCCTTCCTTCAGGCCGGACGTACAGGGCAGCTCACGTGGTAACCGCGTCACCCAGATTCTTCCGGCACGCGACGTGCTCGCTCGTCAGTCAAGATGACCAAAGGAGAATCGACCATGTCCACCCTTCACGACGCGTTCATTGACGAACTGCGCGACACCTACGACGCCGAGAAGCAGCTCACGAAAGCGCTGCCGAAGCTGGCGAAAGCCGCGTCGAACCCCCAACTGCGTGACGCGTTCGAGACGCACCTCGAGGAGACCCAGGGCCATGTCGAACGCCTGGAACAGGTGTTCACGAGCCTGGACGAAAAAGCACGCGGGAAGCACTGCGACGGTATTGCCGGGATTATCGAAGAAGGCAAATCGATCATGGAAGAAGACTTCGATGACACGACGATGGACGCGTGTCTCATCGGCGCCGGCCAGCGCGCCGAACACTACGAGATGGCCGCCTACGGCACCTTGGTCGCCTGGGCCCAGGCCATGGGGCACGCCGAAGCGGCCAGGCTGCTGCAGCAGACGCTCGATGAAGAGAAGAAGGCCGACAAGAAACTCTCGAGCCTGGCCGAGGGTGGCATCAACAGAAGCGCGGCGGCCTCGGCACATCCAGAGATGGTCGGCGCGAAAACGAAGGGCCGGTCGTAGCGATCACCCGTCCTTGCGCGCGGTGGGTGTGATCTCCGTCGGCCGGCTCGTCGAGTGATCCTTGTCGAGCGCCCACACGTGCCAGCATTCATCGCACCGATAGTAGTTGAACTGCGCGATCTTGCTGGCCTCGACGAGGAAGTGGCCACGACTGCCGCACTCTGGGCAAACGCTTGTGGGGACCATAGGCCTGCGCAGTGTAATCGCGATAGCTGACGAAGGAAATCAGGGGAAGCCGAAGCAATTCCCGATCAGGAAAACTCCAGGCGCGATGTTGTTGATGGGGGACTATTGCCGAGCCTCGACACTCCAGCACGGCGGGCCCCGAGCGTCAAGCGAACGCGCTCACGCGAGACGTCTGTGTCGCTCAGCCGCGTACTGCACCAGTACCCGCATTACATCGTCGCCGGTCTCGAGGACGATCACGAATGTGCGGCGACCGTCCGCTTCGTCTACGAGCGAATCCTTCATGGCGTCAACGGGCGAGTGCTCTCGCGGCGACGATTGATGCGGTTGCCGCAAGCGCGCCGACGATCGCCGCGGAGCGATGTTCCGTCAGCCACATCTGCCAGCTTCTCCTCCGGGCACGTGCTCCGAACCGCCCGTGCGCGCCGAAGTCGCGATCGCTGTCGACTGGATGCCAGAGGTTGTCCGGTCGTGCGGGATCTTCCGGTTCATTCGTTTGTTGTGATTCGTATCCGTATCGCGCCAGGTACCAATCGCCGAAGCCCGGCGCTGCCTTGTTTCCGATGATGGCCAGGTCAGTCGAAACGCCGACATACACCTCACGTCGATCGTGCTGGCTGGCCCACACGATGGCGTCGGCCGCGACGTCCGGCTGGTAGATCGGCGGCACAGGCTGCGCCCGATTGCGGAGCCTGCTCTTGCTCCAATCGAACTGCGGCGTGTTCATCGCCGGCAATTGGACCATCGTGACGCGCACGCCGCTTCCGTCGTGAAGCAACTCCGCCCGAAGCGAATCGCAGAAGCCCTGGATCGCATGTTTGGCCGCGCAATAGGCCGCCTGAAGCGGGATGCCCCGATAGGCGAGCGCCGAGCCGACCTGGACGATTGAGCCGCGATTGCGGGGAAGCATGCGGCGCAGCGCCGACAGCGTGCCGTGGACCACGCCAAGATAGGTCACTTCGGTCACTCGTCGAAATTCGTCAGCGGTCATCTCTCTGATTGGAGAGAACACGCTCGTCATCGCGTTGTTCACCCAGACGTCAATGGGGCCGAGCTGCCGTTCGATTTCGCTGGCCGCCGCTTCGACCTGACTGGCGTCGGAGACATCCGCGACGACGGAGGACGCGCGCGCGCCCAACGACTCCACTTCCCTCTGTGCGCCCTCGAGACCGGCGCGGCCGCGTGCGATCAGTCCAATCGACGCGCGCTGCTTCGCGAACGCCGCTGCCGTCGCTCGCCCGACGCCGGCTGAAGCACCAGTAATCACGACCGTCGGTCCTGTCCTACTCATTGATCACCTTCTCGAGATCCCGCGAACCTGGCGTTGACGAGACGCGCCTCAGCGGTGAACACCTGTCGCGAAACGATACGAGCCGCGTGCGCACGGCTCGAAGTATTGCGACCTTCGCGCCAACCAGCCCACGCGTCACGTGCTTCTCCAAACACACCGTCAGGAAATCTCGCGGCCGCCAGCGGAATGTTGTTTGTATCGTCTCCACACAAAGGGGCGTCTATGGCTGAGACCGTTGCTGACTTTCTCCTTCAACGATTATCGGAATGGGGTGTGCGACGCCTCTACGGGTATCCCGGCGACGGCATCAACGGGATTCTCGGTGCGCTCGATCGCGCGAAGGAGCGCGTGCAGTTCATCCAGACCCGACACGAAGAGATGGCGGCGTTCATGGCCTGCGCGCACGCGAAGTTCACGGGAGAGGTGGGCGTGTGCGTCGCGACCTCCGGACCGGGAGCGATTCATCTGCTCAACGGCCTGTACGACGCCCGCATGGATCACCAGCCGGTCGTCGCGATCGTGGGCCAGTCGGCTCGGGCGGCGATCGGCGGCGAACAGGATCGTCAGAATATCGACGACGCTCGCACCGAATGTGCGCACAGGCTCCCCTCCCCTCCATTGGCGAGCCCAACCCGTCAACGACTCGATGGTCACCCTCCCGGTGAACGGAAGGTCCGTCTTGAAAGCGAGTGGGGTTGCCTCGTTGCGGGAAAACGTGGCACTTGCCGCTGCTGACCAAGGCCCCAGGCTGGAGGAAGGACCAAGAACCAGGACCGAGGACATCCGACGCGCTACATTGATGTGACACCCGCGGTAGCGCGCGTCACACACAGGATCAAACGCACATGCTGCGTTTCACTAGCGCTCATTCTCAGTTCACACCAATTCCGGAGGTGCTCCCCCGACGCTATCGGCCGAAGTGGACGGTTGCTTCTCCGCAGCCCACGCCCTGCACCCACAGATTCTGGATGCCCGGGATCTCGGGAGCGATGTCCGTGTCCGACACGATTATCTGGGCGGTAAACGATTCCTCATTCGCATCACCAGCCCGATAGAAATCAGCCTGCAGCACAACTCGCGTGTCGCTGGTGCTGGCCGACTTCAACGGCTCTGCGGCACCGCCCGTGCATTTGAATTGAGTACTCTGCAGCAGCTGCGCCGTGTCCCAACGAACACCCTGTCCGGCCAGGCACGGTCCCGGATCATCAGAGTTGATGCTCACGCTCAACGGTCCTTGCTTCACGTCCTCCAAGCAGCTGAAGCCCCCCGACGACCTGACAAAACCGGAGGCGAGATCGTGAGTTCCGCCGCCGCTCAAGAACACGCGACCCGTCGGGAAACCAAAAACGACTCCGTTGAAACCGAAACCTGCGTCTGGGGAGGGCCCAACGGAACGCTGTGATATTGCAGAGGCCTGAGAACTCTGACCAGTCGACGGAGCGCTGGTGATCGAGTCGGGTCGCAACGCGTTCGTGTCTGAACACCCAACGACGAGAAGACCGCCGAAAACGAGAAGGCTCGAGCGCTTCATAAGATACTCCCTTAACCACGCGATGTGACGGCTGAATGGAGCCTGGCTGATTGCGCACGGCATGCTGAGCGCAACCTCGCTCTCACAATCCCACGCGTCGGCGATGCGTCTGCTGTCAGGGACAACAATGGCATCGTCTGGATTCCGGAGCGCGTGTGTGCGGTGCGCAGTCGACCTTTACAGGCATCCGCACTTGCAGAATCCTGGGACGTGCCCGGTTATTCCAGCCTATGTCAGTGGCACATGACTCCGACTGTTTGCGGGAGCGCAGCGGTGCCAGTGCCCACGCTGCGGCTGCGGTGGCGATGCGCTCGACGTCTACAAGCGCGGATCGACCGGCTCACTCTCGAGCGCGAGTACGCCAAAAACACACTCGTGCTTACGCTTCACCGGATCACCCTGGCGGGAATATTTCTGCCACTCTTCTAGTCTCATCAAGAGTGCGCACTCGCTACGGTCGCACAGCGGGTGCGACAGCGCATCGAGAAAGGTTGGCATGCGGAGTTTACAGAAACTTGTCGGAGTCGTTACCGCGTCGGCGACCCTGCTGACGGCTGCATGCGGCGCAGATTCGCCCCCGATGTCCCCAACCCCGCCGCCAGGGGACGCTCCAATAGCGAATGTCTACATTCTGCCCGGGGCCGTTGACCTGGGATCCAACGCGTTCGGAGATCACCCCCTCGTCATCTACAAGGGGGAGATTATGCGATTGCGGAACGTCGACGGGCTGGAGCACAACCTCGTCGCGGACACCGCATCACTGCCGGAGTTCATGGCGACCGGCCTCATCGCGCCCGGAGGCGAGCGGTCGTTCGCCATGAACAGCCTCGGATCGACGACGTTCCATTGCACGATTCATCCGCAGATGGTCGGAACGCTGATCGTCCAAGAGCGGTGACGAGTCGTCGTCCTATCGGCCGTACAGGCGCATCTCCTTGCCATCGGCGAACACGATCCGCTCGAGCCTGACGATCTTCTGGCCGTCGGTGAACTGATAGCCCATGCCAGTGATCACATCACCCGGCTTGACTGTCGCCTTGGTCCAGCCGTTCGCCTCCATCCGGGAGATGGCGGGCCCGCCGACGGTCCACTTCTCCACCTTGCCGTCATCGGTCCGAACTTCGAGGGTAATCATCGGGTGCGGGTTCTCCCACGCGAACTCCACCACCGTTCCCTTGACCGTGACGAGCTTTGCCATGTTCACCGGCCACGAATGATGCGCCGACAGCGTGACTGCCCCGGAGGCCAACGCAAGAACGACTAGTACCGGCACCAGCAGAGTCTTCATCGTGAGGCTCCTCCTGTTCAGGGATTCTAGGACAACCGGAGGCGAACGAACCACTCTATCCGGGTGAGTGGATGCAGGCCAGTGCTCAGAACCGCATGCCTCCACCGGCGCGCCACATTGTCGTATCCGTGAAGTTGACGTGCTGATCGCGCGCGAGCTTCACGAACCATCGATGCCAGTCGTATTCCATCGCCTCCGCCGATCCGCGCAGGTAGACGCCTTGGTCATCGTGGCCCGACTTGTACGAGAGGTCGACCGTCAATCGTCGCGCGTTTGCGAGGTAATGGCGGATCACGAGGTGTGAATTCTGCTGGCCGGTGTGAAGACGGTTGTCCCAGATCGAAAACGCGGCGACACTGTCGGACTTTCCGAAATGGGCGCCCGCACCGAGCTGCCACGACTCGTTCGGATCGAACGTCAGATTCGCGTAGGGCCTGAGGTTCGTTCGCGAGGCGCCCGCGACCAGATACACAGTATTTCCGATTTCCGAGTAGACGGAGCTGCCGACGAACGATTGTGACGCGACCTGCATCGACGGGATCAGCACCAGTCCCTCTCGTTTCAGGTCGTACTCGATCCCGGCGCGACCCTCCCGGATGTCGCTCTGCGGTCCGTACCACCCGAGCCATCCGGTCCAGTCGTGCGACGAATAGCGGACGTTGAAATCGCTCGTGACCTGATCGTCGGCCGTATACACACCGACGGTGAGCTTGCCCTGGTACTGCTGAGCGTCTGCACGGGAAGAGGCCGCCGTAAGCACGGCCACCGCGCAGACGACCAACGCTCGCGTCAGCCGTTTGACGGAATCGGCCAGACCTGTCGAGTCGGATGCGGTTGTCACCTTCTCTCTATGTACCACCTATTTTCACGTATCGGTGGCTCAAACGCAGCCACCACCTGCTTCGTACTGAGCGGCCCCGGCCCTCATCGGCGCACATGTTCCATGTGGAGTGCGCCCTCTTTGGCCGCCTCCTCAGGAGTCTTCCCTTGCTGGCGCGCGACGATGTAGGCGGCATACCACTCCGACCAGTGATGCTTCGGCGCGGTCTTTTCGTACTCGCCGTGGTGCTCCTCTGTTTCCTTGAGAAGCGCAATCAGAGCCGGAACGTCCATGTTGCTGAATCCTCGTCCGGGAAGACGCGTCTTGATCTCCTGCAGCAACCAGCTGTTGCCGTCCGGATCGCTGAATGAGGCCCACGAGCGATAGGACTGTCCGTCCGGATCTTTACCCGGCACGCGTCCGTTCGTCCCGTCGACATGGAGGGGGCCGTCGAAATGGAACACCTCGCTCATCTTGGCGCCGTGTGCGGCGAGATCGCCGCGCGCCGCCTCGATGTCGTGGACGACGAGGAAGTTTCCTTGAACCGATCCGGGCGCGGCGGTCGTGAATCCCTTGCCGAATATGACGGAGCAGGGTGAACCGGGAGGAGTCAGCTGCACCGCCCGCCAGTCCTTCCCGTTGCTGAAATCACCGTCGAGCCGCCATCCCAACTTCTCGTAGAAGCGCTTCGCGCGTTCGACGTCGGATACCGGAAGGACGACGACCTCGAGCTTGGTGTCGACGTGTCCATTGCTGACTGCTGTGTTGCTCATGGTGACCTCCGTGAATCAGCGTTCGGAACGAACTCTGCCGGCGTCGCCCGAGTGCACAGTCGAACGCCGGAAAAGAATGAATAACGTCGCCAAGCGTCGCTCGCGAGCGAAGACGGCAGCTCTCTTGGAATCGCGGCCTGGCGGTTGGTCCAGACCTCGACGGTGACCAGGCCAGAGATGAGCGGAATCGCAGTCCCACGTTAGCGATCACGAGCGCGCGCGGCGCGTTGAGGACGTCGTCAAAACGTCTGCGGCAACTCTTCGACCTCCGTGCGACGGCCACCGTGCAACACTCAGTCCACATCGAGTCGAGCGATGGAAGAAGGGTCCAGGGCTCGTCCACATGGCGGTCCAGGTGAATTCCCCGTATTGATCACGGCGGCGCGATCGATCAACACATGGTGCTGCCATGGTGTCGCGCGGAATTGCTACTGCCGGATGCGCGCTGACGATGGCACTGTGCGCTGGAGCGGCGAGCGCTCAGTCGGTGAACGCCGGGGAAGCGAGCGTGCTCGCCCGCGCGTTCGCGCCGATTCTGGTGTTCCATGCGGCGGAACGGTACTTTCCGGTCTCGCCGCTCTTTCCAATCGACCAACACAGCGAACCATGGGACCACGATCCGGCCGTCACGGAATTGAGCACACCCGACGAGCGTGTGCGCACGTATGACGAACTGACGCGCGGCAACCAGATCGCGCATGCGTCGCTCGCCTACCGTGTGTTCGCGACCAACGCGCGGGGACGACCGCGAGTCGCGGTGGAGTTCTGGTGCCACTACGTGTTCAACGACTACACCTTCCACGGCGGTCTCGTCGGATGGAGCGCCGAGGACAACCACATCAACGATCTCGAGCGAGTGATCTTCGAGCTCGAGCGCGTACGCGTGCACGAGCCGATCACCTCGATCGACTCGGCGCGCCGTGGCTATGTCATCCGCCGGATCATCGCCAGCGCGCACGACGGCAGCGTCTCGGCAAACGTCCTCGACGTCGACACTGCTCGTCCTGTCCAACCTCCGGTGGCCATCCTCGTCGAAAAAGGATCCCATGCGATGGCGCCCGACGTGAACGACGACGGCCGCATCACGCCGGGCGTGGACGTCAATGCCGCGAAGTTTCTCTGGGGCATCCGCGACCATGGTGAGGGCGGAGTCCGATACCGCTCGGTGTTTACCGACGACCGCACCACGGGCGCGCGCCTCTGCGACGCGGACACAGCGGCGATCGACCATCGATGCGAGCCTTACACACTGCAGTCGGCCGAGGAGCTTCAGGAGTGGTTCCACGGGCCCAACCTGACGGAGTCGGCGCGCGATCGGAGCGTGGGCCGAACGGGCTGGCTGTTTCGCTGGTTCGGTGACGTCAAGGTCGAGGACCTGCGCATTCCCCGTGACCGCGCGTCCGGCGACGTCATCACATCGATGACCGACCATCGCGCCAGCCACGAAGGCGGACTCTCGATCGGGACGACGCTCGGCCGAAGCCTGCAGCCGCTTGCAGTTGGCGCACGCTGGGCCATGATCACGCCCGGCCGATGGACTCCGGATCTGCTCGCGTCCGGGCAGGTACTGCTCGACAACCGGCTCGGGGCGGTGGGAACGGAAGTGACGGCGTTGGGCTTCTATCAGCTCGATCTGGTCACAAAGGCGCTCGCCGGCGTGACCTGGGTCGAGCGGCTCGATATTCCTCAACGGACGTTTGACGTGCTCGTGGGTGTCGAGTTCAGAGTCGGGCGTTTGAGAGTCCGTCCGAACACGACGGTTCGAGGCGTGGTCAAAGGCACCGAGTTCTCGCTGGTGTTTTGAATCAGCGTCCGGCCGATCACGCGTCGACCCGCCTGAGCGCTCAGCCCGTCTACTCGTCGAACAAGTTTATGTTGTAGACTAGTTTCTGATTCGACATCGATGCATCGAAGGCACCTTTCTGAATCCTGGGGATTCGCGTGATGACTCACAGAATCGCACCCGGTGACAGCCGCATCGACGATGTCAGGCAGGACATCGCGTTTCTGCGGGCACTCGTCGAGGATCACGAATCCACGATGGGGGCCGACGGTGCCGTCCTCACAGCGGTCGGCGTCATCTTCGGCTGCGTCAGCCTGTTCTACTGGTCGCTGTCCGCCGGACTCGTCACCGTCAGCGCGCCATGGAAGACGTGGGCCTGGATGACTGGTGTCGCTGCGCTCGTTCCTGTCGCTCTTCTCCTCCAGCGTCGCTTTCCTCATGCGTCGGGGCCGTCGTCACGAGCGATGCAGGCAGCATGGCAGGGAGTCGGTACCGGCGTCACCGTCGCCGCGGTCGCATTCGCCCTCGGCGGGTGGCGGCTTCAGCTGCCCGCGCTGGTCCTATGGGCATTTCCGGTCGTGCTGTTCACGCTGTACGGCGCGGCGTGGACGGTGGCGTTTGCCGCCCGCCGGCGCCTTGTCTTCGCGCTCGTCGCGGCGGGATGTTACGCATGGGCGTTGGGATGCGGCCTCCTCATGGGACAGCCCGAGGAGTGGCTGCTGCTGGCGCTCGGACTGTTTCTGCTGGTGGCGGCGCCAGGGTCGATCATCGTGCGTCACGCGAGGGCCGTCTAGATGGGAGCCCGGGCGGCTCGGACCTTCCACGTGGAAGCCATCGACGACGTCATTCACGGTCGATTGCGTCTCGGCGTCATGGCCTATCTGGCGAAGACCGACGCTGCCGATTTCTCCGAGCTCAAGATGGCACTCAAAGCCACGCAGGGAAACCTGTCGATTCAGCTTCGCAAGCTGGAGGACGCCGGGTACATCACGATCGACAAGAGCTTCGTCGCTCGCAAGCCGCTGACACGCGCAAGCCTGACGCGCGCCGGCCGCAAGGCGTTCCTCGACTACCTCGATGCGATGTCCAGGCTGATCGACGAGTCGTCCCGTGGGCGATGACATCGTCGCCGAACTCGCTGGAGCACAGAAGCGTTTTGGCCCGACCGTGGCGTTGCGCGGCATCGACCTTCAGATCCACGCCGGCGAGCTTCTCAGTGTCCTGGGGCCCAACGGCGCCGGCAAGTCGACCGCGATCGCTCTGCTCCTCGGACTGATGCGCCCGGATGCCGGGCGCGCGTCGCTCTTCGGCCGATCACCGCGAGACATCGACGCGCGGCGCCGGACCGGCGTCATGCTGCAGGAAGCCACGCTGACGCCGGAGCTGCGCGTGCGGGAGGTGATCGCATTGACGACGCGTTACTACCCGGCACCCATGAGCGTCGATGAGGCGCTGGCGATGAGCAATACGGTTGCGATCGGCGATTGCGCGTATGAGACACTCTCCGGCGGACAGAAGCGGCAAGCACAGTTCGCGGTGGCGATCTGCGGGCGACCTCGTCTTCTCTTCCTCGACGAGCCTTCCGCTGGCCTGGACGTCGAGGCCCGCGAGCGGATGTGGGCGACACTCCGGGATCTCGTAGCGCACGGGGTCTCGATCGTCCTCACCACGCACTATCTCGAAGAAGCTGAAAGGTTGTCGAGCCGCGTCGCTGTTCTTGCGCGCGGAGCGCTGGTGGCGTTGGGAGCAACGCAACAGATCCAGGCGCTCATCGCCGCGAAGAGAATCGATTGCGCAACCAGCCTCACCGCTCAGGAAGTCAGCTCCTGGCCGGATGTGTCCACGGTGACTCACGATGGACGTGCGCTTCACATCACGACATCCAGCGCCGAAGCCGTCGTCCGGCGACTGCTCATCACCGACCCGCACCTGACACGGCTCGAGGTTCGCAGCGCCAGCCTGGCCGAGGCGTTTACAGAGCTGACCGGAGAGAGGGCGTCGTGAGTAGGACGAATACGGTGCCCGGGACAGACGCAGGTCCACGCGTGATGTCGCGCGTCCGGATTCTCCTGGCGTATGTGGCCCAAGCCCGGTACGAGCTGCTTCACAGCCTGCGTTCGCCGCAGATGGTCCTGTTCACCGTGCTCTTTCCGATGATGTTCTACGTGCTCGTTGGGATCGTCTTCGGCCCGTTCAGGCACCCGGATCCGGACGTGCGTCTCTACGTCCTGATCGGATTCATCACGATGGCCGTGATGACGCCCGGGTTCTCCAGCTTCTCCGGCGTGCTTGCGCTCGAACGTGAAACGGGGCTGTACACGCTACGACGAGCGTTGCCGATGCCGACCGGGGCCGATATGTTCGCGAAAATGGTCACGGTGCTGATGTGTGTGTCCCTCGTCGTGCCCGTCCTGATCGTCATGGGTCGTTTCTTGGGGCACGTCGAGCTCGCGCCGCGGCAGACCGCCGCGCTGTGGGTGCTCTCACTCTTCGGCGCTTTGCCGTTTTGCGCCCTAGGGTCCTTCATCGGCATGTACGCATCGGCGCGCGCCGTGCCAGCGATCGTGAACTTGCTGATGATTCCGATGCTGTATCTCTCTGGTGCGCTGTTCCCGCTGCCTGACAGCCTCGCGTGGCTGTCGCGCATGATGCCCCCGTTCTATCTACAGCAGCTGATGCTCGCTGCAGCGGGTGCTCCGCATCGACTCGTGATGGGCACGTCCGCGCATATCGCACTCCTCCTCGGTGTGACGGCAACGTTCGCCTTGCTGACGCTTCGTCGATTCAGAATGGTCGGCTAGTCCGAGCCGAGCGACCCGCCGATTGCGCAGGCGATCGCGGCCTCGGGTGTCAGCGCGCGACCTTCCTGCCAAGCACGGATCGAACGTGCGGGCACCGAGCGCCGTCCGCGCTCTCGAGACGGTTTCGTCGTAGTCCGCGCGATCGAACGCGAGCTGAGCTCGGCGTCAGGAGACACAGGAACAACCCGCGCGTGGAATATTCGCCGCGCCGCGCAGATTACGCCAGATATCAGTTCACTTTCCATATTGACGCCGCACTCGCGGGGCACGTCCTTCTGGCCGGGCCTCAGCGTCGTGCCAGGAGGAATCCATGCACATCGGACGATCGGCAAGACCATTCGCGTTCTCATTGCTGCCCGTGCTCATGCTCGCGGGTGCGGCGACCGAGAGCGGCGCACAGAGCCACGACGCTCATGCCGCCGGTGCCATCTCACAGCCGCACCCGCGCACGGCGCAGGAGAACGAGGCGGTGAACGCCGTCCGCGACGCGACCGCCCGGTTCAAGGACGTGACATCGGTGGACGGCCCCGGCGAAGGCTATGCGCTCGGTTTTGGATGTGTGAGCGGCGGCGATTTCGGGGCGATGGGCCTCCACTACATCAATGGGCCGCTCGTCGACGACGGCGAGATCATTCCGGGCCAACCCGAGATCATCTTGTTCGAGCCGACGAAGGATGGTGGCATCCGGATCACCGGCGTCGATTACCTGGTCAAGGTCGCTGACTGGGAGAAGAATCATAAAGCCGAAGGCCCACCCATGCTCTTCGGCCAGCTGTTTCACCTCTTCGACAGCCCGAACCGTTTCGGACTCGACGCGTTCTACACGCTGCACGTGTGGGCGTGGAAGGACAACCCGAACGGCACGTTCGTGAACTGGAATCCTGACGTGTCGTGCGACGCCTTCAATCCGCCGCCGACTGCAACTACGGCTCGCTGACGCACGATCAGATGTTTCACGCAGAGATCGCAGGGGTGCAGAGATCGCGGAGGCGACGAGTGATAGCCGGCCTTGGGCCGGCGAATGGATCGAGAGGAAGGCACGAAAACGAGCGCCTGCTCGACACCGGTGGCGTTCGTTTTCGTGTCTTCCTCTCGATCCACCCGCGCGCAGCGCGGGTCACCCATCGCCGGAGCGCTCCGCGCCCTCCGCTCCTCCGCGATCTCTGCGTGTGTCTTTATGCGGTGCGCGTTACACGGCTGTCACGCAGCGCGGGCTCCGACCGCGCTGCCCGTGCACGAGTGAGGATGTGCCGCCGTGGAATGCCGTACTGCTGAAGCGTATCGGTCATCGCGCCTCGAAACACCTCGCGGGCGCGCGACAGCCGCGACATCACCGTCCCCATCGGAAGCTGCATTACATCGGCGAGCTCGCGGTACGAGAGCCCCTCCAACTCCCGGAGCACCAGCAGTTCACGCACGCGATCGGGCACATGGCTCATCGCCCGCGCGATCAGCGCGACTTCATCGCTGCGATGCATCAACGCCTCTGGATTGGACTCGGATCGGATGCAACTATGTTGCTCCTCGTCGAACGGATCCATGGCCGTGTCGATGGGGCGCATCCGCCATCCGCGACACGTGTTCCGCACGATGCTGAGGAACCACGCGCGCCCATCCCCACCGGAAAACGTCCGGAAATAGCGGAACGCGCGCAGCGCCGCCTCCTGCAGCGCGTCGTCGGCGTCGTCCTCGTTGCGCATCAGCCAGCGTGCCAGCCTGCGCGCGGCGTCGAGATGCGGGAGCACGACGTTATCGAAACTGTCCCGGGACGCAGGCACGACGGTGAATCGAGACGCCCGGTCCCCCACCGGGCGCTCCGCAACGGGTGCCTGTCCCACTTGTATCGGCTGTCTCTGAGCTTCCATGAGCCCATCTTGCAAGCAGCCACACGGCCGGCCCACCGACAGCCCTCGTACAGTGGTCGTACATCGCCCGCACAGTCGCAGGTAAGATGGAGGGTCTTGAAGACGCGCGTTGCCGGACCATTCGCCGCCCAATTGAAGGGGCTTCGCGAAGCCGCGGGCTTCACCCAGGAGGAGCTGGCAACAATCGCCGGGCTCTCGGTTCATGCCGTCAGCTCTCTCGAGCGCGGCCAGAGGCGACGACCCCATCTCGATACCGTCCGCGCGCTCGCGGTCGCGCTCGAATTGACTGGCGACGCGCGCGATGCGCTGTTCGAGAGCGCACGGACAGCGACAAGCGACACTGTCGTCGATGAGTTGACCGACGCGCTGCTGCCACGCGGTCCAACAGATCTGATCGGCCGGGATGACGAGATGCAGACGCTGCAGCGCTGGATGGCCCGGCAGTCGCTGCGGCTGATCACGCTGACGGGACCTGGCGGATCCGGAAAGACGCGGCTCGCCCTCGAACTCGCGCACACGGTCGTCGCCGACGGCGCCACCCGAGTGGTGCATGTGCCGCTGGGGGCGATTCGCGATCCATCGTTCGTCGCGCTTGGGATTGCCGAGGCCATCGGGCTGTCGGACGTCACCGCGCCCGAGCTGCCGGCACGCGCGCGGATGGCGTGCGGCGAACGGCCGACGCTGTTCGTGCTCGACAACTTCGAACACGTGCTCGAGGCCGCTCCGCTGGCGGCCGAGCTCCTGACATCGATTCCGTCGCTCAAACTCCTCGTTACCAGTCGCGCCCCGCTGCGCGTGCGGGGAGAGCGCGAATTCGCGGTCGGTCCGCTCGCTCTCAACGCCCCGGAATCCGGTGAGCTGGATCGCGTCCCGGCCGTGCGACTCTTCATCGAGCGGGTCCGGGACGTCCAACCTGACTTCATCCTGTCGCGTGAGAACAGCGACACGGTGAAAGCGATCTGTCAGAAGCTCGACGCGCTGCCGCTCGCATTGGAGCTGGCGGCACCGTGGATGAAGACGCTGACGGCCGACGAACTGCTTCGTCGGCTCGATCGCAACGTGCTGCTCTCGCCCGTCGGCGCACGCGATCTTCCGGAGCGCCAGCAGACGATGAGCGCCACGATCGCCTGGAGCTATCAACTGCTCGGCCCGAAGGAGCAGCGCACGTTCAGACGGCTTGGCGTGCTGCGCGGACGTTTCCGGATCGAAGCGGCGATCGCGGTGCTCGCGGATCTCCAGGGCTCTCCAGCGACGAGCGCTGACACGCTCAGCGGCGTGGCCGATCTGATCGACAAGAGCCTGCTGCTCCGCGCGGAAACGTCGTCGGCATCGCGACCCCGCTACCAGATGCTCGAAACGGTGCGCGCCTATGCGTCGAACGAGCTCGCCACGTCAGGCGAACGCGATGCCTCACTCGAAGGGCTGGCCGCGTACTGCGCTCGTGAGGCCGAGGGCGCGCGAACAGGACTCGTCGGACCGTCGCAGGTCGAATGGCTCGATCGCGTACGGGACGATCTGGAGAACTACCGCGCCACGCTCGACTGGCTGATCGAGCGCGGGCGCGCCTCCGACGCCGCCGACATTACGTGGAACCTCTTGTTCTTCTGGCTCATTCGCGCCCGCGGCACCGAGGCCCTGCAGTGGTGTCAGCGCGTGCTGAGTCTCCCGCGTGTGTCTCCCGCCGCCGAAGCCAAGGCGCTCGTCGGCGGCTCGGTCATGTGGTACACGCAGGGACAGGTCGCACACGCTCGAGAGTGGTTGACGAGAGCGCTGTCGCTCGGGCCTGGTGTCGCTGCCGATGTCATCGCGATGGCCGAGATCCTCTTCGGTCACGTCGAACAGGCCGGCGGAAATCAGGAGGCGGCGCGCGAACGGTTCACGCGCAGCATGGAACTGTTCCGCACGATCTCGAGTGCGTGGGGCATCGGCAATGCACTGATGGGGATGGCGAGCGTGTCGCTTGCCTCGGGCGATATCGTCACGGCCGAGCGCGTGCTCGATGAAGCGACCGCGGCACTCCGGCCGGCAGGCCCCTGGTTCCTCAATCTCCCGCTCTACATCCGGGCCAATCTCGCGGTCCAGCGCGGCAACGCCGACGCCGCGATTGAATATGTTCGGGAGTCGCTCACCTGCAGCCGCGCGCTCCACGACAAGTTCGCGTTCGTCTACGCGCTCACTCCACTCGCCGCCGCTGCCGCGCTCAAAGGTGACGACACGTGGGCCGCAAGGGTGCTGGGCACCCGCGACGCGGTGACCGAACAGACCGGCGCGTCCGCGGTCGACAAGTCCGTGCGCGAGCTTCGAGAACGGACCGAACGGGACATACGCGGACGACTTGGCGAAGATCGCTGGGCACGCGCCTACGCCGCCGGCCGCCGCGCTTCTATCGACGTGCTTCTGAAGGACATCGACGACGCTCACGCGACGAAAGAGATGACCTAGCGGGCTTCACTCCTCGACGATGCTCGGGGTGCCCTGAGCGTAGTCGAAGGGCAGGGCCGAGTCGCCGGAATATTTGGACGAATCCACAGATTACCTACTGTGGAGGCTCAATGATTCCCCTACGACTCGCTCTCATAACTCTTCTTTCGATCGGCGCACTCGCCTGCGGCAGCGATTACTCGTCGCCGTCCGCACCCACTCCTTCACCAACGCCGTCGCCGGGCGGGCCGTCATCGGCAGTCACGATCCCAATGGGCGCGGAAGTGCTTGGGAATCGCGCCTTCACTCCCGGCGATGTCGAGGTTGCTGTCGGGACGACGGTGACCTGGACCAACACGGATACGGTCTCCCACACGTCGACGTCGAATGCGAGCGGCTGGGATTCGGGGATCATCTCGCCCGGCCGGCAGTTCTCGTTCACGTATCAGACCGCAGGGACGTTTCCTTATCACTGCGCGATTCATCCGGGCATGGTCGGGACGGTAACCGTCCGCTGACAGATGTGGACGATGTGAATCCAATGCGGATCGGGGCGTTCGAGCTCGACGTGCAGGCGCGCGAGCTGCACGATGGCGCGACGCGCATCAGGCTTCAGACCCAGCCGTTCGAGATCCTGCGCGCGCTGCTCGAACGGCCGGGCGATGTGGTCACGCGAGACGAACTGCGGCGCCGCCTCTGGCCCAACGGCATCTTCGTCGACTTCGAGCACAGCCTCAACACCGCCATCAAACGGCTGCGAGCGGCCCTCGGTGACAACGCGGAGCGGCCGACGTTCGTCGAGACCGTGCCGCGCTGCGGGTATCGCTACATCGCCGCCGGACACAATCCAAGGAGCCCGTCGCGCGTTCGTCTCGTCGTGCTGCCCTTCAACGCAGTGAGCGACACCCTTCAGTGCGAGCACTTCAGCGAGGGGCTGACCGAGGAAGTCATCGTCCAGCTGAGTGCTGCAAGCGACGAGGTCGACGTCATCGCGCCATGGTCATCGCGATTCGATCGACGGAACCTCGCGCGGGCCCGCGATATCGGTGAGTCGGTGCACGCCGGTTTTCTGCTCGAAGGAAGCACGCGCATCGATGGCGCGCGCGCCCGGATCATCGCCCGACTGGTGGAAGCCGCCACAGAGGTCCACTTGTGGTCGGAAACGTACGATCGCTTCGTCGAGTGTCCGATGTCGGTGCAGGCGGACGTCGGCAGCGCCGTGGCGCGCGGGATTACGAAGGAGCTGCTGTCATGAGTGTATTGCCGGTTCTGCTCGCGGTATTGGGCGCGCTGATCGTTGCAGGCGCAGTGACGATCGGGAGACTCGTCGATCGGCTGCGCACGCTCGAACGACAGGCAGTGACCGACCCGCTGACAGGCGCGTTCAACCGGCGTCACCTCGACACCTGTCTGCGCACCGCGATCGAGCGGCGGACGCGTTTCGGCGAACCGGCGTGCCTCGTGTTCTTCGACGTCGATCGCTTCAAGAGCATCAACGACACGCTCGGCCACACCACCGGCGATGCGGTACTCAAGGCGCTGGTCGTGCTCGCCCGCCGGCGCACGCGCACGGTGGACATTTTGTTTCGTGCCGGCGGCGAGGAGTTCGCGCTGCTGCTCTCCGGCACCAGGCTCGCCCCGGCGACCAAGGTCGGTGAGCAGCTACGCTCACTCGTCGCCGCCTCGCAACTGGTTCAGGGACACCCCATTTCGATCAGCGTCGGCGTCAGTGAGCTTCGCGCGGGACAATCGCCGCTCGAGTGGATCGAAGAGGCAGACCAGGCTCTCTACCGCGCGAAACGCAGCGGACGCAATCGTGTCGCCAGCCGACTCGGTGATCTTTCGGATCTCCGTGATCTTCGTGATCTCCGTGGCCCCCGGGATCTTCGTGATCACAGTGGCTCATCGAAGACCGCAATGAAGGCGGTCATTTGAAGCTGATGATCTCCTTCTCGGGCGGCCGCTGCATCCCCTTCTCGTGATACTCCTCCCAGATCTTCGCCCAGGGGCGCTCGAACATGCTCGGGACCTTGAATGGGATCACGGTGCCGGCAACGACCGGCTTGGCGCGCCCATCGACCGGATAGATGGTCTGCACGCACTCGATGAACGTGTAGGGATCGCCCTCTTCGAAGCCGCTGATCCGCTCGAGCATGCGGGTCATCCGGATCGGTTCCACGAGCGCCTCGGGGTCATAGAAGACGCCTTCGTGATCGAGGCCGACGAACGTGCCTTCTTTGTCCCGGTGCGGCGTGTAGATCTCGATCGTCTGCAGCTTGCTGGAGAACTCCGGGTTGCCGTGCACTTTCCAGCCCTGGATGTTCGACGACCAGGTGATGAGCGCATCGCCATCCCAGAAGCCGATGGTGTCGCCGTACCACTGAGGCGCGTCAGGGCCGAGGCGCGGCACGCTGCCATCCATCTTGAACGTGCGGCCGATGTGGATGTTGGTGATGAAGTTGTCGGCGTCGCCGGCGAGGAACTGGACCAGCGTCGGCGTCACGATCACTGAGTGCGGCTGGTTCGTGACGGCGTGGTAGTGCCAGCGACGCATGAACCCCTCTGGCCAGCAGTACTGCGCCGGCCACTGCGGGGCGTTGGTATGCGCGTCGTGATACGCCTCCTGCACCATCCGTTGTTTGTATTCGTCGGTGAGCAGCGAGAGCAGCGTCGGATACTGATTCCACAGCAACTCGGCGTACCAGTTCTGTCCGCGATGCCACACGTAGCGCCCGCTCCACTCGCCTGGCACGGTGGCGTATGTGTATTGCGTCGGCCCGCCGCGTTTGCGCGCTTCCGCGAGGAGCGCTTCGTAATGTGCCTGCGCCGTCTTGAAGGTGTAGGGGCTCACCATCGCCGCGCGCGGGTAGTCGCGATCGCAGTAGCCCCACGCCGCAGACGAGGGCGGCTTGTCGCCGATCATCCCCCCGCGCCACTGCTGCTCGAGACCGTAGGGACTGTTGCAGCGGAAGTACCGTTTGTCAGTCCACAACGCTCGATCGGCGTAGAAGTCCTTCGAGGTGAAGATGTCGACCGTAAGCGGCTCGATCCCGCCGGGGGCGGCGCCGCCGCGGGCAGCGCCGAGGAACCCGTCGAGCCGATCGCCGGTCGCGGGACCATCGAGCGGGCCAACCAGCCAATGCTGCTGCGGATAGCCCTTGATCTCCCGGGGCGGAATCGCCTCGATGTCTCCGACGTTTCGCCACATTTCCCACGGGATTGACGGTGACACCGGCGCGCCGCGGCCCGTGCTCGTGACCTGAGCAACCGGCGTCCCGAAACGTGAGCACGACATCAGCAGGGCTACGAACAGCGCGGCACACGCGGCGCGACCAGTCTTCGAGGCGGTTGTCTTGAGCATGGGCGCCAATCATAGGCTCCTGACGGAGCCTGTGAGAAATGCAAAATTCAAAATGCAAAAAGCAAAAAGGACTCGGTGCATTTTGAATTACCCTACTCCGATGAAAACAGCCGGGCGCACAACGTTGATGATCACGTGCCTCATCGGTTGGGTGTTGTCGGCGTCGGCACAGACTCCAACACGACCTGCACCCGGGACGCAGAAACCGGGGATGGCGCCACGCCCCCCACTCCTCTTCAGCGAAGTCTGGCGCATGCCTCCGTATACCGGGGAACAAACCGACGAGAACACGCGCGTCACACCGGCCGTGGTGACGAACCCGAACCTCGAAGTGAAGCTGTACGGGCAGGACGCAAAGGTGATCCGCGCCGCGGTGCACGAAGAGCGTTTCGATCTGTGGAACGGATTGACGGCATCTCCGACCGCGGTGACACTGCGCGATCGGCGCAACCTGCTCAACCTGACTGATGCGGCCCGCCTTCGATGGATCGTCAGGACGAACGCGATTCATTCGCTGAACCCGGTGGTGAAGCTCGCGGACGGCCGGCTCATCGTCGGCGATCGAACCATCACCACGCACGGCGAGTATCTCTCGGTCGAGATCGCGTTCACCGGCATGCGCTGGTACGGATTGGATCCGGCGAAGGTCATCGTGCTCACGGAAGTGATCAGCCCCGACTTGCGCGGCGTCGACGAAGTGGGCCTCGCCATGCTCTCGCCGGGTGGCGGGCACGGCATCGCCGGTTCGGCAAACCTGTCGAACGTGGAGCTCTTCGCGTATCCGGTGCCGCGTTAGAGCTGCGCGCTCACCTTCACGAGACGCGGCTGCAGCACGTTCAAGGCATCAAACTGCGGGCAGAGGAGATGCGCTGACTCCGACGGGGGTCAGGTACCGTTCGAGCAATCGTGCGAAGCGCGGATCGGAACGGAAACGATCGGCGGTCGGATCGAAGCGGATGGCGTAAAGTCGCGAGACGCTCTCGTCCACCGCCCGTTCGATGTCGGCAAAAGCGCCTTCGATATCACCCAGCGCGAGACGGAGACGGGCCAATGCATAGGCGTCGATGTACTCTCGCTGCTGCCGATCGAGGAGATCGTCGAGAATGCTGCGGGCGTCGCCTGTTCGCCCCAGTTTCGCGAGACAGGCTCCCTCCAGCCCCCGCAGCCACGCCAGCCCCTGGCTCATGACGCCGCCAATGTGGTACTGCTCGAGCGCTGCGTCCAGGCGCCCGGCGAACTCGAGCGCCATGCCGTAGTACACGCGAATCAGCATGAAGTACGGGTGCATCTGCACCGCGCGCTCGCCGAGCGCGACGCCCTGCTCGAACTCGCGACGCCAGATCCGCACGTTCACTTCGGCGGTTGCGCTCAACGGGTGAAGCGGATCCACAGCGCGGGCGCGTGTGGCGGAGTCGAGCGCTTTGTCGAGATCGCCCATTGTCACGAGGAGCAGCGTCCGCCGTACGTGCGCGATCGCCAATTGCGGCCGGTCCGCGACGACACGATCGAATTCCGCGAGCGACTCGTCGAGCCGGCGCTGATAGAGATGGATGGCGTGGGCGTAGTTGCAGCGGAGCTCGGGTGTCGGGCCGACCAGCATGACCGCGCGTTCATACGCCGCCAGAAACGCCTGAAACATCTCGCGTCCGGGCCGGATGCCGAACGACGCTTTCATCAGATAGCAGGCGGCGAGCCCTTCGAACGCCCGATGATCGTGCGGGGCCTCAGAAGCAGCGCTGGTGAAACACTCGAGCGCCCGTTCGTAGCCTTCACGTGACCGCAGGTTGGCGAAGTGCCAACCCAGACGCACGAGCGTATCGAACTGCGGGATGCGGAGACAGAACCCCATCTTCGGGCGCCAGACGATCCAGGAGCCGCAGTCGTCGAGACACTTGCGGACCTCGCCAATCGTGACGTTGACGGTGTGGCGCGAGACCGAGATGCCGCCCCATGCCTCGTCAATCAGCTGCTCGTGGGTGAGAAAACGCCCCGGGTGGGCGACAAGCGTGCGCAACGCCGCAAAGGCCTGTGGCCGCATCCGCACTTCGACGCCGTCACGCAGCAGCCGGCTGGAGGCAGCGTCGAGCACGAACGGGCCGAAGAAGAAGTCGGTCATCCGCCCAGCGGATCGTACCAGAATCGGCACGAGAGGCTGACTTCGGCGGCCCATCGTGATCGAGGCAAAACACGCCGATAAATACCGACGGAGAGAGACAGACGTGCGGATCCTGATCGCTACCGTAACAGCAGGGGGCGGCCACCTTCAGGCAGCCGCCGCGCTCGAAGAAGCCTGGACGACCCTGCATCCGTCCGATGAGGTCACGCGCATCGATCTGCTGGATCTCGTCCCGAAGCTGCAACGAAAGGTCTACGCCGAAGGCTACGTCAAGCTGATCGCCCATGCGCCGGAGCTGTACGAGCTGTTCTTCAACAAGACCGACAATCCCAAACGCCTGCGCGAGCTCGGGACGTTCCGGCGGCGGTTCGCCGAGCACACCAACCGGAAGTTCGTGCGGCTGCTGAAGCAGTGCGCGCCGAACATCGTGCTGTGCACGCACTTTCTGCCGCTCGAAGTGCTCGGCGCGGTCAAGGGCAAGACGGGCGCCCATCACCCCTTCGTCGTCTGCGTCGTCACCGACTTCGAGGCGCATGCCCTGTGGATGGAGCCCTCTGTCGACCTTTACTGCGTCGCCGCGGAAGAAACCAAAGCACGGTTGATCGCGCGCCAGATCGATCGCGAGCGCGTCGTCGTGACCGGCATCCCGATCGCCGCGCGTTTCGCGGCGCCGATCGACGTCAACGCCGTCCGCCGCCGCTGCGGTCTTCGCGACGATCTCCCCACCGTGCTGGTCCTCGGCGGCGGCTTTGGGATGGGGCCGATGGCGGACATCCTCGAGTCGCTCGATCGCGTGGAGCGGGAGTTCCAGACCGTCGTGGTCGCAGGACACAACCAGGCCCTGCGGCGTGAGCTGGCAACGCGGGATCGGCGGCACCCGACACACGTACTCGGCTTCGTCTCCAACATGCACGAGATGATGGCGGTGTCCGATCTGATCATCAGCAAGCCCGGCGGCCTCACGACCTCCGAGGCGCTGGCGCTCGGCAAGCCGCTGTTCATCCTCAATCCGATTCCCGGCCAGGAAACGGCCAACAGCGACTTCCTCCTCGAGCGTGGCGCGGCGGCCAAGGCCAATCGCGTGGAGGATCTCCCGTTCCGAATCGATCGCCTGCTCGGCTCGCCGAAATTGACCGAGATGGCGACGTCGGCGCGAGCCCTCGGCCGGCCCGGCGCTGCGTCGGCGATCTGCGCAGCGGTTCGTGAGGTACTGTTGAACGCGCGTTCAACGGTCGAGTAGAATCCCCGCTCCTGGAGGCCACACATGCAAACGCAACGGAGGCTTTCAGCGTGGATCGTGGCGTGTGCGATGCTGCTCGCGCCGATCTCGCTCACCGCACAGCGCGCGATGCGGGCGAAGCCTCTCAGTCCCACAGCGGTACAAAAGGCCGAACAGGAGATCGACAAAGCCGCGAGTAGGCGCGGCATCAAGCTCACCGACGCCGCAAAGCAGGCGCTCGCCAAAGAGGCGGTGCACCAGGAAGCGACCTCGTCGGCGCCCGACAGCGGACCGGTGACAGGCACGCTCTCGGACGAGAAGCTTTCGAAACTGCTCACGCCACTCGCCGACTCGCAGGGTGACAGACGGCTCGATGCGCGCGAAGTCGAATCGCGTGTCGTCGACAGTAAGACCAGACAGGTTGTTGCGACCCTCCCTGATGACATCAAGCAGCACGAGCGGGTCACTGGGAGAGCGTTGCCTGAAGACGTGCGGCTGAAAATAACGGAGGACCTGACGAAGCAATCGGACGCGCTCTCGAAATCGGGTCTTGCCGTCGACACCATCCGGTTGCGAAATGAGGCGACGCTGAAGGCAATCGATCTGGCGGTTGGCACGGGGCCGATGACAACTCAGAGTTACCAGCGGGCACTCGGCGACATCTTCACCAGAAATGTCCAACTTTCGATCCTGAGTACCCCAGATGGCGCCTCGGTCACTGTCGACCAGTTCTCGATCGGAAAGACCAACATCAGAGACAAGCCGTTCAAGCCCGGGCAATACACGTTCAGATTCCAGCTTCCGGGATATGCGGAAACGGAGCGTGCGTACTACGTCGCACCAGGCCTGGACTCCGACTCGTTCACGCAGGGCCTGACGGCCTCGTCGTCTCCAGGGCCATCACACAACCCGAATGCGAGCTCTGACGACCGGCGCGGCTTTCCCTGGGGCTATGCGATCCTCGCCGGCATCATCGTCGTGTCGCTGATCGCGCTCGTCGCGCGTCGCGCATAACGTGATGGCGGCACAACACACATCCAAGTCGTCGCGCCTGGTACCGCTCGCCATCGCCATCGTCCTGATCTTCGCCTACGCGTCAGTCGCATACTTCGTCCGGCAGCCATCATTCGTGGACCTTACGCCACTCGGGAACGGCGAACTCACCGCCGCCCAGTTGCAGACGATCGACGTGGTGAAGGAGCTGAACACGTATCTCGTGTCGACGACGACCCTCCTGCTGGGCGGGTTGGGATGGTATCTCTCGCAATATCAGCCGCCGAAGTCGAGGGTCGTGCACACGGCGTTCTTTGCCTCTGTCGCGTTCCTCATTCTTGCGTACGCGTACGCAGGCCTGACCAACGTGGAACTGACTGACGAACTGGCGCAGAACTCACTCGCGCTCCAACCCAAGACCAGCCTCGTCCTTCATTATCTCGAGATGCAAATCTGGACGTGCGGCATCGCCTCGGTTCTGATGGTGGCCGTCTTCGCCGACGCCGTCACGAAGGGAAAACTCTAGACCGGCACCTCGCCAGGCACCGGATGCGCTGCGCCTCGCGAAATCGACGTATCCTGCTCCCACATGGCGAAGAAGAAGAAAGCCGTCCGCAGAAAGAAGAAAGAGGCGGCTTCGGTCGGGCTCTCGCCGGCGGAGACTCGCACAGGCACGGGCCCGGCCGACGCGCTGGCGCCGCTCGTCGAGCGCGACGGTGGCGTGGTGCTAGGCGCCTATCGCGATCCGTTTGGCGGCAAGCCGGTCCTGATCGTCTCGCTGCCGATCGATCGGGTGGAGCCGACGCCGTTTCAGCGCGATCCGTCGGATCCGCACGTCAAGCGGCTCATGTCCGTGATCGAGACGCTCGATCGCTTCCTCGATCCGCTCATCGTCGTACGACACGACGACCGGTACTGGACGCCCAACGGGAATCATCGGCTGCAGGCGATGCGCCGCCTGGGCGCAAAAGCCGTCGTCGCGCTGCTCATCCCCGAGGCGGACGTCGCCTACCAGATCCTCGCGCTCAACACCGAGAAGGCGCACAACCTGCGTGAGAAGTCGCTCGAGACGATCCGCATGCTGCGTGCGCTCGCCGAAGACGTGCGCGAGACGGAAGAGGCGTTCGCGTTTCAATTCGAAGAGCCGACATTCCTCACGCTGGGTGCTGCCTACGAGTCGCGCCCACGTCTGAGCGGTGCGGTGTATCGGTCGGTGCTGCGACGGATCGACGAGTTCCTGGACAAGCCGCTGTCGAAAGCGGTCGCCGAGCGCGAGCGGCGCGCGAAGCTCGTCCTCGCGATCGACGACCGCGTGACGACGATCGTCGACAAGCTCAAAGCAAAGGGAATGACGAGTCCTTATCTGCGGCCCTTCGTCGTCGCCCGCATCAATCCCATTCGTTTCTCGAAGTCGACCAGCTTCGACTTCGACGAGGTGATGCAGAAGATGACGGCCAGCGCAGGCAAGTTCAACATCGATCGCGTCAAGCCCGAAGAGGTGACGAAGGCCGCGGGACCGCCTGTCGAAGAGGATTGATACGGCAATCGGTCGGCGGTGTACCGGTGCGACATCAGGTCGTTTTCGTGAACTGCGTCCGCGGCAGGACGAAGCGCTCCACGGCGTTGGCAAATCCTTCATCCCCGAATGACGTCGTCACGAACGTCGCCTGTCGCTGCACCTCCGCGCTCGCGTTGCCCATCGCGATGCTGAGCCCGCTCTCCTTGAACATCACTGTATCGTTCACCTGATCTCCGATCGTCGCGATGCGTCGCGGCGATACGTTCAGATATCGCGCGAGCCGGCGGACGATGGCGCCTTTGTTGGCCTCGGGGTGCGTGACGTCGAGATAGTACGGTTGGGATCGCGCGGCGGTCACTCGTGCGCCGAACTCAGCCTGCACGCTCGCCTCGCACCGGGCGACGGCGTCGTAATCAGTGCTGGTGCCAACGATCTTGATCACCTCGTGGAGCAGGGCATCGTAGTTGGGCACGACGACCGGACGAAACTGAATGGTCGACGTCTCACGGTCGACCCGTGTTCCCTGAGGGTCGGTTACGTACCACTCGGTCGGACTGTAGACCCAGGCATCGAGACCGTGCGCACGCATGGTGTCGATCACGGGCGTGGGGAGATCCACGGGCAGAGGCTTCTCATCGATGATCGACAGATCCGGGCGAACGATCACCCCGCCGTTGAACGCCGCCATCGCGATCGTGAGCTCGAGCGGTTCGACGAACATGCGCAGCCCGCGTGGCGGCCGACCGCTCGTGACGCAGAAGACGACTCCGCGTTCGCGGAGCCGTTTGACAGCGTCGACTGTCTTCGCGGTCAGCACCTTCTCCTTGGTGATGAGCGTGCCGTCGACATCTGCCAGCAACGCCGCAATTGGTTCGTCTGCCCCCGACGAAAGATCCTTCACCATTCGATCACCTGTACCTTGGCTTCGTCATCACGTTGGCAACGCAAGGGCGATACCACGAGCGTGGGTGCCTCCACGCACGAGCAGCCAGCAAGCAGAGTTCTTGCAGATCAACCCATCGAAGGCGCGGCTTGCCGAAGACGGCAGGCGATGAACGGGCCTGCGGCGCACGCCGGCGGTCCTCCCGGCCGTTGCAGACGTCCGTCACGCTGGAGGACCATCCGCCAGGATGGAGGCTGACATACAGTCGCCGCGTGGTGGGCCGCCGCACGTGACGAAACAGCGGAGGCGCCGATGCCCGTCGCCGATTACGGCCAGTACTGCGAAATGCTCGACCGGGCCCGAAAGGGCCGGTTCGCCTACCCGGCTATCAACGTTACGTCGCTCACGGCGGCGAATGCGGTCCTCAGGGGACTGGCTGAAAGCGAGAGCGATGGGATCGTGCAGATCTCGACCGGGGGTGCGGCGTTCGCCTCGGGAAGCGCTGTGAAAGACATGGTGCTCGGCGCGATCTCGATCGCCGAACACGTCCATCGCGTCGCCGAGCGATACCCGGTCTTCGTCGCTCTGCACACCGATCATTGCCAGGCCGACAAGCTGGATAGGTACGTGATCCCGCTCGTCGAAGAAACGGAACGCCGACGGGCGACAGGCAAGCCGAACCTGTTCAACAGTCACATGTTCGACGGCAGCGCGTTGCCGCTCGAGAAGAACCTCGACATCGCGCTTCCTTTGTTGGAGCGGTTTCGACGGAGCAATCTCATCCTCGAGATCGAGGTCGGTGTGGTGGGGGGCGAAGAGGACGGCGTGAGCGCTGGCGCCTCGGCAAAGCTCTACACCACGCCCGACGATACGCTTGCCGTCGCTCGTCGCCTGAACGCGATCTCCGGAGCGCGTTACCTCATTGCGGCAACCTTTGGCAACGTGCACGGCGTCTACAAGGCCGGGCACGTGAAGCTCACGCCGTCGATCCTCAAAGATTGCCAGGATGCCGTCGTCCGACAGTTCGGAGAGGGCGCCCGCTTCTATTTCGTCTTTCACGGGGGATCGGGCTCCGAGCTGCGCGATATCCACGAGGCGCTCGACTACGGTGTGGTGAAGATGAACGTCGACACCGACATGCAGTACGCCTTCACGCGTGCCGTTGCCGACCACTGCTTCAGGAACTATGACGGCGTCCTGAAGATCGACGGCGAGGTCGGGAACAAGAAAGCCTACGATCCGCGCTCGTATCTCGCGCTCGCCGAAGCGGCGATGGCCGAGCGTGTGAAACAGATCGTGAAGGACCTGCGAGGAGCACGAACGACGATGGCAAAGTCACGTGTGGTCGCGCGTGCCTGACTCTGTACTCGAGAACTGAGAGGCGAGCGCAAGAACGGCAAGATCGTCGTGGGGCCTCCCCACAACCTGCAATCCCAGCGGCATCCCCTGGCGATCGACGCCGCATGGCACACTCACCGTAGGGAGACCGTAATAGTTGGCAAACATCGTGAGCTCCGGCGAGAGAGCCTGAGGATTCCTGGCCGCATCTCTCACGGTCGGCGTCGTCGTTGTGGTCGTTGGAAGGACCAGCATATCGATCGCGCCGAACGCAAGGCGGCCGATCGATTCTCGATCCGCCCCGATATTGGCGATCCCCCTGCGGAGGTCGATGAGCGGGGCGGGCACGGGCCTCATGAAGTGACCCAGCTCGCGAATCGCGGCGACGGCGTTGTCGAACACGCGCGCTACGTCTTCGTCGACCTTGACGTTGTCAGCGATGCCAATGCGGAAGCGGCTCTCGCTCGACAGATCGGCATGCAACGCTGACGCAGGGTCATCGCGCTTCGCCAGAACGTCGAAAACCATCGCAGCATCCTGAACACTGCGGGTCGTCAACCCCGCGTGCGACAGCCACCGAATCGTGTCGTCCGGCGGTTGCTCACCCTCGAGGATTCCGTTCACGTCGATCGCATCGTACGACCCCTTGAAGCCGACGACGCCACAACACGCGGCCGGCAAACGACATGAACCGATGGCGTCGGTATCGAGGGTGGCGAAACACATGCCGCTCGCGACGGCGGCTGCGGACCCGCTCGACGATCCGCCCGGGATGTAGTCGGCGTTCCACGGATTCCTGACAGGGCCGAAGCAGCTGTCGAGTCCCGTGGTGCCCATGCCGAGCGTGTGCATGTTCGTCTTGCCGATCATGATTGCGCCCGCTCGCTTCAACCTCTCGACGCTCACCGCATCCCTTCTTGGTGTCCGTTCCTTGAAGCGCTCGAACGCGGCGGTGGTCCGGACGCCAGCGGTGTCGTAGAAATCTTTGATGCCGACTGGAATCCCGTGCACGGGACCTCTCCATCGCCCCTGTTGTATTTCGCGCTCGGCAGTCTTCGCTGCATCGAGCGCAGCGTCCGCGGCCACGGTGATGAACGCATTGAGATGCGGCTGAAGGCGTTCGATGCGTTCGAGACACGTCATCACTACGTCCACAGGGGACAGCCGTCGCAGCCGTATCGACTCGCTGACGTCGGTCAGGCGCTGCAGACTCGATGTCCCGGGCTCACTCGATGCTTTCATGGCTGTGCTCCACTCGGTTGCTCTCGACAGCTTCAGTCTGCGCTTCCTCGCGACGCCCCGCTTGATACGCCTTGCGATCTTCGAACGCTTTCCGACGGCTGAGGTTTCAGGTACAGTCGGCGCCATGGTGTCATCGGAGTCGCACGCATGAACGAGCTGATCGAAGTCCAGTTCAAGAAGAACGACAGACGACTGCGTGTCCGTCGTCAGCTACCAGGCGGAATCGAGTTCGATGAACCGGATCCGCTCGAGCGAACGGTCGGGATCGAATTCACTCCGCGAAACGAGATCACCCGGGTCCGCATGGACAGCGTGAGACGGATCCAGGGATGGCAGCCGGGACAGTTCAAGCTCAATCTCTCGGTGGCCAACGGGTCGATCGTGCTGCGCGGCGCGAACGAGCATGCGCTTCCGGAAGGGCGCTACGGGTTGCGCGTGCAAATCGAGGAGGCCAAGTCACCTCAGTTGCAAACCGCGGTGGTCGATCACGACGGATCGGCGGTCGTGCAGATCAACGTGCAGATGGACGATCGATCCGTGGCCGTCGATCTGAGCGACGCGGACGAGGACATCATCGCGGTGCTCGAGCGATCCACATTGAACGGTGTGTCCGCGGGCGATTGGCTGGTCGATGCGGCGCGACGGCCGACCCGTCAGGCGTGTCTCTTGAATCTGATGGCGTCGCTTCGAACACGGCCCTCCCCGGGGGCGCCGCTCATTCGGCTGGTGAACGACGTCTTCATGGTTGCCAACGATCGCATCTACGCGAAAGTCGACCGGAAGCTGGTCGACTCGCTGCAGACGCTCGCGAACGATCCGAACCGACCGTTCTACGCCGAAGGCACCCCACATGCGCCGATACACGGGCGATTGCTGACCGAGATGCCGGAGTCACCGGACGTCAAAGCGCGGTTCACGAATCTTCTGAGCTTTCGCGCCGAGGGTCGCCCATCGATGCAGGTCGTCGTTGCGGTGCCGCCGGCCGACAGTCCGCACACCTACGCGGAGTTCGATCTCGATCTCGGCAACCCGCTGCAGGATCTCGCCGGGTTCTTCGTGCACATGGGTGAGTTGCTCGACGGAAAGCCGACGAACCATCTGGACCTGCGAAAGCCGCTCGCGAAAACGCCGGCGGGCGAATTCTTGTATTACACGGTTGCCTAGCACCGTTCAGTGACGCGCGATCACCGCGCGAGTGAAGGTGCCAACCGCGCACACCAGGACGATGATGGAGGGTGGAACGACGAGCACGATCAGCGCGTGTTCCACGAATGCGGCGCCCGACTGTGCCGCGCCGTTCATCAGTGGAAGCGCGAACGTGATGCCGTAGTACGAGATCAACGGGAGTGCCATTCGGCGGAACGCGCGGCCGACTCTCGTCCCGAGAGTGCGGTTCATATGGTGACCGCGCGACGATCCAATTGCCGCGCGACCTCATGGAGCGCCACTAGTCCGCCGAAGTACACCGTGATCCCCTCGAGCCGATGGATATCGGCGGCACTGAGGGTTGACAGCGCAACCGGGTGGGCCGCGAGCCACATGGCGACCGTGATGCGTACGGCATTGACGACCACGGCCGCCGCATAGCTCGCGAGCAGGCTCACACTCAGAACCTGCATCGACGCGATTCCTGATCGGACGCGGTGCCACGAGGCACACACCAGCATGCCGAACGCGGCGATCATGAAGTTGATGCCGGCGCAGGTTTTCTCGATCAGGAACAGGTGCTCCCGAGAGAAATACCCTTCGCCTGGCTGCATCGTGAACATCGCGCCGGTCAGCACACCGACCAGGCGCGACGTCGGGCTGAGAATCCACCACAGATCGTCGACGCGGGCGTCGGCGTAGTGTCGCTTGAGGCTCCAGGCGATCAGTAGCGTGGCTGCGGCCGCCAGAATCTTCGTTTTCATGTCATTGACCAGAGGCGGGTCTGAAGACCCGCCTCACAACGATCGTGAATGGGCTCCGGCTGAAGCCGGACGCTACCTACGGTCCGGCTCAAGCCGGACACTACGTACAGTCCGGCTGAAGCCGGACACTACGTACAGAGCCGCAACGAGCGCGGCCAGCCACAGGATGTCCGGCTCGGGGCCCCTCGTGACGCCGACCGCGGAATCCGACACGCCGGCCGGAAGCGGCAACGGTTGATTCACGTCGGCGGCGGCATCGGTCACACGCCGCACGACCTCCTGAACTGCGATGAACGACGTGTATTTCGTCAGCAGGCCGTACGTGAGGCCCAGCGAGGTGATCTCCTTCACCCGGTCCTCGTTCCGTGTGCTCGGGCCGAAGTCGGACAACTCCGCGATCCGCGTTCGTGCCCAGAGATGCCGCAGGGCGGCGTGCCGCGCATCGGCGTTCGCAGGCGAGACGGGAATCGACGTCTGATACGCGCCGCGACCGGTCTTTCCCGAAATGTCGATCGAGCCGGCAGCCTCGCCTCGCCACTTGCCAAAGACGACGATCGGACGGCGGGCAAACAGATCGGGCACCTTTCCCGGCTCGACGTCGTAGACGTCGAATCCCTTGAACTTCACCTCGATCCCGGTGAGCACGGGCGTGTCGATGTAGCGGCGCAGTCGCGTCGCCGCCGCTTCGGATCCGCCCGGCTCGGTAACGATGAACGGCTCGCCCAGGCCGGCGTGTGCGACGCCCTCGATGAGAAAGCGGTTCACGCTGCTGCCGATGCCGAATGCGAAGAAATTGACGTCATCCAGTTGGCCGCGAACGTAGTCGAACACATCCGACTCCGCCTCGATGTACCCATCGGTGACGAGCACGATGCTCCGCGACATCGTCGATTGACGGGGCACGGCAACCGCTTGCTGGAGCGCCGCCAGGAGCCGCGTGCCACCGCCGCCGTTCTTCCGGCCGATGAACTGGAGCGCGCGCGTGAGATTGGGCGGCGTCGCCGGCACTGATGTTCGCGAGAACGTTTCGGAGCCGTCGGCGAATACGACGATGTTGAAGGTGTCGGAGGGGCGCATCACGTTGACCAGATCGCCCATCAGCTTCTTCGCTGTATCCAGCGGAAAGCCGTTCATCGATCCCGACACGTCGAGCACGAAGATGTACTCGCGCGGAGGAATCTGATCCGGCTGAACGATCTGCGGCGGCTCCGCCATGAGCAGGAAGAAGTTCTCGTCGTGACCCTGATACAGCATCAGTCCCGACGCGATCTCACGACCGGCCAAACCGTAGCGGAGTATGAAGTCGCGGTTGCCGGACAACCGCTCCGAGTCGGCGAGCGTGATCTCTGCGCGCCCGGGCGCAATCGAGCGAACCATGAGCTGATGTGAGGACGAGGCAAGATCGCGGATCGGCACGCCGGTCGAAATCACGCCGGCAACGTGGAACTCGCTGCGCGGCAACTCACCCTGACGGGTATATGGCGCCCTCAGGAATTCGTCCCCCGGCGACGCCTGGCTTTCGGTCTTCTCGGAGTACCGTGGCCCGACCACCGTCGGATACACGAACTCGTACACGCCGTCAGTTGGCACGAGCAGCTCGGTGTATTTGAGCTCGACGACGACGATGTCGCCTGGCAGCACGTTGGCCAGCTTCATCGTGAACACGTTCGGGCGGCTCTCCTCGAGCAGCGATGCGCTCTTGCCTTCACGCTTCGCGGCTTCGAATTCGCGCGACGCCTGTTCGCGCTCTTTGATCTTGGCTACGGTGCGCACCTCGCCCACGGTCATCGTCAGACCGTAGACCGCGGCGCGGGTCGACGCGGGAAAGACGTAGCGCGCGTGAATCGGCCGCGATCCGCGGTTCTCGTACACCTGGCGGACCGTCACGTCGGCGATGACGCCGGTGATCGCGACATCGACGCGCGTGTCCTTCAAGGGTAGGCGATCGATCGCGGGGTCTCCCCCTTCAACGAAGAAGAACGGAGAGAGCGTCTTGTCAGCAGGTGCTCGATCGTCTTGGGCTCGAGCGCCATCGGGTGTGAGGAGGAGGCAGACGACAACAGTCGCGACGAAGCAGCGAAGTGAGATTCTCATGCCGAGCGGTCTGAGCAACGCGGCTGCCGTCTGCTGTGCCGATCGAGGGAGGCGACAACACGTTGCACGCGTGCGTGTTCCGGGGAGTCACGATTCCGACGTCGTCGTTGGTTGCGTGTGCGGGGGGCAGCGTGGGTGTGCTGTTGGACACAGGGCAACGGAGGAAGACGGGGGGAACGGGATCACACGGGGACAACGGGGTTAACGGGAAGTCACACGGGGGAAACGGGGAAAACGGGGCGACCGGGAATTCGAATCAAAGATCCCGTTTCCCCCGTTATCCCCGTGTGATCCCATTCCCCCCGGTCTTCCCCGTTGCCGGCGGTCACTTGCTCGCGTTCTTCTCATCACCCGGATTCTTCACGTCCCCACCGGTCGTCGCCGACTCGGGGACGATCGTGAACGGTTCCTCGGGTCCGCTCTTGACGGCTTCGACACGCGCCAGGTTCTTCTTCGCCTTGTCGAAGTTGGGATTGGCCGTCAGCGCGGCGGTGTAGGCCGTGGCCGCGGCCTTGAAGCGTCCGGTGTGCTCGAGCGCCATTCCCAGGTTGTTCTGGAACTCGGGCATGTCCTTCCGGATCTCCACCGCTTTCACGAACAGCGGCAGGGCCTCGTCGGCGCGCATGGCGTCGAGGAGCACGAGACCCATGTTGTTCATCGACCACGCGTCGCGCTCGTTCAGCTCGATCGCATGTCGATACGCGTTCACGGCGTCGTCGGTCTTGCCCAGTGCACTGTAGGTGCGACCGAGGAGTCGATACACCTCCGCCGACTGCGGATCGATCTCGGACGCGCGCGTCAGTCGCTCGATCGCATCATCGTAACGCTTCTGCTCGATGAAGACGCGACTTACGTTCACGAGGCTCTTGACGTGGTGCGGGTCGATGCTCAGCGCCTGTTCGAAGGCTTTCTCGGACTTCGCGAGATCGCCGTTCTTCCATGCTGACAAGCCGAGCATGTAGTAGCCCCACGCGTTGCCGGGGCGCCGTTCGATGTAGCTCTCGAAGATCGCGGTCGCGTCGGCGTACTTCTTGGCCTCGAAGGCCGCTTTGCCATCGGCGAACGAGCCGGTGAGCTTCGGCGCGACGTTCGCATCGAAGCCTTCTCCGTCGGTCTTCACGGCCAGTGATTCGGCGGATGTCGTGATCGGTTTCGTCTGCGCCAGGTCGTGCGACGCGGGCTTCGCAGACGAGGCCTGATCGCGTTTCGAACAACCGGCGACGCCGACTGCGGCCAGGAGCAGCATCGCGGTGACATGTCGTGTCGGTCTCATAAGTCCTCTCCCTGTGTGGCCGACCGCCTCACCGCGGCCGCCGCTTCCCATCAAGGGCAAGTCGCCGGCCACGAGCGGAGCGGAGAGGACAACCGCCGCTAACTCGCTGAGGTACGGTGCGTTGCTTGAACTTGCAAAACCTGTGTGATGTCGCCGATTTCGTGTCTTCGCGGACACCGGCCCGATGTGCAGGTGTCCCGAAGCCCACAGGCGCTTGCTCGGAGCGATCGAAGCGACTCGAAGGGGCTAGTCCCGGTGCGCGCCTCTGCTCAATCCATGACGACGCATGATTTTCAGCAGGCTGGAATGATCCGAAAGGCCGAGGGCCTCGGCTGTCCGCGTGACGTGCCACTCGTGTTTCTCGAGCGCATCGAGCACGATCTGCCGCTCGGCATGCGCCTTCAGTGCCTTCAGCGTCCCTGGCGAGGCGGTCATGTCCGCGGCCTCGTCCCGGTCTTCGGCTCGGATCTCGGGTGGAACATCGCCCGCGGTGACGACGGTCGCATCGGACGCAATCAGCATCCGCTCGAGGCAGTTGCGCAGCTCGCGGATGTTGTTCTTCCGCCAGTCGTAGGCCGCGAGCAGCGCCACCGCATCCGGCGCAATCGTCTTCGGCCGCACCCCAAGCTGCGAGGCGATCGCTCGAAGCAGATGATCGACGAGCGCCGGAATGTCCGGCAACCGATCGCGCAGCGCCGGCACCCGCAGCATGTGGACGTTGAGTCGATACAACAGATCCTGGCGAAAGCGGCCCGCCTCGACCTCGCGCTCGAGTTCCCGGTTGGTGGCTGCGACGATGCGCGCAGTGACGTGGATGGGACGATCGCCGCCGATGCGCGTGACCTTCCGATCCTCCAGCACGCGAAGCAGCTTGGCCTGCGCCGGCAGCGGCAGCTCTCCGACTTCGTCGAGGAACAACGTCCCGGAGCCGGCGTTTTCGAACGCGCCTCGTCGCAGGCGATCGGCACCGGTGAACGCGCCGCGCTCGTGGCCGAACAGCTCGCTCTCGACGAGCTGTTCGGGTAAGGCCGCGCTGTTGACGGCCACGAGCGGCGTCTTCTCGCCCGGCCCCCGCCGATGCAGCTCGCGCGCAACCAGTTCCTTCCCCGTTCCGCTTTCCCCGACGATGAGCACGCTGCTCGGAATCGGCGCCACCCGTGCAATCGCGTCGCGCAGCTTCCGCATCACCGCACTGTCGCCGACCAGCAACGTCTCGCCATCGAACCGCGACCGCAGCGTCCGCACTTCTTTGACCAGGCGCCCGCGCGCGAGCGCGTTCTCGATTTCCTGCACCACGCGCTCGATCGGCTCCGCCTTGTCGACGAAGCCGTATGCGCCGAGGCGCACGGCCTGGACGCAGCGGTCGTAATTGCCAGTGCCGGTGTAGACGATGACCGGGGTGTCGATGTCGCGCTGCTGCATGCGCCGCAGGACTTCGAACCCGTCGATGCGGGGCATCTCGAGATCGAGGACGACGCAGTCGATCGGCTCCCGCGCCAGGAGATCGAGCGCCTCGTCTCCACCACGAGCGACACTCGTGTGATAGCCGCCCACGCGTTTCAAATCGTAGGCATACTGCTCGGCCATCGCGGCCACGTCGTCGACAACGAGGATGTGATTCATTGGTAATTCAAGAAATTCAAAATGCGAAATGCAAAATGCAAAATGCAAAATGAAAGCACTGCCTGCGGGTCACGTCTTGTTTTGCATTTTGCATTTTGCATTTTGAATTTTGCATTTCTACTTCCCACTCGAAGGAATATCTATGACGATCCGCGTGCCCTTCCCGGGCGCGCTGTCGACTTCGATCGTGCCGTGAAGATCCATCACCAGCCGCCGGACGATGGAGAGGCCGAGACCGGTGCCGCCTTCCTTCGTCGTATAGAAGTCATCGAAGATCCGGCTCGCTTCGTCGGGGGTCATGCCACATCCCGTATCACCGATCGTGATCCTGGCGGCCGGCAATTCACCGTTTCGATCGACCATCTGCGTCGACACAGTGACACGACCCGGCTTCATCTGCAGGCTGTCCACGGCGTTCGTGATCAAGTTCTCGAGGATACGCCGGAACGCGATCGGATCACCCACGACCGGACGCAGGTTCGTCACGCTCGTCTCGAACGCGACGTGCTCGTGTCCCTTCGCGGCGCGGACCACGTCGGCGACGAGCGTGTTCAGATCGCACTCACGTCGGGCCATCGGCCGCGACAGTCGTTGATAGCTCGTGGCCAGCGTCTCGAGATACGCGATGCTCGAATCGACCGTGTGCCGCCGCTCGCTGAACACCGCCGGGAGACTGGCCGGCTGATCGCGCTCGACTTGCGCCAGGTGACGCATCACGTTGCGAAGCGGGATCAGTCCGTTCTTGATGTCGTGGTTGATCTGGCGGGCGAGTTCGCCGACGGTGGCGCGCCGTTCGGCCTCCCGCACGCGTGCGGTGCTGGTGCGGAGCCGCGCGGCAAGGTCACCAAGGAGTCGAGACAATCTGCCGACCTCGTCCGTGCCTGGATCGAAATCGACGTCGAGGCGATCGAGATCGAGCACGGCCGTCTTTTCCGCGAGCGCGGCCAGCGGCCGGCTGATCCGCGATGAGACCCAGACCGCCAGCAGCAGAGCGGTGATACCGGTTCCCACGGCTGCGAGAGCAAACCAGGCGTCCGCGCTGCGCAGCAGATCCTTGAGCGACGTCTGCGGCTGAACGACATCGAGCCGCGCCTGCGTCACGTCGAGCTCGTTCCCTGATCCGCTTCGAATCAGTGGAACCGTGATCGGCGGGCCGACTGCGGAATCATGCGTCGCACTCGCGTCGGGCGCGGTCGACAGCTCACCACCGGGATAACGCAACGACACGATGATCGCGCGATCGCGAGCCAGCCTGGCGAGGAACGCCTGATCGATGGCGATGCCGCCGACGATGGTGAAGGTGCGGTCGCCGAGGACGAACGACTGCACGCGCGCGAGCGCCAGAAACTCGCTCTCGGGCCCACGCGTCATCACGAAGGCGACTCCCCGCTCGTGACTCAGGGCCGATACCAGATCGGCGTCCACGCGGCCATGCTCGTTGCGGAAGTGACCGGAACTGATGATGCGGCCGTCGGCATCCTGAATCTGGAGCATCGACAGGCCGGTGAGCCGCATGGCCGTACCCGCGTAGTCGAGCAGGTAGTCTCGATCCGGCTCGACGCCGGCGACGGCTCCGGACCGGAACTGAGCGTCGTTCTGAAGCGCGCCCGCAAGTGAGGCGAGTCGATCCGATATCCCGGCGTTCTCACGCACAAGATCCTTGCGGATGACGTCGACCACCGTGTTCACGCGACGCTGGTACTCCTCCGTGAGACGTCTCGTCATTTCCTGACGGAGTCCGAACGCCAGGAGCGCAATCGGGATCAGAACGACGGCGGAAAAGGCGAGGAACAGCCGCGTGCGCAGGCTCATTCCTTCTCTCGCCTTGCAAGCACCAGGCCCCCGTCCCATTCCGCGGTGACGCCCGAGCGGCCGCGACGCACAATCGCCCGCAGACGCGTCTCGACCAGCGGGACGATCGTCTCGGGATCGAGCCAGCGCGCGCCCTCCATGAGGACCAGCAGGTCCCGGCACGAATCAACGGGACGGCTGTCCAAGGACATGACATAGCCGGCATCGGCTCCTCGTCGGCGCGCCACGACCAACGCCTCTCCGCTCAGTGCGGTGGCACGCTGATAGGTCCGCTTCGGACGGTCTGGCAGGAGCACGTCGAGAAACGCGGCGGCAGCCGGGCCGGACGCACGAGCCAGGCCGACGAAGCGCTCGGCCAGATCTCGCGTCACGCCATCGTTGGTGTCGTACACGATGCGCGGGATGGGCGACGACTGTTCGCGCGTCGGCGTAGAAGCGAGCGCGCACCCTTCCACCATCTGCCACCAGAACGGCCCGCGTGCCCCCCGCGCCTCGCCTCGCACCGCATCATGGGCCAATAGTTGCCGCGCGTCCTCGGAGAGCATCGGTGACAATCGCGAGCGCCCGGGCGTGAGCTGGACGTAGACGTGCTGCCACTCGAGTGGGACCGACAGGAATTGGGGAAGTGTGGCTGCGTAGGTGAGCGTTGCCGGATCGCGCGTGAGCAGCAGGTCGACTCCGCGATCCAGAAGGTCACGCGGGTCACCGGGTGCAACGAGGAAGCGAGGGGACGAAACTGTGCCCCCGCTGAGAGTAATCACTGACGCGCCGTTCGCACGCGGCGCACCGGAATCCGGCTCGACCCGCACGGACCGTGTGCCGAGCGGCCACGGCGAATCGGGGATCGACCTGGCAATGGCCAGGTCGGGATGAGCAAGCGGCATGGGCACGTCCGACCGCTCGCTTCGCAACGCAATCGCAAGGGTCCGGTCGTCGACGAGATCAATCGATCGGACGAGACGACTGACATGCGGTCGCAACGCTCCCGCGTCGGCGGTCCAGCTCCCCTTCACGTCACTGGCGGTGACCGGCGTGCCGTCGGAGAAACTGGCGTTCTCCCGCAAGACGACGATCCAGTTCCGCGCGGTCGCGTCGAATCGCCATGACGCGGCCAGGCCGGGACGCACACGGCCGGTGCAATCGACTCGAACCAGCGTCTCGTAGAGCTGACGAAACACGACGCGCTCGCTCTCGTTCGTCGGACGTGGTGCGTTCGATGGCACGACCGGATCGCTGAGGCCAACCGTTCCGACGGGTTCGCCGGAATCCGCAGTCAGCGCACAGTTGGCCGGCTCGACTTCAGGCGGTCTCGTTGGTGCCGGGACGGACGGCGCCGGTGGGGTCGGAGGACTGGCAACCGTATCCGGAGGTTGTCGCGTTGGATTCGGCTGCGGGGAAACGGGCACGCCCGCCGGGGCGCTACGCGGGCCGCACGCCGAGGTCATCGTCAGAAGGCAGACGGTGACCTGGAACGCAGCGAATCCACGAGGCATGGGCGTCACGTGTACGCCCATGATAGTGCGGCGAGCGCGTGGCCACTGAGAACACGAAGGAATTGGCCACAAAGGACACAAAGAACACAAAGGGTTAGAACATCGTCGTCAGTCCCACCCGAACCGCCCGCGGGAACCCCGGCGAGATGTTCGTGTTGCTGTCGGCGTTGATGAAGTACTTCGTGTCGAAGAGATTCTCGACGTTGACCTGCAACCGCAACTGGCGAGTCACCGTGAAGAATGCCGCCGCGTCTGCGCGCGTGTACCCTGGCAGCGTCACTGTGTCATCGATGGCCGCGAACATGCCGCTCCGGTGCACGATGCCGAGAGCGGCACCGACCTTCGGCAGCACCTGGTAGTTGTTCCAGAGCGAGAACGTGTGGTGCGGCACCTGGCCGACCTGTGCACCCGTCACGGCCGACGCGGTCGCCTGCGACACGTAAGCATCCTGATAGGCGTACCCGCCAGCGACGCTCCATCGCATGGTCACATATCCGTTCGCGCCCAGCTCGAAACCGTTTGTCCGCTGACTGCCGGTCTGCATGATGCGAGTGGGATCGTTTGGATCGGTCGAGCGCGTGTTCGTTCGATCGAGGCGGTACACGGCAGTCGTCAACGACAGGCCCGGCCGTGCGTCCCACTTGGCGCCGACCTCGTAGCTGGTGAACTGTTCCGGCTTCAACTGCTCGGTAATGTTCGTCAACGACGAGAACTGATCGCCCGAACCGGGCAGATACGACACGCTGTAGCTCGTATAAATCGAGACCGGCACGATCGGCTTGTAGACCAGGCCCGCACGCGGCGACACGAGGTTGTCGGGGCGCTCGCGCGCGAGGTTGGCGCGATTGTCGTGGTAATCGAGTTCGAAGCGATCGAAGCGCACGCCGGCAAGCGCCAGCAGGTGCGATGACAGATCGATCTGATCCTGCACGTATGCGGCGGCGACGTTCGCGACCACGTGATTGTCTGCGTCGGTGGCGTTCTGGCGGAACGTCACCGGTGTCGAAATCGTGGGCGCCGAGTACGGCGCGAGGATCGAAGTGGCGGTGTTGTCGAAGAAGCCGGTGTTGCGGAAGTTGTCGGTCAGCTGGTGACCGAACTCCGCGCCGGCGAGCACGGTATGCCGCAACCCGCCGGTGTGCGCAATCATCGCGGCGTCCGTCTGGTTGAACAGGTTCGTGCGATCGGTCGCGTTGTTGTAGGCGGTCAGCGTCACCTGACTCTTGTCGGGAGTGACCGCACCGGGTACGAAGTTCTGGTAGAAGCGGTCGTAATTGGCGAGGGCGGTCGTGTTGCGCAGCGTGACGCCGTTGAACCGATGTTCGATCGTGGCCGACCCGATGTTCACGTCGGCACGCGCCTCGCTGAGGTTCGGGTTGCCGTAGAAGGTCGATGGGTCGACGTCGGCCGGGGCTCCCTGGAACGACGTGATGCCACGATCGGCACCACGAGAATCGTGCAGGTATTCGTAGCGGAACGACACCTTGGTGCGATCGCTCGCGTTCACGGTCACGTTGGGCGTCACGCCATACCGCTCGATCCCCACGAAGTCCCGAAAGCTGTCCGAGTTCTCATACAGTCCGTTGAAGCGGACCGCCACCTTGCCGTTGAGCGGCTGACCGACGTCGATCGTGAACCGACGGTTGCCGAACGTGCCCGCCTGCAGCGACAGCTCCCTCACCGGCATGAATCCCGCGTCTTTCGTGACGCGGTTGACGACGCCTCCGGCCCCGCCGCGGCCGAAGATCAGCGCGTTCGGTCCCTTGAGCACCTCCACCCGATCGAGGTTGTAGAGGTCCCGGTAGTACTGCACATCGTCTCGCACACCGTTCATGAAGAAGTCCGCTGACGAACTGTTGCCGCGGATGATCACCTGATCGCGATTGTTCTCGCCCTGGTGAGCGGTGATGCCCGGGACGTAGCGCATCACGTCACCCATGCTCATCATCATCTGGTCTTTGATCAGCTCGCGGGTGACCACCGTGACCGACTGAGGGACGTCGCGAAGCGGCGTCATGGTCTTGGTGGCCGAGGCGATAGCCGGCACCTGGTATCCCCCCCGTGCGGTGACTTTGACCTTCTCCTGGAGGCCGGCGATCTGGAGCACGAACCTGGTCGAAGAGCCTGACGATGTACCGTCGGCGGTCACCGGAAGCGAGGCGTCGACGAATCCTGGGGCCGACGCCTTCACGATGTAGCGCCCGACCGGGACGGGCATCGTGAATGCTCCGGTCTGATCGCTCGTCGTCGTTGCGACCTCAGCGCCTCGATCGACAGACGTGGCCGTCACCACGGCGCCGGCGATGCCCATCTGCATCGGGTCGAGGATCCGCCCCTCGATACTGACCATCCTGGGCGCACTCTGGGAGGGTTCCGGATCTGCCGCCCAGGCAGACGGGGCAAGGATGATGACCACGAGCAGGGCACTGCACAGGGTTCGCATACGGCTCTCCGGATTCCCTTGGTGTCTGATACTAGGTCTGAGACTCAGTCTCAACTTAATGACAGGATGCTATATCCGACCAGTCTGGTCGGTCAAGCAGCCGATGGATGTGCCGCCTGGTGGGATGCGCCTGTTCGTGTCCGTCTCGTCACAGGCTGCCGGCACTCTGTCCCCCACCCGCTCATGACGTCACGCTCCGATGGTTCGTCGGGAATGGTGACGCTATGATCGCGCCGGAGACGCCGTCATGCTGCTCAACGATCTTCGATACACCGCGCGAATGCTTCGGAAATCGCCGCTGTTCACGCTGGCGATCGTGCTCACGGTCGCACTCGGCATCGGTGCCAATACGGCGATCTTCAGTTTCGTCAACGCGGTGATGCTTCGTCCCCTGCCCTATCACGAACCCGATCGACTGGTGTGGATCGCGGAGCGGAACGACAAGCTGAATCTGCCGAGATTCGCCGCCTCGGTGCTGAACTACCTCTCATGGAAGGAGCAGCAGCGGACGTTCGCTCAGATCGGAGCCACGGGCTTCACCAGCTTCAACCTCACCGGTCACGGCGAACCGGAACAATTCACCGGTCGCACGCTCACCCCTTCCCTGTTTCCATTGCTCGGCATCACGCCGGTTCTTGGACGATCGTTCAGCGACGGAGAGGATCGTCCCGGCAGCGAGAAGGTCGCGATGATCAGCGAAGCGCTCTGGAAGCGACGCTTCGGCGGCGACCCTTCGATCATCGGCCGCGCCCTGACGTTGAACGGTGTCGACACCACCGTCGTCGGGATCGCCCCGGCGGCGCTGGCGCAGCTGACGAACGGCGACATCTGGACTCCGCTCACAATCGATCCAGCGAAGGAGATCCGACTCAATCACGTGATCCTTGCCGTCGGCCGTCTGCGTCCGGGCGTCACGCTGGAGCGTGGGCAGGCGGAGATGGACGTCGTCGCGAAGCACGTCGGCCAGCAGTATCCCGAAGTCGAGGACTGGGGAATTCGACTGGTCGACTTCTATCACGTGTTCGTGAGCCCTCAACTGCAGACAGCGCTCGTCGTACTCCTCGCCGCAGTCGGGTGCGTGCTGCTGATCGCGTCGGCCAATGTGGCCAACATGCTGCTCGCGCGCGCCGGAGCGCGTCAGAAGGAGATCGCTGTCCGCACCGCAATGGGAGCCGGGCGCGCGCGGCTGCTGAAGCAGTTGCTGGTCGAGAGCCTGGTGCTTTCTGCGATCGGAGGATCAATCGGGGTTCTTGCTGCGTGGTGGGGTGTGACTGCGATCAACGCGCTGATACCGGCCAACCTGCTGCCGGTGCCGGACGTGAGCATTGACGTCACCGTCCTGCTGTTCGCGGTCGCGCTGACGATCGTCACGGGACTCCTCTTCGGCCTTGCCCCGGCGTGGCACGCAGCGAAGACCGACCTCAATGAGGTCTTGAAGCAGGTGACACGAGCGTCGGCTGGACCACGATCCCGTCTGCGCAACGCGCTCGCCGCCGCGGAGCTCGCGCTTGCGACCGTCCTGCTGATTGGTGCCGGCCTCCTGGCGCAGAGTCTGCTGCGGTTGCAGCACGTCGATCTCGGCTTCCAGCCCGATCGTCTGCTCACGTTCCAGCTCGCGCTGCCCCCATCGACGTATCCGCCCGAGACGACCGCCGAGTTCTACCGCAGACTCCTCGAATCGCTGCGCGCCACTCCCGGGGTGCGCGCTGCGGCAGTCTCGAGCGGGATTCCGTTCGGCGGCGGCAACTACACCGCAACGCCGATCGTGACGAGAGGCCCCTCCCCGATGCCGCCCGACACTGCCGTCACGACCGACTGGCGTGTGGTGAGCCCTGGGTACTTCAGTGCGATGAGCATCCCTCTCATCCGCGGACGCGAATTCCTCGACAGCGACTGTTCGATCGCCGCGCCACGAGTGGTGATCGTCAGCCGGACGACGGCACGCCGCTTCTGGGGCGAGAGCGATCCGCTGGGCCGCACGCTCCATCGACAAGGAGATCCCTCCAGGGAGTACACCGTCATCGGCGTCGTCGGCGATGTGCGACAGCGGGCGCTCAACCTCGAATCGCCGGCGATCTACTACCCGAGTTTCAATCTCGCGTCGCGGATGGACGTCGTCGTGCGAACCGGGGCGCTGCCGACATCGATTCTTCCCGCCATTCGTCAGAAGGTTCACCAGCTCGATGCAGCACTCCCGATATCGACGGTGCAGACGATGGACGAATGGCTCGCGAACAGTGCCGCACAGCCGAGGCTCAACGCCATCCTGCTCGGCGTCTTCGCCGGCGTCGCGATGCTGATCGCGGCGATCGGGATCTATGGCGTGCTCGCCTATTCGGTCAATCAGCGCACGCAGGAAATCGGGTTGCGGATGGCACTCGGTGCGCCGAGCGGGCACGTGCTGCGACTGATCGTGCGCGAAGGGATGACCGTGGGCGCAATGGGTATTGGGGTCGGCGTTGCAGGCGCGCTGGTCGTGAACCGCGTGCTGGAGAGTCTGATGTTCGAGACGCCGGTGCGTGATCCGCTCACGTATCTTACGGTGGCGGCGAGCCTCGCGGCGGTTGCTCTTTTGGCTTGCGTGATTCCAGCGCGCAAGGCGTCGCGCGTCGATCCGATCGTCGCGTTGCGCTACGAGTAGCGCGCTTCAGATCAAGAAGCGCGAGCCGCCGGGACTTCTGATCCCAGACACTTGTGTACCGACTTCACCGCCGGGTGAGGACGCACCCGGTTGATCGAAACTGCAGTGATCGAAACTGCACTCGGCACGGCCACGAATGAACCTGGTGTCCCGGCTGGGACCCGAGCTGCGCCCGTGCAGACTGCGTGACCCCGAGCCGATATAGTGTGCACAGCACTGTTCCCACCACTTCGTCGGGATGCATGGCGCTGCTCGATATCGGGAGCGAACGAGTCCAGTGACAACCGAGAGCCACGAGGATCGCGAACGGGCGATACGAGCCGATCTCGAGCAGAAGCTCGCGAACATCACTGCTGCCCTGATCGAGGCGGAGCAGCGGCACCGGGCAGCGATCGCCGCCGCTGACCGGCGACTGGCCGATCACCAGGCCAAATACGACATCGGGATGGCCCGCGCTGCGGCAACCTGGGACATGGTCGACGAGCAGCTGCGCACCGCGGCCGCCGAAGTCGAACGCGCCCATCAGAAACACGCATCTGCGCTCGCCGCTGCCGAAGCAGCCGCCGGACGCGAGCGGGCGGTCCAGACCAAGCTCGAACACGAAGCCGACACGCGACGCCGCGTTGAAGGCCTCCTCGGGCAAGCGGTCAGTGCCCGTGATGATGCGGAGAAGCGGCAGGCGCGCGCCCTGACCGACGCGGCCGCGCAGGCAGGCGAGCTGCAGGCCGCGCGTCAGGACCTCGAATCGAAGGTCGCGGACCTCGAGCGCCTCACGAAACGAGAGAGCGATCTCAGCGCCAGCCTCGCGGACCTCACCAAAAGACACAACGACATCGAACGTCGACTGGCTGCCACCGACCAAGCATCGAGGGACGCGGCGACGCGCGCCGCAAGCGAGCGGCTCGCGGCCAGCAAGAGAGCCGCCGCGCGCGAAGCGGAACTCAACAGACTGCTCCAGCAGGAACGAACGGCGCGCATCGATCTCGAACAGGCGATCACGCAGTCGGAAGCCGCCCTCCGCGCTGCCCGACAGCAGCACGAGGAGGCGGGAGCGGCGGCTCGCGAGCTCACCGAGCGGCACGCAGTCGTCGAGCGCACGGCGTCGGCGACAGCGGCCGATCGCGACCGTCTGGCGGAACGTGTCGACAAGGCCGAGCGCGCGCTCGACCAGGCGCGGAGCGAATACGAGGCTGCTGCTGCCGACATCGAACGTGTGAAGGCGCGCGAAGCCGCCCTCGTCTCGCAGCTGGCCAAGGTCGAAGCGGCCCGCGACGCGTTCGAGCGGCAACTGGCTGACGCCGCCACCGTCATCCAGGACGACGCGAGGTGCGAAGCGGACCTCCGTGATCAGATCGAGCGAGACCGCACGACCCGCGAGCATCTGGAGAAGGACATCGCCGACGCGGCGGCGGCGATGCGCGACGCGCAACAGCAACATGACGCTGCAATGGTGCACGCTGCCAACCAGCTGGCCGAACGACAGGCCCAGTTCGATACCGAGTTGTCGCAGGTGTCAACCGAACGCGATCGCCTCGGACAACGCGTCAGAGATACTGAAGTCGCGCTCGATCTCATGCATCATGACTACGAGTCGGCGTCCGCCGACGTCGTCCGCCTCACGCAGCGCGAAGCCGACCTCGGCGCGCAGTTGACAGATATTCAGGCGGCCCTGCGCGATGCGCAGCAGCGCCACGACACTGCCACGGCTGCCGCCGCACATGAATTCGCGGAGCTGCGGGCGCGCACCGATCGACAGTTGTCAGAGGCCAGAGCGGAATGCGACCGCGCGATCGCGCAGCTGACCGAGGCCGAGACCACCCGAGAGGACCTCGAGCGTCAAGTTGCCGATGCGGCACTCGCAATCGCCGATGAGATCGCCGCGCGGACAATGGCGGAGCAGGCGCTGAGCGACGCCCGCGAGGCGGTGCTCGATGCCGAACGGTCCTCCCGTGAAGAAACCGAGGCGCTCGCGGCGCACGCACGCGAGCAGCGGACACAGTTCGACGCTCGATTCGAGCAGGAGCGGGTCGAACACGAGAAACGTCTCAACGACATCGAGGAGCGCGTGACCGCCCTGGACGGCGAAGCGCGCCTGGTGCCCGAGCTGCGGATGCAACTCGATGAGGCTCGGGCGGAGAGCGAGCGCCTGTTCGAGCACGCGGGCATTGCGATGTTCCGATGCACGCCCGAGGGCGCGCTCGTTCAGGCCAATCGCGCGTGCTCGACGCTCGTCGGCCGCCGCACGATCGACGAACTGCACGGCGTCGATTTCGTGGCCGCGATCTTCGAGGCGCCTAACGTGTTTTCCTGGCTCATCGAGCGCTGCGTCAGCTCACGGGTGAAGGAATCGATCGAGACGACGTGGCGACGGAAGGATGGCAGCCGCCTGTTCGTGCGGTTGTCAGCGCGGCCGGTCGCCGGTGTCATCGAAGTCGTGGCCGAAGACCTCACGCGTGTGCGCGTGCTGCAGGAGAGACTCGGTCAGGCGAATCGTATGGAGGCGGTCGGCCGGCTCGCGTCGGAAGTCGCCGTCACCTGCAGCAATCTGCTCGACGAGATTCACCAGAGAGGCCGCGAATGGCTCGAGACCTTTGGTGAGAACAGCGGCGCGCGACGGCAGGGCGAGCGGCTGTTCGAGGAGGTGGGACGCGCCGGCGGGTTCCTGCAGCAGGTGGCTGAGTGCGGCAACGAACAGGCCCGCACGCCGATGCTCGTCGACCTGAACACGCTCATCCAGGATCTGGAGCCGGTGCTGAAACGGGTGGCAGGAGGCGACGTCGAGATCCAGCTCCGTGAGACCTCGTCTTCGCTCAACGTCGACGTGGGCACCGAACAGGTGGAACGCCTGCTCGTGAACGTTGCCAGTTATGGACGTGGACGGATGCCGTTCGGGGGACGCTTGCGCATCGAGATCGGCACGAGCGTGGTCGATCGACGGTTCGCCGCGAAACATCCGCATGTCCGTCTCGGTCTGCACGCGCTGATCACGGTTACGGAGATCCGACAGGCCGGCGCCGAGGCGACGCAAACGCCGCAGCCCAAAGTGGCTTCACGGCCAAGCGTGGACTTCACGACGCTTCAGGAACTCGTGAGTAAGTGCGGCGGACATCTCTGGATGAAAGTCCACCCGCAGGGCGATATGGTCGCGAAGATCCGTCTCCCGCTGTCGGCGCCGCCGGACCAGGCACAGCCCCGCCCGGTGGCCGAGCGCAGCAACCGCAAACGCGCGACGACCCGCTTTCAGTCCTGAGCCGTCCCGCGTGATCACTCGGCGCGGAGAGCCGCGATCGGGTTGAGCGAGGCCGCGCGCCTCGCCGGCACATAGCTGGCCAGGATCGCCGCAATCAGCAGCACCAGAGACACGGCCCCGTAGGTGACGAGGTCGAGCGGGCTGACACGAAAGAGCATCGAGGCCATCAGCCTGGTGAGGCCGGCGGCGACGCCGAGTCCGACAGCGACGCCGATGATCGAGAGCACGAAGCCGTAGCGCACGAACATGCGACGCAGGTCGCGCTGCTCGACGCCGAGCGCCATCCGAATGCCGATCTCACGGGTCCGTTGTGAGACCGAATACGACATCACGCCGTAGATGCCGATGACGCCGAGCAGCAGCGCCATCGTGCCTGCGATGGCGAGCATGACCAGTGCGAACGAGGTTCTCGCCATCGAGCGGTCGTAGACATCCTGCATCGTCCGCACGAACGCCAGCGGAAGTCCGCCGTTCACCGACCAGACCGCTTGTCGCAGTTGCGCGAGGAACGGTTCGGTCGCGGTTCGATCGCTTCGCAGCGCGAACGTCAACGAGCGCGAGACGAAGCGTTCGTTCCCCCAGAATCTCGACATCATCATCGGCCAGTACACGATCGCCGGCGCCGGCTCGTGCACGCCGTTGTCGTACACGTCCCCAACGACGCCGACGACTTCGCGCCACGAATCGACCGAGGCCACGCGAATCTGCTTCCCCAACGCGGCCCCGGGTTCGCCCCACATCTCGCGCGCCATGTTTTCAGAGATCACGGCCACGCGATGGTCCTCGAAGACGTCGGCCCAGTCGAGATCGCGTCCGGTCATGATCGGCGTGCCGACGGTGCGAAAGTAACCGGGCGACACGAACTTGAATCGGCGGATCGGCGGGATTTGCCCCGACGCGTACACCTTGTCCTGGGCGACGACGGGATCGTTGCTGTTGAATCCCTCGAGCGGCAACGAGCTCGCCACCGCCGCCGAGGTCACGCCGGGCACGGCGGTAACTGCGTCGAGGATCTCCTTGTGCAGGCGAGCGACTCGCTCGGGGTCCGCGATCATCGTCTCCGGAATGGATACGCGAAGCATCTGCAGCTGCGCCGGACCCGAGAAGCCCGGCTGCACGTTTCGCAATGACTGGAACGTTCGAATCATCAGGCCTGACGCAATCAACAACACCAGCGCGAGCGCCACCTGCGTGACCACCAGCAGGCTGCGGGCGCGATGCCGTTCGCGGCTGTCACTCGATGTCCGGCTCCCGCGCAGCGCGGACACGACTCGAGGCCCGCTGTACTTCGATACCGGAATGATCCCGAACAGCAGGCCCGCAAGCAGCGACGCGACGACCGTGAATGCGAGCACGATCGGATCGATCGTGATTTCATCCAGACGAGGCAGGGTCTCGGGACGAAGCACCTTGATCAGCCGCAGCGCACCCCACGCGACCCCGAGACCAATGACACCACCCATCGCGCCGAGCAGCAGGCTCTCGTGCAGCAGCTCTCGTGCAATTCGCCGCCATCCGGCACCAAGGGCGGCACGGGTTGCAAGCTCCTGCTGCCGTCCCTCGACACGCACCAGCAGAAGATTCGCGACGTTGGCGCACGCAATCAGCAGGACCACGCCCATGGTGCCCATCAGCACCCACAACACGTCGGTGACGTTGCCGATCACGTCCTGCTTCAAAGGGCGCAACGCCGGCGCGAGGCGGGCGTTTTCGAACAGCTTGCGATCGAGCCCGAACGGCACCGGCCACGACGTGAGCCAGATCGGCAGCATGCGGCCCACGTCGGCATTCGCCTGCTGCACCGTCACACCCGGCTTGAGCCGGGCGATCCCGTTGAAGCTGAAGTTGCCGAGGAAGACACGGCCGCGATCGAACCGGTGTGGAAGGATGAGTTCGCCGTTCGTATCGAGGAACGTGAAGCTCGCCGGCATGACGCCGATCACCGCGCGAGGCCGCGAATCGATCGTGATCGCGCGCCCGATCACACCGGGATCTCCTCCGAGGCGCCTCTGCCAGTAACCGTACATCAGCACCACGGTTTCCGGCGTGCCGGGGGTGTCGTCCTCGCGAGAAAACCACCGCCCGAGAACGGGCGCGACACCGAGCGATCGGAGGATCCCGTCAGTAACCCAGAGCGTTCGCACCTGCTCGGGTTCGGAAAGGCCGGTCACGGTCACGCCGCCGATCGACCACAGCCCGACGTCCTGAAACGCACGCCCCTCCTCCCGATAGGTGAAGGCCATCGTCGGCGACATGTTCACATTGCCGTCTTTGAAGCCGGCACCCGGAGCGGAGTGCCACACCCCCACCAACTCCTCGCTGTGCGGGTACGGCAGCGGTTTGATGATCACCCCATTGACGACGCTGAATACGGCCGTGTTCGCGCCGATGCCGATCGCCAAGGTCATGAGTGCGATCGCGGTGAACATCGGCGCCCGCGTGAACCGCCGCAGGATCGGAGGAATACTCATAGCTGCTTGAGACGAAGGGCCGCTGGCGGAAGTTGCCCTGAGCGGGGAGGCGAAGACAGGTCGATGTTCGAGCGGACGAGCGTCAGTCCCAGCGGCCGATCGTCTTTCCGTCAGCGAACTTCGCGCCGATGAACGCGCCCGCCGCGGTGCCGTCCTTCATCGGATTGAACCGCACGGTCACCTCGTCGCCCGCCTTGAATGTCGTCGCTCGCCATCCCTGACGCGAGAGCGTATTGGGACTGCCGCCTTCAAGGCTCCACTCCCTGGTCGTGCCGTTCTCCTGCGTGACGACCTGAATCCAGATGTGCGGATTGGACCACTGCAGTTCCTTGACGGTCCCCTTCAGCTCGACGACCTTCTCACGATCGAACATCGCGCCGGAATGATGGGCCCCGAGCGATGCGGTGAGGAACGATGCCGTAACGGCAAGGAGCACGGCCAGCCAGATCGATCTCATTGCGAACTCCTCAATCCTTGACCTTGTCGATCGGCTTCCCGTCCGGCCCCAGCGTGAGCGTTCTGCCACTGGGGCTGATCGGGTTCCGATTGTTCTCGGCGCAGGCGTAGTCCCACGCCCACGTCCCTGCCGGTTGTTTTCGATACCGCTTGGTGACATGCCACGGCGCTTTCAGCGCCTTGGGATCTTCGACGACCATCTGCGCCTCCATGGTCATCGCATCGCTCTTGCGCAAACGGGTCGTCACCCGGCTGGCGTCGCTCAGCACCAGTCCAGTCCGGTCGACGATCACGTCCTTGCCGCTGAAGCCTTTCATGCTGACCGTCGTGAAGACCAGCGTGTCCCCTTCCCAGTGCCCCGCCGACGCGCCGTTGTAGGTCGGCCAGAGATCCTCTTTCGCCGGGTGCTGGCGACCATCGGTGTAGATCCGCAGGATGTTCGGGCCGTTCTCGGCGACGACGAAGACCTTTTCGGGCGTGACGGCAAACTCGTACACGTCGGGCACGTTCATCAATCGTGGGAACCCATGAGGCGTGCCGCAGGTGCTGATCGGATCGGGAAACGTTCCCTGCTTCACGAGCTCGATGTGCTTTCGATAGAGCGCCTCCCACTCGTCGTTGTAGGGCGGGAATTCTCTGACGCCCGGATCACCGGCACGACCGTTCCGCGGTTGGACCGTGGCTCCGTCGAATACCGTCGGCCCTTCCATCACCCACGCGCCGCTCCAGTCAGGAAGCGCCTTGGGCGATGTCGCAGACTGACCACCAACCACCACGAACGCCAGAGTGCCCATGATTCCAGCACAGAGTGCCGCCGTCAGCTTCATCGTCGTGCTCACTGTCTTTCCACGTGGGTGCCGCCGGTGATGACAACGTTTGCGACAGTCATCAACTCGTCGTGCGAGGGAAACTTGCCGAATCCGGAAAGGCCTTCATTACGGCATTCGATGTGCGCCCACTGCACGATGCCATCGCGGTCGATGAGAAATTGGCCCTTCAGCTGCGGGAATTTCGTTTCGAAGTCGCGCTGATCGGTTGCCGTGTTGTGATAACCGTCGAGCGCGGCGAGCGCGGCGTTGGCCTCCGGCATCGGCAACGGCTCTGGCAGTTCCCCGGTCGGATTGATGCGCGTCACCTGCATCGTCTGCATCAACACCGGCGTGAGCTCCGGCCGCGGCACCCCGTACGAACGGTGAGCGGTCAGCTGAGGATCAGCCCCGAGCGCCATGCGCGTCGGCCGGAACTTGAAGTAGAGCCGCGCGTTGTCCAGATCGGTACCCACGATCGCGAGCGAATCGACCCCGAGCGACTTCAACGAATCGGAAGACACCCCCATCTGCGCCAGTGCGCGACGGCAGAATGGGCAGTACAAGCCGGGAAAAAGACCGAGCAGCAGCGGCGCCCTGCCGCGGTAGTCGCTCAGCGAGATCGTCCGATCGGCGTGAATGGCTGACACCTGGAAATCGGGGGCGCGCTGTCCCGGTTCGACCGGTTGGACTTGCTGTGTCATGACTGGCTACTTTCCCACTCGCACGAGCGGCAACGATTCGCCGCCGACCGTCGATCCTAGAGCGGCGTCTCCTGCACTTCAACACAAGAACGGAAGCAGGAGCAGCGCGTCTGGATCGAGACCCGTTCGTTCGCAGAGCTGCCGCGCCTTCTCCAAGTACTCCTCCGCTCGAACCGGGTCGCCCCGATCCAGCAGGATCGTGGCGAGACCGTCGTAACACGGGAGGATCAGCTGCGGTTCGCCGATCCGCTCGGCCAGCGCGAGCGCCTCGCGATACGTGTTCTCTGCCTGCTGGTGCTGGCCGCAGCACTGCTGGATCTGCCCCGTCACGATCAGGGGCACGGCGAGGTGATCCAGCTGTCCCAGTTCGCGATCGAGGGCTGCTGCCGCGTGGGCGGCCTGAAGCCCTTCTGTTTCGCAGTGATCGGTGAGGGCGCAATACGCAGCTGCCAGATTCGCATAGAGATATGACTGCAGCGACGGCGCGCCGATCTTCGACGCGATCTCGAGCCCGGCCCTGGAGACCTCGATCGCCCGTTTCGGTTCGACCGAGCTGTACAACACGCCGAGGTTGGCGTACGCGCGGCACGCCACGTCGAGCAGCCCAAGTTCCTCGGCAGCCGACAGACTGCGTTCGATGTGCTCGCGTGCGGCATCGAGCTGACCCGAACGTGCCAAAGCAACGCCGATCGTGTTCGTGGCATGCGCGATCGCCGCGGCGGCGGCCTTTGTGATCGGCACAGCGTCGGACGCCGGCGTGGCCAGCGCCTGCTCCGCCGATTGCAGCGCGCGCTCGGCCCACTCGATCGCCTTGGAGTTGTCGCCGCTCCGAAAGGCCGCAAGGCCCAACTCCTGATAGAGATGGGCCGTTTCGAGGTAGGCGTCCGACTCCGACAACCAGCCGAGCGCACGCTGATACGATGCCATCGCCTCGTTCCGATCGCCAGCCTGCCAGTGAAGCGTGCCAATCTTCCGCGCGACCCGGGCGCGATCGACAGCGGCATGACTCGAGCGATACGCGTCGCCCACGTGTTCGTACTGCTCCATCGCTGCGGCACGATCGCCGAGCACAGTCAGCAGGTCGCCAAGCGTCTCCTGGATCGCGCGCCGGGCAGCGTCGTGGCCGCTCGTGTCCTGCAGAACCTCGAGGGCACGACGATAGTGCTGCACGGCGTCTTCAGTCGCGTAGACGAGGGCCGCGGCCTCGCCGGCTGCGATCAGTGCACGCGCGGTCCTGGCGGGATCGGCGAGGCGACCCGCACAGTACAGATGATGAGCGATCGCGGAGGTGTACGCGCGCGACTCCCGGTCGAGCCGCGTCATCGCATCCGCGACATGCAGATGAATCCGCTGGCGACGCAGGTGTGGAATCTCGCTGGCGAGTGTCTGACAGGTCAGGTGATGAACGAAGCGCCACGCGGGATCGCGGCGTCCAGAAGGACCTCTGATGATGCGGGCGCGCTCGGCCTCGTCAAGTGCCGCAATCAACCGATCGCCATCGACCTCCGCCACTTCCTCGAGAAGGTCCGGCTCGAAGTGGCGGCCGATCACCGCGGCGGCCTCGAGCACATGCTGCGTGTCTGAGGACACACGCTTCACCCTGCGCTGGAGGACCACGCGCACCGATTGAGGGAGATCGTCCTCCGAGAGATCGAGTCCGCGCGTCCACTGGTTTCGCGCATCGAACAATCGACCCTCGTCTCTCAAGTGACGGAAGAGCTCGACGATGAAGAACGGGTTTCCACCGGTGTGATCGGCAAACGTGCGCACGAGGCGCGCCGGAGGGTTGGCCTGTCCGAGACTGGCGAGCACATCATGCACGTCGCCGGGTGCCAACGGCGGCAAGGCTATCGCTTTGGCGCAGCCCTGGCTGATCAGGCCATCGAGCGCGATCTCGAGCGCCCGCCGCGTGAACCCCTTGCGCGACTGACCGCGGACCTTGTCCAGCAGTGCTTGAAATCGTCCCTTGCTGACAGGGGGACGTGGATCCTCGACGTCACCAAACGCGACGATGACGACAATCGGCAGGGTCGGGAGCTGCGGTGCCAGATAGTGCGTCAGCAGCCACGTGGCCTCGTCGGCGAACTGCAGGTCGTCGATGAAGATCACGAGCGGCATGAACCGGCCGCTGCGGGCGAGGAAGTCGCGAACGTTGGTGAACAGAAATCGCTGCCGCAAGTCTGGCGGCAGCGGCAGCGGCGGCGCCATGTCGGGAAAAAGCCGACGCAGTTCAGGCATCAGCGTCGCCAGTTCGGCAGCGCTTGCGCCGACCGCCCGGCGGAACGAGGCTCCGGGCATGAGCCGGCAGGCGTCCTCGAGGACTTCGATGTACGGGATGAGAGCCGGCGTGCCTTCCTGCTCGTAGCATCGGCCGACCAATGTCTGACATCCGAGCGTACGCGCGGCCGTGAGCACGTCCTCGGCAAGTCGAGTCTTGCCGACACCGGCGTCGCCCCGCACCACGATGAGACTGCCGCGGCCCGACATGGCTTGACTGATCAGATGCCGCATTTGGGCACGCTCAGCGTCGCGTCCGATCAGCCCGGGTCCACCAACGCTCTGATCGACCAAGACCGGCGCCATCGGCGTCTGCGACGGTGGTGCCTCGGCCACGCACGCGCGGAGGGCCATGCGTACATCGCCGAAAGATTGAGGTCGGGCCGCCGGGTCCTTTGCAAGCAATCGAACGAGCAAGGCATCGACCGCTCGTGGAATCGCGGCCCGCTGATCGTGAAGCGCCTCGACGGTTTCACCGAGAATGGCCGCGAGCGTGGCCTCGATGCCAACCCGCTCGAAGGGGTTGCTTCCCGAGACCATCTCGTAGAGCAGCACGCCGAACGAGAAGAGATCGGAACGCCGATCCGCCGGCTCGCCGCGAATCTGCTCGGGGGCCATGTACGCCGGCGTGCCACCGACAACGGTGTCCGTCGGCGGACGGGTGACCGTCGCCACGTGTTCGACTCGATCAGTGTGGGGCAGCCTCACGGCGAGCCCGAAGTCCATGACCTTGATATGGCCATCTTCGGTGAGCATCACGTTCGCCGGCTTCAGGTCGCGGTGGACCACGCGCCTTTTGTGCGCCGCATCGAGGGCCTCGGCGATCTCCTCTCCGGCGTGCAGGGCGTCACCGATCGGGAGCGGTCCGCGACGCAGCCGCCGTTCGAGCGACTCGCCTCGGATGTACTCCATGGCAATGCAGGGCCGCCCGTCGAACGCCGTGACCTCGTAGATCGAGCAGATGAACGGATGATCGAGGGCGGCGGCCGCGCGCGCCTCTCCCAGCAGATGATCGGGGGCGTCTGACTCTGCGAGCGCCGTGACGAACTTGAGGGCGACCTTGCGGTCGAGCATGAGGTCGTCTGCGAGACACACTTCGCCCATGCCCCCGCGCCCGATGGTCTCGATGATCTGATAGCGAGACTCGGTCATGACGAATGCGCCGCAGTCCTGACGGCCCGCAGTTCCAACAATGTTATCGGGAGTCGCATCCGACCTGACGTGTAGGTTCCGCGCGCCCGCGCAGAATGTCAGCGCGACCGGCGTGAACGTCGGTACGCGGTTCGCATACTCGGGCGGCCTGACGCCGCGTACGCGCTGTTACTTCGACAAGGCGCGCGCGGGCAACGAGCAACCCGCGACCGGCCGTGGCCTGCCCGCGTGTGGCGATCAGGATGACGTTCAGGGCAAGGAGTATCAATGGGTCGACTCGTCCAGCTCGCCGCCGCAGTCGGGGCGCTCGCGTGTCTGATGTTCGCGTCGAGCGTCGCAGCCTCGTATCCGATGACCCTGACTGCGCGTGCGAACTTCACCGGCACTGAGACGACGATTTCGTCAACGTTGACGATCACAGTCGAGCGGCTCATGGATCCGGACGACCGGACGTTCGTCCTCGACGGGCTCAAATACCGCGGCTACCAGGGGTTCATGGACGCGTTGCGTCCGCGGCCGGTGATCGGTCAAGTCGGCAACAAGTCCGGGCATGTCGATCTCCGCTATGCGTGGGAGACGAAGACCGACGACCGCCGGCGGCTGGTCCTGGTGGCCGACAAGCCGTTTTTCTTCATTGCGCGCGATACCTCGAAGCCCCGCGGCGGCTTCGAGCTGACGGTGATCGACCTCCAGCTCGATGATCGCAACACAGGCTCGGGCACGATGGCTCCGGCGGCACGTGTCAAACGGGCGCCGGATGGCGGACCGATCCTGGACGATTTCGCGACTGCACCGGTCCAGCTGACTGTCGAAGCAGCGAAGCAATGACTGCCGATCCTGTGAGGAGCGTCATGAGCCGTATCTCGATCGCTTGTGTGGTGCTGCTGTTCGGTGTCGTGTCGGTCGTCGGGCAGACGCCGAAGTACGGCGTCACGGTCACGGCCGATCGCAAGGCGGATTTCAACAAGATCAAAAGCTATTCGTGGGAGACCGGCTCCCCGTCCTTCGACAAGGACGTGAATCAGCAGATCGTCGATGCGATCGACCACGAGCTGATGTCGCTTGGCCTCGAGAAGCGTCCGTCAGGTCCGAGCGATGTGACGGTGTCGTACGCCTCACTGCAACGGACCGACGTCGATGTGAAGGCGAAGCCCGCGACCACTGAAGCGACACGCCCCCAATACCCGGTGGGCTCGCTGCTCGTGGTGATGCGCGACCCTGGGACGCGCAAGGAGCTGTTCCGCGGGCGGGTCGACAAGCCGATCGATCTGGATCGCGACAAACTGCATGCGGCGATCGATGCCGTGGTCGCAGAAATATTTGCGAAGTACCCCACCCGCACTCAGAAATAACACCACCACACCGCTCGACCCGCACGCACGTCGCGCTCTGAGCTTCTCCGGGTTGCCCTGAGGTGCTCATCAGGTGAACACCTGATCTGTTCACTGTCTGAAGAAGAAATGCCTATCGCCGATTGAAGAGATGCGTTCTGGATGGGCGAGTATACTTGCGGTTTGCGCTGACGACAGTCGCATCGCGAGGGGCGGGTCCCCAACCGCCAGCACTCTCGCTGACTTATGAACACAATTCTCCTGGTCGACGACTCGCCGACAATCCGCAAGATGGTCCAGGCGTCGCTGGCTGGGCTGGACGACGTCGCCTTCACGGAAGCGTCGACCGGGCTGGAAGCGATCGAATCGTTGGCAGTCTCGTCGGTGCGTCTGGTCGTGTTGGATCTCAACATGCCCGACATGCACGGGCTCGATGTGTTGAGGTTCGTCCGCTCGCACAACCGCTACAAAGACCTCCCGGTCGTCGTGCTCACTACGCGCAGAGACACGACCAGTCGCGATGCCGCGATGCGCGCGGGAGCCTCGGCGTTCCTGACGAAGCCGTTTACTCCATCAGTTCTCGCAACGATCGTGAGCGAAGCGCTCTCGAGCCCACCACCTCATCAACCGTTGTCTCGCTCGAGCGCGATCTGAGCTCACATGGACGAGCGGCCCGACTTCATAGCGTCCTTCATGGACGACTACTTCGCCGAGTCCGAGGAGCATCTCGCGACCGCGCGGCAGCATCTATTGCTGCTCGAGGCTGCGATGGACCACGACGAGCTGCCGGCGACCATCGTCGACGAACTGTTTCGCAGCTTTCACTCGTTGAAGGGCATCTCGGCGATGGTCGAACTGCGCGAAGCCGAACAGCTGGCGCACGAGATGGAGAGTTGTCTGTCTCGGGTTCGCGAGCGACGTTCGGTGCTGACCCCACCGGTCTTCGAAACACTCGTCTCGGCGACGAACGTACTCGAACAGGTCATCGTCGCACATCGCGAAGGCTCAGCCATCCCGTCCATAGATCAACTGCTGGATCAATTCACTGCTGTCTGCAGCGCATCGTCATCACGCCAGGAGGAGCCGCCGGCGACGGCGACGGTGCGGACGCACGATCTGGCCTCGCCGATTCGTGTGACGTTCACTCCGACCGCGGATCTGATCACGCGGGGCGTAAAGGTCGACACGATCCGCACCCGCCTGAGCGAAATCGGCCACATCGAACGCGTCGCGCCGCAGATCACGAAAGATGGCGGCATCGTGTTCGAATTCCTCGTGACCGGCATCCCGGAAGACACGCTGCGATCGTGGCGGGACGACGGCGTCAGCATCGAGGCCTTCGAGCAGGCGGCTGTACCACGACCGGTCGATGTTCCCGCTGCGCCGCATCCTCGTCTCACTGCCACGTCTCCCGGGCCGGCCAACTATGTCCGCGTCGACCTGGGGCGGCTCGACGATCTGATGCGTTTCGTCAGTGACCTCGTCGTCTCGCGCGCCCGCCTCGAAGACACGCTGCTGCGTGTCGAATCGTACGTCCCCGCGGCGATCTGGCGAACGCTCGAAGAGCACACCGAGAGCATCGAACGTCAGCTCCGCGATCTGCGCGAAGGTGTGATGCGTGTCCGGCTGGTGCCAGTGTCGGAGATCTTCCGGCGCATGCCGTTCGTGGTTCGCGATCTGGCTCGCGACGCCGGCAAGCAGGTGCAGCTCGAACTGGCCGGCCAATCGACGGAGATCGACAAATTCCTGATCGAACGGATGATGGACCCGGTACTGCATCTCGTTCGCAACGCCGTGAGCCACGGGATCGAGAGCCCGGAGGAGCGCATCACCGCTGGTAAGCGCCCCGACGGGACGATCCGCCTGGCGGCATCGACCATCGGCGACTCGGTCGTCATCGAAGTGAGCGACGACGGACGCGGGATGGACGCGGATGCGATTGCCAGACGGGCGCGCGATGCCGGACTCGATCTGCCTCCCGGAGAGCTGGATTCGCAGGCGCTGCTCGACGTGATCTGCTCGTCCGGCTTCTCCACCCGCGACCAGGCCGACCGCGCAAGCGGACGCGGCATCGGGATGAGCGTGGTCCGCGGCAGCATTCAGGAGCTGGGTGGGTCGCTCAGCGTGGTGACGGGCCCTGGAGCAGGCACAACATTCAGGGCTGTGCTGCCGCTCACGCTTGCCATCACCGACGCGTTGATCGTGCACGTGGGATCGCGCACGTTCGCCGTCCCTCAGTCCGCGGTTCAGGAAGTCGCCGAAATCGATTGCGCGGCGGTACGAGCGATTGAGCACAACGAGCTCGTGGTCCATCGCGGCATGCCGTTGCCCGTGGTTCGTCTCGCGCGGCTGTTCGGCATCGACGCGCCCGAACGACAGCGACTGCACGTGATCATCATCGGCACCGGTCTGGGTGCGGTCGGGATCCTCGTCGACCGCATCTCGGGTCAGCGCGAGATCGTAGTGAAGATGCTTCACGATCCATTGGTCACCATGACCGGCATCTCAGGTGCCACCGAACTGGGCGACGGGCGCCTGGTGCTGATTCTGGATGTGATCGGACTGACGCGAACGTTGCGCCATCGCGGCAGCGCGATCCGCGCGGCGGTGTGAGGAACACGCACATGAGCACGAACGAAACCCCTGCCACGACGAACGTGCGGCCCTACATCCTGTTTTCGGTCGCGGGCACGACCTACGCGCTGCCGAGCGATCAGGTCCGGCACATGGAAATGGTCGGACAGATTACGGCGGTGCCCAATGCCGCGCCGTTCATCGAAGGGGTGGCGTTCTCCCGCGGGCAGGTGGTGCCGGTCGTCAACCTTCGCGTCCGGTTTGGGTTCGAACGTGAGGCGCCCGGTATCCGTGCCCGGCTGCTCATCGTCGAGATGAACAACAGGCGGATCGGCCTGCTCGCGGATTCGGCCCGCGAGTTCGTGTCGATTGCCGACCACCTGATCCATCCGCCGAACGACGCGATTCGCGGGTTGAGCGGAAATTACGTGTCAGGGGTAGCCACGATGGACGAGCGAATCATTCTGATCCTCAATATGACTCCGCTCGTCGACACGAACCCGGACGTTGCGGCGTAGCCGCGGTCACAGTCCAGGAGAATCGCTATGGCAGCAGGCAACGGTAATGGACATCAGGCGGACGTTCGCGGTCGGCGGGTGCTCCTGAGTGAGGCGACCGAGATCACCGACGCCGCGAAGATGATCGCGCGGCTGGCCGACGAAGTCTCGCAGGGCGCCGACACGCAGGTGCAGTCGCTCGACAGCGCGGTCAGCACCGTCAATCAACTGGCGTCGTCACTGAAGGACACCGCGGGACAGGCGGAATCGGTCACGACATCGACCGAACATCTCGCGTCGGGGATCAACGAAGTCGCGGCATCGATCGGCGAGGTCGCCTCCGGCACCGAAACCCTCGCGGTCACCATCCGGGACGTCGCAACGTCCTCGCAAGAAACCAGCGCGTCGATTCAGAGCGTCACCCGGACCACCGAAGGCATGGCGACCGCAGCGCAGCAGGTGACGAGCGCGATGATCGAGATGGCGTCGTCAGTGAAATCGGTGACGGCCGATACCGAGACGCTGGTCTCCTCGGTCAACGAGACGGCCGCAGGTCTTGAAGAAGTGACGCGCTCGATTCAGGGGGTGGCGGTCAACGCCGACGAACTCGCCGCCAGCGCCGAGGAGACATCGTCATCGATCAACGAAACGGCCGCGTCGATCGAAGAGGTCACGGCGATGACCGACCGGCTCGCCTCGAGCGTCGAGCAGACGACCGCCTCGACCGATGAACTCGCGAAATCGGTTCAGAGCGTCGCACAGAACGGGCAACGGATCAGCGACGCGGCGACGTCGGCCGCTTCGACCGCCCTTCAGCTGGAACGCGCCGGTCAGTCGCTGGCGTCGCTCGCGAAACAGGCCGACGAGATCACGCGGCGATCGAGCCGCGACGCCGAGGAAGGCGGCATCAGCGTGCAGCGGGCAATCCAGGGCTTCGGTCGCGTCCGCGACTCGGTCGCACAGTCGGCCACGGTCATCAAGGACATGGGCAAGCGCGCCAACGACATCAGCAGCATCGTCGACACGATCAACCTGATCGCGGAACGGACGAACCTGCTGTCGCTGAATGCGTCGATCGAGGCCGCGCGCGCGGGAGATGCCGGCCGCGGGTTCGCCGTCGTCGCCGAGGAGATTCGCAATCTGGCGGATCGCTCGGCCAAGGCCACGGCCGACATCGCCGCCATCATCAAGGCGCTCCAGGACGTCGCGCAGGAAGCCGTGTCGTCCTCGGCGGACGGCCTGCGGGTGATCGACGACAGCAACAATCAGGCCGAGGAAGGTGCGAAGGGTCTGCGGAAAATTCTCGATGGCGTCAACGAGGCGACACGAGTCGTCGCGCAGATCACCCGCGCGGCCGACGAACATCGCGACGCGGGAAAAAGCGTGGCGACGGCCATTACCTCGACATCGGAGCAGGCCCGACTGATTGCTGCGGCGACCGCGGAACAGGTCACGTCGGTGAATGGCCTGGTCCAGGCCAACAATCAGGTGCGCAAGACCACGCAGGAAGTCAAGAAGGCAATGTCGGAACAGACCCGTGCGGCGCGCGACATCATGAAGGCGGCGCAGAACACGAAGGACCAGGCCGCTCTGATCCGGAAAGCGACTGCCGAGCAGGTCAAGACCGCCGCTGAGCTGACGAGAGCGGCTGACTCGATGCGCCGCGGTGCGACGACCACGGCCAACGCATTGTCACAGCAGGCAGCCGCGGGCGATCAGATCTCACGAGCCGCTCAGGAGTTGCATCGCAACATTGCCGGCGTGACCAAAGCGATGGTCGAGCAGGGCGAGGCGGTGAGTCAGATTGCTGGTGGATCGGAGAGCATCCGTCTGCAGGCCGATCAGACCGCGCGCGCGATGAAGGAGCAGGCGAGCACGATGAAGGACATGACCGCCGCCTCTCAGAACACGGCGAAACAGATTCAGCTGATCACGGCGGCCAACAAGCAACATTCGACGGTCTCCGCGTCCCTGCTCACTCTACTGGCCGATATCCGTCAGATCACTGAGCGCAACGCGACCGGCGTCAAGAGGGCGCGTGGCGGTACAGACGATCTGGTGCGCCGGGCCGGCACGCTTGCCTCACTGGTCGAGCGTCCGACTCGATCGCGGTCTGCGCGTCCACGGCGTACGAATGGTGCATAGCCGGACCTGATCTGTGGCGCGACCACCCCTGGGCCTCTTCACGACCGACACGGATCTGGTGATCCGTACCTGGGACGCGTTCCTGGTCGAGATCACCGGCATCCGTCCCGAGGACGCACTTGGACGGCCGGTCAGTCTCGTGCTGCCCGAACTGGAGGCCAGCGGTCTCCTTCCGCTCCTGCGGCGCGTCGCGCACGACGGCACGGTCGAAGTGCTCGCACCGGCGCTGCATCGATATCTCATCGCCTGTCGCCCGAGCGATCCCACGGCCGCCTCCGAGCACATGCAGCAGCGGGTGACGATCGGGCCGATTCGCGACGACGGGCGGATCACCGGCGTCGCCGTGACCATCGAGGATGTCACGTCGCGCGTCGAGAACGAAAAGGAACTCGCGCATCTCACTCGCGCGCTCGATCAGGACGAATGGCGGGCACGCCAGGCCGCCGTTCGCGAGCTGGTCGGCCACGGGCCGACGATTGTCGACGCCGTCATTCGAACGCTGCGGGAACAGCATCACAACTTCAACGTCCTCAGCAGCCTTCTGGATCTGCTGACGACCGCTGACATCGATGTGGTCGAGCCGCTGATCGCGTGTCTGTCTGATCCCGATGTCGATTTGCGGATCCAGGCGGCGCTGATCCTGGGCGAACGGCGCGACGCTCGAGCGGTGCCGTCCTTGATCACGGCTCTGGACGATCCGGATCTGAACGTCCGGTTTCATGCGATCGAAGCACTGGCGATGCTGCGCGCATCGGACGGAGCGGAGAAGCTGCTGTCGATTGCCAACGAGCGCGATTTCTTTCTCGCCTTCCCGGCCATCGACGCCCTGCGTCGAGTGGGGGAACCGAGCGTCGCCCCGCGGCTCGTGCCGCTGCTCAAGGACGACATGCTGCGCGTTGCCGTCACGGAGGCACTTGGCGAATTGGGAGACGAGCTGGTGGTGGGGCCGCTCGTCGCGCTGTTGAACGAGCCGAATGGACCGACCGATGTCGTCGCCGACGCGCTCGCTGGTGTGTCGGAGCGTTATGAGCAACGCTACGGCGCCGGTGAACACATCGCGAGCATCGTGCAACGCACCGTTGGTGCCACGGGCGTGCAGAACCTTCTGGACGCGGTGCAGCGCGTGGGCCCGGATCGTCTGCGCGGGCTCGCGCGGGTGCTGGGCTGGTTGAGCGGCGCCGCGGTACAGCGGGCGTTGACCCGTCTGCTCGGCCAACCCACGGTGCGCGCCCAGGTCGTCGAGGCGCTGATTCGATACGGAACCGGCGTGATCGACCTGCTCATCGAACAGCTGTCGTCCGAGGACCTCGACACACGACAGGCCGCGGCCGTCGCGCTGGGACGGATTGGTCATCGCAAAGCGACCGGCGCTCTGGTCGACGCGTTGCGCGATCCGGAAATGGCGCTTCCGGTCGCCGGCGCTCTGGCGAGGATCGGCGACCGCGACGCATTCGCCGCGCTGCTCGAGCTGCTCGGCCACCGCGAGATCGCCGTCCGGCAGAGCGCGATCGCCGGCCTCAATTCGATCGGACATCCCGAGATGCCGTCGCGCATCGTACTCTTGCTCGACGACGCCGATGCGCTGGTTCGCGAATCAGCCGTCAGAATCGCCGGCTACTTCGGGTATGCCGAATGTGCCGCTCGCGTGCTGGCGCGCTGTCAGGATCCGGTCGAAGCAGTCCGACGTGCGGCGATCGAACAGCTGCCGTTCTTCGAACACGATCGAGTGATTCCTGCTCTGATTCACGCCATCGAGCGCGAGACGCCGGCGGTGCGCGCCGCGGCGGCGGCCGCGCTTGCCCGCATCGACGAACAGGATGCACTGCCGGTATTGGGACGAGCGCTCGACGATCCGGATCCATGGGTCCGCTACTTCGCGCTGCGGTCGATTGGCACCTTCGGAAACCGCAGCGCCGCGTCCGCCGTGCACGCAGTGGTCCGCGAGGATCCGGCTGAACATGTCCGTCTGGCCGCCATCGATGTGATGGGACGCATCGATGCCGAGGACGCGGTCGCCCTGCTCACCCCTCTCGCGGTCTGCGATCGTCCCGATGCGGCTCGAGCGGCGATACGGGCGCTGGGCTACAGCACCGACGGCACGGCGACGTCCGCGCTCGAGGGGTTGCTGCGCCACTCCGATACCTGGCGGCGGGCAGAAGCGTTGACCGCGCTCGGCGTCCGAGGCGGTTCGTCAGCGGTGTCACTGCTCCAGTGGGCCGCGGCTGCTGATGCCGATCCGGCGTGCGTCGACGCGGCTACGGAGGCACTCGCACTCATCGCGTCACGAGAGACGCCTGATGCGTCGCTGGCGACGGCCGCGCTCGTCTCGCTGACCGCGGAATCCGCCAGACGCGAGACGTTTGTCGCGGCGCTGGCGAAGCTGCCCGTGAGATGCGCCGCCGACATCGGAAAGGGTCTCCGCCACGGGTCGCCCGATGTGCGACAGGCGGTGATCGAGACGTTGAGCCGGATGAAGAACCCCGACGCGACGCGGCTCGTGGAGAGCGCGCTCGACGACTCGGCATCGGCCGTCCGCGCGACAGCGGCGGCGGAACTGCGCCGGCTCGGCAGCCGATCCGCGGTCCGAAAACTGCTGCTGCTCGCCCGATCCGATCCCGACGCCGACGTGCGTCGCGCGGCCATGCTGGCCGTCGCGCAGCAGCGACCGGACGTGATGAGCACCCCGAATTCGTTCGTCCAATAGCGAGTCATGCAATATCGAGCCGAGTCTCTGGGGCTGGTGGGGCAGGTCACCACGATTCTCCGGGAATTGATTCATGAACGACTGGGGCTGTTCTACGACGCGAGTCAGTTCGATCAGGTCGCAGACCGTCTGGCGCCGCTCGTCCTCGCGCGCGGACTGAGTTCGTTCATGGACTATTACTACCTGCTGAAGTATTCGGACGAACCCGACGAATGGGGCCGCGTGATGGACGCACTGGCGGTCCAGGAGACGTACTTCTGGCGTGAAATCGATCAGATCAAGGCGGTCGTCGATCACGTCGTTCCGAGTCTGGCTCGTCAGCGGGCAGATCGCCCGTTGACGATCTGGAGCGTGCCGTGCGCGACTGGGGAAGAGCCGTTGACGGTGGCGATGGTGCTCGACGAGAAGGGCTGGTTCGACCGCATGCCGATAGAGATCCTCGGCAGCGATGCCAGCCGCATGGCGATCGCCAAGGCCGCGCGCGGTCAGTACGGCAGGCGGTCTTTTCGCAATCTGCCGCCGGGACTGCAGGAGAAGTACTTCACGCAGACCGAACATCAGTGGACAGTCGCGCCCGAACTGCATCGCCGAATCACGTATGACGTGGTCAATCTCGTCGCGGCTGATGACGTCGCGCGCCACGCCTCGGCACCCATCGTGTTCTGTCGCAACGTCTTCATCTATTTTTCCGAGCAGAGTATCCGCCGGACCGTGAAGGCATTCACGCAGTCGATGCCCGACGTGTCGTACTTGTGTCTCGGCGCATCGGAATCGCTGCTGCGTCTGAACACCGGCTTCGAACTGCAGGACATTGGTGGTGCCTTCATGTACACGAAGAAACCGATCGAGCGGCCGTCGGCCACCGCTCCGGCGCTCGAAAGTGAAAGGCTCTGATGGATCGCGTTCTTCGTGTGGTCGTCGTTGACGACTCGGCCTACGTTCGCAAAGTGGTCAAGGAAATGTTGTCGCGAAGTCCCGCCGTGCAAGTGGTCGGGACGGCGCGCGATGGTCATGAAGCGCTCGACCTGGTCGACCGGCTCAAGCCGGATGTCGTGACCTGCGATCTAATCATGCCGGGTACCGACGGCGTCGAGTTCATCCGCCGGCAGATGGCGATCAAGCCTGTCCCGATCGTCGTCGTCAGCATCGCACCCGATTCGAGCGAGCGCGTCCTCAGCGCGCTCGATGCCGGCGCGGTGGATTTCATCCAGAAGCCCACTGCCCTGGCGACGGATAAGGTCTTCGAGATCGCAGAAGACCTCGTGGCCAAAATCACGGCCGCGGCCGCGGCGCCAGTGCTCCGCCTCCATCAGCCGGTCGTCGTCGGAGTTGCACCGGTCGTGACATCGTTCACCAAGCGGTACGACGTCCTCGTCATCGGCGTCTCGACCGGCGGCCCTCAGGGATTGAAGTCGGTGATCCCCCGATTCGGCACCGATTTCCCCGTGCCGATCGCGATCGTACTGCACATGCCGGTTGGCTACACCGAGGCGTATGCGCAGCGCCTCAACGAGGCGTCGCCGCTCACCGTCGTCGAGGCTCGCGAGGGGCAAGAGGTGCGCCCCGGTTTCGTGTTCCTCGCACCGGCCGGCCGGCACCTGTCGTTCGCGCGAACGTCCAGCGGTGCAGTGCGTACAAGACTGGATGTGAGTCCGCTCGATGCGCCCCACCGTCCGTCGGTCGACGTCCTGTTTCAATCGGCGGCCGATGTGTACGGCGATCGCGTGCTCGCGCTGGTCATGACCGGGATGGGTGATGACGGCCGGCAAGGGGCCGCATGGATCAAAGCCCGCGGCGGAACGGTGCTCACGGAGGACGAGCACACGTGTGTGGTGTACGGGATGCCCCGCGCGGTGGTCGAAGCCGGTTTGAGTGATGCGAGCGTCCCGCTCGATCGATTGACGGAAGCCGTCATGGAACGCGTATGAATTCACGAATACTCGTCGTCGACGACTCGGCGTTGTCGCGCCGGAGGCTGCGCCAGATTCTGGAAGCTGCCGGCTATGAGGTCGCAGAAGCAGACGACGGCCTCAGCGCGCTGGAGCGATACTTCATCGACAAGCCCGATGTCGTCCTGCTCGATCTCGTGATGAAGGGCATGTACGGGCTCGATGTGCTGGCGAAGCTTCGTGAGCTCGACGCCAACGCGAAAGTCGTCGTCGTGTCGGCGGACATCCAGACCTCTTCGCAGGACCTGGCCGAAGCCGCTGGCGCGAGGGGCTTCATCAGCAAGCCATTCGAGAAAGCAGAGATCTTGAAGGCACTCGAAAGTGCCCTGACTGGAGCGACGGAATGAATTTGACCGCTCTACAGCAGGATGCGCTGGTCGAGGTCATCAACATCGGGTTTGGCCGCGCCGCAGCTTCGCTGTCCAAATTGACCGGGCAACGCGTGCAGCTGGAAGTCCCGCAGATTACGATGTGCCCGCTCGACGAGCTCAGCGACACCCTGCGACCCATGGTCCAGAACGAGGTCGCCACCATCCACCAGATCTTCTCCGGTTCAGTGGCGGGCGATGCCCTGCTGGTACTCGACGAGCACAGCGCGGCCATCCTCAAGGAGCTCCTGACCAACGAGCCCGCGATGCCGCTGCAGATCGACGCGTCGGCACGTGAGGTGCTCACTGAAGTCGGCAACATCCTGCTGAACGCGTGCCTCGGCTCGTTCGGCAATCTGCTGCGCGTGCAGGTGTCGTTCTCGGTCCCGCATCTGACGCTTGAAACGCTCGAGGGCGTCGTCAGGTCGGTCACCGTCAACCGGCAGGGCCTTCGCTACGCGCTGATCGTGCACGCGGCGTTCAGGCTGAAGAACAGCAGCCTCACCGGCTATCTCATCATCGTGCTCAGCGTGGCCTCGATCGATCGGCTCATTCGGGCGATCGAGCAGTGGGAGGGGGGCGAGCGATGACGCTGTCGTCGAATCCGCCGGTCGACGCGGCCCGCCTGCAGACTGCTCTGGTGCGCTGGTTCTCGGGGCTCACGCATCAGGGAATGTTTGCAACTGATTGCTCGATGCGGATCCTGGTCTGGAACCGCTGGATGGAGGTGCACTCGGGACGACCGGCATCCGACGTCGTCGGTCAGCCGCTCTACGATGTCTATACCGACCTCACAATCCGCGGCCTCGACCAGCACTACGAGGATGCGCTGACCGGGCGAATCAGCATGATCTCGTTCGGACTCCACAAATACCTGCTGCCCCTGGTTCCGACCAACGCCGAGCTCGGACTCGCCGAGATGCCGCAAAGCGGCCGCATCGGTCCCCTGATGGACGGCGACGCGATCATCGGCACGGTCACCACGATCGAGGACATCTCGGATCGGCTCGCGAGTGAAAGCGAGCTGCGCAAGCAGATCGACGTGCAGCGGATGGCGCGCGTCACTGCGGAGAAGGCCATCCGCGCCAAGGATGAATTCCTGTCCACGGTCTCGCACGAGATGCGCAACCCGCTCAACGCCGTCCTCGGGTGGGCGCGAATCCTCATCGAACGCAGCGACGTCGACCCAGCGGTCCTGTCACGCGCGGTCCGTGCGATCGAGCGCAACGCCAGCGCGCTGGCCAGAATCATCGACGATCTGCTCGACGTGGCCCGCATCTCGTCAGGCAAGCTTCGGCTCGAGATGCATCCGGTCGACCTTTCCGCGATTGCACTCGCCGCGCTCGACGTCATCGGGCCGTCGATCAAGGCGAAGCAGCTCGAGCTTCGGACCCGCCTGGATCCGAAAACACCTCCGGTGCTCGGCGATCAGCAGCGCCTCCAGCAGGTCATCTGGAACCTGCTGTCCAACGCCGTCAAGTTCACCGACCCCAGTGGCGTGATCGAGCTCACCGTCACGCGAGCTGGCGCGGGCGCCCGGATCGTGGTGCGCGACACCGGTCAAGGCATCAGCCAGGACTTCCTGCCGTACGTGTTCGAACGGTTTCGACAGAGCGATGCGTCGAGTTCGCGACGCCACGGCGGTCTGGGCCTCGGGCTCGCACTGGTGAAGGAGGTCGTCGAGCTGCATGGCGGCTGCGTCACGGCCAGGAGCGACGGAGAAGGATCCGGGGCGACCTTCACCATCGATTTGCCGACGGTCATGTCCGATGACGTGCGTCACCCTCAAGCCGAAGTCGACCAACCGGGATCGGAGCTGGCCGATTCCCTCGCCGGCGTTCGTGTGCTCGTCATCGATGACGAGTCGGATTCGCGCGAGCTGCTCAGCGAATTCCTATCGAAGTGCGGTGCGCTCGTGTCGAGTGTGGCGTCGTCGGATGAAGCACTGTCTCATATCCGTATGTCGCCCCTCCCTCGTCGACCGCATGTGATCCTGTCCGATCTCGGCATGCCCACCAAAGACGGATACGAGTTCATGCGCGAGCTGCGGGCGCTGCGAACCGATGATGGCGGCGGCATTCCCGCGGTGGCGGTGTCGGGATACGCCAATCCCGACGATCGGCAGCGCGCCTTGGCGGCTGGTTATCAGACGCATGTCGCCAAACCGATCGACCTCGCCGCACTGTCTGCCGCATTGGTGCGCGCGGCACAGGGGGTGTGACGCGGACGGTGCGAGCCTGAATACTGTCGGTGCGATCCTCGAGTTCGGTCGGTGCGATCCTCGAGTTCGGTCGGTGCGATCCTCGAGCCCGGTCGGTGCGATCCTCGAGCTCGGTCGGTGCGATCCTCGAGCTCGGTCGGTGCGATCCTCGAGTTCGGTCGGTGCGATCCTCGAGTTCGGTCGGTGCGATCCTCGAGTTCGGTCGGTGCGATCCTCGAGCTCGGTCGGTGCGATCCTCGAGTTCGGTCGGTGCGATCCTCGAGCTCGGTCGGTGCGATCCCCGAGTTCGGTCGGTGCGATCCTCGAGTTCGGTCGGTGCGATCCTCGAGTTCGGTCGGTGCGATCCTCGAGTTCGGTCGGTGCGATCCTGAAGTCGTAGTGTCAGGCTTCAGCCGGACCGCACCGATGGAACGCAGGCTCGCACC
>DASWZV010000154.1:0-1988 GCA_036407095.1 Vicinamibacterales bacterium | reverse complement strand
TCGACAACAAGCGCAAGACCGTGACGCTCGTCCACAAGGGCAACATCATGAAGTTCACGGAAGGGGCGTTCCGCGACTGGGGTTACGAGGTCGCCAAGGCGGAGTTTCGCGATCGCATCGTGACCGAAGACGAGGTGTCGGAGGGCGCGTCGCGCGACGGCAAGGTGCTCATCAACGATCGCATCGCCGACAGCGTTTTCCAGCAGGTCCTGACCAGGACCGCCGACTACGACGTCTTTGCGACGCCGAACCTGAACGGCGACTATCTGTCGGACGCGTGCGCGGCTCAGGTCGGTGGCTTGGGCATGGCTCCCGGCGCCAACATCGGCGACGAGATCGGCTTCTTCGAGGCGACCCACGGCACCGCGCCGAAGTACGCCGGCAAGGACGTGATCAACCCCAGCTCGGTGATCCTCTCCGGGGTCATGATGTTCCGCTATCTGGGCTGGACCGACGCGGCCGATCGGATCGAATCTGGCCTCGAGCAGACCATTCAGCAGAAAAAGGTCACCTACGACCTCGCGCGCCAGATGGAAGGCGCCACCGAGCTGAAGACGTCGCAGTTTGCCGATGCCGTGATCGCCAACATGTAGGGATCTGGTGATTTGGTGATTCAGTGATTTGGTGATTGAGCGTTTCAAAAAAGGACCGAGATGACGAGAAAAGTCACAGTTGTGGGCGGCGCCGGCAACGTGGGCGCCACAGTTGCGCGGGCGATTGCCGACAAAGAACTGGCGGACGTGGTCATCATCGACATTGCCGATCAGAAGGCCAGAGGGGTGGCGCTCGACCTCTACGAGGCCTGTCCGATCGAGCAGTCCGACTCGCGGATTCTCGGCGCCGGCGCGGACGAGGCGGGTTGGAAGGAGACGGCCGATTCGGACGTCGTGGTGATCACGTCGGGCGTGCCGCGGAAGCCGGGGATGAGCCGGGACGATCTGCTGCAGACCAACTACAAGATCATGCAGTCGGTGACCGAGCAGGTCATCAAGTATTCACCCAAGACAATCATCGTGCCCGTGGCCAATCCGCTGGACGCAATGTGCCAGGCCGTCTACCGGCTCAGCAAGTTCCCCCGCGAGCGGGTGATTGGCATGGCCGGCGTGCTCGACTCGGCCCGCATGCGCACCTTCATCGCGATGGAGCTGAACGTGTCGGTCGAAAACGTCCATGCGTTCGTCCTGGGCGGTCACGGCGACACGATGGTGCCCCTGGCGCGGTACTCGACCGTTGCCGGCATCCCGATCACGGAGCTGCTGTCGAAGGAGCGCATCGACGCCATCTCGAAGCGCACGGCCGACGGCGGCGCGGAAATCACGAAGCTGGTGGGCACGAGCGCCTGGTACGCGCCGGGATCGGCCGCCTCCGAGATGGTGGAGGCGATCCTGAAGGACAAGAAGAAAATTCTGCCCTGCTCGGTCTTCCTGCAGGGCGAGTACGGCGTCCGCGATCTCTTCGTCGGCGTGCCCGTGAAGCTCGGTGCGCACGGCGTGGAGCAGATCGTCGAGATCAAGTTGACGGCCGATGAGGACGCGGCGCTCAAGAAATCTGCCGCCGCTGTCAAGGAACTCGTCGACGTGATCAAAGTGTGAGCGCACACAAAAACTGACGAGCTGAGCGCGCGGCGCACAATTCGCGGGCGCACACGCTCGTGCGCGTATTCGCTCTTCTCGCAGGGAATCGCTTTTTACACGGTTACACGATCGCCCGCGCGATTCTCAGCTCCGCCGTATTCGGCGCGAGCGAGCGTGAGCGACCGTCGTCGTGCACACCGCGCGACAAAACACTCCGCAAACGCGGCAGAAATTTTCCGCAGCGTTCGTTCCGCATTTTTTCCTCGCGTACGCGCGAAACGGGCAGTCATCTTGCCTGTGGTCCCGCGGCCTACCTGCGAAGCCACCTAGATTCGGAGGGGAAGAAATGGATCGAGCCCGGAGGTTCCGGCAGGGTACCCGTGTGTCCGTCGTCGTGTTGATGATCATGGTCTG
>DASWZV010000153.1:0-68919 GCA_036407095.1 Vicinamibacterales bacterium | reverse complement strand
TATCCGCGTGCGCTCAACCTTGGCGGCAGATCGGGCGAGACGAGCGGGCACAACTCGACTTGAATCGACGTCCCGCGCTCGTCGTAGAAGTCCTCCATGGCGTCGAGATCGTGATCGGAGACGGCGCAGCCGAGGCCGAGGCCCAGCACTTTGTTGACTGGCGAGCCCGGCGCGCTGCAGACGGCGCGTCCGCCACCGACGTCGAGCACCGAACCGCCGCCCGGCTCGCCGGCTCGAGCGAGCACCGCACAGAAATCGATCTCCATGCGTTCGACGCGCTGCGCGAGCGCCAGAGTCGCCTGAAGCACAAGGGTTATCTTATGCCCGGTAACAGGTTGCAATTCAGCGCTCAGAACGGGGAGCAGAGCGACCCTTTGATTTGCCTTATTCGACACTCGCCATTCACCATTGACGCAATGAATCCGCTATCCCCAATCGACACTCGTCAATTGTCATGAAGATCGTCACCTGGAACGTCAACGGGATTCGCAAGCGGCAGGCGGAGGTGCACGAGTTCATCGATCGCGAGCAGCCCGACGTCCTCTGCCTTCAGGAGATCAAGGCGTCGATGGATCAGCTCCCGGTGTGGCTCTACGACATCGAGGGCTATTGGTGCCGCTGGCACGGCGAGACGGGCTACTCGGGCGTCGCGCTGCACGTGAAGCAGACCGCGGTCCCAGAACGCCCCGCGTTCTTTCATCCATCCTTCGACTACGAACAGCGCATCGTCACCGTGCGTCTGCCGCAGGCGACCATCGCATCGATCTACGTGCCGAACGGCGGAAAGGACTTCGCCGCCAAGATGCGGTTTCTCGAAGCGCTCGAGGCCTACGCCGCCGAATTTCAGGCGGCATCGCTGCCGCTGGTCTTGTGCGGCGACATGAACGTCGCCCGCACCGATCGGGACGTGCACCCGAAGGAGCGGCGGCCCGGCGTGATCGGCCAGCGCGACGACGAACGCGCGCTCATCGATCGCATCGTCGGTCACGGCCTGGTCGACGTGCATCGCAAGCTCAATCCCGACAACAACGACCTCTTCACCTGGTGGGCGCCCTGGCGCAACCTGCGCGCCCGCAACATCGGCTGGCGCCTGGACCACTTCTTCGCGTCAGAGTCGCTCGCAGCGCACGCCGCGTCCTGCGTGGTTCAACGTGAATTCGGTACCAGCGATCACGGGCCGGTAATAGCTGTGTTTGAAACGTGAGAGGGGCCCCGAGGCCTGAGGCCTGGGCCCTGAGGCCTACTGTTTCTCGGCATCCGACCACACTCTCGCGAGCTCCTCGCCGACCGCGAGGTGATTCAACAAGTAGTCGGCCTGACGGATCGCTTCGAGCAGCAGCGCGTCGTCCAGGCGTCGCCGTGCGTTGCGACACTGGCGTGCGGCCTCGACGCGCACGAGCGCGAGCGCCGCTTCGATGCCGCGCACGATCGTCCTGACACCACGTCCCTGGTACGGCGTCCACGAGGCGAACGCTTTCGCGGCCAGATAGCGATTGACCGGCGCATGCCATTGCTCCCACGCGGGCCGCACCAACGTCGCGTCGGCTTGGTCCAGGCCATCGTCATCGTCCGGCGGCTTGAGATCATCGGGAACAGCCGCAACGACCTCGCGGTGACGCAGCAAGCCGACGCGGAACGCGGGCTCGTCACGCAGATCCACGTAATCGTCTGGCATCTGCGCAACCGCTTCGGACAGCGTCACCGTTCCGGGTCTCCATTGGGCCAGTCGTTGCGCGTCCCTCTCGAGCGTCGCAACGATTGACGCCGGGGCGCGCTCGATGTCGCTGCAACGCGCCACCATGTGACGCTCCCAGGCGGCGTAGCCCTCGACATCCATCAGCATGCGGGGCGTCAGCAACGGTGGCAGATCGTCGCGGGTGACCGCGAGCCCCTCGTAATCCCGTGCCGGGAAGGCCGGTGGCTCCGCGACGATCTCGACCGGCGCGTCCCGAAACAGCATCGATGCCGCGGTCGGGCAAAAGTGTGAGAGCGAGACGAAGATGCCACGCCAGTCCTGCACGGTGATGCGCGGAAAGTGGCGGCACGTCGCCGGCAGCGCCTCTTCGCCGAGATCGCGGTGGACGTTGCAACGCTTCGACGTCGACGAATAGAACACGCAGCGGCCGTCGTCATCGCGCTCGAGGATGGCCGCGGCTCCATCGGGAAGATCAGGCGCCACGATGAACGCGCCGGCTGTCGTCGCTGTGCCCGAGAGCCTCAGCCTGCCAGCCGACACTGCGTCACTCAACGACCGATAGATCGGAAGCTCCACTGGAACATCCCAACCCGCGGAACAGCACGCGCCTGAATTTCGGCAGCGGTAGTCGGCGTGAAAGGCCAATGCGTAGACGCGGATCAATCCGCGGGAACCCCCTGAACCTCCTGAACCCTCTGAACCCATTGACTTGGTTGACCTTATATCGCGTACACAACTATTACAGAACGTTCGCTCAAGCCTTGCTATGGTTTTGCGGTTTGGCGACGCACCTTTGAGAGGCCGGTCTCATCGACCGCGCCCAACACATTCCCCCCGGAGGAACGCAACCTCGATGGCCACACCGATGCTCATGTACGGACGTAAACATCAGCGGGGGCTGAACTGGATCACCGCCATCGCGATGACCGGATTTCACATCGGCGCCGTTGCCGCATTGTTCTACGTCGACTACGGCGCGATGCTGGCTGCCCTCATCTTGTACTACGCCGCCGGCATGCTCGGCATCGGCATGGCGTATCACCGGCTGCTCACGCATCGCAGCTACAAGACACCGAAGGCAATCGAATACTTCCTCACCATCTGCGGCACACTCGCGCTCGAGGGCGGCCCGATCTTCTGGGTTGCCACACACCGGATTCACCATCAGAAGTCGGATCAGGAAGGCGATCCACATACACCACGCGAGGGCGGTTTCTGGGCTCACATGGGTTGGATCCTCACGGGCGAGGGGCTGCATCACGATGCTTCTGTGCTGGCGCGCTACGTGCCTGATCTGAGCCGCGATCGCTTCCACGTGGCGCTCTCCAACTGGCACTGGCTCACCAACGTCGTCGTCGGCCTGGGGCTCCTCGTGTTCGGCGGCGTTCCGTACGTGCTGTGGGGCATCTTCTTCCGGACGACCGCCGGCCTGCACGCGACGTGGCTCGTGAACTCGGCGACCCACATGTGGGGTTCGCGACGCTTCAAGACACGCGACGACTCGACGAACAACTGGTGGGTGGCGCTCCTCACCTTCGGCGAAGGCTGGCACAACAATCATCATGCCCATCCGACGAGCGCGCGACACGGGCTCGCGTGGTACGAACTCGATCAGAACTGGATCGGCATCAGCTTCCTGAAGATGCTCGGGCTCGCCTGGGACGTCAAGGTCGCCAAGATCAGGCAACCTGTCTCGATGCCCGAGGAGCTCGTGCCCGCGTCGGACGAAGCGGTTGCGTAGCGTTGCTACGCGTGTAATGCTAAATGCAAGATGCAAAAGGGCTCGGTCGTTTCGAGCCGTTTGCATTTTGAATTTTGCATTTTGAATTCTTAGAATTCCCTATGTGACCCGCCGCCAGAAGGCGATCGCGTTTTTCGTCGCGCTGTGCGTCCTGCTGGTCGCAGCGGCCGTCTCCCTGAACATCGGCTGGATCATCGCGAATGCCGGCCGCATCACGCCGATTGTCTTCGGCATCATCCTGTTCGGCCTCATCATCGCGGGCCTCATCATCTACACCGTGTTTCTCGTGCTCGAGATCAAGCGAAACGAAGAGCACGACAGTTTCATCAACGCTGTCACTCACGAGCTCAAGACACCGATCGCGTCGATCCGGCTGTATCTCGAGACGCTGCAGTCGCGTGATGTGAGCGATGCCAGGCGCCGGGAGTTCTACGAGATCATGCTGGCCGATGCGGCGCGGTTGCATCACACCGTCGACCAGGTGCTCAAGGCGGGCCACGTTCGGGAGAAACACAAAACGGTCGCCCGCGGGCCGGTCGATATGACCACGCTGGCTTCCGAGTGCATCGAACTCGCGGTCGTGCGTCATCACTTGCAGCCTGGCGCGATCGCGCTTCAAGCACCCGACGGCCGCGCTCCGGTGGTGAGCGGCGACGCCGAAGAGCTCCGCACCGTGATCACCAATCTGCTCGACAACGCCGTGAAGTACTCGGGGGAGTCGGTCCAGGTGACGGTCGCGGTGGCGGCGCCGGCACCGGATACCGTGTGGGTGCGGGTGCAGGACCGCGGCGTCGGCATTCCGAGGAAGCAGTTGAAGCGGATCTTCAACCGCTTCTATCGGGTTCAGGCGCGCGGCCTGAGGCAGATCAAGGGCACCGGCCTCGGCCTCTACATCGTCCGGTCGATCGCGAGGGCACACGGCGGACGGGTGTTCGCGCAAAGTGAAGGCGAGGGCCGCGGTGCAACGTTCACGCTCGAGTTGCCGCGATTGACGACGCAATGATGGCGGGTCGAAACAGCAAGACCAGCCCTACATGCGTAGAGCGCGGGCTTCAGCCCGCGCGTGACGCCCGATGAGCCGTATTCTCATCGTCGAAGACGAGCAGCATATTTCCGACGGTCTGCGATTCAATCTCGAGGCCGAGGGACACGAGGCGGTCGTCGCGTCTGATGGTGAGCAGGCGCTCGACCTGCTCCTCAAAGAGCGGCGTGTCTTCGACGTGATCGTGCTCGACGTGATGCTGCCCGGCAAGGATGGCTTCACGGTCGCCTCCGACCTCCGGGCGGCCGAGCAGTTCGTGCCGATTCTGATGCTGACCGCACGCGGGCGGCCGGAGGACGTGCTGCGGGGATTCGAAGCGGGCGCCGACGATTACCTGCCGAAGCCGTTCGAACTCGCGATCCTCATCGCGCGTGTCAACGGTCTGCTGCGTCGACGACGATGGAACGAGCAGGACACGCCGGCACCGGAAGCGACGCCCGCCGACATCTACTCGTTTGCGGGGCGCACACTCGACTTCGGTGCCATGGAAGTGCGCTGGCGCGACAAGTCATACCCGTTGACACAGATGGAGTGTGATCTCCTCCGCTACCTGGTGAAGAACGCCGGACAAGCGGTCTCGCGCGGCACGATTCTGGAAGAGGTCTGGGACCTGCACGAAAGCACCGATACGCGCGCGATCGACAACTTCATCGTGCGCTTGCGACGCTATCTGGAAGATCGCCCCGCGTCTCCGAAGATTCTCCAGACCGTACGCGGCGTCGGCTACAAGTTCGTCCCGTCGGAAGGAACGGACTAGCGCGGAGTGGCACCCCTGCCCGCGGGCGGCGCAGCCCCGCGGCCGGCGGGTGGGGCACCACGGCCGCCCGCAGGAGCTGCGGCCGGCGCTCCGCCTCCGCCCCTGCCTACGACAGGCGGCGGCATCACGTACTTGTCTTTGATCTTCTTGCGATACTCCGGATACATCGTCTCGGGCCCGCCGAGGACGGCTTCGAGCGGGATGTTGTAATGCTGGGTCATCTCGTTCATCGCCGGATGTTTGCCGGGCAGGTAGTGTGGAACGAGTGCGGGATTCTCGTGCAGCGACGGCAACTCCTCGATTGGCTCGCACGCTGTGAGCGGGAAGTTATTGGGATTGGTCGTGAGGCGGAAGTTCTCGGTCAGCACGTACGGCTCCGCCAAGTACACAGGGTCTTCGAGAATGCCAGTCACGGTTAGAAGGTCGCCGTGCCTATAGAAGCGATATGTCAGCGTCGCCCGGTCGCTGCTGAAGCCACGGTGGCGCTTGATGTCACCAAGCTTGGCGTGCGTGGTGAAGGCGGTGAGCGTGTCGCCCTCCCAGGTGCCTGTGGTGAAGCCGCCGTGCGGGTGCGGCGCGTACTTCGACGGATGCGGCCGCCCGTCCATCCAGATCATCGTCTCGTCGCGATCACCCCACCCCAGGATCTTCCAGGCCATCAGCTTCTGCGTGACGGGGTCCGGCACCATGACAAACTGCAGCGGGAACGGTCCAACAAGCGCGTAGAACGGCGGGTACATCTGGCACTGACGCTCGGTCGCAGAGAGGGCGGCGATGTCGTAGCTCAACGCCTTCGCCCGACCATCTGCGCTGAGCGGCATGCCCAGGAGATCGACCGGTTCGCGCGCGTTGCCGTTGTCGTTCTGTCCGACGCGTTGCCACGTGCCGGTGAGATCGACCTGAGCGAACGCGGGCGTCGCCGCGATCACGCACGAGATCAGGACGGCCAATCGAAAGCGACGCATGGCTTCACCACCTCGCCGAACAAGGGGATGGGTCCCATTTGGTGCCGTTCGGTTCCTTCTTGAAGAGCGGCGCCGTGAGTCTCGTGTTGCGCAGATATTGCGGATCGTCGAGCTGCGTCGTGATGGTGAGCCACTCCTCACCATTCGGCCGCTTGTAGAGATCCCAGTACTCGGTCATGACAGCGTTCTCGCTGTAGGGAACGCCGTTCTTCCGCAAGTATCCCGGGCGCAAATTCTTGGTGACGACTTGCAGCGATCCACCGGTTGGACGAACCGGCGGTGTGTCCGCTGCGCGATCCGCTGGTCTCAACTGCAGCGGCACGTTGGGCCCCGGCTTCAGCCATTGCGCCTGCGAGACGCCCTGCCAGGTGCGCGGTGCATCCGCGGGCGTTTGGACGTTGCCGAATCGAAGGAGTCGCGTCTGCGTGCCCGCGTCGCTCTCGACCTTTAGCGTTGTGTCGTCCTGCCAGGTGATGTGAAGCCGCCCAGGAACCATCATCAACGCGGGCGCACCGTAGGACTTGCATTGCTCGCCTGCGGCTTCGTCCTTCGCCGGATCCCACGCGTCGGCAACCTTTGCGGCCTCGGGCGTCATCTGAACGCCCTGATAGTCGCCTTTCGCAGGCGTCACCATGCGCCAGCGCCAGTCCTGCGTGACGATCGACACCCAATAACCAGTCAGATCGATTGGCGCGGCGGTACGCGGCGGTTGCGGAGCGCCGCCACCGCGCTGTGCCTCGAGCGCAACGAGCGTGAGCGTCACGAACAACAACGTCGAGGCCGCCCTCCTCATTTCTTCCCCTTCTTTGCTGCGAGCTCGTTGTAGATCGTCTCGACGAACATGTCCGTCGTCCACGGGCCGCTGTCGCTTCCGTACTGGCTCCGGTATCCGAGCGTGGGATTGGAGGCTTTGACCTGCGCGAGTGTCTGCCCTTCGTCGAGGAGGTCCTGAACGCGGTCGCGAACCACTGTCACCGCGTCGCGGTACTCCAGCAGATCGAGCTTGTCGTACACGAAGCCGTGCCCGGGCACCAGGAAGGTACGGTCTGGCTGCCACTGCAGCGGGACGTTGAGGATGCTCAGATCCATCAGGCGGTTCAGCGCATCGATCTCGCCCTGGACGGTGCCGCCGCGTTTGATGTCGATGAAGGGCCAACGGGTCGTGTCGATGATGTCGCCCGTCGCAATCACGTCGCCACGCCGGAAGAACACGATCGTGTCGCCATCGGTGTGCGCCGCCGGCATGTGAATCACCTGAATGCCTTCGCCGTTCAGATACATCGAGTACAGCCTGTAGGCGAATGTCTTCGTCGGAAACAGCCCGAACGGGATGGCCTGCGGGCCCGTTGCGGCCGTCATTCTGGCCAGCACGTTTTCGTGAGCCAGCACGCTGGCCCTGCCTGAGTTGGAGACCAGGTCGTCGCTCAAGCCCGCACCGGCCACGACCGCGCCCGGGAGGATACTCAGTCCGGCCCTGGCGAGCTTGTCGTTCCCGCCAACGTGATCGCGGTCCATCGACGTACTGATGATGTAGCGGATCGGCAGGTCGGTGACGCGGCGGATGGTGGCGAGCACTTTGTCCGCGTTCTCTGTGGTTCCTGAGTCCACGAGGATGACGCCCTCGGGTCCGACCTGCATGACGATATTGCCGCCGGCGCCGGCGATGAGATAGAAGTTCGGCCGCAGCTGGACGAGCGTCGGTGGATCGCTGTCCGGCTGCTGCGCGGGGGCTCGCTGCGCGCTGGCGCTGGACGTCAGCGTGATGGCGACGGCGACGAGCGTGATCGCCGCGGCGCGCGGGTTGTGCCGGTAGAGTCGTCTCACGGTTTCGCGAGCGATTCTAGATCATCGCGATCACTTCTTCACCCCCGCGAGCCAATTCAGCACCACGGTGATCCCGGGAGGTCTAACATCGTCGGTCGACGGTCTCGCGATGATCAGGAAGCGCTTCCCGTCGGGGGACACACTGTATTTCGAGTTGTACGGCTGCCGGCCACCTGCCCTGACGCGTGTCTTGAATAATTCGCGTGGGACGCCGTGCACCAGCGATTTCCCTGCGTCAATGTCGACGGCCATCATCGTTTCGTCGCGCGACAGATAGAAGAGCTCCTTACCGTCGGCGCGCCAGCGCGCGGCGTGACCACCGTTGGTCGAGATGCGGACTCTGTCAGTCCCAGCCGGAAACGCCTCGACATAGATCTCGGCATCGCTCGACGCGTTCGACGTAAACGCGATCCATCGCGGCTCCGCGCCGGTTGGATCAGGCGCCAATTGACCCTGGACTTCGTCGAATGCGCCGCGAGTCAACTGCACCGGGCGCTGATCGCCGGCAAGCGGCACATACCACATCTGAATGCCGTGCACTCCAGGCGACGGTGTGGTGTCGTAGATCAGATAGCCGCCGCGCCAGTCGCGGACCCGCACACCTCCCTTCGCTACCAATTGATCCTGTCCGCTTCCATTCACAGGCCGCACGTAACCGCTGTAGCTCCCTTCACCCTGGTTGGATGAGTACGCAAGTTGCTGACCGTCTGGCGACCACACCGGGTTCGTCTCGAGCCCTGACGCCGTCGTAGAGCGGACAGCCGCCGCACCGGGAGCGTCGTCCAAGAGCCAGATGTCGGCGTCTTCTCTGGCCACCGCCACTCGTTTCCCGTCTCTCGAGACAGCGAGGTCGGTCAACTCGCCAGCCTCTCCCAGCGTTCGAATCGGGCGACCCTCTCGGTCGAACCACGTGAGCTGAAGACCATTCACGTCGGCAACGGTGCTATAGGCGACAACGCCGGTGGCCGAGACAGAAAAGGAACTGACTCGGGCTCCCTCGTTGGTCTGCGAAATCGGAAAGGCGTCTCCGAGGAGCTGCAATCTGTCACTGTCGAACGGGCGCGCCGTGAGCGTTCCGCTTCTGTTGTAAATCAGATGACCCGGACGGCCAGCTGCACCAGGCGCAACGTACTCCGCGAGCGTCGTGCCTTGAATGAGCAGCTCCTTCATATCTTGGCGCAGGCTGCCCACGTAGACCGTGCCTTCTGAAAGAGGACTGCCGCTGGCAAATGCGGTGTAGATGAAGTGTGTCCCGTCAGGAAGAAAGTACGGGAACGAGTGACCGTTCTCCTTTGGGCGAACCAACTTCGTCACGAGAGACGGAGTCCCGCTCCCCGGGGTAATCCGCTTGATGCCTTGTGTGGACCCTACGAGAATCGTTCCATCAGGCCCCCACGCCCCTTGTGGGAGTCCGTAGTTGCCCATGGTGACGGGACGCCCACCAGATATGTCGATCGTCTTCAGGGTCAGTCCGGCGAAGAAACCGATGAAGTGACTATCTGGAGACCAGAACGGGCTTCCACCCATCGCGCCTTCCGTGCCCGGTAGCACCCGACTCGCCAGCGCATCGAGATCACGGATCCAGATTCGATACCGTCCATCCTCGCCGGCAGCCGCAAACGCCAGATGCCGTCCGTCCGGTGAGATCGAGGGATATCTCGCGTCGGACGTCTTGTCGGGAAGCGGAATCTGAAAGCGAACGGCACGCGGCTCTGGCACGGTCTGGCGGAAATGGATGAATGCGACCGCGCCTGCGGCAATGAGCGCGACGGCCGTGGCTATCATCCACGGCAGCGCCGATGCGCGACGCGCCGCGCGATCGTCTCGAGCTTCCCGAGGGGCTGGATCGAGCAGCCGCCACACGTCGCCGATGTCGCGCAGCCGATTCTTCGGAGCTTTCTCGAGGCACGCTTTCAACAGACGACGAACTTCGTGCGGAACGCGTGTCCAGTCCGGCTCTTTCCGAATCACGGCGGCCAAGGTTTCGCTGACGTCTTCGCCGCGGAAGAGCGGCTCGCCGGTGATGAGCTCGTAGAGGACGACACCGAAGGCCCAGATGTCGGTGCGCGTGTCGACCGTCTTGCCGCGCGCCTGCTCCGGCGACATGTAGGCCGCGGTGCCGAGAATGATCCCGGCCTGCGTAGCGGCGATCATCGTCGGCGACTGAGACAGGTCCGGCGGAAGCCGGACCCCACGATCGCCCTCATGTACGTAGGGTCCGGCTTCAGCCGGTCCATCTGCGATCTTCGCGAGGCCGAAGTCGAGCACCTTCACCGTGCCGTCGGGCGTGACCTTGATGTTGCCGGGTTTCAGATCGCGATGAATCACGCCCTTCGCATGTGCGGCATCGAGTGCATCGGCGATCTGTCTCGCGACGGGCAGCGCCTCGTCGAGCGGTAGCGGACCCTTGAGATCGTCTCCCTCGACGTACTCCATGACAAGGTAGTCAGGACCAACGTCGTAGAGCGTGCAGATGTTCGGGTGATTGAGCGCCGCTACGGCGCGCGCTTCACGCCCGAAACGTTCGCTGAACTGTGACGTGGACGTCTTGATTGCGACGTCGCGATTGACCCGTGGGTCGCGCGCACGATAGACCTCGCCCATCCCACCCGCGCCAACGAGCGAGATGACCTCATAAGGACCGAGCCTGTCGCCCGCAGCGAGGGCCATGGAGGTGTGGCAATTCTACTCTGCTCAGGAACGGAGGTTCGGCTGAAGCCGGACACTACGACAGTAGAATGAAAGCTTCATGTCTGCGAGCGACACGATCGAGGCACAGGGCCATCTGATCGACTCGGGCCTGCTGTCCGCCATCTTCGACAAAATCATCGAGCTCAAGGGGTCGTACCAGATCCTCGACTTCGACATCGGCCGCACCAACGACGATCCGTCCCGGATCCAGATGCGCGTGACGGCGCCCGACCGCCCGACGCTCGACGACCTGCTCCAGCAGATCACGATCTTCGGCGCCCATCCGCTGCGCGAACGCGACGCCCTCGTCAAACCGGCCGAAAAGGATCAGTGCGTTCCCGACGACTTCTACTCGACGACGAACCATCGCACCCAGGTGCGGCTGAATGGACGATGGGTCGATGTCGACAGTCAGCGGATGGACGCGGTGATCATCGTCGACGGCAAGCAGGCGGCCTGCCGCAAGCTGCGCGACGTCAAGGCCGGCGAGCGCGTGGTCTGCGGACACGTCGGCATCCGGGTGACGCCCGAATTCAAGGAGCGCGACCGTCACGGCTTCGCCTTCATGAGCAACGACGTCTCGTCGGAGCGCCGCGTCGAAGGCAGCGTCGCCCGCATCGCGCAGATGATGCGCGAGGTGAAGCACAGCGGCGGGCGGATCGCAGTCGTTGCCGGCCCGGTCGTGGTCCATACCGGCGGCGTCGAGCACTTCGCGTCCCTCATCCGCGGCGGCTACGTCGACGTCGTGCTGGCCGGGAACGCGCTCGCCGTGCACGACATCGAGTTCGCGCTCTCGGGCACGTCGCTCGGGATCGATCTCGTCGAAGGCGCGCCGGTCGAACAGGGTCATCGCAACCACATGGCGGCCATCAACACGATCAACCGGGCGGGCAGCATCCGCGCGGCGGTCGACTCCGGCGTGCTCACATCGGGCGTCATGTACGAATGCGTCAAACGCGGCGTCGAGTTCGTGCTCGCCGGCAGCATCCGCGACGATGGGCCGCTGCCGGAGACGCTGATGGATCTGATCGAGGCGCAGGAGCGCTATGCCGCGGCGTTGGCGAACAACGTGCAGCTCGTGCTGATGCTGTCGTCGATGCTGCACAGCATCGGCGTCGGCAACATGCTCCCCTCATGGGTGCGCGTCGTCTGCGTCGATATCAACCCTGCGGTGGTGACCAAGCTGAGCGATCGCGGATCGCAGCAGACCGTCGGCGTCGTCACCGACGTCGGGCTGTTCTTGCATCGGCTTGCTGAAGCCTTGTGCTCCTAGAGATGGCAAACAGAGCGCGGATCGTGAGGGACGCTCGCTCGTCTCTGACGCCTACCAGTACCCGACCGGCTGACGCATTCCTCCGTGCCGCGATCCGCTCGCCGGCCAACGGGCTCTCCGGCGCATGTCTTACGGTCTCTCGCTGCTCCTCCGTCGCAAGAGGCTGACGCTGTTGCTTCTCCTCCGCAGCTCGCGTCGCCTGCGAGTCCGTTGGCGACTGTCGCGTACGCGGCTCGCTCCACGCGGCACTCCGGAATGCATCAGCCAGTCGAGTGCTGCTGACTGTGTCAGAACATATGCATCCGGACACCAAACAGACCGACGATTCCTACGCGCGGACTAATACTTCCATCGCGGAGTGTTGCGCCGGCCAGGTTGATGCATCCTGGAGCGCGGCGTGGAGCGAGCCGCGCACGCGATAGTCGCCAATGGCTTCGCAGGCGCCGCGAGCGGCGGAGGGAGGAGCAACAGCGTCAGTCTCTTGCGACGGGGGAGCCGCGAGGAACCGGAAGCGCAGACGCCGAAGATGCCATTGGCCGGCGAGCGGATCGCCGCGCGGAAGGATGCGTCAACCTGGTTGGCGCAATCGGAGTCCAGCGAAAGAGACCGGACATGTTTGACCTCCGTTTCTCGACGCCTCCGTGTGAGACCGTTTCTCCGTGACCTCCGGACTGCGACCCGCCTTGATCAAACGACGGCGCGCGCCGCAGGGGCGCGATCCACCAGACATTCGACCACGCGCGTCAACGCCTGCTCGAGACCCGCGCGCGTACGAGGGGTGCCGAGACACAGTCGAACAGCGCGTGGCGCCTGCTCCCCGACCGCAAACTCGGACGATGCGTTGAGGACGACGCCGCGGGCACGCGCCTGTGCCACGAACGCGTCCGATGACCAGCGTGCCGGCAGCGACAGCCACATATGGTGGCTCGTAGGATGGGACTGCACGCGCTCTCCGGCCAGCAGACGCCGAGCCATCATCTGTCGCGCCGCGCCTTCGCTCCGCTTCCATGCCGCGATGCGCGCGGCGGTGCCGTCCTCGATCCAGCCGCAGAGGAGATCCGCCCCGATCGGCGAGGTGCTGATCATCGTCGCCCATACGGCTCTCGTGATCTTCTCGACCAGCGGCGCGGGCGCGACCACACAGCCGAGGCGAAGCCCAGGAAACAGGCTCTTCGACAGGCTCGTCACATAGATCGTCGACTGCGGGAGGAGCGGTCGCAGCGGCGTCCGCTCGGGCGAGAGGAAGCCGTAGGTATCGTCCTCGACGATCGTCAGTCGATGCTTCTCGGCGATCGCCGCGATCTGCCGTCGACGCTTCTCTGACATCACGGTCGAGAGCGGGTTCTGCATGCGCGGCATGCAGTAGAGAACGCGCGCGCGCGTCGTCCGGCACGCCATTTCGAGCGCGTCGGGACGCAGGCCTTCGTTGTCCACGGCGACGCCGCGCAGCTTGAGACGCATCTGCTGCGCGATCAAGCGGACGCCCGAGTAGGTGAGCTCCTCGGTCAATACCACATCGCCCGGACCAACCAGCGCCGCGAACGTGGTGGCCAGCCCGTGCTGCGCACCCGCGGTGAGCACGATCGTGTCCGGATCGGCTTGCGTCCCCAGGTGTGCGAGCCACGCCGCCATCGCCTGGCGATGCCGCAGATGACCACGCTTGGGTGCGTAGCCGAGCAGCTGTGTCCAGGGAAGGATCCTGCGCTGAAACAGATGGGCCTCCAGATGAGCGACCTCTTTGTCCGGCATCAGGATGTTGATGCTCAGGTCGAGCACGCCGGGCTCGTATTCACTCTCCTCGGCCTCGGCTCCGCGGATGAACGTGCCGCGGCCGACATGGCCCGAGATCAGACCGCGTCGCGACGCTTCTGCGTACGCGCGCGTGATAGTTGTCACGGTGACGCCGAGATGGTCGGCGAGATCACGATGCGGTGGAAGCCGCGCGCCCGCCCGCAATGCACCGCGCTGCACGTCGTCGTCGATCGCGTCGGCGATGGCCCGATAGACCGGGCCCTTCCGCGTGTCCAGGTTCGGGAGCCACATTGTCATTGCCGCAATATACGCATTGCGGCGCAATCAATCCACATGTCATGGCGACAATGTATGACAACAGGAAATCAGGAAGCAGGAAGCAGAGTCAGACCTGATTCGTTGCTACCGGCTGATCCCTGCTGCATCCTGATACCTGATTCCCTGCTGCATCCTGATTCCTGCATCCTGATTCCTAGATTTCCTGCTGAGTGGCAACGAGAATCACCTCTTCGGCGTCATAAGGGGCAGAGTGCTATCCTGATTCCGACTATGGGCAAACGCATTTTTCTCTTCCTGGCCACGAACCTCGCCGTCATCCTGATGCTGTCGATCATCGTCCGGATTCTGGGGATCGACCACTATCTGGGACGGCAGGGAATCGACTTCGGCGGGCTCGCGATCTTCTCGCTGATCTGGGGAATGGGCGGTGCCATCATCTCCCTTTTGATCTCACGCTGGACCGCGAAGCGCGCGCTCGGCGTGCAGCTCGTCAGCGGCCGTACTGGAAATAGTCAGGCGGATTGGTTGTATCAGACGGTTGAGCGGCTGACGCAGCAGGCGAACCTGCCCATGCCCGAAGTCGGGATCTACGACTCGCCGGAGGTGAACGCCTTCGCTACCGGGCCGAGCAAGAACAAAAGCCTCGTGGCCGTGTCGAGCGGGCTCATGCGATCGATGCGTCCGGACGAAGTCGAGGGCGTGCTCGGGCACGAGGTCACGCATATCGCCAATGGCGACATGGTGACGATGGTGCTGCTGCAGGGCGTGATGAACGCGTTCGTGATCTTCTTCTCGCGCGTGATCGCCTACGCAATCGTCCGCGGAGACTCGCGCGACCGGCGCGGCGGCGGCATGGAGTTCCTCGTCATCATGGTCCTGCAGATCGTCCTCGGCATTCTCGGCTCGCTCGTCACCGCGTGGTTCTCGCGGCAGCGTGAGTTCAAAGCCGATGCCGGCGGCGCGCATCTGGCTGGACGCGATCGCATGGTCGGGGCCCTGCGCCGGCTCCAGGCGAACCAGCAGCTCGTCGACACGAGTCATGAAGCGCTGGCGACGATGAAGATCAACGGCGCGCGCAGCTGGATGGTGTTCTTCCACACACATCCGCCGCTCGAAGCCCGCATCGCCGCGCTCGAGAACGCACGATAATTCACGACCTGTGGGGCGGGTTCTCGCTCTTGAGACCCGCCTCGGATGCCGGGGTCGAACAACCGGACCCGGCCTACGAACGTCTGCTGCGAGCACTTCTGCTGCGAGCACTTCGGTGCACACGACACTCGTCTCGACCTCTCAGCTCGCCTCACACCTCGCCGACTGGGCAATCGTCGACTGCAGGTTCGATCTCCACAACGAGACGTGGGGCCGCGATCAGTATCTGGCTTCGCACATCCCCGGAGCGGTGTACGCGAACCTGAACGACGATCTCTCCGGCCCTAGGACCGGACGGAATGGGCGACATCCGCTGCCAACACTCGAGGCGTTCGCGTCGACGCTCGGGCGTCTGGGGATCTCGAGCGATATGCAGGTCGTCGCCTACGATCAGGACTCGGGCATGTACGCCAGCCGCTTGTGGTGGCTCTTGCGCTTTGCGGGCCAGCGTGCCGTCGCCGTCCTCGACGGAGGGTGGGCCGCGTGGACGCGCGAACGGCGACCGACGCGCGACTGCCAGGAGCAGCGGAGGCCGGTCATCTTCACGCCCGAATCCGGCCTCGAAAAACCGGTGCTCATCGACGAGGCGGCGGCCGCGGTTCGCGATGAGCAGCGAGTGCTCGTCGACGCCCGCGCCCCCGAACGCTACGAGGGTCGGGTCGAGCCCATCGATCGTGTGCCGGGCCACATCCCGGGCGCCGTCAATCGCTTCTTCAAAGACAACCTGACGTCGGACGGCACGTTCAAGCAGCCCGACACGCTTCGCGAGCAGTTCACGCAGGTGCTCGCCGGGCACGAGCCGACGCAGGCCATCGTGTATTGCGGATCGGGAGTCACTGCCTGCCACAACCTTCTGGCCATGGAGCACGCCGGCCTGCATGGCGCACGGCTGTACCCCGGCTCGTGGTCGGAATGGTCCACCGATCCGTCCCGTCCGATTGAGAAAGCTTGAACGCAGCCAACCCTCCGAGGCGCAGTTCCGTCCAATGAGCGCGGAGGAAATAAATGGTTCGCGCCATCTGTGTAACAGCCGTGTTCGTCGCTGCCGCTGCCGCTGTCCTGCCGGCTCAACGCAATCGCGATCGCGATCGCAGTTTCGGCCTCTCGAACGACGAGTGGTGCCGCGACGAACGTCGCGCCGATTTCTGCGAGGTGCGCGAGTCCACCATCCCGAATTCGAACACCATCTACCTCGATGCCAGAGGGAACGGCGGCGTCGCGGTTCGTGGATGGGATCGGTCGGAGACGCGAGTGCGTGCGCGCATCACCGTCTACGACGACAGTCGAGAGGCAGCTGAAAAGCTGGCGAAGGAAATCACGATCACGACCACTGGCGGCCGCATCCGCGCCGACGGGCCGGAGCGGGATCGTCGGCGTCGCTCACGATGGGACGAGGATCGGTATTGGAACGTCGCGTATGAGTTGCAGGTGCCCCGCAAGGCCGACCTCAGCGTCGACGCCACCAATGGCGGCATCGATGTCCAGGATGTGCGCGGCCGCGTCGACGCACACACCGTCAACGGCGGGATTGCAATGAGCGATGTCGGCGGCGAGATCAGAGGCGAAACGGTGAATGGCGGGTTGCACGTCGAGTTGGCGGGCGAGAAGTGGGACGGCCCCGGGCTCGACCTGAAAACGGTCAATGGCGGCGTCGACCTTCGAGTGCCGTCGGGGTTCTCAGGAGAGCTCGACGCGCGCACCTCGAATGGTGGAATCTCGGTCGACTTCCCCATCACCGTCTCGGGGCTGATCAACAATCGGCGCCAAATCACCGCAACGCTTGGATCGGGAGGACCACGCCTGCGTCTCTCGGCCGTGAACGGCGGCATTTCTATCTCCCGCCGCTAACGCGGCTGGAGCAGTATTGCGGAATTCAGAATGCAGAATGCAGACACTGAACTCTGCATTTGTTTCTGCATTCTGAATTCTGCATTCTGCATTACCCGAGCCCGCGGGCGGGCCCGGGTACACTCTCCCGATGCCCCCCGTCGTCGAATCCCCCGAACAACCTGCGCTCGCTGCTCACGACTCGCCTTCCGTCTGGGCCACAGTCAAGGAAGCCATTCGCGGTTCACGTCAGGACTTCACTGAAGCGCCGGTCGGTCGCGCCGTCGTGCTGCTCGCCGTGCCGATGGTGCTCGAGATGCTGATGGAGTCGGTGTTCGTGGTCGCCGACGTGTTCTTCGTCGGCCGCCTCGGGCCCGACGCCGTCGCCACCGTCGGCATCACTGAATCGTGGATGACGGTGATGTACGCGCTGGCCGCCGGGCTGTCGATTGGCGCGATGGCGACGGTCGCGCGCCGCATCGGCGAAAAAGATCATGACGGCGCCGCCCGCGCCGGCGTGCAGTCGATCGTGCTCGGCGTGGCGGTGGCCGTCGTGCTCGGCTCGATCGGCTCGCTCTTCGGCCCGCGTCTCCTCGCCGTCATGGGCGCGAGCGACGAGGTGGTGCGGACGGGGGCGACCTTTTCGCGCGTGATGCTCGGTGGATCTGGCACCGTGTTGCTGCTCTTCCTGATGAACGCGGTCTTCCGTGGCGCCGGGGATGCCGCAGTCGCCATGCGCGTGCTCTGGTTCGCCAACGCGATCAACATCATCCTCGGGCCGTGCCTGATCTTCGGGCTCGGACCGTTCCCCGAGATGGGCGTGGCGGGGGCCGCCATCGGTACGACGATCGGCCGCGGCTGCGGCGTGCTGTATCAGCTGTACCACCTCACTCGACGAAGCGGCCGCATCGAGATCCACGCGGCGCACCTCCGTCTCGATCCGGGCGTGATGCGAACCATCCTGCGCATCTCCGGCACGGCGACGTTGCAGAACTTCATCGCCACGGCGTCGTGGATGGGTCTCGTGCGAATCCTCACCGGGTTCGGGAGCGCCGCCGTCGCCGGCAACACGATCGGGATCCGCATCATCCTGTTCGCGCTGCTGCCCTCATTCGGGGTGAGCAACGCAGCGGCCACGCTCGTCGGTCAGAACCTGGGCGCGGGCAAGCCCGATCGCGCAGAAGCAGCAGCGTGGAAGGCCGGGCTCTACAACACGATCTGTCTCGGGTCCATCGGCGCGATCTTCCTGCTGTTCGCGCCCCAGCTGATTGCCCTCTTCACGAGCGATCCCGACGTCGCACGCTACGGCGTCGGCTGCCTGCGCTTCGTATCGGCCGGCTTCCTCTTCTACGGCTACGCGATGGTCTTCACCGCGTCATTCAACGGGGCGGGCGACACGCGCACACCGACGCTGATCCATCTCGTCTGTTTGTGGATGTGGGAAATCCCGCTGGCCTGGACGCTCGCGCGCCCGTTCGGCTTCGGTCCAACCGGCGTCTTCATCGCCGTCAGCGTTGCGCTTTCGACGATGGCCCTCGTCAGCGGCTGGCTGTTCTCGAAGGGGAGTTGGAAGACGAGGCGGGTTTGATCTCAGTTACTTATAGAGGCCGGGGATCACAGTCACGGTAAACCCATCCTGATTCGGCGCGGCGTACTGCTTGTGGTGGCGGATCTGCGAGTAGCGGATGGTCACGAGCGCGTCGAAGCCGGCTTCGGGCTGCGGGTGGATCTGCAGCGTCATCTCCTGGCTGGCGGTCGACAGCGCGCGCGCGACGTCGGACTTCGCGAAACCGATCACGAAGACGTCGCCGCTCGGCAGCTTGTGCGTCTCGTAGCTCCGATACCGCCGCACGGCGAACAGTGGCGCATTGGGAAGCCCCGGCGAATAGGTGAAGCCGTAGACCCCGCCGGGCAAGCCGTTCACACCCGTGCCTTCTTCCTCCGACATGACAGGCCGCACCTGATGCGCAATGCGAAGCGCTTCCTGATCAGCAGTCGGCGGCAGCTCGGTATAGACAACTCTGCTCATGGGCTTTGTGATTCTACTCGTTCCCTACGCCCACCCCAACCTGGCAGGCGACTCCGGTACCACCGATGCCGCAGTAGCCCCCGGGGTTCTTGTCGAGATACTGCTGATGATAGTCCTCGGCGTAGTAGAACGGGGGCGCGTCGAGGATCTCGGTGGTGATGCGCCCGAAGCCCGCCGCCGTCAATCGATCCTGATACGACGCTCGAGAGGCTTCCGCCGCCCGCTTCTGCTCCGGCGTGTAGCAGTAGATCGCAGATCGGTACTGCGTGCCGACATCGTTGCCCTGGCGCATCCCCTGCGTGGGATCGTGATTCTCCCAGAACAGCTTCAGCATCGCGTCATAGCTGGTCTTCTTCGGATCGAAGACCACGAGAACGACCTCGGTATGCCCGGTCATGCCCGAGCAGACTTCCCTGTACGTCGGGTTCGGAGTGTGGCCGCCCGCGTATCCGACCGCCGTCGAGTAGACGCCGGGCGCCTGCCAGAACTTCCGCTCCGCTCCCCAGAAGCATCCCATGCCGAACACGGCCTGCTCCAGCCCCGCGGGAAACGGCGGGACGATGCGATTGCCGGTCACGTCGTGGATCTCGGGCACTTTCATCGGCGTCTCGCGACCAGGAAGCGCATCCTCGGGTCGCGGCAGACGAAGTTTCATGGGGCTGAAGATAGACATGGGGACCTCAGTGCAGGCCGGGTCCTTTGGACCCGGCGTCAACCTCTGTCTAAGATGCATGAAGTGAGCGCGACGTTGCAATCAACAGATCCTCGGCGCCGGCCCGAGCCCGAAGAAGGGCCGCTCGTCATCATTCATGAGGACGACCAGCTCATCGTCCTCGATAAACCAGCGGGTATGGTGGTGCACCCGACATACAAGAACACGTCGGGCACACTGCTCAATGCCGTGCTGTGGCGCGTACGACACCGCGTCGACGCTCAGCCTGGCATCCTGACGCGACTCGACAAAGATACGTCGGGCCTCGTCGTGATCGCGCTGACCCCATCGGCGCACGCGACCCTGCAGAGAGACATGACCGCCGGCCGCGTCAGCAAAGAATATGTCGCGGTAGTACGGGGCAGGCCGGCTCCGTCTCACGGTCGAATCGTGTTGCCGCTCGGCCGCGATGCCGCCGATCGACGACGCGTGGTCGTTCGGGAAGACGGCGCGTACTGCGAAACACTCTACGAGACCATCGGCGAAACAATCGGTGAAGAGTCCGTCGTCCGTTGCTCCCTCGTGACAGGTCGCACCCATCAGATCCGCGTGCATCTCGCCGCGCAGGGTCATCCCATCGTCGGTGACGGCCTGTACGGGCAGCCCGATACGCGTATCGCGCGCCAGGCGCTGCATGCGTGGCGAGTGGCGCTGCCGCATCCGGTGACACGGCAGCGCATCGAAGTCGAAGCGCCGCTGCCCGACGACATTCGACGCCTGCTCGATCAGAACTTCACGCTGTAGAGCAGTTTCGCGTTTCTCCCCATCTCCGGCGCGAGATCCTTGATGAGCGAGAGGTGATTCCGATACAGCTCGTTGGTCGCGTTGTCGAGCCGGCCGGTGATCGTGTGGACCACACCGGCGCGCGCAATCGAGTAGGCGCTGAACAGACGCAGCAGCGTGTATCCAGCCGTCGGCGTTTCGGTGACGAAGACGCGATCCTGCATGGCGGCCGCAATCACTTCGCCTCCGGCTTGAAACGCGTTGTGCTGATACCGCAGCCCACCGCGAGATCGCAGCGGCGGAAGGCGTGGAAGCGGTTCGTTCGAATCGGCCAGCGACCCACGCACGTAATCGAGTCCCAGTTCGAGCGCGAGATCGGCGGTGATGTGCAGGTCGGAATGCGCCTCGATGCCCTGCAGGGTGCTGTCGGCTGAGACATTCTCGACGATTGGGAACTCATCGGCCGCCGCCGGCTGCACGCTGATGTCACGCGCGGGGAAACGCGCCGCGAACTCCGGAAGGCGGGCCTCGAACACGGCCTGGCTGAGCGGGGCGCGGAACACGTAGTCGCTGATCGTGTTGCGGAAGTAGGTGACTTCGCCGGATGCATGCGCGCTGCGCCAACGGAGCGCCACGTCGACACCGAGCGCGTGCTCGGGCCGCAGATCCGGGTTGCCCACCTCGAACGCGAAGTTCCCAGCATGCGGACCGAAGTAGAACAGCTCCTCGAGCGCGGGGTTGCGCGCCGCACGTGCGACGCTCACCGCAATCGTCAGCCTGTCGTCAGCCGCGGCGGGCCGCAGCAACAGCCCGATCGATCCCGAACTGCTGGTGAACGCGCGGCTGGCTTCACCGGCGGGTTCATACCGAGTGTGATCGACGCGGGTGCCGAATTGGAACGTGAGGTGCGGCCATGTGACCTCCTCATAGAGAAACGCCGCAGCACCACGTTGATCGACGGCGGGCGACAGCGCTTCTTCACCTGTCGCATCGAACGCGCGGCCGAGGAACCACCCACCGATGCTTCCCTTCATCCGTCCGATCGCACGGTGCGAGCCCATCACCTCGAACTCGTTGGTGTCATTGGTGAACGATGTGCCGACCTCGCTTCCCTCCACCTCGTCGTGTGCGTATCGACGCACCGCGAGCGTCGCCCGGTACGAGTCGAATGGGCCGTCGAGTCCTCGAGCTCCCGCGCGCAACGACAGCGCGTGACGCCGCGGAGTCAGCTGCACCCGGCCGTCCTCGACGACTGGAATGCCGTACTTCGTGTCGTCGTAGCCGTAGCTGCCACCGAGGTATCCCCTCGTACCGGTCCACGAGAGGCCGAGGTTTGCAAAGCCATTGCGGGACTGTGAATTCGCGAGATCACCGAGTGGTGTCGAAACGTCGCCGGATCTCCGGCCACCGCCTCCCAGATGCAGCGCGATGCGTCCGTTGCCAACGTTGACGTCTCCCGCGGCCCCACCTTCCCTGGCGGCCGACCCGAGATCGAACGTGAACGTTCCGCTCGCTCCGCGCTGCGGCGTCATCGGGATCTCGTCGGTGATCACGTTGACGAGGCCACCAATCGCATTGGATCCGTACAACAGCGTGGCGGGTCCGCGCACGACCTCGATCCGCTGGGCCGACGCAGGGTTGATGGGGACGCCGTGATCACCTGACTGCGTCGAGAGATCTCCGAGGCGCTGCCCGTCCTGCAGGATGAGCACGCGATCGCCGTCGAGTCCCCGGATCACCGGACGCGCAGGCGCAGGGCCGAAGCTTCGTGCGGCCACTCCGGGTTGGCTCTCGAGCGTCGCGCCGAGCGACATCTCCAGCTGTTTGGACAGCTCCTGACCAGACAGCACCGATGTCGGCTGGAATGATTCGAACTGACTGCGTGCATCCGGGCTGACCGACACGAGCTCGCTGAAGTGCAGCTCCGGATCGACGGCGACCATGACCGGTTGAATGCCGACGGCCACGTTGATCTCCGTTCGCCGCGAAGAATAACCATCCGCGCGGACCGACACATGATAGGTACCGGGCGGCATCGGTCCGAACATGAACTGGCCGTCACTGCCCGAAGTCGTTTCGCGTTTGAGCTCGTCGATGATGACCGTTGCGTTGTTGACAGGGGCGCCGGTCAATGAATTGATCAACCGTCCAGACAGAGGGACGTCCGTCTGCGCGAGCACAGGCGAGGCCGAGGCCACGACCGCTACGCAGAGGACGCACGCCCAGGGAAACGTACGTGCAGACATAAGCGCACCTCCCGAGTTGCGAATTGGCGTCAGGCAACACGCCGACGCCTATGCGGACGCGGGAGATGCGGGCGGTGCGCGGAGCGGAGGCCGCGCCGCAAAGACCTGGGCCGGCGCGACGGACGATTCTTCGTGATGGACGATACCGGCGTCGACGACACGTTCGACGTGATGCGCGGTCGAGGCAGGCGGGCGAACGAGACGGGTCCAGTGGCAGAGGACGCAGTGGAGCGGACGCTGCTCGGTGGCTGATTCGCGACCCAGTCGATGCGACGAGGCGTCATGCGGCGGGACGACAGCCGCGCACTCGTGCTCGTGACAGCCATCCCCATGCGGAGCCGCAGACCAGATGGTCAGCGTCATCACCGCGACGAGCGTCGGCGCGGCAATGAAGCGCGAGTGCGATCGCACCCAGGCCAGCATGGGGAACCAGCGTATCCAACGTCCGCGCCGTCGTCAATCCGAGCACGGCACGCCGTTCGCTACACTCGCATCGTCAAGGTAACGGAGGCGACGGAGAAAACGGATTAACAGGAGAAACGGAGTAACGGAGGTCGGACGGAGGCTCTATGGTTTCGACACGGCGCGCGCTGGTGGGGTCGCGCGCTACGCGCGCGATGGAATGAGAGTCGCGCACGAAAACAAGCGCGTCCGGACACCCACCGCGTTTGCTTCGTGCACGACTCTCGTTCCATGCGCCGGCCACAGGCCGGCGCCCCACCCGCTTGGACATACGAGTGAGCGGCCGGCCTCCGTCCGACCTCCGTTGCTCCGTGTCTCCGTGCGAAAACCGTGTCTTCGTGATCTCTGTGTCTTGCGAATGCATTAGGATCGGGAGCAGCCCTCATGCCGATCTCTCGCCGCGAATTCATACAGACAGCAACGGCGTCGGCTGCGGCGATTCCGCTGGCGCTCCGCGCGCAGCAGTCGACCGGCGAGATCAGCGCGCGACTGTTCCGACACGGCGTCGCCAGCGGCGATCCACTCACGGATCGCGTCATCCTGTGGACACGCATCACACCACGACTGACGGGCAGCGGCACAGGCCCGATCGACGTCGCGTGGCAGATTGCGTCGGACGAGGCGCTCACGCAGATCGTGGCGCGTGGAACAGCGCCAGCCGCGGAAGAGAGAGACTTCACCGTCAAGGTGGATGCCGGAGGACTACGGCCGGGACGGACGTATTACTACGCGTTCACGTCAGGCGGCGATCGCTCGCCGATCGGCCGCACGCGGACGCTGCCGGAACGGGGCAATGCGCGGATGCGGGTGGCTTCGGTGTGCTGCTCGAACTACCCGGCGGGCTACTTCAACGTGTATCGCTGTCTCGCGAACCGGCCGGATCTCGATGCCGTCGTTCATCTCGGCGACTACATCTACGAGTTCGCGAATGGCCGATACGGCGACGGCACCGCGTCCGGACGCGTTCCGGTGCCGGCCGGCGAAGCGGTCACGCTGGACGACTACCGCCACCGGTACGCCACCTATCGAACCGACATCGATCTCCAGGATGCTCATCGCCTGCATCCGTTCATCGTGGTCTGGGACGATCACGAGCTCGCCAACGACGCGTGGTCAGGCGGCGCGGCCAATCATGCACCGAGCCAGGGCGACTGGCAGACGCGGCGTGCCGGCGCGTACAAGGCCTACCTCGAGTGGATGCCGGTCCGCGAGTCGACACAGGCGGGCATCCACCTGTATCGCGCTTTTCGCTTCGGCGATCTGACGGACCTGATCATGCTCGACACGCGCGGGCTGCGCGATCAGCAAGTCGCGGGCAACGACGCGGCAGCGTTGGCCGATCCGCGTCGATCGCTCTTCGGCGCAGAACAGGAAGCGTGGTTCTTCGATCAACTGCGCGCATCCCAGCGCGCGGACACCAGGTGGCGACTCCTTGGCCAGCAGATTCTCTTCGCGCCGCTCTCGCCTCCCGCGCTTCCGGTGCAGCGTCCCGATGTCTGGGACGGCTATCCCGCCGAGCGCACTCGCGTGTTGGATGTGATCGAGCACGACCGGATCAGCAACGTGGTCATTCTGACCGGCGACATTCACAGCTCGTGGGCGCTCGATGTGCCACGCAATCCGTGGGGCTCGGGCTACGCCGGAAACGGCGCAGGCTCGCTGGCGGTCGAACTCGTGACGCCTGCCGTCAGCTCGCCGCCGTTCTTCTCGACGCCGGCTCAGCGTGACGCGGCGAAAATGCTGCAGCCGCTGGCGCGGCATCTGAAATACCTGGAGGGGGAACATCGCGGCTACGTGTTGATCGACGTCTCACGCGATCGGCTGCAGGCCGACTGGTATCACGTGCCCACCGTCGATACGCGCACCGCGGAGGAATCGAAAGCGGCGAGCTTCGTGTGCGAGCAGGGCTCGTCGCGTCTGGCTCGCGCCTGATTTCCGTTTCGCCGTAGAGCGCAGGCTTCAGCCTGCGCGTCGATTCGCCCGCGGGGGCTGAAGCCCCCGCTCTACACTGAATCGCAAACCGCATTAGATCCAGCCCAGGACGCGTGCCAACTCCTGCGCGCCGTCGGCGGCCATTCGCACGACCGACGCGATCAGCAGCACGGCACTCGCCATCACAACGGCATCGACCGCGGCGCGGACGCGGGGCAGATGCAGCCATCGCTGCATCATCACGAGCAGCGGAACGGCGGCGAGCGCCGGGGTCATCACCGCGAGCAGCCCCGCGACGGCGCCAGGCAGACCTCCGGCGAAGTACCCGACGGCGACCACGTACGCGCCGACCGGTCCCGGCGTCGATCGCCCGATGAGCACCGCCTGACTCAGTTGTTCGTCCGTGATCGCCTGCGACGTCACCACGAGATCATGACGGATCTGAGGAAGCGACCCCATTCCCGCAAACGAGGTGACCGTCGCTTTCAGCAGGAGCGCATACAGCGCCACGAAACTCATTGATCGACGGCCGCCACATCCGCGCGCGCCGGCCTGCCCAGGAGCGCGCCCACTGCGGCCGAGACGAGCAGCACGCGGACCGGCGTTGTGCCGAGCAGCAGCAGACCTCCGACAACGGCGGCAACGATCGACGCCCGCGGAGCCGACGCGCGATTCAGATACGGCCGCATCAGATGCCAGGCGCTCGACGCCACCAGCACCGTTGCGGCGAGCACGCCGACCGCGATCGCCAGCCGCACGATCGGATAGTGGTCGATGCGGACCAGCGTTGCGGCAAACGCGACCATCACGACCGAGGCCGGGAGTGATGCCGCGACCAGCGAGACGAGCGCGCCCGCACACCCGCGAACGATCCAGCCGAGACCGACGCAATACGCGAGGACATTCGTGCCCGGCGTCAACCTCGACACCGCCGTCAGCACCGCGTGTCCCTGCTCGTCGAACCACCCTTCGGTCTTCGCGCTGCGGCGCAGCAGCTCCATCGAGGCGATGCCGCCGCCGAAGGTGCGATTCACGTCACGCAGTACGACCCACGTGAGACGCTTGATCGATGCCCAATGCTCAGTGCCCAATGTCCAAGGCTGTGTTGCCTGCACGTTGCACATATATGAACACACAACGAAGACTGCGAAACGAATCGGACCAGCTCGTGCGGATTCTCGGGGAAGATCGTTCACAACGCGATCCGCCGACTGGTGATTTCTCCGCGCCGCTGCCAGCACCCGACTGGCTGACGCATTCCTCCGCGCCGCGCGGAAGGATGCGTCAGCCTGGTTGGCGCAATGCAATCGATGAAAAGATCAGAGACGGCGGGCTTTGGGACCCGCCGCCGCGGACTTCTTAACGCGCTTCCATCGCCGTGAGGTACTTGTCGATGAGCGCGCGTTGTGGACCCTTGTAGGCAGCGGCCCACTTTCTGATGCGCGCGCGGTCGACGTTCGAGAGCACCACCTGCCCCGTGCGCACGACCTCGTACTGCGCGACCAGCGCAGTGAGCAGCATGTCCTGATCATCAGCGTGGCGAGACAGGTACGCGTCGGCCACCGGCAGCGCCTCGGCGAAGCGTGCGGTCATTGCATACGCCACCGCCAGCCGCTTCGCGATCTCGTCATCGCTGGAATCGCGCTGGAACGCCGGCCTCAGGATCTCGATCGCCGAGTCGACTTGCCCATCGCGCAAACGCGCGTCGGCCACCATCGTGTACACGATCGGCGGGCGCGCTTCGGTGCCGAGCGCCATCTGCCAGACGCCGGCCGCGTCGCGGTCTCGCCCGACCGCCGCGAAGCAGGCACCCAGGAAGAAGGCGGCCGGGAAGAATTCACGGCGCGGCCCGGCAGCGACTTGAAGCTGCGTGGCGGCCTGGTCGAGCTGTCCCTTCGAGAAGAGCTCGACGCCCTTCAGAAACGCCGCCGCCGTCTGATCGCCTGCTGACAGCGCCTCGATCGCGGCAGGGCCGTAGCGGCCGGCGCGCGCTTCGACGACCGCGTCCTTGAGCGAAGGCGATCGTTTCTCGACGATATCGAGCATCGACCCCATGAACTCGCTGCGCATCGCCAGCGACGGATCGAACTTGGGCAACGACGAGGCAAACGAGACTGCGGATGCCGTGACGACTGCCGGCGCCACGGTGCGGGGCCCGGCTGCGCGCTCGAGCACGAACGGACGTGAGAGGACGCCCACCGCCTTCCCGCCCTGCGTGATCTGCGCGCGTGCGACATAGCGCCCCGACGGCAGCGCGCGCGCCGCGACGATGCCGGAGGCGACGCGCCAGGTCGGCTGCTTCCCCGGTGTCAGCGGTGCCTGGAATGACGTCAACGCGGGCGAGTCCTGGTTATCCGCGATCTCGAACGTCACTGTGGCCCGATCCCAGGTCGACGCGGCGTTCGAGTACAGCTCGAGATACGCCGCGAGACCGTCGCCCGTGACGAACGGCTCGACTTCGGCGCGGATGCCCTGCCCCGCGCCCGGAATGTTACCGACGATCAAGTCGCCGAGCGCCAATGTCTCACCGGTCATCTTCCAGGCATTGACGTCGCGCACCACGCTGCCGCGACGCCCTTCCCCATCGACGACACCGAACCGCAGCGAGTAGATCCCCGGATCGAGCACCACACCGCTGTCGAACTGCAGCGGCTCGTTGGGACTGCCGGCTCGTGGGGAGAGCGTGGCCTGGGTCACGAAGTTGGCCGCGACCTGGTTGCGGTCGTCGATGACGAGATACCCGACCGTGTACGGCCCTGGCTTCGCGCCCGGCTGTCCGATCTGCGCCGAGATCGTCATCCGCACTTTCTCGCTGGCAGGATCCTGGCTGGCGAACGTGGTCACGCGAACAGGCACGCCCGAGACCGCAAAAGGCGAGACCAGCGCGTCGGCCAGATGATCGCGTGGCGACTTTTTCGTCGTCAGCGATGGCGAGAGCACGAACGCCTGACGCGATCGAATCGTGACATCACGGCGACGCACCTCGACGTCGATGCGATGCCGATCGCCGCGGCTGTCGCTCGGCCGCTGTTCGACACCGAGGAGATAGTAGGCAGAGATCTCCGAGGCGAGCCGATCGAAAATCGGCTCGCCGGTGCCTGCGATGTGGAAGAGACTGCCGCGCGACATCGTGGCCAGCGCCTCGAGTCCTTCCATCTGCAAGCGACGGTCCTGTGGTTCGCTCGGCGGCCGTTCGGAAATCGTGATGTCGCCGCGGTTCAGATCGACGGACAGCACGTTGATCGCCGTGCGCGCCTGGCCGGCGAGCTGCACGATGCCGCGCAGCACGCTCGAGTCTTCGATCGCCAGCCCCTCGGACACGAGGATGAGCGACTTCGGACCGTCGATGTACTGAAGGCGCGTGAGCAGGTCCTGCAGCCCGTGCAGCGACTGCTCCGCGTCCTCTCTCAGATGACGGACGATTTGCGACGACTCGGCCTGGATGTCGCGCTCGCACTGTGCGAGCCGCGCCTGATCGGTCGTCTTGCACTCGCGCTGGACCACCGACGCGAGCACGATCTGATCGCGCTTCTGTTCGATCGAGACCGCTTCGAAGTCGCCGATGTTGTAGGACCCGATCTTGGCCACCGCCGCCTGCTGGCCGATCAGCCCCTGCATCGCGAGCCGCAGCTTCAGCTTGTCACGCGTGAACGCCACGCGCGGGCCCGGCTCCGGATACGAGATGAACGCCACCTGGTCGAGCGGGCTCAGTTGGTCGAGGAACTTCGACGCCGCCGACAACAGCGGCCTCAGCGTCCCGGGTCTGATGTTGATCTGATCGACGACGATGACGATCGATCGCCCGTTGGGCGGCGTGAGATTGCTCGTGTAGAACGTTTCCGACTTGTCCTCGACCTGCTTCTTCGCCGCCTCGATGTCGACCTTGATGAGTTCGGCCGAGACGACACGACGCGCTTCGCCGTCGATCTTCACCGAGAATTCGGCCGCGCCAAGGTCCTCGACGGGATGTCCGTTGCGGTCGACGACTGCGACATCGACGGTGACAACGTCGATGCCGGTGCGAAACGTCGGTCCTTGCGCCGGCGTTTGCGTGGAAGGCGCCTGCGAGGACGGCGCAGCCGTCGTCGGTGCGGGTGACGCAGGCGATTGAGAGGTCTGCGCGGCCGCGGTGGCCGGGACGGCAACCGTCATCAGAGCGGCGAGCAGGAATTTCATGTCGCGGATTTTACTCTTGGAGGAAACGGAGGGCACGGAGGAAACGAAGCCACCTCCGTTCTCTCCACAGTTCAGATGTAGCCCCGCTCCAACGCCTTCAAGACCGCGCGGGTCCGATCGCGTACGCCGAGCTTGGACAGGATGCTCGAAGCGTGATTCTTCACCGTGCCCTCAGCCGTACCGAGTGCATCGGCGATCTCGCGATTGCTGTAGCCGCCGGCCATGAGGCGCAGGATCTCGATTTCCCGCTTCGTCAGCGGGTCGGGCGGGCTCAGCGCATCGAAGTCTCGCGGCATGTGCTCGAGGCCGCGCAGCACGCGCTCGGTGACGGCCGGTCTGATGACGTTGCCGCCGGCCGCCACCGCTCGAATGGCCTCGGTGAGCTGTTCGAGCGAGACGTCTTTCAACAGGTAGCCGCGCGCGCCTGCCCGCACCGCTTCGAACAGCGCCTCGTCGTCGTCGAAGGTCGTGAGCAGGATCACAGGAGGGACCGCGCCCGTGCTCTTGAGTGCGCGGAGCACGTCGAGTCCGTTCTTCCTGGGCATTCTCACATCGAGCAGCACCACGTCCGGCTGCTCGCGCGCAATCGCGGTCAACCCTTCGTCCCCGTCCGACGCTTCGGCCACGATCGCGATGTCTCCGGCGAGTTCCAGGAGCGAGCGGATACCCTGTCGTACGAGTGTCTGATCGTCGACGAGGACGATGCGAATCACGACGCCGCCTGAGGCGTGGGCATGAATCCGTGAACCTCGAAGCCGCCGTTCTCGATGGCCTGGAACCGAACGTGGCCCGCGTGCTCTTCGAAGCGCTCGCGCATGCCGGCCAAGCCGTGACCTTCGCGAATCGCGGGCGTGCCACGGCCGTCGTCCCGTGCATGCAGCGCGACGCCGTCGGGGCGTGCGTCGACATCGATCCACAGGTTTTGCGCCTGGGCATGTCTCGTGGTGTTGGTGATGATTTCCTGAACCGATCGCAGCAGCGCGTGTGCGCGTGCGGCATCGGCGATCTCGAGCGCGTCCGGCGCGTGGACGTGAACCGAGAGTCCGTGTGCTCCCGATGCGAGCTCGCGGATCGCGTTGACCAGATCGACCCGACCGCTGTCGCGCAGTCGACCGACGACGTCACGAACATCACTGAGCAGAAGGCGTGTCAGCGCATGCGCCTGGGTCACGTGTTCGGCGGCCGTACCCTCGGCGAGACGCGAGGCCACATCCAGCCGCAGGCTCAGTGCCGTCAGATGATGGCCCAGCGAATCGTGGAGATCGCGCGAGATGCGCAGCCGTTCTTCGACGCGGCTCGTCTCCGCGGGGAGAGCGCGCGTCGCATGCAGTTCGCGGTTGGCGACAGCCAGTTCCTCACGTGCGCGCCGCTCACGAGCCGCGAGCCACGCGGTGGTGAGCGCGAAAATCTGGAAGCCCGCAAAGGAACCCGCGATCGTCAGCGCGACGACGACGGGCGCGATCGAAAGCAGGATGATGGCCAGTGCCACCGCCTGCGCGGCAACCCAGATCGCCGCGAGGCGCGACGGGACGTCGTCCAGCTGACCTGCGACAACGACGAGCGTCGCTGCCGGAAATACGTCGGACGCCACGGCGACCATCGTCAGTCCGGCGATCGACTGCACCAGCAGGAGCCCGATGCGCACGAGCCATCCGTGGGGCGTTGCGCACATCAGCCCGAACGCGAAGCCGAAGGCGACGAACGCAATCGCCCACACGATCGCGGCCCACCCCTGGAGACGGCCGTCGACCATCGCGAAGACCGTCGGCAGACCCGATACGAGCCAGGTGCCGAAGCCGGCGACGGTGAGCCATCGGTCCGGGCGCATGACCGCCATTGTAGCGGCGCGAGTTGGACCTGGAGTGTGCCGGAAGTCATGGTCGACGCCCGTGACGTCTGCCACATGCGCGCGCAGTCCGAACACGCGACACTAACGATCGGAGGCTGCCATGAAAGGTATCGGTCACGTCGTCCGGGAGATCGTCTTCGTCGTCGCGCTCGGGTTGGTTGTGTTCAGCCCGGGTGCCCTGGTCCTCGTCGCACAGGGAGGCCCTCCCGCCGGACTTCCAGATCTGGTCGGCATGCTGAAGGCGACGCCTGGATGCCTGGGAGTCGATGCAGCGCGAACGATGAACGGCAAGCAGGTGATCTTCGCGTGGTTCGAGAACAAGAAGGCGCTGCTCAACTGGTATTACAGCCCGGGACATCAGCAGTTGATCAAGTCGTTCGCGTCCGGCGGCAATCCCGGCCGGACGCCGCTGGCCGACATTGCCGACGACAGCGGTCCCATCCTCGCGATCGCATCGCTGACACTGAGCGACAAGCCGCAAGTCAACGGCGTGCAGCTCCCCGTCTCGCAGATCGCGATCGAGCTGTATGCGCCTCTGCCCGGTGGACTTTCATCAGGAGGCCGCTTCGCGCCGAGCACGGTGAAGGTGAAGGGGCTGGTGGAAATGCCGTTGGCAAGATGAGGAATCAGGAAGCAGGATGCAGGCCTGGACTAGGAATCAGGGCTGATCGCTCGAGCCTGGCCCAGCTCTGAATCCTGATTCCCGTCAGCGTCAGATTCCGTAGACCTCGGGATCCCATCGCAACCCGAGTTCATCGGGCGGCGCCATGTAACCAGCAAGCGCCGAGGCAGCGACGATCGCAGGGCTGGCGAGATAGCCCTCGCCGCCTACGCCCATGCGGTTCTGCCAGTTGCGGTTGAACGACGTGATCGCGCGCTCGCCGCGCTTGAGGGCATCGGGCCCCTGGCCGAAACACGGACCGCACCAGGATTGACGAATCTCGCCGCCGACCGATCGGAGCACGCCGGCCACTGACTCGCCGCCGAGGCGAGGGTCTGGACGCTCGATCATCCGTCCGACACCTCCCGAGCCGGGAAACACGACGAGCGGACGGCGGGTTCGCGTCAGGCCGGCGCCGCGCGCGTGATAGAGCACGAGCGCGGCCTGAAGCAGATCGTCGTAGCTGCCGTTGGTGCACGATCCGATCAGCGCCTTGTCGAATTCGAGTCGCTCTCGCGCGACCTCCTCCGCCGCGAACGCGTTGCCCGGGCTGAACGGCTTCGCGATCATCGGCGCGACGTTGTCGAGCGACAGCTCTTCGTCCAGCGCGTATCGTGCCTCCGCACCGGGAGCAATCTGGGGATACGGGAAACTCGTCATGCCCTTCTCGGCGTACCACGCCATCGTGACCTCGTCGGCGGCGAAAATGCCGTTCTGCGCTTCCGCCTCCGCCATCATGTTCGCCATCGTGTTGCGATACGCGATGGGGAGCTGGCGATGCGCATCGACGAATTCGACCGACATACCCTGCGACTGCTGCGCACCCCACCGCCGCAGCAGTTCGAGCACGATGTCCTTGCCGCTCACCCAAGGCTGAAGCCTACCGATCACCACCACGCGACGCGCTTTCGCGAGCGTGAAGTACACGTACCCGGTCGCCCATCCGAATCCCAGGGTGGTCGAGCCCACGCCGACACCGACTGCCCCGTATGCCCCATACGCACGGCTGTGTGAATCGGCACCCGGAATGAACTGCCCCGGCATCACGAGCCCCTGCTCGGGAAAATAGAAGTGAAAGATGCCGTCGCCCGGTGTCGCGTAGTACGGCGGTCGCAGACCGTGGAACTCGGCGAAGGCGCGGCCGATGCTCGTCTGCTTGTCATCGTCTTCGCGGCCGGTGAAGACGAAGTGATCGTTGGCAACCGCTGCCTGGCGCGGATCGATCGTTGCGCCCCCCGTGATCTGGTTGAACGTGTGGATCGCAAACGGCGCCGTGCCATCCGACGCCGGCAGCAGGTCGGCGTAGACGCGAAGCGTATCTCCGGGTTTCAGGTCGCGCTGATCCTTGTCGACGCGGTGCGCCCAGATGATTTGTTCAGTGGTGGTGAGATTGCGGGCAGTTGCCCCGTCCGGAAACTCGATGAGCGGACGACGCTCGACTGACGCGCGAAGCTCACGTCGGCCGGCGGCCACGATTCCGCCGCTCTTGCGGAGGTCGTCCTCTTTCGGCGTGAGCGGAAACGGCTCGTACGGTTTCGATTGTGTAACGTTCGTAAGACGACGGGACTCGGGATCGAACGTGAACTCGTCATCGTCCATGGCGTCGGCGACCGCCTCGGGACTCTGGACCACGTGCAGCCCGAGATTCAGGGCATTGCGTCGGAAAATGTCGCCCATGTTCTCGCCGCAGACGATCACCATCTCGAGGCCGGCCTCGTCGGCAATGCCCTTGAGACCAGCCGGGCTCATCTCACGCGACGAGCCGATCGCGAAACGATCGCCGGCGATGACGAACGTCTCGCCGCGATGGACACGGGCACGGAAGTCGGGCATCAGATAACGAAATGCGCCCGCCTTCCATCGTTCGTCGAGTGTCTCGAGTGTCTCTGAGACGCAGTCAGCCGCGGGCGTAATCTGATCGGTGTCGATCGCGTCGAGCTTCTTGGCGTACCGGGTGCTCTTCAAAGTAGGATCCCAGAAGACAAGTGCCCTACCACGGATGAGCCGCAAACGTGTGCTGTTGCGGGAGGAGTCCGAGGGAGCCGGCAAGTCGCTGGGGGTGACCTGTGGCTTGAGTATTGCTCCTCGAATTGTGTGCATCTTGGGCGGATCTTAGCGCGTCATATCGATCTGCTATGATGCCGGGTCCCGTTAGCCAGCTCAACCGTTCATGGCCCCTTTCGATATCGCTCTCGTAGAACCTAGACCATTGTCAGGGCGGCGGCCGCGTCGCCCGACGTCAGGACGTACGCCAGCACGACCTCAGCCGCATGAGGCAAACGACCTGAAGCGGCCAGAGTTGTACATCAACCGCGAATTGAGCTGGCTGGAGTTCAACGAACGCGTGCTGGCTCAGGCGTGCGATCCGAGCCATCCGCTGCTCGAGCGCATCAAATTCTTCGCCATCACAGCGACCAATCTCGACGAGTTCTTCATGATTCGCGTGTCCACCACGCTGAAGAACCTCAATGAAGGCACCGAGGACGTCGCGCCCGACGGGTACAACACCGAGCAACAGCTCGAAGCGATGCGGGCGCGTGCCCGCCGGATGCTGAACGATCAGGCGGGCGTGTGGGACGAATTAAGGCGTTTGCTCGCAGCGGAACAGATCTCGCTGCTGGAGCAGGATCAGTGGACGCCCGAAATCCGCGAGCATTTGAGCAGCTACTTCAGTCGTGAGATCTGTCCGGTGCTCACGCCGCTCGCGTTCGATCCCGGACACCCGTTCCCGTTGATCTCGAACTTGAGCAAGAACTTCGCAGTGGTCGTCAAGCATGCCGGCCGCACGAAGTTCGCCCGCGTGAAAGTGCCCGATGCGCTGCCGCGCTTCATCTCGCTTCCTGAAGCGCTCAGCCCGACGCCAGGTCTCACGTTCGTGTTTCTCGAAGACGTCATCCGCGCGAACATCCACGAGTTGTTCCCGGGTACCCAGGTCAAAGGGGCGCATCTTTTCCGCGTCATCAGAGATACCGACCTCGAGATCGAAGAGGACGAGGCCGACGATCTGCTCGAAAGCGTCGACCGCAGCCTGAAAGAGCTTCGGCGTGGCGCCATCGCGCTGCTGCACGTCGAGTCCGACATGCCGACCCGCGTGCTGAACATCCTCGTCGAGAACTTCGAGGTCACTGACGACGTGGTGGTACGGACGTCGGATCGATTGGGCTTTGCCGACTGGGCGCAGCTGACGCGCATTCATCGGCCGGAGCTGAAGGACGCGCCGTTCTCGCCGCGAGTCCTGTGGCGCACCGACGAAGATCCGGAAGCGATCTTCGATCAGATCCGCTATCAGGACGTGCTCGTGCATCATCCGTTCGAGTCGTTCGGCTCGGTCGAAACGTTCCTGCGCGTGGCGGTCGAAGATCCGCACGTCATCGCGATCAAGATGACGCTGTACCGCATCGGGCCGAACTCGCCGCTCATTCCGCTCCTCATCGCCGCCGCCGAAGCGGGCAAGCAGGTCGCGGTGCTGGTCGAGCTCAAAGCGCGGTTCGATGAGAAGAACAACATCATCTGGGCCAGACGGCTGGAGTCGCACGGCATTCATGTCGTCTACGGATTCGCCGATCTGAAGACGCACGCCAAGCTCTGCATGGTCGTTCGCCAGGAAGCCGACGGCATCCAGCGATACGTGCACACGAGCAGCGGCAACTACAACCCGGAGACGGCCAAGATCTACACCGATGTCGGACTCTTCACCGCCGACCCCGAAATCATCAGCGACGTCTCGGATGTCTTCAACTACCTGACGGGGTACTCGAATCAGAAGGAGTTCCGCAGCCTGCTGGTCGCCCCGGTGCAGCTGCGCACGCGACTGACCGAGCTCATCGAGCGCGAGACCGCGCATGCGCGAGCGGGGCGGCCTGCGCAGCTGCGCATCAAGGTCAACGCAGTCACCGACGATCAGATGATTCGTGTACTCTATCGCGCTTCACAGGCCGGTGTGTCGATCGACCTCATCGTCCGCGGGATCTGCAGCCTCCGCCCGGGGATTCCCGGCATCAGCGAGAACATCCGCGTGCGCTCGATCGTCGGCCGGCTGCTCGAGCACTCGCGCATCTTCTGGTTCCTGAACGACGGACGTGAAGAGATGTACATCGGCACCGCCGATCTGATGGAACGGAATCTCGAACGCCGGGTCGAGACGATGACGCCGATCCGCGATCCCGATCTCCTCACGCACCTCCGCGACGTGGTGCTCGGTGCCTACCTGCGCGACACGATTCGCGCCATGGAGCTCGACTCGAGCGGCAAATACAACCGGCCGCCGGTCAACGGCGAAGCCTTCAACGCGCAGCAGTTCCTGATGCGGCATTACACGGAGAAGGGCGCCGACGTATAGGAGCGGACACTACGATCGTCTCGGCAGGAACGCCAGCGGCGATGCCGCGAGTAATATCGCTACCGTCACGACAAACGCGAGGGGACCGATCGGCCAGAGCAATGCGAGCAGCAGGCGCTCGAATGGGTCCGCGTCGGTGCGCCACAGCGCGATGAGCGCGCCCGCCAGGTAGACCACTATCACGCCGTTCACGGGTTATCCCTTCCCGATCGCCTCGAACTGCGGCAGATGATGACGCTCGTGTCCGGCACACCACCCCATGAGCCAGTCGACGTCGATCTCACCGAACTCGGGGTGCGTGAAAACGCGGCGCTTCTGCTGACCGGTCAGCCCGCGACACAGCTGCAGATTCATCCTGCGCAGGGAGTAATACGCATCGAGCGCAATCAGCGCGGCAACCGGAGACTCGGCCGCCATCCAGTCGTCCTGCTCGAACGGCTGCACGATGTAGCGGTCTTCGGTCAGCGCGTGACGCAGACGGGTCGTGAAGACCATCTCGACGTGCGCGAGATGGACGAGGAGCTGCCGCGCGGTCCACTTCCCAGGCGCGTACGACTGCTCGTCGCGCTGACGCGGCCAGGCACGCACGAGCGCGTCGATCCGGGCCGGCGTCTCTTCGAGGCAGCGAAGGACGTCCTGTCCCTCGACGTATGCGGCGTAGACGGGATGCGGAGTCATATCTATAGAATGCAAAATTCGAAATGCAAAATGCAAAATGTCACTCAGGCAATTAGAACCCGTTCGTCTTTTGTTTTAAATTTTGCATTTCGCATTTTGCATTTCGCATTTGTATTTCGCGTGTCCGAACTCCTCCCCCTTCTCCGTATCGCCGGCCCCGTGATCCTTGCCGAAGTCGGCTGGATGTCGATGGGCGTCGTCGACACCATCATGGTGGGACCGCTCGGCCCGGCGGCGATCGGCGCCGCGGGAATGGGCAGCAGTCTCTTCACTGCGATCGCCATCTTCGGCATGGGCCTCATGCTCGGGCTCGACACATTCGTGTCCCAGGCGTATGGCGCGAACGACTCGACGAGCTGTCGGCAGTGGCTGCACAGCGGCGTCTGGCTCGCGCTCCTCGTCACGCCCTTTGTCATGGGCCTCGCGTGGCTGCTCTGGTTGACGCTCGAATGGTGGGGACTGCATCCGCAGATCCGACCGCTCGTCAGCGACTACCTGCGGGTCATCTCGTTCGGCGCGCTCCCGCTTCTGCTCTACGCTGCGTTGCGGCGGTACCTGCAGGGCATGCACATCGTGCGGCCGATCATGTTCGCCCTCATCTCGGCGAACCTCGTGAACGCAGGAGCGAACTGGGTCCTGATTTACGGGCATCTCGGGATGCCGGCCCTGGGCGTCGAAGGCTCGGCCTGGTCGACGACTCTGGCACGCATCTACATGGCGCTCTTTCTGTATGTCGCGATCCAGCTCGAACATCGCCGTCGCCGAGAGCACACACGCGTCCCGCTCGTCCCTGATGCGGCCCGTCTTCGTCGCCTCGTCACGCTGGGATTTCCGGCTGCGTCACAAGTCGCGCTCGAAGTCGGCGTCTTCGCCGCCGCAACCGCGCTCGCGGGCAGGCTCGAGCCGGTTTCGTCAGGCTCGCATCAGATCGCGCTCAACATCGCCTCGCTGGCATTCATGGTGCCGCTCGGTCTCGCCTCGTCGGGGGCGGTACGCGTCGGCCATGCCGTCGGCGCGCGCGACTTTCGACGCGCCGTGCGCGCCGGATGGACAGCGCTCGCGACCGGCGGTGTGGTGATGACGCTGATCGGCCTGGTGCTCTTCGCATGGCCGGCGGCGCTCATCGGCGCGTTCACGACCGATCGCCGCATCATCGAGATCGGCGTCGGCCTGCTCGCGATCGCCGCCGCGTTCCAGCTGTTCGACGGCACGCAGGCCGTCGCGACCGGCGTGCTGCGAGGCGTGGGGGAGACCCGCATACCGATGATCGTGAATGTCATCGGGCATTGGATCTTCGGTCTTCCAGTCGGCTACGCCCTCTGCTTTCATTTCGCCTGGGGCGTCGCCGGTCTGTGGATTGGACTCTCGATCGGTCTCGTGTTCACAGCGGTCGTGCTGGTGGGCGCGTGGTGGAAACGGACTCGTGTCATGCACAATGCAAAATTCGAAATGCAAAATGGATACTGATGCATTCCGTCGCATCCCGTTTTGCATTTTGCATTTTGCATTTTGAATTACAGCAATGAACGACATACACTGCCACTTCTTTTCCACACAGTTCTTCGCCACGCTCGCGACCCAACGGGGGCGGGGTGAGACGGCCGCGCAACTCTGCCAGGAGCTGCAATGGGAAGACCCTGGCACTCCAGAGTCTCTCGCGGCGCGATGGGCACAGGAGCTGGATACCGCCGGGGTCACGCGGGCTGCGCTGATCGCGAGCGTGCCCGGCGACGAGGACTCGGTCGCCACCGCGGTCGCGAGCCAGCCGCGCCGGTTCGTGGGATTCTTCATGCTCGACCCGTCACGAGACGACGCGGTCGATCGGGCACGGCGAGCGGTGAGCGACCGGGGCCTGCGCGCCATCTGCCTGTTTCCGGCGATGCACCATGTGCCGCTCGATGACGAGCGCGTGCGGCGCGTCTTGGAGGTCGCCGCCGCGCACCCGGGCACCGCGGTCTTCGTTCACTGCGGGGTGCTCTCGGTCGGCGTTCGCAAGAAGCTCGGCCTGCCCAGCCGCTTCGACATGCGGCTTGGCGATCCGCTCGCCGTTGGGCGACTCGCGACCATGTTCCCGACCGTTCCCTTCATCGTTCCGCACTTCGGCGCGGGCCTGCTGCGCGAAGTTCTGATGGCGGCGGATCTGTGTCCGAACATCCATCTCGACACCTCGAGCTCGAATGGCTGGATTCGCTATACGCCCGGACTGACATTGCACGATGTGTTCAGAACCGCGCTCGCAATAGTCGGACCGTCGCGCCTGCTGTTTGGAACCGATTCGTCGTTCTTCCCGAGGGGATGGCAGCGACCTGTCCACGAGGCCCAGACGATGGTCGTCGCCTCGCTCGGTCTTCGTCCCGGGGACGAAGCGTTGATCTTCGGCGGCAATTTCGATCGGCTCTTCCCCATCGCCGCCGAGTCCTGAACTGCCCCGTCTCTTTCGGACGACACGGACGTCTAATCGGACGTGTCCGCACTCTCCGGAACTTTCCCGGCACATGGCGCAATCACGTTCGTCATGCGGCACGAGGGCGAGGTTTCTGACGACGACCTGATGCGACGGACGGCAGCCGGGGATCGCGAGGCCTTCGCTGCCGTCTACCGCAAGCATCACTCGGTCGTCTTTCGCTTCGCGCGGCTCATGACCGGCTCGAACGACACGGCCGAGGACATCGTCCAGGAAGTCTTCCTCGGACTCATGCGCGGTGCCTCACGCTACGATCCGGGGCGCGCGAGCCTGACGACATATCTCTACGGTTCGGCGCGCCACCAGATTCGCCGCCGGTTGCTGCGCGATCGACTGTTCGTCCCGCTCGAGGACAGCGCCTCCGACCTCTGCGCGGCATCTGTCGGCGGCTCGGCGGTCGAGGAACTGTCTCGGGAGCACGAGGTTCGCGAGATGCGCCGGGCAATCCTCGCGCTGCCCTCGAAGTACCGCGAGGTGATCGTGCTCTGCGATCTGCAGGACGTCAGCTATGCCGATGCCGCATCGGCGCTCTCGTGCGCACTCGGCACGGTTCGCTCGAGGCTTCATCGCGCGAGGCAGCTGCTCACGCAGAAGGTGCAGCGCTCGCGCGCCTGTGCGCTCGTTCCCGGGCGACCCACGGTGAGGTGCGAAGTATGAGCTCACGATCGAGCGACCAGGCACTGACGCGGGCGCTGCGCGCACTGGCGGATGCAGAGGCACGGGTCGAGACGCCGGCTCATGTCGAGGCCGCGATCATGGCGCTCTGGGACGCACGTCGCGACCAGGCGAACACGTCGCCGACGCGGCGGCGGCGCACGCGCAGCGTCGTCCGCGGCGCGGCCGCGATTGCAGCCGGCGTCACGATCGTGGGTTCAGTAGCGCTTCAGCGCGAGCTCATTGACACGTCGGTCGCTCCGCCACGATCGCCGGCCATCTCATTTGATCGGGCTGCGTCCCCACGGCCCGTGCCCGCGATCCCGGACGCGGCAGACACGCGTGCGGCGGGCGCAGCCGATCGGCACCCGAATCCGGGCGCGAACGATGCGCGCTCGGCGCTGGTGCTCGTTGGCGATCCGGTCGCGGCCGGCGAAATCGTGCATGTCGTACGCATGCGGGTGATGCGGTCGGCGCTGACAGAGCTCGGCGTCGCCGCAAGTGCCTCAACGGAAATGGTGGATGTCGACGTCCTCGTTGGCGAAGACGGTGTGGCTCGAGGGCTGAGAGTGTCCCTGTAGGCTGTTGCGCGCGAACTGAAGCTCGCGCTCTACGGCTGCTATCGGAGAATCACGATGACGAAGACACGTGCAGGCTGGTGGGTTGTGGCGATGGTCGCGGCGATTGCCGTGGCGGCGACATCGGCACAGGAACGAGCGGTGTTCACGCTGGCCACCGCAGGATGGCAGGTTGGAAACGCGGAGGGCGAGAACGTGCCACCGATCACCGGGGCGCCGTTCACCGCGGACGCGACCACCGAGTTCACACAAACGCTTCCTGACGGCAATCGAATCGAGCAGCGCTTCTCCACATCGATCGCGCGCGACGGCCGGGGACGTACGCGACGCGAGCAGCAGATGGCGCTCGTAGGACCGCTGACCGTCTTGCGGCTGACGACAGGGCCGAACGCAGCGGCTGGTGCCGGCGGTCGGGGGCGCGGTGTCTGGACCAGCGCCGCCCCATCGAACGAACCGCAGCGGTACGTGGTCATCACCGATCCGGTCGAACACGTGTCCTACACGCTCTACGAACAGACCAAGGAGGCGCTCAGGAGCTCGGCGTTGATCATGCAGAAGGAAGCGCTCAACACGGTGTCTACCAATCTGAAGCGCGCAGAGGCGGAACGGGCCGGGGCGGCGCGTGGTCCCGTTGTCGAACAACTCGGGACACGACAGATCGAAGGCGTCAGTGCGACCGGCGTACGAACGACGAACATCATTCCCGCCGGCGAGATCGGCAACCTCTCACCAATCAACCTGGTGACCGAACGCTGGTTCTCCAACGAGCTGGGGACGGCCGTGCTGATCACGCGGAGCGACCCGCGATCGGGGGAGACCGCCTACCGCTTGACGAACATCGTGCGCGCCGAGCCGCCGCCCGACCTCTTCACCGTGCCGTCCGACTACAAGGTCCTCGACTCGCTCGATGAAAGGAAGCTGCAGGAGCTCAAGAAGCTGCAGGAAAGCGGGCGCGGCGCCGGAGGCCGCGGCTCTAGACAGCCTTGATCCTCGACGGGCGCGATCGCTTGTCCAACACGCTGTGCATCGAGTTTCGAGATCCGGGCCAGGGCAGCGCGTCGTCAATCTCGCGCGAGCGAAGTAGCGGGTGGGTTCATGGAAAACCGCCTGAGACAATAGACGCCGCCAATCACGGATGGCACGCCGACGACAAGAGCGAGCGCAATCAACACGCCCGAAAAGGCGCGCGAGAGGCGTTCAGACTCTGAGGCGTCGGATTTGAGGGAAGCGACGTAGTGGGCGGCCGTTGCCTCGTCCACACGCTCAGCCTCGATGGCCCATCGTCTACCGTTGTTGTGCAAACGGCCCTGGACAGTTACGAACTCGCCGATCTCAAACCCCCGCACGAGATCAACCGGCGGGGGTGCATCACCGCCAGAGATGCCCTCGCTGCCGCCCTCAAAACCGGGTATGAAATCGTCATTTTCGATCGCGACGTCGGCCTGCTCGACCTGCACCCGCAGACCGGCTGGCACCGATTGAACTTCCTGGACCTCGTCTGTCACACCGTTCGAAACCGGTCGGGCACGCCGCTTCCAGTACGCGGCGAAGTTGCCGGTGTGCACAACGTATTTGTGGTCTTCCCTGATCCACGTTTCCAGCACGGTGAACGCATTCGAGGGACTGATTCGCGCTTCGAGAAGCACGTGGTCTCCGTGCCGCGCCCGATCGAGTTCGGCGACCGTGGCGATAACGGGCAGACGCATGAGGCCCATTACTATGCCGGTGGCGGAGCGTCCTCGCGGTTTTTGTATGAGCTCGAACATACCTTCCGTATCTCCCCTCTCTGAAACCTCGTGGGAGGAACGATAGACCGGAGAGACCGTTCAGCCCTCTCCGAACTCATCACGTGTGCGTCCGGACCAGCGATTTGCGATGATACGGCCGTCAAGGCTGGCGAAGCCGACCCACGCATGACATACCGCGCTTCTGGCAGGCTTTCATTTGTATCGGGCGCTCTGGTGATCGTCTGTGTGTTGGGGCTCGGTATGTTCACTACATTTCTCGGTAACTTGTGGCTGCTCTCGACGGGCGAGGGTTACAGGATTCCCGTGGAGTCCAGCATCTTCACGTTCGATGCGACGGTGATGAACAACGGTTCGGGCGACTGGTGGCTGTACGGCGAGGACTCGAAGAACTTCTACCGATACACCGGGGAGCCTGAGCGTCCTTATGTGGTGTATTCGAGAGCTCGCGCCGCGAGCTGCAAGGGCTTCGATCTGCACGATGGCGCGACGTGGTGTCCCTAGCAGGCCGTCCCACGATGCGTACTTCGCGTCTATCAGCGTGCTTCAATAAAACCTGGGCTTGCAGTCCGCGAGCCGGAACTCTCGCCCGTCGGACACCACGACTCGATCCCCGGCGATCCGTGCGAGCGGTAATCCGAGCCCGCGAGAACCTTCTTCGATGTCCTTGCGCCAGCCATTGAGGTCACCGTGAAACCCCACGGCGTGGAAGCGCGAACCACCCGGAAGGGTCAACTCACATCCATAGGGACTGGTACCCCCGAATCGAGCGTTCCGCGGCTGCACGTATCCGGTTATCGCATCGAAGAGATCGTCGGCAGTAGATCGGCCATCTTCGGCGTAGTAAAGGACCTCGACTCCTTCGATCGCCCGAGTCCCGGGGATGACACGCGCGCGTCCAGGGTTCTTCTCGTTTGAACCGGGCATCGTCCTCCCTTCGTTGCGGGCGTAATTACGAACTCTTCTTCGAGGCCGCGTCCTTCTTGAAGCGCTCCACCGCCGACGTGGCCGCCTCCTTCACCTTCTTCTTCCTGCTCGCGGCGGCCTTCTCGATCGCCGCGTCCCCGTCGCTGCTGCGGTTGATGCGCAGCGTCTGCACCACTGCCAGGCGCACGTCGTCTTCTTCCTGCTCGTCGAGGAGCACCGACACCGCCGCCTCGGTAGCCCAGGGCGCCCTCGCTGCGCCAAGCGTGGAGGCCACCGCCGTCCTCGTGGGCTCCGGCGCTTTTCGATTCCTGAAGACATTGATCAACGCGTCGCGCGCCACCTGATTGTCCATCGCGACGATGGCCGCGCCGGCTGTCTCGTACAGGGTGCGCCGGTTGTCGTGCAGAGCCGTGATGAGGAGCGGCAGCGAATCCAGATCCTTCAGCGTACCGACCGTCCGGATCGCGTAGCTCGCTGTCTGTTCGTCCTTGTCCCGGAGCAGCGTGCGCACGGCCGGGGCCGCCGCTGGATCGCCAAGGTCCCCGAGCGCGGCGATCGCGGCAACGCGTGTGGCGCCGGTGCCGGTCTCGACCAGCTTCACCAGCACGGGCAGCGCGCCTGGCGTCTTCAACAGGCCCATGTTGAGGATCGCGGGCGTCCGCATCACGGACGAGGGCGACGTGTCGCCGGCGAGCGCGATGAGCGTCTCGCTTGTCTCCGCCGGGTAGGTGTCCACGAGGAAGTTCAGCGCCTGCAGCCGGCGCCACGCCGGCTGCAGGACGTCGTTCGCGATGCCGCGAAGCGCCGGGGCGTCGTTCGGGAGGACGTCCGTGCTCCGGACCTCGAAGGCCGTGCCCGACGCGACGATCCCCTTCACGTCGAAGACGAGCATCGAGGGCGCGGGCCGCAGGCCCGTTCCGGCGGGGCGGACGACGGGTGGGACGATCACGATCGCCTCGCGGAGACCCTTCACTTCCGCATTGAAGGGGAACACCAGCTGCTCGGAGATCGTGCGAGTCTCGCCCGGCTGCAGCGGCGCCCCGTAGCCGCTGCCCGGGAGGGCGTCCACTCTTCTCGCCTGCAGCGAGAGCATGAGCGCTTCGATCTTATTGATTTCGCGAAGCGCCGTGAACGGCCAGATCGCGGAGCCCTTTGAGGGGATGTTGAGGCCCCACGTCATCCGATAACGATCGGCTACGTACTTGGGCGCCTTCCCCGGCTCCGCGGGTGCACGCGACACGTGCACCGATGCTGCTCCACCTGCCGACGAGGGCGCGATGAGGAAGAGCGATTCGCCCAGCTCCCACGGCTGCTTCGACGTGTTCACGTAGACGAGCTCCACCTTCCACGCGGGGAGGATGGTCTTTCCAAGCGTGACGGTGTCGCGTACGAGGCGGCCGCTGACCGTGACGGGCCGGACCGGCGCGTCGCCTGGGGGCGCAGCGGTCTGCGCTGACGCCTCGGCGCACAGCGTAGCGAACGCCACCGTCGCGGCAAGGGCGCGGCATGTCAACCAGGACGCTTTCACTCTCTCCCTGCGGGGCGTGATTCGTCTGCCGGACGGAGTGGTCCGGGCGGCCCCTGCGGGTTCCGCGTGGCAGCGATTAGTTGTCGGGGAAACTTGTCGCCATCGTGCGAGGCACGTTGCGAGACGCAAGATTTTCAAGGATTGGGATGTCCGACTTTCTGGGCCTGAGCGAAGTCGAAGGCGGCCAGGTTCACCGCGGCCCTCGTCGATGGCCCGATGGCTTTTCTCATGTCGCGCGGGTGAGCAACTCGCGTTCCAGCGCGCGATGGCACTGCAGCAAAGATGTCTGGAGGAGCGGCCACGGCCGCCGACAAATCGGTGTGGCCGATCACAGATGCGCATGTGGCTGCCTTGCAACACCGGCGCTGTCTGGGCGTGCCACGCTCACAATTTCAGCGACGACGTCGGCGTCAGTGGCTGAGACGATGGGAAGCATCAGGCGCGTTTTTTGGAAGATCGGTGATGGGACAGGCGCGCGCACAGCGCGGTCCGCATCGCAGGCCGCTCGGCGGAGACAGACGGAGACAAAGAACGATGGGATTCTACGACTGCAGGTGCATGGTTACTGGAGTAAGTCTGAAAGGAGCCGGCGCTGCTCTAGTCCTACTCCATCAATCGTCTGACCAATACGTTCCTATGACGCTCGCGGTTAAGGGGAACTACAACCGCCTTGGCTCGATCGACGGGATTGATGAAGACGCCAACACTCAGTCGGTACTGCGGTTCTTTCAGGAAAGCTTACGGTCCGGCGCCTTCACCGTCGAGGAGGAATACCTGCGAGGACACGGATGTTTCCCGATTCAGACTATTGAGGACCTTCTCCAAGGTTTTGAGCGGAATATGAATGATGGGAAAGGCATTGCCGTCCTGAACGAGGAGTCGGTCGTGTTCGCCCTGATTGCCAGGGCCGTTTGGGACACAATCGCAGAAGCGGCACCCACGCCCGTTGATCCAGCGCCGACTTTGTTCAGGCGACTCTTCAAAGCGTACCCGGTCGCATTGGAGATCTACGCCGAGTCCCTGGGAGCGGTGTCTACCCATATCGGCGAACTTGCTGCAATCGATTCGTTGTTGACTGGGCGTGGACTGTCGTGGCGGCCATCCGAAGCGACGGGGCAGGACTACCCTGAGGAGATGCGGCAATACCTCGATGAGGCGAGAGAGATCTGCTCCGATTCGCCAACAATCCTGTCGGCGTTGCGACGCTACGAACAAGAGATTGGCGACTTGCTCATAGACGATTGAGGCCGGTCCATCGACTGCTGTCAATGGGGCTGAATCGCCGCCGACGGCGCGCGCTAGTTGGGGCGCGGCCATTCTGCGCAGATCGGCGGCGAGGCAGCATGCCTCGGGGATGTGCTCTCGCTACACATCGACGGGGTAAGGTCCGTCGGCGAACGCCTCTGCGTGATACAGCTTCGTCCCCACTTCTCTCGCCAGCAGGCTGCGCGGATCACCGCCCGCGCGCAGGAGCTCGATGATCCGCGCGAAGTCGTAGCGTGGGTTCCAGTTCAGTACCGCGCGCGCCCGATCGTTGACATACACGCGATCGATGCGCGGGAACATCGACCAGCGACGCTGTGCATACACGTCGACATACGCCGGAACGCGGCGCCTCACGACCACTGGCGCATCGGTGTGCAGGTCCTGCAGGTCCTCACGCGTAAACGGCGTGGTCGCGCTGACGATGAATCGTCCGAAGCCCAGACGGGAGGCCTTGTCCAGCGCGAGCAGATGCGCCGCGACGACGTCCTCGAGGTCGGCGCGACGGTAGAGGAACTCGTTCGCTTTCACATTTCCGTCCTCGTACGCCTCGCGCGTGGCCTTGCGATCGTCGGGCTCTGGAAAGAAACGCGCGGTGCGAAGGACGACGATCGGCAGCGCCCGGGTGCGATGGAACAGCTCGCACAGATGCTCGGCGGCGAGCTTCGTCACGCCGTAGATGTTCTTCGGCACGGGCACGACGTCTTCGGTAATCCACGCGGCTGGCCCACCTGGCGGCGGTGTCAGCGCGTGGCCGAACACGCTCGTGCTGCTGGTGAAGATGAACGATCCGACGCGAGCGGCCGCTGCCTCCTCGAGCAGATTCAACGTGCCGGTGACGTTGGTGTCAACGAACGACTGCTTGGTGTGCGTGGCGACATGAGGTTTGTGCAATGTCGCTGCGTGAATGACCGCGTCGACTCCGGACATGCAGCGACGCACGAACTCACGATCGGCAATCGAGCCGACGGCGGTCGTGAACGGCGACGCCGTGATGTCGACGCCAATGGTGTCGTGCCCGCTCGCGCGGAGCGTGCGCATCAGCGCCTCGCCCAGGTGACCAGCACTACCTGTGATCAGGACCGTCATATCCACCCGGAAAGCTCACGCGTCGCCATCGTGTCCAGCTTACGAATGATACTCATCGGATCACCAAGGCGCGCGTGTCAGAGTCGTCGATCGCGTGGACGCGTCAGTGAAACGGCTGGACGACAAGAATCGGCACGGAAGCCGTTTTGTCGGGAGCATGCGGCGAGGTAAGCTCGCACCTCGTGGCCCACGACGTCGTCACGCTCTTCGATCTGGACAACACGCTGATCCATAACGACCGCATCGCGGCCGATCTCCACCGCCATCTCGACGCCCATGTCGGGCCGGCCATGGCCGCCCGGTACTGGGAGATTTTCGAAGCGCTGCGGGGAGAGCTGGGCTACGCGGACTACCTCGGCGCGCTGCAGCGGTTCCGCAGCGAGACGGCGTTCGATCCGAGCGTGCTCGCGATGTCGGCGTTTCTCGTGGACTATCCGTTTGCGAACCGGCTGTATCCCGGGGCGCTCGATGCCGTCGAGCACGCCAGCGCGTGGGGACCGACGGTGCTGCTCTCGGATGGCGACGTCGTGTTCCAGCCGCGAAAGGCGCAACGGTCAGGTGTGTCTGAGGCGGTCGGGGATCGGGTGTTGATCTACATCCACAAGGAACGGATGCTCGACGACGTCGAGCAACGTTATCCCGCGAAGCGCTACATCATGGTGGACGACAAGCTCCGCATCCTCACCGCGATGAAGCGTGTCTGGCGCGAGCGTTTGACGACGGTGTTTCCCCGCCAGGGTCACTACGCTGTGGACCCGGTTGTGCTGGAGAAGTACCCGGCAGCGGACGTGACCATTGACCGTATCGGCGATTTCACGAACTGGGACTTGGCGAAACTCCTGCGGGCTGGGCAGCGTGACTGACAAGGTCGACTATCGGGACGCGACAACCAGCACCGCCTTGGCCGCGTAGGCGCCGCGCTGGCGCGTCACGTCTGAAAACACGCCTTGCTTGATCGGATCGTTGTCGTTGAACGTCGTCCGCTTCGAGGCGTGCTGCCGGTACGGTTGCCAGGTGCTGAACACCTCTTTGGTGATCTCGTCGGAGAAGAAGATCTGGCTCGCGACCACCTCGTTGCCGCCGAGGAACACCTTGAAGTGCACGTGCGGTGTGCGCCCGCCGTACCAGCTGGGAAAGATCGTGCGGAACTGCACGGTGCCTGCGGCATCGGTCACTTGCGTGCCGCGCAAGTACTGCTGGCCCACCGCCGCCCTGGTGGAAATGCCGCCAACACCTGACTGCTTCTCGTAGCCCGAGTAGAGCCCTACGGCATCGGCGTGCCAGACATCGACGCGTGCGTTGGCGAGCATGGCGCAATCGCCGGCCCGCACCACCTGCAGCGCGAGCTGCAGAGGCGCACCCGGCTGCCCCGCCGTAATGTCCGAGCGCACGAGTTTGGGATCGAGATAGAAAGGACCTTCGCCCGCTTCAGGCGTGAGCACACAACGGCCTGCCACTTGGGCCCAGGTGGGCGTGGCGCTCATTGCTGCGATAACGACGCCGGAGAGTCCAACGAGCGCGCGGCGTCTGCCAACGTCGATGCCGCTCGGTTGCCACCACGGACCACCTGGCTGTCGATCGCGAGCGTTCATCGACGCATGATACGCCGACCCTCCGGTACAATGCGCAGGCCTTCCACGTACACGGGGCTTGGGACATGACATTGACCGACCGGGGCGCGTCTGACGTCAGCACGACACTCTCCGCAGCCGACATCATCTCTGCGGTGCGAGCGCTCCAACCGGAGATCCTGACCCGCGGCGACGAGATCGCATCGCTCCGCCGGCTCCCGACCGATCTCGTCACCAAGTTGAAGGCGGCAGGGGTGTTTCGGATGTCGATGCCGGATGCGTGGGGCGGCCCGGAAATGACACCTCGACAGCAATGCGAGGTCTACGAGGTGCTCGGCGGTGCGGACGCGTCGGTCGGGTGGTGCGTGAAGATTGGATCGGACAGCGGCTACTTCGCCGCACAACTCGACGAGGGCGCCGCACGCACGCTGTATCGCGATCTCGATTCCGTCACCGCCGGACAGGTTCCTCCCAACGGACTCGGCGAGCGTGTCGATGGCGGGTACCGCGTCTCGGGGCATTGGACGTTCGGCAGCGGCTCGACCCACGCGGATGTCATCGTGGGGGGCTTTCTCGTCACTGAGAACGGCAAGCCGGTGATGCGTGGAGGCGCTCCTCAGGCACGCATTGCCTTCGCGCCGGCCTCGCAGTTCGAAGTCCTGGACACGTGGCACAGCACTGGACTCGCTGGCAGCGGCAGCAACGATTACCGAGTGAAGGATCTGTTCGTGCCGGAGGCACACACGCTCTCGCAGGATGATCCTCCGCGCCGCCGCGAACCGCTGTATTGCTATTTCGGGATGTTCCTGGCCAGCTGGCACGGCCTCGCGCTTGGAGTGGCCCGCCGTGCGATCGATGCGGCAATCGCGATCGCCGACAAGAAGATGCACATCTTTCCACCGCCGCCGATGCCGCTGCGGCAAAGGCCGCATGCACGCGTGACACTCGCCAAAGCCGAGATGGCGTGGCGCGCCTCGCGGGCGTTCACCTACGACACGATCGATCGCATCTGGCACGAAGCGCAGACTGACGGCCGCATATCGCCCGACACACGGCGAGCGATGGCGTTGTCGCTGTCGCATGCCTTCCGCATGGCGCGGGACGTGGCTCAGATGATGTACGACCTGGTCGGCCCGACGGCGGTGTTTTCCACCAAGACGCCGCTCGATCGCCTGCTCCGTGATGCAATCACGATGAGCCAGCATCTGCTGCTCAGCGACAGCTTCCTGGAGATGGTCGGTGCGGGCATCGTCGGCGACCCTCCGCCGATCGGCTGGCTCTGATCTTTCGCCGCCGGATGTCGAATCGTATGGCTGGAAACGTCGTTGCGCGCCGATAAGAGTCCAACGTTCGTTCAGGCGTACCCGTTCTTCAACAGTCGTTTTGCGGCGGCGTTGTAGTACCCGCTCTTCTTGTCGGGAACATGCCATCCCATCGCGTCAGCGAGACGATCGTATACGTTGAACAGAAACGCCACCTCCATTGCCTCGGCGATCGCCGATTTCGAAACGCCTTTCGCGAGTACGGCCCGCACATCGTTGGCGCCGAGGCTCTGATGAGAGAGTGTCATCTTTTCGAGAAGACCCAGCACCGCACGCAATCGTTCATCGATCGGCGCGCTGACATAGTCCTCGAGGACTTGCTGCGTGAGGTGATCGTCGTGAAGGGCGGACGCCGCGACCGCGGCGTGGGCGTTCGTTCAAAAGGCGCAGTCGTTCACGCGTGAGACAAAGGCCGCAAACAGTTCACGTTCGCCGACCGACCACTCCGACCGGCCGCGCATCACCGCCTGCGTGTGCGCGGTATGATGGCGACCAAAGAAATCCTGACGATATCTGAGCGTTCGCACGACGTCGGGCGCTCGAAATCCCGTGACGAGTCGGATCAAAGCGTAAAGCAGCTTCGAAGACAACCGATCCCCCGCTCGACATTCTTGAGCCTCACGCTTCCTCCAGCGCGCGAAGGGCGGCGGCGAGCCGCTCGGATGCCGCGCCGAACGTCGCGGCGACGATGAGCTCGAACAGTTGATCATCCGAGTATTGAGCGCGCAGCACGTCGACATCGGTGTCAGTGATGCTGTGGGCGCGCCACCGGATCTTCTGCGCGAGCGGCGCGAGATTCGGCGGCACGTCGCCTTTGGCCATTGCGCGCCGGAGTTGGGATGAAGTCTCGCCAGCGCCCTCAAACACGGCTGCCTCGGTTGCGTTTCGTAAGGAGGCGAAGCGGTCTTCCATGTTTTTTCGAGTCTAGCCGAGCGGGGCCCGAAGGCCCCGCCCGACTGTGTCAGTGGTGCATGGTGGCCAGCGTGGCCGCATCGAGATGAGCGATCGAGCGTGTGTCCTGAAACGCGCGGATGCCTTCGATGCCCTGCTCACGGCCGAAGCCCGACGCCTTCATGCCGCCGAACGGCGCACGAAGGTCGAGCCGGGTGGCGCCATGGTCGTTGACCCAGACGTAGCCGCAGACCATCTGCCCGCCAACGCGGTTGGCCGTCTTGGGATCCGCGGTCCATACCGAGCCGGCGAGACCGGCCCAGGAGTCATTGGCCGCCGCAATCGCCTCTTCTTCCGTCTCGAACGGAATGATCGGGATCACCGGACCGAACTGCTCTTCGGTCACAATGCGCAACTTCGGGTCGGGGCCGACCACGATCGCCGGCCGAACGAAGTTGCCGCCCGCCATCTCGCCCGACGGCAGTTCACCGAACTCCAGCACGTTGGCGCCCGCGTTCTTCGCTTCTTGAACGAGCTCCTCCACGAATGTCTTCTGTGCCGGCGAATGCAGTGGGCCCATGGTCGTGTCCGCGTCGAGGCCGTAACCGAGCTTGACCTTCCCCAGCCGCGCCGACAGACCCTTCACCACTTCATCGATCCGCGACGCGTGCACGTAGACGCGCTTGGCGTTCATGCAGATCTGGCCGGTGGTGTCGTAGATGGCCGCGAAGAGACGATCGAGGTGCGTGTCGTCGAGCAGCGCGTCCTTCAGGATCACGGCCGCGTCGTTGCCACCCAGCTCCAGCGTGACGCGCGTGAGGCTCGCCGAGGCCAATTCCATGATCTTCTTGCCGCCGCCAACAGAGCCGGTGAAGCAGACCTTCGCGATGTCGGGGTTGCGGATCAACGCGGACATGTTGGCGTCGGGACCGGTGACGACGTTGAGGACGCCGGGCGGCAGCTGCTCGGCGATGCGCTGCACCACGCGGGTCGTGGCGAGCGGCGCCGTCAGCGGCGGCTTCACGATCACGGTGTTGCCCGCGAGCAGGGCATGAGGCAGCGAGGCCCCGAGGATGGCAATCGGCCAGTTGAACGGCACGATGACGGAGACGACGCCCAGCGGCTGGTACGAGATCGTGGTCTGGACTGGAATCGCCCCGGGAATGGGCGGCAGCACTTTCGCCGTGTCGACTTCGTCGGCGTGGCTCAGCGCCAGCTTCCACCGGATCTCCAGCACCAGTGAATCGACCCAGGCTTCGAAGCGGATTTTCCCGTTCTCCTGCGACAGAATCGCGGCGTCAGCGTCGCGGTTCGCCCCGTCGATGCCCTTCAGAGCGGCCAGCATCTTCTCGGCGCGCTGCTGCGGCGTGAGCGCGGCCCACGCGGGATACGCTTTCTTCGCGGCGGCAACGGCGTCGAGGACATCCTGCGGCGTGGCTGAGGCGGCATGACCAACCACGACACCTGGCTTGGCTGGATCGGCAATCGCCATCTTTGCGACCGTTTGTCGTTCCTTGCCCCCGATGAAGAGCGCTGTGGTGACCGGACTTGTCGTGAGCGTGCTGGCGGTAGCGGCCATTGCGTGTTACCCCTCTCTGCGTTTTCTTGACCGAAGAGGGCGATTAGGTTACTCCGCCTGGTTGCTGATAGCCAACTCGGCGCCCGCAAAAGCATCGGGGCCTTGCAGACCACTTGCACCGGGATTCACGTCCGACGTAGATGTATGCCACGCAAGGAGCGAAGCCGTGAAACTGATCCCTGCCGTTCGATTCATTGGTGCTCTTTCCGTGGTCGCGGTGTCGCTGATCGGCGCGGTCGCGACGGCGCAGGTCAACCCGCTTCCGACGCTGCCACCCAAACCGTATCCGCCCGCGCCGCGACTACCCGACGGCACACCGAACCTGGGACCGGTTGAACCGAACATCGGCTACTGGCACCTCTCACAGATCCGCGACTACAAACAGATCCTGCTGCAACCGAAAGAGATTCCCTATCAACCGTGGGCGAAGGCGGTTGCGATGCAGCGCCGCGGCGAAGAGTCCAAGTACGATCCCGAAGGCTATTGCATGCCGCCCGGCGGTCCGCGTCTCATGACGACGCCGTTTCCAATGGAGATCATCCAGCTGCCGCAACAAAAGCGGATCGTGATGATCTTCGAGGGCGGTACCCACATCTGGCGCGTCGTCTACACGGACGGCCGCGCGCATCCGCAAGGCGATGCGCTCAACCCGACGTGGCTCGGTCACTCGATCGGGCATTGGGACGGCGACACGCTCGTGATCGATGTCGTCGGGTTCAACGAAGGCAGCTGGATCGATATGGTCGGCGATCCACACACCGATCGCCTGCACCTCGTCGAACGGTTCACACGCAAGGATCTCTACACCCTGCGATACGAAGCCACGATCGATGATCCCGGCGCTTACACAGAACCGTGGACCATCGGCTTCGACATCGTGTGGGACCCGAGGGGAGAGATTCAGGAGTACATCTGTCAGGAGAACAGCCCGTGGATGCGTCGCCTGTTCGTCGAGAGGCAGGAACGGGAGACCGCCGGCCGCAAGTGAACTCGATGCGAGCGAGGTTCAGAGCGAGTCAACGGATCCGAAATGCCGCGAGCTGGCGCGGTCCATCCGGAGCAGCCGCGACTTCGAGCAGGTACTCGCCCGCCGGAAGCGGACTGAGCGCCAGATCGATCTGATGCGACCCACCGGCCGTCGCGCGCGTGACCGGCACGACGAACATCCTGCGGCCGGCGCGGGAGAGTATCGCGGCGGTCGGCGATGCATCACCGCCAGGTGTGTACACATCGAAGCGGATCAACAGACGCTCGGTGCGCGGAAAGTCGCGCGTGGCTACCGGAGTCGCATCCGCGCCAGCTGCAAGCGCCTGAAATTCGCGGGGTGTTCGAGCCCGGTAGAAATGCAGAGTCCCGAGAGCCGCCTCCGCACCCGTGTAGTCGGGCACGCTGATCGCGCGCTTCTCGCGATCGATCGTGTTGCCCTCGCGATCGGTCACCGTCATCGTCAACTCGAGCGAGCCCGGGGGAACGTCGAAGGAGACGCGATGCAGGTTGCCGGCAGCGAGATCGTCGGGCCCGCTCTGGAAGAGGCTCTCCCCGCGAGGGCGTGTTGCAGTGACTGCAACGCGCGCCGCCATCTCCCCTCGCCCGGCGCCTGTAGACAGTGGTTCCCACACGATCGTCACGCGCCCCTTGCCTTCAGCGCCGCGCGCAAGTCCCACGAACGTGCGCACCACTCTGCCTTCCTGATTGGGCGCGGCGAGTGCGCCAAGCGCATCGAGGATTGGCTGCGGAGTGACGGGCGCCGGAGTGGCGGCACGGCTGACGTCCTCGGCTGTCGAGGCCCAGTATCCCTTGCGGGCGCGGATCTCCACTTTGGGCCGCTTCACGCGCACACGAATCTGATGAAATTTGCCGTCGGTCTGCGAGGCCGTCGAGCTGTATCCGAGCAGGTAGTAGAGGCTCGAATCGCGAAGAATCTGCGCCAGGCCTTCGGCCAGCGAGTTTCGATTGACGATGGCGCGGCCATCGGTTTCGTCGGCCAGCTCCCGCAGCGTCTCCTGCGTGAGGTGCAGCCACGCCGAAGGTGGCATACGGCCGCATCCCGGACGCAGCGTCGCTGCCACGTCGCCGTCGCCGGCAACGAGCCCACGTGGATCGAGCGGGTAGATCGATGTGTTATGACGGTTGGCCTCGCGCGTGATCTCGTGCAGCTGCTGCGGATTGGCGGACCAGCCGGCGGGGAAGCCTTCGCTCACGAAGATGAGCGACTTGCGTCCCTCGCGCATCGATCCAAGCCGCACGGCGAGCGCCTCGAGCGCGTCGCGAACGACGGCGTTACGAATCGGCTCGGGGGTCCGCATCTGATTGAGGTGCTCCTCTTCGATCGCGTTCCGGGGCGTGTAATCGCCTTTCCGTCCTTCGAAACCCTGGATCGTCCTCACGATCGAATCGTGGTCGTAGGTGAAGAGCAGATCCCGGACCGACATCAGCGGGCTCATCACCGCGACCAGATCGTTGGAGCCAAGCTTGTCGACGAAGCCTGCCAACGCATCGCGGACCAGACGCGAGCGCTCGGCGCACACCTGGTAATCGGCCAGCATGATGGCGAAGATCCTGACGTCGTCACGGCTCGCTTCGCGTTCTTCCGTGTCCCGGTTCAGCACCTGCCGGGGCCGCGAGGAGTCCGACACCGTGGCGTCGATTCGAATCTGCCGGAACAGATCGATCGTCTGCGTCCGGCCGTCTTCGACGATCTCGAACTCTTCCTTGGCGAGGTCGGTCACCGGATTACCGCGCGAATCGCTCGCGATGACGTCGACACGGACGACGTTGACGCCTCCGCGGAACGTCGCCTGTGCGCCGCCCTGCGACGGAGGCGGATCCTGCGCGCTCGTCAGCGCCGCACTGATGAGCAGCAGGACGAGCAGGACTGGAATGCGGGACGTGCGCATTGCGTTGCTCTTCTCCCGCCATGATAGTCGTGGTCAGTCGAACTCGATCAGTTCCTTCTCCTTCGGCCGCTGCAGGCCTGCTCGTGTACTCCTATGCTTCGCCTTCCTCGAAGCCGCTGATCCGCTCGAGCGTTCGCGTCATGCGAATCGGCTCGACCAGCCCTTCGGGATCGTAGAAGACGCATACAATTACTCCGGCGAGCCCTTCGGGTATCGAGGAACGCCGCTGCTGGAATGTCCCGTCTCCGACCGATTCAGATGAGCGACGCGATTCGCGCAGGCTATCCGTCGCGTGCGCTCGTGTGGCCGTGAGGACGACGCCCTGAGGCCGCTCGTCATCGTCCCTACCTACAACGAGCGCGACAACGTATCGCCGCTGATCGAGGCCTTGCTGGCCATCGAGGGGGTCCGGGTGCTCGTGGTCGATGATGCGTCCCCCGACGGTACCGCGGACGCCGCGGCGGTGACCGCAGCGGCCACTGGCGGACGAGCGTCTGTGCTCCGTCGCACCGGCCTTCGCGGCTACGGGCGGTCGTACGTCGACGGGATCCGCATGGCCCTGGCATCCGATATCACACACATCTGCCAGATGGACTGCGACTTCTCGCACGACCCCTCACAGCTGCCCCGGCTGCTGGACGCGAGCCGCACCGCCGACCTCGTCATCGGTTCGCGATACGTGCCTGGCGGCATGTTGCGAAACTGGCCCGCGCATCGCGTCGTATTGAGCCGACTCGCGAACTGGTACGTCCGGAGCATCACACGGCTTCCGGTGCGCGACTGCACCAGCGGATTCCGCTGCTGGAGCCGCGCGCTGCTGGCGCGCCTGCCGCTCGACCGGATCGTCTCGGATGGCTATGCGTTCCAGGTCGAAATGACATGGGCGGCCAGGGAGGCGGGGGCTCGCATCGTCGAGGTGCCGATCACATTCACCGAGCGGCGGTTGGGCCGATCGAAGCTCTCCAGCGGCGTCATCCGCGAGTCCGTCATACTCCCCTGGCGGCTGGCGGCCCGCCAACGGCGCTGAGTCCGTCGTATAGTTCGATGGCATGAAAGCCATCATCGTCCGATCCTTCGGACCACCTGACGTCATGAAGTTCGAGGACCTGCCGGATCCGACGCCGGGACCGGGGCAGGTCCTCATTCGCGTGCGCGCCGCCGGCGTCAACCCGGTCGACGCCTACATCCGTTCGGGCACGTATGCGCGCAAGCCCTCGCTTCCATATGTCCCCGGGGCCGACCTTGGCGGCGCTGTCGAAAGCGTCGGTGCCGGAGCTACGCGCTTCTCAAAGGGTGCGCGCGTCTACGCTCACGCCGTTCCCGGCACCTACGCCGAACTGGCCGTGTGCGACGAGTGGCAGGTGAACCCGCTGCCGGATCGCATCTCGTTCCAGCAGGGTGCGGCGCTCGGCGTGCCGTACGCGACGGCGTGGCGGGCGCTGTTCATTCGCGCTCATGCGCGTGCCGGCGAAACCCTGCTCGTGCACGGGGCGAGCGGCGGCGTCGGCGCTGGAGCGGTGCAGATCGCACGCGCGCACGGGCTGCGCGTGATCGCAACCGCGGGCACCCCCGAAGGGATCGCGCTCGTGCGCAATCACGGCGCACACCACGTCCTCAACCACCGAGAGCCGGACTACCTGCAACACGTGCTGCCGCTGACCGGCAACAAAGGCGTCGACATCGTCCTCGAGATGCTGGCGAACGTGAACCTGGACCAGGATCTCGACGTGCTCGGCATGCACGGCCGGGTCGTCGTGATCGGCAGCCGGGGGCGCGTCGAAATCGACCCGCGCAAGACGATGCCCCGCGATGGGGCGATCCTCGGGATGACGCTGTTCAACGCGACCCGCGAGGAGTTCCATGAAATCCACTCGGGCCTGATCGCGGGCCTCGAGAACGGAGCGTTGAATCCCGCGATCGGCAAGGAGTTCCCGCTCGCCGATGCGGTGAAGGCGCACGTCGAGGTGATGGAAGGTCGTGCGCTCGGAAAGATCGTATTGGTGCCGTAGAGCGCACGCTTCAGCGTGCGCGTCGGAGACTACTTCTTCGCGCGCGCGAGTTCCTCATCGATCACCGATACGAACGCCTCATACGGCTGCGCGCCTGAAACGATACGACCGTTGACGTAGAACATCGGCGTCGAATTGACACCGAGCCGCGCGCCTTCCGCGACGCCGTCGCGCACGCGCTCGCCGTACTTCGAGGTGTCGAGGCAGGCGGCAAACGCCGCCGCATCCAGCCCGAGATCGGCGGCGTGCTTCTTCAGGTCTTCTGGCATCAGTGACTGCTGATTGGCAAACAGGCGGTCGTGGTATTCCCAGTACTTGCCCTGATCGCCCGCGCAGTGCGCGGCCTCGCCTGCCTTGAACGCCTGCGGGTGGATCTGTGTCAGCGGGAAATCCTTCCACACCAGCCGCACTTTGTCGCCATACGTCTCACGCAGCTTCTTGATGGTCGGCGCGACACGTCCGCAGTACGGGCACTGGAAATCGGCGAACTCGATCAACGTGATGGGAGCCGCCTTGTTCCCGATGGTGGGATCGGCCGGATCGACCGCAACGCTCCGTCGCGGAGCATCGAACATCACGCTCACGGCGGGACCGCTCTTGCGCAGCTCGGTGATGAGCGATTGACGCGCGATCTCGCGCTGCTGCTCGGTGAGGAAGCGGTTGATCGCCGGCGACATCACCTCCAGCGAACGTCCTTGCATCTGGTTGATGTTCGCCTGATAGAAGGCCGCCACATCGGAGTCGGTCACAGTCTTGAGCCGCTTCGCAACTTCCGCCGTCTCGTACGCGTCGGGGGTCATGCCCTTGGCTTTCGCCGCATCCGCAATGGCGGTTTCCGCGATGATCGCATCGAGCGCCGCGCGCCGGCCGTCGTACGTCTTCTGCGTCGCCTCGGCCTGCCCTGCCGGATCGTCCTTGCTCCATCGCTCGTCGAGTTCCTTGGTCGTGACCGACTTGCTGCCGACTTTGGCGGCGACCTCGCTGCCCGACTGGGCGGGCGCGGATGAGCAGGCGAAGAGGGAGAGGATGGCGGCCAGAAACAGCGCTCTCTTCATAAAAGCCATGATACTCAAAAGGCGCGGCAACCTATTTGGGGTCATCGATGTTCTCGCTCGTCCTGACCTCGAAGCGCCGGAACCGCGAGTAGGTGGCAATTCCACGCACTTCGAGCGGATCGCGGCCGCGCTTGTAGCGTTCCTCCATCCGCGCCGGCACCCACAAGCCGAGTCCCTGGTCCTGCAGATAGGTGACCGTGATGTGCGCCTCGACGTCCGTGTCGACCGCGTGCAGCTCGGTGCGGCGGATGGTGCCCGTCTGCTCGTCGACCCAGAGACGGCCGTTCACGGGAAGGTCGCGGTCGTTGGTTGTTCTGACGTAGGTCGGACGGGCTGTTTCGCGAAAGTCGATGACCGCTCCGTCGTCATCCGGCTTCCCGAGCTTGAACGCGAAGTGCGTCCGCTGGCCGTCGGCGAGGAACGTCAACGCGAGCGTGGGTACGTTGATGTTTCGCTGAACGTTGCCGATGTTGTAGCGTGCGCTCTCATTCATGATCGCACGCGCTTGATCGAGCGACGCGCGCGATCCGCTCAGAAAGATCTTCGCCAGCCGCTCTTCGCGATCGCGAACCGGCTGACCGTCGCGCTCGAAGACGTCACGGAACGGCAGCCAGCCTTCGCCTGGCACCTGGACGAGGAGGAAGTCGGACACCAGGGTCGTCGACACAGGGCCGCCGCCACCGCGCTGCAGCGTGGTGCCGATCGATCCGGGTGAGCGCCGAATCGTCTGCTCGTAGCGCTCCTCGGCGACGATCGATCCGAACCTGCTGTAGAAGGCGCCGACGTACGCCGAAACGCGCGCGAGCAGATCCGGCGATGTCGACTGCGCTTCTGGCCTCTGTAGCGCATCGCGCGAGGGCCCTGGCCGCCGGAGCGCATCGCGCGAAGGTGGCTGCCCTGGCACCGCCGCTGCAAGCGCGAGCGCCGCCGCTACGATGAGACGCATCAGGTCCGCGGCATGACCCGCTGACGATTCGCTATTGACCAGACCATTTGACGCGGATGCCGCCGTTGACCAGACGCGGCGATCCGATCGAGGTGGGCGCCAGCATCACGTAGTACTCCTGGTCGAGCATGTTCTGTACGCCGAAGAACACATCCAGGTTGCGCGTCACCGTGCGCGAGGCGCTGAGATCGAGCAGCCCGTAGGGCGGCAGACCTGGTGTCGTTTCGCCCGGCTTCACGCGGGCGTTCTGATCGTCGTCGAACTGGCGGCCGAAGAAGGTGCCGCTCAGCGCGAGGTTGACGTACTTCGGGTTGAGATACGCCAGCGAGAACGAGCCGCGATGCTTGGGGACCTGCGGGAGATACAGGCCGGTGAGATCGACGAACGTCACGCCCGGAACCGGAACCGCGTCGTACTCGGTGACCTTCGCGATGTTGAAGAGATACCCCGCAGACACTCGCACGTACTGCCCGATGCGCGTGTCGACATCGTTCTGCCAGCCGCGAATGCGCGTCCGTCCGAGATTCTGACGCTGCTGGAGGTTCGTGCCGATCGTCACGTTGGCAACCGGGTTCTTCACGCCGTTGTCGTACCACGTCGAACGGTACGACACGTTACGCGTCGCCTCGAGCCTGACGCCCGCTTCACCGCCGAACAGACGTTCGGGCCCAAGCGTCTCGTTGGCCAGCGTGCGAATCAGACCGACGCTGAACTGGCGATACAGCTCGTTGAGCGTCGGCGCGCGGAACCCATATCCGACGTCGCCCCACACCGACACTCTGTCCGACAGGCGATAGAGCGCCGCGACCCGCGGACTGGCGACCGTATCGCTCTTGTCGGCGAGGTCACCTCGATTGTTCGCCGTCGGCAGGCCGGTCGTTGCCGACGTCTCGGTGATGTGGCCGTTGTAGTTCTTCCAGCTGTCGCCGCGCACGCTGAACGTCAGCACCAGGTTCTTGAGCGAGACGACATCCTGCGCGAAGAGCCCCGTGCTGTGCTGCGTGCCTCCGGAGATGCGATGGAAGGAGAGCAGCGCCGGCGCCGTCGGTCCAACCAGCACGATCGGAGTGCCATTGACATACCCATCCTCGAGGCTGTCGCCGTCCACCCGCCTCCAGTCCAGTCCCGCGCTGAAGAAGTGCAACCGGCCGAAGTTTCTCGACCACTGCACCATCGTGCCGACCGAGTCGGTGGGCACCGTCTGATCGGTCGCGAGCCGGACGATGCTTCGCGACGGATAGATGGCCGGGTTGTTATACGGAGCGGGGTTCACGGCCAGGAACGTGGCGTGGAAGGTGTTCGAGTCGGAGAACACAGTCGCCTGCAGATCGCTCTCATCAGGCAACTTGACGCGCACGCCGCCGCTGCCCGCGGTCCACTTCGTGTCGTTGACCTCGCCGACCTTCCCGTTGACGCGGTTCTCCTTGAAGTAGCCGATGCGCCCGAAGGCGCTGACGCGATCGTTCGCCCGGTAGTCGAGTTTGACGTTCGTGTTCTTGTAGTCGACCGTCGCGTTGTTGTCGATGATGCCGCGCTCGTTCGCAATCACGATTGGGAAGCCGTCGGTATCGAAGTAGCTGCCTTCGACCGAGGCCCCGAGCTTGCCCCACACATCGCTCGCGAAGAAGTCGGCCTTCGGACTGCTGTGATTGCCGTACTGGGTCTTGAAATCGACCGTCCGGCGCGCCGGCCGGTCCGAGACGATGTTGATCACGCCGCCCATGCCGTAGTTGCCGTACAGGCTCGAGCTCGAGCCATCGATCACCTCGATGCGATCCACGCTCTCGAGCGGCACGCGTGTCCAATAGACCCAGCCACCGAACGGATCGTTGAACGGCACGCCGTCGACGAGCACGAGCGTCCGGCTCACGCCGCTCGGACCGATGCCGCGGAGCGATACCCCCTGCGCCGTCGGATGCGACGACAGACTGCTGCTCCTGCGGAACAGGCTGAAGGTCGGCACCTGACGCAGCACATCGTCGGCAACGATGGCAGGTGACTGCTGAATCTCTTCCTTCTCGACGACGTTCACGCTGACCGGGACCTCGCCCAGACGCTTCTCGCTGCGTGTCGGCGTCACTGTGACCGTTTCAAAGAGACTGGCGAGCTTGAGCACCACGTCGACTTCGCGGTTCGTGACCGGCTGCGACCACTCGGCGAACCCGCCGGCGCGAACGACGAGCGTCGGGGTTCCGCTCGGCACGGCCGGCAGTGAAAAGCGCCCGTCCGGACCCGAGAGCGTCTGCTGCTCGACACCCGAGGCACCGACCACACTGACCGATGCGCCCGACACCACGCCGCCGGCTTCATCTCTGACGACCCCGGACAAGCCCGACTGTCCGGCTTGGGCGAGCGAAGCGGCGAGACAAAACAGGAGAAACAAGGCAGTTCGCGGAAACAAGGCAGTTCGCATGTCGGGAGATATTAGCGCGTATCCGGCCTTCGCGCGGCGCGCTACGGCGCGGCAAGCCCGAGCACTTGGGGTGCCCGGCAAAGTCCGGTAGAACACCGGTTTACTCCGGTGCGGTGGGTTGCTAAGCTCGATCCATGCGTGCTCTTCTGACGCCGGTGGCCATCATGTGTGCGGCCGCGGTTCTCTCCGCCCAACAGGCCACTTTCAAGGCCGGCACCAGCATCGTGCCGGTCCTGACGACTGTCATCGATTCCCAGGGCCGGCTCGTGCCCAACCTCGACCAGGACGTGTTCACGATTCTCGACAACGGCAAACCGCAGCCCATCTCCTTCTTCCAGAACGAGACGCAGCCGTTCACCGTCGTCGTGATGCTGGACTTCAGCGCGAGCATGACGGCCAACCTCGATCTGCTCAAGCAGGCCACCGAGCAGTTCGTGCTGCGTATGCTGCCGCACGACAAGGGTCAGGTCGGCGCCTTCAGCGACAAGATTCAGTTCAGCGGCAAGTTCACGAGCAATCGCGACGATCTGATCGGATCGCTCAAAGACCTGCAGTTCGGGAACCCGACACGCCTGTACGACGCGATCGACGCGAGCATCGACGTGCTGCAGGGCGTCGAAGGACGGAAGATCGTGCTCGTGTTCACCGATGGCGACGACACCGCCAGCAAGAAGAACATGGGTGACGTGCTCGCGAAATCGCGCGAGACCGAAACCATGATCTACGCCATCGGCCTGGAATCGGAGATCGCGATCGGTCCCGGGCGGATTCAGCGGACGCGTCCCGACCGCGGGCTGCGGAAGCTCGCCGACGAGACCGGCGGCGGGTATTTCGAGCTGAAGAAGACGGCGGAGCTCGCGCCCACGTTCACGCGAGTGGCGCAGGAGCTGCACAGCCTGTACACCCTCGGATTCACCCCTTCGACGCTCGACAACAAAGAGCACAAGCTCGAAGTCAAGGTGAAGGAACAAGGAAACATCGCGCGAGCTCGAAAGTCGTACGTCGCGTCGCAGGAACGACTCTCCGAGACGAAGTGAGCGCGCTCTCCGAACCGGAGTTCCGCCTTCAGGCGGACCTCGCGCTCGAACATCTGCAGCATTCGCTTCAGTCGCTGGCCGACGAGGAAGGCTTCGAGGTGGAGCTGCAGAACGGCGTGCTGCAGATCATCTTCGAAGAGCCCTCGGCTGCGAAATTCGTCGTCAGCCCCAACGCGCCGGTACGTCAAATCTGGGTGTCGGCGATGTCACGCAGCTTCAAGCTTTCATGGTCGCCGGAGTCATCGGCGTTCGCGTTGGATGGCGAGCCGCTCGACGCGCTCATCGAACGCCTCGCGCAGCAGTTCCTGCGGTCGTAACCTTCGTAACCCCTCGTACGTAGAAACCCTCGTACGTAGGGTCCGCCTTTAGGCGGACCGTACTCCGGTTCGTCAATGAGCGTTTCGTCTCGCGGGTCCTGTCGCCGGGTCTCCCCGCTCGTCCTCGGCGCCAAGTGACCGATCACGGTACAAGAAACGGGATCACGGAGTAGGCGCCTGCGCGGCGAGCGGGGACGCCCCACCCGGCACCACCCGCTCGATGGTGTAACTCGCTTCCGAACCCGAACGACCACTGGCTATCAGCCGACGCAGTGTCTGCCTTCCGCCTTTGCATCAAGCCACGGCGGCGGACCTCCGTCTCTACACCGCGTGAATCGAAATCTCCTGGATGGAGTTGTTGCCGTACCCGAGCCGGTTCCATTCGGCGCGATCGGGCTGAGCACGTCCGGCGAGATCGGTCGCGCGTGCGCGGACGGTGACGGCAGAGGGAGTCGCGATGTGCGCGGTCGTTTCCCACCACTGCCAGCTGTGACGGCTGCGGTCGCTGACGAGTCGAGCTTCCTGCCAGGGTCCACGGTTCACGCTGACATCGACACGGGCGATCGATGCCGCGCCTGACCAGGCTACCCCGCGCACGACGAGATCGCCGCACGGCACCCTCTGATCCGGTGCCGGTTCGGTAATCAGGGCGCGGACGCGCTGCAGCGTGACCGGCTCGCGGCTCACCTCACCATCGCGTTCCCATTCGTACTGATACTTCTCGACCTGGTAGTGGCCGGCAAAAGGAGAATCGATCAGCTCGATCCCGGTCAGCCATTTCACTGAGGCGACGGCATACCAGCTCGGAACGATGACGCGCAGGGGATGGCCATGTTGCACGGGCAGCGCTTCGCCGTTCATGGCGTACGCGAGCAGCGCGCCGGCATCGCGACTCGCATCGACCGGCAGACTGCGCTCGAAGCGGATGGATTCCGCGTGCCCGTCGACCGTGCCAGAGTCCGCGCCTGTGAAGAGTACTTCACGCGCGCCGCTTCGTACGCCGGCGCGATCGAGCACCTCGACGAGCGGCACGCCTGTCCACTCCGCAGTGCTGACCGCGCCCATGTTCCACTTCTCGCCGGGGATCGGCGGCTCGAAGAGCGTCCGGCCATTGCCGGCGCATTCGAGCGTCGCGACGATCGTCTGCGCGGGCATCTGGCGGATGTCACTGAGACTCAGGCTCAGTGGCCGATCGACGAGGCCGCCGACCGCGAGTCGATACGTCGACGTGTCGAACATCGGAATCTGAAAGTGATTGCGCACGTAGAAATGCGCGTTCGGCATCACCACGCTGCCGATCAGCGCCGGAATCGACGTCTCGCAGTTGAGCGGGTGAGCGCGATGCACGACCAGGCCCGCGTCGATCGCATCCTGACAGGCGTCCGCGGGATTCAGCGCCGGGCGCTCGCTGACCGGCATGTCGAGCCCGCATCCACCGCTCGCAACCACGCCCGCGCACGTCGACGCCGGGAAGATGTCGACGCGGCCCGCCTGCTGAAACGGCTGCATGAACTCGCGCAGGCCGCGCTCGTCGTCGGCCTCGGCGATCAGGAACATCGTGTGCTCGCCCTTCACGACCGCCTCGCCCTGAATGCGTACGCCGTGCTGTCGCACGCTCGGGCGGCTCAAGTAGTTGAGAAGGGATGCGCCCATCTCGGGGTCCTGCGCCGGGCAGCGCTCGGGCGGGTGTTGATGTCTGACAACGAAGAGTGCCATGGCGAAGTTTCCCACGCCTACGGGTCCGGCTAAAGCCGGACACTACGACTGATGAATTCGGTCCAGGGGCCTCGTGACTTGCGGAGCAGAAGCTCGTCATGACCCGGCACGATGAGCTCGCGAAATACACCCACGACTTCGAAGCCCAGACGCTCGTAGAGCCGGCGGGCGTCGGGGTTGAATGACGACACGCAGATGAACACGTTCGGGCTGTCGCGGAAGATCCGCTCCTGCGACCAGTTCACCAGCGTCGAACCCAATCCTTGACCACGGCGATCGGCGCGCACGCATACCGTCTGGATGTATCCGCGAACGAGCCCGCGCATGTCGATGATGACGAATCCCGCGACGCCGGTCGCGTCGCGGATCACGTAGACCTCTTTGGCTGGATCGGTCAGGGTGGCCCGGGCGTTCTCGATCGAGAGCTGAAGCGTGATCCACGGTTCGCTGATCATCATGAGCTCGGCACATTCCGCCGCATCTCGATGCCGATCGAGGGGTTGTATGTCGTGATCGGCGTTCATCGGCGCACGGCCCCTGTGAGGATGTGTCCACACGGAACGAAGCCGGCCTTCTGCAGCGTGCGTTGTGACGCGATGTTGCCGGGATTGCAGCGCGCCGCCGGCACATGTCCGTTCTCGTAACAGATTCGCTTCAACTCCTGCACCACGAACGAGCCGAGACCCTTTCGGCGAAAGGGTTCGGCCACTTCCATGTAGATGTCCCCGAAGGGTCGGTTGTAATGAAACATCACGCCGCCGTTCGCCGCCGGCTGCCCCTCGTACTCGACGACGCCGCGATACCTGCGCATCGGCTCCGGCACATCTGGCACTTCCGAGGCCGTCGCCTCGCGGTAGGTCGCGCCCGCTGGCGAAAGCGACGTCACATGCCGGTCGTGGAACAAGATCGCTTCGCTGGTCGCGTGCGGGACGAAGGCATGCAGCATGACGGTGGCGAGCACATCGTTGCTCTGCACTTCGATCTGCTCGGCACCGCTGACCTCGAGCAGCCGGCGGTAGACGTCGAGCAGGCGCAGGCGATGGCTCGGCACCACGTACGCTTCGTACAGCGTCGGCTTGCCCTTCCACGGCCCGTCGATCGCAACCGATCCATAGCCGACCGGAACGTCGTCGATCGCGAGCACGTACTCCTGCGTCCAGCCGGGGCGCTCGTGAATCGAGTCGTGCGTGATCTGGCAATGCATCTCGAAGCGGTGCATGTCGCGCCAGAGGCGGATCCGATCGAGGCTCGCAGGAACGACCGTGATGTTCATGACAGCTAGGCAAAGGACCAAGGACCATCCAAAGAGCGCTAGGCTTTGCGATACGCGCGCCCGACCTGCCGCCCGATATACCGGACCAACGTCTGCGGCACGTACCGAACCAGCATCTCGATGCCGCGATTGACGCCGCCGTTGATGTAGATCGGTGTTCCGGCCATCACCGCGTCGTAGCCCTGGCTCGCAACAGTGGTCGCGTCCATCCACATCCACGAGGGCAGCTTGTTCATCTGCTCGCGTGTGCCGGTGACGTCGTGGAATTCGCTGAGCGTGAAGCCAGGACAGAGCGCCGTCACGTTGACGCCCTGGCCCCGAACCTCATGCGCCAGCGCCTCCGAGAACTTGATCACGAGCGCTTTGGATGCGGCATACAACGTGTGTCCCGCAGGTGCAGGGACGAGCCCGGCAAGCGACGCGACGTTGATGATTCGACCGTAGCCGCGCTCCACCATTCCCGGCAGCAGCCGGTGCGTGAGCTCGGCGAGGCCGACGACCATGACCTGCAGCATCGCTTCGTGCCGCTCCCACGGCGACGAAAGATAGCTCCCGGGCACCCCGTAGCCGGCGTTGTTCACGAGGGCGTCGATCGTCATCCCCGTCTCCCCGATCGCGTCACAGAGATCACCCGGCGTGTCCTTCCGCGCGTGATCCGCGGCGATCACCGCCACCTTCACACCGTGGCGGCGCCGCATCTGCTCGCCAACCTCCTGAAGACGGTCCTGACGCCGCGCGGTGATCACGAGGTTGAAGCCGTTCGCTGCGAAGACGTCGGCGAAGGCCGCGCCGATGCCGGCCGAGGCGCCAGTGATCAGGGCAGTGCGTGGCTGCGCGGGTGTGAGGCTCGAGTCGTGATACATGCGTCTGGTACCGCTGTGCGGCTGGTTGCATCATCCTCCAGTCGTTGACGACCGCATAGCGGTCCTGCGCGCGCAGCGCGCCAGGAGAGACCGGCGACCAGCCCAGGGGGGCCCGGCAAGAATACCAAGAGCGGGCCATCGACCTCTTTCCAGTAAGATTTCCAACTGATGCGTCGATTCGGGGCCGCACTCGCGCTGTTCGTCCTGGCCGTCACCAATCAATCGCCCACCGCGGCCGCACGCGCGCCGTTCTCGGTCATCGAAGCGACGATCGCCGACATGCGCACCGCGCTTCAGAAGCGGCGCGTCACGTCCAGAGAGATTGTCACCCAGTCGCTCCTCCGCATCGCAACCTTCGAAGATCGCCTGCATGCGACGCTCTACGTGAACCCGCATGCGCTGGCCGACGCCGACGAACGCGATCGCGAGCGGCGCGCCGGCCGCATCCGCGGCCCGCTCCACGGCATCCCGGTCGCGCTCAAGGACAACATTCACACCACCGACGTGCCGACGACCGGCGGAGCGCTGGCATTCGCCGGCCTCGTGCCGCCCTACGAAGCCACGCTCACCAAAAACCTCCGCGAGGCGGGCGCCATCATCCTCGCCAAGACGACGATGACGGAGCTGGCGAACTGGGTGTCGGACAACATGCCGGCCAACTACAACTCGTTGTCCGGCTTCGCATTCAATCCCTACGATCCGCGCCGCGATCCGCGCGAGGCGACCTTCGACGGCCGGCCGATCCTCGGCACCGGCGGGTCGAGCTCCGGCATCGGCACCGCCATGAGCTTCTGGGTCGCGAACGTCGGCACCGAGACGTCCGGTTCGATTCTCAGCCCGTCCGACCAGACGATGCTCGTCGGGATCAAGCCGACGGTCGGACGCATCAGCCGATATGGAGTGATTCCCATTGCCGGAGAACAGGACACGCCCGGACCGATGGCGCGGACCGTCTCCGATGCGGCGACCATGCTCGGCGTGCTCGAAGGCGGCTCGCCCGACGGTCACGACGCGGCCACGAGCACGTGCACGCCGCCGCGCAACCGCGACTACACGCCGTTCCTCACGCGGACGGGCCTGAAGGGGGCGCGGCTCGGCATTCCGCGCGCGTACTTCTACGACACCGCGGCCACGCCCGGTGAGCGCGGCTCGCAGGGTGGACTCAACGATGATCGGAAGACCGTGATGGCCGATGCGATTGCCGTCTTGAGAGCGCAGGGTGCGATCGTGGTCGACCCCGCCGACATCCCGTCCATCGTGGCGACCGATCCGGCGCGCAATCTGCTGCTCTGGCCCGTCTGCAGCGGAGCTGGCGGTGCCAAAGGACGCGACCAGGACTGCTCGGTGGTCTTCAAGTACGGGATGAAGCGCGACTTCAACGCGTGGCTCGCGTCGCTGGGCGATCGCGCGCCGGTGAAGACGCTGAGCGATCTCCGAGCCTGGAACAAAGCGCACGAGCGCGCCGGCACGCTCAAGTACGGACAGTCGCAGCTGGACATCTCCGACGAGATGGATCTCGAGGCCGATCGCGCGCGCTTCGAAGCCGACCGTGCCAAGGACCTCGCGCTCTCGCGCAGCGAAGGGATCGACGCCGCGCTTCAGGCCAACAAGCTCGACGCGCTGGTCTTCCCGGGCGTGTTCGGCGCCGCGATCGCCGCCAAGGCCGGCTACCCGACGATCGTCGTGCCGTTCGGCATGATCCCGAATGCACGCAACGCCCCTGCCGGTTTCGACGCAAAGCCCTCGCCGATGGGGGTGAGCTTCACCGGCACTGCCTGCAGCGAGCCACGGCTCATCGAGATCGCATACGCGTTCGAACAAGCCACGAAGCGCCGCGTGCCGCCGAAGCTCGATTAACTCTGGTCCTTGGGTCGCGTTCACGCAGAGATCGCTGAGGAGCGGAGAACGCAGAGAGCTGCCGGTGGGGCCGCACTTCGCGCGGGCATGGATCGAGAGGACGCTACGAACACGAGCGCCTC
>DASWZV010000152.1:0-4258 GCA_036407095.1 Vicinamibacterales bacterium | reverse complement strand
CCTTAACCCTTAACCCTTAACCCTTAACCCTTAACCCTTAACCCTTAACCCTTAACCCTTAACCCTTAACCCTTAACCCTTAACCCTTTAGTTCCGGGGAGGCGCCCCCAGCAGTCGTGACGCCTGCTCGAATGCGTTCACTCCTCCCCGAACTCCCGGATCTGTGAGCGCCACGAGACGGTAGTAGCCCGGCGCTCCGAACTTCGCGAAGGCGATCGACCGCATGAGGGCAGGGCCCAATGTGGCGTCAGCGTCGGAGGGAATGGTGATGCCGTTGCTGGCGGCGTACGCCTTGAAGTCGCTCAACGTCGCCGCGTCGAGCGACTTCACCGCAGCGAGGGCGTCGACTGAAGCGGTGATTGGGTTCGGCTTGTCGACGAAACCGGCGGCCCACGACATGACAAGTCCGCGTTCGCCCGCGGTGATGAGCCATCCGGGCGTCGGGGTCTTGGTGAGCCTGACGTCGGGAACGATACCGCCTCCGCCAAAGACGACGCGTCCTGCGTCCGTCTTGCAGGACGGTCGATCGGCCGTGGAATCTGCCTGGCCGGCGTCGCGGTAGTAGGCGCGGCGGGATTCCGTGTGATACTCCCGTTGAATCACGCGTCCGCACGGCGTGCGCACCTGTCCGATCACGAGTGACATTCGCGAGCCGTCACTGAGCGGGAAGGTCTGCATCAGCAGCGACTTCCCGAACGTCGTTCCGCCGACGATGAGCGCGCGATCGTGATCCTGCAGCGCGCCGGCGACGAGCTCGGACGCGCTCGCGGTGCCCTCGTCGACGAGGACGACGATTGGATAGCGACGCTCGCTGCGCCAGAACGAGCGCTGGACGCGGCCAGTGTCGGTGACGTCGACTTTGCGTCCCGACGCGGTGTACACGATCGCACCCCGCGGCAGAAACTCTCCCGCGATGCGCTTTGCTTCGTCGACTCGGCCGCCGCCGTTGCCACGCAGATCGAGCACGAGCCGACGCATGCCTTTACCCTCCAGCCGGCCGAGGGCATCGTGCAGATCGTCGGCGACCTTGTCTCCCATGAACGTCGTGACGCGGACGTAGCCCGTTGTCGAGTCGATCAGCGTCGCGACTGGAACGGCCGACTCTTCTTCGATACGCTCTCGCAAGACATTGTGCTCGAGTCGCGCGATCGATCCGTCGGCGCGGCGACGGCGAAACGCGAGCTTCACGGCCGAGCCCTTGTTGCCGGCGAGCACGATGTCCAGCTCCGACGCCGACGACGCGCCGACTGGCCGTCCGTCGATGGCCACCAGCTCGTCGCCAGGAAGGATGTTGAGCGACACCGCCTTGCTGCCCGGCGCCACCGCCACGACGAGCGGCGCGCCTTCAATGAATTGAAATGCGACGGGCACCGGGAAGAGCTTCCCGGCATACAGCGCGGCTTCCTTCGCTGGATCGAGGCGCGCGGCCGGGATGACGTACGAGTGCGGATCGGCGGCAGCCACCATGCCTTCGATCGCGGACATCAGGAGCTCGTGCGTGTCGATCGAATCGGGATGGTTGACCCGAATCTGATTGAGGACCTGACTGAAGAGCTGCAGGTCTTCAGCGATCGTGCGATGGCGTGTTGCGGCGCGCAATGAGTCCTGGGCGACAAGCGGCCCGGCCGCGCAGACTACGAACAACGTGGCGGCGACCGCGTGACTGGAGCAGCGCATCAGTGAATGTCCTGGTGGCCCGGCTTGGTCAGGGCCGCAAGGCGCGCCTCCGCGCTCTGGCGGCGTGGATCAGTGCGTGACGCGGCCGCGAGAAACGCTTTGTATGTCGCGATCGCCTCCTCGGTGAACCCCGCGGACTCCAGCAGAAATGCGTAGACGAACTTCGGCGCCGCGTAGAAAGGATTGAGCTGAATCGCTTTCTTGATGTGCGGCTCCGCGACCAACGCGTTGCCCGTGTTTGCGAGAATGTAGCCGTGGAAAAACTGCGCGCTGGCATCGTCGGGGCGCAGTTGCGTCACGAGGTCGAGCTCCGTCAACGCGGTTGCGGTGTCCTTGGCATCGAGCGCCATGAACGCGAGCTGCAAATGCGCGGGGGAATACGAGAGGTCTTCCTGCAGGGCGCGCCCGAACGCCTCCTTTGCCTCGGCGGCGTGGCCGAGGCGCTGGTGCACGACCGCGATGGACTGCTCGATCAGCGCTTTGGACTGATAGACATAGACGAGATCCTTCTTGTCGCGCTTCCGCATGTCCTCGATCGCTGCCGTGAGCTCGGCGAGCGCGCTGTCGAGCTGCAGCCTGTTGAAGAAGATGCGGCCGCGTTCTGTGTGAAGGGGGCCGTTGCGTTTGTCTTCTTTGATCGCTTGTGCGTAGAACCTGAGGGCGTCGTCATACCGTCCTTCACCGTACGCCATATACGCACGAAAGCCTGAGCCCCAGTCTTTCATCTCAGTGTCCAGGGCGTATCTCACTTCTGATGCGGTCGCGCCGGTTCGTTCTGCGTAACGACGGGAGAAGTCATCGGCGATGGCCTCGAAGAGCTCGCGGTCGAGCGTCTGGGACACGAACGGGTTGATCGTGAGCGCGTGCAAATAGAGCGAGTCGATCTGCTTGATCTCCTTCGACTCGATCGTCCGCCGGTCACCGGACCAATAGCGCTGGAGACGCGGCAGATCGGAGAGCAGCAGCGCGATGCGCCGGGCGTAGAAGGCGTCGGCCCACGCAGGATCGAGCCGGGTGGCCCAATAGAGCGCATCGGCTGCCTTTTGCGGCTCGTTGCGCAAATGAGCGGTGCCGAAGTAGTAGTAGGCGGCAGCGTCGTTCGTGTCGGCTTGAGCGTCGAGCTTCGGCCGCTTGGGTTCCTTCTGTTGCGCGCCTGCGGACGAAGCGACGGCGACGCACAGAGACAGGAGGGCGGCGGCGGCGGCGGATCGGAGAATCTTCATGGTGGCGCCGGGGTGGGAGACTTCGGTCGGGCACACGCTCGCGGCGGCGCGGTGGTGGATGCCCAACTTCACAATTAAAGATCAATCATAGCTGTGGAAACGCCGACAGCCAATGTACCGCTACGGGCGGCAAAAAAATATCCTGGAGCTGGCGCCGTGGGGAGATGGTCGGTGCGTCGCTGCTGCGCAAGTGGCGATCGGCTGGTAGCTTGCTCGACTGAACTTTTCTTGGGAGAGGCTCATTGGCAGATCCTACGACGGCGGACAGCGGCGAACTAACGACGGCGGACCCCGGCGAACCGACGCTCGCGCGCCGGCTGGGCGTTTTCGACGCCACGATGATCGTGATGGGCGGCATCATCGGCGGAGGCATCTTCCGGAACCCCAGCGAAGTGGCGCGCCGGGTGCATTCGTCCGGCCTCGCACTCTGGGCGTGGGCGATCGGCGGCGGCATCGCGCTCATCGGCGCGTTCGTGTACGCAGAGCTCGCGGAGCTGCGGCCTCGCGTTGGAGGCCAGTACGCCTATCTCCGCGACGCATACCGTCCGATCGTCGCGTTCCTGTACGGATGGACATTGCTCCTCGTGGTCCAGACGGGCGGAATGGCCGCGGCGGCGATCATCTTCGGCGAATACTTCCAGCGGCTCACCGGCTGGGGCATTCCCACGCAAGTGCTGGCCGCGTCGACGCTCGCTATCCTGGCAATCATCAACTGCATCGGCGTGAAAGCCGGCGCCAACGTCCAAAGCGCGCTGATGATCACCAAGTTGGCCGCAATTGTGATGTTGATCGTCGTCGGCCTCATGTCGCCCGCCGCCTCACCGCAGGCCATGATTTCCTCGGAGCCGTCGGCCGGCTTCGTGGGACTCGCGACGGCGATGGTGCCCGTCTTGTTCGCCTACGGCGGCTGGCAAACCGCAAGCTTCGTCAGCGGGGAGATGCGTGATCCTCGGCGCGATCTGGCGCGGGGCCTTTTGATCGGCGTCATCGGCGTGATCGTGTTGTATCTCACGGTGAGCTGGGTGTGTCTTCGCGTGCTCGGGCTTTCGGCCCTCGAGCAGACGCAGACGCCCGCATCGGACGTCATGAGCGGCGCGCTCGGCGAACGCGGCGCGCGACTCATCGCGCTCGGCATCGCGATTTCGACCGTCGGCTTCCTGAGCCAGTCGATGCTCACGGCGCCGAGAGTCTATTACGCGATGGCCAGGGATGGCGTCTTTTTTTCAGCGGTCGGCAAGCTCAACCCGCGATCGCGCGTGCCGGTCGTTGCCATCGCGCTGCAGGGTGTGTGGGCGGCGGTGATCGCGTTGACGGGACGCTTTGATCAGATTCTAAACTACGTCGAGGCGATCGACGTG
>DASWZV010000151.1:0-75411 GCA_036407095.1 Vicinamibacterales bacterium | reverse complement strand
CTTCGAGCTCGGAACGAGCCGCGTCGAACGCGGTCACAATGGTGGAACCGCCGGAGCCCGGCTGTGTCAATGACATGCAGCGATCGTCTCGGTTGGCCGCCTCCAATATGGCGCACACCGTTCACACGACACCAGGGTACGAGCGCCTCGCGCGTTCGGCCGCAGTGCGTGCGGGAGGCTAATAGCTGAGACCTATTCCTACGGAGCCGATCACTTTCGTTCGTTCGCCAAGAATGGCTTCGTTGCGATCGCCAAGCGTGACGAACTCGACACCGCCATGCACGTTCCAGCTGCCGAAGCGCGTCGGCCTGCTGGAGAACGGCACGGTCGCGACGCCGGCGACGCTGAAGAACCCGAATCGCTCGTCACCGCTGGCGCCTTCATAGTAGTCCGCGAGGCTGAGGCCGAGCCTGAGCGGAACTGCGACGCCCACGCGCCAGAGACTGATCGAGGGCGCCGCACCGAGCTCGAGGTACGTCCCCTCTTTCGTGCCCGCATCCGCCTGCCCTTCCAGTTCCCGCGCAACGATGACGTATGGCTTCGACGCGTAGCGTCCCAACGGGCCGCTGTCATCCATCGCAAACTTGAACGACACTTCCTTCACCGGCACGAAGCCGCTGTTCGGGCTGTTGTACGCGGTGTAGGTGACACCGAGACTCGTGCCCTTCCCGAGTCCCAACGCCAACGTCGCGTAGAAGTCGGACTCGTACCACAGCTTTCCGAGTCCATCGAGCCCTGCCAAGCCGGTGTGCAGGCTGTTCCACATACCGACGTTGACACCGACGTTCTTGAGGGCGCCATCGCCGTGGTGCAGCGTGATGCCCAGATCCGCATAGGGCCACATGATGACGCCGGTGTCATCCTGCGGAATCCCTCGAAACAGATACGCGTTGGTGACGTCGAACCCGGAGGTGAGTTTGAGATTCCCCAGATTCGGATCCGCAGACGACCCCTGCGCGCGCAGCGGCGTCGTCGCCATCGACAACGCCACTGCGACCCACGCCATCGTACGGAGCAAACGTACGAGCGGTCCTCTCAGCGGAACGCCTCCGACATCCGAGACCTCCTAGTACGTGAACCCCAGACCGAACGAGTAGATCGCCTGGTTCTGTTCTCCACCGTTGAACGCCTGCGTGGTGGTGCCAAGCCTCTGGTATTCTACGCCGCCGTGCACGTTCCAGGCACCGAAGTTGGTGGTGCCGCCGAGGGGCACTGTCACGAGGCCCGCGACGCTGAAGAACCCAAATTTGTTATCGACGCCGAGGAGCTCATAGTAGTTGCTGAGACTCATTCCGATCTTGACCGGGATCGAGACGCTCGCCTTCTTCCCCGAAAATCCAGGAGCCCCGCCGAACTCCAAATACGTGCCCGCATTCAGCCCGCCATCGGCTTGTCCATTCGTCAACCCATCCTGCGTCGCATTGAGCTCGCGCGCGACGATGACGTACGGCTTGACCGCGCCTTTGCCGAAGTGGCCGCTGTCGTCGACCGCCAGCTTGAACATGATCTCCTTGACGGTGCTGTACGAGCCGTTCGGGCTGGTGTACGACGTGTACGTCGTGGTGAACGACGTGCCGCCGCCGAAGCCGAAGCCGAGCGACGCGTAGAAATCGGATTCGTACCACAGCTTGCCGCTAGGTCCGTCGGAGCCGGTGTCTCCGGTATGCAGGCTGTTCCAGGTGCCGAGATTGATGCCGAGGCTCTTCAGCCCGCCCTTGCCTGAATACGTCGCGATCCCGAGATCAACAGCGGGCCACATCGCGATGCCTGTGGAGTTCTGTCGGATGCCGCGGAACTGGTACTGGTTCAGAAAATCGAACGAGGCAGTCAGCGTCATCGCGCCCGGGTTGGGATCTTTGTCCTGCGCGAACGCGGGTGTGCCGACCAGGGCCACCATGCACCCAGCGAGAATGACGAGTACGCTACTCCGAATTCCACATCTCGAGACCATCCGTGCCCTCCGAACGATGCCTTCAACGTTGAGAAACGGCGACGCACGCACCCGCTGCCGCCATTCCGGTTTGCAGTCATCCGCGGACGCACACCGGTCGTCGAACGATCCTCGTGGAAGGTCGACAGGCGCGTGGCGGACGGTTCGCGATGGAGCAAGATGAGCGCCATGCGTGAAATGGCACGGACCAGTCTCGACGGTGCGGCTTTCCTCAAGAAAACGGTGGATCGTCGAGGAAAGCTGGCGCGCTGGCGTGATACATTTTTGTATATGTATGATTAAACGTCGACAAAGCTGTCCGACTAATCGCAACGACGCCGCGACGGCCGCTGGTCAGAACGGTACCGCCCCGCCGGCAGGCGGCGACGAATTGAACATTGTTGTCAGTAGTGACAGATCGACCGACATATTTGTCGTAATGCGCGTGTAACCGACTGAAACGGCCGCGGATCGGGCCAAGGCCCGACCGGCGCGCCCTTGCGACCCCAGCCGCCCGTGGCTATGATCCCCCCTTCCCGCCTCGGGCAGCCCCGTTCTGGCGGGCACGGGCCCAGCCCCGTCGACTCGGATGGCCTCGCCCCCTCGGGCGAAGCAGGAGGATTACCCCTATGAAGGTCTACGACGCCACCGGCATCCGCAACGTGGCCATCGTCGGGCACGGCGGGTGCGGGAAGACCCAGCTGGTGTCGACCATGCTCTTCGTGGCAGGCGCGGTGAACCGGTTGGGCAAAGTCGACGACGGCACCACCGTCACCGACTTCGACGAAGAAGAAATCGCTCGCAAGCACACCCTCTCCTCCAGCCTTGCCTACGCCGAGTGGCAGAAAACCAAGATCAACATCATCGACACCCCGGGCTTCGCGAACTTCCTCAGCGACGCGCGCGCGGCGCTGCGCGTAGCGGAAGCCGCCGTGGTCGTGGTCGATGCTGTTGCCGGCGTCGAGGTCCAGACCGAAAAGATGTGGGCCGAAGCGGCGAGCCTCGGACTGCCTCGCCTGGTCGTGGTGAACAAGCTGGAGCGCGAACGAGCGAGCCTCGAGCGGACGCTCGAGACGCTGCACCGGGACCTCGGGCGCGAGATCGTCCCCATTCAACTTCCGCTCGGCGAGGAGAAAAGCTTTACCGGCGTCGTCGACCTGGTGCGGATGAAGGCGCTGACCTTCGGCAGCGACGGCAAGATGACTGAAGGTGAGATTCCCCCGGGCCTGGCCGACGCCGCCGGGCGCGCCCGCGAACAGCTGATCGAGATGGTTGCCGAAGCGGACGAACAACTGATGGAGACGTTCTTCGCCGAGGGCACGCTGACTCAGGAGCAGCTCGTCTCGGGCCTCCGCGCCGCGACCATGACGGGGAAGATCTATCCCCTCCTCTGCACGTCGGGCCTGCACGCCGTCGGCGTCCAGCCGCTGTTCGACGCGATCGTCAACTACGCCCCGTCACCGGCCGAGCGCGAGTTCCGTGCGACCGGTCCGGACGGCGCCGACGTGCCAGTGAAGGCGTCGGACACCGCGCCGTACTCCGTGTTCGTGTGGAAGACCATCGCCGATCCCTTTGCCGGGCGCATCACCATGCTGCGGGTCGTTTCCGGATCGATCAAGTCGGACGCCACCGTCAACAACGCGAGCCGCGATGCCGCCGAACGCCTCGGACATCTGCTGGCCCTGCAGGGCAAGACGCAGACGCACGTGCCCGAGCTCAAGGCCGGCGACCTCGGTGCCGTCGCCAAGTTGAAAGACACGCACACCAACGACGTGATCGCCGACAAATCGCTGAAGGTGAAATTTCCGCCGATCGCCTTCCCGGAGCCGGTGCTCTCGTACGCGATCGAACCGAAGAGCCGCGGCGACGAGGACAAGATCAGTTCGGCGATGCATCGTCTCGAGGAGGAAGATCCCTCGATCAAGTACGCTCGTGATCCGCAGACCCACGAACTGCTGCTCGCCGGTCAGGGGCAGCTGCACATCGAAGTCACGGTCGCCAAACTGAAGCGACGGTTTGGCGTCGAGGTCAATCTCAAGCCGCCGCGGATTCCCTATCGGGAAACGATCACGGCGTCGACCGAGGCGCACGGGCGTCACAAGAAGCAGACTGGCGGACACGGGCAGTTCGGCGACTGCAAGATCAGGGTCGAGCCGCTGCCTCGCGGCGCCGACTTCCAGTTCGAGGACGACATCTTCGGCGGCGCGATTCCGCGGCAGTTCGTGCCCGCGGTCGAGAAGGGCATCCAGGAATCGCGCATGCGTGGATTTCTCGCCGGCTATCCGATGGTGGATTTCAAAGCGACCGTGTTCGACGGCTCCTATCATGCGGTCGACTCGAACGAGCTGTCGTTCAAGATGGCCGGCTCGCTGGCCTTCAAGGACGCGATGAGCCGGGCACGACCGACGATCCTCGAGCCGATCATGCAGGTCGAGGTCTACGCGCCGAGTGATTTCGCCGGGGATCTGATGGGCGATCTGAACGGGCGTCGCGGCCGCATCGCCGGCATGGATACGCGCGGCGCCATGACCGTGATCAAGGCGCAGGTTCCGATGGCCGAGATGCTCACCTACGAGCAGCACCTCACGTCTGCGACCGGCGGACGGGGGTCGTACCACATGGAGTACTCGCACTACGAAGAAGTACCGCAGATGCTGCAATCAAAAATCATCGCGGCATACAAGGCGGAGCGCGGACAGGCGGTCGCCGAAGAAGTTTAACCCGTACGTGGAAAGGGCCGCCTGAAGGCGGCCCCTGCTTCTCCACGTTTCTTCTCCACGTTCCGCGTAAGTTACGAGCCGCCGGCCTTTCGCGGGGTCGTCGATCGCTTCGCGGCGCCTTTGGTCTGCCCTCCGGCCTGCGCCTTCGAGCCGCCCTCGCCTTTGCCGCCGCGCATGCGCTGTGCGGCGCGCTTGATGCGTTCGCCGACGCTCTTCTTCTTCGGCGCGTCGGCATCGCCCTCTTCGTCCTTCTCCGACTTCGCCTGCGGGTTGTACTCGCTGCCAACGAGCTCGACCTGAGCGACCTCGGCGGAATCGCCGCGCCGATAGCCGACCCGGAGGATGCGGGTGTAGCCGCCCGGCCGATCCGCGAAGCGCGGGGCCAGCGTCTCGAACAGCTTGCCCACGACGTCGCTGTCGGGAAGCTCGGCGAGCACGAGGCGGCGCGCGTGCAGCGTCTTGCCCGCGGCATCCCCGGCGGCGACGCCTCGTCGCGCGATCGTAATGAGGCGCTCGACGAACGGCCGCAGCTCTTTCGCCTTCGGCATCGTCGTCTCGATCCGTTCGTGGCGGAGCAGCGCGATCGCCTGATTGCGAAGCAGCGCAAGCCGGTGCTCGGTGACGCGTCCGAGCTTTCGGTGTCCGACGTTGTGTCTCATAGCTGAATCCTGAGGAGGGTTGCCCCCTTCGTTATCCGTTAGTCCTGATGTGCCTGCGCGGGTTGATCGAGCCGCATGCCCAGGCTCAGACCCATGCTGTGCAGGATCTCCTTGATCTCGTTCAACGACTTGCGGCCGAAGTTCTTCGTCTTCAGCATCTCGGCTTCCGTCTTCTGCACGAGCTCACGAATGGTGCGGATGTTCGCGTTCTTCAGACAGTTGTACGACCGCACGGACAACTCGAGTTCCTCGACGCTCTTGTCCAGGTTCTCGTTCAGCACACCCGCGCGCGGCGCCTCGGCCTGCGTGTCGATCGATTCGCCGGCATCCTCGAGGTTGATGAAGATGTTCAGGTGATCGCGAATCAGCTTCGCCGCGAGCGAAACCGACTCCTGTGCCGTCACCGATCCGTTCGTCCACACGTCGATCGTCAGCTTGTCGTAGTCGGTGGTCTGACCGAGGCGAGCGGCCTCGACGAGGTAGTTCACCTTCTTCACCGGCGAATGCACCGAGTCGACCGGAATCCAACCGATGCCGAGATCCTCGTCGAAGTTCTTGTCCGCTGAGACGTACCCGCGCCCGCGCTTCATGCGCAGCTCCATGTGGAGTTTCCCGCCTTCTGACACCGTCGCGATGTGCGCCTCGGGCTCGAGGATCTCGACGTCCTGATCGACCTCGATGTCCTTCGCGCGAACGATGCCCGGCTTGTCGACGCGCAGGTACAGCGTCTTGGTGTAGTCGACGTGCAGCTTCAGCGGAATCTGCTTCAGGTTGAGGATGATGTCGGTAGCGTCCTCGACCACGCCCGGGATCGGCGAGAACTCGTGCAGCACGCCGTCGATCTTGACGGCCGTGATCGCTGCGCCCTCAATCGAGGAGAGCAGCACGCGACGAAGCGCATTGCCAATCGTGGTGCCGAATCCGCGCTCGAACGGCTGCGCGTAGAACCGGCCGAAACGATCCGTGAGTGTTTCGCGCTCGAACTCGAGCCGCTTGGGACGCTGAAAACCTTTCCAGAGCATTGATGCTTCCTTTCGCCGACGGGCCGGCAGCTCCGGCCTCCAGACCTGCTGATGAAATCCACTGGCCTCCCACCGCAGGTCTGTCAAGGCTGCGGGCCAGCGGACGGCTACACGCGCGGGCTGAAGCCCACGCGCTACTTGCTGTACAACTCGACGATCAGCTGTTCCTGCACCGGCAGATTGATCTGCTCGCGGGTCGGAACCGAACCGATCTTGGCCGAGAACGACGCTGCGTCGAACTGCAGCCACTCGGGCACGCCGCGCCCCTTCACTTCCTCGAGGGCGTGTAGAATCGCCGGCGATTTCTGGCTGCTCTGCCGAATCGCGACCACGTCGCCGGGCTTCACCGAGAACGACGGGATGTTCACCTTGCGGCCGTTCACGACGAAGTGGCCGTGCCGCACGAGCTGCCGCGCCTGCGGGCGTGAGGTCGCAAATCCCAATCGATAGGCGACGTTGTCGAGCCGCCGCTCGAGCAGCTGCAGCAGCGTCTCGCCGGTGATGCCGCGGGTCCGCTCGGCCTGTTCGAAATACAGCCGGAACTGATCCTCGAGCACGCCGTAGATGCGCTTCACCTTCTGCTTCTCGCGCAGCTGCACGCCGTAGCCCGCGAGCTTCGACTTGCGGGTCTTGCCGTGTTGCCCGGGCGCGAAGTTCCGCTTCTCGATCGCGCACTTCTCCGTGTAGCAGCGCTCGCCTTTGAGGAACAGCTTCATGCCCTCGCGTCGGCAGAGACGGCAGACCGGTCCGATGTAACGTGCCATTAGAACTCCTACTCACCAATGCAAGATGCAAAATTCAAAATGCAAAAGGCGTCGAACGGGGCGCACTCCGCACTTCATTTTGCATTTTGCATTTTGCACTTTGAATTACAGCTACTCGCTCTCACACCCGCCGTCTTTTCGTCGGGCGGCAACCATTGTGCGGAATCGGCGTCACGTCGCGGATCGACTTCACTTCGATGCCCACGGTCTGCAGCGCGCGAATCGCCGACTCGCGTCCGGACCCGGGCCCCTTCACGCGCACATCGACCGATCGCAGACCATAGGTCTTCGCTGTGTTGCCCGCGCTCATCGCCGCCTGCGTCGCCGCAAACGGCGTGCCTTTGCGCGATCCCTTGAAGCCGATCCCGCCTGCGCTCGACCACGCAATCACGTTCCCCTCGGTATCGGTGATCGTGATCTGCGTGTTGTTGAACGACGCGTGAATATGCACCAGCCCGTGATGCACCACACGCTTCTCGCCGCGCTTCTTGAAGGTCTTCTTGGGCGCGCGCTTCCCGCCTTCGGCCTTTTTCTCTGGTGTCCCTGTCGCTGCTGCTTCTGCTTTTGCCATAGGCTAGTCCACTAGACCGTCTTCTTCTTGGCGACCGCGCCCTTGCGCGGACCCTTCCGCGTGCGCGCGTTCGTGCGCGTGCGCTGGCCGCGCGCCGGCAGATTCCGGCGATGACGCAGTCCGCGGTAGCAGCCGATCTCCATCAATCGCTTGATGTTCATGGAGATCTCCTTGCGGAGGTCGCCCTCGACGCCACCGACTTCCTCGATCACCCGGCTGATCTTCCGGACATCGTCTTCGGAGAGATCCTTGACGCGCATGTCGGGGCTCACGCCCGCCGCGCCGAGGATGTCGTTCGACCGCTTCCGACCGATGCCGTAGATGTAGGTGAGTCCGATCTCGACCCGCTTCGTGCGCGGCAGATCAACCCCTGCGATGCGTGCCATACCTACCCCTGCCTCTGCTTGTGCTTCGCGTTCGTGCAGATCACCCTGACCACCCCACGGCGGCGGACGATCTTGCACTTGTCGCAAATCCGCTTGACCGACGCTCTGACCTTCATAATGCGATCCCGCTGGCCTCAGGGCTCAGGGCCCAGGCCTCAGTGGCCTCCGTCCTGATCCCTTGCCCAGCCCTGGGGCTCGAGGCCTGAGCCCTGGGCGCTATACCTTCCTCACGATTCGGCCGCGCGTCAGATCCCGCGGCGTGAGTTCCACCACGACGCGATCACCGATCAGCAGCCGCACGAAGTTCTTCTCGAGCCCACTCCCGGCATGCGCCGTGATGCGCGCACCCTCGACATCGACCTGATACAACCCGCTCGGCAACTGCGCCTTTACCACACCATCGACCCGACGAGTCGACTCGCCGCCGGTCATCGTCGCTCACCACGACGCTCACGAGCGGACCGGCGCCGGCACCTGCTCGCCGCCCGCGCCTGACGACGATGCCATTCCTTCCGGCATCAGCGCCTTGACCCGCGCGACGTCCGCCGCCAGCAGCGTGAGGATCTCGGCACCCGCGCGCGTCACGACCACCGTGTGCTCGAAGTGCGCCGACAGGCTGCGATCGACGGTGACCGCCGTCCAGCCATCCGACAACACCTTCACGGCCGCCTTGCCCGCGTTCACCATCGGCTCGATCGCGATCACCATCCCCTCGGAGAGTCGTGGGCCGCTTCCGCCCGGGCCGTAGTTGGCGACCTGCGGCTCCTCGTGCAGTTCAGTGCCGATGCCGTGGCCGACGAACTCCCGCACCACCGAATACCCATTGGCCTCGACGTGCCGCTGCACGGCGGCGCCGATGTCCGACACCCGCGCGCCCGGCTTCACGGCGTCGATGCCTCGGAAGAGCGCTTCTTCAGTGACGCGCAGCAGCGACGAGGCGTCGCTCGAGACCGACCCGACCGGCACCGTGACCGCACAATCCCCGAAGAACCCATCGAGCTTCGCGCCCATGTCGATCGACACGATGTCGCCCTCGACGAGCGCGCGAGACGAGGGAATGCCGTGCACGACCTGCTCGTTCACCGACGCGCACACCGTCGCCGGATATCCGTGATACCCCTTGAACGCCGGCTCGGCTCCCGCCTCACGCACGCGGCGTTCCGCCAGCACGTCGATGTCCCCGGTCGTCACGCCGGGCGCGACCATCTGACGCAACTCCGCCAGGATGCGGGCCACGAGCTGGTTCACGCGCCGCAGCTTCTCGATCTCGTTCTGCGACCGGCACACGATCACCTTGCACGCTCCGTCGCCCCGCGGAGCGGGGCAGGCCAACACCGCACACGAGCGAGACGGAGTCTGGTCCGCCGCTCGTTCACCATCCCGGGCCGAGACGGAGCTTCGCTCGTCATAACCTCGCCGTCGCCGCGTCGTCGATCATCGCGTCGAGGTCGTGCGCCACACGCTCGGGCGGCTGCGCCCCGTTGACGACCCGAAACGTCGGCCGCTCGCGGTAGTACTCGAGCACCGGCCTGGTCGCATTGTGATAGACGCGCAGCCGTTCACGCACGATCTCCTGACCGTCGTCCGACCGCTGAATCAGCCGACCACCGCACTTGCCGCACACCGTCGCCGCGATGTCGGCGTCGGTGCCGCAGGTCGAACAGATCCGCCGGCCGGCGAGCCGTCGAATCAGCTCCTGCTCGGGCACCTCGACGTCGACGACGATGAGCGGATCGCTGCCGCAGCGCTCCATGATCTCGTCGAGCGCCTGCGCCTGCGCGACCGTCCGCGGGAACCCGTCGAGCACGAAGCCGCGCGTCGCATCGGGGCGCATCAGCCGCTCCGCCACGATCGCGATCATCGTCTCGTCGTCGACGAGTTCGCCCCGATCCATCCTGGCTTTGGCCTCGAGGGCGACCGGGTTCCGCTCCTTGATCGCTTCGCGCAGGATGTCGCCCGTCGAAATCTTCAACAGGGCCCGTTCGCGGGCAAACCGCCCCGCTTGCGTGCCTTTTCCAGCACCTGGCGGCCCCATCATGATGACGTTCAGGCCCATCGCGTTCCTGTGCCTCTACAGGGCAGCAGGCTCATCCCCGACGTCCTCGAATCCTCGTCTTCTTCATGAAGCCGTCGTAGTGGCGCATGATCAGCTGCGACTCGACCTGTTGCACGGTGTCCATCGCTACGCCAACCACGATCAGCAACGACGTGCCGCCGAAGTAGAACGTGACGCCGAGGCCCTGCGTAAACCACAACGGCAGCATCGCGTCGAGCCGCTCGCCGATCAACGGGATCGGCGCAACCTTGAAGCCGCTGATCAGCAGTTCAGGCAGCAGCGCGACGACGGCGAGATACAACGCGCCCACGAGCGTGATCCGCGCCAGGATCGTGTCGATGTGCTCCGCCGTTCGTTTCCCCGGCCGGATGCCCGGAATGAACCCGCCGTACTTGCGCATGTTCTCCGCCACGTCGTCGGGATTGAAGATGATCGACGTGTAGAAGTACGCAAAGAAGACGATGCCGACGACGTACAGCAGGTTGTACAGCGGCATCCCGTAGGCCACTTGATCGAGCGCGCGCCGGATCGGGGTGCCCGGATTGAACAGCGGCGACGCCATCGAGAAGAACGACAGAATCGAGGACGCGAAGATCACCGGGATCACGCCGCCGGTGTTGACTTTGAGCGGAATGTGCGTGCTCGAGCCGCCGTATTGACGGCGGCCAACGACCCGTTTGGCGTACTGCACCACAATCCGCCGGTGGCCCCGTTCGACGAAGACAATCGCCCCGATCACCACGAACGCCATGAGGACGAGGAAGAGGATCCGAATCGGACCGATCTGCCCCGTCGAGAGCTGATCGAAGGTCGAGATCAGCGCATTGGGGAGGCGTACGACGATCCCGGCGAAGATCAGCAGCGACATCCCGTTGCCGATGCCCCGCTCGGTGATCTGCTCGCCGAGCCACATCACGAACATCGTCCCGGTCGTGAGCGTGAGCACACACATCAACCGGAATCCCCATCCCGGGGTGAACACCAGCGGCAGGCCGCCCGGGGCCTCCGTCGATCGCTCGAGCCAGAGCGCATAGCCGAACGCCTGGACGATCGCCAGCGCCACGGTCAGATACCGGGTGTACTGCGTGATCTTGCGGCGGCCGAGCTCGCCTTCCTTGGAGATCCGCTCCAGGTACGGCCAGACCACCGTGAGGAGCTGGATGATGATCGACGAGCTGATGTACGGCATCACGCCCAGCGCGAACACAGTGACGCGCGCGAGGCTTCCGCCGGTGAACATGTTGTACAGCCCGAACATCGAGCTCGCCGCCTGCTCCGCAAAGAGACGCAGCGCTTCCTGATTCACACCCGGCGTCGGGATGTGGTTGCCGATCCGGTAGACCACGAGCAGCCCCAGCGTGAAGAGCACGCGGTTCCGCAGGTCGCCGACGGCAAACAGGTTCTTGAGCGGGTTATCCATAAGCCTTCCCCGAACGTGATACCGGATCTACGCCCCGAGCACCTCCGCGGCGCCACCCGCGGCTGCTATCTTCTCTGCCGCTTTCCCGCTGAACTTGTGCGCGCGCACCGTCAGCTTCTTCGCGATGTCCCCACGCGCCAGCACCTTGATCTGACGCGACGTCCCATGCACCAGTCCGCGCTCTCTGAGCAGTTCCGGTGTCACGACCGTGCCTGCCTCGAACCGCTCGGACAGGGCGTCCAGATTCACCACGGCGTACTCCACCCGAAACCGGTTGTGGAAACCACGCTTGGGAATCCGGCGATGCAGCGGCATCTGGCCGCCCTCGAAGCCGCGCTTGAACTTGAAGCCGGATCGCGATTGAGCACCTTTGTGCCCGCGACCGGCCTGCGCGCCCTGGCCGGTCCCATGTCCGCGGCCGACGCGTTTCTTGTTTTTTTTCGAGCCCTCTGAGGGCTTCAGATCGCTGAGATCCATCGTTCACTCCGGGCCGCTGAAGGCAGCCCCTACCGTACCCTCTCGAGCCGGGTCCCTCCGTACGTGGGGGCCGGCTTTCGCCGGTCCTTACTCCTGTACCGTCACCAGATGGCGCACCTTGTGGATCATGCCCCGAGTCGCCGGGGTATCCACGAGCTCCACCGAGTGATTGATCCGGCGCAGTCCCATGCCGGTCACCGTCTCCGCCTGTGTCCTGTTGAAACCGATCGGACTCCGCACGAGCGTGACCTTCACTCGCTTCGACGCCGCGGGTTTTGCACTCTTCTTGGCCATCGTTCCTCTCATGCTCCGACGAGCTCGGCCTCTTCCTTGCCGCGGAACCGCGCCACCTGCGCCGGATCCTTGAGATCCATCAAGCCGGCGAACGTCGCCCGCACCACGTTGTGCGGGTTGGCCGATCCCAGCGACTTGGTCAGCACGTTCTGGATGCCTGCGCTCTCGACGACCGCTCGCACCGCGCCGCCGGCGATGAGACCGGTGCCTTCAGGCGCCGGCTTCAGCAGCACACTGCCCGACCCGAAGCGACCGACGACCTGATGCGGGATCGTCGTACCCTTGAGCGGAACCTTGATCAGGTTCTTCTTCGCGGCCTCGATCCCCTTCTTGATGGCCGACGGCACTTCCTTCGCCTTGCCGACGCCAAACCCCACGACGCCATGACCGTCGCCGACGACGACCAGCGCGCTGAAGCTGAGGTTCTTGCCACCCTTGACGACCTTCGTCACGCGGTTGATCGAGACGACGGTGTCTTTGATCTCGAGCTGCGAGGCGTCGAGCTTTTCACGAGTGCGGTTCATTAACGCCACTTACTGGCCGTCCTTTCCGAACGTACCGCGGGCCGCTCCGTTGTCGCGGCCCGAGCATGCGGTGCTCAGCAACGAGTTGGCGTGGTACCCAGGTTGTTCAGCCATCCCACTAAAACTCCAAACCGGCGTCACGCGCGGCGTCGGCCACTGCTTTCACGCGCCCGTGATACAGAAATCCGTTGCGGTCGAACACTACGCGTTTCACGCCCTGTCCGATGAGACGTTCAGCGATCACCTTGCCGATCGCCTTCGCTCCTTCGACATTGCCGCCCTTCGCTTTCTTTGGAAGCGCGGCCTTCATTGCCGGCTCGACGGTCGAGGCCGAGGCGATCGTCTTTCCGCTCATGTCGTCGACGACCTGCACATACATGTGGCCGACGCTGCGGAAGACAGTCAGCCGCGGCCGCTCGAGAGTACCCGTCACGCGCCGGCGGATGCGGTACTTGATGCGTTGGCGACGATCGTCTTTGGTTTTGATCCTCATCGTACGTCTCTCGAGGGCGCTGCCCTGTTATTTCGCTCCCGTCTTTCCGACCTTCTTCTTCAACACTTCGCCGGTGTAGCGCACGCCCTTCTGCTTGTACGGATCGGGCTCCCGCATCCGCCGGATGTTGGCGGCGACCTGGCCGACCAGCTGTCGGTCCACGCCGGTGACGACGATGTGCGTCTGCTTGTCGACGGCGATGTCGATGCCGGCCGGGATGTCGAAGATCACCGGGTGCGAGTAGCCGAGCGCGAAATGCACCTGCTTGCCCTTCAACTCCGCACGGTAGCCGACGCCGACGATGTCGAGCTCCTTCTTGAATCCCTCGGTGACGCCGACCACGGCGTTCGCCACGAGACTCCGCGCGAGGCCGTGAAACTTCCCCAGCTCCTGGTCGTCACGCGACCGCTTGGCGACGAGCGTGCCATCGTCCTGCGCGAAGAGGATGCCGGGCGGAATCGCCTGCCGCATCTTGCCCTTCGGCCCCTGCACCTCGACCGCGTCGGGCGCGATCTTGACGGTCACGCCTTTCGGAATCGGGATCGGTTTCTTACCTATTCGAGACATTGCTAGTCCTTGTTGGCGCTAGTCCTTGTTGGCGCGAATCCTTGTTCGCTCGAGGCTCTCGACACGAGGCCTCACCACACGTTGCACAGCACTTCGCCGCCGACGCCCGCCTTCCGTGCGGCACGACCGGTCATCACGCCGCGCGATGTCGTCAGGATGCTCGTGCCGAGTCCGCCGAGCACTTGAGGCACGTCCTCGACCCCGAGGTAGACGCGGCGACCCGGCCGGCTGATACGCGCCAGACCCGTGATCACCTTTTCACCCCGCGGGCCGTACTTCAGAAACAGGCGAATCACCTGTCGCGGCTGCCGGCCCTTCTTCTCCGACGGCTCCTCGACGAGCCTGAAGCCCTGGATATAGCCCTCGTCCTGAAGGATCCGGGCAATCTCGGCCTTCAGCTTGCTGGCCGGCATGTCCACGCGCGCGTGCTTGGCCGAGACCGCGTTGCGAAGACGGGCGAGCATGTCCGAAATGGGATCTGTCATATCTCTCTTCCTACCAGGAGCTCTTGATCACACCCGTCACGCCGCCGTCGAGCGCCAGCTTGCGGAAGCACAGACGGCACATATCGAACTTGCGCATGAACGCGCGCGGCCGCCCGCACAACTTGCAGCGGTTGCGGTGGCGGATCTTGTACTTCAGCGCCTTTGCTTCTTTCGCGACTTTCGCCGTAGTGGCCATATCTCTCTCAATCCTCCCAAGGCCTCAGGGCCCAGGCCCCAGGCCTCAGGGTTGGGCTAGGCATCAGGCTGAGGCCTGAGGCCTGGGCCCTGGGCCCTCAGTTTGTTCTGAACGGCATCCCCATCAACTGGAGGAGCTTCCTCGCTTCTTCATCGGTCCTCGCCGTCGTGACGACCGACACATTCATGCCGCGCGCCTTGTCGACCTTCATGTAGTCGATCTCGGGAAAGAGCAGCTGATCGCGCAAGCCGAGCGTGAAGTTGCCGCGGCCGTCAAACCCCTTCGGCGATACGCCTCGAAAGTCGCGCACGCGCGGCAGCGCGATGCTGATCAATCGATCGAGGAACTCGTACATCCGTTCCCCTCGCAGCGTGACCATGGCGCCGACCGGCATGCCCTGGCGCAGCTTGAACTGGGCGATCGACTTGGTCGCGCGGCGCACCACGGCCTTCTGGCCGGTGATGCGCGACACTTCATCGGCGCCGGTGTCGGCGATCTTCGCGTTCGACGTCGCCTCGCCGAGGCCCATGTTGACGACGATCTTCGTGATCTTCGGGATCGCCATCACGTTCTTGTAGCCGAACTCTTTCTTGAGCGCCGGGGCGACGTCCTTCGAGTACCGATCCTTGAGCCGGCTCATTTGTCGACCACTCCCTCGCACTTGCGGCAGATCCGCACCTTGCGATCGCCTTGGATCTGATGGCCAATCCGCGTCACCTTGCCGCAGTCGGGGCACACCAGCTGCACGTTGCTCGCGTGCAGCGCGCCCTCGCGCTCGATGATCCCGCCTTTGATGTTGCGCTGCGGGTTCGCACGGGTGTGGCGTTTGATCATGTTCACGCCTTCGACGATGAGGCGGTTGGTCGTAGGAATGACCTTGAGCACGCGGCCCCGCTTGCCGTTGTACTTGCCCGTCGTGACGATGACGGTGTCGTTCTTCCGAATCGGTGTTTGCAGTCTCGACATCGTTCTGTTCCCGCTTAGAGCACCTCTGGCGCGAGCGAGATGATCTTCATGAATCGCCGCTCCCGCAGTTCGCGCGCCACCGGCCCGAACACGCGTGTGCCGATCGGCTCGTGCTGATCGTTGATCAGCACGGCGGCGTTGCGATCGAAGCGGATGTAGCTGCCGTCGCGACGGCGGTGCTCCTTCCGCGTCCGCACGATCACCGCTTTGACGACCTGACCCTTCTTGACGGTGCCGTCCGGCGTCGCTTCCTTGACCGACGCGGTGATGATGTCGCCGAGCCGCGCGTAGCGACCCGTGGACCCGCCGATCGGGTTGATCACCGAGATCTTCCGGGCCCCGGAGTTGTCGGCCACGTCGAGAATCGAGCGCATCTGGATCATGGCTGTCTCCTACACTCGTGCCGCGCGCGCGACCACGCTGACGACCACCCACCGCTTGCGGCGGCTGAGCGGCCGGGTTTCGGCGATCGACACGGTGTCACCCATCTTGGCGTCGTTGCCTTCGTTGTGGGCGACAAACGTCGACGTCTTCCGCTGCGTCTTGCCGTAGACGCCGTGCCGCACGCTTCGCTCGACGGCCACGACGACGGTCTTGTCCATCTTGTCGCTGATGACGGTGCCCGTGACCTGTGACTTCGCGCTCATGTGGTCTCCACTGTCTTTTCCCGCAGAATCGTCTTGATTCGCGCGAGGTCCCGCCGCACGCCGCGCACTTTGGCCGGCGCCTCGAGCTGTCCCATCGACTTCTGGATCCGCAGCTTGAACAGCTGGTCGTCGAGATCGCGTTCGCGGACGCGCAGATCGTCGACCGACATGTCTCGAATTTCCGCTGCCTTCATCAGACCGTCTCCTGCGCGAACCGTGTGGCGAACTTCGTCTTGATCGGGAGCTTCGCCGACGCCAGCTGCATCGCCTTGCGCGCTTCCACTTCGGTCACGCCTTCCATCTCGAAGAGCACCTTGCCCGGACGGACGACGCAGACCCACTGCTCGGGGGCGCCTTTGCCCTTCCCCATACGGGTTTCCTGCGGCTTCTTCGTGATCGGCTTGTCCGGGAAGATGCGGACCCAGATCTTGCCACCGCGCTTGATGAACCGCGTCATCGCGACCCGAGCCGCCTCGATCTGCCGATCGGTGATCCACGCCGGCTCCATCGCCTTCAGGCCGTAGTCGCCGAACGAGACGTCCGATCCGCGCCACGCTTTGCCGGTCATGCGCCCGCGCTGCTGCTTGCGGTACTTGACCTTCTTGGGCATCAACATCTGCGTAATCCCTCTTGGCGGCGGGTCTGAAGAACAAGACCCGCCCTACACCCGCTATCGCTGCTCGCGACCGGCCGGACGACGCGGACCGCGATCGCGGTACTCCTCGTCGCGTCCGACGCGCGGCACCAGCCGCTCACCCTTGTAGAGCCACACCTTCACGCCGATCTGCCCGTAGGTCGTATTGGCCTCGGCGAATCCGTAGTCGATGTCGGCGCGCAGGGTCTGCAGCGGCAGCTGACCGTGCAGGTACCACTCCGAGCGCGCGATCTCCGCGCCGTTCAAGCGGCCCGACACGCGCACCTTGATCCCGCGCGCCCCGAACCGCAGCGCCGATTCCACCGCCTTGCGCATCGCCCGGCGGAACGCCACGCGCTTCTCGAGCTGCACGGCAACCGATTCGGCGATGAGCTGCGCTTCGAGCTCGGGCTTCTGGATCTCCTGGATGTTGATGAAGACCTCGCGGCTCGTGCGCTTCTGGATCTCCTGCTTCAACTTGTCGACTTCCGTCCCCTTGCGCCCGATGATGATCCCGGGGCGGGACGTGTAGATGTCGATCTTCAGGTTGTTGGCGGCGCGCTCGGTCTCGATCCGCGACACGCCGGCGTGCGAGAAGCGTTTCTTCAGATCTTCACGAAGCGCGAGATCCTCATGGAGCAGCTTCGCGTAATCGCGATCCGAGTACCAGCGCGAGCGCCAGGTCTTGTTGAAGCCCAGCCGGAATCCGTACGGGTGAACCTTCTGGCCCACTGTCAGTCCTCTCTTCCTCTTACGCGGTCGCCGCGGCTTTCTTGCCGCGGCGAGCACCTGCTGCACCAGCTGAACCTGTTGAGCCGGCGTTCGCCGAACGCGAGCGTCCCGACATCGCCGCGGGCTCGTCGCCCGCGCTCGCGATCTTCAGCGGCCGCTCCGCCACGCGGACCGTCAGGTGCGCCGTGCGCTTCACCACGCGGTATGCACGCCCCATCGGGGCCGGGCGCACGCGCTTCATCGACATCCCCTGATTCGCGTAGCAGGCGGCGACATAGAGTCGATCGATGTCGCCGCTGAAGCCGTCCCGCTGCTGCAGGTTGGCGACCGCCGAACGCAGCACCTTCGCGATCTCACGCGCGATCATCTTGCGCGTGAACTGCAGCGTCGCCAGCGCCTGATTGACGCTCTTGCCGCGGATCAGATCGCAGACCAGACCCGCCTTCTGGGCCGAGGTGCGAACACCGCGCGCGGTTGCCTGTGCTTCAACCATGCCTCTCTCCCGTTACGACTTCGCGGCGGGCGCCGACCCGCCACCGGCCGCCGGTGCGCCAGATGCCGGGGCCGTCGGGGCCGCCTTCTCTGTCTTCGTGGTGTGGCCCTTGAACGTACGCGTCGGCGCGAACTCGCCGAGCTTGTGACCCACCATGTTCTCGGTCACGTACACCGGGATGAACTTCTTCCCGTTGTGCACCGCCATGGTGTGGCCCACCATCTCGGGAATCACCGTCGACCGGCGCGACCACGTCTTGACGACCTTCTTCTCGTTCGCCCGATTCATCGACTCGACTTTTTCGAGCAGCGCCGTGTCGACGAAGGGACCTTTCTTCAGTGAGCGACTCATGCTTGTTCCTATGCTGCCTACTTCGGACGCCTCTGTACGATGAAGCGATTCGTGTCCTTCCGACGGCGCGTCTTGTAGCCCTTCGTCGGCTGGCCCCATGGCGACACCGGATGACGTCCACCAGAGGTCTTGCCTTCACCACCACCGAGCGGGTGATCGACCGGGTTCATCGCGACGCCGCGCACGTGCGGACGCTTGCCGAGCCAGCGGCTGCGGCCGGCCTTGCCAATCGACACGTTCTCGTGGTCGATGTTGCCGACCTGCCCGATCGTCGCGACGCACTCGACGCTGATCTTGCGAATCTCGCCCGACGGCATCTTGACCGACGCGTAGGCGCCCTCGCGCGCGACCAGTTGGACCCACGACCCGGCACTGCGCGCGATCTGTCCGCCCTTGCCGGGCTTCAGCTCCACGTTGTGGATCTGCGTGCCGAGCGGAATGCTCTTGAGCGGGAGACAGTTGCCCGGCAGGATGTCCACGCTGTCGCCGGCGACGATCGAGTCGCCCACCTTGATCCCGGCCGGCTGGAGGATGTAGCGCTTCTCGCCATCCGCGTAGGTGACGAGCGCAATCCGCGCCGAACGGTTCGGGTCGTACTCGACCGTCTCGACCTTCGCCGGGATGTTCTTCTTGTCCCGCTTGAAGTCGATGATCCGGTAGAGGCGCTTGTGTCCGCCGCCCCGCCACCACGCGGTCAGCTCACCCTGATTGTTCCGGCCACCGGAGCGGTGCAACGTCTCGGTGAGCGGACGGTACGGCTCGCTGGCCGTGATCTCGTCGAAGGTGAGCGAGGTCTTGCCGCGGAGTCCGGGCGACGTCGGGTTGTATTTACGTATTGGCATCTGTCTACGCTCCCTGCAGGAACTCGGGCAGCTTCTCGCCTTCCCGCAGCTTCACGTACGCCTTCTTCCAGTCCGAGCGCCGGCCGATCGAGCGCCCCTGGCGCTTGACCTTGCCGTGCGCGAGCGAGGTGCGCACGCTCTCGACCTTCGAGCCCAGGAGCTTCTCGACGGCGCGCTTGATGTCGATCTTGTTCGCGTTCATCGCGACCTGGAACACCAGCGTCCGGTTCTCCTCGCGGATCACCGTCGTCTTCTCGGTGATGAGCGGGCGCCGAATGACTTCTGTGAGCTTCATGACGTGTCTCTGTAATGCAAAAGTCAAAATGCAAAATGCAAAAAGGAACTGGCTATCTCAACGGGCGTTTTGCATGGTGCATCTTGAATTTCATCCAAGGGCCTCTTGCAGCTTTTCCATCGCCGCCCTTGTCAGCACAACCCGCCGCGTGTCCATCACGTCGCGCGCGCTGATGCGATTGCTGGCGAGCAGCTGCACGCCCTCGATGTTGCGCACCGACAACGCGAGCCGATCCTCGGGCTTGACGTCGACGAGCAGCACTTTGCTGGCTTTCTTTGCGGTGGCGTTCTTTCCGCCGCTCACGCCCAGCCGCTTCAACATCTCCGCCGCAGCTTTGGTCTTGATCTCGCCCACGCTGAGCGCATCGACGACGATCACCTCGCCGTCGCGCAGCTTCTGGGTGAGCGCCGCGCGCAGCGCGCCCTTCTCCACCTTCTTGGGGAGTTGATATTCGTAGCTGCGCGGCTGCGGCCCGAACACCGTGCCGCCCTTGCGCCAGAGGGGATTTCTGATCTCGCCGACACGGGCGCGGCCGGTGCCTTTCTGCCGCCAGGGCTTCTTCCCCGAGCCGCTGACGAGCGCGCGGTTCTTGGTCGCGTGCGTGCCGCGCCGCTCCGCCGCGTTGGCACGGATCACCGACGCGTGAATCAAATCGGTCTTCACCCGGCCGCCGAACACGGCGTCGTTCAGATCGAGTGATCCGATTTTCTCGTTCTGCTGGTTGACTACATCGACAGTCATAACTACAGGCCTCAGGGCCCAGGCTCGGGCCTCAGCAGGCATCAGTCTGGGGTCTAGCCCAGCCCTGAGCCCTGAGGCCTGAGGCCTGGGGCCTTATTTCTTGCCCTTCTTCTTCACCGGCTCCACCTGCGCGACCTTGATGCGCTTGGCAGCCACGGCCTTGCGGATCAACACCACCGTGTTCGGCCCGCCAGGCACTGCGCCTTCGAGCATCAGCAGGTTGTTCTCCGCGTCGACGCGCAGCACTTTCAGGTTGCGCACGGTGACGCGGTCCGATCCCATGTGGCCGCCCATGCGCATGCCGCGGACGACGCGCGAGGGATACGACGACGCGCCAATCGACCCGGGCGCGCGGTGGAACATCGAGCCGTGCGTCGCGCGGCCGCCCTTGAAGTGATGCCGCTTGACGACGCCCTGAAAACCCTTGCCCCGGCTGGTGCCGACGACGTCGACGCGCTCGCCATCGGCGAAGATGGAGACGCTGATCTGATCGCCCGCCTTGACCGGATCGTCGCCGGCCTTCAGCTGCACTTCCCGGGTCACGCGCGTCGCCGGCACGCCAGACTTCTTGAAGTGCCCCTGCGTCGGCTTGTTCTCCTTGGTCGGTCTGGCATCGACGAACCCGAGCTGCACCGCTTCGTAGCCGTCGGTCTCTTTCGTCTTCACCTGCGCGACGACGCACGGGCCGGCCTTGAGCACGGTCGCTGGATGCACACTTCCATCGGCGTCGAACAACTGGGTCATCCCAACTTTCTTGCCGATTATTCCGTTCACCATCTTGGCTGTCCCTATCAGGCTTCAGGCCTCGGGCCTCGGGGCCCAGGGCTGTTCGAGGCCTCGGGCCTGGCCCAGCCCTGAGGCCTGGGCCCTGGCCCCTGAGGCCTCATTTCCCGTGTTCCTTGCCGAACGCCTTGATCTCCACGTCCACACCGGCGGGCAGATCGAGCTTCATCAACGCGTCGACCGTCTGCGGCGTCGGCTCGAAGATGTCGATCAGCCGCTTGTGCGTGCGGATCTCGAACTGCTCGCGCGATTTCTTGTCGACGTGCGGCGAGCGCAGCACCGTCCACTTGTTCTTCGCGGTCGGCAGCGGAATCGGGCCCGCCAGCCTCGCGCCGGTGCGCTTGGCCGTGTCGACGATCTCGCCGGTCGACTGGTCGAGAATCCGCGAGTCGTACGCTTTGAGGCGGATTCGAATTTTGTCTGAGAACATAGCCATAACTGAATCCTTTTGGGAATCGGGAATCAGGGGGAATCAGGCCTGATTCCAAGGCCAGAGCTGATTCCTGATTCCTGACTCCTGATTCCTACTCAATGATCTCCGTGACCGTGCCCGCCCCCACCGTGCGGCCGCCTTCGCGAATGGCGTAGCGCGCGCCCTTCTCGAGCGCCACCGGCACGTGCAGCTCCGCCGTGATCGTCGTGTTGTCGCCCGGCATCACCATCTCGACGCCTTCTGGCAACTTCAGCGACCCGGTCACGTCCGTCGTCCGGATGTAGAACTGCGGCCGATACCCGTTGAAGAACGGCGTGTGCCGCCCGCCCTCTTCCTTCGACAGGATGTAGACCTCGGCCTTGAACTTCGTGTGCGGCTTGATCGACCCCGGCTTGGCGAGCACCTGCCCGCGCTCCACGTCGGTCTTTTCCACGCCGCGCAGCAGCACGCCGACGTTGTCCCCGGCCACGCCCTCATCGAGCAGCTTGCGGAACATCTCGACGCCAGTGACGACCTTCTTCTCCGTGGGCTTGAAGCCGACGATCTCGATTTCCTCGCCGACCTTCACCTTGCCGCGCTCGACCCGGCCGGTCACCACCGTGCCGCGGCCCGAGATCGAGAACACGTCTTCGATCGGCATCATGAACGGCTTGTCGATCTCGCGTTGCGGCAGCGGAATGTAACTGTCGAGCGCCTCCATCAACTTGATGATGCTCTCGACCCCGTCCGCGTCGCCCTGGAGGGCCTTGAGCGCTGACACCCTGACCACGGGGACGTCGTCGCCCTTGAAGCCGTAGCTCGAGAGCAGCTCGCGCACTTCGAGCTCGACGAGGTCGAGCAGTTCGGGATCGTCGACCGCGTCCACCTTGTTGAGCGCGACCACCAGATACGGCACGTTCACCTGCCGCGCCAGCAGCACGTGCTCGCGCGTCTGCGGCATCGGGCCGTCCACCGCACTGACCACGAGAATCGCGCCGTCCATCTGCGCGGCACCCGTGATCATGTTCTTGATGTAATCGGCGTGACCCGGGCAGTCGACGTGCGCGTAGTGCCGATTGGCCGTCGCATACTCGACGTGGCTCGACGCAATCGTCAGAATCTTCGTCTCGTCGCGGCGGCCCTGCGACTCCGACGCTTTCGCGACTTCGTCATACGGCACGAACTTCGCCCAGCCCTTGTCGGCCGCGACTTTCGTCAGCGCCGCGGTCAAGGTCGTCTTCCCGTGGTCGATGTGCCCGATCGTCCCCACGTTCACGTGCGGTTTCGACCGATCGAATTTCTCCTTCGCCATGTCTGTCGCTCCCGTCGTAGGCCTCAGGGCTCAGGCCCCAGGCCTCAGTGCTGTCCAAGGCCTCAGTCCTGAAGCCTCAGCGCTCATGCCTAAATCCTTGCCCAGCCCTGGGGCCCGAGGCCTGATTCCTGAGGCCTCATTTGGTCGGCGTCCCCTGTATCTTCGCCACGACCTCGCTGCTCACATCGGGCGGTGCCTGTTCGTATCGCTCGAAGTGCATCGAGTAGGTCGCGCGTCCCTGCGTACGTGACCTGAGGTCGGTGGCATACCCGAACATCTCGGACAACGGCACGCGCGCGTTGACGATCTGCGTCCCGCCGCGATCTTCCTGCGACTGGATCCGTCCGCGACGGCTCGCGAGATCGCCCATCACGTCGCCCATGTAGTCCTTGGGCACCACGACCTCGACCCGCATCACGGGCTCGAGCAGTACCGGCTTCGCCTTCTTGGCCGCATCCTGGAACGCCATCGAGCCGGCAATCTTGAACGCCATCTCCGACGAGTCCACTTCGTGATGCTTGCCGTCGTACAACTGGATCCGCACGTCATCAATCGGGTAACCGGCCAGGACACCGCGCGTGAGCGCTTCCTTGATGCCCTCGTCCACTGGCTTGATGTACTCCTTCGGGATCGTGCCGCCCTTGATCTCGTTCTCGAAGATGTAGCCGGTGCCGGGCTCTCCGGGGAACAGCCTGATCTTCACCTCGGCGAACTGACCGCGGCCGCCGGTCTGCTTCGCATACCGCATCTCGCCGTCGGCGGGACGCGTGAGCGTTTCCTTGTAGGCGACCTGGGGCTTGCCGACGCTCGCTTCGACGCCGAACTCGCGCTTCAGCCGATCGACGATGATCTCGAGATGGAGCTCGCCCATGCCGGCGATGACCACCTGACCCGTCTGCTCGTCGGTGTTGACCCGGAACGTCGGATCCTCAGCCATCAGCTTCTGCAGACCGGTACCGAGCTTCTCCTGGTCGCTCTTGGTCCTCGGCTCGATGGCGAGCGAGATCACCGGCTCCGGGAAATCCATCGACTCGAGAACAATCGCCTTCTTCTCGTCACACAGCGTGTCGCCCGTGCTGACCTGCCTGAGGCCGACCGCCGCCGCGATGTCGCCAGCGTAGACCTCTTTGATCTCCTCACGCTTGTTCGCGTGCATCTTCAGGAGACGGCCGACGCGCTCGGTCTTGCCTTTGGTTGCGTTGTAGACCGCCGATCCCGAGGTCAGCACACCCGAGTACACGCGGATGAACGTCAGCTGACCCACAAACGGGTCGGTCATCAGCTTGAACGCCAGCGATGAGAACGGCGCATCGTCCGACGCCGGACGCTCGATGAGCGTTTCCTCTTTGGCGTTCGGATCGAGGCCGCTGATGGGCGGAACATCGAGCGGCGACGGCAGGTAGTCGACCACCGCGTCGAGCAGCGGCTGCACGCCCTTGTTCTTGAACGCCGATCCGCAAATCACGACCACGAACGCGGTGGCTTCGTCGCGCACCGACTTGATCACGCGGCTGCGCAGCGCGGCGCGAATCTCGTCTTCAGTGATTTCCTGGCCGTGCAGGTACTTCTCGAGCAGCTTGTCGTCGTGCTCGCTGACCTTTTCGACCAGCTTCTCGCGATACTCCTGCGCCTCGGTCATCATGTCGGCCGGAATGTCCGACACGATGTAGTCGGCGCCCATCGTCTCGTCCTTGTAGGTGATCGCCTTCATCTTGAGCAGGTCGATCACACCGCGGAACTTGTCCTCCGAGCCAATCGGAAGCTGTATTGCCACTGGATTCGCACCCAGCTTCGACTCGATCTGCGAGAGCGTCATCTTGAAGTCGGCGCCGATGCGGTCCATCTTGTTGACGAAGCAGATGCGCGGCACGCGGTACTTGTCCGCTTGACGCCACACCGTTTCCGATTGCGGTTCGACGCCGGAGACGGCGTCGAAGACCGCGCAGGCGCCGTCGAGCACACGCAGCGAGCGCTCGACTTCGGCGGTGAAGTCGACGTGGCCCGGCGTATCGATGATGTTGATGCGGATGTCGCGCCAGAAGCAGGTCGTCGCCGCAGAGGTGATAGTGATGCCGCGCTCCTGCTCCTGTTCCATCCAGTCCATGACGGCGGTGCCTTCATGCACTTCGCCAATCTTGTACGTAATTCCGGTGTAGAAGAGGATCCGCTCTGTAGTGGTCGTCTTCCCGGCATCGATGTGCGCCATGATGCCGATATTGCGCGTGCGATTGAGCGGTGTCTGACGAGGCATTGCCGATCCGTTTCTCTAGCTGCTTCCTAACGTTTTGCTGCGATTTCCGACTCTTACGCCGGGTCTACACCACAAGACCCGGCCTACACCACTTACCAGCGATAGTGGGCGAATGCCTTGTTGGCTTCGGCCATCCGGTGCGTGTCTTCGCGCTTCTTGACGGCGCCGCCACGCAGGTTCGACGCGTCGAGCAATTCGTTTGCGAGTTTCTCCTGCATCGTCTTGCCGTCGCCGCGATCGCGCGCGTAGCCGACCAGCCAGCGGATGCTGAGCGAGAGGCGACGATTCGGGTTCACTTCGACCGGCACCTGATAGTTCGAGCCGCCGACGCGACGTGACTTCACCTCGAGACTCGGCTTCACGTTGTCGAGCGCCTTCTTGAACACCTTGAGCGGGTCGTCACCGGTGCGCTCTTTGATGATGTCGAAGCTCTTATAGAGGATGCGCTCGGCGGTGCTGCGCTTGCCGTCGTGCATCACGGTGTTGATGAACTTGCTGACGAGCACGCTGTTGTAGAGCGGGTCGGCGGCCAGTTCGCGCTTCGGGATTTCTCGTCTGCGGGGCATGGCGATGTCCTATTGCTTCGGGCGCTTCGCGCCGTATTTCGAGCGACCCTGCTTGCGGCCCTGCACGCCGACCGCGTCGAGCGTGCCGCGGACCACGTGATAGCGCACGCCCGGGAGATCTTTTACACGGCCGCCGCGAATCAGCACGAGCGAGTGCTCCTGCAGGTTGTGCCCGACACCGGGGATGTAGGTCGTGACCTCGATGCCGTTGGTCAAGCGCACGCGCGCGACCTTCCGCAGCGCGGAATTCGGCTTCTTCGGCGTCTGCGTGAACACGCGCACACACACGCCGCGCTTCTGGGGGCTGACCTGGAGCGCCGGGCTCTTGGTCTTCGTCACGATCTTCTTGCGTCCCTGTCGGACGAGTTGGCTGATCGTCGGCATACGAGATGTGAAGTCACTTCTTCGAGGACACGCCATTCCGTGCACGGTCAGAGGTGTCCTCGAAAAATGACCTCCGACCCAATTCGATTCCTGCGAGCACGGCCACTCGCTGTCCGTCCAGGCCTGAAGAACGACATCGACACACGCGATGCCGCGTCTGGCGCCTGAAACTGCAATCCCCTACTTTGTTGAATGCACGGAGGGACGGTGATACCGTCCGCGTCCTCTCCAGGAAAACAGCCCGCCTGCTCCTAGCGATGCGGGGCTTCTTTCCAGCGTGGTGGAGGCTAGATAGGGTGTCCTAGCTCCAAGAGAACCTGACGAATATAGCATGCTCCGTTCCGGGCACGCAACCAACTGACAGGCCACTCTTTATCGGCCAGGCAATTCCACCGCAATGGTACTGTCGGCCACTGTCACCGATGCTCGAACGCGCGGTCATGAGGCGGTGCGATGCGGCACCCAGGGAGCCGCAGTCAACTAGCTGAGATATCAACAACTTACCTTCGGTCGGCAAGGTAGGCGACGATCGCCGCCATCTCCTGCCCGCTCAACACTTCTCCGAAGGCTGGCATGCTGGCCGCTGGGTCGACCGCATCGGGCTGCGTGATCCACGGCTTCAGCCAGGCCGCGTCGTGCCGTGCGCCGACTCGCGACAAGTCGGGTCCGACCGCGCCTCCCTCCCCGTCGATCATGTGGCAGCTCGCGCAGTAGCGGCCGAAGACGATCGACGCGCGACGCTCAGCCTCGGGGACCGACGGCACAGGTGCGCCGATGCGGACTTTGCGCAAGTAGCTCGCGATCGATCGCGCCTGCCCCTCGTTCATGCCCCCATTGGGCGGCTCACGCAGTCCGGGACCGATCATCTCCGGATCGCGCACGTGCGCGACCAGCCATGAGGGCTCCCGCGTGAGGCGCGTCGCCGCGATCGGGTTCGCGACGCCGCCCACGACATGACACCGCTGGCAGCGCTTGTCGTTTGCGAACTCGGCCCCAGCGAGCGGCAACGGGCCCCACACCGCAGGGTTCGCGTGCGCTGGCGTGTCCTTGTACCCGAGGTAGGTGAGCACGATGATGCTCAGCCCGATGACCGCAAAGCCGCTGGTCACGAGCGGTCGCTTGTAGAAACGGCGATCGGGCCCGCGATCGAGGAACGGCAGGAGCAGCAGGACCGCCACGACCAGTCCGGGGATCACCATCGTCGCCACCGGCTCGAGCGGGCCGGGGAAATACTTCAGCAGCTGAAAGAGACTCAGGAAGTACCACTCGGGCCGAGGCACGTAGTTGGCGTCCGCGGGATCGGCCATCGCATCGAGCGGCGCCCGAAACGTCGCAGCGAATGTGATGAGCAGGGCGAAGACGAGCGCGCCGGCAATCGTGTCCTTCAGCGCGTGATACGGATAGAACGGCTTCGGCGCACCGGGCACGGGCCGAAGCATCCCCGAGATGCCATGACGACGCATCAGAAACAGATGTGCGAGCACGAAGCCAATGAGCGCGGCTGGCAGCAGAAAGACGTGCGCGGCGTACCAGCGCAGCAGCGTGAGCGAGCCGAGCGTCGATCCACCTTTGAGCAGACCCGCGATGAACTCGCCCATCGGCCCGCTGCGGGCGATGTTGATCGTGACAGTGGTCGCCCAGTACGCCTTCTGATCCCACGGCAGCAGGTATCCGCTCAGAGCGAATCCGAGAATGACGAGCAGGAGCAGGACGCCGGAAATCCACGTGACCTCGCGCGGCTTCTTGTACGAGCCGAGCGCCACGACGCGCAGCATGTGGATCACCGCGGCCACGACGATGAAGCTGGCACCGAAGAAGTGCAGGCCGCGCAGGATGCGCCCGAACGTGAGGCGCTCCATGATGTAGCGGATGCTGTCGTAGGCATGCTCGGGTGACGGCACGTAATACATCGCGAGCACGACGCCGGTAATGAGCTGCACCGCGAGCAGCATCAACAGCACGCTGCCGGTCACGAACCACCAGCCCACTCCCGCCGGAATCGGCTCCTCGAGCAGATGTCGTCGACCCGTACGCCAGCCTGTGCGCGAGTCGAGCCAATCGAGCAGCGCGTACCAAGAGGCCATCTACTGGACCGTCTCAACTGAAGAAGTCATGGTCACAACGAGGGTTCGATCTCGGTTCTGCTGGCCGCGACATCGGAGCGGCCAGTTCCAACTCTTGAAGGACATACCACTAGATCTGAACCAGAATCTGATCGTTGTCGATCTTGGTCGCGAGCCTGGGGAGTGGCGCGGGAGGCGGACCGGATTTCACGTTTCCGAGGTGGTCGTACACACCACCGTGACATGGACAGCGCAGGACATGGTTCTCAGACTCCCATCGCACGCGGCACCCGAGGTGCGTGCACGTGGGATCGAGCGCGATGACCTCGGCGCCGCTCTTCACGAGAAACACCGTGCGGTGATCGACGATCTGACTGTAGCCGTCTTCGCGCACGATGCGCAGCGTGATCGACGTCGGCGCGTTGTCGGGAAGGCCGCTGAGACTGGCCGCCGGCAGCCAGTGCTCCTCGCGCGAGGAAAAACTCGGCGAGAGAATCGAACCGCCAAGTACAACTCCTAACGTACCGCCGATTGCCGCTTGAATCGATTTGACGACGCGCGCGAAGAACTGACGCCGATCGGGATCGCGTGTGGACATGTGCCTCAGGCCGGGAAGATCTTTTCAGGATACGTATCTGGTTACGACGTCCGTTTACCGCGGAGCTGCAGAACGGCCGTACGCGCGCGGAACCATCCGCGCGTGTTGGGATTAAGCAAGTTCGGGTCCGCCTTCGGCGCGACGCTCGCTCAGCCCTAACTGGATGGACTGGATGGAAGCGCGGGAACGAAGTGTGGAAACAGGTAGGCGATGATCAGCGAGATGAGGCCCATCACCACCATCAGGAACACGCTGTGCTTGATCGTGAAACGGAAGAGCCGACCCTCGTCCGCGCGTGTCATCCCCGTTGCGGCGACGGCCACCGCGATGCTCTGGATGGAAATCATCTTGCCCATGACGCCGGCGGCCGAGTTGACTGATGCCGTGAGTACGGGATTCATCCCTAGTGCATTGGCGGTGACAACCTGCAGATTGCCGAAGAGCGCATTGGCCGACGTGTCGCTCCCGGTGAGGAAGACGCCGAGCCACCCGATGACCGCGCTGAAAAATGGAAACGCGCCGCCTGTGGCGGCCAGCTGCAGGCCGAGCGTCGATGTCATCCCTGAATAGTTCATGAGATACGCGAGGCCGAGCATCGACGCAATCGTCAGCAGCGCGAACTTCAGCTGCTTGAATGTCGCGACGTAGATGTCGATGACCTTTGCCGGTCTCACGCGCAGCACCAGCGCGGCGACCAGCGTCGCGAGCAGGCACGCGGTGCCCGACGCACTCAACCAGTTCATCTCGAAGAGCGCCGCGTACTGTGTCGGCTTCGGAACGACCGGCGGTACCTGCGTGATCATATTGTGCAGGCCGGGCACGAGCAGGCGGTTCGGCAGCGTCGCGTGCATCGGAATCGCCGCCGGCCACAACGAGTGCGTCCACGCGTTGATCCTGGCTTTCGTACCGGGGTCTCCCCACACGAGGACGAACACGACGAGCAGCAGGTACGGCGACCATGCCATGAAGATCTCGCTGGGCGTGTGGCGCGACGTCGCCGCGACGATCGGCGTGTCACCTTCGAGTCGCATGATGCGCGACGGTTTCCAGACCTTCAGTACCACCACCATGACGATGATGCACGTGAGCGAGCTCACGATGTCAGTGAGCTCCGGCCCGATGAAGTTCGAGACGAAGAACTGCATGCCGGCAAACGAGAGCCCGCACGCGATGATCGCCGGAAGGACTTCGAGCGCGCGCTTCGGTCCGGCCATGACGAGGATCAGGTAGCCGGGGATGAACAGCGAGATCATCGCGCAGAGACGGCCGACCATCGCGCTCAAGGCCAGGACCGGCAGGCCGGTAACGTTGGCGAGCGTGGTCACCGGAATGCCGATCGAGCCGAATGCGACCGGCGCCGTGTTCGCGAGCAGACAGATGCCCGCCGCATAGAACGGCGAGAACCCGAGCCCCGCCAGCATCGCGCCGGAGACCGCGACCGGCGCGCCGAATCCCGCCGCGCCTTCGATGAACGCACCGAAGGAGAACGCGATGAACATCGCCTGCAGGCGACGATCGTCGGTGAGCCCGCCGACCGAATCCTTGATGACCTCGAATTTGCCGGTGTCGACCGCGAGCCGATACAGCATGATCGACGTGAACACGATCCACGCGATCGGGAACATGCCGAAAGCCGCGCCATAGATCGTCGAGATGATGGCCAGACTCGCCGGCATGCCATAGGCGGTCAGCGACACGAGCAGCGCCGAGGCGAGCGCCGCCAATGCCGACATCCAGGCTGGTTTTCGCAGCACACCCAGCATCACGAACAGGACGACGATCGGGATTGCCGCCACGAGCGCCGATGCACCGAGGCTTCCGGCGATCGGTTCATAGTTGTGCTGCCACATAGCTCCCCTTCTTCGGGCCACCTGAAGGTGGCCCCTACTCTCTTCATGGGCCGCCTGAAGGCGGCCCCTACGTACACCCGTGGGGGCCGCCTTCAGGCGGCCCTACTTACGCGTGCGCGGATCGACGCCGTGAATCGAAGCGTCGACGAGTTCGATGGGATGAAAGATCGGCCAGTCGTACCCCAGCCCCCGGGCGGCAGCCGCGATCTGCAGCGTGCACCCGGGGTTGGCCGTGGCAATCATATCCGGCGAGAGCGTCGCGATGTGGCGGACTTTTCGAGCTCCGAGTTGGGCGGCCGGTTCCGGCTGCACCAGGTTGTAAATTCCGGCGCTCCCACAGCAGATCTCGGCCTCTTCCGGCACCAGCAGCTCCACGCCGGGGATGGCACGCAAAAGGTCGCGGGGCTGCGAGCGCACGCCCTGCCCGTGCGCCAGGTGACACGCATCGTGATAGACGACGCGCGCGGGCAAAGGCCGGCGGATCGCCCGAACGTCGCCGAGTTCGGCCAGCAGTTCCGACACGTCGCGGACCCTGCCGCTCAGCGCGCGAGCGCGCTCGGCCCAGGCCGGGTCGTTCGCGAACAACTGACCGTACTCCTTCATGGCCGAGCCGCATCCCGCGGCGTTGACGACGATCCGATCGACGGCGGCTGCTTCGAACACCTCGATGTTGTGGCGAGCCAACGCACGCGCCTGGTCGCTCTGCCCCGCATGCAGCGGCAGCGCGCCGCAGCATCCTTGGCCGGCCGGCACGTCCACACGACACCCTTCGGCGGCGAGCACCCGGATCGTGGCGCGATTGACGTGGCCGAACGACAGCCGCTGCACGCAACCAGCCAGCAGCGCGACCCGCATGCGCTCCGAGTCGGCCGCCGGCGTTCGCTCAGGCAGACGACCGACGATCGATCGCCAGCTCACAGGAGGTGCCACAGCCAGTGCCGCTGCAAGTCGCGCGAACAACCCACCGCCCGTATCCCGGGGCCGTCCCACCGGCGCGACGACGGGCCGTCCCGATCGCACAGCCAGGCGGCGCAGAATCGGACCGAGCACCAGCAGCGGCAGCATCGCGATTCGCATCCGCGACGGATACGGAACGATCGCCATCAGAAGACGTCGAAACAGCGAGTCGCCGGGGGGACGATCGAACGTGCGCTCGATCTGGGCACGCGCGCCTTCGATGAGCGGCGCGTACTGTACGCCGGAGGGACACGCGGTGACACAAGCGAGGCAGCCGAGACAGGCATCGAAGTGCTGCACGTACGAGGTCGTCACATCCGCGCGCCCCTCGATGCCCGCTTTCATCAGATAGATCCGGCCGCGCGGCGAATCCATCTCCTCGCCCCACAGCAGATAGGTCGGGCAGGTCGGCAGACAGAAGCCGCAGTGAACACATTTGTCGATCAAAGCGCTCGATGGCGAGTCGTGAGTGTCAGTGCTCAAATGCTCAACCACGCTCAAATTGGACCGCGCCCGGGATTCAAGATTCCCGCGGGGTCGAGACTCCGTTTGAGCGACTGCAGAACGTTCATCGAAACGGCCGGCTCTCCCCACACATCAACCAGCGATTTGAGCTCGCGGCTTCCGCGCAGCACCGTGACGTTGCCGACCAACTCGCTCGAGCGCAGTCGACGTACGACCGCGGACTGCGTCCGGCCATCGCCCTCGATCCTCAACAGGCCGGCGCCGGCGCCGACGCGGCCGACCATCGAGAGCCGTCCGCCCGCCAGCTGCTGCACCTCGTGAATCAGTGTGATGACGTCGGCCAGCTTCGCGGGCAGCCATGCCATACGTACGACCGCACCATCGTCCCTCCACGGCAGACGCACCTGCTCGTTCCACACAGACGATTCGGCCTCGCCCACCATCAGCTGGCCGTCGCGCTGCGCAAGCCGACGAAGCGATTCGATCTGCGCGTCGACCGCCGATGGGCTCGATGCCGGACGCACCAGCAACTGACAGGTCTCGTGGCTCGTCGAACCGGTTGGCCGTACGTCGGTCGCGGACACACGCACATCGAAAGCGAGCGGCTCGACTTGAGAAGCCGAGATCAAGGCCGCGTCATGAGCGAGACGCCCGGCGTCTGTGTACGAGGCCACGAGCGTCGCCGATGCCCGCGGGATCGGCAGGAGCTTGAACGTCGCGTCCACGATCACCGCGAGGGTACCGAACGATCCGCTGATCAGTCGACCGAGGTCGTACCCTGCCACGTTCTTCACGACGTGGCCGCCGGCTTTCACCAGCCGCCCGTCCGCCATCGCCAGGTTGACACCGATGAGCAGATCGCGCGGCGTGCCGTAGCGATGCCGCATCGGCCCCGCATCATTCGAGGCGACGATGCCACCGATGGTCGCCTCATCGAACGCGCTGTCGATCGGCAGCCACTGTCCGTACCGGGCCAGCTCCTGATTGAGATGCTTCAGCGTCACGCCGGCATGCACCGTCGCAGTCAAATCGCCGTGCCGGTGGACGATCGTGCGGTCGAGGCGCGCAGTGGAGACGACCAGATCGACGGCAACCGGCGTGCGCCCCCAGTCGATCTTCGTGCCCCCCCCGCGAATGATCGTCGCGAGCCGATCGCGTGACGCCGACGCTAACGCGACCCCGAGCTCGCTGGCCGACTCCGGCTCGATCACCTGACGCGGCACGACGCCGTCGACGGCATCGCTCGCGCTGCCCGCACGCATCTCGGTGGGTACCATCAGAAGCGTTCGGCCAGACCTGCCTTTTCGACCGGGTGTTCGCGATAGGGACCTGGCACCTCACCGCAGAGGCGCGGCGTCGGCAGCACCTTCCCCGGATTGCACAAGCGGCGAGGATCGATCGCGTCGCGCATCTGCTGCATCACGTCGAGATCGTCCTGTGAGAACATGCGCGGCATGTAGTCGCGCTTGTCGGCCCCGACCCCGTGCTCACCGGTGATCGATCCGCCGGCTTCGATGCAGTACGTGAGGATCTCGCGCGCCACTTCCTCTGCGAGCGCCGACTGACCGGGAATGCGCTCGTCGTAGCAGATCAGCGGGTGCAGGTTGCCGTCGCCCGCGTGAAAGACGTTGCCGATGCGAAGACCGGATCGCTGGTCGAGCCGACGGATCCGCGCGAGCACTTCGGGCAGCTTCGTGCGCGGCACCACGCCATCCTGCACGTAGTAGTTGGGCGACACGCGACCCATCGCCGCGAATGCGGCCTTCCGTCCCTTCCAGATCCGCGCCCGCTGTTCATCGTCCTGTGCGACTTCGATGGTTGTCGCACCGGCACGCGTGCAGGTGTCCTCGACGGTCGCAAACAGCTCGCGCACTTCGGCAGAGGGCCCATCGAGCTCGACGATCAGAATGGTGTCCGCCGGTGGAAAGTTCGGATGCACTGCGGCCTCGGCGGCGCGGATCGCGAGACGGTCCATCATTTCGACGGCAGCGGGCACGATGCCGGCACCGATGATGTCTGAGACCGCGGCGCCCGCTTCCCGGATGCTGTCGAACGCCGCGAGCAGCGTCTGCACGCTTTCGGGCCGGCGCAGAATGCGCACCACCGCTTTGGTGACGACCGCGAGCGTGCCCTCGCTTCCGATGATCAGCGCAAGCAGATCGGGACCGGGTGTGTCGGCGAGTGGACTGCCGATCTCGACGATCTCACCGTCGGGCAGCACCGCCTCCACCGCGAGTACGTGATGCACCGTGAAACCGTACTTCAGGCAGTGCGCGCCACCTGAATTCTCGGCCACGTTGCCACCGATGGAGCACACCTGCTGACTCGACGGATCGGGCGCGTAGTAGCAGCCGAAGGGCGCCACGCGTCGCGTGACCTCGAGGTTGGTGACGCCGGGTTCAACCGTCACGCGCTTGTTGGGAATGTCGACGTCGAGCACGCGATTCAGCCTCGACAGGCTGATCACCACACCGCCAGGCACCGGCAGCGCGCCACCGGACAGACCGGTTCCGTGTCCCCGCGCGACGAACGGCACCCCTTCCCGCGCGCACACCCGCACGATCTTCTGGACGTCGGCGGCCGACCCGGGGAGCACGACCACCGCCGGCTTCTCACGCAGATGCGGCAGCGCGTCGCACTCATAGGTCATGAGCTGCAACGGCTCGTGCAGGACTGCGTCCGCCCCGCAGATGCGCCGGAACTCGTCTACCAGTCGTTCATCCATGGATCGGGCAATGGTACACTCCCTTTCGTCCTTGGTTCCTGGTGCTTGGTCCTCGGTCCGTGCTGTGGTCCCAGGTCCTCTGGTCCTCCACCGTGGCCGCGAGCGAGGGACTTCGGACCGAGGACGGACCAAGGACCAGACCACGCACTAAGTACCAAGGACCAAGGACCAATTGAGACTGCGACTGGACTACGGCAGCGACGGCCTCGAGGTGACCCTCCCTGAGGAGCGCGTTACCGTGATCGAGCCCGTGCCGCGCCCGGCGGTGCCGGACGCGCACGCCACGCTGCTCGACGCCATCCGCGCGCCGCTGGACCGTGCGCCGCTGCGCGAGCTCGTGCGTCCCGGGCAGCGCGTAGCGATCTCGGTGTGCGACATCACGCGAGCGCAGCCGCGGATCGAGATGCTGCGGGCGCTCTTCGACGAGATGCCGCACGTCTCGCCCGGGGACGTCACGATCCTGATCGCCACCGGCACGCATCGCACCAACACACCGCCCGAGCTCGAGCGGATGCTGGGCCGCGAGATCCTGAGTTGCTACCGCGTGATCAACCACGACAGCCGGGCCCCCGCGACGCTGGGGCGGGCCGGAACGACGTCGACCGGCGTGCCCGTGTTCCTCAATCGCGAATGGCTCGACGCCGACTTCCGGATCACGACCGGCTTCGTCGAACCGCACTTCTTCGCCGGGTTCAGCGGCGGCCCGAAGATGGCGGCGCCGGGGCTCGCCGGCCTCGAGACCGTGATGATCCTGCACGACGTGCATCACATCGGCCACCCGCTCGCGACCTGGGGCGTCACCGAAGGCAACCCGGTCCACGACGACGTGCGCGAGATCGCGCGGATGGTCCCTGTTCACTTCGCGGTCGACGTGACGCTCAACCGCGAGCAGAAGATCACCGCCGCGTTCGCGGGTGACGTCTTCTCCGAACACCGGGCCGCATGCGCGTATGCCAAGGGCACGGCGATGCGACAGGTGCCGTCGCCGTTCGATCTCGTGCTCACGACGAACTCGGGCTACCCTCTCGACCAGAATCTCTATCAGGCGGTCAAAGGCATGTCGGCCGCGGCGAAGATCGTCAAGCCAGGCGGCACCATCGTCTGCGCAGCGGAATGCCGCGACGGGCTGCCCTCACACGGCGCGTATGGCAAGGTGCTCGGATCGGCGGCCACGCCGGCCGCCCTGCTCGAGATGATCGCCACACCAGGGTATTCGGTCCCCGATCAGTGGCAGGTCCAGGTGCAGGCCCAGATCCAGACGAAAGCGGACGTCCTCGTAAAGACTGGAGGCCTTCGTCCCGATGAAGTACGTGCCGCCCATTTCACCCCGATCGATGACATTGAAGAAACTGTTCGCGAGCGGTTGCTCCACGCCGGCCCGGCGTCGACGCTCTGCGTCCTGCCGCAAGGGCCGCAGACCATTCCGTATCTTCCGGATTAGCGAGTAGCCAGTGGCCACACTATCAGTCGTCCAGCTGGATACCGAGTTCAAACGCGGCCTCGGCCTCTACGCCTCGACCATGGTCGTCGTCGGCTCGATGATCGGGTCCGGGATCTTCCTCGTCTCCGCCGAGATGGGGCGGCAAACCGGCAGCCCCGGCATGCTGCTGACCGCGTGGGTCATCACCGGCGTGCTGACACTCGCAGCCGCGCTCTCATACGGCGAGCTGGCGGCGATGATGCCGCGCGCCGGCGGTCAATACGTCTACCTGCGCGAGGCGTTCGGACCGATCTGGGGATTCCTCTACGGGTGGACGCTCTTCACCGTCATCCAGAGCGGCACGATTGCGGCGGTGGCGGTCGGCTTCGCGCGCTATACGGGTTACCTCCTGCCCTGGTTCTCCGAGGAGCACTATCTGATCCCGCCGATTCACGTCTCGACGGGATACGCGTTCTCGCTCTCCACCGTTCAACTGCTCGGCATCCTCATGGTCGCGCTGCTCACGTGGACCAACACGCGTGGACTCGACTGGGGAAAGCTCATTCAGAACACGTTCACGACGACCAAGACGGGCGCGCTCCTCGCGTTGATCGCGGTCGGGCTTCTGTTCGGCTGGAACGCCGGCGCCGTCGGCGCGAACTTCGGTGACCTCTGGACGCCACGCGGCGTCACGGAGCTGGCGCCCGGGCTCACTGCCACCACCGGATTCGGCGTGTTCGTCGCACTCTGTGTCGCGCAGGTGGGATCGCTGTTCTCGGCCGACGCCTGGAACAACATCACCTTCACCGCCGGCGAAGTGAAGGAACCGCGACGCAACATTCCGCTCGCGCTGGCGTTCGGCACGGGCATCGTGATCACGCTGTATCTCCTCGCCAACGTGGCGTACCTGGTGACGCTGCCCTTCGACGCGATTCAACACGCGCCGTCCGATCGCGTGGCAACCGCGGCGCTGGAAGCGATCTTCCCGGGCCTGGGCGCAATGATCATGGCGATCGGGATCATGATCTCGACCTTCGGCTGCAACAACGGGCTGATACTCGCGGGCGCACGCGCCTACTACGCGATGGGACGGGACAAGGTGTTCTTCCGGCGGACGGGCACGCTGAACGCGCACAACGTGCCGGCGTGGGGGCTCGTACTCCAGGGCATCTGGACCGCGATCCTGATCCTGCCGCGGACCTACAACGCCTCGACCCACTCGTACAGCAACCTGTACGGCGACCTGCTGAACTACGTCATTTCGGCAGCGCTGATCTTCTACATCCTGACCATTGGCGCGTTGTTCCGCCTTCGACAGACGATGCCGAATGTCGATCGCCCCTATCGGGCGTTTGGCTACCCGATCGTTCCCGCGTTGTACATCGCAGGGGCCGCGACGGTGCTGGCGGTCCTCTTCATGTACCAGACGGCCACAACCGTTCGCGGGCTCGTCATCATCTTGATCGGCGTTCCCGGGTACCTGTTCTGGACGCGGCGCGCTTCTCCCGCGCCTTCTTCGCAATATCGCAGTACACCTCTCTGAGCTCGTCGAGATCTTTTTCCTCGAGCTCTTCGAGATCCAGCAGCTCGTTCTTGGCGCTGCCAAGGGCACGGATGATCTCGTCGAGCTTGACCTGCACCGCCTCGCTGTCGCGGTTCTGCGTCGCCTGAATCAGGAACACCATCAGGAACGTGACGATCGTCGTGCCCGTGTTGATCACGAGCTGCCACGTGTCGCTGTAGTGAAACATCGGGCCGGTCACCGCCCACACGATGATCACGGACAGCGCGAGAAAGAAGGTGACCGGACGGCCGGTCGCGCGAGCGGTCCATTTGGCAAGGAGAGTGAAGCGCGAGCGCGACTTTGTCGGACGCATCTAGGAATTCAGAATCCAGAATTCAGAATGCAGAATGCAGAATGCAAAAACGTTCTCAATGCGTCATGGCGTGGAGCAGCACGTCGATGCCGAGCGCATAGCCCGCGGGTGAGAACTGATAGAAAAACGCCGGATCCTCGCCTTCACGCTCCCACGAATCGGCGACGTCGGTGTTGTGCGTCATGATGACCATGATCCGATGATGGCTGTCGCGGATCGCGCGGAAGTGAACGACGGCGCTGTCCTCGCCGCGCTCTGAGGTCGTGGTGCCGCCGGAACGCCTCCAGAATTGGATGTTCGTGATCTGGGGAATCTGCTTCACTTCGAAGAGGCTGCTGAGCAGCGGATCGCCGATCTGCACGTCCTCGATCGGAAACTCGCTCGGAGGAAACACACGCGCGATCTGGCTCGCCCAGTGATCCCAGGCGGCCGTGCCCCAGAAGTCATCGACCCAGAGAAATCCGCCTTTGAGGAGGTAGTTGCGAAGGTGCTCGGCCTCGTCGTCGTGGAACCCAATCGTGCCGGCGTCGGAGGCCACGAGGATCGGACAGTTGAACAGCGTATCGTCGAGCGGGCGCACCACATAGAAGTTCGGCGTGTGATTCGCGTCGCGGCTGACGCGGGCCTTGGTGAGCTCGGAGAATCGTGTGGTCAGGTTGATCTCGGCGTACGGATAATCCGTCTTCCAGCCGATGCCGGATATTTCGGAACGAACCTGTCGATACGCGAGACGGCAGACCACGAAGTTCGCGTCCGGCATCACGGGCGGCGCAGATCGCTCCTCGTAGCTGCCCTCCCGAAAGTAGCGCTGGGCATGCGCCACGCCGGCGGCGGCGATGACGATCGCCGCGAGAGCGGTCCACCTGCGCCAGTGCCGTCCCATGCCCGGGAGGTTATCGCTATTTGAAGAGACCGGCAACCTGCGGCTTGACCACCTTGCCCATGGCATTCCGTGGCAGGGCGCTCACTTCCTGAAGCGCGCGCGGAATCTTGTAGGGAGCGAGCTGACTCTTCGCCCATCCCTGAAGCTCGTCGAGCGACAGCGTCGCACCGTCGCGCAACTCCACCGCCGCCGACACCCGCTCGCCCCAGGCCTCGTCTTCAACACCGACGACCGCGCATTCGGCGATCGCCGGATGCAGGCGCAGCACCTCTTCAATCTCGAGCGCTGAAACCTTGTATCCGCCGGTCTTGATGATGTCGACGCTCGTCCGGCCGAGCAGCCGGTACGATCCGGCTTCGAGGACCGCCACATCGCCGGTTCTGAACCAGCCGTCGCGGAACGCGGCGCGCGTCTCTTCCTCGCGCTGCCAGTACTCCATGAACACGGTCGGTCCGCGCACTTCGAGTTCTCCCGGCGTTCCCTCGGACACCGCATCGCCCGCCTCGTCGACCAGCCGGACTTCCACATCCGGCAACGGCTGCCCGACACTCCCCGGCCGCCGCTCACCGGCAATCGGATTCGAGAGCGCCATGCCGATCTCGGTCATGCCGTAGCGTTCGAGGAGCGTGTGTCCGGTGATCTCGCGCCATCGTTCAAGCGTCCGCACCGGCAACGCCGCAGAGCCCGACATCATCAGACGCAGGCGGCGAGCACCAGCGGATCGCTCACGCTGCACCTCTGGTGAGGCCGCCTCCCACGACGCAATCAACCGGTGATACATCGTCGGCACCGCCGTGAAGACCGTCACATCGCCGGAGGCCAGACGCGACCAGATGCGCTCGGCGTCGAACTCCGGCAGGATCTCGCAGGTCGCGCGCACCGCGAGCGCGCATCCGAGCCCATTGATGATGCCGTGCACGTGGTGCAGGGGAAGTGCGAGCAGCAGACGATCGGACGGCGACCATCGCCATGCTTCGACGAGCGACCCGATCTGCGCGCCGATGTTCTGATGCGAGGTGACGGCACCTTTCGGACGTCCCGTCGTACCACTCGTGTAGATGATCATCGCGCGCCGGTTCGAGCCCAGGTGCGGCAGCCCTTCGGCACACGCCGCGGCGAGCGCTTCGGCTGATGTCAGCAAGCGGACGCGTGCCGCCCGCGCCAGGCTGGCGACTCGCGGTGCACACGCGGCGTCGGCCACCACGACCGACGCGCCCGAATCACGAATGACGTATTCGAGTTCAGGTGGCGGATGCGATACCGCCAGCGGTATCGCCACGCCACCGGCGCGCCAGATCCCACGCTGCACGGCTGCGTAGGCAAAGCTCGGCGACACGAGGAAGGCGACACGCGTCTGGTTCAGGTCTTCGTTGTCGCCCAGCAGAGTGCCGGCGACACGCTTCGATGCCTCGTCGAGATCCTGGTAGGTGAAGGTGCCGTCGACTGCGATGATGGCCGTGCGCGATTCGCTCATCTGAAAGACGTATTATGACGTGCTATATGCCGCTCATCGATCCAGGCAGGAAAGCCCCGTCGTTCGCGCTCAACGATCAGCACGGCGACACGCACCGGCTGTCGGACTACGAGGGCCGATCGTTGATCCTGTACTTCTACCCGAAAGACGACACGCCCGGCTGCACCAAGGAGACGTGTGAGTTCCAGGCACAGTTGCCGGCGTTCAAGAAAACCAAGGCCGCGGTGCTCGGCGTGAGCATCCTCGACGAGAAGAGCAAGGCGAAGTTCGCGAACAAGCACGGCATCACGTTCCCGCTGCTCGCCGATGCCGATCATGCGGTCGCTGAGAAGTACGGTGTGTGGCAGCAGAAGTCACGCTACGGCCGGAAGTACATGGGCATCGCCCGCACGACCTATCTGATCGGTCCTGACGGCAAGGTCGTCCAGCGCTGGGACAACGTGAAGGTCGATGGCCACGTCGAGGCGGTGGCCGAAGCGCTGGGGTGAGCTCGCCTACGGCGGCGTTCACTGACACGAACCACCGAGGCACGGAGCCACAGAGAATTCCTATCTCTTCGCCGCGGCCGCAGTCGATCGTCCGTATCTGATCAGGGACGACGAGCTACGGCGGCCGTCTCTGACGCCGCCAGCACCCGACTGGCTGACGCATTCCTCTGCGCCGCGATCCGCTCGCCGGCCAACGGTCTCTCTGGCGCGTGCCTTACGGACTCTCGCTGCTCCCCCGTCGCAAGGGACTCACGCTGTTGCTCCTCCGCCGCGGCTCGCGTCGCCTGCGAGTCCGTTGGCAACTCTCGCGTACGCGGCTCGCTCCACGCGGCGCTCCGGAATACATCAGCCAGTCGGGTGCTGCTGACGCGTGGCCGAACGGGTGCTTATTCGCGCGGACGCGCGCCTCCAGCCTGATCTGTTGCGCCAGCCAGGGTGATGCATCCTGGAGCGCGGCGTGGAGCGAGCCGCGCAGAAATGCCGCCAACCGCATCGCAGGCGCTGCGAGCCGCGGGTGAGGAGCAACTGCGTCAGTCCCCTTGCGACGAAGGAGCGGCGAGACACCGTCAGACAGTCGCCGGAGATGCGGTTGGCCGGCGAGCGGATCGCCGCGCGGAAGGAAGCGTCACCCTGGTTGGCGCAATCGGAGTCGGGCAAGAGAGATCTGACTCCGTCAGTGAATGTCGTTCCCTCGATAACAGCTAGTCGGTCGCCGGCGTGTCGCCTTTCGCGAGGCGCTGTCTGACCTTATCGACGTCGCTCTGAAACACGAACAGCCGATCGGCGTTGCCGTCGCGATCGGTGAAGTTGTACTGCTTGCCCTTCCGTACCTTCACTTTCAGATTCTTGTCCTGATAATCCACTGCGAGCGACTCGAGTGCGTTGAGCGGCACGCTGAAGCCGTCGTTTTTGTCGCTCGTCTCGTATCGCAGCCCTTGTGGCGTGGCGACGAGCTGGCCGGTGCACGATCCGATGCGGTGCTTGTGCACGACAGCGAGCGTCGCATTGAGGCGCACTTCCTTGAAGCGGATTGAGAGATCGCGCGGACCGGGTTCGACGTCGATCGAGCGCGCGATGCCGTCGTGGCCTTCCGCGGTCAGGTTGAGTTGATGGGTCCCGGGCGTGACGTTCTTCGCGGTCACCGGAGCAGTACCGATGAACTGCCGGTCGATGAACACCGAGGCCCCGCTCACGTCGGTGGTGATGCGAAGTGTGCCGAGCTCGGTGGCCGCCTCGGACCGGGGTGCGGGAGCCGGAGCCGTCGGTGTTTTGCGCGCCACCCGAGACGCGACGGTTTTCGGCCGAATGGGCACAGCAGCAGTGTCAGGAGCAACCGGAGTCGGCTCGATCGGTTCACGGCTCGGGGCAGGCTTCCGCTTCAGCGCGACGGCCGCGACCGGCGGATGACGTGGAAGGAGGAGGTAGGCCACACCACCGACGAAGACGCCGACGACAACTCCCACAGCAATGATGCGTACGCTCACCTCGCGATTCTATGCGAAGCAGTAGAATGAGCCCGTACCGTTCAAGGTTCAGCTGATCAGAGTTCCGGGTTCCAGTTCTCGGTTCGTCGTTCAACGTTCGGCAACGGAGTGGCTCATGGGCCTGTCACGCGCGGTCGGGATCGTTGCGGCCGTCATCGTCTTTCTCTCCACCCCCTCACCGGCACGCGCACAAGTGGACTTCACGGGACAATGGGCCCCGCTCTATCACGAGGACACGATCGAGCGCATACCGGGTCCGGAGCTCGGCGACTACACCGGCCTGCCGCTGAGCGAAGCCGGGCGTCTGCGGGCCGAATCGTGGGATCCGGATCGCATCTCAGTCGTCCAGGAGTATCAGTGCCGACCGCACTCGGCTGACTACTCGCTCCGCGGACTGGCACCGCTTCGCATCTGGGCCGACTATGATCGGGCGACTCAGAAGATCGTCGCGTTCCACACCCATATCGGCGCTTACGAGAACGAGCGGACGATCTACCTCGATGCCCGTCCGCATCCGCCCGAGTACGCGCCGCACACCTTCCAGGGCTTCTCGACCGGCGTGTGGGAAGGCAACATGCTGACGATCGAGACGACCCACTTGAAGCCGGCGTATCTGCGCCGGAATGGCGTGCCGCGCAGCGGCAAGGCGACGTTCACCGAGCACTGGGTCCTGCACGGCAACTACCTCACGATCACGCATATCGTGTACGACCCAGTGATGCTGACCGAGCCGCTCGTGCGCAGCGAGAGCTGGTTCCTCGATCCCGGGCAGCGGGCGGGGCTGTTCCCGTGCGAATACCTGCCTGAAGTGCCTGCGCCGGAAGGAACGGTGCCGCACTATCTGCCCGGCACGAATCCGTGGCTGAAAGAGTACTCACAGTGGTACGCCCTCCCACTCGAAGGCGCGCGCGGCGGCGCCGAGACGCTCTATCCCGAATTCCGCGCGAAGATGGGCGCGTACAAGCCCAAGGATCGTTGCGAGCGCTTCTGCAACTGCACCGGCTTCACTGACTGCCTCTCACCGACCGGCCGATGAGGACGATGTTGCTCGTCGTGGCCGCGATCGCAACCGGCCTCGCTTTCGCATCAGCGCAGGGGCAGCCTGTTCCTCCCCCTGCAGTCACTGCTCGGCCAAGTGCAAGCGGCAGCGGCAACGTCCACATCCTGCCAGTGCAGAAGAGCGTGTACATGATCGTCACGCCCGCCGGCAACGTGACGGCGCAGATTGGCAACGACGGTGTGCTGCTCGTCGACACGGGCACGGCAGCGGTCGCACCCGAGATCTTCGCGGCCGTTCGTACGCTTACGGACAAGCCCATTCACACGATCGTCAACACGCATCTTCATACCGATCACACCGGCGGCAATGCGGCGATGGTGAAGCTGGGCGGCGGCGGCCCGCAGCCGGTGCGCGTCATGGCGCACGAGAACACGTTCAATCGCATGATGGACGCGGCGGTCGCGGCCAACTCGAACACGCCGTCGGCGGCGATGCCGATGAACACCTACTTCACGCCGACGCGCGACTTCTTCCTGAACGGCGAGGCAATCATCCTCCACCACGTCCCGGCAGCACACACCGATGGCGACACGCTCGTCTACTTTCGCGGCTCCGACGTCGTCAGCGTCGGCGATGTGTTCTCGCCCGAGCTCTATCCGGTCATCGATCTCGAGAACGGCGGCTCGGTGAACGGCGTCATCGCGGCGCTCAATCGCGTGCTCGAGATCACGGTGCCCGCGAAGTACCAGGAGGGCGGCACCTACGTCATCCCTGGACATGGCCGCGTCTGCGATGAAGCCGAGGTCGTCGAGTATCGCGACATGGTGACGATCGTCCGCGACCGCATCGCGGATCTCATCAAGAAAGGTCAATCGCTGCAGCAGGTGAAGGCCGCGCGTCCGTCCCGCGATTACGACGGAGATTACGGCGCCCAAAGCGGCTCATCGTCACCGGACGCGTTCGTCGAAGCCGTGTACAAAAGCCTGACGAGGAAACCGTGACGCGAGCCGTAGCGCTGTTCATCGCGGTCGTGCTCGTATGCGTAACGACACTCACGGCTCAAGGCCCGCCCGGTGGACGCGGCGGGCGGGGCGGACCACCGCCGACGCCGAAGGCCGCCGCACCTGTCGATTTCACCGGCTACTGGGTGTCGGTCGTGACCGAGGACTGGCGCTGGCGCATGGTGACGCCGGCGCGCGGCGATTTCTCCGGCGTGCCTCTGAACGCTGCCGCCCGCAAGATCGGCCAGGCGTGGGACCCCGCGAAAGACGAAGCCGAGGGCAACCAGTGCAAGGCGTACGGAGCGGCAGGCCTCATGCGGATGCCCGGACGACTGCACATCACGTGGGACGATGACACCACGCTTCGCATCGATACCGATCAAGGCACGCAGACGCGCCTGCTGCATTTCGGCGGCAAACCGGCCACGGGCCTCGCGCCTTCATGGCAAGGGTATTCGAGTGCGCAGTGGGAGCAGCCGCAGCGCGGCTCGGGCCCACCCGACTTCCTGCCGATCGCCCTCAACCCCCGCGAGGGCACGCGAGGACGATCGCTCGAAGTCGTGACGACGAACCTGAAGCCGGGGTACCTGCGAAAGAACGGCGCGCCTTACAGCGAGAGCACGGTGCTGCGTGAGTACTTCGATCTCTCCAACGAGAAAGATGGATCGACGTGGTTCGTGGTGACGACGATCGTCGAGGATCCGCAGTCGTTGACCACGCCGTTCGTGACCAGTACGAACTTCAAGAAACAAAGCGATGCGACCGGGTGGGCTCCCACGGCTTGCTCGGTCAGATAGGTCCGTAGGTCAAAGGTCAAAAGTCAAAGGGCAAAGGTAAGGTCAAAAGGGTTAGGTGATAGGTGTACGTGTAGGTGTAGGTGTGAACAGCCGGGGCGAGGATCTCTAGACTAGCGTTCTTAGATGCCCGATGAGTGCCTGAAACGTGCCGGGCGCGTCGCGCTCGGCCGCTCGGGCGAGTGGGGCCGGCGCTTCGCGCCGGTGGGGCGCGCCCTCGTGCGCGTGTCGCGGGCGCTTCGCGCGCGTGGGCAACGGTCTTGCTCAATGACGGGGCATGACTCTCCCACACCACTCACTTGTCGTCTGGCAACGAGCGGACGATCTCTTCATCGATCTCCACAAGCTCACGCTCAAAGCGTTTCCTTCGTTCGAGCGTTACGAGCTCGGGCCGCAGACGCGACGCGCCGCATACTCAGTTGCTGCGAACGTCGTTGAAAGATCAGCCCGAGAACACAAGCGCGAAAAGCTTCAGTTTCTGAACACTTCGAGGTCTTCGCTGGCGGAAGTCGGCTACTGCGTTCACGTCGCCAAACGACTTGGCTACATCAACGAGGTTCGGTTCAGAGAGCTCGAGCTCTCGATTCGAGGCGTCGGCGGGGCACTCGCTGGATACGTCAGAGCCGCAAAAGTAGGACGGACGATCTGAGATTCAATCGGGTCGTGCCTACCCGATATTGGGTGTCGTTTACCCACGCGGCGAAGCCGCGCCTCTCACCTCCCCCAAAGATGCCCACCGGCGCGAGCGCCGGCCCCACCCCAAAGCGGCCCCACGGCGCCCGAAGGGCGCCGCCCTACCTGCCCCCGAAAGGGCCGGCCCTACCGCCCCGAAGGGGCGGCCTTTTCCGCCGCCCCACCGGCACAAACCGCCGGCCCAACGAGCCCGAAGGGCTCGCCCCACCCGGCCCCGCAAGGGGCCGGGCCCTGTTTACCCTACTTGCCCTTCTCCGCCGCTCGGGCGGCCCGGAGGATATTGGCCAGCCCGTAGTTATGTTCATGACACTCGAACGGCAGCAGCGGCTGTGTGTCGAGCGTCAACGGCATCGCGATCGTCCAGGGCCGCGTCCACGTATCGGGATCGTCGAGCGTCGCACTCCAGGCGATCGTGTCGGGCGCGACGCGCACGAAGCGCTCGGTGACGCGCAGCGTGTCGGGGTTGGCGCCTCGATAGGCGGAGGCGGCAGTGAAGTTGGTGGTCTCGACGACGAGCGTGTTGCCTTCCCAGTGGCCGCGCGCATCACCCATGTGCGATCGCACGCCGGCACCGACGTGAGGTCGTCCATCGAGCGGGATGATGCGCGCCTCGTGGATGATCTCGTACGTGATCACCACGAAGCCAGGCGTCTGCACGATCTCGTAGTTGTTGCCGTACATCACCGGGATCATCGACCCGGGCACGCCGCGCGAGATGCAACGCTCGAGCATGCCGAAATCGGAGGGGCCGTTGAACGGCCCGCCCATGAAGCTCGTACGCGCCGGACCGGCCCCGCGTGCGCGCGCCTGCGGGGTGAGCGCGGGAATGCGCCCGTCAGGCGGATCGAGGACCGACCAGGCCTGCGCGCGCTTCGAGAGATTCAGATTCTCGAGCCACCAGTAATCGGGGCCGCGCGGGCCGGGCGCAAGGCCCGCAATCGCCTCCTGCTCGGCGCCTTCCCTGATCGAGGCCAGCTCTTTGTCGGTAATGTCGTTCAGCGTGCGCCCCGCAAACCTCGCGGGCCGCTCGAGCGGCGTGGCGTACTCGTTGGAATTGGTGAACGTCCCCTGCAGATCGGGATCGCCCCACGGCGTGCGCGCCGGCGTATAGCCGCGTGCGCCGGACGCTGACGCCGAAGGGCGTGCCTTCGAGGATTGAGCGAGGCCAATCGACCCGAGCGCGACGACGAGCGCGATAGCGACTGCGAGGACGCGCGTGCGCATGATTGGCCCCTTTCAACCGCTCATTATGCTCTTGTTTCCTGCTGCGCGAACGTGATGACGTATCCGTCCGGATCGGTGAAGGCGAACTCGGTGACACCGTACCATTTCGTCTCCAACGGCATCACGATCGTGACCTTGTCCTTCAGCCCTTCATGCGCCCGACGCACATCGTCGACATGGATGAAGAGCGTCAACGTGCCGCCGATGGGGCGGCCCTTGAACGCCGGATACTCGGCCACAGCCGGCTCGGGGGCGTTGAGATAGATCTCCACGCCGTCAGACTGAACGATGGCAAAGACATACGGCGAGCCGTCCGGCACCGTCGCCTGAACGACGAAGCCGAGCACATCGCGATAGAACGCGATCGAACGATCGACGTCAGAAACAATCAGATTGGGAATGAGTTTGGTCAGGTGGTGAGGCATCGCACACGTCCTGTGTGTTCGCGTGATGCCTACGTCCACGTGCCCGGCGAGAACGGGCGCGCAGGTAGGGGCTCCTTCTCGTTGAGCGGGACCCCGCTAGGTACGTGGTTAGTTTACGCCAGTTGTGATTTTCACGCAGAGATCGCCGAGGAGCAGGGATCGCGGAGGCGACGGGTGGTCGCCGGCCTCCGGCCGGCGGATGGATCGAGAGGAAGGTGCGAAAACGAACGCCACCCGAATCATGAGGCGCTCGTTTTCGCGCCTTCCTCTCGATCCACCCGCGCACCGCGCGGGCCACCCGTCGCTCTCTGCGTTCTCTGCGCCTTTGCGATCTCTGCGTGATCTTGTCTCCGCTCCCTCCGCTTCCTCCTCACCCGGCATAGAATCATCGCTATGAAGCGCGTCGAGATTCCACGTATCCTGCAGCTCACGGTGTCATCGGCGATGGTCTTCGCGTGTGCTGTGGGCGGCACGCTGCTCGCGCAGGCGCCGGAACCGTCCAAGGGAATCAAGTACGCGCAGATCAACCCGGCGGACTTGAAGGAGTGGCTCACCTATCTTGCCTCCGACGAACTCCAGGGGCGCCAGGTCTTCACTGAAGGGTACGGGCTTGCAGCCTCGTACGTCGCCGACCGTCTGAAGTCGTGGGGGGTGAAGCCTCTCGGTGATGGCGGCTCGTACTTCGAGAGTGTCAGGCTTCGCGGCTACAAGATCACGCGCAATTCGTCGGTCACGGTCGTCAGCGCGAGCGGAAAGTCCACGACCTTCAAGCACGGCGATCACGTGACGTTCGTCGCCGGTCCGGGCGGCAAACGAACGCTCACCTTCACCGGCGCCGAGTTCATCGGCTACGGGCAGGCCGCGGACCTGCGTGATCGCGACGTGAAGGACAAGCTCGTAGTCTGGATGCTGCCCAGCCCACAGGTGATCGCGGCTGGTGCTGGACGTGGCGCGCCGGGTGGACGCGGCGGCGCGGGTGTCGCGATCAACACCTACCACGCAGCAGCAGCGATCGGATTTACGCCGGCACCGAACCCGACCGACGCGGAGCGCGCCGTCACGCAGGCGCAGGACGCGCTGCAAAAAGCGACCGAGGCGCTGCAGCAGGCTCAGGCGCAGTTACAGGGCCGCGGCCGAGGCGCCGGCGCGCGGGGTCGAGGCGCCGCGCCTCCTCCGGACTTCACCACTGTGCTGCGCGTCGATGCGCCCGTGCCGCCGCAGATCACCGGCGACGAGACGTTCTTCGCCGCCTTGTTCGACGGCAGCTCGGGCGGGTTCGACGATCTCAAGGCCAAAGCGGCCAAGGGCGAGCGGCTCTCCCCGATGTCGCTGCCCGCGTCGATCACGATCGCCGTCGACAACACGTTCGAGCCGATGTCCGAGCAGCGCACCCGCAACGTCGTCGGCGCGATCGAGGGCACCGATCCCAAGTTGAAAGACACCTACGTCATGTTCGGCGCACACCTCGATCACATCGGGTACAGCCAGACCGGCACGGGGGCACTGCCCACGATGACGAGCTGCCGTACGCGAGGCGAGGCGTCGCAGGCAGCAGTCAAGGCGGCCGGCAAGGTCGTACAGAATCCCGGACGTGGAAGAGGTGCGCCTGCCGCGGCGACGGCAGGCTCCGACGGCGCGAGCGGACGCGGTACGCCAGTACCACTGCCCTTCGATCAGCGCGACATCATCAACAACGGAGCCGACGATGATGGATCCGGATCGACGGCGCTGCTGGCAATCGCCAAAGCGTTTGCCGCTGGACCGAAACCGAAGCGATCGGTCGTGTTCGTCTGGCACGCCGGCGAGGAAGCCGGCCTGCAAGGCTCGCGCTTCAACGCCGACTTTCCCGTCGTGGCGCTCGACAAAGTGCAGGCCGTGCTCAACATGGACATGGTCGGCCGCGATGATTGCAACAACATCGAAGGCGACTACACCAACTCCGTCTTCATCGTGGGCGCCGATCGCATCAGCACTGACCTCCACAACCTGATCGTCAAGACCAACGCGGCCATGCCCAAGCCGTTGACTCTCGATTACGAGCTCAACGATCCGCTCGATCCCGAGAGCGTCTACACGCGAAGCGATCACTACAGCTACGCCGGCAAGGGCATTCCGATCACGTTCTTCACGACCGGCCTTCACCCGGACTATCACAAGGTCACAGACACGGTCGACAAGATCGTCTTTCCGAAGATGGCCAGGATCGCTCAGCTCGTCTACGAGTCTGGCTTCTCGATCGCAAACTCCGATCGCGTGCTCGAACGGGACAACAAAGGGCCGCGCACGGGGTTTGGATCGAAGGCAGAAGTGATTCACTAGCGGGCGCCATCTCCACTCCTTCCACGTTCCGCTTTTTCCATTTTCGAGGGTAGACTGGGCTCGTGCCCGGCCTGCTTGCGCGGCGGCCTCTCGTCCTGGTCATGGTGGCGCTCCTCGCGCTCGCCATGGCAGTCGAGGTCGAGGCACAGTTCCGCCAGCGCCGCGGCGAAGGGTTCCGCAGCTTCGGCAACATCACCCTCGCCAAACCCACGGATTTCGACGGCAGCTGGCACTTCTGCCGCGCCTGGTTCCGGAGAGATTTTCGCGGCGACGGCGCCGACTGGAGCGTCGACTGGCCGCGCGCCGACATCAACCTCTCGGTACGTCTGAGCGAGCTGACGCGCACGCACGTCAGCTTCACGAACGGCGAGCCGAATCCCCTGCTCATCCGGTTCACCGACGATGAGCTGTTCGACTGCCCGTTCGTGATGATGACCGAAGTGGGCTCAGCCTTCATCGACAACGACGAAGCCGCGCGTATGCGTGAGTATCTCTTGAAGGGCGGCTTCATCTGGGCCGACGACTTCTGGGGCGACTACGCGTGGGAATGGTGGACGGGTCAGCTCGCGAAAGTGCTGCCGCCGAGCGAGTATCCGATCATCGATCTCCCGAGCAACCATCCGCTGTTCTCGGCGCAGTTCGTGATCAAGAAGGTGCCGCAGATTTCGTCGATCAACTTCTGGGCCAGCAATGGTGGGAGCACGTCAGAGCGAGGGGAAGAAAGCGCCGTGCCGCACGCGCGCGCCATCCTCGACAGGCACGGCAACATCATGATGCTGATGACGCACAACACCGATCTCGGCGACTCGTTCGAGCGTGAAGCCGACGATCCGCAGTACTTCTACACGATGTCGGTGCCGGGCTACGCGTTCGGCATCAACTCGCTCTTGTACGGTTTGACGCACTAGGCGCCGACAGCACTCTTTTCCCGATCGACGAATTCTCGGCCTCGCGTGGCGTCGGCGTCAGCCTTGCCGATGAACCCGGCCACGAACAGTTTCTCGGTCGCGTCTTACCCTGGCCACGAACGCGTCGTGCGTGGGGGTAGAACGACGCGAGCCGCGCCGCAGCGAACGGCGCGCTCGATCCTTCAGACGACAGTTGCGCTCGCCAGTCACCGCGACAGCGATCCACGTTCAGGGGTAGACTGGGTTCGTGCCCGGCCTGTTCGCGCGGCGGCCTCTCGTCCTGGCCATAGGGGCGCTCGTTGCGCTCGTGATGGCGGTCCAGGTCGAGGCGCAATTCCGCCAGCGCCGCGGCGGCGGGTTCCGCGGCTTCGGCAACATCGAAATCGCCAAACCCAGCGACTTCGACGGCAGCTGGCACTTCTGCCGCGCGGTTTTCGGCAACGATCCTCGGGGCGCCCGCTACAGTGGCAACTGGAGTGTCGACTGGCCCCGCGCCGACATCAACCTGTCGGTGCGTCTGAGCGAGCTGACGCGCACGCGCGTCAGCTTCACGAACGGCGAGCCAAATCCGCTGATGATCCGGTTCACGGACGATGAGCTGTTCGACTGCCCGTTCGTGATGATGACCGAGGTCGGCTCGGCGGCCATCAACAACGACGAAGCCGCGCACATGCGCGAGTACCTGCTCAAGGGCGGCTTCATCTGGGCCGACGATTTCTGGGGCACCGAGGCGTGGGACTGGTGGGCCGGCCAGATGTCGAGAGTGCTGCCGCCCAACGAGTATCCGATCGTCGATCTTCCGAGCACACATCCGCTCTTCTCGGCGCAGTTCGTGATCAAGGGCGTGCCGCAGATCTCGTCGATCAACTTCTGGGCGAGCACCGGCGGGGGCACGTCGGAACTCGGAGAGGACAGCGCCCAGCCGCACGCGCGCGCCATCCTCGACAAGCACGGCAACATCATGATGCTGATGACGCACAACACGGATCTCGGCGACTCCTTCGAACGTGAAGGCGACGATCCGCAGTACTTCTATCAGATGTCCGTGCCGGGCTACGCGTTCGGCATCAACGCGCTGCTGTACGGTTTGACCCACTAAGCGCGGACGGCGCCCCTTTTCCGATCGTCGATTTCTCGGCGTCGCGCATCGTGGCCTCGGCGTCCGCCTTGTCGATGAAACCCGCTTTGAGCAGCTTCTCGGTCGCGTCCTTCACTCTGGCCACATACACATCGTGCGTGGGATAGAGCGCTGCCAGCCGCGCGCCATCGAACGGCTCGCTCGATCCCATCAGACGACAGTTCCGTTCACCGGTCGCAGCAACGGCGGCACTGCCGACGTTGTCACCGGTGTTCTTCGCGATCGGCGCGGCGACCGCGGCCAGCCTGATTCCGCCGCGCGCCAGACCGAGATCGTCGCGCAGGATCTCCCAACGCGGGCCCGCCGGTGCACCGCCGCGCGCGCCACGCCCGCGTGCGTCGCCGGCCGCGGATGATGCATCCGGAGGCAGCTGTCTGAGCTCGATCGGCGGACTGCTCGGCGGCAGCACGCCATCGGTGAGCCATCGATGCATCGCATCGAAGGCGGCGCCCAGCACATGGAACGAGGGAACGCGGCTGAATGGCGGCTGCGCGCATCCGCCGTTGGGCCCTTCGTTCTCGGGTCCCGCGCCGTTGCCGACGGTCCCATTGCCTTTCTCTCCGCCGCTGATCGACGGCCCCGCGATCACGGGCGCTCCCTCGACCGGACGCATCCCCGACACACGCAGGCCCAGCGCCGCCATCGAGCGCGAGAACTGCGCATCGAGATGCGATGAGCCGGCGACTTCCCACTGCCGGTAGCCGGCCGAGTCCGGGACGCGGCTGTTCGCCTGGCCGATCACGTCGCTTTCGTCGAGATACTTGAAGACCTTCACATTCAGATCCGGGCTCACGCGGCCGCCGCCGCCATGCAGCAGCACCGCGTCGTACATCTTCGACGTCAGCGGATGGACCGAGTGGAAGTAGGTGTAGAGCCGGGCTGCCGACTGCGAGTGGCCGGTGGCAATCAGCCGCTGCACTTTCAAGCCGCCCATCACGTCACGATTCCCCTTGCCGCGAACCGCCAAGGCGGCCTGGCTGAAGATGTCGTACGAGAGCGCATCGGCCTGAATCGTGCTCGCGCGCGCCACGTCGAGGCTTGCGTAGCGCGCGGGGCTCCATTCCTTCAACCCGTTGACGCCGACTGCCTGCGCAGAGACGCCGATCCACGCGTAGCCGCCGCGCAGGAAGTGCTCGTACGCCTGGAACCACTCGAACTCGCCGTCGTGCCCCTGGGAGACGTTGTCCCACTCGACGATCGCCGTCCCGTTGAAGCGGGCGGCCTGCTTCGGCCGTCGCACGACGATCCGCGTCGTGTAGGCGTGATTGCCATCGAGCACGCTCCCGCGCTGACCGGCGGGGGTGCTGTACCGATTGGCCTCACCTGAGATGAAGAACTCCTCTTCGACGTAGCCCTGTTTCGCCAGATCGATCCACGTGGCGTTGTAAGGGTACCCATGGTCGGGACTGCGAAGCGCGGTCGTCAGGGCGATCGGACCGGTGACGCCAGGCGGCTGGATGAGGACGTTCGTGTTCTGCGCGCGGCCCGCCAGGGACACGAGCGCGAGGACAGTTGTACACACAGCTATGGACACGCCCCGCATAGGTCCTCCTTCGCTGTAATGCAAAATGCAAAATTCAAAATGCAACATGCAAAAAGAGGCCGCGGCGGCGGCAACACGCCAGGCCCTTTTGCATGTTGCATCTTGCATTTTGCATTACGGCCTATACCCTCCCTCGAACACCAACTCCGTCACCGGTTTTCGCGTATTCGGCGATTCGCGGGCGCGAAAGTCTTCCGGCAGATCTTCGGTACGGCCGGGCTTGCCGATCGCGGCCATCGCTTCCACCGTGAAATCGTCCGGCACACCAAGCACCGACTTCGCCTTCGCGTAGTCGAAGCCCGCCATCCCGTGCACCACGAGTCCGCGCATGGTTCCCTGCAGCGCCAGGTTTTCCCACGCGGCGCCGGTATCGTAGGTGTGGGTGCGGAGCGGCTTGCCGGTCTGTTCGTTGGTCGTTCGAGAAATGAAGACCAGCAGCGCCGCCGCGTTGCGGCACCACACCTGATTGCGCTCGACCAGCAGGCCGAAGAACGCCGGCCAGTGCTCGGTGTCCCGATGGGCGTAGAGGATGCGCCATGGATGCGTGTTTCCCGCCGACGGGGCCCAGCGCGCGGCTTCGAAGAGCGTCAACAGGTCCGCCTGACTGATCGACTCGCCCGACATCGCACGCGGCGACCACCGATCGATGAACAGCGAATCGATTGGATGGTCCGCTTTTCGAACCGAGCTCCCTTTCGCGAACGACATCAGTAGCCGGGGTCAGTGCGTCGATGACTTGAGATGCTCACGAAGCAGGTCGCGCCCGAAATCACCCTTGAAATCGCGCCAGACCGAGTGCACGTGATTGCCGTCGTTCTGCGTGTTGTCGAACTCGATGAGGAACGTCGGCCCCTGCACGCGGTAGTAATGCTTCTGCCCGCGCTCGATCGGCCCGGCCCAGGCGAACGCCACGTTCTCGATGCCAGCCTTCTGAATCTTTGCCAGGCGATCTGCCGCGATGTCAGGCGCCATCAGCCCCGCGTACGAGTCGAGCACTTTCGTCAACAGCTCGCGGTGCGCCGGCGTCATGCCCGAGGCTCTGAGGCCCACTGGCGACAAGGGATCGATCTCCAGCTTGTTCGTCGTCAGGATCTCGTTGGGCGCGACGGTGTTGATGACTGCCGCGGCGCGCTCGGTGGCGTCGAGCGCGGTTACGAGAGTACGCGCCGAGTCTTCCAGCATCGCGAGCGTCCGCTGTCCCTTGCGCGGACCATCGCGGACCTCGGCCGGGTTCGAACCGGCAAACGACGGCGTGCTCGACACCGCGCTGCCGTTCACGACATCGAAGTGCAGCGAGATGTGATGGCCCTCGACGCGCCAGCCCCACACCCCCTGATTCGACGGCGTGCCGAACACCGAGAATCGGTACGCGTCACGATCGCGAGCCATCCGACCATCCTCGGTCGCCTTGAGGATGTCTTCGAGCGCAATGATCTGCGTGTACGTCATGTAGCCGCGCTCACTCAGGCCAGTGCGCAGCAGCGCGTGCGCGAGCTTGCGCTGGGGCTCGGTCATCGCTTTCAGCGGCAGTCCGTTGCGCGGGAACGTCTCGTCAGGGATGAAGTTCCAGTGCAGGCGCTCGCTCGTGTCGAAGTCGAATGTCGCCTGTTTCCGCTGGTCGGGACTCAACGCGTCCAGAAAGCTCTTTGCCGCCGTCGTCATCGACCCGGCCGATCGCTGCTGCGCGACGACGCCGCCACAGAGGGCCGCCAGCAGACCAGCCGCGAGAAGCAGTCGTGGTGAAGTGAAGCGCTTCATAAGAACCTCGCATGCGGACGAAAGTGGCTGGATGGTAGCACGGCTGAACCGTGCTTCGAACGGCGCCAGCCCAACTGGCGTGCCCCTTGCTTCAGGTGCTGCTGGTGTCACTCATACAGACGAGGTAAGACAGATGCGCCGGCTGTGTCTTCTCCTATGCGGGCTCGCCCTCTCCGTGGTCGCGTGTGACGACAATCCGACCACTCCCACGAATCAAGCGGTTTTAAGGGATGTGACCTGGAAGCTCGAGACCATCGAGCGTGCCGGTAGTCCGACCATCACCGTTCCGAATCCTGAGCTATACACGTTGATCCTTGACAACAACGGAAACGTCAGTGTCCGTGCTGACTGCAATCAATGCACGACGACTTACACACTGGATGGCTCGTCGCTCACGGTCGCGCACCTCAACTGCACGACGAACTTCTGCACGCTCGCATCGCTCGACGGAAACTACGTAGCTGGTCTCGAGGGCAACAGCTCGTTCGAGATATCCGGCTCGCACCTGGTGATTCGACAGGGGTCGGTCACGCTCCGGTTCCGAAGCTGATTCCCGATTCCTCCGCCGGGCCGTATGATGTAGCGGCCAGGAGGGATCCGTGGACGATTCCAAGGAAGGAACCGGCGAACACGCCGTCGGCCGTCGAGACTTCTTCAAAGGAGCAGCCGCCGGCGCCGCCGGTTTGATCGTCACCGGGCGTGCCGCCGAAGCGGCTTCCGAACCAGCCGCCCCTGCCCTACCCTCGGTCGTTGTCCCGACCGACGCGCAGGATCTCGCGTACGCGCAGGCGCAGAACGCGACTCCGGCGACGGTCCGCGGAGCCATCTCTGGCCAGCAGCCCGCCTCCGACTTCATGGTCGACGTCCTCAAGAAGCTCGATTTCGACTACGTCGCGATCAACCCGGGCTCGGCGTTCGCGGGGCTGCACGAATCGCTCATCAATTATTCGGGGAACAGGTCACCCGAGATCCTGACCGCGCTCCACGAAGAAGCCGCCATCGCGATGGCACACGGCTACGCCAAGGCGGCCGGAAAGCCGATGCTCGTGTGTGTTCACGGCACGGTTGGCATGCTCCACGGATCGATGGCGCTGTTCCAGGCCTGGGCCGATCGGGTGCCGGTGTTCCTCATTGTCGGGCAGCACCGCAATCCGACGGGCATCGTGAATCTCCCGCACAGCGCGCAGGATATGGGATCGATCGTCCGCGACTTCGTGAAATTCGACGACGAGGCGACGAACTTGGAGCGGTTCGCGGAGTCGACGCTGCGCGGGTATCAGATCGCCACTACGCCTCCGATGGGTCCGGTGCTGCTCTCGATCGATGCCGAACTTCAGGAAGAACTGATCGAGACCAAGGATCGGCCGCGCATTCCGGAGCTGGTCCGCCCGTCGCCGCCGCAGGGTGATTCGAACGCGGTGCGCGAGACGGCGCGCCTGCTCGTTGCGGCGGAATCCCCGCTGCTTCTTCCGCGCAAGGTCGGACGCACGCCGCGTGGCTGGGACCTGATGATCGAGCTCGCGGAAACGCTGCAGGCGCCGGTCGATGTCGGCACCTACGGATCGTGGCAGGACTTCCCGTCGTGGCATCCGCTCTGGGGCAGCGGCGGCCCGGGCTATCGAGCTGACGTGACGCTCGGCCTCGAGATGAGCGACATGTCGGCGCTCGCGCGAGCCGCGCGTGCCAGCGGACGGAAGACGATCAGCATCTCCGCTGAACATCTGTTTCAGCACAGCAACATCCACGATTACGGCCGTTACGCCGACGTCGACCTGGCAATCGCCGGCGACGCCGAAGCGACGCTCCCGTCGCTCATCGAGGAGACCAGGAAGCTGATCACGCCAGATCGCAAACGCGTGCTCGCCGAACGCGGCGCGAAGATCGCGGCAGCACACAAAGAGGCGCACAAGAAGTACGTGGAGAACGCGAGTTTCGGATGGGGCAACAGTCCGATCAGCGTTCCGCGCATGATTGCGGAGCTCGGCGCGCAGGTGCAGAACGACGATTGGGCGATCGTCTCGGGCCACCAGTTCACCGGGGACTGGCAGCGCCGGCTGCTGAACTTCGACAAGCATTACCGCTACAACGGCGACAACGGCGGCTTCGGCATCGGCTACGACACGCCGGGATCGGTCGGCGCCGCGCTCGCGCACAAGCGGCAGGGACGCCTGTCGATCGGCATCGTCGGCGACGGCGACTTGAACTTCCAACCCGGCGTCCTGTGGACAGCGGTGCATCACAAAATCCCGCTGCTGCTCGTCGTCCACAACAACCGCGCGTATCACGCCGAGGTCATGATCGTGCAGCGGATGTGCGGCAGCCGCGGCCGCGGCATGGCGAACGCGTCGATCGGCAGCGTCATCAACGAGCCGGCGATCAGCTACTCGCAGATGGCAAAGGCGTATGGGATGTACGCGGAAGGGCCGATCGAGAATCCCAGAGACCTCGCGGGCGCGTATCAACGCGCGTTGGCGAAGGTCAGAGCCGGCGAGCCCGCGCTCGTCGATGTGATCGCGCAACCGCGCTAGGGCGGGTATGTCAACGCGTATGTCAAAGGTCAAAGGGCAAAGGTGAGGTCAAAGGTTCTAGGTGTAGGTGTCAGCGTGATCGCGTGCAGCGCGGTCCTGTTGGCGCAAACTGCGTCGCTGCCACCTCCGAGTGGCGATGCCAAGCGAGGGCAGGAGCTGTTCGAGAAGACCTACAAGTGCTACGCGTGTCACGGCTATGACGGGCAGACCGGCAATCCCCGCCTCGTGCCGATGAATCGCACGCAAGAGGCGTTTCTCGCTTACGTGCGAAAGCCGTCGACCACTCAGATGCCGAAGTTCGTCGATCCGCCTGAAAAAGATCTCGTCGACGTGTACGCCTACATCCGATCGATCCCTGTCGCCGCGCCGGCCGCGGACAGCATTCCGTTGTTGAAGGGCATCATCGATCGCCGGCAGAAGGCGAACTAGAGAACGCCTAGTACGACGTGCGCAGTTCGCTAAGCAGCGCACACCGCTCACGTGTGTTGGCTGGCGTCCGCGGACGCTTCCGGCCGGGAACGCCGCCTCCGCTCATACTCTTACGCTCCCGCGTCGACTATTGGCTGACTCGATGCAGCATCTGTCACGCGGCTCACAATGTTCGAGCTATCTCGTTACAACTCGAACGCGATGACGGAAGTCGACTCGATGAATCGCTGCGACCGCGTTCCTGCTCTCTGAACCCCGAGTCGCGCTGAGTCGGCCTGGCTCACGCGGACGCCAGCCAACACACGTGAGCTGTGAACTGATTCGTATGCGGGAGCGCCTGCGAGGTCGCGTCTCTCTCGACGAGCGCGATCCTCCAGCACGATTCTCAAACAACGGGAAACGAGCGCCGGCTCGCGTATGTCGGCGGGCGTCCGCGTGAGCCAGGCCGACGACAGCGCGACACTCGTCTCAGGGAGCAGGAACGCGGGCGTAGCGATTCATCCGCGTCTACTTCCGTCTACGCGTTCGAGTTGCAACGAAGCAGCTCGAAAGTTTTGAGCCGCGTGACAGATGGGTGACCAATCCGCTCTTAGTCGACGCGGTAGCGTAGGAGTACGAGCGAAGGCCGCGTTCCCGGCCGATAGCGTTCGCGGACGCCCGGCGACATACGTGAGCCGCACCAGCGGCTCGAAGCAAACAGAATTCGCCCACACGTCCTAGCTACGTGTCGAACCGCGTCCTGCTGGCACGTCCAAAGGAGGGACGCGTCCTACCTGCCTACTTGCCAGCCGCTTGAGCGCGGCGCCGCCAGGCGGCGGGATTGATGGAGAACATCACGTCGACGATCGCATACACGAGCGCCGCGCCGACGCCGACGGCAACACCTCGCCCGACATTGACGGCGATGTTCAGCGCGACGGCCAACGCCGCGAGGAGCATCAGGCCGATGATGATGTTCTTCGGATACCAGGACACTGTCACGATGTGACGTCCCCCTCCGCTGATGATAGAGCAAGTCGCCGAGCCGTGTGACAAATGGGTGACGAATCAGCTCACGGTCGGCTCGGCAGCGGAAGGGTATGAGGGGACACTCACCAAGATGCGTGAGCGCTCACTCCCGGGTCGGAGTGAACAGCTGTCAGACCGTCATCGGCTTGTGCCGTACCATGAGTCAGCGGAAGTAAGGCCAGCCGCTCGGAGGTCCGCGAAACCATGAGGTTTCTCCTCGTCACGTTGCTGCTCATTGCGCCCACGGTGACGCTGGCTCAGACGCCCGTGCGGGTGGCGACCCGCGAGGTCAGGCCGTTTGTCTATCAGGAGCACGGTGAGCTGCGGGGATTCAGCGTCGACTTGTGGCAGGAAATCAGCCGCCGTCTGAAGCTCAAGTCCGAATTCGTCATCAAGCCGACGGTGCAGGACCTCCTCGACAGCGTGAAGTCGAACGACGCAGCGCTGGGCATTTCCGCGATTTCGATCACGGCCGAGCGCGCACAGGCATTCGATCTGTCGCAGCCGATGTTCGACTCCGGACTGCAGATCCTCACGCCGATCAACGAGACGCCACGCGGGCTGTTCGCGACGCTCGTCGACCTCCTGCGCGGCTCCTCGGCGCTGCCCATTCTCGCCGGCGTGGTGCTGACCATCCTCGTCATCGCCCATGTGGTGTGGCTCTTCGAGCGAAGGAACCCGAGCGGACTGGCGAGCCGCTCGTACTTTCCAGGGATCATCGATGCCGGCTGGTGGGCCGCGGCGACGCTGGCGACGCAGGCCGACCAGATGCCGCGCAGCGGGCTCGCGAGGATCATCGCGGTGATGTGGATGTTCGCCAGCGTGGTGTTCATCGCTTACTTCACCGCCTCGGTCACCTCGTCGCTCACCGTGAAACAACTCCGCGGCGACATCAACGGCCCGGAAGACCTCCCGGGCAAGCGCGTCGCGAGCGTCGTCGGCAGCACCTCCGTGGAGTACCTCACGCAACATCTCGTCGACAGCTCGCAGTTCACAAAAATCGAAGACGCGATCAACGCGCTCAACGACGGCACCGTGGACGCCGTCGTCTACGACGCGCCGATCCTCCGCTATTACGCGTCACATCAAGGAACCGGCAAGGTCGAAACGGTCGGCCCGATCTTCCGCAAAGAAAGCTACGGCATCGTGTTCCCGGTCGACAGCCCGTATCGAAAAGCGGTGAACCTCGTCTTGTTGCAGATCAAAGAGGATGGCACCTACGATCGGCTCTACGAGAAGTGGTTCGGCACAGGATTGTAATGGGGTCGGGAGTCATTCCCTCGCGAGCGAAGCGGACATGACTCCCGACTCCATTACCTCGTCGACGGCGGGCGCGGCAGAACGTCTTTGTCGAACGCCGACAGAATCGCGTCGACGGCGGCGTTGTTGCTGATTGACCAGTCCGCGAGATCAGCGAGCAGGTTCACCTGCAGCGGCTTCAACTGAATCACCTTGGTTTTGTTCTCTCCGAACGTCGCGTAGTACGGGAAATGCGCGAGGTCCTTGGCCTCTGGCGACAGGTGCTTCGGATCCGGCGGCGTCACCCACGCCTTGATGGTGTTGGGAAGCGCACGCTTCCACTCGTCACCCGCGTAGTTGTAGACCCAGCAGATGTTGAGCCCGGCATAACCGCGGATGTTGTACAGCTCGTTGCTCGCCACCTTCCAGTCATGGCCGCAGAAGATGGCGCCGTCACCGGCAGCGGTGGCCTTGTCGAATCCATCGAGCACCTCTCGATACCGGCTCGGATCGAACACGGCGTTGCCCGACTTGTCACCGCTGCCATCACGCAGCCGCAGCGGCATGAAGTAGGACTGCACGTCGGCGTTCTCCGTGTACCGACTGCTCGAGTTCACGAAGACGATGATGTTGTGCACCTGTCGGACCAGCAGCGGCATGATCGCGAGGTTGTCGACGAAGCCGCCGTCACCGTGCGCGAGCTCGGAGGTTGCGGGGTTCGGCACGCCGTTGCGCACGGCGAGATTCGAGAATGCCGGGAACGCCTGCGACGCCTGACGAAGTGCGTCGCGGAACCGCACCGGCACCTTGTCGCCGAGCAGCAGCTCGAGTTGGGGCGCGGCACCGCTGCTCGCGATCACGTCGGCCAGCGTGAACGGCCGCTCCTCCGGACCGGGTCCGACCGACACTCGTGTCTCGGATCGCGGTGCGATGTAGAGGCGATCGTACGCCCACGGCCACAGATACGTTCCGCCGATCAATCCAAATCGCTGGCGGACGCCGGTGTACAGCGGCGTGTATTCGACCGGGATGAGGCGTGGATAGTCGTCGCCGTTCAATTTCACCAGCGTGCCGCCGACGATGAGAAACGGACGATCCGATGGCGGGAAGATGAAGTCACCAGCGGGCCGGCCTGAGGCCTGGCTCATTTCGATCGCCGTCTCGCGGTCCCACGCATAGAAGCGGCGATTGCCGTCGGGAACGAGACGGTCCAGGAAGATCTGGCCCAGCATGTGAGCGTAGGTCTTGTTCTGCCGATCCGGCTCGGTGACGTCGCGCTTGCGAATCTTTCGGGCCGCCGCGCGCGCCATCACCAGCACTTTGCGCGCCTGCGCGATGTCGAGCCCGGCGATCGAGTCGGGAAGAAAGCTGGGCACCTCCTGCAGTCCGACATGACCCAGGCCGGAATTGACGACGCGCTCTGCCAGCAGACCTGCGGGAACGGTTTCGATGGTTGCGGGATCGAGCGGTCGATCTTCGCCGAGCAGCTCGGTCAGGCCGCCGGGATAGTAGGTAAAGGGCACCGCAGCCCACGAGCCGCCAGAGACAGCGGTCGCATATCGCACGCGAGCCAGCCACCCGTTGCGATTGAGCGCGCGAAGCTGACCGATCGTCGCCGAGGCCGAGCGCGTGCCGCCGCCCGAGAATGCGACTCCGACGTCGAACGGCCGCATCGCGTCGAGCCGTGGACGCTCGGGCGCCACCGGCCCTTCGGTCGTGCTGTTCCAGAACGTGGGACTGACTTCCCAGAACCGTGCCTCGACGCAGCTCTGACACGAAGTCGGCGACTGCGCAGACGTGGCCATGCTGGCTGTCAAGGCAAGCACCACAGCAACGACGACGCGTAGAGCGGGGGCTTGAGCCCCCGCGTTGGCCGGGGCTTGAGCCCCCGCGTGAACGTCCCGCCTCATAAGCCCCCGAGGGCGTTCTTCAAATTGAGATCGATCCCGAAGAACGTGCGTACGCTGTCGGGGCCGTCGTTGACATCGTTGTCGATCTGCATCTCGATGAAGAATCGTGCGGTATCGCCGACGCCCGGAATCTTGCCCATGCTGAAACTGAGGAGGCCCTCGATCTTGAGCCGATTCCATTTCGGCGAGAACAGCTCGTTCTTGCCCCACCCGGCTTGAATGTAACTGCCCTCGAAGTTGCCTTCCTTGGCGAGCACGCCCAGATCTGCGTGAAACACGCGGAAGACCTGCGGCGCATCCTCGAGCGAGATGAACCCAAGGTGCAAGGTCCCGTACAAGTGTGCCCTCGAGTCGCTGTCCTTCTGCACCGCCATGAACTCGACGCGTGGGCTCACGAACGCTTCGAGGCTGGTCGCGTGCTCGAGAATGTAGCGCGCGCGGTCTGCGAAGTTGGGATCGGTGATGCTGCCGCACACCGGCGGGATGTCTTTCGGATCGGGAGGTTCGCAGTTGATGTCGGCCGTGCGCACCCCGTGGGTCGTCCCGCCGTTGATCCAGAACTGCACCGGGTCGTCCGATCGTCCGTGCAGGCGGTAATCGAAGTCGACACCGAAGATCGACTGCAGCTTCTGCGCGGTACCTGCTTCCGGATTCCTGTAGTTGCCGACTTTGTCTGGCGCGAACGTGTCGACGACCACTCCGAAGAAGGCGTCGGCCTCGAACGGTGATTGGTCGGGTGTCTCGCGCGCCTCCACGCACGTGCCTTTGGGTTCGCCTCCACCTGCCGGCACGACCTCGTCCTTGCCGGCCGCGCCGTTGAGACGCGTGCGTACGCGAAAGTCCTGACGCAACGGCTCGGACAGAGGGAATGTCAGCTCCGTCTTTCCAGCGACCACGGTCTGCTCGCGCGACTCGGTGAGCTCGACGACGACGCCGACTTGATCGCCAGGGCGGGGGTTTGCCACTTGCACCACAACCTGGCAGTCGCCGACACGCAAGGGTCTGATGGTGAGGGCGGACGTCTGGGCGTGCGCTGCGGCGGGGACGACAAGCCCCACCCACGCGGCAGCCCACACGACTGACCGAACGTGACGGCCGGACACGATCATCGGCGCACCTGTGTATGGGCTTATCGGTCCGACTGAAGCCGGACACTACGTCTGTGAGTCCGCATTCGCGCTAGCGGTGGAGCTTGCGCTTCCACAATTCCCACGCGCGCGAGTACTCGTTCGGGTCGGCCATGCGGAGGCGGGCTTCAGCCGGATCGATCGACGTCGATGTGCCGCCGAGCGCGGCGGTCTGCATCTGCACACGGGCGTTGATGTCGAGATACACGCTGCGCCCGACGACGTTCGGAATCGATGTGGCGACGACGACCGCGCCGTGGTGCCGCATCAGCGCAGCGGGCTTCGAGCCGAGCGCCTGCGCCAGCGCGCGTCCGAGCTTCGCATCGCTGACGAGCAGATCGGTCATGCCGGCAGCGGCGCGGATGTCGAACACGGGCACACCGTCGGCGACGAAGGCCGCCATGTGATACATCGCGCGAAGCGGCACGCTGGAATCGGCGAACGGGATGAGCGATGGTGTGTGACAGTGAACGATTGCGTTGACGTCCGGCCGCGCGCGATAGATCTCGCTGTGAATGAAACGCTCCTTGTACGGCGTCCGCCCCTTCGCGTCGACGGGTGCGCCGTCGAAGTCGAACTCCATGATGTCGTCGTTCGCAACCAGCTCAGGAGCCAGAGAGCGTGCGAGCAGGAAACGCCCCGCGCGGCCTGGATGTCGAGCGCTGATGTGTCCCATGCCATCGAGCACACCCTCGTTGGCCAGGATGCGATTGCCGGCGACGAGATCGTCGATGAGCGAATCGAGCGCTGCGACAGCCTGTGCCGCGCGTAGATCGACCCGTTCCAGCGCGATCGCTGCGAATGAGGCTAGCCCCGTCAAAAACGCTCGTCGTTCCATGTTGAGCAGTGTAGGGCGGGTCTTGCGTTGAAGACCCGCGTCGATTCTTCGGTCTAGCTACGGCAGCGCATACACATAAAGAGCGTTGTACCCCCGATTGGGCTTGATCGACGCCTGATCCATCAATGCGCCCGACAGCGATCCGCTGCCCGAGATGACGGCTACATACTGCTTGCCGTTGACTGCGTAGGTGATCGTGCTGTTCTGCACCGGTCCGCCAAGCGTCTGATCCCAGAGCACCTTCCCGCTCGCCGCGTCGAACGCGCGGAATTTCCCGTCGAGATCGCCCCAGAACACCACGTCCCCCGCCGTCGTCAGCACCGCGCCGTTGCTCGGCGCGCGTCCTTTGAAGATCGGCGTCATCTCCCCGGTCGACGCGTTGATCTTCATCAGCCCCGACCACGAGTTGAGATCGGCGCCCTCGCGCGGAATGCCGGCGCGACGCTCGCGCGGCGTGCCGCCAGGGCCCGGGCTCGTCCGATCGAGACAGTTCTCGACGTACGGCACGTAGAGCGCGTTGAGCGCCGGGTGATACGCCGTCGGCCAGTAGCTGCGCGTGTTCCAGTAGCAGATCACCTTGCGTTCGTTCGGCGCGGTCGAGATCAGATCCTTGTTGATCGTGACGCGACCGGTCCTGCCATCGATGTTCGAGATCAGGAAGTTGGGCGCGTCGAACGGGAACGGGTTCGCCCACAGGAACTGGCCGGTGACGCGATCGAGCATGAACACGCCGCCGCCCTCGCCCACCATCATCGCGACGTCGCGCTGTTCGCCCTTCTTGATGTCGGGGTTGATCCACTTCACGAACTTCGAGTCGGGGCTGACGGCGGTCCGGAACAGCGTGCGCTCGTGCGGGTAGTCCTCGTCCCAGTCGTCGCCGGGCAGGTGCTGGTAGTACCACACCAGCTTGCCGGTATCCGGGTTCAACGCGACCGTCGAATTGCTATAGAGATCGATCGGCGACGAGAGACCGATCGGCGCATCGTACTTGCCGCCGTGGCGCTCCGCCCTCGTGTTCGGCGTCGGATTCGCGATGCCCCAATAGAGCAATCGTCGGCCGGGATCGAATCCGCCAGGCAAACCCCAGGTGCTGGCAGCCCGCGCCGGATCGGGCGCACCTGCCCACGTCTCGCCACCGGGCTCGTTCGATCCCGCCGCGGTGTAGAAGCGCCACAGCTCCTGCCCGGTCTTCGCATCGTGCGCGACGATGTAGCAGTTCTCGCGGCGCGGTGCACAGGAACGTCCGGAGATCACCTTGCCCTCGACGACGATGACACCGGCCACCATGCCGCCGCCGGTCTGCGTCTCCCAGCGCACTTCGCCAGTCCGGGCATCGAGCGCGACGACGAAGCCGTCGGGCGCGGTGTAGTAGACCATGTCGTCGTAGATCGCGATCGTCTTCGCACGCGACGGCGGGCCGGCGGTGCGGCGATGCTCCCAGATCGTCGCTCCCGTCGTCGCATCGACCGCTTGAATCGTGCTGCCGGGAAGCAGCATGTACATCACGCCGCGGTAGACAATCGGAATGCTTTCGTAGGGACCGGCCGGCAGCTCCTTCTTGAAGACTTCCTTCAGCTGACCGACGTTCTGCTTCGTGATCTGCTTGAGCGGGCTGAAGCGCTGCGCGTCGTAGGTGCGGCTGTACATCAGCCAATCGTCCGGGCTCGGCTTGAGCAGCATCTCCTGCGAGACCGGCACGAACGGCGCGCGTTGCGCGGAGACGGCGACGATCGCTGCAAGACTGGCGATGATGAGTGCGGATGCGAAACGGGTCACTGGAGCTCCTTGGTCCATAGTCCCTGGTGCTTGGTCCCTGGTCCGTCCGTAGTCCTTGGTCCGTCCTTCGTCCATGGTCCGCTATCTCATCGCCAACACCCGAACGGGGCCTCCGGACGCGCCCTCGTGTTTGGGGGCGCCGACGATGATGGTCGCGCCCGTCGGCGGCAGCGTTCCCAAAATGGCCATCAACTCCACGGCGTACTTCCCGCCGCCGAGCAGCGCCAGATGCGCGACGAATTTCTCCGCCGCGCCGATGTCGAGGCTCAACGTATCGACACCGGCGCCGACGATGTCGCGCTCGGTGGCGAGGAAGCGCGCCGCCGCTTCGCTGAATCCCGGCGCGTGCATCGTCCCCTTGGCGTCCCTGTTGAGAAAGCGATCCGGCGTGGCGACGCGGGCGTCCCAGCCGGAGTGCATCGCAACGAACGCGCCGCGCGGCACGCGGCCGTGCTGCTTCTCCCACGCCATGATGTCATCGACATCGAGCGTCGCGTCGGCGTTCTTCGCAGCTTTCGAGACGATCGAGACGACCGCGAGCGGTGCAATCAACGTGTCAGGGGCAATCCGATCGCAGGTCGTCGCCGTCGCGACGAAGTGCGCCGGCGCGTCCATGTGCGTACCGGTGTGCTCGTCGAAGGTGATCTCGTTGGCGAAGAAGCCGTCCTTGGCGATCGCAAACTTCGGCGTGATCTTCACCGGCTTGAACGCCGGAAACACTGGCAGCCGCGGCGTGAACGTGTGAGTCAGGTCGACGACGTCACGGAAGCCCTGCGCCAGGCGCACCGGCTTCTGCTGCGCCTGTTGAGCGGCCGCGTCAGCGGACGTCGTCAGTGCGCCGATCGCCGCGCCACCCAGGGCGGTGACGAAGCCGCGGCGCGAAAGCTCGTGATGAACGGCTGCGATGATGGTCGGGGCGCACATGGCGTGCGCATTCTACCAAGGGACGCCGAACACGACACAGCGAGGCGATGAGGCATTCGGCAAAGTTCGAGTCACAGCACCGATCCTCGAGCGGCGACGTAGTTGCGAGTGATGGATTTGATCGAAGTCACCCCAGACTGCCGCATCGTGAGCTGGAGCTCGCGGCGAAGAATGTCGAGCACCGCTTCGACCCCTTCCTGACCAAACCCAGTCAGTCCCCAGATATACGGACGGCCGACACCGACTGCCGTCGCGCCGAGCGCGAGCGCTTTGAAGATGTCGCTGCCACGGCGGAAACCGCTGTCGACGATCACCAGCGCGCGACCCTTCACACCTGCGACGACTTCAGGTACGCAATCGATCGTCGCCCGCAGCGTGTTGTCGGCACGGCCGCCGTGATTGGACACGAACACACCGTCGACGCCGTGCATCATCGCGAGCTCCGCGTCTTCACGCGTGACGATACCCTTCACGAGCAGCTTCATGCTGGTCGTGTCCTTCAAGCGCTTGATGTACTCCCACGTCGGCGTCGCGATCTCGGGTTGCGAGCCTGGCGTCTCGGTCAGCGCGTTGACCATCGGCCGGTTGGTGAGATCGGCCACGGGGTTGCCCTTGTGACACGACCCGCACACCTGCTGATTGCGCAGCCGGACGCGGTCGAACGCCTCCGTGTTCCGGCCGCCGAGCAAATCAACCGTGAACACCAGCGCCGGGCAACCGGCAGCCTCGACACGCTTGACCAGTTCGCGCGTCTGATTCCACTGGGGCCGCGTGTAGAGCTGAAACCACACCGGCTCTCCTCGCGCCGCATTCACCTCCTCCACCGGCGTCGTCGTCATCGTCGACAGCATCTGGAGGTGCTTCTTCGCCTTCGCGGCGCGCGCGGTCGCAAGCTCGCCCTGCGGGTTGTACATCCTGTGGCCGCTCACCGGGCACAGGAAGATTGGCGTCTCCCACGTCTTGCCGAAGAGCGAGACCGACATGTCGACCTTGCTTACATCGACGAGACGACGGGGTCGGATGGCGAAGTGTTCGAACCCCTCGCGATTCGCGCGAATCGTGCCACCGTCCTCGCCGCCGTTCGACATCCACGCCCAGTGCCACGCCGGCAGCTTCGCTTTCGCGGCGGCCTCGAAGTCGAGGACGTTGAGCGCCTCACCGACGCTCGCGATCACGTCGGGCGCGGCGCCCTGCGCGAGCAGCGTCGGCAGATCGAGCGACGCGAGCAGTGGACTGGATGCGAGAAGTCGAAGGAAGCGCCTGCGGCTGCGATCGTACGAACGACTGGTCATCACCGCAACACACTACCAGAGTTCACGCATGTTGGATGGCCGCCGCGTAAGCAAGGCCGACGTGGCGCGACGCTCATCTCAGGGAGCAGGAACGCGGGCGGAGCGATTCATCGCGTCGACTTCCGTCAACGCGTTCGAGTTGCCGTGAGTCAGCTCGGACACTTTGAGCCGCGTGACAGATCGGCAACGAGTCCGCCGCTAGTCGGCGCGTCAGGGCAAGAGTACGAGCGGAGGCCGCGTTCCCGGCCCGCGGCGCGCCGCGGCCGCCAGCCAACATGCGTGAACTCTGGGTGCGGAGCCGCGAAGAAGAAATATAGCGGAGAGCGTCGTCTACTGCACGAGTCCGCCTAAAGGCGGACGCTACGCTGATGGGCCGCCTCAAGGCGGCCCCTACGATCGCTATTTCTGGCCGTCCGGCGCGTCTTTCGGCGCTCCGGTTCCCGATGATCCCAGGAACAGATGCTGGCCGTTCGGCAGGATCATGTCTGCGCCGTTGGCGCGGTTCGCGCCGTTCTTCGCGCGGTATCCCTGGATGGTGATCTCCGTGCCGGCCTCAACGGATTTCTTGGTGAAGCCGCGCCGCACCAAGGTGTTCGGCGTGCCACCCTCGATCATCCAGCGCGTGACCGTTCCATCGGGATTCTTGACGTCGAGGTGAATCCACGTGTGCGGATTGACCCAGTCCATCTTGACGATGGTGCCCTTGAGCGTCACCGGCTGATTGGCGTCGAACTCGGCGGCGAACGAGTGATGCGCGCGAAGCGGCGACGACACACTGAAGGCCACGATGACAGTGATGAGTACGGCTCGTAATTTTTCCATGGCTCGTTGGTTCCTGTTCTGGGAGATCGGGTCAGCGCTCTTGCCTGTCATCAACTGGTCCAGGGCTGCTCGGAGCCTGCCCCTTCGCGCCGGCCTTCTCAGCGTCGCGGGCCACCTCGAGGATGTCGAACATGCTCTGGTTCGCCTCGTGACAGGCGTACTCGAGCAGCTCGCCCTCGGTCGGCCGCATCGGCAGCAACACTGTCCAGGGCTTCTCCCACGTTGTCGGGTCGCTGACCGTGAGCCGGAGTTCCAGCCGGTTCGCGGCGACGCGCGTGTAGCGTTCGATCAGGTGCAGACCCGTTGTCGATCCGCGGTAGTTGTGCTTGCCGTTGAAATTCGTCGTCTCGACGACGAGCGTGTCGCCTTCCCAGTGGCCGCGTGTGTCGCCGATCCAGGCTTGGACGTTGTCGTTCAGCCGCGGACGGCCGTCGAGCGGCACGACCCGCGCCTCGTGAATCATCTCGTGCACGATGACAGCCGTGCCCGGCGCCTGCACGATCTGGATGTTGTTGTTATAGAGCGTCGGCAGACTGGCACTTGGCAACCCGTAGGTGATGCAGCGCTCTTGATCGCCTCGGTCGAGCCACGACGCGTTGACCGCATTGTTCCGATTGGGTCCGCGCCCCTGTCGTGCCTTGCCCTCGGCCGTCAGCGCCGGAATGCGACCGTCGGGCGGATCCACGATGAGCGAGGTGCGATAACCGTCCGAGACGAAGCGCCCCGGATCGGTCCACCACTGGGCGTGATTGAGCCCTGGAGTAATCTTGTCGGGCGCGGTGTCCATACGCTTGCCGGCGCGGTCCTCGAGAGCCTTCTTTTCCGCTTCGGTGTAGAACTCGCGTGTGCCAAGGTCGCGCGCGCGCTCGAGCGGCGTGATCGTCCGGTAGTCCCACGTGCCTTGCAGATCGGGATCACCCCACGGAGTCCGCGGCACCTTCGACGAACTGGTCGCGTTCGATTTCGCGTTCGCCGTCTGCGACTCGGCCAGGCTCGCAATCCCGACCGTTGACGACAGAATCACCGCGGCCAGACCCAGGACCCGAATCCTCATACGGACTCCTTTCGGTGCTGCCGATCCTACGCTAGTCGGGGCCTGTTCCGTTTACAGCCACGAAGGCCACCAGTGTGACCTTCGTGATCTTCGTGGCCCAACTTCTCCGTTTCTCTTCGTGGCTCGTGGCTCAGTTCGTACCTGTGCCCCCCGTGGCCCCGACCAGCGCGTACATCACCGCGTTCTCGAAATCGGTCCGCGTTTCGTTATTCGGCGTCTGGATCATCAGGATGCCGACGATCTTTTCCTTGGGGTCGATCCAGAAGTGTGTGCCGAAGGCGCCGCTCCAGCCGAAGCTGCCTTGTGAGAGGAACGTATTGCGCGCCACCGGATCGTTCACGACGCGCATGCTGAGCCCGTAGCCCTCGCCCTTCGGCCGGCCCTGCAGCGTGTCGGGCGCATGCACCGAGCCCATCATCTCGACGGTGCGGGGCGCGAGCAGCCGCTTGCCGTTCGACTGGCCGCCGTTGAGCAGCATCTGCGCGAACTGGAAGTAATCCTCGGCGGTGCTCGCCAGCCCGCCGCCGCCCGAGAAGTACGCGCCGTTCTGGAAGTTCGCGAACCCCGCCGCGCGTTCGAGCTTGCCGCTCTGCCCTTTCGTATAGCGCGTGACCAGCCGCGCGTTGCCTTCGAGCGGATAGAAGAACGTGTCCTTCATCCCAAGCGGCTCGAAGATCCGCGTACGCGCGAACTGATCGAACGGCATGCCCGAAGTGATCTCGACGATGCGCGCCAGCGTGTCGAAGCCGGCCTGAGCGCTGTAGGACCAGCGCGAGCCGGGCTGGAAGTCGAGCGGTACCCCACCCAACCGCGGGATGACATCGGCCAGCGACTCCTTCCCCTTGACCGCGACCTTGCGCGCTTCGGCGGCGCTGAGACCGCCGCTGACGAGTCCGGATGTATGCGTGAGCAAATCGCGAATCGTGATCTCGCGCTCGGCGGGCACCGTGTAGTAGCGGGCGTCTGCCGCCGCTCCGCGTCCACCGGCCGCGGGCGGCGCACCTGGCCCGGACGGCATCGCCACTGCCACCTTCAGATCCTTGAACTCGGGAATGAACTTCGAGACCGGATCAGTGAGGCGGACCTTTCCTTCCTCGACCATCATCATGATCGACGTGCCGACGACCGGCTTGGTCATCGACATGATCTGGAAGATCGCATCCTTCTGCATCGGCTTGCGGGACTCGATGTCCATGAGCCCCTGTGCCTCGAGATGTGCGATCCGTCCATTGCGGGCAACGAGCGTGACCGCACCCGAGAAGTCGCCCGCCGTGATGTGCCGCTGCACCAGATCGCTGATGCGATGCAGGCGCTCGCCAGAGAACCCGACCTCTTCAGGCTTCGCCGTCGGCGCCGCAGCCGCGATCGGCCACGCGAGCACGGCGACAATCAGTACCACCAGGGTGCCGGACGATACGAGAACCGGACGCATTCTTCGCATGGGTCGATCTCCTTGCGGCGAATGATACTCCTCCGCGAGGGAACGGAGGGGACGGAGGAAACGGATTTGACAGGAGGAACGGAGGAACGGAGATCGGACGATCTCCGTTTCTCCGTTGCTCCTGTTAAATCCGCCCTCTCCCCCCTCCGTTTCCTCAGAGCGACTCGGCATTGAACTCGATCACGTTCCCATCGGGATCGCACACATAGATCTGCGGCCAGGACGTGAGATTGCGTGGACGTTCGAGGCATTCGATGCCGTGGCGGCGCAGATGGTCGAGCGCCTGACGATAGCTGGCGACGCGAATCGCGAGATGGCCGTCTTTCGCGTCGATCTCCATCGTCCGGCGCATCGTGAGAGTCGGCGGATGCACGATGAGATGCAGTTGGCGATCGCCGAGCTGATACCAGGCGCCGCCGAAATCGAACGGCGGACGCGGAATTTCGGTGAGGCCGAGGACGCCGCTGTAGAACGCCTTCGCGCGCGCCAGGTCGGTCACACACACGGCGACGTGGTGAAACGATTCGATCCCGATCACGACTGGCAGCCGTGCAGCCAGGCCACACCATCGACGCGCAACTGCGGCTCCGCGAACACGGTTGTCGATGCCACGATGACGGCCCCGACGGATGTCGCGCGGTGATGCCGATCGATCCGCATGTGAATCGCGCTCCCTACTTCGCGAGGATCTTCCGCTGATTCGCGAGGATCCTGCCCTGGTTGGCGACCACCGTCTTCAGGCCCTTCAAGATCGCCTTCTGGTTGGCAAGCAGCTGCTTCAACTGCGCCTGGTTGGCGATGATCGTCTTCTGGTTGCCGACGATGCGAGCCTGGTTCGCGAGAATCCTGTCCTGTCGTTCGCGCGTGGCCTGTGCCATCTGTCCCCCTCCTTGGGCCGGACACCAAGAATGGATTGTAGATCGGCTCACCTGCAACGGGCCCGTTCTTGCATCCCACTCAGCCGGAGGTCATGACATGAGGATTCCATCCACGGTGCGACGACGCATCGTCATCGGCGCCTGTGCGGCGCTGTGCATTTTGGGAGCGACACGCAACGCCCACGCGGACGGGTTCATCAGTCCTTTCTTCGGCTACAACTTCGGCGGCGACTCGGGCTGCCCTGAAATAGCAGATTGCAGTGGAAGGACGCGCAACCTCGGTGTGGCCATCGGCTCGCTCGGCAGCGTCGTCGGCAGTGAATTCGAGTTCAACTTCATCGACAACTTCTTCGGCCAGCCCACGATCGGCCCGACGACCGCCTCCTCGCACGTGTTCTCGCTGATGGGCAACGTGATGTTCGCCCCCAAGGTCGGCGCCGTTCAGCCCTATGTGCTCACGGGTCTCGGTTTCATCAAGACCAACGTCGACTTCACGCCACAGGACCTGCTTTCAACCAGCAACAACCTCTTCGCGTGGGACATCGGCGGTGGTGTGATCGGCTTCTTCACACCGCACTTCGGCATCCGGGGCGACCTTCGATACTTCCATTCGTTCCAGAGCCTGTCGATCCTCACTCTGAACATCAACGACACGAAGATCGATTACGGGCGTGTCAGTGGAGGCGTGGTCTTCAAGTTCTAACGGTCGAGCTTTAGCGACTTCGTCCCCTAAGAGACACTCCTTACACTTCACGTAATTTCTACACCTCTACGTCACCGACAAACAGCGTGGCACCACAGCGAAATCGCTGTTTGTCGGCGATCTCGATACGAGGCAAGCGGAACGGTGCTTGCCACCTCCGGCGCCCGGCGGGGTGTTGACGCGGGAAATGGAGGTCAAGTCCATGAAGTTACGCAACGTTCGATGGGTCACCTTCGCGGTCGGCGTGGTTATCCTCGCGGCAAGCGTCGCCTGCGGCGGCGCCTCGGGCTCGCTTTCGCCAACGAGTGCTTCAGGCGTGAGTGCGGGAGGAGCGCGCATCACTGGCCATGTCAGCGGTACGACCGGCCTGCAGGCACTCGCCCCCAACTCGTTCGCCCCGCTCGCAGCTACGTCGCTACACGTGAGCATCAGCGGCACGAACATCGCCAGCACCGTCGACGGCAACGGGCAGTTCACGTTGAACGGCGTGCCTCCAGGGACGGTCACGCTGAACTTCACCGGAACGAATGTGAGCGCCAGCATCACCCTCACTGGCGTTACGGCCGGCGAGACGATCACCGTCGACGTCACCCTGAATGGCTCGAGCGCGCGCATCAATTCGGAACGCCGTGATCGAGATGATGACAACGAGTCCGAAGGGCACATCACCGCGCTCGATGCGAATGCAAAGACGATCACCGTTGGCAGCAAGGTCATCAGCGTTCCCGCCACTGCGAAAATTCACCGTGGCCTGACGATGTTGACGTTCGCCGACCTCAAAGTGGGCATGGAAGTCGAAGTCAAGACGACGCTCAACGGCTCGACCCTCGAAGCGACCGACGTCGAAGTCGAAGTCGACGACGACATCAACAACTTGAGTGAAGTGACAGGAGCGGTGTCGGGGTTGGGCGACGCGTGCCCGTCGATCAGCTTCTCGATCGGCACACGCAAGGTCAAGACCACGGCGATGACCCGATTCGATGAAATCACCTGCGCGCAGATCAAGAACGACACGCGCCTGGAAGTGAAAGGCATGATCGGCGCTGACAACGTGCTGATGGCGGCGCGCGTCGAGCTCGACGACTAATCATCCCTTTTCTCGCATCCGATCAGGACCGGGCGCGCACGTTGCGCCCGGTTTGCCTTTTCAGCCGCCCGTCAGTTGCGATAGTGTTCTCGTCGGAACGGTACCCGACATGCCACGAGTCGCTCCGCTGCTCCTGCTCGCGTTGTTCGTCTTCGTGCAGTCTCCCGCCGCCAGGCAGGCGAGCCCTGTGGCGCCGCGCGATCTCGTCGGCACATGGATGCTCATCGGGCTGGAACAGGATACCAGCGGAACGCAACCCACACGGGTTGCCAACCCGCGAGGGCTGCTGATCCTGGACGGTGCCGGGCATGCGTTCGAGTTCGTGACCAGCAGCGCGGCGCAGCGGGCAGCGCTCGGAACGCAGGCGCCGCTCGAGGACGCGCCGGCGACGTTTGCCGGCTACGAAGGATTCTGGGGCGGTTACCGCTTCGATGCCGCGCAGAAGAAGATGGTGGTTCGTCCCGAGTCGGGCATCAGCACGCTGATGACGTCAGGTCGCGAGTTCTCGCGCTCGATCGAGTACGCCGGAGATCGCTTGACGGTGGCGTCGATCGATGAGCCGCACGCAGCGGGCGGAACGCGATGGACGTGGGAGCGCGTGCCTCCCGTCGACAATCTCTCACCGCTATACCGGCGGGTCGCCGGATTCTGGCAGCACGTCGTCGAGAAACGCATCAACGTGACGACCAAGGTGGTGCTCTCGGAGACGCATCGCTCACCCAGCGTGATCGTCTACACCCCGTCCGGCTTCGTCGGCGTGCACTTCCCCCCGCTCAATCGCAAGCCGTTCGCGTCGGAGACACCGACGCCCGAAGAAGCCCGCGCGGCGCTGCAGGGCTACATCGGGTACTACGGCGCGCTCGGTGTCTACCCCGGTGAGGTCTTTCACAACATCCTCGCCGGCCTCAGCCCGGTGCAGGGCTCCGTCCTGCGACGATTCGCCGACATCAACGGCGACGAGTTGACGGTGCGTCTGCAGAACCGCAATCCGCAAGGACAAGACACGGCCACGATCGTTGTACTGAAGCGACTGAGCGGCATCGACCAGATGATCCGCTGATACGGATCGGTGCGATCTCGGCTTCGCTCGTCGGTGCGATCCCTCGGCGATTGTCGGTGCGATCCCTCTGCAAGTGTCGGTGCGATCCCTTTACGATTGTCGGTGCGATCCTGGCTTCGCCGGTCGGTGCGATCCCGGCTTCGCCCGTCGGTGCGATCCTGGATTCGGCCGTCGGTACGATCCAGTCTGCGACAGTTGGTGCGATCTCAACGTCGCACCGACAGCCGCCAGCGGG
>DASWZV010000150.1:0-4146 GCA_036407095.1 Vicinamibacterales bacterium | reverse complement strand
GTGACTGAATTCTGAAACCAATCGATGTGCGGCGATTCCCGTTCGCGACGTCCTCTGAAATCAATCCACGCATGCGAGTACTGGTGGACGAACAGCGGATCCGGCCCGCCCACGTAGGTGAACTCCTGAAACGTCATGGCGGGCCGTGACCAGGCCCGCCACGACGCGGCGTCGATCGCGTGCGTCGGCGATCCAATCGCGAGCAGGTAGAGAATCATCAGCTCGCAGTAGTGGTCCCAGCGGCCGCCCAGGAAGCCCGACTCCGGCTTCCAGCCGTGCGACAGCACGACCGGATCGCCAGCCAGCATCCACCGGAAGTCCACCCGGCGGTAGATCGCGTCGGCAAAGCGAACGACCTCCGGATCCTGTTCGAAGCAGCGACGCGCCGTCAGGACTCCTCCCAGCAGCAGGGCCGTGTCGATCGAGGAGAGCTCGCTCTGCCACTCCCTGGCGCCCGTACGCAGGTTGACGAAGTGAAAGAACCAGCCATGCTCCTGCGTCATCCGCTCGGCAAAGAACCGCAGCGTCGTCCTCGTGCGGTCGATGACGCGCGCCCGGGGAACCCACCCGCGCTCGGCGGCGATGCACATGCCCGACAGCCCGAAGCCGACCGCGGCGATGCTGCCAATGTCGCGGGCACGCTCGCTCGCGGCCGCGCCGTCCGTCCGCGACCGATCCCGGACGATGCCGGTGGTGGGATCGGCTTGTTCCCAGAAGAACATGAACGATCGGCGCGAGAGGTCGTCGAGAAACTGATCGTCTGCGCGCGAGATCGATGCGGCGGCCTTCGGCTCCGCGGCCGGCGGCGCGACCTGCTGCGAGGACGCGAGGACGAACAGAGCGAGCGGTGCGACGAGCAGTCGGGACGTCACGAACTAGAACGAATATCTCAGCCCCAGCTGCAGGCGGCGGCTGCTGTTGTCGACCGTACACGCCGGCGTGCCGAACTCGGAGTTGACGCTCGGCAGGACGGGAATGTTGCCGTCGTAGCAGCCGAAGTTCGTGGTGTTGAAGATGTTGAACCCCTCGAACGCGATCGATGCCTTCTGCCGCTCGAGGAAGGTGAAGATCTTCTCGACTCGAAGGTCGACGCTCTTGTAGTTGAACGTGTCGGGCGGGCGTCCGGCGAAGAGCAGGATCCGATGCTGGTCGATGCCCGAGCCCAGCGAGTTGTCGGTGATGGTGTATCCGAGACCCGATGCGAACGTCATGAACGTGCTCAGGACGAAGTCGGCGGGCAGGCCGAAGATCCCCGTGAGCACGATCCGATGCCGCTCGTCGGTGGGCGACGGATGACGCGGATAGTCGTCGACGGTGCGGTAGTCGAGGCTGAAGAGATCGCCGCCGATGGCCTCGGCGTTCCCCAGCGTGTAGTTGACGCGGAATCCCCATCGGCTGTCGAACGGCCGCTCGGCCGTCAGGTAGAGGGCGTCGAACCAGTTCTTCTTCGCGTCACTCGACACCAGGATGTTGCTGAAGCCCGGAATGCTGATGCAGCACGTGCCGTCGGGACGACGGTTGCCGAACAGGAACGTGAAACCATTGCGGGCACGGATACCGGCGTAGTTCGCGGTCATGAGGATGCCGTGGACGCTGGTCCTGATGCCGCCGTTGAATTGATCGCTCATCGGCGGCTTGGTGTTGTTGTCGATCAGGAAGACCTCGGGATTGGGAGCGACGCCGCTGGCAATGAGGCCGTCGAGGCCGGCCTTGCTGAGAAACGACGGATCCCAGACGATGGTCTGCTGGCCGTTGCGCGGCGCGCCGTCGAGCGAGAACTCGAACGTGCGGACGCCCCACTGCAACCTGAATTTCTCGTCGAGCCCCGCGTTGTAGAAGATCCGATCGAAGTACCGGCCGTATCCGCCAAAGAGGACGTGCCTGCCGCTGCCGGTCAGATCGTACGAAAGGCCGACCCGCGGCTGCCAGGCGCCATAGAACGGCGGCCGATCGCTGCCGTCCGTGAAGTACCGGCCGGCGTCCACGAACGGGGCAGCGGCAGCGCGAACGTCATCCGGCGTGACGTAGTCGTTGTTGAGCATGTCGGACTCGTAGTCCCACCGCAGGCCGGCATTGATCGTCAGACGGGGCTCCTGCGGATTGGGCGTCCAGTCGTCCTGCACGTAGAAGCCGAACTGACGGTTGTCGGTGCTCAGATCCGGATTGCCGACGCCGTAGGCCGCCTCGAAGGGAAACGCGAACTCCTCGTCCTGCCGGAACCGGAAGACGGGGTTGCCGTTCAGGAGCTTCGTGACGTCGTAGCGCAAGAAGCTCAGGACCGCCCCGCCCTTCAGCGTGTGCGCGCCGCGCCAGGTCGCGCGGCGCGTGTAGTCGTCGCGTAGCGAGACGCGTGTCTGGATGAAGTCCTGCGTCGTGTCGCGCCCGCCCGTGCGGAGCACGCCTTGATAGTCGAGGCCGACGTCGGAGATGTTCTCGGGCACCGGATTCCAGTTCGAGCGCTGCCACGTCAGCGTCGCCTCGTTGAGACCCGTCGTCATCGGCACGAGCCATCGTCCGAGGATGGAATCGACGCGGTTCTGAACGTTGTCCGCGGAGTCGACGCTGGTCTGCTGCCCGAAATCGCGGATGTCGGTTTCGGATCGGAAGCTGTAGCTCACGTCGAGCGCCTGCCCGGCGCGTGGCTGCGACGTCAGCTTGCCGAAGAACAGGTGCTCGCGAAACGGGCTGACGAAGGTGCCCTCCTCATCGTGCAGAAAATCCAGGCTCGGCGGAATCGGTGTGCTACCGAGGAACACACGGTTGGCCCGGTCCTGGCGATTGTCCTCGTACGACGCGAAGACCTGCATGCGATCCTTGATGATCGGCCCGCCGATCGAGACACCCGGTTGGAACCGCTTGTACGTCGGCTTGGGATCGCCGCGCTGCTCGGCGAAGAACTCGTTCGAGACGAGATTCTTGTTCTGGTAGAAGAGGAAGCCCTCGCCCGACCATCGGTTGCCGCCGCTCTTGGTGACCGCCGTAATCACCAGGCTCGAGGCCTTCTCGTGCTCCGCTTTGTAGTTCTGGGAGAGCACCTGGAATTCCTGCACTGCGGTCTGGGGAAACGGTGAGCCACGGCTCGAGTCCTGCCCGACGACGCCGCCGTCGAGCACGTCGTTCTTGTAGCTGACGCCGTCGATGAACACGTTGACCTGCGTCGCGTCGAGGCCGCCGCCTGTCACCTGCTTGCGGGTCTCATCGTCCGACACGCGCGCTCCCGGGGCGAGCGCCGCGAAGTTGAGAAAGTTGCGCTGATTCTGCGGCAGGTACCTGACCTGCTCTGGCGTCACGCTGGTGGACACCTCCGACGTCCGCGTCTCGATGAGGCGCGACGAGCCGACGACCTGCACCGATTCGGCGTACATGACGTCGGGCCCGATCTTGAAGTTCACGGTCAGCGCCTGGCCGAGCAGCACCTGCACGGTCTTCGACTGCGGCTTGTATTGAGGCATCGAGACGCTGATCTCGTAGGTCGCCGGCCGCAGGCCCGAGAGGCTGAACGCGCCTTGAACATCGCTCACGCCTTCGTAGGTGAAGCCGCTCTCTGTGTCTTTGGCGACGACCGTCACCCCCGGAAGGGCGCCGGTATCGTCCGAAATGATTCCGCTGATGCTGGCCGTTGTGCCCTGGGCCGTGGTGAGCGATGGCAGGCCGACGGCGAGAACGACGAACGCCAGCAACGTCCTCCACGACCGAATCGCAGGACTCCTCATCCCTCCTCCTCGGTACGGCACGAAGCCGCGACGTTGCAGTCAGAGAAAGTTTTTCAGCAGCGCGGCCTCATGCGCAACAACTGTCGTGCATGAGGTGGTAGGGACGAGCTGGATGTGGATGCGGGAGCCGGCGTGCGGGGATGCGGGATCGGGATGGAACTGCGAGTGAGCCACAGAAGACAAGGAGCTCAAGAGAATGAAAGTCTTCTCTTGGACTCTTGATCTCCTGTTCGAGGGCTCCTGATCTCATGTGGGCCCCGCGGCGCATCGGAGCGATCGGAACTGCCGTCAGTCTCCCTGAAGAAATCGCGCACGTCGCTCCACGAGGCCACGCGCCGGTATCTCGTCTCCGTCGCATTGTGCGGCGCGGAGAACAGCAGCGAGTGTCCCTTGAAGCGTTCGAAGTGCCGCGAGCGATCATCGATCAGGAAGT
>DASWZV010000149.1:0-6493 GCA_036407095.1 Vicinamibacterales bacterium | reverse complement strand
GAATCCGCAGCGAAGTCTCTTCGCTTCCCGGCATCGAACACACTGCGCTGGCAATCGGTACCCCGCTGGGCAGCTTCTTCAGCTTCGGCGTGCGCGTTCCGGGCCGCGATTCGCTTCCGGACCTCGATGGTCCTTGGATGTTCGCGGTGTCATCCGACTACTTCGCAACGGTCGGGACGTCGCTTATCGCGGGGGGGTTATTCTCGTCGCAGGATGGCCGTGGCACCGAACCCGTCACGATCATTAGCGAATCGATGGCCCGCGCGCTGTGGCCCTCGGAGACCGCGCTCAATAGGTGTTTGCTTATTGGCGCCGGCGACAACGTGCCGTGTGCGCGCATTGTCGGAGTCGTCCGTGATGTTCGGCGGGCGTCCTTGCAAGAAAAGGCCGTGATGCAGTATTACGTCCCCTTGGGACAAGAACGCTGGCAGCCGTGGCCGTATGAGAGCCTCGAACTTCTTGCCCGACCACACACGGCTAGTGCTGTGTCGATGGATCTGTTTCGCAGAAGTGTCGCGCGTGCGGCATCCGGGGCATACGTCGTACGAGTTGCTTCGATGCAAGACCGAGTGGACCCACTGCTTCGCCAATGGCGTCTCGGCGCCGCACTATTTGTCGCGTTCGGCGCGCTCGCGTTTATCGTGGCGCTCTTCGGGCTCTATGCCGTCGCATCGTACGTGGTGTCCGAGCGAGTTCCCGAGTTTGGCATTCGCCTCGCACTGGGATCGTCTCGGACTTCGCTCTTTCGCCTCGTTCTGGTTTGGGTCGCGAAGGTCACGGCGCTCGGCGTCGCGGTTGGTGGCGCGTTGGCCCTCGCGGTCGGCTCACGCCTCGAGCCGCTGCTCTTCAACCAGTCCGGACGGGATCCCAGCGTCATTGTAGGAGTTGCCGGGTTAGTCGCGCTGGCGATGCTCGGAGCCAGTGCCGTTCCGGCCGCCCGAGCGATGCGCGTGGATCCTCTGACCGCGCTGCGCAACGACTGACGTGCGGTGCCCTGCCCCGCGTATCTCGTGAAGCAGTGCGTCGCAATCGTTAGAACCTCAGTAAGTTCTCGCTATTCAGCCCGCAGCGCCGTATTCGGATCCGCGCTCGCCGCTCGAAGCGCGGCCCGCTCACGCCGTGTCCGTGGGCAGGACGCTGTCGAACGCGAGCCCGCTGTGTCCTTCGCCACGGCCGGTCTGCTTGCGCACGCCCACCCACGTGAAGACGCTGCCGTCCGTCCAGCGCGTGCGCTGGAAGGATTGCATCACGTGAGTGCCGGCGCGCTGCACTTCCTCTTCGTGCACGCGGTACGGCTGCCCCTGGTCGAGTCCTTCACGCAGCAGCGTGGTGCGCGGGCGCACGCGCTCGAACGTTGGCGCGGGATCGTTGGCGAGGAACCGCGGCATCGCCGCGCGCCGTAGCTGGATCTGCCGGTTGTCGTTCTCAACGTGCTCGGGCACGAAGGGAATCCAATGCTCGGGCACCGTGGTCATGATGTCGTATCGAACGTCGGCCTTGAATTCGATGGGATTTGCCGGCCCGCCGCCCGCGGCATCGAGCTGCGCCTGGAGATGGTCGCGCAGCTCACCGGCGGCAACGTTACCCGCGCGCGTGCCCCCGCTCGGCAAAGGAATCGCCGTCTCGATGCCCCACACCATGTTCGCCATCTCGTCGCGCGCGAGCGCGATGGTCTCCAGCGGCGCGCCCTCCTGCACCTTCGGCACCGTGGGCAGCATTAGCAGCGTGAGATCCGCGGGTTCGTCGACTTCGCCCTTGATGCTCAGGCTGAAGAGATTCCAGCGTTGCCACGACTCGTCACTGCCGCGCCCCGCAGCCTCGATCCAGAAGCGTTCGCCGAAATTATTGGTGACCGTGAGACCCCGGATGTTCAGCACGGTGCCGGCCTGCACGGTGTGCGGCAGGATGAACCAGTCGTTGGCGTAGACCAGGCCGAACTCGATGAGCAGCATCTTCGGCAGATCCGTGGGGCCGGGGCGGATGTCGCCGAAGTTCGTCTTGCCGTCCTCGAACGCCCACCAGCGCGTGTCGGGCATGCCGCTGAAGCGCACCGGCGCGGGGATGAACGTCCGCGTGGTGTACTGCGCGTCCATGGGCCGACCCTCCGCGGGCGTGGGCGTGTCGCCCAGTTGCTGGCGCGACGGATCCCAGTCGAAGTTGTACCAATCGAGCGTGCCCTGGTAGTACTCGTCGGCCGTTAGAACTTTCTCATTGCCATTCCCATCGGCGGCGGCACAGGCGAACGCGTACTCGAGACGCTCGGGCTGCCAGGCGTCCCCCTCGTCTTTCGAGCGCTGTGAATACATCTTGTCGAACCACGCGACGAAGTTGGGTCCCGCCGTATCAGCCGCGCTCTTGTCACCGGACGAGAGTCCGGCCACGCCGTCCGAGGCGAGATTCGCGGCCGCCTCCTTCAAATGGAGATAGAGAGCACCGCCATCCATGGCGCGCCCCGCAACCACGCGAAACTGCTGCATCGCTGGCACGTGCGCACAGATCGCCGCGTCTTCCTTCTTCGTCGGATCCGGCAGCGTGATCTTGTAGTGCCCCTGGAACGCCCCGCGTGCGGACGGGGGGATCATCTGCAGCCAGCGCCGCCCCATCTGCAACCGCAGGTCCAGCGACAGCGGCACCTCGCCTGCCGCGAAGGCGATCGGCCGCCGCTCGACGGTGGTCTCGAGCGGCGTCGCGAGATCGAAATCCTGCGCGGGCTCGCCCAGCGGCTGGTACTTCGACAACTGCTGCCCCGTGACATGGATCTTCGCGCTGACGGCCGAGCCGGCGTCCTCGCCGGCGAATTCAGCCATCTGCCACTGCTTGCAGATCATCCACAATGCATCACGCACTTCGGCGCGCAGCGCGCGCGTAAAGTTGTCGGTGCGCGGGCGGCTCTCGAGCCGGTTGTAGCGCGTGATGGTCGGCAGCACCGTCTTGCCGGAGAGCACCGGCTCGAGGTTGCGAATGGTGAGCGCCGCGTTCATGAGATCCGGCTCGCAAAGTTGTTGACCATGGAAAGGTCCGCCGCAATGGTAATCGGTCGCCACGTGGTCGCGAGGACCGTGGCCGGCAGGAACACCGACAGCGGCGTCTGATCGAGCTGCTGGGGTTCGACCGCGCGCAGGCGTGCCAGGTCGAGCGTGTCGTGCAGGGTCTGTACGAGATCATCCCAGCGCCACGCGCCGGAGAATTGCGGCGGTGTGGCGAGCAGCATGGACTGCGGCGGCTCCGCATTGGGCTTGTCGAACTGGAACGTGATACCGGTGGTCTCGGTCTCAGCCGGAACCACCTCGGTCCACTCCTCGAGCAGCAGTCCGCACTGCGGTTCGCCGCTGTCGAACGCACGGGTATAACACGCGGTGTAGAGCAGCAGCTCGTTCTCCAGACGCGCCTTCGCGTCGGGCGGGAATTCGAGCGCCATCCACGGGGCGTCAGCCACGAAGGGGAATTGCACGGGTTCGAGCACCGGCGCGGTGGTGCCGAGGGCCTCGGCGACGAACGTGAGGTTCTCCACCTCGTGCATCTTGCGGCTGACGCGCGCGGTGGCGTACAGCCAGTCATCGACGGCAAACGGGTTGTCGCGTTCGTCACGCTGGAAATCGAGCAGCGTCGCGCGGTTCGCGTAGGCGTTGGTCCATTCCCCGCCCTGCAGCGTGCCCGCCGTGAACGCGGGCACGAGCACGAACTGATCGCCGAGGATGAGATGCGCGGCGTCGGTCAGGAGCTGGATGCGCTTCTCGGGATCCGCCTCGGCGTCGTGATCATTGAGCTTGTCGGTGACGGCGGTGATGCGCTTCCCGATGTTCTCGATGAGTTGCGTGACGCGCGTGCGAATGTCCTGGGCCGCCACCACCAGCTGGTCCTCCTCGTCGGCAACCGTGGTCTCCTCGATCTCGAATGCGGTCAGGGGCAACAGCGAGCTCAGTTCCGCGAGCACGCCGGCGACCGTGGTCTCGGTGGTCTGAGCGATGCCGAGCAGCGCGTCGTGCCGATCTTTGAATGCCTGGCCCTTCGGCTGCAACGCGGCCTGCAGCTGTGCGGAAGTCAGACCCGTGGCGTCGGTGGCGGTGGTGGAGATCAGCCGCTCCGCACGCAGCAACAGATCGATGCGCTCCTGCTCGTCGATCAGCGCCGGCAACTGGTTGTCGATCAGGTCGTCGAGCTGATCGCGCAGCCGCTGCCAGCGCGCGGCCACAGCGGCGGCCTTCGTGAGGATTCTCTGAATGAGCGCGGTGCGCATCTCCAGCAAACTCCCCATACCGGTTTGCTGAAGGCCGTACCCCGCGAGCACGCGGCAGGCGTCCAGAATGCGGTCCAGCCAGTCGTCGAGATCCGCGATGACCGTTGCGACCACGGGCCCGGCGTCGGGCAGCGCGGCATCGAGCTCGGCCTGCAGCGGAGTCAGTCGGTTGTCGCGTTCGTCGCCGAGATCGCCCGGCAGGAAATCAACGCGCGCGCGATCGATGGCGGCCGCACTTTCCGGGTCGGGTTCGGCCTCGGTAGGAAGCGCGACGTCGGTGGCGCGCAGCGATCGCGAGTGCAGCAGCAGCGCGCGCAGGCTGCGCACCAGCGACGCCACATCGACGAACGAGAAGTCACCGGTATTGCCTTCGAAATAAGACATCTCGCGCAGCAGGTCGGGGCGCACGGCGAGCACGCCTTGGCGCAACACGAAATCGCGCACGCGATCGTCGAGCTCCGAGCGTGAGCTCAACGCGGCGTCCGTGCCGGTGGGCGTCACGAGGGCGGGACTGGACTGAAGGTTGTCCGGATCCAGTAGGTAGACGAGATCGAGCGGCTGCAGGCCCAGTTGTGCCTGCGTGACAAAAGTGAAATGCTCCGCACCGGCCGGATCCAGGTAGCGCACTTTGCAACCGATGCGCGCGGGCGCCGGCAGCACTTTGCCTGCCCAGTCGTTCATCGCTGGCTCGGCCTTCACGCGCGGGTTGTCGGTGGCGACGCTGGTCACCGTGCTATCGAACTGCAGGCCGACGCGATGCGTGAGCGCGATGCCGCTGCGCGGCGTCTGCACCACATCCGGGATCGGCGGGAATGTGGCTTGGCTGTACGCATCGAGCGTCGCCGCAGCGCGGTCGTAGTTGCCCATGACTACCTGGTGCACGCCTTCGGCGACCGCGAGGTCCGCGACGGCGTCGTAGAGATCCAGCAGCCGGTCGACCTCTGCGTCGATGGACTGTCGCTCGGCGGTCGACGCATCGTCGGGAAGCTTCGTGTTCGGAAAACCGAAGGGATAGGTGCGATTCGCGGGCGGCGGCGTACGCACGTGGCGCAGCAGCGCGAGCCCGTTGACGACGTTTCGCGCCTCGATGGACTGAATGGAGCTTCCTTCGGGCAGGTCGTCGGGCGGCGTGGTGTAGAGCGGAAATACCAGGCGCAGTGGATAGATGAAGCGGTCGCATTCCGCCATCGCGTACCGGTCGTGTAGGCCGCGCTCGAATTCGTAGCCCAGCAACGCCGCGAGACTCTGCCCCCCACGAATGCCCTCGATGATCTTGAGCGCGCGGCGCACGCGCTCGGACGACAGGTTCACCTTGAGCAGGTCGGGTTGCTCGGGCGTCGCATTCGCGACGTAGCCATTGCGCAGCACGGCGGCGGTCACGGCGTGATTCACCGATGGCGCGTGAATGTATCCCTGGTTCGCCGCGTCGCGCATGATGGGCGGCAGCGGCGCGCCGCCCGGAGTCTTCACGTTGAAGATTTCATCGAGCTCGCCTTCGAGCTTGACCGGCGTGAGTGTTTTGTTCGCGGGACGCACGTTCTCGAGCCAGCCATACGCACCGACGTAAATACCCTTGCGAAGCGGCGCGCCTTCTTCTCTGCCCTCGCCATCCTGTTGACGCGCGTAGCGCATCGACGCGAGCTGGAAGTTTACCAGTCCCGTCAGCCAGGCATCCAGACGATAGGTGCAGCAGTCGAGATGCTCGGCCATGAGACGCTCGAGCCTCGCGGTGGGCGTGAGCGAGAGCACCTCCAGCGCTCGAAGCTGTTCCGACAGATAGCGCGTGCCGAACAGTTCAGTGATGCGCGGGCCCAGGTATTCCGCCAGCGGCTGGCGCGCGTCACCCGTGACCGTCGGGAATGGTGAGTACAACAGCTCGTAGCGGCTGGCGTTCACCGCGGGCCCGGCGGCGGCAGCACCCGCACGCGCGGCGATCGACGCCTGCTGGACGTGGAAGAAATACGGCTCAGTGTGCAGCTGCGCCTTCTGCTCGTCGCCCAGCAACTGCGCGTCGTCGAGCACGCGGATGCCGGCATCGTAGTAGCCGAGTTCCAGGGCGTGTCGCAGCAGGATGAAGAGCAGCGTGTTCGGCCACTGCCCGTTCTGGAAGCCATCCTGCACGCGGATGGTGTCGAAGGACAGCCGCGCCCACTCGTGCAGCCATTGGATGTAGTTGCGGTTGTCCGTGGTCACGATGCTCAGCGGATCTGTCTCGGACAGCGGACCCACTTGCACAGTTGGACCGGTGAGCGGATT
>DASWZV010000148.1:0-42798 GCA_036407095.1 Vicinamibacterales bacterium | reverse complement strand
GAGCTTCACTTGCACCCGCGTTGGCAGCGAATATTTCTCGGTCTGTTTCGGGACCTTGCGCCAGAGCGGGCGTGTCAGTTTGTGATCACGACCCACTCGCCGACGTTTGTAACGCCAGACACGATTAACAGCATCACCAGGGTATTTCGGGTACCTGGTCGTGGAAGCTCGCGCGTCGCGTTGAGGGATGTCGATCTGCCACAGAAGAAGAGCCTCGTGAGAATGATCAACAGTCAGAACAACGAACGGCTGTTTTTTGCGGACAAGGTTGTGCTCGTAGAAGGGATCAGCGATAGGTTGGTCCTTACTTCACTATTGGAGTCTGCCGCGTTGCAGTTTCGAAACAGCGCAGCCGTTGAGATCATCGAAGTTGGAGGCAAGGGGAATTTCGCAGACTACCAGACTATCCTGCGAGGCCTGCTAACCCTGTCTTTCGTCGTTGCCGATCGAGATTATCTTGGTGATGTTGGATCGCAGGCTACAAAAGCGCTGTTCACGCCGGACCCCGAAAAGCAGTTCCAGATCCTGACCCAGGACAAGAAGAGTCTAGATCGAGTGTCGCTTATAGAACGCCTCGACTCGGCAATCAAGGCGGGAGAATTGGAGGAGTTGCGCAAGTTCTGGAATTACTTCATCAGCCGGTTGCAGCGGATGAAGGATCCTCTAGCTGATCACGAAAGCCGAGAGATTGAACGCGACCTTACGCGTCTTCGCAGTGAAAGTATTTTTGTGCTGAGACATGGCGAAATCGAGGACTACTTGCCAGAGGGGGTGCGAGAAACCAGGAGCATCGTGGACACTCTCGTTGATCGGAATTGGATCAACCGCGTTACCGAACCGCAGCGCCGAGTGGAACTAGGGGAGATCGTGTGCGCGATTCTGGATCCTCCAACAGAGGAACGCGATCGCTTTCTTGAGCAGTTGAAAACGGCGACCGTATCCTTTCCAGCTCCCGGCTCCGACACCGATGTTCGACTGGGCGTGTCGGGCCTACAGCCCGCCTGACAGTCGGCGGAAGGAGCAACGGCCAGGGGCGGCGTTGCACAGAGTGCTGCTTCGCGCGCCGAGAGCAGCACGAATGTTGGCGGCCAGAGAATGCGCCTCTCGCACCCGCAAGGTGCGCGCGCCTTCGCCGGACGCGCGAACGCTGAGGGGGTGCCATTTCGCGCGCGCTAGCTCCTATCCCGGACGATCCTTGACCGCTCTGCCGCACAGGCGGTAGCCTGCGCGTCATGGGAGACATCAGAATGATCCGCTCTACGCTCACCGCCGCATTCATCGCGCTCGCCGTACCGGCATTCGCGCATCATGGTCCTGGCACGTTCGAGTTGGGCAAGAACGTCGCCTTTCCCGAGGCCACGCTCTCGCGCATCGAGTTCATCAACCCGCACTCCTGGCTCTACTTCGAGACCAGGGAGGCCGACGGCAAGATCATGAAGCACCGCTGCGAGATGCGCTCGGCGCACGTGCTCCGGCGATCGGGGTGGGACCCCGCCATGTTCAAGTCCGGCGAGAAGGTCGCGATCGAAGCATCACCCGATCGCGCCGACCCCGCCTCGTGCTATCTGCAGACGATCAAGTTTGCCAACGGCACGAACATGGATCGGTACGGCCAGTACGTGAAGGCGTCGGGCGGCGAGCTCAAGGAAGTCCGCGGGCAGATCGCAACGCCGGATGTCACCAAGCGTCAAGCGCGTCGCCCGAGCGGCGAGCCGAACATCACCGGCGACTGGGCTCCCGAGCAGGTGGTCATGGCGAATCCAAAAGGCACCGGCGGCGGGCTCGTGCCGCTCAGCACGCTGAAGACGATCGACGAGGCTGGTGGACCCCAACGCGGCGGCGGTGGTGGTCGTGGCCGCGGCGCCGCGCCGACTGGTCCGCGTCTGTACGGCGGAAGCGAGCTCACCGAGCAGGGCACGAAAGAAGCCGCGGCATTTCAACGTAACGACAACCCGCGTTTCACCTGTCAGACGACGAGCATCATCTTCGACTGGACGTTCGACGGCCCCGTGAATCGCATCACGCAGAACAAGGACACCATCGTCATTCAGTACGGCCAGATGAATCTCAAGCGCACGATCTACATGAACCAGAAAACCCATCCCGCCAACGTCAAGCCGACGCGTGCCGGTCACTCGATCGGCAACTGGGAAAACGACGTCCTCGTCGTCGACACGGTGGGTTTCCTGCCGGGAGTCCTAAACGCGCCGGTGCGCAACAGTGACAAGCTGCATATCGTCGAGCGCTTCTCGCTCGATCCGAAGACGATGAAAGTGACGCGTGCCTACACGGCCGAGGATCCGGTGTACCTCAAGGGGAAATACGCCGGGCAGGACGTGGTCGAGGTTGCAGACAAGCCCTACACCGAGGACCATTGCAAGGACCAGACGCTGGTCGATTATTCGAAGGTGAGCCAGAAGAAATAGCGCTCTCGGTTCAGAAGGTTCGGAGGGCGCAGGTAGGTTCACAGAGTGCAGGAGGTTCAGATGTCTGTACGAGCGACATGTCTGACGTCAGCGCTCGCTGCGATCGCGTTGATGATCGCCCCGTCGACGGCCCGTGCGCATCACGGCTGGGCGGGGAATTCGACCGAGGAATTCGAGATCACCGGAACCGTGGAGAAAGCAGTGAGCCTCGCCGGTCCGCACGCGACGATGCAGATCAAGGCGGATGGCAAGGTGTGGGATCTCACGCTGGCGCCGCCGGCACGGACCGAGAAGGCCGGGCTGACGGAGAAGACGATTCCCGTCGGCTCGACGGTGACCGTTCACGGCCACCGCAACAGCGACCCGAAGAAGTTCGAGATCAAGACTGAACGCGTCACGTTCAACGGCAAGACGTTCAACGTCTACCCGGATCGTCAGTAGCTCACATCAGTGTACGAATTCATGGCGTGGCTCGAAGGCTCCAGCCTCGGCCACGCCATGCGCGACCACGGCGTCTGGACCTACGGCGTCGTCAATCTCACGCACATCCTTGGCGTGAGCGCCCTCTTTGGATCGGTGCTCGTGCTCGACCTGCGGCTGCTCGGTGCCTGGCGCCAGGTGCCGCTCGTCTCCGTCACCAACACGACGCTGCCGATTGCGCGCGTCGGCTTCGCGGTCGCCGCGACGAGCGGACTCGGCCTGCTGGCGACCAAAGCCACCGAGTACGTCGGCAATCCGTTTCTGCTGATCAAGTTTCCGGCGATCGCGATCGCGCTGATCAACGTGATGGTGATCGCACGGCTGCCGGGATGGAAAGCACGCACCGTCCGCGAAGCCAACGAGCACGAGCGGAAGCAGCTTGCGATCGCTGGTGCCGTGTCGCTGCTTTCGTGGCTCACTGCGGTCAGTGCTGGACGGATGATCGGCTATTGGTGATCTGATGGTCCGCCTGAAGGCGGACACTACGTCTGTGGTCCGCGGGTTCATGGGTGTTGGCTGGCAGCCGCGTGAGCAAGGCCGACGCAGCGCGACTGAGCGAAACAGGGAGCGGGAACGCGTTCGTCGCGATTCATCGCGTCGACTTCCGCTCATCGCGTTCGAGTTGCTACGGGATCGCTCGGACGTCTTGTGCCGCGTAACAGATCGGCAGCGAGTCACGCCCTAGTCGGCGCGGGGGCGATAGGGTAGGAGCGACGGACGCGTTCCCGGCCGCAGCGTCCGCGGCAGCCGGCCAACACCCATGAACTCGTGGACGCGGAGTCGCCTGTCACGTCACCGCTGAACCGTCATGATCATCCGGTCCGGCTGAAGGCCGGACGCTCTGTCGGTCCGCCTGAAGGCGGACGCTACGTCTGACGATTCAATCGATCGGAATCGGCGTCGGCGCTCACACTCGCGGCGCAGCATCTTGATCGCCACCGCTGCGAGCGCCATCGAACGAAGCAGTCGGTACTCTAACCGAGCCGCTATGCATCTCAGCAGCACTGTTTGCAGTACCATACGACCCCACCGGGGCGTGCAATGGCTCTTTCTCCAGATCCCAAAGGCTGGCTCCTGAGCGATCTGGCAGCCATCGAAGACCTGATCAAGCGCAGCGCGGCGTCCGAGAAGCCAAACGATCTGCAGCTCGATGCTCGCGAGCGGCGTTATCGGCAACTCGTCGAGAACAGCCTCGGGCTGATCTGCACGCACGATCTCGACGGCGTCCTGTTGTCGGTAAACCCGGCCGCGGCCGGCTCGCTCGGATACGAACCGCAGGACAGCATCGGAAAGAATCTTCGCGACTTCGTGTCGCCCAATACCCGTCATCTCTTCGACGACTATCTCAAGCGCATTCGCGAGCGCTCGCGCGACAGCGGACTCATGCGCGTGGTCCGCAGGGACGGCAGCGAACGCCTGTGGCTCTATCGCAACGTCCTCGTGGTCGAGCCGGGTACACGGCCCTACGTCATCGGCCACGGGATCGACGTCACCGAGCGGGCGACGGCCGAAGCGGCGCTGCGAAAGAACCAGACGCAGACGCTCGAGGCAACGCAGCGGCTGGCCGGCCATGTGGCGCACGCGTTCAACAATCTGCTCACATTGATCGTGGGCAGCGCCGAGTTGCTCCAATCCGAATTGCCGTCCGACGCGCCGGCGCGCGTGCATTTCGAAAACATCCTGAACGCGGCATCCCGCGGCGCTGCAGTGACGCGGCAGCTGTTGGCAGTCGGGGGGCAGCAGATCATCGATCGGCGGATTGCTGATGTGAACGCGATCGTCACCGGGCTGCAATCGCTCATCGCGCGACTCGCCGGGCCACGGTCGGCGCTGCAGCTCGTGCTGGATCCCTCGCTCCCGAACATCGAGGGCGATACCACGCAGATCGAGCAGATGCTGCTGCATCTCGCCGCCAACGCCCGCGATGCGATGGAGCCGGACGGGGGTACCCTGACCATCGAAACATCGGTGGTCGGAGCGGAGACACCGCGTGTGCCGGAGAACGCGTCGGTGGGCGACGTGCGGCTCACCGTGCGCGACACCGGCTGCGGGATGGACGCCGGCACGAAGGCACGCGTCTTCGAGCCGTTCTTCACGACGAAATCGGGCGTCGCCGACGCGGGTCTCGGCCTTTCCACCGTCTACGGCATCGTCCGGCAACACGGCGGCACGATCTCGGTCGACAGCGAGCGGGGGCGCGGCACGGTCTTCACGATTGCGCTGCCACAGGCGTCGGGCACGTCGGCCACGCGTCCCACAGAAGCGCCGATCGAGGTCCGGGTGACCACGTACGGTCCGAACGCGAAGACGGTGGTGGTCGTGGACGATCAGGAGGAAGTCCGATCGCTGATGGGGCTCATGCTGCGCCGTCAGGGCTACAGCGTCCTCGAGGCTGCGAGCAGCGCCGACGCCATCCGCATGATCGAATCCCACCCCGGATCGGTCGACCTCCTCGTCACCGATGTCATGATGCCCGGCATGGGCGGGCGCGAGCTGTACGACTATCTCTCGGCACCGCATCCGACGATGAAAGTCCTGTTCGTGTCGGGCTACACTGAAGAGGCGTCTCAGACGCAGACGCGGACTACGGGGACGACGTTTCTGGCCAAACCGTTTCTTCTCGACACGCTTGCGAAGAAGGTGCGCGAGATTCTCGACGGGGCATAGTGATATGGGTCACTCCGGCATCCATCTGATCGGAGCGGCGGTTGCGATGGTGTTTGCCTGCGCGCTCTCAGCAGCGGGGCAGTCGCCGTCGGCAACGCTCGCGCCGACGGGAACGCTTCGCGCGGTCTTCCTCGGGACCAACCCGGTGCACGGGCGCGTCGACGCACAGACAGGTGCGGTCAGTGGGCCGGTCCCCGATCTCGTCAAAGAGCTGGCGCGTACGATCGGCGTGCCGTTCTCGATCGTACCTGCGCCCGATGCGGCGGGTGTCATCGCGGCGCTCAACGCGCATCAGGCCGACATCGGATTCCTGGCATACGACGCGACGCGCGCCCGCGAGGTCGACTTCGGTGCGCCGTTCATCGTGATGTTCAACAGCTACGTCGTGCCCGCCGGCTCGGTCATCCAGCGAAGCGCCGACGTCGATCGCGCGGGCACGACCGTCGCCGCGGTCAAAGGACAGACGCAGGAGCTGTTCGTGAGCAGTCACCTGAAGAACGCGAAGGTTCGCGTCTTTCAGACGATGCCCGCGCAGGCGGAGCTCGAACGGCTCCTCACGAGCGGAGAGGTCCACGCCTTCGCAGTAAACCGCCAGAGATCGCTCGATGCGGAGCGCGCCTCGGCATCACGTCTGCGCGCGCTGCCGGACAGTTTCCTCGAAGTCGATCAGGCGTTCGTCGTCGCGAAGGGCGATCGGGCGAAGCTCCCCATCATCGAGACGTTCGTGACAGACGCCCGTGCCTCGGGGTTCATCAAGGCGTCCATCGATCGCGCGAAGCTCGCCGGCGTCGATGTCGCCTCGGACCACAAGTAGGCTGAAGCCTGCGCTCTACGACGAGACCCGTTCCCGATAGAACGCGATCAGATCCATGGACTTGGGCGGCGGGGCTTTGATCTGCCGCAGCATCGTCGTGATCTGCCCTCGATGATACGAGCCGTGGTTCACGAGATGCTGAAACATCTGCCAGAAGATCTGGGCCTGCGGCCTGCCGTCCCATCCGCGGTACTGAATCGGACGCTGGATGCCCTCCTCGCCAAGACGATGCACGAGCGCGCGCAGTCGTTGTTCGGTCTCGCGCCATGCAACGAGGAGTGAGGCCAGGTCCGGATAGGTGGCCGTTGCAGGAAGCGCAGGTGGCGACGTGCCCTCCCAACGCGAGCACCAGACCCACTCGGCCCCGTACAGGTGCACCAGTGTGTCGAAGATAGAAGGAAAGCTGTTGCCACGGTCGGCGGTCAACTGCTCGTGCGTCAACGGTTCGATCGCCGTCAGCAATCGATCGCGCGCCCAGTAGTGATAGTCGAGGAGCGCCTGGATCTCCTGGAGTGTCATAGCAGCATTGTGCGGCAGGTCGGGTGGAATCAGGAGGTAGGCTTGATGGTGGCGCCAAAACGTTCGTATCGGTCGATGCCATCAGTGTTGCGTTTGCGGCCTCCTCACCCCGGGAGACTCGCGATGGCCAATCGATCCATGGATGCGTTGCTTGTCGACGGGCTTCGAGTTGGCAGCGTCTTTCGGACGTCTTGGTAGCGTCGGCTCACCGGGCGGGCCTTCGACGGCATCCGCGGACGCTGCGGCCGGGAACGCGGTCTCCGCTCATACCCTGACGCACCGCGTCGACTAGCATCTGACTCGATGCCAATCTGTCGCGCGGCTCAAAGGCAGTGTGGCTGCGGCGGAGCGACTGTTCGCGCCGCGATCAGCGACAGCCAGTAAAACGGCTCGAGGGCGGCCCGGTCGGCGACGGCAGTGATTCGCCACTGCCGCACCGGCCACCGTTATCGACTCGATTGTTCACGGTCGCGCCTCGTGCGAGACGCGAGCACGTCAGAGCGACTTCAGGAATTCGACGAGGTCCGCCTTCTGAGCCGCGGACGCGTTCAGCCGTGGATCGAATTTGCCTTTCCCCCAGCTGTTGAAAACCTCCTTCTGGGCCGGCGAGAGCACCGATGACAGCGCGACGATCGCGCCCACATCGAGATCGCGATTCGGCCAGCCGTCGAGGCGCTTGCCGACGCCGGTCGTGACCGAGTTGTCGACCGTCGAATGGCAGAACGCACAGGTGATCCCGATCGAGTCGAGATGCCCGTTCGTCACCGTTCCGATCACGCCGACCACCGCGTTGAGCGACAGGAGTTGTCGTGTCACCGCAGGGTCGGAGAGGTTCACCTGTCCGGCCTTCAGCGCGTCGATCACAGATGCCGGTACTGCGTCGGCGTCGACCTTCAAGCCAACTGCAAGCGCCGTAGTCGGAGACACGTTTGCGATCGCCTGTTCCAGATGCAGTGTGTTGGTCCACAACTGCTCGTCTCCGAATGTGTCGAAGCGGAAGATGTCCTTGCCGTCAGATGTGTCCGCGCTCGAGGCCGGCTGTCCTGTCAGCACCAGTACGGCGGTCACGACGTACGCGAATACGGCGAACGCCACAGTCCGTCTCATCCTTCCTCCGAAATCCCCGCAATACACGCGTTGCGACATCGAAGGGAAGCGATGTGACTGGCTGCAAGGCGCGGGCCCCGGTTCACACTGACGAGACGCGCCTCAGCGTTGGAAGTCGAAAACGTCGATGATCCGCGCTCCTCGCGACGCAATCGGGGCCATTGCGCCGCTCGAGCCGCGCGCGTGTCATGGTGTGTACGGGATCGTGACGCTCTTCAGAGCGGAGGGGATGAGCGGCGCGCGGAAGGGCCCGGCGATTCGCGACGGGTTTCAATCCGGCGCAGGCTTCTCGACGCGATCGATCACGAGCACTCGTACCGCGCCGCGCTGTGCCTCGAGCTTCAAGCCAAGCTGCTCGCGCATCGCCGCGAAGATCGATGCGCCGTTCGGATCGATGTCGGGCAGGCCGGGCGGCGGCCCGCCGGGACCAAAGTTTGGAATACGATCCGGCGTGAAGCGAATCTCGAAGTCGTAGTAGCCCTCGAGGGCAGTGCGGTCGACGATCGGCCGACCGAGCGATGCCCCCGTGTTCGTGAGGCGAGACAGGTTGGTAGCGATCTGTGCCATGGTACGGCTTCGCCCTGCGATGAACCCCGGGCCGACAGTGCTGCTGCACAGCGGCAACTCCCCGGCGGCGGGTGGAGCTGGGGGCGGTCCGCCGCGCGCTCGCGTGGCAGCGATCAGCGCCGCACAGTCGACCGTCGATCGGTGCAATGACGGTCCGAGCGTGCGATCGCCCCGTGCCAGGACGAGCCCGTAGATCGGCATGTCTCGCGTGTCGATGTGCGCGTTCAGACGAAAGCGCTCCTCGAGCAGCGACTGCAGCATCAGTGTTTGACGCGTCGGCCCATCAGGAGTCACGGGCGACGTGTCCGGTGTGTCCGGCATCGTCGCGACGATGTCGAAGCGGTCGGTTGCTGCCCACGGTGGTGCGCCGATTACCTGATACTCCTGCACGTCGTAGGCGCTCAGAAGCAGCAGTCTCAGCGAGACACCGTGGGCCGTATACCGACCCCCGGTCCGCTGGATCGAGACCCTCCCGTCATTGCTGACATCCGCCTTGACCGAGGCCACGTCGAATCGCGGCCGGTCGGGTTGCTGGTTCGCGGCCGGCGACTGCGAGTGTGCGAAGACGCACGCAATCGCCAGCATGACGCCGAGATCGAGGTGGGCTCTTCGCATGGTGCCGTTATGGTAACGCCACGCGTGTCATCGGCATCGGGCGCCCTCATTTCTTGACGATGACCGCCTCCAGGTATTCGCCCGGCACGACCATCGTCGAGTCGTTGCTGCGATTGAATTCGCGAATCAGGCCACGCAGATCCTGTTCGAGACGGAGCTGGCCATCCTCCGGCAGGCCGGCGAATGCCCGGTGCACCGGACCGTACCAGGTGCGGAACACATCGATCCAGTGCTCCGGTGACTGATAGCGGAACGTAAAGATGCGAGTCTGTGTGAGGATGTCCGACGCCGATGCTCCGAACAACTGATCGAGATATTCGTCGACACCCCATCGCGACGGCGGCGTCACTCCCGCAGGCGGCGGAACGTGACGGCCAATCACCGCGAACAGCCGTCCGATGAATCCGCCGGGCGTCCAGTTGGCCAGCCCGATTCGTCCATCGTGGCGGCACACCCGGAGCAGCTCGTTGGCGGCTCGAAGATGGTTGGGCGTGAACATCACGCCGAACGACGACAGCACGACGTCGAAGGCGCCGTCGGCGAAGGGAAGCTTTTCAGCGTCCGCCTCCTGGAACCGCATCGAGAGCCGCTCGCCGTCGGCACGGCGCCGGCCGTCCTCGAGCAGAGCCGGGACGTAGTCGGTCGAGGTCACATCGCACCATCGGCGAGCGGCGGCCAGCGAGCAATTGCCGTTGCCCGCCGCAACGTCGAGGACCTTCGAGCCGGCGCGAAGATCGACCGCTTCGCACAGCGACTCGCCGACGATTTGCAGCGTGGTCCCGATCAGACTGTAGTTGCCCGACGCCCACGTGCCGCGCTGCCGCGCCTTGATCGCGTCCAGATCGGGGACCGCGATCGGCGTCTCACGCGGCACTGCTGTTGTGCCTGCCCGTGTGTTCGACATGACTACGTTCCTTCCGTGACCTCGATGATCTGATCCGCGACCAGGCCGTGGGCTTCACGGTGCACGGCGGCCGCCGCTTCCTTGCTCGGCGCGTCGATGAGACAGAAGACCTTGCCGTTGCCTTCGTCGAACCAGTAGCGAAGGATCTTGACGTCGTACTTGTCCTGGGTCTCGAGGTCGGCCCGATGCGCGTGGGTGACGGCATCAGCGGTCAGCCCTTCGATGTGCTCGTGAACGTCGATGAAGAGGGGCATGGGCATCTCCTTGTAGAATGCCTTCGACTGTAGCGAGGCCCGGTGCGCGCGTGAATGACCGCGCGTCCGCGCGGCGTTGCCGATCGTCCAAAGTCATGGATGCGTTGTCGGATGTGCTGCGGGCCGTGCGGTTGACCGGGGCCGTCTTCTTCGACATTCACGCATCGGAACCGTGGGTCGCCGAGACGCCCGCCGGCGCGAGCATCGTGGCCGCGATCTTTCCGGGCGCCGACCATCTCATCCCGTATCACGTCATCACCGACGGCAGCGTGTGGGGCTGGGTGCCCGATCAGCCGCCGGTGCACCTGTCGACGGGAGACATCATCGTGTTCCCCCACGGTGACGCGCACGTGATGTCGAGCGCACCGGGGATGCGGAGCACCCCGAACATGTCGTTGTATCGACGGCCCAGCGATGGGCAGCTCCCGTTTGCGATCTCGATGGGTGAGAGCGGTGGGCGCTCCACCCATCTGGTGTGCGGGTATCTCGGATGCGACGCGCGGCCGTTCAATCCGCTCCTGGCCGCGCTCCCGCGGATCATCCGCGTGAGCGATCGTGCCGGTGGGGCGATTGCGCAGTTCGTGCAGTTCGCGATCGCGGAATCAACGGAGCGGCGGCCTGGCGGTGAAGCCGTCCTCGGTCACCTGAGCGAGCTGATGTTCGTCGACGTCGTTCGCCGGTATCTGGAGACGCTGCCACCCGATCGCATGGACTGGCTGGCGGGGCTGCGCGATCCCGCGGTGGGCCGCGCGCTCACGGCGCTCCATCGCAGTCCCGCGCGCGACTGGACGATTGAGTCGCTGGCGCATGAAGTGGGCGTCTCACGATCGGCGCTCGCCGAGCGCTTCATGCAGTTCGTTGGTCAGCCGCCGATGCAGTACCTCACCAACTGGCGCATGCAGCTGGCCGCGAACCAGTTGCTCGGCGGGTCCGACAGTATAGCGACGATCGCCGAGCGTGTCGGCTACGAGTCCGAAGCGGCGTTCAGTCGCGCTTTCAAGAAAGTGGTGGGCATGCCGCCGAGCGAGTGGCGAAAGCGTTGATCGCCCGCCCGACTACACGGGGTGACGCACCTCCGCACGTGTTCATTTATCGGATAGGCAGTTCAACAGTGCCCCGTTCAGGTAATGACCTGATGGGTGGCCGGGCGTGCGGACCGTATCATTCGCGAGATGTCCCCCTTAGCAAGCGCGCCCGCCCTATCGGTGTCCATTGCCCTATTTGGTATCGGCTGACAACGGAGAGGTGGCCTCGACCTCCATTTCAGGACTTGACGACATTCTGCGTGGCGGTTTTGCGAGAAGTCGTCTCTTTCTGCTCGAGGGAGAGCCAGGATCGGGGAAGACGACGCTGGCGCTCCAGTTTCTCCGCAGCGCCGTCGCGCGTGGCGAGCCTGTCCTCTATGTCACGCTCTCCGAGTCGGAGGAAGAACTGCGCGCCGTGGCGGCCTCTCACGGGTGGGAGCTCGATGGCTTCACGATCCATCAGTTGACCTCGTCCCCGCACACCATCGAACCGGACGAGCAGTACACGATGTTTCACGCGTCCGAGATCGAGTTGAGCACGACGCTCAAAGACATTCTCGACATCGTCGACCGGATCCATCCGACCTGCATCGTGTTCGATTCGCTGTCGGAGCTGCGGCTGCTCGCCGGCGGCGCCCTCCGTTTTCGCCGCCAGATCCTCGCGCTCAAACATCACCTCGCGGCCTGCCGGTGTACGACGGTGCTGCTCGACGACATGACGGGCATGGATCACGACGTCCAGGTACAGAGCATCGCGCACGGCGTCATCCGCCTGGAGCACATGAGCGTCGATTACGGATCGGAACGCCGCCGCCTTCGCGTGGTGAAGTACCGGGGCGTGTCGTTTCGGAGCGGCTACCACGACTACATCATTCGCCGCGGGGGGCTCGAGGTCTTTCCGCGTCTCGTGGCATCCGAACATCGGCAGCCACTCACCCGCGAGAAGCACACGAGCGGTATCGATGGCATCGACTTCCTGCTCGGCGGCGGCATCGAACGAGGCACGAGCACGCTCATCCTCGGGAGCGCCGGCACCGGCAAATCGACACTGGCCACGCAGTTTGCGATCACGGCTGCGAGCGCCGGTCATCACGCGGCGCTCTTCGTGTTCGACGAGAGCCCGACGACGTTGATCTCGCGATGCGGCGATATGTCGATGGGGCTTGCGCCGCATCTCGACACGGGCCGCATCACCATCCAGCAGGTCGATCCCGCCGAGCTCGCGCCGGGCGAGTTCACCCATGCCATCCGGCACGCCGTTATCGAGCAGAAGGCGTCAATCGTCGTCATCGACAGCCTGAATGGCTACTTGAACGCGATGCCGGGAGAGCGGTTTCTCACCATCCAGCTCCACGAGCTCCTGATGTTTCTGGGACAGCAAGGGGTGGCGACGATTGTGATCGGCGCGCAGCAGGGCGTGATCGGCAGCCGGATGAACACACCCGTGGATGCGAGCTACCTGGCTGATGCAGTCATCCTGCTTCGTTACTTCGAGGCGAAAGGGCACGTGCGTCAGGCGATCTCGGTCGTGAAGAAACGCGGCAGCAAGCACGAGCGAACGATCCGCGAGTTCTTTCTCGACGCCAGTGGAATCCACGTCGGCGAGCCGCTTCGCCAGTTCCGCGGTGTCCTGTCCGGCATCCCCGTCTACGAAGGCGGGGGCGAGTGACGAGCCCCGCGTTGTTCGATCGCGATGTGATACTCGACCGCGATCGTCGCCTGCTCGTGCTGGCGCCAACCAAGAAAGACGCCCTCATCACGCAGGCGCTGCTCGTGCCGACCGGGATACCTGCAGAAATCTGCCGGTCGCTCGAGAGTCTGATCGCGTCGCTGGCCGAGGGCGCGGCCGCCATCCTGGTTGCAGAAGAGTGGATCGCGTCGGGCAGTACGGCGCTGGCCGAGGTGATCGCCAGACAGCCGGCCTGGTCCGACCTGCCGGTGCTCGTACTGGCGCGGTCCGGTGCGGATTCAGGCGATGTGATGGCTGCCGTTCGCACGTTGGGCAACGTGACGCTGCTCGAGCGGCCGCTTCGGGTGTCGACGCTCATGAGCGCCGTTCACACCGCCATGCGCGCACGTGAACGGCAATATCAAATCCGCGGGCACCTGGCCGATCGCCTTCGATCCGAAGAAGCGCTTCGAGTGGCCGATCGCCGAAAGGATGAGTTCCTCGCGACGCTCGGACACGAGCTGCGGAACCCGCTTGCGCCGATGCAGGCCGGCCTTCATCTGTTGAAGCTCGGCAACCTGCCGGATCAGCGCAGCATTCATGCCGTCGACATGATGGAGCGTCTCGTCAAGCATCTCGTTCGCCTCGTGGACGACCTGCTCGAAGTGTCGCGGATTACCCGTGGGCTCGTCGAGATACGGAAGGAGCCGCTCGATCTTGCAACGGTGCTGCGAACCGCAGTCGAGGCCAGCCGTCCGCTCGTCGAAGCCGCCAGTCAGACGCTGTCGGTCGCGATTGACCCCGACCCGATCACCGTTGTCGGCGACTCGGTCCGCCTCACGCAGGTCTTCGCCAACCTGTTGAACAACGCTTCGAAGTACACGGACAACGGCGGCCATGTCTGGCTGACCGCCGAGATCGAGGACGGATGCGCCGTGGTGTCCGTGCGCGACGACGGTGTCGGCATCCCGGTGTCGCAGCTGACGAACGTCTTCGACATGTTCATGCAGGTCGACCGCTCCGATCGTCGCGCGCAGGGCGGCCTCGGCATCGGTCTGACCCTCGTGCAAAGTCTCGTGGCGATGCATGGCGGCCGCGTCGACGCCTGCAGCGCCGGCCCCCACACCGGGAGCGAGTTCCTGGTGCGGCTCCCGATTCTGAACGAGCACCTCCGGCCAAGCGGGCGTGCCGACGACACTCCACCATTCCCGGCGCGTCGACTCCTGATCGTCGATGACAATCGCGACGCGGCTGAAACGCTCAGCCTGCTGTTGACCGAGCTCGGTGCGACGGTAGCGGTCGCTTTCAGCGGTCCTGAAGCGCTGGCGGCTCTCGATGAGTTCGAGCCGGATGCGGTGCTGCTCGACATCGGCATGTCCGGCATGGATGGCTATGAAGTGTCGCGGCACATCCGGTCGTCGGCGCGGCATGGCGACGTCATGCTGATCGCCGTCACCGGATGGGGACAGGAGGTCGATCGCGAGCGATCGAAGCGTGCCGGCTTCGATCATCATTTCGTCAAACCACCGGACATCGATCGGCTGCGATCGATTTTGGCCGCCCGTGAGCCAAGGACCCCGCACCTCAGCGCGACCCGACGAGGCTGAACCCTTCCGCGATCGCCTTCGTCGCTACGGGTCTTCGCGGGCGAGCGCGCCGCATCCGAAGAGTCGTCCGATGTTCCTGCTGCGTCTGGGGCTCGGCCCTGGATGGCGTCGCGACGATCTCGACTCACCGTCGCGTCCACCCAAGGGTTCGCTCACGCTGCTGACGCGTGGACGACGTCTGCTGTGGTCGTGGTGGCCGTGGGCGATCGTCAGCATCTGGCGGATCGCAGAGCGTGACTGGCCGTGGGCCATTGGTGCCGGGGCGTTCGCGCTGTTGGCGTATCTGCTGGAGCCGGCGGCGCTTCCGCCGCGCTACGGTCTCGATCATCACTTCCCGATCGACTCCGACGAGTTTCTCAAGACGCTTGCCGGCGTCAGCGGCGCGCCGCTGACGGAGGGCAATTCGCTCGAGGTGTTGAACAACGGCGACGCGTTCTATCCGCGTATGCTCGACGCGATCGAAGGCGCGCGTCGTTCGATCACGATCGAGGCCTACATCTACTGGGCAGGCGAGGTCGGTCTGCTGTTCGCACATGCGCTGGGGGAGCGGGCGAAAGCCGGCCTTCCCGTCAAGATTCTGCTCGATGCCGTCGGCTCGGCGAGCATCGGCAGGGAGATTCTCGACACGCTCGACGGCAGCGGCTGTCACGTGGCCTGGTACAACCCGGTTCACTGGTACACGCTGGGCCGCCTCAACAGCCGCACCCACCGGAAGTCTCTCATCATCGACGGGCAGATCGGCTTCACGGGAGGCGCGGGCATCGCCGATCAGTGGCTCGGGGATGCGCAGGATCGCGATCACTGGCGAGACATCCAGGTTCGCGTCGAGGGGCCGGCCGTCGTGCCGCTCCAGACGGGGTTCGCTCACAACTGGCAGCAGACGACCGGGGAACTGCTCAGCGGGGAGCGGTACTTTCCCGACCTCGCCGCGCGCGGCAGTCTGCGCGCGCAGACGATCATGAGCTCGCCCGAAACCGGCGGCTCGATCATCCGCATGGTGTATTACCTGTCGATCGTCTGCGCGAGGACGTCGATCGACATCGCGAACCCGTATTTCATTCCCGACCCGGTGGCCATCGACACGCTCCTCGATGCCCGGAAGCGTGGCATCGACGTGCGCATCATGGTCTCGGGCGTCACCAACGACAACTGGCTCGCGCGTCACAACAGCGTGCGGCTCGACGGCCGTCTGCTGGAGGCCGGCATCGGCATCCTCGAGTTCACTCCGACGATGCTCCACCACAAGACGATGGTGGTGGACGGCCTCTGGGTGACGGTCGGGACGACGAACTTCGACAACCGCTCGTTCGCGCACAACGAAGAAAGCAACGTCTGCATCGTCGACCGCGCCGTCGCGCGGCAGTTCGAGCGCATCTTCGAAGACGACGCCACGAAGTGCGCGCCAGTGACGCTCGAGGGATGGCGACGCCGCGGCGTGCTCACGCGAGCCCAGGAGTTCGTCGCGTCGTTTCTGGAAGAGCAGGCGTAGCCACGAAGGCCACGAGAGATCCGATTGAACTTTACATAAAAAAGTTCTTTGCAGCAAGCCAGCCAGCGTGTAGCATGAAGCCACGAAGAACTGTTGGCCACGGCGAGGCACCTGTTGCACGTCAAGTTCATTCTCCCCGCGCTGACCGAGGCCACCAGCCCGCTCTGGAGGCCGATCAAGTACTCGCTGTTTCCGCCGCTCGGTCTGGCGACGCTCGCGGCCTATCTGGACGAGGGGGATCACGCGTATCTTCAGGACGAACACGTCGAGCGGCTCGACCTCGACGACTCGCCGGACCTGGTCGTCATCCAGGTCTACATCACGTCGGCGTCCCGCGCGTATCGCGTCGCCGACCACTATCGTCGTCGCGGGGCGTTCGTCGCGCTGGGAGGGTTGCACGTCACCTCGCTGCCTGAGGAAGCGGCGGCGCATGCCGACACGATCTTCATCGGGCCGGGCGAGGATACCTGGCCGCGGTTTCTCGCGGATTTTCGCCGGGGATGTGCCGAGCCGGTCTACCGATCGCAGACCCGCACGCTTGCGGGCATCCCTCCGATCCGGCGCGACCTGATCAAGCGGCGGCTCTATCTCGTCCCGAATTCGATCGTCGTCTCCCGCGGATGCCCGCACGTCTGCGACTTCTGCTACAAGGAAGCGTTTTTCGAGGGTGGACGTTCGTTCTACACACAGACGGTCGATGCGGCGCTTGCGGAGATCGAGCGCCTGCCGGGTCGGCACCTCTACTTCCTCGACGATCATCTCTTCGGCGATCGCCGGTTCGCGACGGCACTCTTCGACGGCATGCGAGGGATGGGTCGCCTCTGGCAGGCGGCGGGCACCGTGAACGCCATCCTGGCGCCGCAGCTGCTCGAGCGCGCGGTCGAGGCCGGCCTGCGCAGCCTGTTCGTCGGCTTCGAGTCGCTGTCGACGGCAAACCTCCTCGAGCAGCGCAAGTTTCAGAACCTTCGACGCGACTACACGGAGGCGATCCGGCGGCTCCACGATCTCGGAGTGATGATCAACGGCAGCTTCGTCTTTGGCATGGATGCCGACGATTCGTCGGTCTTCGAACGCACCGTCGCCTGGGCGATCGAGCAGGGCATCGAGACCGCTACCTTTCACATCCTGACGCCGTATCCGGGCACGGCGCTTCACAAGCGCCTCACCGCCCAGGCCCGCATCACGGTTCACGACTGGGATCTGTACGACACGCGCCATGCCGTCTTTCGCCCGGCTCGCATGTCTGCAGACGAACTCGAACGTGGGTACTGGCGCGCGTATCGCGACTTCTATCGATGGGGATCGATTGCGCGCGGTGCGCGCGCGCACGGGGAGGTCCTGGCAGGCCTGCGGCATTTCGCGTACGCCGCCGGGTGGAAGAAGTTCGAGCCGCTGTGGGATCTCGTCATCCGGGCGAAGCGCGCGGGCATGATGCTGCCGGTGCTCGAGACGATCCTCAGCGAATTTGGAAGGCGCCCTTCGGGCGCTGTAATGCAGAATGCAAAATTCAGAATGCAGACAGAGAACGGCAAGATCCCTCTACAACCGATCACGTAGTGTCTGCATTCTGCATTCTTCATTCTGCATTACCTGAATCAACGCTTATCCACGACCACCACCCCACTCTTTACGACCACTTTCGTCTTCAGCCAGTTCCAGTAGCCTTCGAGCGGGTCGCCATCGAGCAGGACGATGTCGGCGAGCTTGCCGGCTTCGAGCGTGCCGAGCTGATCGCCCATCTGAATGTAAGAGGCAGTGTTCGGTCCCATGATCTTGACCATGTCCTTCATCGAGAACATGAGATTGAACGACTTCAGCTCGTGTTCGAGACCGGCTTTCGGGTCGTACGTGGTGTCGGTGCAATAGCCGAGCATCGCGCCGGCGTCGAAGACCGTGCGCGCATTGACCGGCATGTAGCCCGCTTCCTCGCCCAGACGGACACCGCCGACGATCGACTGCGGCCAGTCCTTGCCATCACGGAAGCGAGGTTTGTTGTCGTCGGCAAATACGCCGAACACCGGCGCGCCGAAGCCGATCGTCGCCAGGACTTTCGTGCCCGAGGCCGCGAGCTTCTTCGCATCCTCGACGCTCGTGAAGTCCTTGTTCGGCAGATGCACGAGGAGAGGGACGCCGGCATCGACGGCAGCCATCATCGCCGGCGTGCTCACGGCATGCACCTGGATCAGCACGCCGGCCTTCTTGCCCTCGTCCACGACCGCCTTGAGGACCTCCATCTCCTGCGCGGTGGGGCCGGGCACCGGGGTCAACGCAATCTCGCCGGTGAACTTGACCCCCATCGCCGCCATCTTCCGAATCTCACCCCGCGCCGATTCAGGCGTGTGCTGATTGAGCCGCAACGCGCCCGACGGGATGATGCGCGGCCCGTTGATCTGGCCGGACTCGATGCGATCCCGCAGCGTGATGTTGCCGTCGGCTGGACCGCCCGCCGACAGGAGCGTGGTATAGCCGGCTTCGAGCTGCGCCTGCATCTGGGCCTTCTCCATCGGCCCGGTGTTGAAATGCCGATGCGCGTCGATGAAGCCTGGCATCGCGCTCATGCCTTTGGCGTCGATCGTCTTGCCGCTGGTGGCCGATGGCTTGCCGGCTGTCACCGACACGATCTTTCCGCCGCGGACGACAATTGATCCACGTTCGATCACCGCCGCATTGGGGCCGATGATGCGCGCGTTGGTGATCGTCAGATCCTGCGCAGCGACCGGCGTCAGCGCGCCGAGTGTGAAACAGGTCAGAAGCGTGAGGGTGCGTCGTGTCATGGCGCTCAGAGTATAGTGTGTCGGTCTTGCGCGTCGCTTCGCACGAAGAACACGGAGACTTTTGGGCCACGGAGAGTCACGGAGACAGGGGCCACGGAGATCACGAAGAGCACGAAGATTACATGGTTGAAGAAACAGCCTCATCTTCGTGATCTCCGTGGGCCGGGGGCAGGGAGGACAGTTCAATGAGGAAGATGTTCGTCACGATGGGCGCCTGCCTTGTGGTTGCCATCTGTGTTGCCGTTGGAGCGCACGCACAGGCCCCGGCGCAGGCGCCAGCCGCGCCCGCGGCGCCGAGCGGCATCGTGGTGGCGATGCCGAACTACGTGTCGATTCCGCTCGAGATCACGGTCAACAAGCCGGCCGCGGAAGTCTGGAAGCGCATCGGCAAGTTCTGCGATATCGGCGAGTGGTTCCAGATTCCGTGCACGATCACGTCGGGGAAGGACGGCGAGTATGGCGCCGTGCGTTCGGTGGCCAACGAAGTGCTCGTCGCGAAGACCGAACTGTCGTATACCTACACGCAGCCGGTCCGCGAAGGCCGCCCATACAACCTGTATCACGGCACGCTCGAAGCACGTCCGGTGACCGCGACCACGTCGAAGCTGGTCTACACGCTGATGTTCGACAATTCGATGCTTGCCGACGAGGCGGCGCGCGAGCGCGACAAGGCGCAGAAAACGACCACGTTCACGCGTGCGCTGCAGAACATGAAGACCCTGGCCGAAGGTGGCACGCTGCCGCCGCCTGCGCCACGCGGAGCTGGTCCGGGCGGGCGCGGGAATTGATCGCATGCAGGGCCGCCTGAACGCGGCCGCTACGAATGACCCGAGCCGTAAGTAGGGGCCGCCTTCAGGCGGCCCTTTTCATGCGTGCGTGAATGCGATCATGGTGTAGTTGCCGTTCTTCTCGTTCTTCCGCTTCTTTCTGACCTGGTGGGGCGCGTTCATCCTGGGCGCGCTCGACTCGTCGCTCTTCTTCTTCGTTCCCTTCGGCAACGACGCGGCCGTCGTCTATCTCGCCGCGCGCGATCCATCGCTGTTCTGGCTGTATCCGCTGATGACGACGGCAGGATCGGTCGCCGGGGCCGCCGTCACCTATGCGATCGGCGCCAAGATCGGCGATGCGGAGCTAGGGCGGTTCGTGTCCGAACGCCGGCTCGAGGGGCTCCGCCGGCGCGTGAAGGAGGTTGGGGCGTTCGCGATGGGCCTGTCGGCGGCGCTGCCGCCGCCGTTTCCATTGACTGCGATTGTGCTCACGAGCGGTGCGCTCAAGGTCGACGTACGAGTCTTCTTCGGCGTCTTTGCCGGCTCGCGTCTGATCCGTTTCGGCCTGGAGGCCTGGCTCGCGCGTCGCTACGGCGAGTCCGTGCTGAAAGTACTCGAGTCGGACATCGCGCAGCGCATTGTGACTGGGCTGGTGATCGTGTCGATCGCGGGGACGGTCTTCACGATCGTCCAAGCGTGGCGAAGTACGCGGACCCGGCCGACGTCGTCGTAACGGCGTCGGAGGTCATTTAAGGAGGAGACTCCGGTAAGAGCCGTCGGATTGTCTCTCTAAATGACCTCCGACCCCATTCAGCCATTCAGGCGTGCACACCCTCAGGCTGATACGTGCCGACCGGCACCCTGAATGACACCGCGAGCCGGTTCCAGGCGTTGATGACGACGGCGGCAAACGTCAGCGCGACGAGCTGATCCTCGTCGAAGTGACGACGCACCTGTTCGTACACCTCGTCGGGCACGTGCGTGTCGGCGATTCGCGTGATCGTCTCGGTCCATTCGAGCGCGGCGCGCTCACGATCGGAATAGTACGGCGTCTCGCGCCAGGCGCTGAGACCGTACAAGCGCTGCTCTGTCTCGCCTCTCGCGCGCGCATCCTTCGTGTGCATGTCGATGCAGTATGCGCAGCCGTTGATCTGGGACGCGCGGGTCCTCACCAGCTCCAGCAACGACTGTTCGAGGCCGCTCGATTCAGCTGCCTTGCTCAGTTGCAACATCGACTTGCCGAGATCCGACGTCAGGTACTCGCGAATGTCTACTCGTGGTTTCATCGTTCTCTCTCCATCTTCCACATCGAAGACGGTCGAGGGCCTCGCACTGTGACAGGTGGGTATGGAGGAACGGAGGTCCGGCTCGAGGCCGGACGCTCCGTCAGCTGGTTCGCGCATGCGCGAGCTTGTCGGGATTGACGACGACATAGCCCGCGTGAATGCGCTCACCGTCGGTCACGAACGACATCACTGCCAGGAGGTGACCGTCCTTGTCGCGGACGCACAGGCCGGTCTCGCCGTTGACCTCGATCAGATCGATGCTCGTCGTATCGGAGAAGAACCGGTCGCGCACCGAGATGAGAACGTTCGTGATGCGCTCTGCCCCGACGATCGGCCGTGGCGACGCGCCCACACGACCGCCGCCGTCCGCAGTCCACGTGGCATCGGGGGCAAAGAGCGACAGCAGCGTCTTCTGATCCCGCGCGTTGATCGCCTCGGTGAACGTGCGCAGCAGCTTCGCCTTGTCGTGTTCGTTCACGTCGAAACGCTTGCGCGCGCTCTTCACACGCGTCCGCGCGCGATGCACGATCTGACGGCACGCCTCCTCGCTCTTCTCGAGGATGGTTGCAATCTCCGCGTAGTCGAAGTCGAACACGTCGTGCAGCAGAAACGCCGCGCGCTCGTCGGGACCGAGCGTTTCGAGCAGCACCATGAACGCGATCGACAGGTCGGACGCGAGCTCCAGTGATCGGTCGGGCGGCGGCGTGTCGTGCACGATCGGCTCGGGCAGCCACGGGCCGACATACACATCGCGCTCGGCTTTCAGCGCGCGCAGGCGATCGATCGCGAGTCGTGTGGCTGTAGTCACCAGCCAGGCCTCGGCATTGCGGATGGCCTCGTGATCCGACTGATGCCATCGCACGTAGGCATCCTGAACCACGTCCTCGGCTTCGGCCCGTGACCCGAGCATCCTGTACGCAATTCCGAACAGACGCCCACGGTTCGGCTCGAATTCGCCAGCTGTAGACTCGACCGTTTCATTCACGTCTCATGACCTCTCTCACTAAAGACGCGAGCACAGCGTGCGCTGTGACATCGGACTGGCTCCGGGGACGGTCCCAGGCCTGGCCCCGCCCTGTCCCAGCCCTGGCCCCGGCCTGGCCCCGGCCTGGCCCCGGCTCTGGGACTGGGCCCCGGGCCTGGAAAACCGCTGCCATCTGGACGTATCCTTCGACACGCATGATGAATTCCGAGATATGGGCAAGCCGGCCTCTTCGAGCGGCTCTGGCGATCGCTATCGCGATATTTGCTGTGACGATCACCGTTGGTCGCTCCGACGTAGCTGGGCAGGGCCGCGCGGCAGGCCCTCCACAGACGGGACGCCAGCTCGCCCCGGCCGACCTGACCGGGACGTGGGTGTCGATCGTGAGCGAGGACTGGCGCTGGCGGATGGTGACGCCGCCAAAAGGCGACGTCTCGAGCATCCCGGTCAGCGCTGAAGGCCGCAAGGCCGCCGCCAGTTGGAATCTCGACGCCGACAACGCGAGCGGCAATCAGTGCAAGGCGTATGGCGTGGGCGGCATCATCCGGCAGCCGGGACGCATCCGAATTTCATGGCAGGACGATCAGACGCTGAAGCTGGAATTCGACGCCGGCACGCAGACGCGGCTGCTGAATTTCGATCGCTCGAAACAGCCCGCCGGAGAGCGCACGCTGCAGGGGTTCTCGATCGCGCAGTGGGAAGGGCCCGGCGTGGGACGCGGCGGGCCGGCCGCCGACGGCCGACAGGATCCGCGCGTGACCGGTGGCGGCCTGCTGGATCGCGGCGTTCCCGGGGGCGGCGGTGGAGGCCTGCGCGGTGGTCCGCCGCCTCGCGAGCAGGGTCAGATCAACAGCGGCGGTGATCTCAAGGTCGTCACCACGAACTTCCGCGAAGGATACCTCCGCAAGAACGGTGTGCCGTACAGCGAGCAGGCCAGCATCACCGAGTACTTCCACCGCCTGCCCACGCATCCCAACGGCGACAACTGGCTGCACGTGATCACGATCATCGAGGATCCGCGCTACCTCTCGCAGCCGTTCTATACGAGCACGTCGTTCCGTCGCGAGCCCAGCGACGCCAACTTCAAGCTGTCGGCATGCGCGACGGCGGCGCCGCTCCCGGTCAAAGCGTCGACGAAATAACGTGCGCGGAGCGATTCTCCTGCTGGCGGCGGTTCCGTTCGTCGCCCAGACCGGGCCTGCGCCGCAGCCGTCGTTCGAAGTCGCGAGCATCACGCCAACCGCGCCCGACGATCGGAGCGGCAGATTTGCCACGATGCAGGGCGCGCATCAGTTCGTCGCGCGCAGCTACACGCTCAAGTACATGGTGGCGGCGGCCTACAACGTGCCGCCGCACGTGATCACAGGCGGTCCCGCCTGGGCCGATTCCGATCGCTACGACATTCGCGCCTCGACTCCGGGAGACGCCCGTCCCACCACCGATCAGCAGATGGCGATGCTTCGCACGCTCCTGACCGACAGGTTCAAGCTCGCCTTTCATCGCGAACAGCGCGAGCTGCCGATCTACGAGCTGACCGTCGTCAAGCGCGGAGCCACGCTCGAGGCCAGCGCCGCACCGAACGAGCAGCCCGTGCTCGTGAATCGAGTCTCACCCGGCCGCGGCGTGCTGCTGCCCGCACGCAACGCAACGATGACGGAGTTTGCCGCGATATTGCAACGGTCGGTGCTCGATCGCCACGTCGTGGATAAAACCGGGCTCACGGGGCGATATGACTTCGACCTCGAATGGACGTACGACGAGACGCAGTTCGGCGGTCAGCTCCCGCCGGTGACCGGCACTCCCGAGAAACCTTTTCTCTTTGCGGCGCTTCAGGAGCAGCTCGGATTGCGACTGCAAGCAGCGCGGGGGAACGTCGAAACGATCGTCATCGATCGCGTGGAGCGGCCGTCGTAGGTCAGGGCCGCCTGCCGCCGCCGCGCGCCCGCGGCCGGGGAAGGCGGCCCCTACGTACGCGCGATGTGTACGCTACTCCGCAAGAGCGAGAAGCGGATCGATCTTCGTGGCGCGGCGGGCGGGTACGGCGCATGCGATGAACGCGATGACGAGCAGCAGCGCGCTGACCAGCAGCAGCACGAGCGGATCCGATGCGCTGATCCCGAACAACTGACTCTCGAGCGTCGTCCTCAGAAACGCCGATCCGACTGCCCCGACGAGCAACCCGATCGCTACGAGCACGAGCCCCTCGCGCAGCACGAGATGAAAGACCCCTCCGGCGCTGCTGCCGAGCGCGACGCGGATGCCGATCTCCTTCCGGCGCTGCGTCACCAGATACGCGAGCATGCCGTAGATGCCGATCGCCGCGAGGAACAACGCAACGAACCCGAACGCGATCGAGAGCAAGGCAGGCGCCCGTCGTGTGGCGACCGAGCGCTCGGTCCAATGCGTCATCGGCTGGATCTCGAAAACCGGAAGCTGGCCGTCGATGGCAGCCACCTCGCGCCGCACCGCACCCGACAGCATCGCGGGATCGCCCTTGGCTTTGAGGACGAACGTCAGACCGTTCTGCGGTCCTTGTGAGAGCGGAATGAAATAGGCGCCCACCAGACGGTCTCCATCCGTGAGATTGCGCAGCTTCATCTCGGCGATCACGCCGACGACAGTCATGAACTCGGTCTTGTCGGTGACGGCCGTGAGATCGTCGGCCCCGTCGCTCGGTTTGTACATGCGACGCCCGACAGGATCCTGATTCGGCCAGAATCGACGCGCGAGGCGGTCGTCGACGATGATGACGCGCGGTGATGCGCCCGCGTCGCGATCGGTGAATAGACGACCCGCCACGAGCTTCGCACCGATCGCTTCGAAGTACCCCGGCGAGACACGCACGTCACTGGGGGCAATGAGCGATTCACCCTTCCTGATGACGTACCCTTCCGCGAGAATCGCGGACGCGCTGGCGTTATCGCCAAGCGGAATACTGTCGGTCACTCCGGCAATTGCCACACCCGGCACCTCGCGGATTCGTCTCAGCGCCTCGTCGGTGAAACGCCGACGGGCATCGTCGTCTCCGTAGCGCGCATTGGGGAGCTCCACGGCAGCGGTGAGTACGCCTGTCGTCGTGAAGCCTGGGTTGACCGCGAGGACCTTGCGGAACGTGGCAAAGAGCAGGCCGGCACCAATCAACAACACGAACGCCGATCCGACCTGAGCCACGACGAGCGCGCGCCGCAGCAACTGCGCGCCGCGGCCACTGGTGGCGGATCGCCCCTCTTCGCGCAGCACCGTCACCGCATTGGCGCGCAGCGTCGCGACGATCGGAATCAGGCCGAGGACCAGTCCGATCGCCGCGGCCGCAATCAGCGTGTACGCGACGACGACAGCATCGAGGCTGATGTCCTCGGCACGAGGCAGATCCTGCAGGTTGATCGCGTTCATCGCGCGCAGCGCCATGAAGCCGATGGCGATCCCCGCCAACGCCGCTCCGAACGACAGCAGCACATGCTCGACGGCGAGCTGTCGCGCGATGCGCCACGTGCCCGCGCCGATCGCCATCCGCGTGGCCAGCTCTTTCAGCCGTACGCGCGAGCGGACCAGCACCAGGTTTGCGACGTTGACCCAGCCGATCAGCAGCACACACAGCGAACCGCCCCACATCAGATACAGCACCGGCCTGATGTCTTTGACCATCTGGTCCTGCAGACGCATGACGATGGTATGGAAGCCGGCGTTGATGAGGATCTCCTTCAACTGCGGAAACCGTTCGAGATTGGCGGCGTTCAATTTGTCGATCTGGGCCTGCGCCTGCTGCACGGTTGCGCCCGGCTTCAGTCGCGCGATGTAGAGCACGTTGTTGCTGTGTCGTTGTTCGTCCGATTTTTCCTTCGCCGTGAAGGCCATCGGCGTCCAGAGCGCGATGTCGTTGTCGACGGTCCTGAACCCCGGCGGCATCACACCGACGACTGTATGAGGACGTCCGTCGATACGGAGCTGGCGGCCGACAGCGTTCCGATCGCCACCGAACTGGGTGCGCCAGAACCCATCGCTGATGACGGTTTCGAGCTCGTGACCGATCTCGCCCTCTTCATCGGTGAACATGCGACCCAGCTGCGGCTTGACGCCCGCGACCCTGAAGAACGAGGGTGTCACGAGCAGGCCCGCGACGCTCGCGGCGCCGCCAGCCTGATCGACGCTCCGACGACCCTGCTTGATGAGCGCCTGCTCAGAGAAGGCAGTGATGTCGCGCAGGCGATCGAAGTAGTCGGGCACGGCCGCGCCGATCCCCTGTTCGACGCCTGCACCCGGGTAGGCATTGCCGGCCACCAGGACCCGATCGGCGTCGGGCATCGCGAGCGGTTTCAGCAGCACACCGCGAACCACCGAGAACAGCGCGGCGTTTGCGCCGATGCAGACCGCGAGCGTCACCGCGGCGGTGATGGTGAACGCTTTGTCCTTCCACAACAGCCTGAGGCTGACACGCAGATCGGAGAACATGATGAGATATTAACGCTGCGGTTCGGCGATCGTTTCAGGTGAGTGCTCGAGGTGCGAGATGAAAACGTGTGTTGGTGCCCTGGTCGTGCTGGGACTGCTGATATGTGTGCCTGCGAGCATCGTCAGTCAGGATACGGCGTCGAACTGGCCGCAGTTCCGCGGTCCGAACCGCGATGGGACCATTGCGTCGTTCATCGAACCCAAGACCTGGCCCGAGAAGCTCACACAGAAATGGAAGGTCGATGTTGGCGAAGGCCATGCCACACCGATCGTGGTTGGCAATCGCGTCTTCACATTCACTCGGCAGGGTACGAACGAAGCCATGCAGGCGCTCGACGCCGACACCGGCAAGACCATCTGGCAGGCTCGCTATGCGGCGCCGGTGAAGGTCAACCCGGCGGCGGAGGCGCACGGACCAGGCCCGAAATCGACGCCGACGTTTGCCGACGGTCGACTGTTCACGTTGGGCATGGGTGGCATCGTGACCGCATTCGACGCGGCGAGCGGGAAGCAGCTCTGGCAGAAACCTGCGGGACCGGTCTTGCCTCTGTATGGAACGGCGATGTCACCGCTGGTGGATCAGGGACGTGTGATCGTCCACGTCGGCGGGCACGATCGAGGTGCGTTGACGTCGTTCGACGCGAGCACAGGCGCCCTGAGGTGGAGCTGGAATGGCGACGGCCCCTCGTACGCGTCGCCCGTCGTCGCGGACATCGAGGGCGTGCGCCAGGTGATTGCCCTCACTCAGGACAACATCGTCGGCGTATCCGCGGCGGATGGTCGATTGCTTTGGCAGCGTCGCTTCGCGACCGAGTTCACACAGAACATCATCACGCCGATCGTCCTGGGCAACACCGTCGTCATCGGTGGCTACCAGAAACCGATGGCAGCGTTTCGAATCGTCCGTGCCGGGACCCAATGGCGCACCGAGGATGTCTGGGAGAACGCGGGTATCTCTCTGTACATGGCGAACGCCGTCGTGATCGGCGACGCGCTGTTCGGGCTCTCGCATCGAAACAGCGGCCAGTACTTCCTGCTCGATGTCAAAACCGGAAAGACGACGTGGACTGGCATGCCGCGTGAGGCGATGAACGCAGCGATCGCTCACGCCGGCACCCTCGTGTTCGCGCTCGAGGACGACGGGGAATTGATCGTCGGGCGGGTTGCGCCGTCCCGCTTCCAGGAGTTGAAGCGATACACGGTCGCCAACGCAGCCACGTGGGCGCAGCCCGCGGTGTCGGGCCACCGCATCTTCGTCAAGGACACGTCGGCGGTCACGCTGTGGACGCTGAACTGATCCGAGCCCGATTACGGCCGTGCGGCGGCCATTCGCTTGACCGCTTCGGGAAGCTCGCGTTCGTTCAGCCACGCGAAACTGAATCGTGCAAACGGCGTGGGTCGGCCGTCGAATGCATATCGACGTCCCGGGTACCACGAGACGCCGCGCTCGACGCTGCGCCGGGCCCAGAGCTCGACGTCGACCGTCATGCGCATATGCACCCATAGCGCCATGCCTCCGCCCGCCGGTGTGAAATCGACGCCGTCTCCAAACGTTCGCCGCAGGCTGCGCGTGAGAATCTCGCGCCGATTCGCGTAGACCCGACGGACGCGCGCGACATGGCGCTGCAGTTCACCGTCCTCGATCAGCGACGCGATCGCCGCTTCCATGGCGAGGTCCCCCTGGATGTCGAGCAGCGAGCGGATTGCGCCGACGCTGCGCAATACCGGCGGTGGCGCGACGATGTAACCGATTCGGAGGCCAGGCGCGAAGATCTTCGACAGCGTGCCGATGTAGACGAGGACGCCTCCGTGATCCGCGCTCGCCAGCGGCAGCACGGGCCGGCCGTCGTAGTGGAACTCGTGATCGTAATCGTCCTCGATGATGGCGATCCCCCGTGCGCGCGCCAGTTCGAGAAGCGCGATCCTTCGGGCTGCCTTCAACGTCACGGTGGTCGGGTATTGATGATGCGGCGTGACGTACACGGCTCGAAGGGTGGTGTGGGTCGCGAGCCTGCTCAACGCCTCGACGTCGATGCCGTCACGGTCGATCGCCACGGGCACGATGGTCGCGCCCGCGGCGCGGAAGGCCTCCCAGGCTGGCCGATATCCCAACTCTTCAACGGCGACCACATCGCCTGCCCGGAGCAGCGCGCGTGCCGTGAGTGTCAGCGCCATCTGACTGCCGCGTGTGACGAGGACGTCTTCGGGAGCCACCGCGAGCGCTCTCGTGCTCACCAGCATCGAGGCGAGTGCGGAACGAAGCGCCGGGTGCCCTTCGGGATCGCCGTAGGCGAGCAGCTCGGCGCCGCGATGTGACAGCACCCGTCGATACGCCCGCCCGATCGATCGCATGGGAACGAGCCGCACATCTGGTGCGCCGCTGCTCAAGTTCAGCGTGCCGCGCGGCAGATTCGGCGGCCGATATGCGAGAGGTGGTTCCGCGAGCACGAAGCCGATGCGGGCGGGCCTCTGCGCGCCAACGGCAAGGCGGCGCGAGATCGGCCGCGCGCGAGCCACAGGTATCGCGCTCGTGACGAACGTGCCGTGGCCCGGTGCGGTCTCGATCCAGCCTTCGGCGATCAGCTCGGCGAGTGCGGCGAGCACTGTATTGCGGTGGACGTGGAGGCTGCTCGCCAGCCGGCGGCTGCCCGGCAGTCGCTGCCCGGGGCGCAACCTGCCTCGCTGAATATCCGCCGTCAGTGCCCGCGCGATCTGAAGAAAGGGAGGAAGGGCCGCCTCGCGGTCGAGATCGATCGCGAAGTCCCAGGCTGGTCTACGCGAATTTCGCATTGTGGCCCTTGCCGGTCAGACCAGTATGTCGTAAGTGGAAAGGATGTGGAATCTTCTGCTCGACGCGCGCTATAGCCTCCGGGCGCTTCGCAAGACGCCGGCGTTCACCGTTGGCGCGATTCTCACGATCGCCCTGACCGTGGGAACGACGACCGCGATGTTCAGCGCTGTGTATGGCGTCCTGCTGCGCCAGTTGCCGTATCGCGATCCGTCACGCGTGTTCTGGATCTGGTCCGATCAGACCGGCCGCGATCGTGCACCCTTCAATGTTCCTGACTTCATCGACTATCGCGACTCCACGCAGTCGCTCTCGGGGCTGGCGGGCTTTTTTGCGCAGAGCGCGAATCTGAGCGATGAGGCGGCCGCCGAACGTGTGCAGGGCATCCGGGCCACGGGGAACCTGTTCGACGTCCTGGGTGCGCACGCGCGCGTTGGCCGCCTGTTGCAGCCTGGCGATGAACGCGCGGGAGCCGAGCGCGTCGTGGTGATCACCGAACCGTACTGGCTGCGCCGGTTTGGCGGCGACCGTTCAATCGTCGGCCGCGCGATTCGACTCAACGGCGAGGAGTACACCGTCGTGGGTGTCGCAGCCGCGGGTTTCGTGATGCCCGTGCGGGATGTCGACGTGGTGCTCGTCTTCTCGCCGGATCAAGATCCCAGACGGGGTGCGCGCAATTCGTTGAACTTCGTCATCGGCGTGGGCCGCCTGCGCGAGACGATCTCGCTGCCTCAGGCGAGAGGCGAGTTGACCGGGATCGCGCGTCGTCTTCAGATGCAGTTTCCAGTCGAGAACGCCGCGAAGCGCGACGTTCGCCTGGTCGGGGTGCTCGATGGCATCGTCGGGCCATTTCGAACGGCGCTGGTGACGGTGTTCGCCGCGGTCGGGGCCGTGCTGCTGATCGCCTGCGCCAATCTCGCGAACCTGATGCTGACGCGGGCGTCGGGCCGGCGCAGAGACAGCGCCCTGCAACTCGCGCTCGGGTCGTCACGTGCCCGCGTGGTTCGACGGGTCCTCGTCGAAGCGCTGCTCGTGAGCATCTCGGGCGGCCTGCTCGGCGTGCTGGTGGCGCGATGGTGTGTCGCCGGTCTGCTGGCGCTCGCGCCGACCGAGTTGCCGCGTCTTGGCGAGATCCGGGTCGATGTCGGCATGTTGATGTTTGCGCTGGCGGTATCTTCATTGACCGGCGTGCTCTTCGGCGTGCTGCCGGCGCTCATGTCGGCGCGGGTTGACCTCAGAGACACGCTGCAGGCGAGCAGTCGAGGGACGACTGCGGGAGGACAGCGCGTTCGAGGTGCGCTGGTCAGCTTGGAAGTCACGCTGGCGGTGGTGCTGCTGATCGTGATGACGATGCTGGCGAAGAGTTTTGCGAACGTGCAAGCGGTAGTGCCGGGATTCGATGCGACGCGAGTGCTCTCGGCGCGTCTGACGCTGCCGGCTAGTCGATACACGACACGCGACTCGATCCTCACGTTTCAGCGTGCACTGACCCAGCAGCTCAGGTCGTTGCCTGCGGTCATGAGCACGGGAGTCATCTCGTTGCCGCCGATGAGCGGGATGATCTCGCGCGTGCCCTTCACCGTCGAGGGTCGACCTGTCGAGCGAGAGCATGTGCCGGTTGCGCAGTACCGAACCGTATCGTCAGGCTACTTCGAAACCGCGCGCATCGCCCTCGAGCGCGGGCGCACATTCTCCGGGCAGGATACCGAGCAGACGCGAGCGGTGGCGATCGTGAACAAGGAACTCGCGCGTCGCTGGCTCGACGGGCTCGAGCCGATCGGCGCGCGCCTGCTGGTCGATGACAACGACGGAGCGCCGAGGCCGGTCGAAATCATCGGTGTCGTTGGAAACGTGCAACAGTTCGGACTGGATGGGCCGCCGACATGGGATCTGTATGTCACCTATCCACAAATCCACGCCGACAACGTGGCAGCGGCGGCCGCGAATATGTTCTGGCTCGTGCGGACGACCGGCGACCCGATGACTCTCGCATCGGGCCTCGCTCGAGACGTGCGACGGATTGATCCCGAAGTGGCTGCGTCTCAGATCTGGCCGATGGATCGGTACCTGTCTGATGCCATGGCTCCGCGACGGTTCAGCCTTTCCCTGATGGCTGCGTTCGCGCTGGCCGCGTTGGTGTTGGCGGTCACCGGCATTTACGCCGTCGTTACGTACTCGGTGAGCCAGAGGGGCCGTGAAGTCGGCGTCCGCCTGGCGCTCGGTGCCACAACGTCGAGCGTCGTACGGCTGTTGATGGGGCAGTGCGTCCGCTTCGTGCTGATCGGTCTTGCGATAGGCCTTGGCCTGGCGCTTGGTATCACGCGTCTCGTCTCCAGCATGCTCTTCGGTCTGGCCGCCACCGACGTTGCGACGTATTGCCAGATCGCTGCGGTCGTGGCCGCGGTGTCGCTCGCGGCGTGCGCGATGCCGACAGCCAGTGTCGGCCGACAGGTGACGACCGTGCTCAAAGCGGACTAGCGGCCCAACGATCGGATAATCAGATCACTGCGATCCGCTGACGCGTGCGTGACTCTCGTCCTGCTTCCGGGCCTCGACGGCACCGATGTCTTCCTCCGTCCGCTCCTCCGGGCGCTTCCATCGTGGGTCACGCCGATCGTCGTGCAGTATCCGGCCGACGGCGGCAACGACTATGCCGACCTCTTCACCGTCGTATCGGAGGCGGTTCGGGGTGCCGACGCCTTCTGGGTGTTGGGGTGGTCGTTCTCGGGGCCGCTGGCCCTCATGCTCGCCGCCGCCGAGCCTCGACGCACGCGCGGAGTGATCCTGTCTGCGTCGTTCGTCCGTCCACCGCACCCGATGCTGGCGTGGTTTCGTTTCGCCGCGGTCGATGGCGTCATCACGATGGTGCGGATCGCGCGTCGCATCCCGCTGTTCCTGTCGACCAACGGTGCGCGTGACGCCCGGCGCGACAAAGCGGAGACGTGGGCCCGTGTCAGCGCGCGAACGCTGGCGGCCCGCGCCCGGGCCATTCTGCGTGTCGACGCGCGCGATCTCCTGCGCCGGTGCGGCGCACCGATCGTCTACCTCGCCGCCTCGCGCGATGCGGTCGTGCCACGGCGCAACGCCGACGAGATCGTGCGGCAGGCTCCATCGACACGAGTCATGGTCATCGAGGGTCCGCACCTGGCGATGTACACGAACCCGGAGGCCGCCGCGGAGGCGATCTGCCGTGTCCTGCGCGCCACGGAGGACACGGAGAAACGGAGAAGATAGGCCACGGAGATCACGAAGATCACAAAGGAAGAAAACGAAAACCCGTGTCTTTCGTGGCCGAAGTCTCTGTGATCTTCGTGGCTACGAGCCGCCCCCAAACACCCGTGAGGCGACGGAACGAAACAGATCGCGGCGCGGGCTCGTCACGAATGCCCACATCAGGATCCGCACGCTTGCCGGCAGCGCAGGTTGCTGATCCTGGATGGGGGAGACGGTGAACCACTGCGTCAGCGTCTGTTGCGGGTTCGCGCGCAGCTCGTCGACCTGCGCGACGCGGTGCACGCAGCCGACCGTGCACATCGGCGCGCAGCGTTTGACGGCGTGATACTGTCGGCGAAGATCGTCGGGACCGTATTGCTCCAGCGGAATACCAGGATGCCCGCGCTGTTGCGAGCACCAGTGCACGCGCCCGTCTTCGCAGACGTAGAGATAGCGGCTTCCCGCGCCGCAGTGCCACTCGTTGGGCTGCGCGTTGGCGAGGTTCCTTTGAAACCGGTTGTAGTTGGCGAAATCGAAGGTCGATTTGCCGATGGCGACGATCTGCTCGAGGATCGATCGCTGATGGTCGTCGAGCGGCAGCAGCTGGCCGTTGTGGTTGTGAATGATGCCGACGGTCGTCGAAAACCCGAGCTCGCGGGCGCGGCGCGCGATCGTCAACGCGTCATCAGGGTTGCGGACCCCGCTTCCGACGACAGAGTTGACGGTGACGTCGAACTCACTATCCTCCGCAAGCCAGCGAAGCTTCTGGTCGAGCAGCTTCAGGCTCTTCTTCGACACGTCGTCCGGCAGCACGTTGTCGATGCTGATCTGCAGGTGATCCAATCCGGCGCGATTGAGTCGTCTGATGCGATCGCGGCTCAGGAGATACCCGTTGGTGATCAGCGTTGCAATGGCGCCGTGCGCGCGAATGCGGCTGATGATCTGATCGAGGTCCGGATGGAGCAGCGGCTCGCCGCCGCTGATGGTGATGATGCCGGTCCCGAGAGCAGCGAGACGGTCCACTCGCTCGAGCACGTCGGACGTCGGCACGGGAGGCGAGTGGTCGTCGAACTCGTTGCAGTAGGTGCACGCGAGATTGCACCGCCGCATTGGAATCAGGTGCGCCGCGACCGGTTGGTAGGGGAACCTGAGCGCCCGCACCAGCATTCTCGCTTCGCGAAACTTCTTGCCCGTCTTCCTCACACTCCGCGTCAGCCGGACGAATTTCATGAGCGCCTCGTGCGTTTGCAAATTCTAGTGCGTCGCGAGCGCGGCGGCGACTAGCATGTCAATCGAGTAACGGGTCGGGCTCCTCGTCATGCAGAGTTGGAAGACGATCGTTGTCGCTATCCTCGTTGTCGCGGTCGCGCTTTGTGCGGCGCTGGCCTTCGAGTCGGTGTACCACATCTCGAGCCGCATCCGGCCAGCTGATGTGCTCCGGCCGACGACGACTGCGACAGATGGGACCCGCACATCATCTTCACCTGCATTCTCGTTGAGGCTCGTGGACACCGGAGGCGTCGGCGTGCCGCTTGGCGGCACGTGGGGCGGAGACTACTCGCACGACCTTCGGGTGTTCCGCGACGCCATACTCGAGAAGGCGCCATATATCGACGCAGAGGCGTTTGCGCGCATCGAACAGGATTGGCATGCGTATGTCGAGCGCATGCTCGCGTACGGCAACAATGCGATTGCCGTGCCGCTGCTGCTCGAGCTGATCGATTTCGATCGCCTCGGTTCAGAGGCGTCATCCGCCGGCGTCTACGACACCGGCTCGCCGTTTCGTGCGCGCCATGCCGCGGTGCGCCGGTACTTCGGGCCGCTCTTTGAATGGACGCGGCGCCGCGGCATGCAGGTGTTCCTCACGACCGACATGCTCGCGCTGACGCCGCCGCTGTGGGAGCACTTGCACCGGCTGGCGCCGGCGCCGGGCGCAGTCGGGATCGACGGGGGTGACCCGGCGGTATGGAAGGTATATCGCGCAGGACTCGACGAGCTGTTCCAGGCCTTCCCGATCGACGGCGTCATCATCCGATTTGGCGAAGGCGGCAGCCTCTACAACACGACCGGCTGGCCGTATCGAAGTGAGATGGCGATTCGCAATGTCGCGAGCCTGCGGGCCATGCTGCACGGACTGTTGCCGGCGTTCGAGGCGGCTCACAAGACGATGGTGCTGAGGAGTTGGACCGTCGGGGTGGGACACGTGGGACGGCTCCACATCGATCCTCGCGTCTACGAAGAGGCGCTCGGAGATATCGACTCTCCATCGCTCGTCGTTTCGACGAAGTTCACGGCCGGAGACTTCTTCAGTTATCTGCCGCTCAATCCCACGCTCCTGGGCGGACGTCATCGCCGTCTCGTCGAGCTGCAAGCCAAGCCCGAGTTCGAGGGCTTCGGCGCGTTCCCGGATTTTCTGGGCGAGGAGCACGCGCGCGCATTGCGTGCCCTTCGCTCGGCTAACCCTCAGATCGCCGGCACGTTCCTCTTCACGCAGTTCGGTGGACCGCTGCGCGCCGGACCGCGAACGGTGTATCCGTTGCACGGGTTCTGGTTGTGGACCGATGCGAACGTCTTCGTCGATTCGCAGCTGGCGCTCGATCCCGACGCCGATGTGGGAGCGCTCGTGAAGCAATGGGCGCGGGCCGCTGTCGGCAGCGACCCGCGACTCGCCGACGCCGTGGTTCACGTGCTGGTACAGTCTCGACAGGTGGTGCGCAACGGCTTCTACATCCGATCGTTTGCCGAACGCGAGGTTCGCGTGCCCGGACTCGAGATGCCGCCCCTGATGTGGATCTTCGAGTGGGACATGGTGGGCGGTTGGCACAGTCTCCTCAGCATCGTCTACCAGACCAGCCGCGATGCTGTCGATGTTTCGATCGCAGAGGGACACGCGGCAGCCATGACGGTACGGCGGATGCGAGAGGAGTTGCAGACCGCGGCCGCAGGGTCGGCAGGATGCGGGCGTATGTGCGCCGATGCCGTGCGGTCGCTCGAGTACGAGGAGACGTTGTTCGACGCGCTCGCGGAATGGCGACAGGCTTTTCTGAGTTATTACCGCTGGCTCGATACCGGAGACGCCGCGGCGTGGGATCGATGGCGTGAGGGGCGCGCACGGTTTGTGCGCGCAGCGAACGAGCATGTCTCCAGCTTTGGTGGCGATCTCGATTTCCCGGCCTTCGATCTGACGTCGGCGATGCAAACCGTGCGCGTCGCGGAGCGCGGCGGGTGGGAACGCGGAGTCGCCGCGGCGGCGCTGATCGGCGTGGTCGCGCTGCTGATGACTGGCGCGCTGGCGCGGCGGTGGCTCGACGGAGACAGGCGATCCCGCATCACGTGTCCACGAGTTGCGCGCTTCGCTCGACTGGTTTCGATGGCGGCCACGACTCCGTGGCGTCTTCGATCGGAGCGTGTGGATGTGGTCTCGTCCATAGCCTTGGCGGTGTGGGTCCTTCTCCTCGTCGGTGTCCTGGCGGGATTCTTCACCGGCTTCACCACGGTCTGGACCGGCGCCGGCTCGCCGTTGATTGTGGGTCTTGTTGTGCTCGCGTTCGCGAGCACCACGATTCGAGGCGAGCGACGTGAAGAACGAAGCCGTCTGCTGGCCGCGTCACTCGGACCGCCGCTGCCCGGTATGGCCGCGTTGTTGGCGCTGATGACGTACACGGGCCCACTGGGATTCTGGTACCTGTTCTGGACGTCCTCCCTCTTTCGAGTGGTGCTCGTGACGCTGCTGCTCGGCACGATGCTCTGGACCGCTTACATCATGTTCGACGTGCGCACACAAGAGGGCTGGCGCGGATGGGCGGGAGGCATGCTGGCGGCCGCAGGGGCGGGGCTTCTGAGCCTGACCGCGCTGCTGCCCGATTGGATACACGTGCTGCGCTCGCTGGATCGGCCGTTGAACATTGCTCCGGCGACCGACACGATGCTATTTGCGCTGCGCGCGTACGCGGGCGTGAGCCTCGACATCAGCCGGACGGCGTACATGACCGGCGCGCTGTTGCTCGCCGGCGGGTACGTGATCTGGTTTCAATCGGTCGCCCGCGCCACGCCGCGCGTCTCGCGCCACAGCTAGCGGACATCAGCGTCCCTTCGCTTGCGTCGAGGTCCGCGCCTTCACGGCCTGTATGAATTCCTGAAGCGAGCGGTCGACGCTGTTCCGACCAACACGCCTTGCGACCGGCTCCATCACCCAACTCAGGAGCGGTGGAAATTGCCGGCTGAGGCCAAGGGCCTCGGACTCGATCACCACGCCACGATCGCGTGCGACGAAGTGTGTGAACGTCGCGGCGCGCCAGAGATACCCGCTGTCGTGCCCTGGTGACAGGCTCTTCTCGCTGCTGGTTCCGGCATTGCGGATCTCGCGTATCTCCTCCGAGGTCGCGATGCTGTAGGCGCTGCGGCTGTCCGGGTAGAAGTACTGCACGCGTGCTCTGACGTCGACAATCGCGCTCAGGCCGCCGCCCGACTCTTTGACTCGCATCAGGACGCGATAGACGTCGCCTTCACGGCTGAGCAGCCTGGACGACAGGACCGGCTTGTAGATCGATTGGTAGTCGTTGTACGCGTACGAAACCTCGAGCGCATCCCGCAGGCTCACGCCGTCGATGAACGTCGAGGAGAGCCAGTGGTGCACCAGCCCGCCGGGCACATCGATGATGCCGTCCTCATGCGCCGGAGAGGTGACGATCTCGCCGTCGCGCGGCATGTTCTCTGTCGATGGGCGTCGGTTCGCAGACGTACCGCGGCGAATGCGCTCGAGGAATGCCTGAGTGACCTCAGCCGAGTAGCTCTCGTACGCACGCCTCGTGTCGTCCTGAAGGTCGGCCGCAACGGCGATCGCGACCCATGCCACCACGAGTGTGAACGTGACGAGCACGGAGCGTGGCATCTCCGACCTATACCACGTCTCCGCGGATGGGCTAGCGCACGTCGAACGATCGCGAGCCGACCTTGATGATCTCGGCGCGGAATTCGTCGGCCGTACGTTCGTTCACGAATCCATCGACGCTGACCGAAGCGCCGGGCTTGAGCATGTCTTCGGTCAGGCCGCGAAACTCCATCGGCACCAGCCGCGCGAGCACGATCGTCCACGTCCTGCGATCGACGTCGAGCGTGACGACGACGTACTTCTCGCGATTGAATCGGGTCGTCTTGACGACGCCGGTGAGTGTGGTCGGCTTTGTTCGCTCGTACGCATTCCAGTCGCGCTCGGTGGCGTAGACGAGATCAGCGTGTCTCCGTCCCACCTGCCGCGTGAATCGCAGTTCTGAAACATCGTGCTCTGCTCGAAGAGAAACGAGATGTATTCGGTGTTCTGGGTGGGTGTCGAAGTGCCCGTGGAGCGCACATTGTACGGTGACGATCCGGCCGTTTCCGGGGGAGATTCCCGGCCGCAACCCATCGAGGTACGAATACGTTAACACCTAGTGCTGACGCGATTTATCCGCGCACCCACAAGTTAACGCAACGTTTACACAGACCGCATTCGAACCGGGATGAGAATGAACGTATCAAAGGACAATTCATGGGTTCCAACTCCCGCCGAGTGTTTTCTCGAGATCTGACCGACGGCTCCCATCATCGTCGTTTCGCCGTCGAACGTGCCCCCGAGCTCGGTTGGCAAGTCCGCGAAGAGGCTGATGCCGAAGTGATTCGCCAGATGACATACGACGACTGGCATCGCGTCGAACTGGCGATCCGCGGATTCACGATCGAAGCCGCCGAATTGAAGCGCCGCGGATGGCGCGAAGGCTGAGGTTTACCGCGCGTCATCAGGTTTGAACTGAAAACGTTACCGGCGTCGCCTAGTGTGAGGCTGTTCAGGCAGGAGCCGGAGAGAGGCGAGCGCGTCGTGGTTCGAGTCGGCAACGGAGTCTTCGTCGCTGTGTGTATGTGCGCGTGGCTGTGGCCGTGCGTAGCCGCTGGTCAGGTAACACCAGCCGCCGGATATGTTCCACCGGACGATACGCCAGCTATCAGAGTCGGCATGACGCTCTTTCCGCAGTTCAATCTGCAGACCGAGCCTCAAATCACCGACGCCGCAGGCAATGATGTGAGACGCAGCGCCTTCGACATCGGCCGGGCCTACATCAATGTGACCGGACAGCTGTCGCACATCATAGCCTTCAGGATCACGCCGGATATCACTCGCCAGAGTGGCCTGGTCACCCCCGGTCCGGGCGGCACGATCTCAAACGACAGCCTGGTGTTCCGTATCAAGTACGCGTTTGCCCAATTCAACCTCGATGACTGGATGCAGCGGGGTTCGTGGGTTCGCCTCGGCATTCAGCAGACACCATGGGTCGAATTCGACGAAGGGATCTACCGGTATCGGTTCCAGGGAACGACCTTTGCCGAGCGGCAGCCACTGCCGACGACGATGACGTCAGCGGACGCGGGCGTTTCGTTTCATTACAACTTCCCGGCGAACTACGGAGACGTGCATGTCGGCGTCTACAACGGTGAAAACTACACGCGCCCCGAGACGAACGACCAGAAGTCGATCGAGCTGCGTGGCACTATCCGACCCTTTGCCCAAGGTGCGCCAATCCTCCGCGGTTTGCGGGGACACTTCGTGTGGTACGGCGACAACTACGTCAGCGATGCCGGCCGCACGCGTGTGATGGGGAATGCCACGTACGAGCACAAATACGCGAACATCGGGTTCGAGTATCTCACCGCGAGGGATCAAATACTGCCCACGGTCCCGAGCGTTTCGAGCCACGGCTATTCGATCTGGGCGACGCCGCGGAAGCCATTCGAGGATCAATCATCGTGGGAAGCGCTCCTGCGCTACGACCACTGGACGCCGAATACCTCGAGCCTCCCGGCTCCGCCGGCGACATCGCCGTTCCCTGGCGTCACCCTACTCCAGGATCAACACCAGAACCGCTACATCGCTGGAGTGGCCTATTGGTTCCCGCACCAAGGGAATGTGAGCGCCGCCATCATGCTCGATTACGACGCCCAGAGTTTCGACAACATTACGACGCCGGAAACCAAGGCGTTGTCGGTTCACGGTCTCCTCAATTTTTGAGGCGGAGGTCAGAATGAAAGCCTGTCAGAGGGTGTTTGCCACGCTAGCCGGGTTCGCCCTAATGGTCAGCGTCGTCGGTGCACAGACGATGCAGATCAACGGCGCCGGCGCAACGTTCCCAAACCCGATCTACTCGAAATGGTTCTCCGAGTACAACAAGATGAAGCCGCAGATCCAGATCAACTATCAGCCGATCGGATCGGGCGGCGGCATCCGGCAGATCACGAATCAAACCGTCTTTTTCGGCGCCACTGATGGACCCATGACGGCGGAGCAGTTGCAGCAGGCGCCGGGGAAGATCCTCCACCTGCCGACCGTGCTTGGCGCGGTGGTGCCCGTGTACAACCTCCCGGGAGCAGGTGAGCTCAAGTTCAACGGCCAGGTACTCGCCGACATCTTCCTCGGGAAGATCACCAAGTGGAATGACCCGGCGATCGCCAAGCTGAATAGCGGCGCCAAGCTGGCCGCCACCGACATCGCCGTCGTCCACCGTTCGGATGGTTCGGGCACCAGCTACATCTGGGTCGATTTCCTGGCCAAGGTCTCGCCGGAGTGGATGAAGAAGGTCGGCGTCGCCACCTCCGTCAACTGGCCCGTGGGATTGGGCGGGAAGGGCAACGAGGGCGTTGCTGGTCTCGTGCAGCAGACACCGGGTTCGATCGGCTACGTCGAGCTCATTTATGCGCTGCAGAACAAGATCGCCTATGGCTCCGTGCAGAACACTGACGGAGAGTTCGTGAAGGCGAATCTCCAGTCGGTCACGGCGGCGGCGTCCGCGGCGGCGAAGAACATGCCCAAGGACTTCCGTGTGTCGATTACGAACGCGCCTGGCAAGGGCGTGTATCCGATCTCGTCGTTCACCTGGCTGCTGCTGTATGAGAACCCCAAGGATAAGGGGCAGAGCAAGGCGATGGTCGAGTTCATGAAATGGGCGCTGACCGACGGGCAGAAATTCACGGGAGATCTGGGCTATGCGCCGCTGCCCGCAGAAGTCGTCAAGCTGGAGATGGACGCGCTCGGCACGATCAAGGTCGGGTAGAGGAGCGGCATGTTCAAGGGACGGGAAATCGGGTTCAGGCTCGGCACGGGCACGGTTGCGTTTCTTGTCGTCGTGATCGTGTTCGCGATCGGCTTCGAGCTGACCCGGCAGTCGACGCTGTCGCTGGGGAAGTTCGGACTGAGCTTCTGGACCAACGACATCTGGGACCCGGTGTCGGGCGAGTTCGGCGCGCGGCCTCTCATCTGGGGCACGTTGTATTCGTCGGTCCTGTCCCTGCTGCTCGCGGGACCGATCGCGCTGGGGATCGCGATCTTCCTGTCCGAATTGTGTCCTGCACGGCTCCGACTGCCGCTCACGTTTCTGACCGAGCTGCTGGCGGCGATTCCGTCCATCGTCTACGGACTCTGGGGCTTCTTCGTGCTCGTCCCGATCGTCCGTGCCATCCAGATCAACCTCCCGGCGCCGTTGAAGATGCTGCCGTTCTTCACCGGCCCTCCGGTTGGTGTCGGCATGATGTCAGCCGTGTTGATTCTCGCCGTCATGGTGATCCCGTTCGCGTCATCGGTGGCCCGTGAGGTGCTCAAGGCCGTGCCGATGTCGCAGCGGGAAGCGGCCTATGCGCTGGGAGCCACGAAATGGGAGGCGATCCGGGCCGCGCTGTTCTACGCACGCACCGGGATCGTCGGCGCGATCATGCTCGGATTCGGCCGCGCGCTGGGCGAGACGATGGCCGTGACGATGGTGATCGGAAACACTCCGCAGATTTCACTCTCGCTGCTGGCGCCGCAATACACGATGGCGGCCGTCCTCGCGAACCAGTTCTCGGAGGCGGACAGTGAGTTGTATCTGCACGCGCTCATCGAGGTCGGACTCCTGCTGTTCATCATCACGCTGCTCGTCAATGCGGGTTCGCGTCTGCTGATCTGGCGCATGAATCGGCCGGCGACGAGCCGGAAGCGAGTGTCGGTCGCCGCTCCAGTCGGGGAGGCCGCATGAATTGGAATGCCCTCCGCCGGATCCGCTCGACGGTCGTCGTCTGGCTCTGTGGTCTGGCGGTGGTGATTGCCCTGGTGCCCTTGGCGATGATCCTGTTCTTCGTCGTCACCAGGGGAATCTTGTCGTTGAACCTGGCATTCTTCACGCACATGCCTGCGCCAGTCGGAGAACCAGGCGGCGGCATGGCTAATTCGATCGTCGGCACGCTGATCTTGATTAGCTTCGGCGCCTTGTTTGCTGTGCCGATTGGCGTCATCAGCGGCGTGTACGCCGCAGAGTTCGCTGGTACCCGGCTGGCCACGATGGTGCAGTTCGCGGCGGACACGCTCAACGGCGTGCCGTCGATCGTGATCGGCGTCTTCATTTACGGCATCGCGGTACTTCCGGTCAAGCAGTTCAGCGCGTTCGCGGGCAGCCTCGCGCTCGGCGTGATGATGATTCCCATCATCACGCGGACGACAGAAGAGCTCGTGAAGCTGGTGCCGATGTCGTTGCGCGAAGGCGCGCTGGCGCTGGGGGCGACCCGCGGACGCGCGACGCTCACCGTCGTCCTGCCGGCGGCGGCGCCCGGCATCGTCACCGGCATCGTTCTGGCGCTCGCACGCATCGCGGGTGAGACCGCACCGCTGCTGTTCACCGCGTTCAACAACCGTTTCTTTTCAACCTCGCTGAGGCAGCCGATCTCGTCGCTGACCGTCCAGGTCTTCACCTACGCGAACTCTCCGTACGAGGACTGGCATCGTCAGGCGTGGGCCGGTGCTTTGGTGCTCGTAGCGCTCGTGCTCTTGTGTTCGATCCTCGCGCGATTCGCCACCCGGCGTCTCGAGCGGTTGCAGACGGGGCAGTAGGCAGAAGGCGCTCGTTTTCATCATGACGACTGTTGTGACGACACCATCCATCACCCACGGGCTGTCGGTGAAGCCTCCCGAACGCAAGGGGCCACCGATCGACAGTCATCCCGTCGCGATCGACGTCGAGGGCATGTCCTTCTTCTACGGCGAGAAGCGCGCGCTCTTCGACATCACCGCGAAGCTCCACGCCAAGCTCGTGACCGCGTTCATCGGGCCCTCGGGCTGCGGCAAGTCGACGTTTCTGCGCTGCCTTAACCGCATGAACGACACGATCCCGGCCGCTCGCGTAAAGGGCCTGATCGAGCTTGACGGAGAGGATATTACGTCGCCGCGGATGGACGTCGTCCAGCTTCGGGCGCGCGTCGGAATGGTGTTCCAAAAGCCCAACCCGTTTCCGAAATCGATTTACGAGAACGTTGCCTACGGTCCGCGCATTCACGGCCTGACGTCGTCGCGCAAGGAGCTCGACGAGACGGTCGAGAAATCGCTCAAGCGCGCCGGACTTTGGGA
>DASWZV010000147.1:0-6881 GCA_036407095.1 Vicinamibacterales bacterium | reverse complement strand
CACGTCGACGTTCGCGGGTGGGGCTCCCGGCGCCGGCGGATTTGCCATCTACGGCCTCAGCGCGAAAGGGCACGGGCTCGTGGGCGCAACGGCAGCCACCGGCGCGGCGGCCGTAGTCGGAGCGACCAACGGAGTACCCGGCGCCTACGCGGCGGCGTTCTACGGACCAGTCGTGGTCGCGGGCGACTTCACGGTCGTCGGCGGCGCCAAGAGCGCGGCCGTGCCACATCCCGACGGTTCGCACAGACGTCTGTACTGCACGGAAAGTCCTGAAAGCTGGTTCGAAGATTTCGGAACCGCTGATCTCGACTGCGGTCGGGCAGAGGTGACGATCGATCCGGACTTCGCCGCGATTGCGGACCTCACGGACTATCACGTGTTCCTGACGGAGTACGATACCGATTCGGTTTTGCGCGTTCGTCATCGAACGCCGACAGGATTCGTTGTACAAGCCGACTCCGCCATCGCGGCGCTCACCGGCAAGTCGGAACGAGAACTGTCCGGGCGCTTCGGTTGGCGCCTGGTCGCGAAACGAAAGGACATCCGCGGCGAGCGAATGGCAACCGTGACGATTCCGCACCAGCCCACGCTGCCAGCCTTGCCGGATCCTGCACCGGCGAGCAGCCCGGATCCGCTCGTCTGACCCCGTTACGAGCCGTTCGATACTGATGCCGCAACGCTCATGTCGTCATTCGGTACACCTCGTGCGGATTCACACACATCGAAGCCGAGTTGTTCAAGCAGCGGTTCTGACCGGCGTCTCGTGGTGGAGCGCATTCGCGACACCAAGCACCAGGACGATGATGCCGACGACGATGTCGTTCGACCGGGAGGCGGCGAGCGAGCCATAACCGATCACCTTGGGCGCTATCAGCGTCCACAGCCCGGCCAGGGCGACGAGCCAGTTGATCGCCGACAACGGATGAACTGCCGCCATGTACGACAGAACGGCGATGACGATACCGAGCACGATCTCCTCGGCCATCGCGGGCTGAGCGGCATGTGACAACAGGAAGGCCGCGGCAATCAGCCACAGCCCCAGAATGAAATTGACCCAACTGAACGCTTTCATGATGAAACCTCCAGGATCGTAGGTGCATCAAGACTGCCAGCATGGGGCTGGCTCACAGGCCGGACGTGCGACGGTAATTGAAATGGGGTACGGTCGTCGTTTTCAGTAGACTTGCGCTACTCGATCGGTCCGGCCAGACCAGACCGATTGAGTTGGCATCCATGGATACGCACAAGATCATCGACGATGTGTTCGGCGTGAAACGCGCGCTGATCGGTGTCGTTCACACAGGCGGACTTCCCGGGACGCCGGCAAGCGAACGAAGCGTTGACGAGATCATCGAGACGGCGGTATCGGAAGCGCGCGCGTACATCTCGTCCGGGTTTCACGGCGTGATCATCGAGAACACGCACGACCGGCCATATCTGAAAGGATCGGTCGGACCCGAGATCGTCGCGTCCCTTGCCGTCATCGGCCGGGAGATCCGACGCGCGGTGCCGGCGCCGCTCGGTGTTCAAATACTGGCCGGGGCGAATCAGCCGGCGCTCGCGGTGGCACTCGCCTGCGGTGCGAGCTTCGTGCGCGTCGAAGGGTTCGTCTTCGCGCACGTGGCCGACGAAGGATTGATCGAATCGAGCGCGGGCGCCCTCCTTCGGTATCGCCGTGCGATCGGTGCGGAGGCCGTTCGCGTGTTCGCCGACATCAAGAAGAAGCATTCGGCCCACGCGCTGACCGCCGACGTGGACCTGGTCGAGACCGCCAGAGCGGCGGCGTTCTTTCTCGCTGATGGGGTCATCGTGTCAGGGGTTGCGACCGGGGAACCCGCCAGCGTCGGCGACGTCCGCTCGGTTGCCGCAGCGGTCAAGGTCGCGACGCTCGTCGGTTCCGGTGTCACCCTGGAGAATCTTCACGACTACGATCAGGCCGACGCACTCATCGTCGGGTCTTCCGTGAAGCAGGGCGGGATCTGGTCGGGGGCGCTGGACCACGCGCGCGTACGCGCGCTGGCGGTTGCCTTCAACCGCTAGTCGTACCCCAGCGCACGGTCGGATCGACGCGCGTCGCAGGGAGCGGGACGGCACGATGGATCTGATCGCCCGGGCTCGGGATACGCTGGAACGGATCGTCAATGCCGCGCTGGCCACCGTGTCGCCTGACGGGCAACCGTGGAATTCCCCGATCTTCGTGGCGTGGAGCAGAAGCCGGACAATCTACTGGTCATCACTCCGCGATACGGTGCATTCGCAGAACATTGCCACTAGGCCGGATGTGTTTCTCGTCGTGTTCGACGCGGCGTCTTCGGACCAGAGCGGTCACGCCGTCTACATTCGCGCGACCGCGCACGAACTCAGCGATGAAGCCGCGGTGCAGGCAGCGCTCGATTGCCTCGCGTCCCGGAAAAAGGGGAAGCCGAAACCCGCCGCCGAGTTCCTCGGCGAGCATCCTCGGCGGGTGTACGAGGCCGTGCCAGAGACGATCTGGACCAACGTCGTGAAGATGGAGAACGGTCACTACTTCGACGAACGGGTTGTCGTCGACATTCAGTCGCTGCGACCGCCTGCCTCAGCAGGCTGATTGAGCGGCAGTGGCATGCCGACTGCACCGACACAGGTTCGCGGACCTCAGTGCTGCGCCTCGCAGAGTCCGATTTGCCAAGGTGGACACATGACGGTACCAAAAACCCTTACCGCATTCCTAGTCGTCGGGCTCCTCAGCGTTGCTCCCGCGGCTGCCGACGTCATCTTCTTCAACAGCTTCGGACCTGGCGATTCGTTCGACTCGTCCCGCGGCACATTCTTTGGCTTCATGGAGGGTGAGGAGGGAGCGCCCAGCTCGACGTTCTCCCGCGCCATGCCTTTCGTGGCGGCGGCGACGGGAACACTGAACGATGTCGAGCTGCCGCTCGAGTTTCCGTTCTCGTTCGATGGACCGGGGTCGCTGGTCGTCAATCTGTTCGCTGCCGACAGCGGGCTTCCTGGCGCTCTCCTCGAATCCTTCACGGACAGTACTCCGGCAACGGGACACGCCATCTTCACGTTCCCATCCTCGGCCCACCCGACGCTGACCGGCGGCTCGCTGTACTTCGTGGAAGCCACCGCAACCAATCAGGCCGACGGCGTCTGGAACCTGACGAACGAGCCGCCGCACACAGTGACCGACTTCTATCGATTCAATGGGGGCCAGTGGCAGACCGGAACGCGCGATTTCTCCGCGGCGTTCCGTGTGTCGGGAACGGCCGATGTCGTTCCCGAGCCGGCATGCCTGCTCCTGGTCGGCACCGGCCTTGGACTTCTGGCTCGTCGATCCCTGCCTCATGGCAAGTGTGAATAGCGCCGGAGAGCCGTCGGATCGCCGGAGGTCGCTCAGCGGGTTGAGCCAGAGCCCGACGCCGTTGACAGCTGCGGTGACTGCCTCGACCATCGCGAGCCGGCGGCCCATGCCGTCGGCCACCGCGAGCGGAAGAAACTGACGTAGTAGCGAATCTGCAGCTCCTCCCGAAAGCGCTCGTCTGCGCGCCCCGTCAGCGCCGCACGCAGCCATGCCCCGATGTGCTGGAGGCACGACCGATACATGAAGCGCGGCACACGGAGCCACGTGATGTACGTGCCGTCGGGAATGAGCCTGCCGGACCCATCGAGTCGGTCGTGATACCGCATCAACGCGTGGTAGTGCGCGACGACGACCTGCCACCTGCGGTGGTAGTCCTTGGTGAGGCGGTTGGCAGGCACGTCGACGAGGACGTCGGCAATCGGCAGGTACAGCCCGCGTTTGCCGGCGTTCCAGAGGCGCAGCTCGAACTCGCGATCCTCGCTGCGCGCATACAACGGCGAGAACCCGCCCACCTGGTCGAAGGCCTGGCGGCGGCACGCGAGGTTCGCCGACAGCAGACACGCGAACGCGTGTTCGCGATCCAATGGCGCCGGGTTCGGGCGATCCTGGATGGCGATTGGCCCAGAGTTTGCCGCCGTCAGCCATGACGGTGCCGGCGTGCTCCACACCGGGCGGATGCGGAAGCCGAAACAGTCCACGTCGGGGTGCTGGTCGAAGGCATCCTTCACCTCGCGCACCCACGTCGGCACCGGCACGCCATCGTCGTCGAGAAACGCGAGGCGCGAGGAGCGCGCGATGCTGACGCCTGTGTTGCGTGCGTACGAGATGCCCTGGCGCGGTTCGCGGATGTAGCGCAGCGGTGCCGCCGTCCCGCGCGCGACCGCGCGATCGACGACCGCGCGCGTCTCCTCGCGGGAATTGTTGTCGGCGACGATCACTTCATAACTGACGCCGCCGGTCTGCTGCCGCATCAGCGCCTCGATCACCAGCTCGAGATCCGCCGGACGGTTGTAGGTGGGAATGACAATCGACAGATCGGGCGTCATCGAGTTCCTCCTCTCTGGGCCGTCCCATTGCCGTTCAGAGGGCCGCTGTTCGGAACCGTTCGCCATCAGGGCGACCACAACTCGCGTGCTGCGGACGCCTCCCCAGGCTCAACCAGTGCTTATCCATGGTCCTTGCGCTGCAACCTCCAGTCCGGGTGTGAAACGCTCCGTCCGCGATGGCGCTCGTGGGATCGAGGGGCACGAAAGAACCATCGACTCCGGGCCCTACTCCGCCGTCGACAGCTGCGGCGGCTTTCTCCATCGCGCCGGACTCGCCCTGCGTGCCGTGGCCCAGCGCGTCCTGAAGAAACTGAGATGCGAGCGGATCCGCAGTTCGTGGTGAAAGCGCTCGACGCCGCGCCCCGCCAGCGCGCTACGCACCCAGCCAGCGACGTGCCTGAGGCACGAACGATACATGAAGCGCGGTACACCGAACCACGTCCGATAGGTGCCATCCGGAATCATCCGGTCAGACGCATCGAGGATGTCGGGGTAACGCATCAACGCGTGGTAGTGCGCCACGACGGCGTGCCAGCGGCGGTGGTAGGCCTTCGTCAGGCGGTGCCGGGGAACCTCAACGAGCACTTCGGCGATCGGCAAATACAAGCCGCGCTTGCCGGCCCGCCACAGCCGAAGCTCGAACTCCCGATCCTGGCAGCGCGTATACACCGGCGAGAACCCGCCGACTTCGTCGAAGGCCTGGCGACGACACGCGAGGTTCGCCGACGACAGACAATTCCGCGCATGGTCGCGATCGAATGGTTCCGAGTCCGGGCGATCCTGGATGGCGATCGGCCCCACGTCTGCCGAGGTCAACCAGGTCGGGGGCGGCGTGCTCCACACCGGACGCACGCGGCCGCCGATGCAGTCCATGTCCGGGTGCTCGTCGAACGCCTGCTTCATCTCGCGCACCCACGTCGGCGCCGGCACGCCGTCATCGTCGAGAAACGCGATCAGCGAGGAGCGCGCAATGCTGACGCCGGTATTGCGGGCGTAGGAGACACCCTGCCGAGGCTCGCGAACGTACCGGACTGGCACCGGTGTTCCGCGTGCGAGCGCGCGATCGACGACGGCGCGTGTGTCCGGCCGTGAATTGTTGTCGGCGACGATCACTTCGTAGCTGACGTCATCGGTCTGCTGCCGCATGAGCGCATCGATGACCAGCTCGAGATTGGCTGGCCGATTGTGGGTCGGAATGACGATCGAGAGATCCGGTGGCTGACGCGTCATGAGGCGTTCTTCGGACGGTTGTGCCGTTCAGGCCGACCACAACTCACGCGTGGTCGAGGCGGGACCGGTCACCACGCGCACCCGGGGATGGAGGTTCGTGCCGCCATGAAACCCGGCCCTGTCGACGCAGGTCACCGCCTGCGGGCCTTGACCCAGCTCCCGGCGTTCGCGTGTGTTGAAGATTGCCGTCTCGATTGAGAAGTACCCTCGTCCGAGGTTCAGCTGCAACTCGATGAGGACGTCGAACGTGCCAGGCTCGGCCAGGCGTGGCTCGTGCGCCGTGAGGTCGAAGGCGAAGACGACCTGCGCATGCTGGAGCGAGCGAACACGAACGATGAGCCTGTTGTCGGGACCGGCGCCGGTGGGCACGTCCCCCTGGAGCCTGACGGTCAGCCAGTCGCCCGAACGCAGTGCGCCCTTCGGCTCGATCTCCACGGAGTTCACGCGGAACGGCAGTTCGACGGCGTGCTGACCCTGGGACTGGATCCCAGTGGTGACGTACTGGGCGATGCATTCGTCGGGGTTCCCGCGCCTGACCACCCGGCCGCGGTCCAGCAACAGACAGTGGGTGCACAAGGCGGCGATCCGATCCAGCTGATGGGACACGATCACGACCGGGAGCCCGCAGCGGACCATTTCCCCGATACGATCGAAGGCCTTCCTCTGGAACCGCCAGTCGCCGACCGCGAGCACCTCGTCGACGATCAGGACGTCGGGACTCATGTGCGCGGCGATCGCGAATCCGAGGCGGGCGTTCATGCCGCTCGAATAACGCTTCACGGGCGTGTCGATGAACTCTTCGAGCTCCGAGAACGCGACGATGTCGTCGAAGCGCGCCGCGATCTCCCGCCGCGTCATTCCCATGATGCAGCCCTGGAGAAAGATGTTCTCGCCGCCGGTCAGGTCATGGTGAAACCCGGCCGCGATCTCGATGAGCGTTCCCACGCGGCCCCGAATGCCGCAACGCCCGCGCGTCGGTCTCAGGATGCGGGTGAGCAGCTTGAGGATCGTCGACTTGCCCGCGCCGTTCGGCCCGATGATGCCGAGCGCCTCGCCCGGGCGGACGGAAAACGACACGTCCTCCACCGCCCAGAACTCGCGCCCTACGAGTGCGTCGCGGCGGCGACGGCCCAGCAGCTTCGCCGCCAGCGCCGGTACCATGTCCCGCAGGCTGTCATGATGTTCGCCTCGCCGGAATTTCTTCCAGACGTGCTGGAATTCGATCAACCCTTCTGCCACGTCACCTCACACGTATTCGGCGA
>DASWZV010000146.1:0-137275 GCA_036407095.1 Vicinamibacterales bacterium | reverse complement strand
ACGGAGAAAACAGGGGAAACGGGACATGACGTCGACGTGATCAAGATCGACAATTCCCGTTGCCCCCGTTACCCCGTGTGACCATCCCGTTCCCCCCGTCTCCCCTGTTGTCTGCTCTCAAAGTCGCTCGCCGACTTTCATGGAACGGGGTGAGCCGCGCTCATGGGCGACTCCGTGGCCAACCCTTGTGATCCCCGTGGCGTCACCGACGTTGCGACGAAGCACAGGGAGATGGGCCACAAAGGTCACAAACAACACGAAGAGAGACAGGGAGATTTCGGGCCACGGAAATCACGTAAATGCAGGATGCAAGATGCAAAGGCGGTTCGATTACTTCGAGCGCATTTGCATTTTGCATTTTGCATTTTGAATTCCTAATGTCCGTGATCTTCGTGGCTAGACCTTCGTGCCCTCAGTGGCCTTTCGTTCCGGCATCACGGCACTCACCGCCAGCCCCACGACAACGACTGCGACCGCCCCGATCACGTTGTGCCAGAGGAAGGCGACCTTCGTGTAGGTCGCGGCCCATGCCACCGAGGCCATGCCGGCAATCAGACCGATGAACGCGCCGTTGGAGGACGCGCGGGGGAATCCGATGGCCAGGATGAAGACGCCCAGAATGGAGCCGTAGAAGAACGAGCCGAAGCGATTGACGACTTCGATGAACGAGCCGAGCTCCGCGGCCCAGACGGCGACGACGCTCGCGAGCAGACCCCAGAAGAGCGTCGCAAAGCGCGACACTTTGAGGAAGTGCGCATCGTCGCCTTCCTTCCGCACGAAGCGGCGATAGAAGTCGATGATTGTCGCCGCGGTCAATGCCGTCAGCTCACCGGAGCTCGCCGACATCGCTGCGGCGATGATCGCGGCAATCAAGAGGCCCGCGACGCCGATCGGCATGTGGGTCGTGATGAACGTCGGGAAGACGTAGTTCACATCGCTATAGGCCGCATCACCGGTGGCCTGGCGCACGAGCGTCTGCGCGTTCCTGCGGATCTCACGTACTTCCCCATCGCGCTTGGTGAATTCAGCCTCCGCTACGGTGCGACTCGTCGTGTCGCCGAGTGCCTGCGAACGGGCCATCACACGCGCGGCCGCCGACCGTGATGCACTGGCGGCCTCGAACTCCCGCTCGAGCGCGCTGTAGTCGGCCGCACGCGGACCCTCGCGAAGCGCGCGCTCGTGGACGCGGTTGAACAGCATCGGCGACGGCGCGAACACGTAGAACGCGAACAGCAGCACCCCGACCAGGAGCACGAGCGCCTGGAGCGGAATCTTCCAGTACGCACTCACCAGGAGCGACTCGCGCGCCTGGTCGACTGATGGGGTCGCAAGGTAGCGCTGCACCTGGCTTTGATCCGTGCCGAAATACGAGCAGAACAGAAACAGCGCCGCGATGGTGCCGGACCAGAACGTGTACTGGTTCGTGATGTCGAAGTTGAAGTCGAACGTCTGAAGCCGGCCGGTGGCACCCGCGATGCGCAGGCTCTCGAGTACGCTGACGTCCCGCGGCAGCCCGAGGATCAGCACGATCACGGCAGTCACGAGTCCGCCCACGATCAAGACCATCTGCTTGACGTCGGTCCACGTGACCGCCTGCACGCCGCCGACCATCGTGTAGGCCACGGTCGGCAGCGCGATCAGGAGCACGGTTCCGGTGACGTTGATGCCGAGGATCACGGCGAGGACGACCGCCGGCGCCGAGAAGACGACGCCAAGCGACATGCTGCGTGACAGCAGGAACAACAGGCTCGTGAACGCGCGCGTCTTGGCGTCGAACCGCCGCTCGAGATACTCGTACGCGGTGTAGACCTTTGCCGAGTGGAAGAACGGCACCAGCGTGAGCGAGAGGACGATCATCGCGACCGGCAGCGCATAGTAGAACTGCAGGAACCGCATGCCGTCCACATAGCCCTGGCCGGTCGTGCCGATCATCGTGATCGCGCTGAGCTGCGTCGCCATCACCGACAACCCGACCGCCCACCACGGCAGGCTGCGGCTTCCGAGGAAGTAGCCCTCGATCTCGTTCGTGCGCTTCGAGAGGCGGATGCCGCTCCACGCGATCCACGTGATGTAGATCCCGACAATGGCCCAATCGACGGGATGCATTACGAGAAGTATTCCTGGAAGGCGTAGAGCGCGACGAGCACCGCGACCCAGATGACCAGCACACGCAGGTAGCTGCGAACGATTCGTGTCACGTTTTGCAGTATAGTGCCCGTCCGGCTACCCACCTACGCCAAGGCTACGGTGGTCCGCCGCGGCTTCAGCGAAGGCGGAAGCCGGACGCTACGTACAGGTCCGGCTGACGCCGGACACTACGTCGTCAGGGATTCAACCAATACGCAAGCTTGACGAGGAAGGTATTGGACGAGGACGTGTTGAAGATGTCGCCGTAGTCGCGCCCGAACTGGAACGCGTTCGGTGTCCCGACACCTTCGCGCCCCTGCTGCCATACGACGAACAACGTCGAGCCCGGCTTGTACTCCCACCGCATCACGTTCGTGGTGCGGAACGACAGCACCTTGAAATCCGGTGACGCCCCGCTGTACGCGTACGGCGCGTATTGATCCGCGTAGTGATCCGCGCGTCCGTTCACGAGCTCCTTGAACCCGGCGTAGAGACCGGTGGAGACGAACGGCTGCGCGTAGATCTGAATCGACAGATTCGGCGTCACCGTGTAGTTGACGCGCGTCGTGATGTTGCTCGTCTTCTGCGAGATGCGCGCGAACACGTAGTGGGTGGTGTCGCCGACGACCTCGGAGGTCACCCACTGCGAGTCGTCGTTGCGATGCTCGAAAGAGGTGCCGAACTCGACCGAAAGCGACGAGGTCGGACGCACCGTCACGCGCGGGCCGGCGTTGTACGCCGTCACGAGCCCGTTGTTCCAGATGAACGTGTCCAGGCCAAAGCTCACGAGCTTGCGATCGTCCGTGCTGAGGTACTGCCAGCTGTTGATGTTGCCGCGGGTGTACCCGCCTGGCCCTCCGCGTGTGAGTCGATCATCGAAGGAGCGCGAGTTGAAGTTGACCCCGAAGCCGGTGTTCCAGAAATTCTGAAACTGCCAGTGCGCGTTGAAATTGGCGCCGAGCGATAGTCGATCGTTGTCGAAGTTGTGCGAGGACCACTGGTTGAAATTGATCCGCACGTTGCGCACGCGCGTGGTAGGAGTATCCCACCGCACCTGAAACCAGCTGTTCTGCTGAATCGCATCTGCGCGCTGCTGGAATCCGAGATCGTTGACCTCGAAACCCGGCGAGAGGTATCCGATGCTCACATTGCCGCGCGTGCGCTCCCCCGCGATCTTGGCAAAGTTGATCGACCCGGAATGACCACGAAGCGATTCGGCGAACGGATCGACCTCGACGTGAGTCGCATCGGGACGCTGGAAGCTGTGGACGTTGTTCGTCTGCAGCAGCTCGATCGCCTCGCGGCTGCCGTTCACGTCCGATCCCGCCCAGTAGCCGTTCAGTCCCCAGCGCTTGCCGATCCGCCAGTTGTAGTCGACTCCGCCCGTGACGGCGTTCTGCGGAAGAAACGACACCGCATCGGTCAGCTCGCGGGCCGTCGTCGTCAGGATGAACCCGAGTGAAGACTGATCGCTGAACTCTCGCCTGGCCCTGGCGACCGAGTAGAACGTCCGCGGCTCGACGACCTGGGTCCAGCGTCTGTCGCCGGACGCGAGACGAGCTTGTTCTTCATCGGTCACCGCCGCCAGCATGCCGACCGAGAAACTGCGGACGCGGCCGGTCAGCTTGCTGGCGCCGAGGATTGTCGACTGGCCGGGTTGGGTGGAGTACTCGTTCTCGCCGAGCTCTGGTACTCCGCGCGGTTGCCGGCCGATGCGTCGTGAGTAGAACAGGTTGCAATCGCGGCATTCGAACTGGTACGTCCCCGATCCTTCGATGAAGAACGGCCGCTTCTCCTGGAAGAACGTCTCGAATGCGCTCAGGTTCACCACCGCCGGATCCGCTTCGACCTGGCCGAAGTCGGGGTTCACCGTCGCCGTCAGATTCAGTGCCGGCGTCACTGCGTACTTCAAGTCCGCGCCGAACGACGCGTCGGGATCGGTCGTGTTCTGCAGTGGATTGCCGGGCTGCAGCGGCTGGGTCTTCACGTCACCGACCATGTACGGGATCAGTTCGAGCCGCTTGGACGCCTGCCCGCGCATCACGCCGGATAACGTGCCGAAAGAGGAGACCCACCCGCTTGCGCTCTTCGACAGAAGCGGCCAGGTGGACGTCTCGTTCTTGCGCGACACCGTGCGCGTGACCGCGAAGCCGATCTGCCCGTCTCCCGTGCTGCTGAAACGGAGCTGCGAGAACGGGATGCGGAACTCGGCCTGCCATCCATCGGCGTTGCGCCTCGTGACGACGTCCCAGACCGCGTCCCAGCTGTCGTCGCTGTTGTTGTCATCGAACCAGTAGGCATCGCGCTTCACGCCCACCGGGTTGACCGCGAACTGATAGGCGGTGCGCTTGTCGTGGTAGGAGTCGATGTAGACCTCGATCCAGTCGGAGGTCGACCCCATGTCGCGCCGCGTCAGGTATCCCCTGATTCGCGTCGGCTCGGGATCGAAGGCGCGGACGGCGACGTAAATGGCGCTGCTGTCGTAGAGCACCCGAGCTTCCGAGCGAAAGCTGGCGGGCGCACCCTCGAGCGGATCACGTTGCACGAACGTCGTCGCGGGCACGGCACGCTGCCAGGCGGCGTCGTTCAGCTCGCCGTCGACGACGATGGCCGCGGTGCCTTCAATAGCAGCGGCCACGATTTCGTTGTCGGCCGCCTGCACCGGCGGGGCGGCGATCATCACCGCGATCAACACGGTCATCACCGCTCGAGAGACACGTATCACGCTGAGGGGATTTCCCACCCCACAATAGACGTCTGTTTCGGGGTTTCGGTTGACGTTCTGTGCCAGGTGCACGCGGGGCCGGTCACCATGACCGGGATCTATAAGGATCTCACGCGCTCCCGAAGACGAAGCTGCGCGGCATCGAGCGCGTCCCGAATCCGGGACGACCATTGCCTGTCAGCGTCGAGGGTCCGTCGCGCATCATCAAGTGCCCGCGAGGTTTCGCTCGGTGCAGGCCCGCCGCACGTCCGCCGCACATCGACGAAATGGCGGGGGCTGATGACGGCGGCGATCTCGTCGTCGCTGTAGTGCAGCGGCGTCCCGAACACCGCCTCCGACTCGGCTGCGAGGGTATCGCCGAGCGCTGCATCGGGCCGTTCGCGAAGAGCTGCCGTTACCCGACTCACGATCGCGTGCGCGGTCTTGAAGGGAATGCCGCGCTCGCGGACGAGATGATCGGCGAGCTCGGTGAGCGTCGTGCCGCCTTCGGCCGCGCGCGCTTCGAGTCGGGCGACGTCGAACTCGGCCGTGCGCATCGCCGCGTCGACGAGCGTCACCGAACGCAGCGCATCGCGAAACATCGACGCGACGAGCGGCTGCAGATCATCCTCGGTATCGACGATGTCGCCGAACGGTGTGTTGTGGACGCTCTGGGTGATCGCCGCGGCCTGGCCAAGCGCCTTGCTCCCGATCGCGCGGGCGTGCTCGAGCGCGACCGGGTTGCGCTTCTGCGGCATGATGCTGCTGCACTGCACGAAGCCGTCCGCCAGTCGCAGATACCCGAATTCGATCGTGCACCAGAGCAGCAGGTCCTGTATGACCCGGCCGAGTCCAACCAGCAGCACCGATGTCGCCGACGCGCTTTCGAGCAGGTAGTCGACAGTCGCGATACTGCCGTAGGTGTTGCCCATCGGCTCGTCGAACCCGAGCAGATCGCTCGTGAGCCGTCGATCGATCGGGAATCCCGTGCCGGTGATCGCGCATGCGCCGAGCGGACAGCGATTCGTGCACGCGTACGCGGCCCGCAGGCGCCGCACATCCCGCTCGAGCTGTTCGACCACGGCGTGCAGATAGTGGGCGATCGTCGTGGGCTGCGCCGGCTGTGTATGGGTATGGGCCGCGAACAGCGTCGTGCGATGACGGGATGCCAGTTCGATGAGCCCCGCGCGCAGATTGATCACCGCCTCGATGAGCGCGAGCACGAACTCGCGCTGTCGCATGCGGTACATCGTCATGTCGATGTCGTTGCGGCTGCGCGCGGTGTGGAGCCGGCCGGCGACGTCTTCGCCACAGGCGGCGACCAGCAGCCGTTCGACGAAGAAGAAGAGATCCTCGCAGGTGCCGTCGTAGGGAGCGCGCCGAATCTCGTTCACCGGGATCGCGTCGAGCGCCTGCCGCAACGTCCGGGCCTCGTCGGCGCTGATGATGCGGCAGTCGGCGAGCATCACCAGATGCGCGGAGTGAATCGCCATCAACGGGGCGAGGAAGAGCGTCTTCGCGTCCTCGAAGTTCTCGTTGAGAACCTGCGAAACGTACTCTGGATCGAAGCGCACGAGCCGAGTATAGCGCCCGCGCCCGTCGCGGAGCGGGCAGAGGGCGCGGGGAAAGGCGTTCCACGCGGAGCACGCAGAGCGGCAGAGATCGCAGGGGCTGCGTGCTCGGCTCCTCGGCGATCTCCGCGTGAACGCTCTTTCCTGCTTTTCCCTGCCGCCCCTGCCAACCTCTATGCGGCAGAGGGCGCGCGTTTGCGTGGGGCCTCGACAGGACCCGGCACGGACAGGGGCGAACGTGAGAGGACGAAGCGGGCGAGATCGGCGGTGAGGAGCGCGCGGCACACGTGCTCCCCCACCCCGAGACGCGCGTCCAGAATCTCTGCCGTCAGCTGCCGGGCGATCGCATCCGCCATCCAGAGCGGGCTGATGGTGGCGCCTCGATGCGGGATGTGCGCGTCTCCGATCGGCCGGCCAAGCCAGGTCACGTGAAGCGTCAGAGCGTCGAATGCGGCCAGATCGCTGATCGCGCGGAGACCCTCTGCGAGATCGAGGGTGCGCTCCGCCTCGCGAATGGACATGCGACGGTTCGCCGTGGGCAGCGTCAGCGTGGACAACTGGGAACGAACGATCGCCGCGGGCTCGAAGACGTGTGTGTACGAGCTCGCGCTGACACGACCCGGACGCCATACCGCGACGTTCGCGCTTGCGCGCTCGGAGACGTGCTCCATCAACCCATCGAGCGACGCCGAGTCCATCTGCACGCGCGACCATTCGCGACAGAATGGCGCGCCCGCGGGCAACGTGGAGCGAAGCGGCTTCTGAATGGATCGGGGCAGCGCGAGCCCGCTGACCGTCATCACGTCGGGATCGGACAGAAAGACGTGCACGAGCTTCGAGACCCAGCGCGGATCGACGAGGGCGTCGCCATCGGTGATCGCCAGGATGTCGCCGCGACACTCCTCGACCGCCCGCTGCGACGCAGCACCGGCGTCAGACGCGGCGCAGTACCGCACGAGCGGATACCGATCACGCACCAGACGCTCGACGCGCTTTCGATCGTCGGACGTATCGATGACGACGAGGTCGAGCGGGGTGTATTGGAGGCGCAGGAGCGAGTCGAGACATGGCTCGAGTCGCGCGGCCGGCGTCGTACTGCAGACGGCCACGGTCACGAGCGGGCCACCCGCGGTTTCCTGCGGCGCCGACTGCAGCATGCCGTTCAGATCGAGCGTGCGCGGCGGCGCCCCGTCCTGCACGGCGCGTTCGGTCAACGCGAGCGCGCACGACCACGCGTGCTGGTCGAGCAATTGCCGGATGAGTGCGGCCTGGTCGAGCGTGCCATTCATCACCGAGGCGCCGCCCCACCCGAGCGGACGGCCATGAAGCCGGAACAGCACCAGGGCGCTGTCGGCATCGCCGAGGTTGTTCAGATCTGGAAACCTTCGGGTAATTTCGATATCGAGAACGGCTGCAGACGTAGGCATGGACGGGTCGCTCGTTTGACTGCCCGTCTGTCGGTGCAAGAGGGATGCCGCCTTATCCTGCCGGTTCTGCAAACCCCTTCAGCCAGCCAGTGAGCTGGCTGGCCTGTGCTGGTGTCGCGATCGGGTCCATTTCGAGTCGCCACAACCGCGCGGGTTCGACGCCGAACCTGAGATCCAATTCAAGGAGCTGCTCGCGCCGGGCGACCAGCACCGAGACCTTCGTTCCCGGGGAGTACTGTTCGAGCCGCTGATCGAATCGATCGGCGCGCACCCGCAGATCGTCGATCGCGATGATCTCGTCGTCGACGTTGATGCCGGCGTTGAACGCCGGGGTGCCCCGCTTGACGTGGGTCACGACGAGTCGTCCCTCGTCGATTTTCGTCGTGGCGCCGATCCACACTTTCTGCCGCTCACCGGCTGACGCGGTCTCAGGCTTGAAACGCAGGCCAAAGAAGTCGAGTGCCTCGGCATACTTCAGTTCGCCGGTCCCTTCGATCGCATTGCTCCAGAACGCGGACAGCGATCGGCCGGTGAGATCTTCCACCAGCCCGCGGAGCTGCTGCGCCGTGAAGCCGCGCTGACCGGAGTACTGCCGATAGGCCTCGCGCATCACATCATCGAGGCTTTTCGCCGCGCCGGTGGCGTGCCGAATCATCGCGTCGAGGAGAAACGCAATCACCGCGCCTTTCGTGTAGTAGCTGATCGACGTGTTGGGCGAGTTCTCGTCGGGACGATACAGCTTGATCCACGCGTCGAACGACGCTTGAGCCATCGACTGGACGAGCCGTCCGGGCGTCGTCTGCAGCGCCTCGATCTTTTCGGACAACGCTTCGAGCGTCTCGTCGCGCGTCATGAGGCCGGCGCGGTGAAGGAGGAGGATGCCGTAGTACTCCGTGACGCCTTCGACCGCCCAGAGACTGCGCGTGTGCGTCTCGCGCTCGTACTCGAACGGGCCGAGCTCCACCGGGCGCAGCCGCTTGACGTTCCACACGTGGAAGAACTCGTGGCTGACCAGCTCGAGCCAGCTCACGTAGCTCTTGCGCGTGCGCGTCGCCCAGCGGCTGGCCATCAGCACCGCGGAGTTGCGGTGCTCGAGTCCACCACCACCTTCCGTGATGACGTTCAGGAACATGTATTTGTCGTACGGCAGCGAGCCCCACATGCGCAGGTGTTCGCAGACGATTGCCTCGACGTCCCTCACGGCACGCACGCCGTCGAAGACGCCGGATTCGCCTTCGTTGACGAGCCAGTGCTGCACGCCGCCGACGGTGAAGTCGTAGACCGCCGGATTGCCGACGAGAATCGGCGAGTCGACGAGCGTGTCGTAGTCGGCGGCGCAATAGTGGTGGGGCCCGCCACCTTCGGCGAGGCCGGTCATCGATCGCGTCCATCCCTCGGCCGGAACGATCGTGACCAGATGCGGTCGCGGCGTGCGGTCCGCGAGAGTCAGGAACGTGGGCGCGCCGTTGATCAACGCGAATCGAGACTCGATCCAGTTGGTGCGCACCGACATCTCGCGCCCGTAGACGCGATACGTCACCGTGACGATTGGTGCGCCGCCAGTTGCGATCTTCCAGCGGTTCTTCGCAGTCTTGTCGACCGGCAGGTCGCGGCCGTCGGGATTCTCCGCCGTGACACTTTCGACGTGCCGCTGATACTCGCGGACGAGATAAGACCCCGGCGTCCACACGGCCATCATCAACTCCACCGACGACTGGCCCGCGCACGGCACCGACGCAGTCACGTCGACGTAGTGCGTGTGCGGTTCGGGAAAGCTGAGGGTGTAACGGATCGGATCCATGTCGATCGTCCCGCCGGTCGTGCAGACCAGACGTAAGGGCCCGCCTGATGGGACGGACCAACCCCTAATAGACTAATTCGAGCACCCGTGTCTCACCGCATCACGGCACGATCGCCCCGGAATGCCGCGGTCCCGTCGATCGTGCGCGATCCTGCCATCGTCGAGTCGTTCCTGAGCGATGCGGCGCACGTGCCCGGGGGCTTCGCTGCCGGTGTGGCCTTTCCCCGGGACGAGGCAGCCGTCGCGGCGCTCGTCGCCGGCGCGGAACGCGTGCTACCGGTTGGCGCGCAGTCGTCGCTGACCGGCGGCGCCACACCACGCGGCGAGGTCGTCCTCAGCACTCGTGAGCTGACGGCGATCGGCACACCGTCGAATGATGAGGTGCGCGTGGGCGCCGGCGTCAGCCTCGCGTTACTTCAGCGCAGGCTGGCGGCATCGGGACTGTTCTATCCACCGGTACCCACGTTCGACGGCGCATTCGTCGGCGGCACGATCTCCACCAACGCCGCGGGAGCGGCCACGTTCAAGTACGGATCGACGCGGCGCTGGGTGTCGGGTCTCTCGGTCGTCCTCGCGAGCGGCGAGGTGCTCGATATCCGCCGGGGAGACGTGATGGCCGCGTCTGACGGCCAATTCGAGATCGAGCACGTGTCGGGCGCGATCAGTCGCGTGAGTATCCCCACGTATACGATGCCGGCGGTCCCGAAGCTCTCGGCCGGATATTTCGCCCAGCCGGGGATGGACCTCGTTGATCTCTTTGTCGGTTCGGAAGGAACACTGGCTGTGGTCGTCGCCGCGACGCTGAAAATCATCCCGCGGCCGCGGCGAGCGGTCGCCTTGATTCGATGCCAAGGTGACCGTCAGGCGCTCGCAGTTGCCGCTGCGCTGCGTGAAGAAGCATCGGATGCCTGGTACGGCCGCGGACCGCTCGACGTGTCAGCGATCGAGTACATGGACGGCCGTGCGCTCGCCGCCGTTCCAGACGAGGCCTTCGCCCGCGCGCAGGTGACTCGGCCTGCGCCCGGATCTGTCATGTTGATGCTGCAGATCGAGATCGGCGCCAACGAAGACGCCACGCTCAATCGCCTGCAGGACGTCCTTGCGACGGCCGGCGTCGCGGACGATCCCGTGCTGGCGTCACCCCAGGACGATCGTGGTGCGCAGCGCCTGTTCGATCTTCGTGAAGCGGTGCCGGCAAGCGTCAACGCACTTGTCGCCGCTGCCAAAGCGCGATCGCATCCCGACATCGAAAAAACCGCCGGTGATCCTGTCGTCCCGTTCGAGCGACTGGCGGAGTCGGTCGATCTCTATCGCGCCGCTTTCGAAAGCCGTGGTCTCGACTACGCGATCTGGGGACACGTCTCCGACGGCAACCTGCACACGAACCTCATCCCCTCGACCATGGACGACGTGCATCGAGGACGCGATGCGATCCTCGAGATCGCGCACGGTGTGATCGGCATGGGCGGCGCCCCGCTCGCCGAGCACGGTGTCGGCCGCAGTGCGCTCAAACAACGTCTGCTGCGCGAGCTGTATGGGGATGCAGGGATCGATCAGATGCGCGCCGTGAAACGCGCGCTCGATCCCACATGGAAGCTCGCACCCGGCGTGCTGTTTCCGCCGTAAGGGGACCCCGATCAGGATCCAAAAAACGCCAAAAACCCACGATGCAGCTGCCAGAGGTCGACTTTCGACGACACCTCGAACGGCGAATGCATGCTCAGGAGGCCGACGCCGACATCGATGACATCCATGTTCTGCTCGGCGAACCATGCGGCGATCGTGCCGCCGCCGTACCCGGCGTCGTAGCTATGCGTCTGCCATCTGACCTTGTCGCGATCGAGCAGCCCGCGGATCTTCGCGAAGAACTCGGCGTTGGCTTGTCGTCCCGCTCCGTATTCCTTTACCACCATGCCGTAGCCGAGCCGTGAGGTGAGGGCGGGATTCTGTGGCTGGGGAAAGATCGGATCCTGCGCCGTCGTGCAATCTGAGACGAGCACCTGGGTGCGGGCGTAGGCGCGGCGGCGCGCGACATCGCTGACGTCGGCGCCCTTCTGCGCGCTCATGACTTCGGACACCAGCGTGTTGAACCATTCGGAGTTCACGCCGGTGTTCCACGAATTGACCTCTTCGTTGTTCACGGCATAGGCGACTGCGGTGTAGCGCGGCATCGTCATCTCGGTGATCGCGCGCAGGCTGATGTAGCCCGACGCGCGGTTGTCCTGGCCGTAGGCGCCGACGAGCGCTCGATCGATGCCGACGTCGCGCGGCTGCGTCGCGGGCACAATCTGCACGTCGGCCGAAAGCAGATCTCTCGCCGTGATGCCGTACTTCTCGTGCAGCATCGCGAGCACGCGGTCGGTCGTGCTGCGCTGGCCGGCCGCGAGGTCGGGAGGCATCGTCGCAATGATCGGGTCGAGCTCTTCGGTCCTGATGACCTCCGTCTGCAGGCGTCCGCGGAAATCGCGATCGACGTGCGGCGCGAGATCGCTGATCAGCACCACCGGGTCGCCCGGGTCGTTTCCGATCTCGATCCACGCTGTCGTCCCGTCGGTCTTGTCGACACGGCCCGAGATGGCGAGCGGCACGTTGGCCCACTGATAGTTCTTCAGACCGCCATGGACCTGGGTGTCGATGAGCGTCGCCTGCTGACTCTCGCGGAACGGCTTCGTCTTGAACTCGATCCGCGGCGAGTCGATGTGTGAGTTCACGATGCGCATCCCGTTCTCGATCGGCTCGGTGCCGATGACGAGCAGCACGATCGTGCGATCGCGGTTGATGGCATACCACCGCGACCCCGGCTTCAGCGATCCGGCTGCCGTCTTCGCGTCCCACCGGCGAAACCCGCTGCCTTCCGCAACGCGTGTCGCCTCGCGCACGAACGCCATCTCCGACTTGGCCTTGCCGAGGAAGCTCTTGAAGTCGTCGGCGAACGTCATCACCGCGTCACGATCCCGGGGCGCGAGCTCGGGCCACACGTTGGCGAACCCGACATCCTGCGCTCGAAGCGACACGCCTCCGACGATGAACAGACCGACGAAAGCGAACCGAATGACACGACTCATGCTGCTACCTCAAAACCCTCCGCTCAACCAGCGCTCACGGAAGTGCCGCTGTTCGTCGGTCGGTGTCTGCCCAGTCTCTTCCATCGCCACGAGCTCCCGATGCGGATTCTCGACCAGCGTCATCGCCGCCGACACCCGTTCCCCGCGGCGATCGAAAACGACCGGCAGCGGATCGCCGGGCTTCCGCGTGGCGATGATCCGGTCGAAGTCCGCTCCGCTCGTCACCTTCACCCCTCCGAGCGAGACGACCACATCGTCGCGCTCGAGTCCGGCGGCATAGGCCGGTGACGCAAACGGCACGTCGGTCACGATCCGAGCACCGCTCGGCCCGTCCTGAAAGCGGATCTCGCCTGCGGTGGCCTTCCCACCCGCGATCGGTCGCAGAATCAGACCCGCGCGCGCCACGAGCTTCGAGAAGTCGACGATGTCGCGACCCTCGACATAGCGGGCGAAGAAATCGTTCGCGAATGCGGCGTCGCCGGACACCGATTCCAGCACGGCCTTGAGGTTCTCGTTGTTGTACGGCGTCTCGACATAGCCGGGCACACGCGACCCGGGCTTGCCGTAGCGCTCCCAGAGCACGCGCATGAAATCATCGAGCGTCACGCGACCGTCGGTGCGATCGCGGAGCGTCAGATCGAGGCCGATACCGATCACCGAGCCCCACGTGTAGTACGAGATGAACGTGTTGTCGAAATCGGTGCGGTCGCCGTTCGAGGCCCGATCGACGAACGGCGCCAGCTGACTCATCTCGACCGCCGAACGCAGCGAGCGGGCAGGGCTCGTCCGCACCACGTCGATCGCGCCGCCGAGATCCTGGAGGAACGCGCGCAGCGTCGTGAGGCCGGCGCGCTTCATGACGAGCGGCCCGTAATAGTTGGTGAATCCTTCGGCGAGCCACAGCTCGCCTGACATGTTGGCCTCGTCCAGGTTGAATGGTTCGAGCGACTGCGGCCTGATGCGCTCGACGTTCCAGCTGTGAAAGAACTCGTGCGAGACGGCGTCGAGCAGATCCAGGCGACTGGCCTTGATCGTGGCTGACGATGTCAGGACCGTCGAGTTGCGATGCTCCATGCCGTCGCCGGCCGCCCACGGCAGGTAGTCGGCGATGAAGGTGTACGTGTTCCCCTCGAATGCCGGATATTCACCGAACACGCGCCTGGCTTCACGCACGATCGACTGCACGTCACGGGTCAGCGCATCCACTTCCGCTTCCGTGCCGGTGTGGTGCACCGCGAGCCGGAAGACCGGTGTCCGCTGTTCGTCGTTGACGGTGAAGGTCCGGAGGCTGAAGCCGCTGAACTCGGTGGGGCTGTCCATCAGATACTGGAGGTTCGGAGACGTGAAGGTGTACGCGTCGACTCCGGGGATGAGTTGAGTGGCCACCTTCCACGATGTGCCGGCGGGACGTTCGAAGCGAACCGTGATCATGCGGCGCTCGAGACCACGGGCCCACATCAAGGCCGCCGGCATGTTGATGTGCGCATGCGAGGTATCGACGGCGAGGTAGGTGCCGTCCACGCGGTCGCCGAACACCTTGTAGGTCACGCGCACCGTGTCCGGATGCTCCGGCACGTCCCATTCGTGCGGGTTCGGGCGGGTCACCGTGAGCGCACCGCCCGACGGATCGGAGATGCGCACGTCGAAGACGTTCTTGGCGAATTCATGGAGTGCGTAGCGGCCGGGTGACGAACGGCTCATACGCAGCTGAAGGGGGCCCGGCGGCAGATCGGGGAAGGTCGCCTCTACCTGCAGCAAGTGATGCTCGCGTTCAGGAAACGAGAGCTTGTACGCGATCGGCGCCTGTGCCCAGGCACCGGGCACCTGGACGATCACCAGCACAAACGCGCCAAACCACGACCGCAAACGAACCATGCCGGATGCTAGCACGGCGGAAACGGAGGACTGCGTCGCTGACCGTGGCTTCGGCCGGTCGCGCCGAAGCCTTGGCGGAGGCGGACCCGCCTCTCACCATGCGCGCATCACTCTCCGGCAGGAGCAGAACCGCCCGAGATGACAGGCCGCGACGGTGGTCGCCTCGAACTCGATCGGTTCGATCACAGGCGGATGGGTGGCGTGGCCGAGCGTGATATGCGGCCTGAACGACGCGCCGCTCGACGTGGCGCGATAGCCGGCCACCCAACCGACGTCGCGATCGCGTGCGTCGCCGTCCAGGAACGCCGTCGCGTCACCGCCCGGACGCTCGAACGGCAGCGATGCGTCGAGCAGGCGCGAGTGACACTGCACGAGCGCTGGCGTCCGCTCGATTTCCATCCAGACCGTGTGGCCGCCGATCGCGCCTCCGGTCACACGCAATCTCATCGCCGGACACGTTGCGACGACCTCGCCGACGCGTTCGAGATACGCGTCGAGATCATCGGTGCTCACGAACAGCTGCAACAGCGTGAGGTGAGGCAGATAGTCGGGGCCGAGCAGCAGGCCCTGTGCCTCTTCTTTCGGTAGTGACGCGCTCAACTCGATAGCGAGCTCCGACACGCGGCGCGGCGGCAGGATGGCGACGTCGAGCGCGATGAGCATCGATCATCAACCATCCGCACGAAGCATGCGTGCAGGATCGATACGCGCCGCTCTCAGCGCCGGCACCTCACACGCGACGATCGCAGCAATCGTCAGCGTGGCGGCGGCTCCGATGTATGTCAACGGATCAGTCGTGCGCACCTCGTACAACTGGGCGGTGAGCACGCGACTGACACTCAGAGCGACGGCGACTCCTCCGGCCAGACCGATCGCGAGCAGTCGAACCGCCTGTCCGAGCACGAGACGTTGGACGTCTCGCGACTGGGCACCCATCGCCATGCGAAGACCGAATTCGGGCGTGCGTGCGGCCACGACGAATGCGATGACGCCGTAGATGCCGAGCACGGCCACGAGCAGTGCGGCACCGGCGAACAGCACCGTGAGCACGAATGTGAAGCGTCGCCCGGCGACCGACTGGTCGACGATCTCGTCGACGGTGCGAACGAGCGGTGGCAGTTCAGGTGCGAGATCGTGAATCACACGTCGCGCGTCGGCCATCAGGCCGGGTGGCGGTACCGTCGTCCGCATGACGAACGCGAAGCTGAATGCCTGCATCGGCCGTTGCCGGAACTCGCCGTAGAACACCGGCCGAGGCGGCACATCGAAGCCGCGCTCGCGTACATCGCCCACGATGCCGACGATCGTGAACAGCCTGAGGTCGCCATCCATGTTGCCGAACTGAATCTGCAGCCCGATCGGATCCTGATTCGGCCAGCGCGTGCGCGCCAGCGTGTCGCTGATCACCGCCACATGCGACGCATCGGGCCCGTCGCGCTCGTCGAAGAGCCTCCCGCGGATGAGCGGGATGCCCATCGTGCGGAAGTAGCCCGCACTCGCGATCCGAAAATCCGCTTGACCGACGATCGCCGGATCTCTCGGCACAGCGACGAAATCCTGAAGCGAGCGTACGTTGGTGCGGGGATCGTTGCGCGAGACCACGAGAAACATTCCGTCCGAGCCGGCGCCTGTCAGTGGTATCCGGTTCACTCCGCCCACGTCCACCACACCGGGGAGTCGAGCCAGGCCGTCGAGGATCTGTTGATAGAGACGTGCCTGTCTTGGCAGTGCAGCGGGATCCTCGATCTCCAGTCCTTGGGGCGTGATGTGCAGGCGTGGCAGCGGCGACATCACCTCGATCGTCACGACTCCAGTGGTCCTGAACCCGAGGCGCTGCTGTAGCACCGCCATCAGACTTCGTCCGAGCAGACCCGCGCCGACGAGCAGCACCACCGACACAACGAGCTGCGCGACGACGAGACCGTTGCGCAGACGGCCGACTGATCCGCCCACGGTGTGACCACGCTGCGCATCCTTGAGTGATGCCGCCACGTCTGGGCGCCGCAGGCGCCAGACCGCGAGGACCGACAGCGCCAGAGCCGTCAGCGCGGTGAGGCCCACCGAGAAGAACAGCACGGGCCAGCTCAATCGAATCTCGCCGACGTGTGGAAGATCGGCGGCATCGATGAGCGTGGTCGATCGCACGAGTGCCGCCGCAAGCGCGATTCCGATGGCGCCACCACCCAGCGACACGAGGAGCGACTCGACGACGATGGGCCGCATCACCTGACCGCGCGTGGCACCCATCGCCGCGCGCACCGCGAGCTCGCGCTGACGAGCGGTCACACGCGCCAGGAGCACGTTCGCGAGATTGGCGCTCGCAACCAGGAGCAGCAGACCGACCGACGCGAGGAGAATCAGTAGTGCCGGCCGCACGTCGCCGACGAGCTCGTCCTGCAGCAGCACGACGGCTGCATCCGACATCATCGTGTCTTCTCCGAGCTGTGCCTTCAGCCGCCTGGCGACGGCGCTGGCGTCTGCTCGCGCCGCCGCGAGGCCGACCCCGTCGCGCATGCGTGCGATGACCCGCCAGTTGTGGCCGGTGCGATAGGGATTGCGGGACGTCGCTTCGCGCGGCTCCCAGATATCGACGTCGGGCGGGAACATAAAGCCCGCCGGCATCACGCCGACGACCGCATGCACGTTGTTGTTCAACTTGAGACGCGCGGCCGTGAGATCGGCCGCGGCTTCGAAGTGCTCGCGCCAGAACCGCTGGCTCACGATCACGGCCGGAGGTCCGCCTTCGCGGCTCTCCTCGGCCGAGAACCGCCGGCCAATGAGGGGCTCGGTCGCCATGACGTCGAAAAACCCCCGCGACACGCCTGCCGCCCGCGCGCGCAGCGGCACGGTCCCGACGACCACTGACGAGGAGCCGTACTGGTTGAACTCGGCCATCGATGTGAAGCTCGTCGTCTGGTCGCGCATATCCTCGAAATTGGGATCCGAGAAGTTGCGGTTGCGGCGGCCTGACGCGTCCACCTGTGCGAGCTGCACGATCTGCGCGGCTTTGGGATAGGGCAGCGGCCGAAGCACCAAAGCGTAGACGATGCTGTAGATCGCCGTGCAGGCACCGATCGCTGTGCCGAGTGTCAGAATCGCGACGATGGTGAACCCGGGAGTCCGTCGCAGCAGACGCGCAGCAAAACGCACATCTCTGAGAACAGAAGGCATACTCGCCTTAGACGACGCGGTTCAGGGAAGTGTTGCTGGGGCGATCGGCAACGAGCCGCCGCTGTACTGCCGGATCGTGCGCAGGACGACGTCGGCCATCATCTCGAGAAACAGCGGGTCATCGTTGACCGTCTCCGCGCGGCTCATCGGCAATCCGATGTCGCGGCACACGGCCGCGGCCTCGCGATCGAGATCGTAGAGCACCTCGATGTGATCGCACACGAAGCCGATCGGACAGAGCACGACCGCCGACAGTCCGGCCGCGCGCTCACGACGAAGGTAGTCGGAAACATCGGGCTCGAGCCAGGGGTCGCCCGGCCGTCCACTACGGCTTTGGTACACGAGTGCCCAGTCGCTCGCGCCGACTTCGCCGGCGACCAGACGCGCAGACTCCCGCAACTGCTCCTGATATCGCGACGACGACGCCATCGTCGTCGGAATACTGTGCGCGGTGAAGACCAGACGCGTGGTCGCGCGCACCGGCTCGGGGAGTCGCGCGATCGCCGCGCGCACGTGCGCCGCGTTGGCGGCAATGAACAGCGGGTGGGCGTACCAGCTTCCCACGTAGGTCACGTCGACGTCGTGTCCTTCGCGGCGCAACTCGACCCGTGCGGCGGCGACGTTCTCGCGGTACTGCTGACAGCTCGAGTACGAATGTTGAGCGGCGGCAATGAAGCCGACCGCTCGACGCGCGCCGTCACGATGCATCGCGCGAAGCGCGTCCGGCAGAAGCGGATGCCAGTTGCGCATGCCCACGTAGACGGGCAGCGGATGTCCTGCGGCGGCGAGCCGCGCGCGAAGACCCTCGGCCTGCCGCTGCGTGATCGCGGTGATCGGTGAGACGCCGCCGAAGAGCTCGTAGTGGTGCGCGACCTCTTCGACGCGCTCGGGGCTGACTCGACGGCCGCGCAGCACGTTGGCCAGAAATGGACGGATGTCGTCGACGCCTTGCGGCCCGCCGAAGGAAACAATCAGGACCGAATCGAACACTTTTAGTGGACCCTATCAAACTCGACGTTATTAATCGATCGATCAATTCCTGCCAACTCGCCCCGACTCTCATCGCGCAGAAACTGCGTGCTGACAGGCGATCGGTTGCCCAAAGGCCGATGTATGCGACACGGCACAGCTCTCGCACTATTCGCCGATCGAGGGGGGACGATGTACGATGCCCGCATGCACGGAGAATACGTGGAACCGAAGACGCCCGACAGGCGCCTCACCTACGAGGACTTCCTCAACTTCCCCGACGACGACGGCCTGCGTCACGAGATTATCGACGGGAAGCATTACGTGACGCCGAGCCCGAACACGCGTCACCAAGTCCTCGTGGGCCGGCTCCACCTGGAGATCGGGCTCTACCTTCGGCAGCAGACGAGCGTTGGCCGGATCTTCCTCTCACCCCTCGACGTGGTGTTCACGAACGTTGACATCGTCGAACCGGATCTGCTGTTCGTCGCCGCGGACCAGGCCGACATCCTCACCGAGCAGAATGTCCAAGGTGCGCCGGCGCTCGTGATCGAAATCCTTTCGCGTGGGACGAAGAAGAAGGACGAGCAGATCAAGCGGCGCTTGTTCGAGCGAGCGGCCGTCCGTGAGTACTGGATCGTCGATCCCGAGCGCGACCGGGTGAGCGTATTCGCGCGACAGGAGGACGGTTCGCTCCCTCGGGTTGCGATGCTCTCGCGAGATCAGTCCGACGTCCTCACCACACGGCTCATGCCAGGGCTCTCGATTCAGCTGACCGAGCTCTTCGCGCGGCCATGAGTAGGTCAGCCGCCGTGCTGAATCTTTCCTCCTCGCGCTGACAGCATCATCTTCACGAGCTCCTCGGTCACCTTCGGCTCGAGGCCTTCAGTGTGACCTTTGTCGAGCCGAACGACGTCGGCGACGACGCGACCATCGCGGCAGCCGCGGTACGGCAGGACATCGGCTTTTCCCGGCCGCGGCAAAAGGCCCCACTGCTTCGAGCCCGGATTCTGGCGCGTGCCGTCGTACACGTAGCCGGCTTTGACGTCGACGATCTCGCGGCGCTTCACGTCTGCCGAGCAGCCGTACTTCTGCGCGCGCTCCGACGTCTTCGGCAGCGCGCTGATCTCGTGCTCGCCGGTTTCGAAGATGAAGGAGAAGTCGCAGGTCGGCGGTGGCGGAATCGTGAGCGCACCCGCGGGAAGGCCCGCAGGCGCAGCTCCGCCGCGGGCCGTTTGCGCCGCCGCTCCTGCAGCCGCCGGAGGCACGCCAAAGCCGGCGGCACGACCTGCCTGACCACCCACTCGCCCGCCCGACAGACTCAGGAAGCCGTCGACCTTCGTCTTGAAGAAATCGTTGCAGACGATCCGCGAGGACGTGAGCCCGCCCTGCGAATGTCCGGCCAGCCAGAACGCCTTGATGTTGTCGCGACCGATCTGCTCGATCACCGTCGTGACGATGTTCTCGAGATAGCTGTCGTCTTCAGCGGTCCACACTCGACGTGGCGAGAACGGCGTCGCGACGACGAGGTGGTACTTGTCCGTGTAGTCGACGATCGGGAAGTAGTGGCGCTGCCAATTGCCGTACGAGCCTCCGCCGTGGAGGCTGAGGACGAACGTGACCTTGTCGCCGTGTTTCAGATCGCAGGGATAGTCGAGGAAGTACGTGCGGCCCGTCTTCGGCTCGAGGACCGATCCACCGCTCGTGACGACCTGAGCGCTGCATCCAGCGTCAGGACAATGCAGCGCCGGTGGCCTCGCGCATGTCGAGCCCGAAAGTTGCAGCGGTTGGGCGGTGGCGATCTCAGCGATGGCTGCGACAACCCCGACACAGACCAGGACTCTGACCGGGAGCGGTGATCGTGTCATAGGGGGCCACGATACGCCCCGCGGGCGGCGTTCGACGATCAAATTTTTCGGCAAGGTTCGCCCTGCCCACTGCGGCCTTAGCGCGCACTCGCGTCTCCGTCGAACTCTCCGCGCGGCGCCGCTTGATCCGCCCCGACGCGTCCTGCGACGATTTCCGCGCGCGCGTAGCTTTCAGGACGGATGGGGACGCCTCCCATGCCTCGCAGCATCGCAAGCTGCCCGACGTGCGTGAGCGCATCGGCGAGCGGACCCTGAATCAGCTTCTCGATCGATCCGCCGAACTTGGCGGACGTCAGTTCGCGGTCGAAGGCCGCAAGGTTGTCGAAGAAGCGCGCGACCTCCGTGCTCCAGTCGGCGCTCCCCTCGGCCTTCCAGATGTACTCGCCGCGAGCCAGCGTCACGGCCCACGCCATCAGGTCGCCCAGATGCGCCACGATCTGGACCGGCCGACGGGACGCGTGGCCGAAAGAGCGCTTTCCGAAATCGGGCGGCACGTCGCGCAGGACCTTTGCGGCTCGGTAGGCCAGCGTGGCGGTGAGATGGCGCAGCAACGCGCGCGTATTCGCATCCGAGACGAGACCTCTTTGAGTCATTTGCGTAGTGTAGACTCACGCCATCATGTCCATGTGTCGCTGTGACTCGACCGTTCGCGCGCTCGTCGCGTCGGTCTCGGCCGTGCTGCTCATCTCGCCGACGACGGCAGCCGCGCAGGACGCCTGCAGTGCGCTGGCGGGGGTGGCCATCACAGGCGCGTCGATCGTGTCGGCGACGCCGATTCCGTCGAACACATCGACGAACACGCCGGCATTCTGCGAAGTGAAGACCTCGATCTCACCGGTTGAGGGATCGCACGTCGGTGCCGTCTATCGATTTCCGGCCAACTGGAATGGGAAAGTGCTCGGCATCGGCGGTGGCGGCTCAGCGGGCAACGTGACACTGCAGGCCGCGGTGCCCGGGCTCGCGCGCGGCTACGCGATCGTACAGAACGACCTCGGTCATCCTTCGACGGGTGCAACCGACTGGTCGTTCGCGGTGAAGGGACCGGGGCAGCCGAACACCGAGGCGATCATCGACTTCGGGCATCGGGCGACGCACGTGGCAACGAGCGTCGGGAAGGAGCTCGTGACCCGTTTCTATCAGCGGCCCGCGCAGCACAGTTATTGGCAGGGCTGTTCGACAGGCGGGCGCCAGGGCCTCGCCGAAGTGCAGCGGTATCCTGGCGATTACGACGGCGTCATCGCCGGCGCGCCGGTCTACTCACCGCTCGTGTATTCCAACGCGATGTTGCGAGTGCAGGCGTTCCACGCGCGTCCCGACAGCAATCTGCTGCCGGAGCACGTGCCGCTCATTCACAAGGCGGTGATGGCCGCGTGCGACCTGAAGGACGGCGTCGCGGATGACATCCTGACCGACCCGCGCGCGTGCACGTGGGACCCGAAGGAGCTGACGTGCAAGGGATCTCCGTCCGCCGACTGCCTCACGCCCGCACAGGTCGAAACAGTTCGCCGTGTCTATGAAGGCGTGAAGACGAAGAACGGGAAGTACGCGGCCATGCCGCTGATGCGCGGCGGCGAGAGCGACTGGGTGGCGCGCATGATCGGCACGCCTCAGGCGCCTCGCGGCATCAACGCGGTACTCGGCGCGCCCTTCCTCTCGTACCTCGTGAAGAGCGATCCGGCATATGACTTCATGATGTTCGATCCCGAGCGCGACATGCCGATGCTCGCGAAGGGCCTCGCGTCAGAGGTGCATCAGCAGAATGCCGACATCACCGAGTTCGTGAAGCGCGGCGGAAAGCTGCTCCTGTGGCACGGGTTCAACGATCCCGGTCCGAGTCCCCTCTCGACGATCGAGTACTTCGAAGCGGTGCGTGCGAAGGTGCCGGCAGCGAAAGACGCGGTCAGCCTGTTCCTCGCGCCGGGTGTGCTCCACTGTGGTGGAGGCGCCGGCCCGGATCGGTTCGACACGCTGACCGCGATGGAGAACTGGGTCGAAAAAGGCACGGCTCCGGCATCGATGCTCGCGACGAAGGCGAACTCGCCGATCTCGCGACCGCTGTGCCCGTACCCTCAGCTGCCGCGCTACAAAGGATCGGGCGACACGAACGGCCCGTCGAACTTCGTCTGCGCGGTCCGCTGAGCCACGGCCCAACTTCTTCGTGTTCTTCGTGATCTCGGTGGCCCTAATTCTCCGTGGCCTTCGTGATCTCCGTGGCCCTGGTCTCAGTGAACTCCGTGGCTCCGTTGACGGATCGCGAGGCCCGCGGCGGCGATCGTCGCGATCAGCGCGGGAACGGCGGCGGCCCAGAACACCCGCCCGACTGGGGTTCCGCTGGCGAGTAACCAGCCGCCGAGCACGGGACCGGTGATCGATCCGATGCGGCCGATTCCAAGCGCCCAGCCGACGCCGGTCGATCGCATCATCGTCGGATAGAAGTCCGCGGTGACCGCGTGGCCACCGTTCTGGCCACCGATGATGCCCCACCCGGCGAACGCGATCGTGACCCCGAGCATCAACGTCGACGCGCCCGACGCGCCGATCAGCAACACCCAGATCGCGGCCCACAGGTAGCATGCCGCCAGAACCCAGAACGAGAAGAACCGATCGAGGATCAGGCCGAGCACGATCGCGCCGCCGATCCCGGCAACCTGAAAGAGCGCCGTCAATCTGATCGCCGTGCTCACCGGCACTCCATCGTCGCTGATGATCGTCGGCAGCCAGCTGCTCAAGAAATACAGATTGAGGAGATTCATGAAGTAGACGATCCAGATCAGCGCGGTCGCCACGCCGCGCCCTTCGGTAAAGAGCTGCGCGACCGGGAGCTCGCGCGCGCGCTCCCGAACCGAATCGGGAAGCCAGAGGAACGAGGCCGCGGCGATCAGGAGCGGCGCCGTGCCGCCGGCGATGAACACCGACTGCCAGCCGAATCGCGGAATGATGGACGCCGCCACGAAGCCGCCGACGGCCGCGCCCAACGAGAACCCGCAGATCATCATCGTCACCGAGCTTCCCCGGCGACGGCGCGGCATGAGCTCGGAGGTGAGCGCGATCGCGTTCGGCATCGCGCCACCCATCCCCAGACCGGTGAGTGCGCGATAGATCACGAGGACCTGCACCGATTGCGCCGTAGCGGTCAACAACGATCCGATCCCGAAGATCACCGTGCATCCGATGAGCACAGGCCGTCGGCCGATGCGATCGGCAAGCGAGCCGCTCACCAGCGCGCCGATCATCATGCCGACGAGGCCGCTCGAGATGACCGGACCGAGCACGACGCGCGGGATGTGGAGCGCCGCACTGAGCGCAGGGGTGACATATCCCATCGCCTGTGCGTCGAAGCCATCGACGAAGACGATGAGCCCGCACATCACCGCGACGACCGCGGGGGTCGTAGGGGCCGCCTTCCCTGGCCCGCCGTAGCTCGGAACGAGCGGAGGCGGCAGGCGGCCCGCAGATGTAGTGTCCGCCTTCAGGCGGACCATCACGGCTTCAACAAGGGAATGTCCTTCGCCGGCTCCGGCCGCGACTGAAGGAACGCGTAGATGTTCGCGAGGTCACCATCGGAGACAACCTTCGCGGTGTACGGCGGCATCTGACCGCTTGGCGCACGGACATATCGCGTGAAGGTCGCGAACGCGATCGGTTTCGGCCCGAGGCGCGGGCCGGTCGCGCTCGATCCCTGCGCTTCGTAGCCGTGACACTGATAGCAGCCGTCGGCGATGAACAGCTTCTTCCCCTCTTCTGCGTTACCCGCCGGCGCAGCGTTCGCAGGGCGCTGAGGTGTTTGCGCTGAGGAGACCGCCGCCAGTACGAGCGCGAGGCTGGCAACGAGCATGCGTGTCATCGCTTCCTCCTCAACGCGGCTGTGTGACGACATCGACGAGCGACGGCTCACCCTTCTTGACCACGTCGATCGCACGTTTGATCGCCGGCCCGAGCTCGTTGGGATTCGTGATCGGCCCTTGGGCGTGCACGCCCAGCCCCTGCGCGATCTTGGCAAAGTCGACGTTCGGGCTGTCGATCGTCGTGCCGATGTGCGCGCGGGTGATTCCGCGCTGATGGCGATTCGCCATGCGCTGAAGATGCATCAGCTCCTGGTGATATGCGCGGTTGTTGTGCATCACCGCGAGCAGCGGGATGCGATGATGCGCGGCGGTCCACCACACACCCGGCGCATAGAGGAAGTCGCCGTCTCCCTGAATCGTCACCGACAAGCGACCTCGCTTCCTGTTCGCGAGCGCTGCGCCAACGGCCGCCGGCGCACCATAGCCCACCCCGGCGCCGCCCGAGCCGCCGAGCGATTGATAGTGCTTCTCGAAGCTCCAGAGACGCGAGGTCCAGTCGCTCATGATCCCGCTCTCGGCGACGAGCGCCCAGTCCTCGTTCTTGATCTGTGCCCACAACTCCATCGTCAGACGCGCCGTGCTGATCGGTGCCGCATCCCAACCGTACGCGGCCTCCGCACGGACACGATCGAGTGCGCTGGCATGGGCCTCGGCGAGGCGCTTGCCCCGCTCGGCGAATGCCGCTCGACGATCGGCGGTGATGAGGCGTTTGCACGCCTCGGTCAGAGCGGGCAGAGTGGCCTCCGCGTCCGCGGCCATCGCGATGTCGACTTCCGGGTATCGCTGGAAGTCCTGATAGTTGCCCTTGGTGTTGAGATCGAGCGCGGTGATGCTGATCAGCTTCGCGCCCGGCTTCGTGACCGAGCGCGACGTGCGTACCAGCGAGTCACGCGACGCATTCACCGTTCCCCAGAAGTCGGTCAGTTCGAGGCCGACGATCACATCGGCGTTGGCAATGAGCGAACGCGCGCTGGCGCTGTGATTGAGCGCGTGTCTCGTCGGAAAGTTCATCCGGCCGCCCTGGTTGATCACGGGGGCCTGAAGCGTCTCGGCCAGCTCGATCAGTTTCGCGACGCCTGCCGGTGTGCGTGCCGCGCGGTCGGCAACGATCACCGGATTCTGCGCCGCGACCAGCAGCTTCGCCGCCTCGGCGACCGCACCCGAATCACCTTGAGGCGCAGACGCGCGCGTCAGCTTCGGGAGGCGGAGCCGCGCGTTGACATCGCCCGCGATCGGATCTTCCTGAAGACCACCGTCGAGGACGAGGAGCACCGGCATCATCGGCGGCGTCATCGCGATCTTGTAGGCACGCACCGCCGACTCCGCGAAGTGCGGCAGCGAGATCGGCTGATCGTCCCACTTGATGAAATCGCGGACCATCACCGCGGCATCCTGCACGCTGTGCGCCCACTCGACGCCAGGCCGGCGCAACGTCGCGTCGAGCGTGTTGCCCGCCATGATGTACACCGGCACCCGGTCGCAGTACGCGTTGTAGATCGCCATCGCCGCGTGCTGCATGCCGACCGTGCCGTGGCAGAGGACCGCCATCGGCTTGCCTTCCGCTTTGAAGTAGCCGTGCGCGATCGCGACTGACGATTCCTCGTGACAGCACGTGATGAACTCGGGCGCGGTGTTGCCGCCGTAGTTGACGATCGATTCGTGGATGCCCCGGAAGCTCGATCCGGGATTGGCGGCGATGTACTCGAAGTCGAGCGACTTGATGACGTCGACCATGAAGTCGCCGCCCGGCCTGTCGGTCGTCAACACCTCGACGGTGGACGGCGGATCGATTTCACGCGGCGGCGTGGGTGCGGTGGCCGTCGCCGGCCCCTGCTGCGCGGCTGCGTTCGTGGCGCCAGGCACCAGCGCCGCGGCTCCCGCCGCAGCGCCCGTCACCGCGGCGCTTTTGAGAAAGCCTCGACGATCGACGGAACGCGTCTTGGACATCGGGCGGAGTCTACACCCTCCGCGGCCCGACAACGCGCAGGCTTGGTGCTCACAACGCGCAGGCTGAAGCCTGCGCTCTACGGGTCTCCGCAGCGTAGAGCGGGGGCTTCAGCCCCCACGGTCGTTGACGCTCTTGACAGCGAAATCCGTTGCTGCTAATTTTTCAGCATCGTGCTAATTTCTCAGCAGAGGACCCAGCAGTGACCCGCACCACACATCAGGACTTGAGCCGCCGCGAGCGGCAGATCGTCGACGCCCTCTACAGGCTCGGACGTGCCTCGGCCGCCGAGATTCAAGCCGAGATTCCGTCGGCACCCAGCTACTCGGCGGTGCGATCGCTGCTCCGCATCCTCGAGGAGAAAGGTCATGTCCGGCACGAGCAGGACGGCCCGCGCTACGTCTACGTCCCGGTGGTCGCGCGCGACAGCGCGAAAAAGTCGGCCATGCGTCATCTCCTGCAAACCTTCTTCGATGGTTCGACGTCACAGGCTATGTCCGCGCTGCTCGACGTCTCGTCCTCCCGCCTCGACGACGCCGAGATCGATCGTCTCAAGCGACTGATCGACCAGGCGCGCAAGCAAGGAGCCTGATCGTGATCAGCCCCGAATTCGTTCCTGCGACCGACATCCTCATCAAGGTCACGCTGCTGCTCGCGGGCGCCCTGCTCGCGACGCGAGCGCTTGCACGCCGATCGGCTGCCATTCGCCATCACATCTGGGCGCTCGCCATCGCGGCGGCGCTGCTGCTGCCGGCGTTCGCCGTCGTGGCGCCGCGCTGGACGATCGCCGTGCTGCCGGCGACGACGCGAGCGGTGCCGCCGACGATAGCGTCGGCTGAGCCAGCCGCGTCGGTGCACGCCGCGGTCGCGGCCGCGCCGGAACCGACGAATGTCGCGGACGACATCGCGGCGCCGATCGTAGCGCCGCCAGGATTGATTCCCTCGAGCAGCGAACGCACGGCGACGGCCTCACCGTTTTCGATCGCCACGTCGATCTGGATCGCGGGAGCGCTCCTGGTCCTGGCGCGCGTGGCCTTCGGGACCGCTCGCGTGTGGTGGATCGCACGACGTGCGCGAAAGGCCCCCGGCTGGACCACACTCGGACGTGAGCTCACGGGAACGATTGGACTCGACCGGCGCGTGACCTTCGTCAGCGGCGATGACGATGCGATGCCGATGACGTGGGGGGTGTGGCGGCCGCTCGTGCTGCTCCCCTCTGAAGCGGACGACTGGCCCGTATCCCGTCAGCGCGTGGTACTGCTGCACGAGCTCGCACACGTGAAACGGCGTGACTGCCTGACGCAGTTCATCGCGCAGCTCGCTTGCGCCGCCTACTGGTTCAACCCGCTCGTCTGGGTCGCCGCGCGTCGGCTGCGCGTGGAGCGGGAGCGCGCGTGCGACGACCTCGTCCTCGCCGCCGGCACGCGCGGCTCGGATTACGCCGATCACCTGCTGGACATCGCGCGCTCACTGCGTTCCGGTGCCTGGCCCACATGGTCCGCGGTGACGATGGCGCACCGCTCTCAACTCGAGGGAAGACTCATGGCGATTCTCGATCCTGCTCTATCGCGTCGTTCACCAACCCGCGGATCGGTCGTGGCAGTTGCCGCCCTGGCCATCATCGGTGTCGTGTCACTCGCAGGCGTGCGCCCCGTCGCGAAAGCCGCGACGCTGACTGGAGAAGCGGCGGCATCGCCGGTCGCCTCCTCATCGATCGCACCGGTCGAAACCGCCGAAACACCCGGTCATCAGGGTCGCCCGTCGTCGCCGTCGACGCCGACGCCAGCGCCCATGGCCTTGCCCACGCCTACGCCGATGCCTACGCCCATGCCGATGCCCATGCCCGCACCGGCGCCGCTCATCTCGATCAACCCACTTCCGATACCCGACCTGAACATCGACATCGATCCGAATGGAATCGCGCGCGCGATCACGGGTGCTGTGTCTGCGTTCGGACAGGATGCTCCACGCGTGGTGATCGGGAACCGCGGCAACGCGCGCGGCCCCGCCGATCCGAGAGTCGTCGCCGCCCTCACCGATGCGTTGAAGGATGAGAACAAAGAGGTTCGCCAGCAGGCGCTCCACACGCTGGTGTCCATGCGCGCGGCGATCCCTCCTGACACCTACATGACGCTGCTCAAGGACCCTGACCCCGAGGTACGCCAGCAAGCGGTATTTGGGCTTGGTCAGATTCGCGATCCCAAGTACCTCGATCCGCTGATGGCGGCGTTGAAGGATCAGAACGCCGACGTGCGTCACCAGGCCGCGTTCGCGATCGGCCAGTTGCGCGATCCCCGTGCGGTCGATCCGCTCGCCGCCGCGCTCAAGGATGGCGATCCCGAGGTGCGCCAACAGGCGGCGTTCGCTCTCGGTCAGATCCGCGATCCCCGCGCCATCGATCCGCTGATCGCGGCGCTCAAGGACAGCAACGCCCACGTGCGGCAACAGGCCGCCTTTGCCCTCGGACAAATCAGGTAGTACGCAGGGGCCGGCCGCCTTTGCCGAAGGCTTCGGCGAGCCTGCCCGTCACAGATATAGGGTCCGGCTTTAACCGGACCTCGCCCGCAAGTGCTGATTTTTTAGCATCGGAGACGTCATGCCTTCCTGTGTCAGCTTCTTCGAAACCGCGATCGATCTGTTGTGGTCGCTCGTCGGGACTGCGATGACGCTCGTCGCGTCGTTGCTCTTTCAGCCTTCCGGCTATGTCGACACGGCCGCTCCCTCTCCAGCCGTCGTTCTCGCGTCGTCGGCCGAGGCTGCTGATGTCGCCGACCTCATTGCCATGCTTCGTTCCGCTGAACCCGGCGCACGGGTCATCGCCGCATGCGACCTTCAGCGTCTCGGTTCGGATGCGCGCAGCGCGATCGCGGCACTCGTCGAACGACTGTCGGACAACTCACCGGTCGATCCGCTCGTGTGCGGCAAGGATCGTCACTACTGGTCGAAGGACGTCGATCGGCAGACGACGCCGGGAGAGGAGGCCGCAGCCGCGCTGGTCGCCATCGGAACCGAGTCGCTGCCTCCGCTCGTCACCGCATCAGGCGCGCCTCAGTGGGTGGCGCGCCGCAACGCGGTCTGGGCGATCGGGGCGATCGACGACCAACGCGGCATCCCGCCTGTGCTGCTGGCGCTCAGCGACAAAGAGCCTCCGGTTCGACGCGTTGCCGCCTGGGCGCTGGGTGCGCTCGATGCCAACGATGCAGTGCCGGCGCTGGTCGCCGCGCTCAAGGACGACGATGCCGAGGTCCGGCAGCAGGTGGCATGGGCGCTTGGCGCGATCCGCGATGGCCGCGCGGTCGATGGTCTGATCGATGCGTTGAAGGACAAGGCCGAAGGCGTGCGCGCGCAAGCCGCCTGGGCTCTCGGCGCGATCGGCGAGCGCCGCGCGAACCCGGCGCTGGCCGATGCGCTCAAGGACACGAGTGCGAGAGTGCGGAAGCAGGTGGCGTGGGCGCTCGGCGCAATCGGACGATGATGCCTATTTGCGCGTGCCCTTCATATCGCCTTCGACGATCGTCATCACGAAGTGCGTCACCTTCCCGCTCTCGTCGCTCACGAACCTGATCGATCCGCCAATCGGCGGAAACATGAACAACGTGTCTGAACGTGGGATGGCGGCCTGCTTTCCGCCGCCGCCGGGAATCTCGATCAACAACTGGTCGCCGTCGACCGACACGATGAATGGGCCCAACATGTCGACAACGTACGTGCCGGTATAGCGCGAGAGTACCGCGCGCGAGACCTTCGTGACCGGCTCGTCGGACGGGCGGCCGACGGACGGCAGATTCTTCAGGTTCTCGAGGCAGACGTTCTCGAGCAGATCGGTGTCTGCCGCGAAGTTCATCGGCACGTCGACCGTCCACGGCTTCACGTACGTCTTCGGGTCGTCGAACGTCATCGTCAGCTGGATGTGACCGAAGTCGGTTCGACGGAAACGCTCGGTCACACGCAGCGCCTCACTGTGCGGATGACCACGGAAGTCGAGCCAGGTTCTGTCGTTGTAGCCCGCGGTTTCGACGACGAACGTCTCGCCCTCCCAGCGACCGATCGAGTATCCCATCCACGTCGGCGTCGGATCCTTCGGCAGCGATCGACCGTCGGTGAAGATCTGACGCGCGGGCCCGCTCTCGTACAGGATCACGACCATCGCCGGCGTCTGGATGATCCGAATCGGATCGAGGCCGGCGAGGCTCGTGCGCGGGCCTTCTGGCAGGCAGCTGACCGCCGGATCTTCGTGGCCGAACGTGTCGAGGCGCTGCTTGAACACCTTCTGCGCCCACGGCAGCATCTCGACGTCGGTGATGTTGGTCGCGTATCCGAGGCCGCTCATCATCCAGAGGCCTGACAGATCCGGTCTGCCGTCCGGAGTGCGGGGAGCCGGTGCCTTGAGATTGGGCTTTCCATCTGCTGTGCGTGGAATGCCTGCGGTGGGATGGTCGAGCCATTGCGCGGCGGCGCGCGTCGCCGTACACGCGATGGCCAGTACGGTCACGATGACGACTCGGGAGCGCAGCGTCATACAAACCTCGTCCAGCCAGATTGGATCGTGCGTGTGAAGTGTGTGCTGTACTTTAGCGCGATTCCATCTGGTCCGGCTAAAGCCGGACACTACATCTCACACCCGGTGCCAGTCGAACTTCGACGGCGCACCGCTGCCGTAGACTCTCAATGCGCCTGACGGCCCGACAGCGTTGGGACGACTGAAGATCCAGTTCTGCCAGGCCGACAACCTGGCGAACACACGCGTGCCCTGGGTCTCGGGCAACGGGAAGCGCAGGTTGGCCTCCATACCGGTGAGCGCATCGGGTGAAAGGGCGGTTCGTGTTTCGATGGCCTGCCGTATTTCATCGTCCCAGTCGAGACCGTCCGGGATCTCGGTGACCAGGCCGAGTCGAAACGCGTCCGCGGGACCAAGCGGCTGTTCCGCCACGTCGTGCAGGCCCTCGGTCGGGATGAGTCGTGATGCCAGTCGCGACAGGCCGGCGACCGTCGGCAGCACGCCGAAATTCATCATCGACAGGGTGAGATGCGCCGGCGGCGCTTCTGTGCCGTTGCGCATGTAGGCGCGGTCCGAGGCGAACAACAGCTCGAGCAAGGTGCCGGCGAAACAGGACTCCGGAGTGACGAGCGCGTACATCGAACGGGACGACACGTCGAGACGTGCGAGCGTCCGGCGCAGCATGCCGATGACCTCGCGGACAAACCACTGGCCCCGGTTGTCGAGCATGAATCGATCGGTCTCGAGCACGAGGCGGGCATCTCCGCGCGTTTCGAGCAGCCACAATCCGAGAGCGGTTTCGTTCGTGCGGAGGTGCAGAATCGCGTCGTCCAGCTCGCGCGCCATTGCCAGCGGCCACCACCGCGCGCCCATCGCCTGCGCCTCGTCGGCCGCCACCGGCGCGGCGTGAGTCGGACCGTTGACGATCAATGTGGCGGTCCGGCGTTGCCGATCGAGGTGAACGTCGACATGCTCGTACTGGATGCGGTCTTCGTGCAGCTCGCGCTGAAGCGGCGTCATCGCGATGCCATCGCCGTCAGTCGGCCGTTCGCTCGTGTCTGCGAGCGCGAGCGCACGTTCCTTGACGCGGGCGGCAAACTCTTGTGGCCGCACCACGCCGTCGACCAGACGCCACTCCACTGCGCGCTGGCCGCGTACGCCGTCAGGCGTCGTGCAGAACACGTCCGCGTGATCGCGCCGAACCCGGCGCTTGTCGGTCAGCCGCGTCAGACCGCCGGTGCCTGGCAGGACACCCAGGAGCGACACCTCGGGGAGACTGACCGTCGACGAACGATCGTCGACCAGGATGATCTCGTCGCACGCCAGGGCCAGCTCGTATCCGCCACCGGCGGTCGTGCCGTTGCAGGCCGCGAGGAATCGGAGGCCGGAATAGCGGCTCGAATCCTCCATGCCGTTGCGTGTTTCGTTCGTGAACTTGCAGAAGTTCACTTTCGAGGCGTGGCTGGACTGCGCGAGCATGTAGATGTTCGCGCCGGCTGAAAAGATCCGGCTCTTCGCGCCCGTGAGCACGACGACGCGGATGCGTGGATGCTCGAAGCGAACCCGCTGCAGCGCGTCGTGCAGCTCGATGTCGACGCCGAGGTCGTACGAATTCAGCTTCAGGCGGTATCCGGCACGCAGTCCGCCGCCTTCATCGACATCCAGCGTCAGGGTGGCGACCGGCCCGTCAACGCCAAGCTTCCAGTGGCGATATCGCGAGGGATCCGTCCGATAGTCGACGGGAGCTTCCGCGTCCGTAGTGGCCGACTCGTTCATGAGGTCCTCGGCAGAGACGCTGTGCGTCGTTCAGATTTGAACGAGCATTCTATAACGTCGTCTCAGGCGCGTCCGGGGCCGCCGACCGCTCTCAAGAGGACGCGATCGGCTTTCTGGAGACCGGCAACCAGATAGTCGGCAAAGGCCTGCGCGATCTCGTGTGATGAGGCTCGACCAGCCGGGTCGTACCACCGCGGGATCCAGTTGATCGCGCCGAAGATGACGAAGGCGACGAGCTTCGGGTCGCGCCGCGCGAACAGGCCCGACCGCATGCCTTCTGAAAGGATCTTCCTGAAACCTCTGTCGATGCGATCGCGCTTCGCGATGATCTTCTTCAGGAGCGGCGGTGACAGCGCTTCCACCTCGAGGGTCCACGCCGTGCCGTGCAGCACATCGATGAACAGATGCACGAACGCGACGATCAGGCGATGGATCTGCCGATCCGGCGGAAGCTGACTCTGCTCGACTTCCTTGAGCTCCTTGAGAATCAAGCCGAGCGAGTAGTCATGACAGACGTAGAGAATCTCTTCCTTGTTGCGAAAATAGTAGTAGAGATTCCCGGGGGCCATGTTCAACGCACTGGCGATCTGGTCGACGCTTGCCCCGTGGTAGCCGCGGCGCCGGAAGACGCCGGCCGCGGCGCGGAGGATCTCGATCCGTTTGCGCTCGCCGCGGGATTGAAGCCGTTCCATCACGCCTCCTGGTCTCGCGCCGTGCGCTCGCGCAGCTTGAACCGCTGCACCTTGCCGGTCGCCGTCGTCGGAAGCGCATCGACGAACTCCACCCATCGCGGTCGCTTGTACTCCGCCAGTCGCGTGCGTGCGAACTGCTGGAGTTCAACCGCCAGCGCCCTCGTCTGCTCGACACCCGGGCGAGACACCACATACGCGAGCGGCTTCGTCAGTCCATCGCGATCGGGTCGTCCGACCACACCGCACGCCAGCACGGACGGATGTTCGAGCAGCGTGTGCTCCAGTTCCGCCGGGCTGACCCACATCCCTCCGACCTTCAGCATGTCGTCGGATCGACCGGCGCACCAGTAGTAGCCATCGGCATCCTGATAGTAGTGATCGCCTGTCCGGATCCAGTGTCCTTCGATGGTCGCCTTCGTCTGCTCGTGCCGGTTCCAGTAGTACGCACACGTGGAGTCGCCCTTCACGAGGAGGCTCCCGATCTCACCGACGGCAACAGGAGCACCGCTTTCGTCCACGAGCTTCGCCTCGTATCCGGGCACGGGGACACCACTCGAACCGGGCCGGGCGTTCCCGCGCCGATTCGAGATGAAGATGTGCAGCACTTCGGTCGAGCCGATGCCATCGAGGATCTCCACGCCGAATCGTTCGGCGAAGCGTGTGAAGATGGCCGGTGGCAGCGACTCACCGGCGGACACGGCGCATCGAACGCTCGACAGATCGAACTCTCGAGAGTCGTCGCGGTGAGCGAGCAGCATCGCATAGTGAGTCGGCACCGAGAAGAACAGCGTCGGCCGATACCGTTCGATCAGGTCGTAGACGACCGGAGGTGCGACCGGACCCGGCCACAGGATCGTCGTGGCGCCGACCGCCAGCGGGAAGTACATCGCGTTCCCGAGCCCGTAGGCAAAGAACAGCTTTGCCACGCTGAAGCAGCGGTCCGACGCGTCGATTCCCAGGACGCCTCGAGCGTACCCCTCGGCGCACACCTGCATATCGTGCTGCAGATGCACGCAGCCTTTCGGACGACCGGTGCTGCCTGACGAATACAACCAGAACGCCGGTGCGTCGCGATGACTCGGCTCGGCCTCCAGGTCGGGCGAGGCCCGACCGAGCAGTGCATCGAACTCGATCGCGCGATCGTCGCCGGCGCCGCCCACGACGACGACATGACGGACCCAGGGGCACCTCGGGACGACCTCGACGATGCGAGGATGGAGAGGTGCGCTGACGATGACGAGACTCGCGCGCGAGTCGCGAAGCACGAACTCGTAGTCCACTGACGTCCAGAGTGTGTTCGTGGGAATTGGAACGGCGCCGATCTTGATCGCACCAAAGAAGGCGAACACCATTTCGGGTCCGTCGAGCATCAACAGCAACACGCGATCCTCGGGCCGGACTCCCAGCTCGTTCCGCAACGCAGCACCTGTTCGGTTGACCCCCTCGTACAGCGCGGCGTAGGAGACGCGCCGGTCTTCGCACTCGATCGCGATCGCCGTGCCTCGCCCTTCGGCGACATGGCGATCGACGAAGTAGACGGCGGCATTGAAGGCCTCGTCGGCTGTGGTCATGTCGAGCTCTACCCGGCGTGCGATCGCCCGGACTCTACACTCGGACGCCCGATTTCCCAAGACAGAATGTTGAACGACTGTTCCAATCCGCGATCGCGGCGATGTAGACTACGCGCCTCGCGGAGGAGTGGAATGATTCGACGGATCCTGATCATCGCGTCGGCGACACTCGCGTACGTGACGGGGCTCTCTTCGGGTGCGAGCGCCGCCAGTGCAGCATGCGCCGACCTCGCGGCATTGTCACTTCCTGGAACCACGATCACCACGGCACTGGAGGTTCCCGCAGGCGAGTACTCGCCGCCTGGAGGTGGGAAACAGACCAACCTGCCTTCGTTCTGTCGCGTCGCGCTCACAGTTGCGCCAGCGATTCGAATCGAGATCTGGCTGCCGAAAGACTCGTGGAACGGCCGCTATCGCGGTGAAGGCGGTGGCGGCTATGCCGGCCAGATTTCATACGCCGGTCTTGCCGAGGGCATTCGCCGTGGCTACGCGACGGCGAGCACCGATACAGGACACCCCGCGTCAGCGGGAGGCGCGTTCGCGTTGAAGGCAGACGGCAGTCTCGACACGCAGTTGATCGGCGACTTCGCGGAGCGCTCGCTGCGCGAGCTCGCGGTCAAGGCCAAAGCGGTCATCAACGCGTACTACGGCAAGGCGCCAACCTATTCGTATTGGAACGGCTGTTCCACCGGCGGCCGACAGGGACTGATCGCCGCACAGCGCTTCCCCGAGGAATACGACGGGCTCGTCATCGGCGCGCCCGCAATCAACTGGGATCGCTTCATCCCCTCGGAACTGTGGCCCCAGATCGTCATCAACAAGACCGTCGGCGCATCGATCAGCAACGAGAAGCTGACTGCGGTCACGAAGGCGGCGGTCGCGGCGTGTGATGCGAAGGACGGCGTCACCGACGGCGTCATCAGCGATCCGCGAAAGTGCACGTTCGATCCGGGGGCGCTCGTGTGCAAGGCGGGCGCTGATTCGCCCAACTGCCTGAGCCCCCAGGAGGTGTCGGCGATACGGAAGATTTGGAATGGCCCGACCGACGCCGCTGGCAAGCGTCTCTGGTTCGGGCTGGAGCGCGGGACCCCGCTGAACTTCCTCGCGGGCGGAACCCCATTTCCGATCGCGCTCGCGCACTCCCAGTACTGGATCCATCAGAACCCATCGTTCGACTGGCACACCCTGAGCGAGGCCGATTTCGAAACGGAGCTCAAAGCATCACAGCAGAAGTTCAATCAGGTGATCGGCACCGACAGCCCCAAACTGGCGGCGTTCCGCAAGCGCGGCGGCAAGATGATCATCTGGCATGGCGAGGCCGACCAGCTGATCTTTCCGCGCGGCACCCTGAACTACTTCGATCGAGTGATCTCGGAGAACGGCGGCGCCGAGCAGGTGAAGAACTTCGCTCGTCTCTTCATGGCGCCCGGCGTCGGCCATTGTGCCGGCGGCGATGGACCGAATCCGGTCGGCGTCTTCGACGCTGCGGTCGACTGGGTCGAGAAAGGTGCCGCGCCTGATGTCATTCAGGCGAGCCGTCGGCGTCCTGACGGGACGATGCTGACGCGGCCGCTGTGCGCCTACCCGAGAACGGCAAAGTGGACCGGCACCGGCAGCACTGATGATGCCGCGAACTTCGTCTGCGTCGATGGGGGACACCAGCCGGCGGATTTCAGGATCCGTCGGTGAATCGCCGCTTCAGGTCGAGCCCTTCGAGGCACCGGAGCGCTGCCGCCTCCACCGCCTCTCGCTGATCGATGTGCGGCGAGTGTCCGCATGCATCGAGGACCAGTGTCTGGACCTCACCGGCGACGCCCTCGACGATGGCGTCCAGCTGCCTCACTGTGCCGTACTCATCGTCGCGACCCTGGATCACCAACGTCGGGCATGTCACCGCTGGCAGATACGCTTCGATGTTCCAGCCGCGGAATTCGTCGCTCAACCAGACACGCGTCCACGACTCGAAGAGGACATCGGTATTGGAACCATGATGACGCGCGAGCCGCTCACGCAGGTCGCTCGCGCGATACGAGTCGCGGAGCGCGGCAATGCTCGCTACCGTCATATCCTCGACGAACACGTGCGGCGACTCGAGGATCAACGCTCGCGGCGCACTCGTAGCGGCCGCAGTCGTGGGGGCCGCCATCGTAGGGGCCGCCATCGTAGGGGCCGCCTTCGTAGGGGCCGCCTTCCGCCTTCGCTCGAAGCTCCGGCGGACCGCCGTAGCCTTGGCGGAGGCGGTCAGGCGGCCCGTCGATCCTGCGGATATCAACGCGATCGAGCCACCATCGCTGTGACCGAAGAGCACGGGCCGCGAAATCTTGAAGGTGTCGAGTACGCGCGGAAGTACGTCAAGGGCCTCGTGATGCATGAACGGCGGTTTGAGTGGGGCACGAAGCGGATCAGAGCGACCGTAGCCCTGACGGTTGTATACCAGCCCGCCCCACCCTAATTGCGCGCACAACGTGGCCGGAAAATCGCGCCAGCGGGTGATCGCACCGAGTCCCTCGTGCAGAAAGACGACGGTCGGAGCTTCATCGGCTGGCGGCCCGTGCCACTGATACTCCAGCCGACAGCCCTCGATGATCGCAAACTGTGTGTCAAGAGTCGCCAATCGCGCCGCGCCCGGATTTCGTAGGGTCCGGCTTTCAGCCGGACCTCAATCGATAATTAGTTGAAACGCACGTACTCGAAGTCGAGCGGCTGCCGATTGATTCCGGTGCGCGGCGGCGCGATCCAGTTCGCAAACTTGCCGGGCTCGACCACGCGTCCGCTCATCAGCGACTGCACGAACGCATAGTCGCGTTCCGACGGCAGCCATGCACGGCTGCCGCGTTCCCACTCATCGTGAGTCAGCACCCGTCCATCCGGGCTGATGTGATGATCGGCAAAGGCGCCAATCGCCCGGTGAAATCCCTTGTGCGGCAGCGTCAGCCGGTACGGGAGACCGGCGTGCTCGATATGACGGTTCCAGCGATCGACACCGGCCTGCACTTCGCCGATGTAGTCGTCGCGGAGACGTGCGTTCAACGCCGATAACGCCGCTACCTCATTGCTCACGATCTTCCCGCCCGCCACCTCACCCACGTCGTACGTCGCCCCGGCGAGGACGTGATCGTCCTGAATCGCGGTTTCGTGATAGCGGCCCTTGAGGCCGCTGGTGAAGAACGTCGCCGCGTTCGAAGAGATCTCCGAGCCGAATAGATCGAGCGTCACGCTGTAATGGAAGTTGAGGTAGCGCTGAATCGTCGGGAGATCGATCACGCCGAGATCGCGCACCTGATCGGGATGCTCGATCTTGTGCTCGGCCATCACGTCGGCGGTCCGCTGCACGATGCGGCCGACGCCGGTTTCGCCGACGAACATGTGATGCGCTTCTTCGGTGAGCATGAAGCGGCAGGTGCGCGCCAGCGGATCGAAGCCTGACTCCGCCAGGGACGCGAGCTGAAACTTGCCGTCGCGATCGGTGAAGAACGTGAACATGTAGAACGCGAGCCAGTCGGGCGTCGGTTCGTTGAACGCGCCGAGAATGCGCGGGTTGTCCTCGTCGCCCGAACGTCGTTCGAGCAGCGCTTCCGCCTCCTCGCGCCCATCCCGTCCGAAGTATCGATGCAGCAGATACACCATCGCCCAGAGATGGCGCCCCTCTTCGACGTTCACCTGATAGATGTTGCGCAGGTCGTAGAGCGAGGGACAGGACATCCCGAGCATGCGTTGCTGTTCGACCGACGCCGGCTCGGTGTCGCCTTGAGTGACGATGAGACGGCGCAGCGGCGATCGATATTCGCCGGGCACGTCGCTCCACGCCGGCCGCCCTTTGTTGACGCCGAAGTTGATCGGCCGATCCGCCTCGGGCGGCGCGAGGAAGATGCCCCATCGGTAGTCGGGCATCTTCACGTAATCGAACACCGCCCAACCCTCGGGCTCAACGCTGATCGCCGTGCGCAGGTAGACGTCGTAGCCTCGGCTCTCGGCCGGCCCCATGTCGTACCACCAGCCCATGTACTGCGGCTGCCAGTGCTCGAGTGCTCGCTGCAGCACGCGGTCGCGTCCCAGATCGACGTTGTTCGGAATCCGATCGCTGTAGTTGACGCTGCCTGTCATCGCGGCCACGCCTCCGCCCGTGCTCTGTCGCCCGGCTCCGGCATCGCAAGATTTGAACGAACGTTCCAAATGCTAGCGGCTGGTCGACACCCGGTCAACCACATCATCCCTGATGACGATGTACGCGTACGGGCTGACAAGTTCATACAAGTTTCGTGCGTCACCTGCACAGCATCCCGCTTACTTGCGCGCCGCCTCCCACAGACCGATTGGCATGACACTTGAGTTGGGAGCCGGTATGAAACAAGACACACTTCTTCCCGATGGCGGAGCAGTCTTCAAGCGGCGAGTCTTCCTAATTGAAGCGGGCAAGGCCTTTCCTGTCGTCGCCGGTGCGCTGTACTTGATTGGATGCGGCGACGGATCGACCGGTCCATCCGCGGTCGCCGATATCTTCAGCACGTCAACCCTCGTCAATCAACACACGCACTCGGTCAATGTGCCGTCATCGGACCAACTCCACCCGGAGATGGTGATGTACACGTCGTCGAATGAAGCCGCGCACGTGCATCTGGTGGCGCTGTCGGCCAATCAGCTGTCGACACTTGCCTCGGGTGGTTCGGTGACCGTGAATTCCACGAGCAGCAGCGTCACCGGAGACCACAGGCACGAGTTCAGGTTCCAGGGGAAGAAAACCTCCTGAAGCGGGCGGTCGGTCTGCATACGAATCGGCGGCTACAGTCCCGCCGATTCGAATGAGACATCCATCGGCAGACCGACGTACTGTTCGGCAAGGCTCGTCATCGCCGCACGCGAGCTGGTGAGGTAGTCGAGGTCGGCGATCTGTCGCTGATGATCGAACGCCGTTTCATCGGGAGCGCGGTGCAGCGTCGTCGTCATCCACCACGAGAAGCGCTGCGCCTTCCATACCCGTCGAAGGCAGACGGCTGAATATTCGTCCAGCCAATCGGAGCGTCCGTTCTCGTAGAAGGCCTTCAGCGCCCGCGCGAGGACCAGTACATCGGACGCCGCCAGATTCAATCCCTTCGCTCCGGTTGGCGGGACGATGTGCGCCGCATCACCGGCGAGAAACAGCCGGCCAAAACGCATGGGCGCGGCGACGAAGCTGCGCATCGGCGTGACGCTTTTCTGGACGATGCGCCCCACCTGTGGCTTCCAACCGTCGCGCGTCGTCATGCGCATCAGCATCTCGTCCCAGATCGCGTCGTCCGACCACCCATCGATCGGCTCGTCTGGCGGCACCTGAAAATAGAGGCGTGTGATCGTCGGCGAACGCATGCTGAACAACGCGAAGCCGCGATCGTGGTGCGTGTAGACGAGCTCGGCGGAGGATGGCGGCGCGTCCGCGAGAATCCCGAGCCAGCCGAATGGATAGATCCGGTCGTAGTTCGTGAGCGCGCCGTCAGGGATCGATGGACGGCAGACGCCGTGAAAGCCGTCGCAGCCGGCGATGAAGTCGCAGCGAATCTCGTGCTCGGTCCCGCCCTGCCGGAAGTGGATCGTCGGATGTGAGGAGTCGAGTGCGCCGACCGAGACGTGCTCCGCTTCGAAGTGGAGCGGTCGCGACGTCGCGATGCGCGCGTCGATCAGATCCTTGACGACTTCGTTCTGGCCGTAGACGGTGATCGCCTTGCCGCCTGTCAGATCGGCCAAGTCGATATGATGGCGTTCACCGCCGAAGCTGATGTAGAGGCCATCGTGGCGCAGCCCCTCGCGCCGCAGCCTCTCACCGACCCCCATCGCCATCAGCAGGTCCACCGTCCCCTGCTCGAGCACGCCCGCACGCACCCGATCGATCACGTAGTCGCGGGCGCGGTTCTCGACGATGACCGAGTCGATGCCGTTGAGATGCAGCAGGTGTCCGAGCAACAGGCCGGCCGGACCGGCGCCGACGATGCCAACTTGCGTGGTGATCAACATCCAGTGAGACATGCAAAATTGGCCACGTCGTCCGTGCTGCTACTGCCTTGTACTTCGCGACGAGCGGAGTCGGAATACGTGTGGACTTTGCTGCGTGGAGTGATCCAATCTTCGTCCCGTGAGATCGGCCGGCGCCCGCTTACGCTTCCTGTTCGCGGCCGCAATAGTGGCAGCCGCGAGTCTCCGTTCAGCGCCCCTTGCTGCTCAGTGGCCGCGTTACCCCGATCTCTCAATGCCGAGAACCCCCGACGGCAGGCCCGATCTCAAAGCGCCCGCCCCTCGATTGCCTGACGGCACGCCCGACCTGCAAGGCGTCTGGATGGCCAATCCATCCGGAGACCCGAACGTGCCCGCCAGCCGTCCACCGATCGCGTTGTTCGGAAATACCGGCTTCGGATTCAAGGACGATCTGCCGTTTCAGCCGTGGGCGAGGGAGCTGCAGAGGACGCGATCCGCGGAATTCAGCAAGGATAACCCCGATGGGCTATGCCTGCCCGAGAGCACGCTGCAGCTGCATCTCGATCCCCAGCCCTTCAAGATCGTTCAAGCCTCGAAGCGGATCTACATCATCTACGAAACGAACTACGGCCTGCGCACGATCTATATGGACGGCCGTCCGCTTCCGAAGCAGGGGGAGCCCCAGCCGTACTGGTTCGGCTATTCCATCGGACGATGGGAGGGCGACACGCTCGTCGTCGACAGCAACAACTACCGCGACGGCGGATGGCTCGATGCGAGAGGCAGTCCGGTGACCGACGCGTTGAAGGTCACGGAGCGAATCAGACGCGTCAACTACGGGCAGATCGACATCGAGCTCACCGTCGACGACCCAAAGGCGTACACAAAGCCGTTCACCGTCAGAATCGATGAACGTCTACAGGCCGATGGTTCGGATCTGATCGAGTTCGTCTGTCACGAGAATCAACAGTTCCGCAAGCGAGTGAAAGTGCCGTGAGGTGGAATCATGACGCGAGGCAGACGCGAGGGCGGGCGAGACCGGACAGTGTCGCGCCGCGATGTGTTCAAGGCAGCTGCTGCAATCGCCGCGACATCCATCGTCGCGCGTGACACCGAAGCGGCTCAACGCCCCGCGGCGACCGAAGAAGATGCCGGAACGCTGGAACGCGCGTGGCGTGAGGCTTCCACTTCGCGTCAACCGATCCTGCTGAGGGGCGGCACGATTGTCAGCATGGATCCGAAAGTCGGCGACTTCGCCAAAGGCGACCTGCTCATCGACGGCAAGAAGATCGTCGGGGTGGGCACTCAGGTCAAAGCACCGTCCCAGGCGCAGGTGATCGACGCCACCAATACGATCGTCATCCCAGGGTTCGTCGATGCGCACCGCCATTCGTGGGAAGGCCAGCTGCGACGCATCATCCCGGACGGCGCCATCGGCGATTACATGGCGACCACCCACAACGGATTCGCACGCTATTACCGCCCTCACGACATCTACGTCGGCAACTTGATCACCGCACTGGGCTGCATCGACGCCGGCATCACGTGCGTGATCGACAACTCGCACAACTCACGCTCGGCCGCTCACTCCGATGCGGCCGTTCAAGCGCTCATCGATTCGGGGATTCGCGGCGTCCACGCCTCGGGTGCGCCGCAGACGGGCGACTGGGATCGGCAGTGGCCGCAGGATCTCGAACGGCTTCAGAAACAGTTCTTCACGTCGACCGATCAACTGGTCACGCTGCGGATGTTCGCGGGGATGAGCCGCGACAACTGGTCGCTGGCACGGCGGCTCGGCATCAGGATCACGACCGAGTCGAACGCCGCCGGTCCCGACTTCGAGGAGTTCTTCAAAGAGAAGCTGATCCGGCCTGACAACACCTTCAATCACTGTCATGGATGGCCAGACCAGGTGTGGCAGCGGGTCAAGGATTCCGGCGCGACCGTCAACGTCTGCCCCCGGTCCGATTCACAGTACGCGCTCGGCGAGGGCGTTTCTGCTTTTCAGAAAGCGCTCGACCACGGCGTGCGGCCCGGCTTCAGCATCGACAACGAGGTGTCGTACGGTACCGACATGTTGAGTGAGATGCGTGTCGCCTTCCACGTACAACGTGCGATGGCCACATATCGCAAGGTCAATGGCGACGCGAAGGCGCCGGCGCTCGTCAGCGTGCGTCAAGTGCTCGAGTGCGCTACGGCCGGCGGCGCCGCCTGTGCCGGTCTTCTCGATAAATGCGGCTCGCTCACGCCAGGCAAAGAAGCGGACATCGTCATGATCCGGACCGATGACATCAACCTCTATCCGTCCAACCATGCGATCGGGACCGTGGTAGCGGCAGCGGACGTGCGCAACATCGACACCGTGATCATCGGCGGCCGCATACGGAAGCTCCGGGGCCGCATGACCGGTATCAACATGGACAGGTTCCGACAGATGGCGGACGAATCGCGCAACTACCTGTTCACCAAGGCCGGCTACACGCTCGATGTCTTCTCGAAAAAGGAATGACGAACGAGGCAGTTAGAAGACGAACGGAATCAGGCGCTTCGTTCGCTTCGCGTAGTCGCGGTATTCCGGGTATCGCTCGGCGACGAGCTTTCTTCGGTTACGAGACGGATGACAACGCCGGCGCTCACGAGACACGCAAACGCAGTCGATAGCAGCGACGCGTGGCCAAGCGCGCTCACCCATGTGAACAGACAGACACTCGCGTAGATGGGATGCCGGATGAAATGGTAAGGGCCGCTGGTCATCAGACCACCCTGTGTCGGAGTTGCTGTCAGGTGGAAGCTTCGCAGGCCGAAACTCACTCGTGCCCACGTCATCAACGCGATCGCGAGCAACTGGCCGACGATGACGACAGGTGAAGTCGAGAAGACCGAGTGACTCGTCAGGAGCCCGACAATCCCAGCCAGGATGGCTGCGTATCCGACGACTGACAGGATGGCTCGCACCATGCCGGCCTGGACGAAGCGCGCCCGAAGGGCGAGGGAGGTCTGGCGGTGAGGCAGGGATTCGAACCCTGGGTAGGACTTTAAAGGCCCTACAACGGTTTAGCAAACCGCCGCCTTCAGCCTCTCGGCCACCTCACCGACCCTGTAAGTATACGGCCGGAAATGGGTTGAGCGGAAGCGATTGTCCCTGCAATTGTCCCTGAAAACCCTCCACCGTCCCTGTCACGCGCAAAATGAGAAAGGTGTGAGGCGTCCCCTCACGACTCGAATCCTAGACGGACTCGACGATCTGCGCGCCATCTATCGGACATAGCTGCCGAAACAGCTCGATACTGACCGAATGCAGCGGTTTGCCTCTTCGTCATCGGCCTAAAAGACCGCCGCACAAACAACACCCGACTCACACTGCCCCCCCGCCTTGTTCAGCGCGACGGTTTCCGCCCCGCTGAGGCTCAGGCCGTGTTGCGGAAGCAGCCGATCGAGCACCGTGCGGGTGACCAGGTCGCTCGTAACGCGGATCAGCATCACGAGTACCTCCAGGTCCCGGCGAGCCGGCGGGAGCCGAGCACTGCGGGTGTCAGAGCCACGGACCAAGGAGGCGATCATTCTTGAACTCGCAGCGCCGCAGTGCCCGGCCCCGGCCGGACCGTCGGCCGTGAGTGCGACCTCGACTTGGAAATGCCGCTAGCGCCGCGGCGTTACTCCGGAGCCAGCGATTCGACGGGATTCACAGACGCCGCACGTCGCGCGGGGCACATAGCTCGCCAGCGCGCTCGCCAGTGCCAGCACCAGCGGCACTGCGAGGTAGGTCGCCGGATCGAGTGGCGTGATCCCGCACAACAACGTCGACAAGAGCCGCCAACCGCAGTCCGTCAGTCCACAGCCGGGGACCGTCGGGCCCTGACCGATCGCGCATTTCGAAGGCGATGCCCCTGCCGTCGGGCGAGCCGTCGACGTCAACCAGCGCGAGTTCGTAGCCCGCCGGCGGCTGCGCGCGCGCGGCAGTGGCGGCGAGCAGCGCCGCGATCCCGAACGTGACGATCATCATGCTGCGAATCATGGGCGCTACTCCGCGGTGAACCGCCAGATCACGATCGTCGCCGGCACCCACGCCGCGTAGTACGAGAGTTGCCATGTCAGCGCCGCGCCGACATTCATCCGCTCGCTCTGCGGCATCCAGAGCAGCTGGGCGACATAGACGGCGGCGAGGAAGATCCAGAATCCACCGGCCAGTGCCCAGTGCCATCGTGTGATCGCGATCACGTGCGGCTGCTCAGGCCGAGGTCCGCTTGAATACCAACGTGATCGGCGTCTCCTGACCGTTCGGAGCGATCGCCACGACCTTGATCGTCATCGTCTTGCCGTCGGCGGAGATGCTCCTGACGCCTTTGTTGTTCACCCGGCCGCCAACCTTCGCAATGATGTTCACGGAGTAGTCGTCGATGACGGTCTCAGAGTAGGTAGCCGGCGTCTGCGTGCCGTTCACCTGAAACTCCGCGAGCGGACCCGACTGATATTGCGGGTAATCCTTGCCGTCGCTCTTCGACGCTATTTGAATGAAGTCCGGACGTCCATTGGCGAGCTTGCGAATCACCAGATTGACCAGGTATCCATCGTTGCGCAGATCGTAGCTGCGGGTCTCGGAGGCCAGCGGAAAGCCCTGCGGAATGGAGGAAGCCACTGGATCGAGTTCCCAGACTCCCAGCACACGCGGCACCTGTGCTGTGGCGCCCGAGGCCAGCAACAATGCACCTGCAATCAGCGAAATCGTTTTCTTCATGCTATGGCCTCCTGGAGGCAGCCCTGTTGCCTAGTGCAGCGCGACGCCGGGACGCCCCGAGCGCGATTGGTTGCCGGACCTCAGTTGCCTCTTGTCGGCGCTGGCTTCTGGCGCGCCGTGGTTGGCGGGACGATGCCCTTCAACCGCAAGTAGACTGCGATAGTCCCGTACACCTCGTTGCCATGAACAACCAGGCCGATGGGCATCAGTCCGCGTGCGCCCTCGATGGGCCCGGCCTTGATCAACTGCACCATGCCCTCATCGGTCATGGCGGTGACGAGCGGACTGCAGAAGGCCGTGGACTCCTTGAGCAGCGCGATCAGCACGGCCTTCGAGCGGGGTGTCTCCTCCTTTTCGGCGGCCTTCGGGCTCGGGCCGCCCTGGAGTAACGAACAGCTGCGGAACTGGGTCAGGGCGACGTGCGAAATGAGCTGTCCGAACGGACGCGTGTCAGGGGTCGGTTTGAAGAGATAGTCCGCTTCGGGCATCAGCTCGGCGGCTTCGAGCAGGTCGCGCTGGATCGCGTTGTAGGCGCCAATCGTCTGGCCGGACAGCGTCAGCTTCTGTCCGGTAGGTGACGGCGACTGCGCCGCGGCGTGGACAACGGCGATGGCGGCGACCATGGCGTTTGCCGCCGCTATGAGTAATGGGTGCTTCATACGCTCTCCTTTGATCATCGGCAGACGAAACTGCCGGCTTTGGACGGATCGCCGCTGCGGTAATACGGAAGTTTCGGCCAGGCGCAGACCGGACGCTCGATGCCCGTGGTACGGTTCGTCGCGACCATCGTCTCCGGCGCCGCCCCGTGTTCGACCCACTGCTCCAGCGCAGTCAACGGGTCGAAGGAATCTGCTCCCGGCCCACCTCCGCAGTGATACACGCCGGGCAGCGCGAAGAAGCGAATATTCGATCCACCGTTGGCCTTCACCGCGCGCTCGTAGTAGTCGATAGTGGCGAAAGGCGATGGCGCCGGGTCGTCGAGACCGTGCCAGAGAAGCAGTTTGCCGCCGCGGCCGAAGAATTTCGACAGGTCCGTCGACGTGGCCTCGTATGCCGCGGCGAACGGCGTGCGATGAATGGCCGCCTGCTGCTTCTCGACATCGAACGTCGCCGCATCGAAACCCGAGTCGCCGAACATCAGCGGAATCAGATCGCCCAGGTCGCCGTTCAGCACGTTGCGCGGACCCGGTGTCGTGGAAACGAACGGATTCCAGCCAGCCTCGCTGCCGCGCGTCAGCCCGTAGTTCCCGACAACGCCATTCCGTGTGCGCACGGTTTGATACGCCTTGTTCACCGCCTCGACCTGCGGGCCAGTGAGACAACTGCTGTCCGCGACTCCGCTCTTGCACTGCAGGGATTTCGGTTCCCAGTCGCAGCGACGAGGATCGGTAACCACGCCGTCTTTCAGACCGTCTTTCGCGTCGCAGGCCGACAGGACGGCGTCGTGCACGAGTCTGGTCTGCTCGATCGAAATAGCCGCGCCCGGCGCTTTGAAGATCTGGTCTCTTACCACACTGCTCGTCTGCACCAGCAGGCTGTAGACCGGCGCGCCGGCGACGACGCCGTCGTAGTCATCCGGATAGCGCTGGGTTTCCATCATGCCCATGCGTCCGCCAGTGGAGCATGCCTGGTAGTAGTTCTTCGTCGCGGCGCGACCGTAATGACTGGCGACGACCTGCTTGCCCAGCACCGTCATCTCGTGAATGGCGCGGTGGCTGAAATCGGTGACCGCCACGGGGTTATTGCGGGTCCACGAAGCATCAGTAGCCACGGGGCTCGAATGCCCGCCATCGGTCTGCGCCGTGGCATAGCCGCGCGTCAGACCCGGACTGGCCGCCCTGAAGGGGCCCGATATCGCCGCCGGCTGCAGCAAGTTGAGAATGCCGGCCCAGCCGCCGCCACCGAGGCCCAGCATGCGGCCGTTCCAGTTCTCGGGCAGGCGATAGACGGCGGTGATCTTCGAGCCGGGAACCGGCGAGATGATCGCGGTCACCTCGCAATACGTCGGCATGCCGGTCTTCGCATCGGCAGGCACCACCACCGCTGTTTGCACGACGGTGTTGGGAAACAGCCCCGGTCTGTTGAGGTCCGTGCAGTTTGGCGCCGCACCGACATGCTGTGATGTCACGACGCTGGTGACGATCAGCGCTCCCCGCAGTATCCACTCACGTCTGTATCGCATCGTCACTCCGCAGTGATTTGTTTTGCATAAGAGAACATATGGTGGAACATCTGTCAACCGCCGAAGCGTGCGGCTTGACAATCACCGGTCAGTATGTTTTGGTATGCAGAACAAATGCCGCGCGGAGAGTTCCTCGGCTCGCTCGAACAAATCGTGATGCTCGCCGTCGTGCGGCTGGGCGGCGATGCGTACGGCATGACGGTTCGTCGTGAAATCGAAGAACGAACGGGTCGGGAGATTTCGATCGGCGCCGTGTATGCGACGCTGGAGCGGCTCGAAGCCAAAGGCTACGTCAGCTCTTTTACCGGCGAGCCGACGGCGGAGCGGGGTGGACGCGCGAAGCGGCATTTCGAGGTCAAAGCCGCCGGACTCCGGGCACTCAGCGCCTCGCAGGAGGCTCTCAAGAACATGTCTGAAGGGCTCGGCCGCCGGTGGAAGCGCGCATGAGCCCGTCGACACTTGTCCGCTTGCACTGGGTTCTCGCGTGGCTGATGCCGTCCGCTCACGCGGAGGCGCTGCTCGGAGATCTGCTCGAAGAGCGCCGGCTGCGGCAGCAGGCGGAATCTCCGGCCAGCGCCACCCGCTGGTACTGGATGCAGCTCGCCTCGTCTCTGCTAGTCTTGCTCTGGACATCCCTGCAGCGCGGCTCCTGGTTCATCACCATCGCCACTGCCGTCGCCAGCTTCATCGCCGCGGTCGGCATTCAGCTCGTGCTCCAGTCCGCGCTGATGACGACGTCGAAATCTGTGCAGGCCGTCATCGTTCCTCTCTCCTTCGCCGCCACACTGGCCGCCTGCGGGTACGTCGCCGCGTCAATCCGTCTCGGGGCGGCGCGACTGCTCGCCTTCCTCGTGTTTGCCGCGTCATGCGCGATGCTGGCGATCAGCACGCGCGCCCCGCTCTGGTACGATTGGTCGCTTCTCGTCCTCGGTCCGGTAGCCACGATCGCCGGCGCGGCTCTGTCCGGGCGGTTACGTCGTGTCCGCCTTTAGCTGAACTTCTCCGACGTCCGCCTGAACGGTTTTCATTTCGGTGCAGCACGTAGTGTCCACGTTCAGGTGGGGCCAGGCTCCTATCGTTGAAGTCGAGGCTCGACCTATTCCCCAATCTCCATTGGGAGTTCTTTCTCTCGGGACCACTCGTCCAGCCCTCCATCGTACACCGCCACATTCGGGTGCCCGAGCAACAGAAGCGCGAATGCATTCAGCGTCGCGGCGATGCCACCGCCGCAGTACGTTATGACGCGAGCTTTGTTGAACGCTCCAGTCGCATCGAAGTGCTGTCGAAGTTCGTCTTCCGACGCCAACGTCTCGCTCTGTGGACGGACGAGTTGATTGAATGGAACATTCACGCTTCCCTTGATGTGTCCGTCGCGCGCGTAACCGAGCCCTGACTCTCCGGTGTGCAGTTCATGTGTGAGAGCGTTGATCGTGCAGCAAGCTCCGTCCTCGATGGCCAGCAGCACATCCTGCGAGGACTACGTGATGGTCGTTGCTCGACAAACCGGATCGCGACAGCACGCGTTCAAGCTGCGCGGCCGGCGGTCGCGTATATGCGAGCGCGCTCGCCGGATCCGAGAGATCAGACACGATGTCGAGGAATCCGGCGCCGGGGATATGCGCGGATTCGTAGTCCGAACGGCCGCTGCGGCGCCTGAGACCGGAGGGAGTGTGGTCGAGATGCATCGTCGTGTCGAACACACGAAGCCGGGGATCATTCAGATGATTCTCCAGCCATTCAGTGCTCACGAGCGGCCGAGAGAAATAGTTCGCCACGAGTTCCTATTCCGTGGTCGCGTCTTGTCGATTGTCCAGACCCGGCATAACAGACTTAGCAGGGTCGGCTAATCTACTTTGCTCGCTGAAATACCATCTCCACTTGTCCTTCATCCCAACTCTTCCCGCCGTCGCTAGACGTGTCCAACCGGTAACACCAATGGTCTCGGTCCATCACTTCGTAGTGCTCACGCCCGGCCCAGCCAGGGCTTTCAGACGCGACTGTGACGGTCCGACCGCGCACAGTGACCGACCCGGCGCGGCTATTGACCTGTTTCCGCAAGAACGAATATGAGACGTTCAAGAATTCGATAACCCAAGTCTTCCCATCTGCGTCGTACTGGCGAAGGGTAATACCAAGGACTGGCTTTCCGTCCGGCGCTATGGAATGGCCCTCGTCGGCGATCGCAGTTCCATCGAGGATGTAACGCCCGATCCAAGTATAAGGAACCTCCACAACCTTCCCATCAGCGAGCTTCGCCTTTGCCTTTCCCTCCCACGTTCCGATGAGGAAGGAAAACACGTCCAGCTCTTTCGGCGCGTTTTGGTTTCTCTCTCCGTAAGCCGTCTTCGTCGGATCGGCTGTATTTCCGGGTGCCTGAGCGCCCACGATGCACGTCAGGAGCATGGCAACAGCGAAGCTTACGTATCGAGTTTCGGTCATGTCAGCCTCCGCTCGCGCGCGAGCCGTGCGCCAAGCACGGCTCCACCCGGTCCGATGGTGAGGCAGGCCACGATGAAGGCCGTGGACATCGCCTCCGTGCTGAGCGTGGTGATCGAAATCGCGGCGACCAGCATCATCGCGCCCAGCAACAAAGGTGCTCGGCGATCGAATCGCCCAGCCACGTACGCGATGAGCGCTATTCCTGGGAGCTCGACGACGAGTCGCAGGGCGCTAGCAGATTGCGCGGCGTCTGGCCACACGCGTGATAGCAGCGATCTCATCGTCACTTCGAGCACGGCCACGAGCATGTACGCACCGATGGCGAGGGTCCACGGGGCCGATCGGGCCGTCTCGGCCAGTCGTTGACGAACTGCTGCCGCGACTGATCTGCAGATCTCGGTCCGGTACCATCTCGCAGCCTGGTGCGGACCGTCGGCCCGGGCACGGCGCGCGCGTTCTTCTGCGAGATCGCCCATCAACGCGATGCAGTACTCGTCTTCCAGAAGGCAGGACAGGGCGCGACCGATCAGATTGTGCGGCGCCATCTACGAACTCGCCCGCGCGTTCCGCCACGCGGCGGTCATCGCGTTGAGGGCGTCCTGCGAGCGTCGCACCGCCCGCCGGCCGTCCGCAGTGATCTTGAAAAACCGCTTCGCACGTCCTCCGCGCTCCGGCGTCGGTGCGCCCATCGACGCGGTCACCAGGCCTTTGGCCTCGAGCCGCTGAAGCGTGACGTAGATCGTGCCAAACGATAAATCCCGGCCAGTCCGCGTGTGGAGCTCGTCACGAATCGTCATCCCGTGCGCCTCGGCGCCGAGCGCCAGCACCGCAAGCAGGATCAGGTGTTCGAGTGTGCCAAGGAGAGCGCCGTCTCGCGTAGTCATTTGCTAAACAATGTCAACTCAAGATATGCTGATTTTATTGACATTGTCAAATTTATGGTGCAAGAAGGTTGGCTTCTCGAAGCTCGCTCTGATCGGTCATCAGTTCGGATCCTCCCTCCGTCGTGAACCTGACGACGTTGGGATCGAGCGCCGGCCGGTTGTTAGGAGATGACGATGGGGACGATGCGCAATTGGATGCTGGCAGGAGTGCTGACTGCTACCTGCGCCATGGTTTCACAAGATGTCGGCGCGGCGCAGGCCTGCGCGGACCTGACCAGGCCGGGGCTGTTTCCCAACACCGTCGTTCAGAGCGCCACAGTCGTGCCTGCCGATGCCAAGACCGGCATGCCGCCTGTTGCGAGGTGACCGCCGTCATCGTGCCGGTCCCGAACTCGAAGATCACCGCAATCTACCGCCTGCCCGAAGACTGGAACGGCAACATGCTGGGTCTTGGTGGTGGCGGCTTCGCCGGCAATCTCTACTTGTCGTTGCCACTTTCTGGTCCGGGCAGGGCGGCCAGTGTGGGCCTCCCGCGCGGCTATGCTACGGCGCAGACCGATGGTGGCCATGCGAGTTCGCTGGCCACCGATGTCTCGTGGACCCGCAATAACCCCACGGCAGTTACGGATTTCAGCCATCGCGCCATTCACGAGATGACCGTGCTGGGCAAACAGGTCGTCGCCAGTCATTACGGTCGTCCTGCTGCAAAGAACTACTACCAGGGATGCTCGACTGGTGGCCGCATGGGCCTGATGGAGGCCCAGCGCTATCCGGATGACTATGACGGCATCGTCGCAGGTGCGCCAGTCCACACGCTGTTGGTGCAATCGAGCACCGTGGTGAGGGATCGGATCTTCAAGGCCCCGGGCGCAGCCGTTCCTCCTGAACTGATGAAGATCGTGCACGAGGCCGTGCTGTCGGCGTGCGATGCGAAAGACCGCTTGAAGGATGGTGTGCTCACCGATCCTCGTCGCTGTGGCTGGAACCCAAAGTCCCTGCAGTGCAAGCGCGGCATCGTGGGTGACACGTGCCTGACTCCGCCACAGGTTGACGCGCTGAACAAGGCACATCGAACCGTGCGCACCAAGGTTGGCATCGTCGGGAACTACGGGCTGACGCGCGGCAGCGAAGCGGGCTGGGGTCCTTTTGTGCCAACGATGCCTGGTCCGCGAAACGTGCTGAACGGTGATCTGGGCGACCTCATTCCGCTGATGTTCGGAGACTCGGGCTTCGATCCGGCGACGTTCGATATCGAGAAGCAGCAGGCGGCGATTCATCGCACGCCCTTCGCGGCGGAATACGAGGCGAACTCGTCGGATCTGGCGAGATTCTTCGGGCTCGGCGGCAAGCTGCTCCTCTGGCACGGACTCGACGATCCGGCACCTTCACCCTACGCCACGCTCGATTACTACGAGCGCGTGGCGAAGGCGAATGGTAGGTCTAATGTTCGCTTCTTTGCGGTGCCCGGTATGTATCACTGCACCGGAGGGCCGGGGGCTGATTCATTCGACCCGCTGACGGCACTGGAGCAGTGGGTCGAGAAAGGCGCGGCACCGGAGACCATGATCGCGACAAACCGCAGCAAGGGCTTCGAGCGACCTCTGTGCGCCTGGCCGAAGCTCCCGTACTACCGTAGCGGCGATCCGGCGCGGGCGGAGAGTTTCGGCTGTCGATGAGTGCCTCCGACTGTGTCGAAGATCAAGTCACGTCGTGGGCGGGTATACGACGCGCAACTACCAGTTCAGGAACAACCTCAGCTCCTCGAGGAATAGAGGCCAGGCTGGCTCCTCCTCCAGCATCAGATGATTGGCGCCTGGCAGCGAGACATACTGCGCACCCCGGATCGTGGCCGCGAGCAGGTGACCGTCCTCCGGCGGTACTGCGCCGTCACGGTCGCAGTGGATGACCAGTGTCGGTGTCTTCACCTGCGACAAGAGAGGTCGCACGTCGATGTCGTCGTCGAGCTCCATCAGGCGCGCCGCGTTTTCCGGCGATGTCGAGACGCGCTGGAGTTCGTCGAACCACTGCTCATGCTCCGCTGTGGCCTCGGGGACGAATCGACACGTGAACACTTTGCAGAACGCCGGGTTGTTGAGGCCCCATCCGAGGCGCATCAGGCTCGCCAGCGCTCGCCGTGCCTCGAGCTCGTGGGGCTTCCCGACGTGGTTCAGACCCGCCGCGAACGCGCCGTAGAGAATCAGGTGCGTCACCCGCTCCGGATGCTTCACGGCGTAGGCGATGGCGATCGGGCCGCCACGAGAGATCCCCAGGAGCGGAAATCGATCCAGGCCCGCCGCGTCCACCACGGTCTCGAGATCGCGAACCCATGTATCGAAGCTCACGTCGGGAACGTCACGCTGGGACATGCCATTGCCACGCTCGTCGTAGCGCACGAGGCGGTGGTGAAGTGAGAGCGCGGCGTACCAGTGCCGCCAGATCGGGCTGCCCCATTCGAAATCCAGATGCGTCAGCCAATTCGACGCCTTCACCAGCGGCGGCCCGGCGCCCGCGGCGGCGTACGCGAGGCGGACCCCGTCGTCGGTCGTGCAGTACCGGATTTCCTGCCGCGCCTTCGCCGCTGAAACGACGGCGGCCGCCGGATGAAGGACCGCAGCTTCGACGGGTGCGGCGAATCGATAGCCGACGCGGGGCACCGTCTCGATGTAGTGCTGTCCCGTCGCTCGATCGCCCAGCGCCCTCCGAAGCACCGACACGTTGTGATTCAGATTGTTTTCCTCGATACTCGTCTCGGGCCACACGGTATCGAGCAGCTCCTGCTTGGTGACCAGCCGGCCGGCATTCTCGACCAGGACCCGCAGCGTGTCGAACACTTTGAGACGCAACGGGATCACGACGGCACCACGCGACAGGCGTCGTTCGCGGACATCGAGGTGAAACGGCCCGAATCGATACGCGGGTTGGACGCCGTTCTCGGCCACGAGTCACACCTCGAGAAAGTTGCAGGATGCGTCCAGACGCTTTCGTCCTCGATCGCGGCTGAACCTGAGCCCGCCCGGGGCGCAGCCATCAGGATGCCATACACTGACGCTAGCCTGGGTACGGGTGGCCATGCTCGAGCGATTGCATTCAGCGCAACTCGGTACGATCGAACAGCCGGATGTCACTGAATAAGCTGCTCCACAGAGCCGGCTTGTGTGTGGCACTCGTGTGCTGCAGTTCCTGCGCGGTCGCGACGACAGCTCATGCTGATCGCGTCGAACGCACAGTCACCGTTCAGGAGTCGGTGACCGCGGCCGTGCTTCACGGCAAGCATCTGGACCTTCACATCGCCGCGCCCGCTCATCTCGTGCAACGCGACGTACTGGTCGTGTACGCCAGCGGCGACGGCGGCTGGTTCGGTGCCGCTGTCGATCAATGGCGGAAGATCGCACGCGCCGGCTATGCGACGGTGGGCTTCAGTTCGCGCTCGTTTCTCCGGATCGAACGTCCGCCGGGCACAGCGCTGAACACCGCGCGTCTCGCGAGTGAGTACGAGCTCATCGTGCAGGGTGCGCGGCGGGCGCTCGGATGGCAGGACGCAACCAAGGTGATCCTCGCGGGCTGGTCGAGAGGCGCGGCCTTTTCAGTCCTCGCCGGCAGTGAGCCCGTCTTCCGTGACAGTCTCGCCGGTGTCGTGGCCATCGGGCTCGCAGAAGGCGAGAACCTCACCGTCGACGACAGCGACGACACCGACGAAGGAAGCGCTCACGAGGAGCCACGCCACTGGCTGTTCGATACGTATGCGCGGCTGCTGCAGCTGCCGGCTCCCTGCGCAGTCATCCAGGCGACGGGTGACAACTACTTTTCCGCGGCACACGCCCGACAGCGGTTCGGTCCCGACACCGCCACGCGGCGCTTCTACCAGGTCGAGGCGAAGAACCACCGTTTCTCGGGCGGCTCGGCCGCCTTCGACGCGGCACTGGCGGACGTGCTGATGTGGCTGTCATCGACCACATCGACACCGTGAACAGGCGGGCTCGAGACCCGCCGCGACGATCTCAAAACCGGCTGTTCATTCCTTACGCCGCACCGCCCGTTCGATCGCCGCAAGCAGGTCTTCACTCGAGAGCGGCTTCCGCAGAAACGCCACGACACCAGTGGCCGTGTAGTGCGCCAACAACTCGGGCGTGTCGTCCGCCGTGAACACGATGGTCGGGATGTGGATCCCTTTCGCCACGAGATGACGCTGCAGCTCTGAACCGGTCATCTCTGGCATGTGCGCGTCGAGCAGAAGGCAATCGGCCCGAGGCGCGCCGTCCTCGAGCGCCGAGAGGAACTCGCGACCCGAGCCATAGGTCGTCGCGTGAAGGCCGAACACCGTGCAGAGACGCTTCAGGCTGACACGCACCGAGGCATCGTCATCGACGATCGCGATGGAGGTCTGGTCGAATGCGCTCGATGTCGGAGCGCTCATGTATCTCGCATCGCCGCTAATACCGGCAGCGTCGCGGCGTCGTCGCTCGCAACCGGAAGCACGCAGTGCATCGTCGCGCCGCCCCCGGGATTGTTCTGTCCCCACAGGCGGCCACCGTGCGCGGCGACGATCGTGCGCGAGATCGACAGCCCGAGGCCGAGTCCGTCCGGTTTGGACGTCACGAACGGCTCGAAGAGGCGGTCGATCAGCTCGGGCGCGATGCCGGTTCCATTGTCGCGTATCGCCAGGTGCACACGGCCGGGTGCGTCGAAATCCGCGGTCAGCACGAGCCGTCGACCTGACTCCGCTGACGCGCCCATGGCTTCGCACGCGTTCAGAATCAGATTCAACATCACCTGCTGCAGCTGCACCTTGTCTCCCCAGAGCGGGGGCAGAGCCGGGTTGATGTCCGTCACGACCTCGACGCGACGCGTGATCAGCTCGGTGCGGGCCAGTTCCAGCACCTCGTCGATCAGATCTCTGATGGCGATGTGCTGGAGCCGCCGATCGCCGCGCTTGAGCAGGCCGCGCAGACGCTGGATCATCGCCGCTGCACGCTGGTCGTCTGCGATGATGTCCTGCAGGATGTCACCGAGGTAGTCCAGGTCGGGCGAATCGTGGCGAATGACGCGTCGTGCGGTCTCAGCGTTGCTGAGAATGGCCGTCAGCGGCTGGTTCAACTCGTGCGCGAACGCACCGGACAGCTGGCCCAGCACAGAGACGCGCGCCAGATGAGAGAGCTCGCGTCGCTGTTCCTCGATCTCGACCCGCGCCTGACGACGCGCGGTGACATTGGCGCGCGTGACGACCGCACCGCCATCCGCCCGCTCCAACGCCTCGATGCGCTTCGCGTACGCCTCCCGGTGATCGCCGTGAGTCTGGTCGTACTCGATCTCGAATCGCCGCCTCGTACGACTCAACACGCTGCTCACGCCGCCGGCCACCTCGGCGGCGATCGCGTCTCCACGATCGGCGGACGACTGGCAAGCCGCCACGTAGTCGTCGCCAGGGCGGACGCGTTGAAACGTGTGCGCGTCGGGGGTCTCCGCGAACCGGCGCCACGACTCGTTGACCTCGATGACGATGCCGCGTGCGTCGAGGATCGCGACATGATCCTCCAGCGAGGCGAGGAGTGCATGGTGGAGTTGAGCGACGCTATGACGCGCCTTCGCGATCGCCGCCAGCCACAACACCGGCGCCGCGGTGAACAGGACGAATATCTGGAGCGCAAGAATGCTTTCGTCGAGCGAACCGAGGAGAGGATCTGCGCCGCGGTCGACATTCCAGATAACGGAGTACGTGATCCACGTCAGACTCGCACTGGCACCGCCCGGGCCAAAGCGCAGCGCCGACCAGATCAAGATCGGCAAGGGAGCGGACAGCAGAAGAACGGGCGTCGGCCATTTGAAGCCCGGCGTGAACGCAAGCGCACAGGTCGCAGCCAACGCGATCAGCAGCAGCAGCGCTTCGATCACGTGTGACCGATCGGCATGCCAGCGACTGACACCCACGGCATACGCGAATCCGACGATGGCAGCGGGCAGGGTCGCCAGACCTGTCAGCGCATTCGACACGAACCACGCGGCCCACGGCTGCCAGTACGCGGTCGCGGCTCCATGCAGCACGACATTCGCAGCGCCGATCGTTGCGCCGACGGCAGGAGCCGCGACCACTGCGCTCACGATGAAGAGGGTGAGGGATCGCGCGCTATCCAGATGCGGCGGATTCCCGACCAGCCGGTTCAACAGGAGTGCTGCGACCAGCGCCCGCGCGAGGTTGGCCGCATCGGCGAACACAACCCAGGAGAGAGTCCACTGGGGCCAATGCGTGACGAAATGCGCGGCCGAACCGATGAGGATGTACCAGATCCAGTCGCGGCGGCGCGAAACCACGAGCGCGGCCGTGAGGAACGCATAGGGGGAATACAGCACGGCGGTTCCGATCGCCGGATACCGCAGCATCGCACTCGTTTCGTTTCCAAGCAGAGCGAGCGGGGCGAAGACGAGCAATCCCCTGGCAAGGCCCCGAAGCTGCGTTCCCACTCCGTGATGCTCCACGCCCATTGAGACACGCCTCGATCGAGACGCGCCCGATCATACGCCGGACGCTCAGAGAGGGTTCGACTGCCTCAACGGGTGCCTTTGGACTTGGCTTCCTCGCGGCGCCAGGCGTAATAGCCGTCGAACGCTTTGATCTGCGCCATGTTCGGCACCGGCCGTGCGCCCGACTTCGTGTCGAAGATCATCGCGCTCTGGGCAGTCGTCGTGAACGCCGGCCACATCGGAAGTCCAGCTGCATTCGGATCGGCGCTCTTCGCGAAGTTCGTCCAGTAGCTGCTCATGAGCTCCGACATCGCCGTGTCTTCGGGCCGCGGTGGTCCGGAAGGCCCGATCGCGCCTGCAGGCACACCAAGCGTTCTGAAGACGTAGGCGATCTCCGAACCGTGATTCGATCCACTCGGCGACTGCGGCGTCCGATGATCGAAATAGTAGACGTAGGCCTTGCCTTTGCCTTTCTGCGACTGCAGCATCGCCCAGGCCCACGTCGGCCACGCGAACGCCGACTCGCGGAAGATGTCCTTGCCGGCTTTGGCAGCGTCCGCGTCGGTCGCATGTGGATAGGCCGCGAGCAGCGCGTTCGCGCTCTTTCCGTAGCCCTCGCGGATCATCGCTTCGAATCGTGCCGACGTCATGCCGGGTTGCGCGAAAAGCGCACCCTCATCGGAGTTGGTCCCGATCAGCACCGGCGTGTCGTTGAAGCGCCCGGCCCGATACAACTCGTACTGATCGCCGGGCAGTACATCGCCATCGAAGACCGGCCAGAAGCTCGCCTGCAGACCGGGCCCGACCGTCGCCTGCACTTTCTCGGCGGGGAGTGCTCGTGCCGCTTTCAGATCGCCCGCACCGAGCTTTGCGAAGAACGCCTGCCCTGCCGACTCCGCGCCTTTGAGCGACAGCATGTTCACGCCGCCTTCAGTTCCTACTCGCGCCGGACCGAAATTGCCGCCGCTCTCCGAGATGGCGCGATGAAACAATCCCTTCGCCGCGGGTGATGCCGCCAGCATGCTGACCGCGATGCCGCCCGCAGACTCGCCAAAGATCGTGACACGACCAGGGTCGCCGCCAAACTTCGCGATGTTGGCCTTCACCCACTGCAGTCCCGCGATCATGTCCTGCAGACCGTAGTTGCCCGAGCCCTTGCCGCTCTCCTTACTCAGCTCGGGGTGGGCGAGAAATCCAAATGCGCCGAGCCGGTATGCCACGCTCACGAGCACCACGCCCTTTTCTGCGAGGCGGGCGCCGTCATAGGACGGAATGCTGGTCTGGCCGCCAACGAAGCCGCCTCCGTAGATCCACACCATGACCGGAATCCTGTCGCCCGCGGTCTTCGCCGGCGTCCACACATTGAGATACAGGCAGTCCTCGCTCATGCCGGCAGGCGCGCCGAAGATCTTCGCGAACGCTGCGTCCTGCATGCAGCTCACAGCAAACGTCGTCGCCTGTTTCACACCGGTCCACGACGGAATCGGCTGCGGCGCTTTCCATCGCAACGCGCCAACCGGAGGTGCCGCGAACGGGATGCCTTTGAACGAGGCAATGCCGTTGGTGGACGTACCAGCCACGCGGCCACCTGTCACATCGGCTTCCTTGATCTGGGCGCTCGCGATCGAGGCGCAGACCAGCACGACCACACCGCAAGCCACACCGACAGCGTGCTTCGTCACGACATCACCTCTCGTCAAAAAGCCATTCTCAACGGTGGCCGAGTATACGTCACCGATCACACCAGTTGTTGCGCCCGTCGCGGCGTGGACATTGCACCGTCCGGCTGAAGCCGGACAACTACGTCCGAGTCCGGTCCGGCTTGGAGGAACCATGGGCGCTCGACTTTTGGTTGTCGTGTTCGTGGCACTCGCGTCGATGCCGTCGCTGACCAGTGCGCAGGAGGGGAAGGATGCCAACGTCTACCAATGGAACGGCAGCCGATGGATGCCCTTCAACGGGTACGGCATCCGACTCAGCGTCGGGCCCGATGGACAGCCGTGGGTCGTCAATTCGAGCCACGAAATCTACCGGTCGATGAACGGCTCGTTCCAGAAACTTCCGGGTACAGCCAAGGACATCGGCGTCGGTGGCGATGGCAGCGCCTGGATCATCGGCACCGATGACCAGGTCTATCGATGGAATCAGAACGACTGGCAGAAGATGCCAGGCAGCGGCATCGCGATCAGCGTCGACCCGTCCGGCTCGCCCTGGGTCATCGGCGCCGACCAGCAGATCTATCGCTGGGTCAACAGTCAGTTCACGCTGCAGCAGGGAAAGGCGATCGACATCGCGGCCGGAAGCAACGTCTGGATCATCGGCACCGACAACGCCGTCTACCAGCTGCAAGGCAACGATTGGAAACCGATGGGCGGTGTCGGCGTCCGCATCAGCGCCGGTGCGCCAGGCACGGCGTGGATCGTCAACGATTTCGGGCAGATCTTCCGCTTCGAGAATGGATCGTTCGTGAGAGTACCCGGCAACGCCGAGGACATTGCCGTCAACGCCGCCGGTCAGGCCTTCATGGTCGGCGCGCGCGCCGGCGCCCGCGGGCAGCAGCCACGACGTCACTAAGGGGTCGCTCTGATCTCGTGTGCCGGTCGAGATCGCGACGCCGATGGTGACGTCGCGACCTCGAAACTGGAGGCCCGTGCCACACTGAAACCATGTCGAGAGGGCAGGGCCTGTTGTTCGAAAGCCCCCTCCCGGACGGGTTTCACTATCGCGACGGCTTCATCACCGTCGATGAGGAAGCGGCGCTCGCCGCGGAGATCGCGCGCGTCGAGTTCTCGGACTACGAGATGCGAGGTGTCGTCGCCCGCCGGCGGGTGGCGTTCTTTGGACGGGCGTACGACGCGAGCCTGACGGTGACACCGCATCTGCCGGCGTTCCTGCTGCCGTTTCGCGACAGAGTCGCAGCCTGGGCGAACGTCGATCCCGCATCGTTCGTGATGGCCTTGATCAACGAGTACCGCGCGGGCGCGCCCATCGGCTGGCACCGCGACGCGCCGCAGTACGGCATCGTCGCGGGCATCTCGCTGCTGTCGTCGTGCCGGATGAAGCTGCGACCCTACGTGTCACCCGGGGCCCGTGAGCACGGCGCCCGGCGCGTCGCCACCCACGAGATCACGCTCGAGCGTCGCTCGGCGTACCTGATGGCCGGTGACGCGAGGAACGCGTACGAACACCACATTCCCGCCGTCAACGCGCTGCGCTACTCGATTACGTTCCGAACGGCGCGCACGCGTGAGACGTGACGGCACGCATACGAGGATGTGCGTGCGCTGATCGATCTCGCTGCGGGTAACTGAGGCCCGTCAGTCTGCGCCGGACTCGCGCGTCACGTCGCGTGCGCGCTTGTCTTCGCGCAAGCCGACAAACGTCGTGTGCCGGAGGTGATTGTCCGGGGTCCACTCGACGAACTCGAATTGTCCGACCAGCACTGGCTCGACCCATCGGCAGTCGACCATCTTTGCCTTGGTCAGTCCCTGACCCCATCGTCCACCCTTGGCCTCGGGGAGATTCACGAAAGGGCAGTCGGGGATCTCGAGCGTTCGAAGTTTCTCGAACAGCTGTTCGCGGACGCGGGGAGTGAAGCCGTTGCGCGTGCGAGAGACGTAGATGAGGCGGCCGCCGTCGTAGCAGCCGATGATGAGCGCGTCGAACGTCGTCGTGCCGAGCGTGTACCCGCCGATCACGAACTCCTGTCCCTGATTGACGCGCATCTTCCGCCACGCACCCGATCGGAGACCTGGCTCGTAGGTGCTGTCGCGACGCTTCGCGACCAGGCCCTCTAACCCCTGTGCTTTGACCGCGTGGATCAACTCGCGCAGCGTCGCGTTGACCTCGCCGGGATAACGTACTGGTTCCGCGAGGGTCGGCAACACATCCCGCTCCAACAGCGCCCGGCGCTCGTCCAGCGTTCGCCCGGTCACGTCGCGACCCTTGAGCACCATCACGTCGAAGACGTAGTAGAGCACCGGTGCGCCGGCCTCATGGTTCTGCAGCGCGTTGAACGAGGGACGTCCGCGCTCGTCGAGCGCGACGAGCTCCCCGTCGATCACGGTCTCGTTCGGCATCTTCGCCAGGCCGCGGATAACCGCGGGATAGCGAGGGTTGAAGTCGTTGTCGTTCCGCGAACGCAGATGAACCTCGCCGCCCGACTTGAATGCGACTGCCCGATAGCCGTCGAGTTTGATCTGATACGACCAGCGGCGAGGCTCGTCGGGAAGGCTGTCCTGACGAAGGAGCAGCATCGGTTCGACGAAACCCGCTTTGACGCGCGTCGAGGGGTCGGGGGTCATTTTCGTGTGTGGTTTCTGGACGATGACTCCCGACCCCCAAGCCTCCGCGGAAGCCATGCCACTGCGTCCTGGCGTTTGACGAAATGGAGGAGGGGCCGGCCCGAGATCGTCAGCCCACTCGCCTCGGCCATCGTGTTCTTCGTGAGCTCGGCTTCAGCCGGCTGCAACACCCATGGCGGGTGATGAATGTCGAGGGCGAACGGGATGCCGCTGCGGTCGACGTGGTAAAGACAGTACCGCTCTGTGAGGAAATACTCGAGCGAGCCCTCGGCGGATGTAAAGGGGGCGCCGACAGGCGCGTACATGCCATGGAACTCAGGGTGGCCGCCGGGCTCGCGTGCGCTGCGGTACTCCACTGCATTCGCGCGTCGCTCCACTGTCATCGATGCGGTGTGATACGGCAGATTCAGCAGCATTCTCGCTGCCTGAACCGCGACCGCACTCCCCGCATCCAGGCTGAAGAAATACACACCCGGCCGGTCAGCGACGCGAACGTACGTTCGTACATTGAGTTCAGGAAACTCGGAGACCCATGGCAGTGACGGCACCCCACGTGGACCGACATTCGTCATTTCGAACGGCACCACCGCGACCCACGCTTCTCCATTGAACAGGTCCAGCTCGAACGACGCGGGAATCTTTTCGCGCAGCGTCGACGCATCGACCGTCCAATGCGCGAACAGCAAATCGTTCCACGTCTGCGTCATCACCCACGGCCGCTCGGGCAGCGTCCACGGGCGATGCGCGACCTCGTCGACGATCGACGCGTCGAAGTCGTTGTGCGCCATCGCTGACACGAACGCCCCGGCACGTGTCAGTCTTGTGCCTGCATGAGGTACGTTCGGAAGAAATGTTACTGCGGCTCTCCGTGCTCCTGAGTTTTCCGTTGCAACACCTGCCACGGGAACGCTGAGTGTGTCCCACCCCAGCGATCAGCACGCACGCGTGGTCGAATTCAGGTCCGAGAATTGCACCATCTGCGATCGATGCACACCGGAAAGGGATTCGAACGTCGGCATCATGCGCGCGGCAAGCCGCCGGCCGAGCCGTCTCGAACGCACCTCGTGTCGACGATTGTCGGGGCCTACCGGGAGATGCCCGGGCTCTCGCTCCACCTGCCGCAAGCGGCTCGACTGTTCGGCATCCGGACGGTGACCTGTCAGGTCGTGCTCGATCATCTGGTGTCGGATGGTCAGCTCCGTAGAACACCCGATGGGCAGTACCGACTGAGGTAGGTTTTCTTCAGCGTCGTCTGATCTAGTGGGATGTATCAGCGATATCTTAGAAAAGTGACCCAAACAGTTCACTAGTCGGATCCGCACAACACGACCCACGGCCATCGTTCAGTGAGCTGCGCCAGCGGCGCGTTCGCCGGGCGCTCGAGCACGACGGCCTGATCGGTGAACAGGTTCCTCCACTCTCTCACGCGCGACGGCACACGGAGCTCGGTACTTCCCCAGAACGTCGCCCCTGCAGGCCAGCCGGCGGCCGCCGCCGATGGCTCGACGAGCCGTGGCACCGCGACGATGACGTGCGTTCCGCCATGCGTACGGCGGAAGGCGACCAGTGCCGACGCGCGATCGCCGCGCGCGCGGAGCGGCACGTACGGCGCGTTCGCCATCATCGATCGGTGATCGCGCCGAAAACGCAGAAGCCGCGCGGTCACGTACGGCTTGAGATCACCAGAAAGCACGTCGCCGGCTGATGTCACGCAGAGATCTGACGGAGGCGGACCATCCGACAGCAGTCGTCGCACGATCGCGAATCGCGCGGCGAAGTCCACCGGCTGGCGATTGTCCGGATCGGTCAGGACGAGGGCCCACGATTCGTCGCCCTGATAGATGTCGGGAACACCCGGCATCAGGCACTTCAGCACCAGCTGCGATAGCGAATGGCAGACGCTGATCGGCAGAATACGCCGCACCATCGCACGCAGCGAGGTGCGGAACTCCGCCGCGCATCCGTCCGTCAGCACCCCTCTCACGAAGACGTCGACGGCGGCCTCGTACTCGTCGTTGATCCGTATCCAGCTCGTGTGCACCTGCGCCTCGCGCACGGCCTTCCGCATATACGTCGCGACTCGTTCGACGAGCGCCGGATCGGCCGGGCCTCCACCGTCGATGTCGTCAGGCGGCCACACGCCGATGAGAATCTGGTAGACGCGGTACTCATCGTTGAGGTCGACGACCGGCCCTTTGGACGTCACCTGACGGAACGAAGCGTTCAACGCGCGCCACGCCTGCACGCTCGCGATCCACTCGCGCGCGCAGGCGCTGATCGACGCGATCCTGATCCGGGCGTCTTCGCCAAGCTTGGTATCGTGCGTGGATGTCGTGGTGTGCGCGTGGGGCCAGTAGCGCGCGCGCGTCTCGTTGAAGTCGTGAAACTCCGGCAGCGTCCCGGACACGCCGCCAGGATCGCCGCCGACCTCGTTCAAGGCGAGCAGCATGTTGTCCCGGTAGTAGGCGGTGTCTTCGATGCCCTTCGCCTGCACGCCGGTCGTGTACTGCTCCAGCCGCCTGACGACTGCGCGCCCCGCGGTCTTCAGTGCCGGGTCGAGATCGGCCGATTCGAGCAGCAGCGAGCGCAGGAAGCTCAACGCGGTCGGATCCATGGACTGGTTTCTCCGGGACGCCCAGGAAAACGCCTGCTCGATCGCCTCTCGATCGCCAGGCTGTTCGCCGTCGTGGCCCAGGTAGGTTCTGTACACGGGCAGACAGGCGATGAACTCGACGAGCGCCGTCGACAGCGCGTTCATCGTGATGTCCCGTGTCGTCCACGAGGCGTCGGCGACGCGCTTGAGCGCGTGCACGAGCAGCGTCAGGCCGCTTCGCAGCGTGCGCAGAGAGACGAGACGCTTGCTGTCGTAGGCCACGTCTCGAAAGTTGGTGTGGTCGTCAACGAGCTTTTGATAGTAGCGTCGCAGCGTCCGCACGCCACGCCCGCTGACGAACAAACGGTTCAACACGTTGAGCGCGTCGTATCCGGTCGTGCCGTCGATCGGCCATGTCGTGTCGAGTGTCTCGGCGCGGCCCAGAATCTTCTCCACGACAATCCACATCCGCGCCTGGGCGGCCTCTTCGGCTCGTGCCCGCAGCCGCTGCAGGTAGGTTGCGGGCTCGAGCAGGCCGTCCACGTGATCGATGCGAAGGCCGTGAACGACGTCCTCTTGAACCAGTTGCAGCACGAGGCGATGGCTGCCGTTGAAGACCTCCTCTTCTTCGGGGCGAATCGCGATCAACTCGTTGATGTCGAAGAATCTGCGGTAGTTGATCTCGTCATTCGCGGCTCGCCAGAACGCGAGGCGATAGTGTTGCGCCTCCAGTACCGCATGAATGCGCTGGGGATCCGCGTTGATGTCGGCGATCTCCTGATCAGGAAGCGCCGGATCGACGGTGCCGGCCGCGAGCGGAAGATTGAGCCTTCCGCAGCGAATGCGGAGGCTGTCGCCCGCCCGCTCGAGCCCCACGTGACCCTGCAGCAGCGCCGCGCCGTACGGCTGGTCGAGGACCGGCAACAGGACCTTGTTGCGAATCAGGCCGGTCAGCGGCCGCCAGTCGACGTCGAAGTAGATCGAGGCCGGACTCGATGGACCGTCACCGAGCACTTGCCGCCAGAGCAGGTTGTGCACCGGATCGGCGGCCATGTGATTCGGCACGACGTCGAGCACGACACCCATCGAATGCGCCCGGAGCGCGCCGCAGAGCTTCAGCCATCCATCGCAACCGCCACGCTCGGGATCGATCGTCGAATGATCGATGATGTCGTAGCCGTGCGTGCTTCCAGGTGTCGCGGCCCAGATCGGCGAGAGATAGACGTCGGTGATGCCCAACTCCGCGAGGTACGGAATCTGATTCGCTACATCTTCCAGCGTGAAACTGGAGGAAAGCTGTACACGATACGTGCTCGACGGCGGCAGGCGATCTGTTTGCATTCATTTGTATGCAACGCTCCTACCGTGCCACGGCATCAACCTTGTAGAGCAGTGAGTCGTGCCGCCGAGCTTGCCAGACTGCCTCGAGGTCGTCCGCAGGATTGAGCTGTCGGACGCCTCATGGGATACCTGGTCGACTCGTGAGTGGCTGGTCACGAACGGACTCGGCGGATACGCCTCAGGAACTCTGGCAGGGCCCCCGACGCGCCGATACCACGCGCTGCTCGTCGCTGCGCTGCCGGCCCCGCTTGGACGTGTCTCTCTTCTCGCGAGCATCGATGCGTCCGCCGGGTGTTCACCTGATCTGCGTCGTCGATTGAATCAGCTCGGCGACTCGACGCCGCGGGCGCTCGTCGAGTTTCGATTGGAGGCAGGTCTCCCGGTCTGGCGCTACGAGCTGCCCGATGTCACCATCGAACGCCGGCTGTTCATGCCGCACGAACAGAACACGGTGCTGTCGACGTACACCGTGCTGCGATCCGACGATCGCGTGCATCTCCGGCTTCGTCCCCAGTTCCAATTGCGGCTGCACGAAGCGCCCGTCGACACGCCGCTTCCGCCGACGCCATCGATCGATGCGCATCCGCGGCATGTCGAGATCACGCTCGATCCCGCCGTGGCCCCCGTACGACTCGCCTTGTCCGGCCGATCGGCGGCGCTGCACGTCGCGCCGGAAGAAACGCACGATGTGTACTACGCTCTCGAAGAGGAGCGCGGATATCCGTTTCGCGCATCCGCGTGGAGTCCGGGCTACTACGACGTCGAGATCGACGAGGGCGAGCGCGCGACGCTCCTCGCGTCGACCGATTCGGTCGCGGCGATCGAAGCGCTCAGCCATGACGATGCATGGCGAGCCGAGATCGAGCGGCGCACCCGCCTTCTGGTTTCGTCCGGTTGTTCCCCTGCGGACGGATTGTGCGCGGAGCTCGTCTTCGCGGCCGACCAGTTCCTGATTCAGCCGGCTGGACGCACGGCAGACGAAGCGCGTCTTCGCGCTGCGGGCGAACATGCGCGCTCGGTGATCGCCGGCTACCACTGGTTCACCGACTGGGGTCGCGACACGATGATCAGCCTCGAAGGGCTGACGCTTTCCACCGGACGATTCACTGAAGCCCGCGGCACGCTCCTGACGTTCGCCTATCACCTGCGCGACGGTCTCCTTCCGAATCTGTTCCCGGAAGGCAGCAAGGAAGGGCTCTATCACACCGCCGATGCGACGCTCTGGTTCTTCCACGCCATCGATCGCTACGTCAGCGTGACAGGAGACAACGACACACTTCGCAGGCTGCTGCCGCACCTCGCTGACGTCGTGAGTCACCACATGCGGGGCACGCGTTTCGGCATTCGGATGGACAGCGACGGGCTGATGACGCAGGGCGACCCGGCGCTCCCGTTGACCTGGATGGACGCGAGAGTCGACGACTGGATCGTCACGCCGCGTCGCGGCAAGACCGTGGAGATCAATGCGCTCTGGTTCAACGCGCTGACGCTTCTCGTGGGCTGGTACCGGCAGTTCAACGAAGACTCGAGGGATCTGGAGCGGACGGCCGAACGGATCAAGGCCGCATTCAACGAGCGCTTCTGGTACGAACGCGGTGGTTATCTGTACGACATCGTCGACGGCGACAACGGAGACGACTCCTCGTGCCGTCCGAACCAGATTCTGTCGTTCGCCTTGCGGTATCCGGTCTTGAACGAGTCGCGGTGGAGATCGGTCGTCGATGTCCTCAGGGCCCGGCTGTTGACACCCTTCGGCCTGCGCACGCTCGACCCCGACGATGCGCGGTTCAAGGCGCAGTATTTCGGTGACGTGCGCGCCCGCGACGCCGCGTATCACCAGGGAACCGTCTGGGCATGGCTGATCGGCCCATTCATCGACGCGTGGCTTCGCGTGCACCCGGGCCGGGAAGACGAGGCTCGCATCCTGCTGAGCGGATTCTCCGGTCACCTCAGTGAAGCGTGCGTGGGAACGATCAACGAGATCTTCGATGGACGGGAACCCTACACACCGCGCGGCTGCGTCGCGCAGGCGTGGAGTGTGGCCGAAGTGCTGCGATGTATGAAACGCCTCGAGAAGCACGATGCCCCGCGCGAAACTTACGCACACACTGACGCGTGACCGCGATCTCGGCGCGCGCGTCGTCGAGGATGGCGTGGTGTTCACGGTGTGGGCGCCACGACAGACATCGCTCGCGGTGGTGCTGGACGACACGACCGAGTACGAGATGGAGCGCCTGGCCGACGGCTATTTCGGCCGGCACGTTCCGGGGATAGGTGCCGGGCGGCAGTACTGGTTCAAGCTGGCCGAAGGCGGCCGACCGGACCCGGCCTCGCGCTTTCAGCCCGCGGGCGTGTCAGGGCCCTCGATGGTCGTGGACGCGACGGCGTTTCGTTGGACCGACGATCAATGGTCAGGCACGGTCCCCGCCCACGGCCAGGTGATCTACGAAATGCACCTTGGCACCTTCACCGAAATGGGAACGTGGGCTGCTGCACAGGAACGGCTGCCCGACGTGGCGGCGCTCGGGGTCACGACCATCGAGGTGATGCCGATCGCCGAGTTCGCGGGCCGCTTCGGGTGGGGCTACGACGGCGTCTTCCTCTCCGCGCCGTTCCATCACTACGGGACGCCCGATGACGCCAGGCGCTTCGTCGATACCGCACATCGTCTCGGACTGGCGGTGATCCTCGACGTCGTCTACAACCACACCGGACCGGTCGGGAGCGTGTTGCACGAGTACAGCGACTGGTATTTCTCCGATCATGAAAGTGAATGGGGGCGCGGCTTCAACCTCGATCGCGCCCACTCCGCACCGGTCCGACGCTTCCTGCGCGCGAATGTCGGCGTGTGGCTCGAGGAGTACCACTTCGATGGACTCAGGTTCGATGCCGTGCATGCGATCGCCGACACATCACCGGAGCACCTGATCGACGAGCTGACGAGGACCGCCCGTGAGGCCTGCGCGTCCAGGCGTTTGTACTTGGTGGCCGAGAACGAAGCGCAGGACGTGTCGCTGTTGACGTCGGCGGCGAAAGGGCTCGCAGGGGTCGACAGCATCTGGAACGAGGACTGGCACCATTCGGCATTCGTCGCACTGACCGGACGCCGAGAAGCGTATTTCATCGATTACGCAGGCACGGCGACCGAACTCGCCACGATGGCGCAGTGGAATCTCCTCTATCAGGGTCAGTGGTACTCGTGGCAGAAGAAGCGGCGAGGCACCGACGCACGTCACTTCCCGTCGTCGTCGTTTGTCGCCTTTCTCGAGAACCATGACCAGCTTGCCAACACAGGATTCGGCTCCCGGCTTTATCACTCTGTCGACCCGGCGTTGTGGCGGGCGTTGACTGCCGCCCTGCTCCTGGGGCCGGCGGTTCCGATGCTGTTTCAGGGACAGGAACGCGCGGTGACCGCGCCGTTCACGTACTTCGCCGATCATGAGGGACCGCTTGCCGAGGCGGTGCGGACCGGTCGCCAGGAATTCCTGTCGCAGTTCCCCAGCCTGGCAGACCCGCAGGCGATCAATCGGATGCCGAAGCCGGACGACGAGGCCGCGTTTCGCGCGTGCCATATCACGTGGACCGACACGGTGCCAGCGGTGCACGCCTGGCGGCTTCACCTCGATCTCCTCGCGATCCGCCGGAACGATCCCGTGCTCTCTCTGGTCGGCACCCCGCAGGTCCGCATCGCGAGCACGGCACCAACGTCATCGGTCATGGTGCTGCGTTATCAGCACGACGAGGATGAACGACTGATCCTTCTCAATCTCGGAGCGCTCACGACGCCGGTCATGAACGATCCGCTCCTTGCACCTCCGGCCGGCCACGACTGGACCGTGACGTGGTGCAGCGAGTCGGTCGACTACGGCGGAAGCGGTGTCGTCGAGTCATTCGGTGATAGCGCGTGGCGGCTGCAGGCGCACTGCGCCTGGCTGCTGCGAAACGTTCCAGCGGAGCGTGCGACGTGACCTATGACGTGTGGCCCGGACAGCCGTATCCCCTGGGGGCGACGTACGACGGACAAGGCGTCAACTTCGCCATCTTCTCTGAAGTCGCGGAGCACGTGGAGTTGTGCCTCTTCGATGACGAGGGGCGCGAGACGCGCCTCACACTGCCGGAAACGACGGCGTTCTGCTGGCATGGATATGTGCCGGGGCTTCGGCCCGGACAACGCTATGGCTTCCGCGTCTCCGGCCAGTGGGAGCCGCAGGAGGGCCTTCGCTGCAATCCATCGAAGCTGCTGCTCGATCCGTACGCGCGCGTGATTCAAGGAGATCTCGTCTACGAGCCGGCGATCTTCGGGCACGTGATCGGTCCCGACGGATCACCGCTCGATGCCGCGAACATGGAGGACAGCGCGCCGTTCGTTCCGCGAAGCGTCGTCACCGATCCGCACTTCGATTGGAACGGCGACACGCCGCCCAGGAGACCGCTGCACGAGACGATCATCTACGAGCTCCACGTCAAGGGATTTACGAAGCGCCATCGCGGACTGCCCCCTGAAATTCGCGGCACCTTCGCCGGCCTCGCGCACGCGTGCTCGATCAAGTACCTCCAGGAGCTCGGGGTGACGGCCGTCGAGCTGATGCCGATCCATCACTTCGTTCACGACGGCTTCCTGCTCAGTCGCGGCTTGCGAAACTACTGGGGCTACAACTCCATCGGCTTCTTCGCCCCGCATGCGGAGTATGCGAGCCGGCCGACGGGCGGCGGCGCGATCGCCGAGTTCCGCGAGATGGTGAAGGCGCTGCATCGAGCCGGACTCGAAGTCATCCTCGACGTGGTCTACAACCACACCGCCGAAGGCAACGAGCGTGGGCCGACGCTCTGCTTCCGCGGTATCGACAATCGCGCGTACTACCGGCTGCCGCACGATCACCCCGAGTACTACACCGACTACACCGGCACCGGGAACAGTCTCAACATGCGCCACCCGAACGTGCTGCAGCTGATCATGGACTCCCTGCGGTACTGGGTGCTCGACATGCACGTCGACGGCTTCAGGTTCGACCTCGCGGCCACGCTCGCGCGCGAACTCCACGACGTCGATCGCCTGTCGGCTTTCTTCGATCTCATTCAGCAGGATTCGGTGCTGAGCCGCGTCAAGCTGATCGCCGAGCCGTGGGACGTCGGCGAGGGCGGCTATCACGTCGGCAACTTTCCGCCGCTCTGGAGCGAGTGGAACGGCAAGTATCGCGACACAATTCGAGATTACTGGCGCGGCGCCGACGACACGCTTGCCGAGTTCGCGTCGCGGCTCACCGGCAGCTCCGACCTGTACGCCGGCAACGGCCGCCGTCCGTATGCCAGCATCAACTTCGTCACTGCGCACGATGGCTTCACGCTGCGCGACCTGGTGTCGTACAACGAGAAGCACAATGAAGCCAACGGCGACGAGAACCGCGACGGCGAGTCGCACAATCGGTCGTGGAACTGCGGCGCCGAGGGTGACACCGATGACAAGGCCGTGCTCGCGCTACGCGCGCGTCAGGTGCGCAACTTCATGGCGACGCTGCTGCTGTCGCAGGGCGTGCCGATGATCCTTGGCGGCGACGAGTGGGGCCGCACGCAGAAGGGCAACAACAACACCTATTGCCAGGATAACGAGCTGACGTGGTTCGACTGGGACCATCAGGATCATGCGCTGCTCGCGTTCACCAAGCAGTTGATCGCTCTTCGCAAATCGCACCCGACCTTCATGCGGCGAGGATGGTTCCAGGGACGGCCGCTCCACGGCGCGGGCGTCGAAGACATCGCCTGGCTCACCCCCCACGGCACCCAGATGACCGACGAGGATTGGGCGGCCGGCTTTGCCAAGAGCCTGATGGTGTTCCTGAACGGCGCTGCGATCGCCGGGCGCGGGCTGCGGGGCGAGCGCATCGAAGATGACAGCTTTCTGCTGCTGTTCAACGCCCATCACGAGCGGCTGGAGTTCAGATTGAGCTGCGTGGGCGGCCCGCGACGCTGGTTCACCCGCGTCGACACCGGGGGCATGCGACGGCGCAAGAAGACGTTCGCGAGCGGCGAGCGCGTCACCGTCGAGGCTCGTTCGATCTTGGCGCTTTCGGATCGCGGGTAACACACGCCCGATCTTTCCGCATCCTCTCCGATCAGCCGTCATGGGAGAACGGGTATCGTTATGCCATGACCCAACGAGTGGCCCTGCTGCCCTTCCTTGTCCTGCTGGCGACGGTTGCGCTGGCCCAGGACTGGCCGCAATGGCGCGGACCGGCGCGCGACGGTCAGATCGTCGGATTCAAGGAACCGTCGGCATGGCCCCGGGCGCTGACCAAACGATGGAACGCAGATGTCGGCGCCGGCTACGCCACGCCGCTCGTCGTCGGCAATCGCATCTTCGTATTCATGCGACAGGGTGAGAACGAAGTGATGTCGGCGCTCGATGCTGCCTCTGCGAAGGTGCTCTGGCGCACCAGCTATCCGGCGCCCTTCAAGATGAACCCGGCTACGGCGCCACACGGACCGGGGCCGAAGTCCACGCCGGCGTTCGCGGCGAATCGACTGTTCACTCTCGGCATCAGCGGCATCGTCACTGCCTTCGATGCGACCAGCGGCCAGCGACTCTGGCAGAAGCCGGCGGGTGCAGCCGAGCCGCTGTATCACACTGGGATGTCGCCGCTGGTTGCCGGCAACCTCGTGATCTTTCACGTCGGCGGACACGACAACGGTGCGCTCACGGCATTCGACGTCGCCACAGGAGCCGTGCGCTGGAGCTGGAACGGTGACGGTCCCGCATATGGATCGCCGTTGCTGTTCGATCTGTCGGGTACGCGACAAGTGGTGACGTTCACCCAGAAATACTTCGTCGGGGTCGCGCTCGACAGCGGGAAGCTGCTCTGGCGACGACCGTTCACCACGCCGAGCACGACGACGAGCCAGACCCCAATCGTTTACAAGGACACCGTGATCGAGATGGGACGCAACAACGGCGTGACCGCTTTTCGAGCTGTCCCCGGCAAGGATGAATGGTCGACGAACAACGTGTGGCACACCGACGAGGTCTCGATGCACCTGAGCGACGCTGTTGCCGTCGACGGCGTGCTCTTCGGTCTCTCGCACCTGAACAGCGGGCAGTACTTCGCCCTCGACCTCGATACCGGGCGCGTGCTCTGGAAGAGCGAACCCCGACAGGCGGCTCATGCGGCGATCGCGAGATCGGGCCGCACTATCTTTTCGCTCGAAGACGACAGCGAGCTCGTCGTCATTCGCTTCAATCGCGACCGCTTCGATCCAGTTGCCCGTTTCAAGGTCGCCGACAGCGACACGTGGACGCAGCCGGTCGTGTCAGGCAATCGGATCTTCGTGAAGGACGTCTCATCGCTGACGCTCTGGACGGTCGGCTGAGCTCTCAGATCTCAGATTTCGTAGAGTCGCAGAGCTCGTAGCCCGAGTACAATTCTTTCCTCACCCGAACTGGCACATCCATCACTCCAGCATGGAGATCGGTCACAGGCGGATGTTCAAGGGGGAAAGACTATGCGTCGCACGTTATTGCTCACGTTCGTGGCAGTGTTTGCGTTGATTCTCGTCCGCACGCAGGCAGTCACCGATGGAAAAGTCGATGGCAGCGCTCATCCTGCTGTGGTGCTGTTGTTGATGGAGGTTGGTGGGAAACCAGCGTTCAGGTGCAGTGGAACGTTGCTCTCACCGACGGTGCTTCTGACGGCGGGCCACTGCACGAATGCCTTTCCTGACGCGCCGTACACGGGCATGCGCGTGTTCACCGAGTCGGATGTCGAAGCAGGTATCGGCAAGACCAACAACTATCCCTTTGCGGGACCCAATGCCGTGGAAGCGGTATCGTGGGCAGCACACCCACTCTATGAAACAGGACCGTTCGTTCTGCATGACGTCGGCGTCGTCATCCTGAGCGGTGGTGGTGTTCAGTTGCCTGCGTCTCAGTACGGGAAGCTGCCGACCGTCAATCAATTCGATCAACTCAAGACGCGCCGCGGCCTGCAGGACGTCACGTTCACGGCGGTCGGCTACGGACTTCAGGAGAGTTTCCCGGACGCAGCACTGTTTCTGGCGACGAACACGAGAACCAGAATGTCGGCTACCCCTCATCTGCTTCAGATCAACGTGCCTGGCTTTACTGGTCCTTTCTCGATGTTGCTGTCGAACAATCACAGCACCGGCGGCACGTGCTTCGGTGATTCCGGTGGTCCGAATTTCGTCGGGTCCGGATCGTCCGAGACCAAGATCGTCGCCGGGGTCACCTCGTTCGGGATCAACGGCAACTGCGCGGGAACCGGCGGTGTCTTCCGCATGGATCGGCAGGACGTCCTCGACTTCGTGCAGAGCTATCTGCCGTAGTTCGTCAGGGCGGGTCTGGACCCGCTTCTACAACCGCATTTTCGGGCGCAGCTCACGGTCGAGCTGTGCCCCGTACTACCCGTTACACCAAATATGGTTGCGTTCCGGCTGTTGTTGAGCAATAGATCTGCCGGCAGGCGGGGATTCGTTACTTCTTCCTTCGCGAGGTGAGTATGGTGCGAGCCAAGCAGTTGTCGATCGCGTTTGCCGTTGTGTTCGCGTTCACTCAGACGAGCGCGATTCTGGCCGACGACGAAGGCCATCGAAAGGGGCACGCGGATCTCAGCGGGTTTGGAGAGAATCTCACGCTGTCGAGTCCGGCTTCGGGCACACTCGATGTGCGGATCAGCAAGGATGGTGACTCAGTCGATTACACGTTGACATACGAGGGACTGCCCACTCACGTGTTGTTCGCGCACATTCATCTTGGGAGGCCGGCCATCAATGGAGGAGTCATGGTGTTCCTCTGCGCGAATCAAGGAGGACCCCCTTTGCCCGCCCAGGTGCCGCCACCGTGTCCGGACAGCGGCGGAACCGTGACCGGGACTCTCGGACCGGCCGACGTCATCGGGCCTACTGGTCAGGGCATCACGGCCGGTGAATTCGCGGAGTTCCTGGCGGCGATGCGCGGGCACGCCTCCTACGGCAACGTGCATACGTCGCAGTTTCCGGGCGGTGAAATTCGCGGTCAGCTGAATTTCCGCGGAGAGGACTGACGTACGTGATGTGAGCGCGGGGTCTCTCTGCAGACCACGCGCTCACTTCCCCACCACGACCATATCCGCTCTCATCCGATCGCTTACCACGATACCTGGCACCAAGGGTCGAGTTCGCAAAGAACATCGTTGCGAACATGGAGGCTTTCGCGCATAGATCGCGAATCCCCCCATGGCATGCGCGTCGACGCTGCCTCAGCTCTTCGTACGAGGTGACTCATGGTGGGAACGAACCGAACGATCGCGATTGCAACATGTGCCGTCATCACGTTGGCCGGCACGCTGAACGTGCGAGCGCAGGCTCCGACACGGGGCCATGCTGATCTGAACGGATACGAAGAAACACCGACAATCTCGTCGCCGGCGAGCGGGACTCTCGATGTGCAGATCAGCGGGGATGGTCAGTCACTCAGTTACACCCTCACGTACTCGCGCCTCGCGACCAATGTCCTCTTCGCGCACATTCACATCGGCAGACCGGCAATCGCTGGCGGAATCATGGCGTTCCTCTGTACGAACGGTACTCCCGCCCCGGAGGGCGTGCCCGCGCCACCGCCCTGCCCCCAGAACAGCGGAACCGTGAGCGGCATGCTGACAGCGGCCAACATCATGGCCGTGACCGCTCAGGGCGTGAGTGTGGGCGATTTCGCGGCGTTCATCGCGGCGCTGCGCTCGGAAGCCGCATACGGCAACGTGCACACGGACGCGTTCAAGACTGGCGAGATCCGAGGCCAGATCACGTTCACCAGCACCAGCGGGAATACCGGCAACACCAACGGCGGGAATAACAACAACCAGTGACGGGGGCCAGAAGGACCGGCCCGACCGGCCCCCGTCCTTCTGGACCGGCTTCAGCGAATCAGCTTCTCCAGCTCGGGAAGAGGCACGCCGCTCTCCTTCAACGCGCGGTCGTGGAACTCGCGGATCGAGAACGCGCTGCCTTTCGCGTCCTTGTAGTGCTGACGCGCCTGCAGCCAGCCCGTCAGACCCGCGTAGTACGTCGGCAGCTGACACGAAGAGAGTTGCGCGCGCTGCAGCTTGGCGGTGGCTTCCTCGCGTTCCTGGAACGTGTCGTTGATCATGAGGTCGAGCGCCTGCTGATCGGTCATGCCCATCGTCTGCAGACGCACGTCGAGGATCGCATTCGCGAGGCCACGGAGCTTCTGCTTCAGCCACGTGAGCCGCAGCTCCGTGCTGTTGTTCAAGTAGCCTTCCTCGGACATCAGCTGCTGCGTGTACATGCCCCAGCCTTCGACGTAGGGCGTGTTCGCAAACACACTGCGGAGCACCCGGCGTGAGGTGGGCTGCAACTCGTTGGCCCATTCCTGCTGGACGTAGTGACCGGGCATCGCTTCGTGGATGGTGAGCTGCTGCATGCCGTACTCGTTGTACTCACGCAGCTTCGATTCGATGCGTTCCTTCGGCCAGGTCTTCGGGATCGGCGTCACCCAATAGAACGCGCCGAGCTCGGGTTGCAGAGGCGGCGCCGAGTTGAACCCACCGACTCCGTAGATGCCCCGCATGAATTCCGGCGTGTCGATCACCTGCAAGTTCGATCGCGGCGGCAAGGTCACCAGGCTCTTTTCCTTCACGAACGCGGTGGCCTGCTCGAGCGTTTTCCTTGCTTCCGCCATGTAGGTATCGGGCGTCGCATGGTGCGTCGCGATCTCGTCGAGGGCCTGCTTGACGCTGCGCGGAGCGGCCAGTGCAGCCATCTCCATGCGCGTGGCCTGCAGGTCCTTCTCAGCTTCAGCGAGCAGCTGCTCGGGCGTCTTGTCGGTGGCGAGCACGTACTTGAATTTCAGCGCGTACTTCTCTTTCCCGAGCCGCCAGTCGCTCGTCTTCTTCGACAGTGGGCCCGCAAGAAACGCGTTCAAGTCCTTCAATGCCGCGAGCGCGGGGCCCGCGGCCGCGTCGTACGACGCCTTCAGCGGCCCGGGCACCGCCTGACGCAGGGTGTGATCGATCAAGCCGATGTTGCCATCGTTCTCTTCGCGCGCCACGCGGTTCCAGACCTCGGGCGCATCGACGAGGTTCGCTTTGGCCTGTGTCACCAGGGCAGGAATCTTCTCGAGACGCTTGATGATGTGTCCGAAGCGGGCTTCGAGGGGTGCGTAATTCAACAGGTACGGCGTGTAGACGGCATTCCCTGCCAACTCCACGTACATCGTCGGGTTGTGACGATAGCTCTGGATGGTGTCGAGCTCGAGCAGCGACATGCCGAGGTTGTTGCGGAGAATCTGCACATCGGCCTGCTGTCCGCGATCCATCGAGGCCGCGTCGAGCGACGCCAGGCGCGATTGCATGTCCTGATAAAAGCGCCGCTGCGCGTCGATGCCCGCGGGACTGAGATCATCGATCGCCTCATCCAGCAACATCCCTTTGTGTTCGTGATATCCCACCTGTGTGGCCGCCACCGGCGACAACGCCAGCGCGCCGCGGGTGAACTCATCGGTCAGGGTCTCGAACGATGGCGAAGTGGCAGCGGGCGCGACCACGCGTCCGGCGGGCTGACCGCACCCTGCTCCTGCGATCAGGGCCAGTATCACGATCCACGAGCGGCTCATGTACGAAGTATACAAGGCCGCTTTGTGTCCACCCTTTCGTCCGGGGTCTGTAAGATCGAAAGGCCATTTCGATCACCGCCTTTCGCAGCGGTGCGTCGATTCGACTGCGAGCCTCGGTACGCGTACTGCAAAACGCCTCGCAACCTCCGAGTGTCCATTCGAAGACCGACGGACGTCATCAGTGACGCTCGGACCACCATGCACGTTCACAGGACTAGACGAATGGGCGCACACGACACCGAGGGGCAGTACACTGGCCAACCACTCAAAGACGTCTCCTTCGATCAGCTCGCGTGCCTGTTACGGCACTGGACGTGGGGCGAAGAGGCCAGGCTGAGGTTCGAGCGCGAGCTCGCCGCATTCCCCGACGAACACACGCGAAACGCAGGAAGTCCGGACGGAGTGCTCGGCGCGTACTACCACTGGTGCGCCATGCTGTGCGCCCTCGGCGAGGCCGCGTTGAGCCATGCGCTCACCTTCCACACGCCGCTCGACGTCGTGCGCGAGGACCTCGAAGCGGTCATGCCTTGGCTTCGTGTGTGTCGCAAGCGCCTGGTCGACGTGCCCCAGTCGTTCGAGGCCCACCCGACGCTCGCGGATCTGCACCGCGACAAAGACACGCTCCGACGGCTTCGGCGCATCCACCGTGCCTTCGGCGAGGCGTTCCGCAACGAGCAGGTGACGCGTGAAGTCGACGCGCTCGATCACTGAAATATCGACGGCGTGGCGCCTTGTGCCATGTCGCGCGTGCGGGCCATACTCTCGCCAGCTGTTCAGCGTAGAGCGTAGGGGCCGCCTTCAGGCGGCCCTGGCGCGGGCCGGCTGAAGCCGGCCCCTACGTACACCCACGCCAGCCCCCACGCTCACAGCACCACTCGAGGACGCGTCGATGTCCACAGAACTGACCGGCCACGTGACCGCTTTTTTTCTGTACGACGTCGCCGACGCGATCGATCTGCAGAGCGTGCCGCATCTGATCGCGCCCACCGCGCGCCACCGGCTGACGCAGAAGACGGCAACACCATCGTACGTGCAGTATCAGCATGCCCCGTTGACGATCGAGGGGCAGGCCCTGGGGCTGGCGGCCGCGTTCGGATTCACCGTACGGTTCAAATTGTTCGACTACGGGGTGGTCTCAGTCGCGTTGACACGTCCGTTGCCGGGAACGTGGGCCGGCCTGCTCGATGCAGGCCTCGCCTGGCAGGACGATCCAAGATTGGGCGCGACGGGCGAGTCGCTCTGCCGCGATCTCACCGCACGCCTCCAGTCTGCGATGACGTCGCCGCGTACTGAGTTCGTCACCGAGGATTACTTCCTCTTCTCCGTCACAGAGCTGGGCGAGCGGATGTCGGCCGACGCGTTGATCGAACAGCGCGGCACAGACATCGCCCGTTTGCTGCGCGGGGAACGGGAGGCGCTCAGCCGTCAGGAGCGGGAGGAGGTCCTGCGCCACCGCATCTCGTATTTCGAGGGCGACCTGCTCGTCCCGAGCTGGAACGCGGCCTTCGCGTACGACACCCCGAGCGGCGTGCAAGCGGTCTCCGAGATCGTCGAGTTCGTCAACTCACAGCTTCTGGAGTTCCGCTATTACGACGACCTGCTCGCGCGCCAGCTCTCGCGCATCTACGCGGAATTGCAGAAACCCAGCTGGTTCAGAGGCTGGGGAGGACGCCGCTACACCCGCGCGGCCCAACAGGTGCACGCGCTCTTCATCGACGTCAACGAGCTGACCGACCGCGCCGAGAACGCGTTGCGGGTCGCGGGTGATATCTACACCGCGCGCGTGCTCACACTCACTGGAGCACGTCTCGGGCTCGAGCAATGGAAGGCGAACGTCCGCGACAAACTGAACACGCTCGACGACATCTACCGCTTCGCCGTCGAGCAGACCGGAATGGCCAGAGGTGAAGCGCTCGAGCTGCTGGTCGTCCTGATCCTCGTCCTCGAGTTGGTCCTCTTCTTCATGGGAATCATGAAGTAGGGCAACCCGAGCGTCCCTGATCCTTTTTGCTCGACTCCGATTGCGCCAACCAGGTTGACGCATCCTTCCGCGCGGCGATCCGCTCGCCGGCCAACGACATCTTCGGCGCCTGCCTTGCGATATGTCGCCGCTCCTCCGTCGCAAGGGACTCACGCTGTTGCTTCTCCCCGCGGCTCGCCTCGCCTGCGATGCCGTTGGCGACTGTCGCGTGCGCGGCTCGCTCCACGCCGCGCTCCAGGATGCATCAACCTGGCTGGCGCAACAGCCCGCGAATGAAAGGTGTCACGAGTCAGCAGCACTCGACTGGCTGATGCATTCCGGAGTGCCGCGTGGAGCGAGCCGCGTACGCGAGAGTCGCCAACGGACTCGCAGGCGCCGCGAGCGGCGGCCGAGAAGCAACATCGCAACACGTCCAGCAGGGACTTGACAATATTTTAGTTTCAACTAAACTATCTCCATGAACGCGGTGCTGTCGGCCGTCGCCTCGCCTCGCCGGCGCGAGATTCTGCGCCTGCTATGGGATCAGGAGCTGCAGGCCGGAGCGATCCACGCGGCGATGCCGGACGTGACCTTCGGTGCGGTCTCGCTCCATCTGCGGAAGCTGGCCGCGGCGGGCCTGGTGGATCTGCGTGCCGAAGGACGTCACCGCTTCTATCGCGCGCGGCGTGACGAGCTCGGGCCGGTCGGCCAGGTGCTCGAAGACATGTGGGGCGACGCGCTCTGGCGTCTCAAGCTCCACGCCGAACTCGAACAGACGCGCCGCGGGCCACGCCGGCGGCGACGGGGACGCAGATGACCGCCACGACATTGCCGGACACCTTGCCGCATCGGCTCGATCGCACGATCGTGATTGCTGCCGAACCGGAAACCGTCTTCCGCTTCTTCACCGACCCGGCACGCTGGGCCCTCTGGTGGGGAACTGGATCGACGATCGATGCCCGCCCTGGTGGACGCTTTCTGATCAGATATCCGGGCGGCGTCGAAGCGCTCGGCGAAGTGCTCGAGATCGATCCGCCTCGCCGCCTCGTGCTGAGCTATGGCTACGCCAGCGGCAATCCGATCCCGCCCGGCTCGTCGCGCGTGACGATTCGTCTGGTTGCGGAGCACGAGTCGACGCGACTGCATCTGACACATGAGTTCGTTGATGCCGCCGTTCGCGACGAACACGTCCAGGGCTGGCGCTTCCAACTCTCGCTGTTTGGAAACGTCGTGGCCGACGAAGTCAACGCCAACGCCACCGCGACTGTGGATGCGTGGTTCGATGCGTGGTCCGATCCCGACAGCGGCAACCGCGCCAGGACCCTCGCGCGCGCGGTCGCACCGCACATCCGCATGCGTGACCGCTTCAGCGCCATCGAAGGTACCGACGATCTGCTCGCCCACCTCGCCGCGTCTCAGCGCTTCATGCCCGGACTGCGCATGACGCGCGAGGGCGAGATCCGCCACTGTCAGGGCGTGGTCCTCGCCGAGTGGGTCGTGCGCGCCGGCGACGGCGCGGAGCGTGGCCGCGGTACCAACGTGTTCGTGTTCGCCAATCGCAGGATTGAATCGATCACCGGCTTCTGGGCCTTGAAGGGAGCATCCTCATGACACGTATGTCCTTCGTCGCCGTTACTGTCCTTCTCACCGGCGCGCTCGCACCGCCGCACCTGAACGCGCAAACCGCATCAGATGCATCGACCGTGCGCGCCACCCGGCTGATCCTCCGCGTGAGCGACCTTGCCGCGAGCACGGCGTTCTATCGCGATCGCGTCGGGTTGAAGCTTCAGATGATCAACGATGAGTTCGCGGTGTTCGATGGCGGCGGTGTGCTGCTGATGCTCGAAGTGCTCGCGAAGCCGCCGGCGGGACCGTCAACCGGATTAGCAGCATTCACCGAAGTCGTGCTCGAGAGTCCTGACGTGTTCGCGACCTACGCGGCGATGGAGAGCCGCGGCGTGACATTCCGCAGCACGCTTCGGGCTGTGACAGCGGACGAGAACCGCGATCTCTACGCCGCCGATTTCCGCGATCCGAATGGTCACGTCATTTCGATCGCGGGCTGGAAATCACGCTGATGGCGGACACCAGCATGGGCCGGCTGCCTTCGACTTCGCTCAGGCCAGGAAAGCCGGGCCCTACGAATGCCGGGCCCTACGAATGCCGGGCCCTACGGATTACCGCATGTTGCCCGTGTGACCGAGTGAGTAGCGGCCGGGTTGGGGGTACACGCACAAACCATGCGGCCCCCTCCCGACCTTGATCCGCGCGAGCAGGTGACCGTCGTTCGTATCGAGCGCATAGACTTCCGCGTTGTAGCGCCCCGACAGCCACAGCACTTTCCCGTCGGGTGATATGCCGCCCATATCAGGGCTGCCCCCGCCGGGGATGGACCACTTCTTTTCCACCTTCCGCGTTTTCGGATCGAGCAGCGAGATGGTGCCCTCGCCGCGGTTCGACACGTAGAACCACTTCGAGTCGCGGCTCGGGTAGATGCCGTGCGCCCCTTTCCCCGTTGGAATCAGGGTCGCTGACTTGAAGGTCTCGCCGTCGACCACCCAGACGCCGTCGGCCATCATGTCGGCAGCGAAGAACGTCGAACCGTCGGGAGACAATCGCACGTCCTGCGGCATCGGCATCTTGCCCGGGAGCTTCAACCTCCCAATGAGTTTGCGCGCCTCGACATCCACCTTCAACAGCTCACCTGAGAACTCACAGCTCGCGATCAGGTACCGGCCGTTGGCTGAAAAGTCCATGTGATCAACACCCCGGCAGGGCACCTTCACCGACTCCACGACTTTCATCGTGGCGGCATCGCGGAAGTCGAGCCGCTTCAAGCGCTCGGCAACGACGATCGCGAACTTCCCATCGGGCGTGTAATACATGTTGTACGGGTCGTCCACGTGCATCGTCTCGCCCTTGTGACCAGTGGACGGATCGATGTGCGTCACGCTGTCGCCGAGATCGCTCAGCACCCACAGGTGTTTCAGGTCGTACGACGGCGTGACGTGCTGTGGCTCCCGGCCCACGTCGAAGTGATCGATGATCTTGAACGTGTGCGGATCGATGACGTCGACCGTGTTGTCGCCGCTGTTGGGGACATACACGCGCGCTGGGAAATCTTTCACAGTCGGCTGGACCGGACCCGGGCGAATGCCCGCATAGATGTCATGCGGGTTGAGCAGCGGCGGCATGCCGGGCAAATCGCCCGATTGCGTGCGGGTCGTCGCGGGGATCGTGAGCAGCGCGAGCAAAACAGCCAGGCGGACGCCAAGACGCATGTATGTCGATGAGGCCACCATATGACTCCTGAAACGGATTATCGGTCTTTGATCACGACAGTAGCATAGCGATCGGCGGGTGAGTCCGATCCGGGTGCAATTCGTCAGAACACCGCCCGCAGGCGGGATGAATCGATATCCGCGGAGGCTGAAGCCTCGGCTCCGCTCTGTGGGGCATTTCTCCAACAGTGCCGGACTGCCGAGGGCAAACGCGTTTGCCGTGGCCTTTCCGGCGCAGGCCTGACCCTGTCATTGCGGGCGGCCGTGTGGAATGAGGGCAGCCTGGTAGCTCAGATTGCCGCGTCGTCCTGCTCGTGCGTCGCGGCCCGAGCACACGCAGTGGGATCAGTACGACCCGAGCACGCGTTTCATGACCTTGCCCGCGTCACTCTTCGGCATCGTACTGAGAACGACAACCTCCTTCGGGACCAGATACGACGGCATGTGACACTTGCAGAACGCCAGCAGGCGGTCCGCGACACCGTCATCACCCGGCGTTCGTGGGACCACGAACGCCTTCACCGCCTCTCCAAGCACATCGTCGGGCACACCGATGATCGCCGCTTCGACGATGTCGTCGCATTCGAGGAGACGATCTTCGAGACGCTGACAGGCGATCCGCTCGCCACGGCACTTGAGGAAATCCCTCGCACGGCCGTTGATGTAGATGTATCCGTCAGCATCGACGGTCGCCAGATCGCCGGTGTAGAGCCGGCCATCGCGAAACGTCTCGCGCGATTCCTCTGGCGCGCGCCAATAGCCCTTCGCCACGTTCGCACCCTCGGCGACGATCTCCCCGAGTTCACCGGGCGACACGCGCAGGCCTCCGTCGTTCAGCACCCTGAGACGCACACCAGGAAGGCCTTTGCCGATCGATCCGCGCCTCGCCTCGAGCATCTCCGACGGCAGACACGACAACCGCGCCGTGCCTTCCGTCTGCCCGTAACTGATGAAGACGCTCGCAGCAGGGAGTGCGGCACGCAGCTCGTCGATCAGGGCCGCACTCAGATGGCCGCCGGCCTGCTGGACGTATCGAAGGCTCGGGAACTGCCGTCGTCGCATCGTCGAGTTTCGCAGCAGCGTCTGAAAATGCATCGGCACACCAGCGAACCCGGTGCAGGCGGACTCGATCATGCGCTCGAGGATTGTCTCGACGTACATGAACCGGGAATCGACCACGAGGCTGCCGCCGACACGCAAGTGTGTATGCAGCAACGATGCGCCATAGCAGTAATGAAACGGCAGCACCATCATGACGCGATCGGCACGGGTCAGCCTCAACGACTCGATGATCGACGTCGTGTTGGCGATGATGTTGCCGTGCGACACCATCACTCCGCGTGATGTTCCGGTCGTGCCGGAGGTGAACATGAGCGCCGCGAGATCGTCGGTGGCGACGGGAGGAAACCAGGCCGCTCTCGCGTCGAGGCGCTGTTGCAGCTCGCGGAGATTTGCCACCGATCGGGCTGTCGGATGCTCGACGCGGCGATCGGTCACGAGGTGCAGATCGCCGTACGCCTGAGCGTGCCTCAGGCCGGTGCCCGCCTCGACGCACGCCGCGATCGGCTCTGCCGTCGCGACGATCTGTCCGAGATCGTCGGCTCTGATGCCTGGAGGCAGCGGCACGCACACGAGCCCCGCCTGAATCGTGCCGAGGTAGGCGGCAACCCAGAAGAACGAATTGGTCCCGATGAGCAGGGCTCGCTCGCCCTTGGAGCAGCCGGCGTTGCGCAGTTGAATCGCGATCGCCCTGGCCGCGCGGTCGATGTCGCTGTAGGTGTACTGCTCGCGCTCGAAGTAGATCGCAGTCTCGAGCGGGTCGCCGTTCCCGAGCAGGAAGCCGGCGGCGTTGGTCTCGGCCGACCGGCCCTGCGTCGCTTCACGCTCCGGCATGCTCGACATCCCCTGGCGTTCGCATCTCTTCCACGAGCATTGGCGGCGAATGGAGATACTCGGCGACCTTGCGCTTGGCGGCGATGTCGCGATAGATGCGCTCGACCTGTTCGGTAGTGAGGGCGACCGTCGGCGCCACCGCGCTGGCGGCGACGCCGTGATTCAAGCCGAACAGGCAGAGATCCAGCGTGTCGAATGGGACCGAAAAATAGAACTCCTCCTGCGACTGCGACAGCGAATAGGTATCCGTCGTCGGGGGACGTTGGCGGATCGCGTCCGGCACGCCGAGGTAATCGGCAAGCTGATAGACCTGCGTCTTGTACAAATGCGCGATCGGTTTCAGGTCGGCGGCACCGTCGCCGAGCTTGACGAAGAATCCCTGGTCGTACTCCAGGCGATTCGGCGTGCCGACCACCGCCGCCTGCAGGCGGTCGGCGTAGTGGTACTCCATCATCTTGCGGACACGCTGCTTGAAGTTGGTCGCGGCGAGAATCCCCAGATAGGCGTCGCTCGTGAGCCGGGCGCGCGCGTGCGTGCCGTCGGGAAACTGCACGACGACCGAGAAGATGCGATAGCTGTCGCCGGCGAGCATGTTCGGGAGGACGATCTTCGACTTGCATGCCGGCGTATAGTCCGGAACCACCTCACGGATCGCCGCATCGCGCCGCGTATAGCAGCCCGCGGCGTCGAGAATCGGCGTGATGTCCTCGAACACCGTTCGAATACCCACGCTGCGGGCCGCGAGCGCGCCGAAGTCCGTGGTCTCCGGTGCGGAGTCTGCCTCCGGCATCAGCAGCCCTGTGACGCGCTCGGGTCCCAGCGCGCGCGCGCAGAGCGCAGCACAGACGCTGCTGTCGATCCCGCCCGACACGCCCAGCACCGCGCCCTTCCGTTTCATCGTGCCGAAAACCGCGGCGCGAATTGCCTCGGCAATCCGTTCGACCTCGCGTGCCGCGTCGAGGTGAAGCGCCGCGCGTGAGAACGTCGACGTCGCACCCATCAGTTACCCAGCTTTCGGCGAACGAAGCTCGCCACCTTGTTCACCGAGTCGAGGTGGTCGGGCAGCAGCTCGGCGTTCTCGACCGTGATGCCGTACTGCTTCTCGAGGAAGCCGATCAACTCGAGCACGCCTGTGGAATCGATGATGCCACTGGCGAGGAACGAATCGTCGTCCTCGAGCGTCTGGTCCGCCAGTCCGAAGAGGAAGTTGGCGACAATGAATTCCCGAATCTCGGGAACCAGCAGCATCCGAGCTTCAATCGAAGTCATGGAGGAACATGTGGCGACGGGCACGAGCACAGCAAGACTCGCGCCCATCAGTGTGAGGGCCGCGCATCGAAAAACGCGCTCGGGTCTTCACCGGTGATCACGATCACCCCGGACCCGAGAAAACCTGCTACGAACTGGGATTTGGCGTTCGGGTGGGCCTCCCGTCGTCGACGCGGAGTCGAAGCACCTGTCGTCGATCAATACGATCGGCGACGATTGCGTCGCCGCGACATACGCCGAGATCGACGACGGGACGTGGCCACGGACCGAGCCGCGAGCTCAGGCTTGCGCGCGACGACGGCGACGCGCGGCCGCCGACCGCGCCTGCTTCGAGAGCGACTTCCGAGAGACCGCTTGCTTGCTTTCGCGCTTCAGCGCACGGGAGGTCGCGCGCGAACGCGTCGCCGACGTGCGGCGCGCGCGCCGCTGTCCCGCGCGCATCGCCTGGCGCGCGTTTCTCCTCGTGGCCGCGGACGCTTGTCCTTTGCGTGGCGGCTTCAGTTTGACGCCGGCACGACGTGCCTTGGAGAGTCCGATCGCAATCGCCTGCTTCGCAGATCGCGCCCCGTGCTTGCCTTCACGCACGTGTTCGATTTCCTCGTGGACGAATTCGCCTGCCTGAGTTGACGGTGCCTTCCCGGCACGCTTCGCTCTCCGCGCACGCTCGATGGTTTTTCGTTCTGGCATGAGTAACCCCCACGCCGCGCGATGCACAGAGACTGCCAGGGCGTAGTGTCCGGCTTTCCGCCTTCGCGGAACGCAACGGCGGACTCGCCGTAGCCTTGGCGTAGGCAGGCGGCCGGACCACCGTCACCTATGTGTGCAGCTCGGAACGTGGGGCGGTGTCTTGCACCGTGTCGACGAAGTGGCGCCAGAGCGCGAGTGTTTTCGGATTGCCTTCCGACAACTCGGCCCCGCACGAGAGCGAACCCGCCGAGGTGTAGTGCGTCCAAATCGGACGCGCACGGACAACCATGTCGAAGCTCGGGATCTTCATCTGGAAGCGCGAAGGGATCCTTCCCGCCTCCTGCAACTCGAGTCGCATCCCGCCGTAGCTGAGCTCTACGAGGCGGGCCGGTCGACGCGCGACACGCGCGTCGAGACCCTCGGCCAGCTGCTTGCGTGGCCACCGGCGCTGCGGCATGGTTTCGGCAAGCAGGCGCGACACGTATTCGAGCACTTCCTCGGCGCTCGGTTGCACGAGATAGGAGGCGCCTTCACGGATCGCGTCGATCTCGGTGACCGGATCGTGAACCTGGTCCACGATGATCGAACGCATCTTCGGATGCGTACGCTGGCTGCGGATCACGAGGTGCAGAGCGTTGTAGGAACCGAGACGCACTTCCGAAATGAGGAGATCGGGCTCAGTACGCTCGAGCATGCGAGTGGCGGCGTCGAAGCCATTCGCCAATTGGAGATCGTACCCGCCACGCCATAGCAACGATGTCGGGTACAGATTTTCCGGGCTCTGAGTCTGAGCGACGACGAGAATTTGGGCCATCGCAGACACGTTGCTTGTCGGGGGCTGCGTCACGCGGATGAGCAAGTGACGTGCCGCCAAAAACCCTTAGCGATTACGGGGATTCTCGCGCACTTGTGGCAACTCGTGATTTCACTTTTGGTCGGTGGGCGACGGTTTCGTTCGACGCGCGTGAAATAATTTTGTTGTGGCATCACGCGTCCGCTTTGCTCCCTCGCCGACCGGATACCTGCATGTCGGGGGGGCCCGCACCGCACTCTTCAACTGGCTCGTCGCCCGTCGGCACAGGGGCACGTTCATCCTCCGGATCGAAGACACCGATACCGAACGTTCGTCGACGGACATGGTCACCGGCATCCTCGATGGTCTTCGGTGGCTCGGGCTGACGTGGGATGAGGGCCCGGATGTCGGCGGACCGCATGCGCCCTACTTTCAGTCGGAGCGGCTGGAGAAGTATCGCGCCGCAGCCGATCGGCTCCTTCGCGATGGACACGCCTACTATTGCTTCTGCTCCGCTGACCGGCTGCGACAGGAGCGCGAGCGCGCCGAGGCGCGGAACGAAGCCTGGCAGTACGATCGGACGTGCCTGTCGCTGTCGCCCGATCGAATCCGTGAGCTCGTGGCGATGGATGCACCGAGGGCTGTCAGGTTCAAGGTGCCACGTGCCGGTGCGGCGTTCGACGATGCGGTGCATGGACGTATCGCCTTCGACGGGTCCAGCATCGAAGATTTCGTGATCCTGCGATCAGACCGGCACCCCACCTATCACCTCTCGGTAGCGGTCGACGATATCGAGATGGCCGTCACCGACGTGATCCGCGGGGACGATCACATCTCGAACACGCCGAAGCATGTGCTGCTGTTCGAAGCGCTCGGCGCGCCGGTACCGCGCTTTGCGCACGTTCCGCTCATCCTGGGCTCGGACAAGAAGCGACTGAGCAAGCGGCACGGGGCGACCTCCGTCATGGAGTACCAGCGTCAGGGCTATCTGGCGCCGGCGATGGTCAATTTCCTGGCGCTGCTCGGGTGGTCGCCTGGCGGCGATCGCGAGTTGATGGACACGCGCGAATTGATCGAGAGCTTTTCCCTCGAGGGCATCAGTGGCGGGAATGCCGTCTTCAACACCGAGAAGCTCGATTGGATGAACGGGCAGTACATCGCGCGGTTGCCGATCGACTCGCTCGCGGATGCGGCGCGGCCGTTCTTCCACGACGCGGGACTCGCCTCGCACCCCCTCATCACGGACGACACCGCGTTCCATCGGCTGCTCGAGCTGCTGCGTCCGCGCGCGAAGCGCTTGACCGACTTCGTCGAGCAGGCGCGCCCCCTGCTGACGGAGGTCGTGGCATACGAGCCGGAGGCGGTCGACAAGCATCTCTCGTCGCCCGAGCTGGCGGGCCATCTGGCTGCGCTCGTCGCGGCACTCGATGCGGCAACGTCGTTCGACGAAGCGCAGGTCGAGGCTGCGGTACGCGGCACCGCGTCGGCACGCGGCGTCAAGGCCGGCGCGCTCATTCACGCAACCCGTGTGGCGGTTACCGGCCGCACCCAGAGCCCCGGGTTGTTCGAAGTATTGACGTGGCTCGGCCGCGACCGCACTCGCGCCCGTCTCGAACAGCTGCTGGATTTCCTTGCCGCCCGCCGCACGTAGCAACCGTTCTTATTGATCCGTCCGTACGTACGCAACCGTACGTCGTGTCCGCCTTCCTGGCCTGAGCGAAGTCGAAGGCAGGCGGACTCTCAGGGAACCACATTCCCCCGCGGGTATGTCCTTCACTTCGGAGATGCTGAATCCCCCGCATTTTCCATGCCTAGGAGCCCGCACGCACTCATTCACCCAGGCACGCGAGTTGCTCTCGACGATCGTCGCGAGGTCACCATGGAGATTCGTGACGGGTTCATCGTCGGCGTCTTCAACTACTGCGATCGATGGTGCGAGACGTGCGCATTCACATCACGCTGTCGGCTGTTTGCCGATGTTGCGGAAATCGAGGCCAAGCTCGATCCGAACCACAAGGCCATCGTCGATGCGCCGCCGATTCCTGAAGAGGCACCCCCGCTGCCGCCCAAATGGACGCAGGAGTTGATCGACGAAATGAACGATGGCGCCACGCGCGAGAGGGACTCGCACGACGAGCGTCCACGACGAGAGCCGCCGGCCGAGCATCAGGCGATCGAGGCCCGCGCCGACGAGTACCATACACGCGCGTACGCGTGGCTGCATGGCCGGTCATGGTCGGCGCACGACGTGCGCGATCCATGCGCGGTGATCTGCTGGTTTCACATGCAGATCATGTTCAAGGTCCATCGCGCGGTACACGCGCTCGTCGAGCAGATCGAGGACGGCTGGGACGCACCTCGCGATTCGGACGGATCGGCCAAGGTGGCGCTGCTCGGGATCGACCGCTCGCACGCGGCGTGGCTGGATCTCGTCGAGCGCGGCGCAATCACTCACGCGGAGGTCGAGCCGTTCATCGCAGATCTGGTGTGGCTGGGTGAATCGCTCGAGCGTGTCTTCCCGAAAGCCCGTGCATTTGTCCGCCCAGGGTTGGATGAACCCGACAAAGTGTCGCTGCTCATCGCACAGGAAGGCGGCTAGTCCAGGTACTCGTCGTGACGACGGACCCAATAGGGACCGCGCCCGCTTTCATCGCGTCCCTTCGGCACGAGATCGAGATAGTGGTAGTGCAGATTGAGCTTGTCGTTGCCGCGGTCGTAGCACGAGTAGGTATGAAAGACGACACCGCTCTTGTCCTTGTAGAAGATGCTGTGCCCCTCGCGTTCGCGCGCCAGCGGATCACGCACGGTGTAGTTGTAGACGGCGCGCTTGGCAGCCATCTCCTCAGGCGTGAACGACACGTGGTAGTCGAAGTTGAAATCTGACGCACCCGAAGACACCCACTTGAACGTCCAGCCCATTCGCTTCTGATACTCCGCAAGTGTCGGGTACGCCGCCCGTGACGCGACCACCATCGTCACGTCACGATGATTCAGGTGCACGCCGATGCCGGCAAAGCCGTCAGCCCGCAGTGAACAGTGTGGACACCCGGCTTTGTCGTCCGGGTGGAACATGAAGTGGTAGACGATCAGCTGACTGCGTCCGTCGAACAGATCGGCAAGCGTCTCTTTGCCGTCGCCGCCCTCGAAGATGTACTCCTTGGTGACGCGCTCCCACGGCAGGCTGCGCTGCAGGAGGCTCATCTCCTCGGCCTGTCGCGTGAAGGCCTTTTCTTTTTCGAGCAGCACGCGCCGCGCCTCGAGCCATTCCTGGTGCGACACCACAGTGTGATGCGCGGTCAGGTCGTCATCGGCAGTCATGTCGAAACCCTCCTGCTGACTCAGGGTACACCGCGGCACGCCTGACGGAGCTTACGGAGGAAACGGATTAACAGGAGAAACGGAGGAACGGAGCGTCTTTTGAAGATGCCTCTCCGTTTCTCCGTTCCTCCTGTTAATTCCGTTCCCTCCGCCGCCCTCCGTTGCCAACGCCTAAGGATTCCTTATGCGGCGTCCCGTGCGGCCGTGGGCGCCGCTGCGATTGCCGCGTAGAGTGCGTCTCTCAGAGCACTGTCTCGCGGATCGCCACTCAGTCGCGTCCCCATCCCGTTGGTGACGTAGGCATAACCGATCGCCGCTTCGGGATCCGCGAAGCCGAACGCGCCACCGGCGCCTGGTGACCCGAACGAGCTCGGGCCGCCGAATCGCAACGCGGCCGTCGACTTCATGAATCCGAGCGAGAACTGAATGCCATCGGCCTTGATGCATTCGTCATAGAACCCGCGCGTCGGGGGCACGGCGGGTTCGGCCAGCAACGCGAGCGTGTCCGGTCGCAGGCCCAATTCGCGGCCACCGGTGGCGAACACGCTGTAGGCATGCGCGATCGCTCGCGCGGTCCCGACCGCGCCACCCGACGGAATCTCGAGATTGCGCGCATACACGCGCATCGGATCGTGCGGCAGCTCTGACCCTCTCAGCGCTCTGGAGATCTTCGAGCGGCGATTCAAAGCGTCGATCGCCAGACGCAGCGGGAAGCCGCGCATCATGTCGATCCACGATGGGTGTTTCATCGTTGCGAGCCGCGAGTCGGGAACGTCTTCGGGCAGCCTGATGTAGACATCAAGACCGAGCGGCGTGGCGATCTCGTCCTGAAAGAACTGACCGACCGTGCGATGGCTCGGGTCGATGCGACGCAACAGTTCAGTCTCGTAGAACCCGAGGGTGATGCCGTGGTAGGCCTGCCGCGTGCCCGGTTCCCACGCCGGCGTCTGACGGGCCAGGACCACGGCGAGACGATCGAGATCGGCGACGAGGCGACGAACGATCGGCACGTCGAGCGTGTACAACCCGGCCTGATGCGCGAGGAGCTGTCGAACGGTGATTCGCTCCTTGCCGTGCTGCGCGAACTCCGGCCAGTACGCACACACTCGTTCGTCGTAGTCGAGCCAGCCGCGCGAGTGCGCAATCGCCAGCGTCATCGCCGCGAGCCCTTTGGTCGCCGAGTACACGATCACCATGGTGTCCTGCTGCCACGGCTCGCCCGTCTGGGCATTGCGAACGCCGCCCCAGAGATCGACCACCTTCACGCCGTTGTAGTAGGCGCAGCAGGCGCCGCCCAGCTCGTGGCGTCGAATGAAGTTGTCGACGAACGCCACGCGCACGCCTTCAAACCCTGAACTGACGTATCCGTTGATGAGATGTGATCCAGAGAGTGCCATGGCTTCCTCCCGGGTCGAACGCCCGGCCCTTCTCGATCGCGGCGCAAACGTCGTGCCTCCCATCTACGGACACATGCCGCCCGAAGCGGTACACTCTTGGGCCGATCGCGAGGATTACTCCGCAGACACCGCGGGAACTTTCGCAGGCGCGTCCTCGGCCCCGTTCGTGGCTGGATCTGCGTTGCTTGAATCGCTGGCGTTGCGTTGACTACAATTGGAAGTTCCTGCCTCGTCAGAGAAGGCGCCAGTATTGGGAGGTCGTTCAACGGTAGGACACGTGGCTCTGGACCACGTTATCGGGGTTCGAATCCCTGCCTCCCAGCCACCTAACTCGTTATATCCAAACACGTTACGCGTTTCACCCCTTCGGCGACTCCAGATTGTCTCCAACTGCCCGCGCCCTCGTGCGGTTCTCGAGCAAGCGAATCGTCGCGTCGAGGGCCGCCGGAGTCAGGTGCGAGTACCGCTGCGTCATCGCGAGGCTCTGATGCCCAACGAGCTCCTGCACCCCTCGCATCGGTGCGCCCTGCATCGCCAGGTGCGAGCAGAACGTGTGACGCAGGATGTGCACGCCGGTCGGCACCTTCGCCCGCTTGGCCGCGTAGCGAACGCGTGACCACGCGCCCTGCCGGGTGAGCGGCGTGCCGTCGTCCTTGCACAACACGCGTCGGCTGCGGAGATGCCGCTGCTGGCGGAGCGCCGCCGCCAACCGTTCGGTCATCCCGACGAACCGAATGCGCCCATTCTTCGGCGCCGTCAGTTCGCCGCACCAATCGGAGTGCCGCACCCGGATCTGCCGCCGGTCGACATCGACGTCGGCCCATTCGAGGGCGACGATCTCGCCCGCCCGCAACCCCGCCTCGCCTCCGAGGAGCGCGATGAGGTAGCTGCGCGGGTCGATCGTCTGCGCGGCCTTCAGCAAGCGCTCGTAGTCATCGAAGTCGTGGAACGCCGCATCGGTTCGCGGCACTCGCACGAGCCGGATCGAACAGGGCATCTTGTCCATGACACCCCACTCGACCGCCTGCTTCAACAGCACGTTGAGCACGCTCAACACGTTGTTAACCGTCTTAGGTGACTTGTCGTGCAGTCGCAACTTGAGTCGCTGCACGTGCTCGTTGCTGATCGTATCGAGCGTTCGTAAGCCAAGTTCCGGGATCAGGTACAAGCGCAGAATCGACTCTTTCGCTGCAACACCGCTCGGCTTCTGGCGGTTCGCTCGCGCGTACCCTTCGATGAAGCGCGGAGCAAACGTCTCTAGTGTAGGTACCTCCTTCCGGATCTTTGGCCCGGTGAGCAGGAGCTGGCGCTCGCGGCGCTCGCCCCACTCTCTAGCAGTCGTTTTCGAGTAGCTCGCGCTCAGCTTTCGCCGTTCGCGATGCCGATCCCCCGTGGCGAGCAGGGCGTTAATGTCCACGTCCCATCCGCCGCGAGGATGTCGTCTGATGTTCACGCTCATCGCCGCCTACTCCTTAGGCGATGGCACGCGACTCTGGTCGAGCCAGTCTAGCAGGTCCTGCCTACGGAACAGGACGCGACGACCCAGGCGAGTCACACCAGGGATTTGGTTGCGGGCAACCATCGCGTACACGGCTGTCCGTGTCGTTCGAAGGAGGTCAGCGGTGTCAGCGACCGTGAGCAACAGAGGTGTCCGTCCATCAGTCATTGGCGTTCCTTAACGACGCCATCAAGCGCGAAGCGTCTCGTCGATCATTTACGAAGCGATCGGCGGCGGCTCGTAGTCGAGTAGCGCTAAGATGTGCCGTTTCCACCGTCGAATCCGCCCGCAGTCATCGGCGGTGAGGCGCTGATGCGGCTCCACGACCAGCACGTCACCATCCCGGTTCAGGCAGAACCCACGATCCTCGAGTTCGAACATCAGCAGATACGTCTCGACCGGGACCACGAGGCCGCCCCGGAGACTGACGTAGCGGCGATCAGAAGCGTCCATTGCCTACTTCCGTTGCGGTCTTTGCGGTCTTGCGGTCTTGCCTGATTGCTTCGGAATCTGAGGGATTTTCCAAAGATCGCAAGGCCGCAAGACCGCGATCAGTAGAAGCGGCGGCGGTCTCGGGCAGCTTCCATATCCATCGACTTGCGATGCCGCTGCCGTGCTTCACGCTCCGAACCCTCAATTTTGCTTTGGCGCCCTCGACTGAGCGCCAGCCGATCCCGGCCTCGCGTGCAGCCGCCTGCAAATCCTTGGCGGGCAGGGGACCGTCCGCGAGGATCTCGCGCAGCCAGTCAGCTGCATCTTGGCGAACTTCTTGATCGGGATGTCCGCCACCGAGGACGGCATCGAGATCGACTGCGGCGACTATGCCGTCCCATGCCAAGCGTCCCCCGTCGAGACGAAACGCGAGCGTCGGTGATGGTGCGCAGATGTTCTGCTTCACTGGTGCCAGCACGCGCCTCCCGTCTTTGTCCGGATGCTCAGCAACGGCCAACACGAGACGCGCGGCCGCAGTGAACGCAATCGACCCCAGCACCCGGTACAGCGCCGGCCGCTGGCCACTCTTCCCTAGGTGCATGATGCCGAGCACGGCAACGCGCCGGTCAGCCGCAATCCTCGCCAGAGGCGCCAAGATTGCCCGCACCTCGCTGTCCTTGTAGCTATCCGTCGCGGTCCCGAGGTATGCGCTGAGCGGATCGATGCCCACGATGCGAATCGCTGGATGCTCTTCGAGAAACAGATCAAGGCGTTCAAGGTCGTCAGCCAATGAAAAGAGCCGATCGCAGTCGACACCACGTACGGCCTTGATGGCGTAAATCTTCGAAGGGTCTGCGTGGAGCGCGTCGAGACGAGGCCGGATCGTGTCGGCTAAGTCGTCCTCGGCTGAGAGGATCACCGACTCACACAGAGGCGCGTTCCCCCCATCAGGCCAGACAGCCCCCCGGCTTGCTCTGGCCAGTACGTCGAGCATCACCGTAGACTTGCCGAGGCCGGGATCGCCAACCAGTAGATTGACCTTCCCAACCGCGACGCGTCCTGACCAAACGAATGAAACGCTCTCTGGTTCCACCGCGGCGAGCAGGACTGAGACGAGACCGTGATTGCCGGCGTCGCGAGGAGAGGTAGGCCAAGGAATCATGCCGCCTCCTGACGCTCGCGCACCGCCTCGCGGAGTTCCTGATGCTGGCTGCTTTCTCGCCGCAGCTGCTCACGCAGTCGGTCGACCTCGTGGGCCTGATTGATGAGCACACGGAGCGCTGCTCTAAGCCAGGCTCGCAGTTCATAGGCCTCCGCGCGTGCCGCATACGCCTGAACAGTCTGGGCAACGAGTAAGTCGCACGCTTCCGGCGTAGTCATTTCTTTTCAACGCGGGCAGATGATCGCGGCACCACTGGCGGCATCTCGGGCCGTGGCACCAGCAGGTTCAATGTGTACGGCACCGTTGCGGGTGAGGCGCCAGCAGTGTCCTGCGGATCAACGTAGGCGGGCGCGGCGGTCGGCCACCAGCCGCGCACTCGATGCGCCATTTCGACATCGCGTGGATCGCCCGTTCGAATCGCCCGCCACACTAGCGACAGATCCGCCAACGGGATCAGCCGGTCAACCTCGCCGAGCACCTGCTCGCTAAACCACTCGTCAAACCCGGGCACACGGTGCCAACGCGAAACGACATCCTCATGAACGTCGGACAACTCCGCGACGGCGCGCTGTGAGTATGGATGCTTCGATGCCGCAAACTGACGCGTCATAAGCACATAACGCAACATCTTCGGCGTGGGTCTGAAGGCGCCCGCAGTCATCGAATCCGACTTTTTCCGATCTTCAGTGGATCGTCTCCGTTCACGTTCCGCGAGCACTTCGAGCGCCGTATCTATCGTGTTCGGGTCGTCAAGTTTCGGCAGCAGCGTCGCAAGCCGTTTCTCGTTCACTAGCGCTCGCGCACGCTCCTTCGCACTCCTCTTCGCACTGCGGGTCATGCAATCTCCTTCCCACGAGCGAATGCGGCGACGGCATTTGAAGCACGGTCACCGTTTCGCTCCGCAGCCGCCCGCTCAACGTCCTCGCGGGCAAAGAGACGTGTTCCGCCTGGCGTTCGAATGGCTCGAAGCCGGCCGTTGCGCTCCCACGCTCGAATCGTGACCCCAGAAACACCGGCGAGCCTTGCTGCTTCGGCTGTTAGCAAGAAGTTCATCTCGTTCACCGCTCCACCCAGAAGGGCCAATGAGTCACCGTGAGAGCAATCTACGTGATAGCCTTATTGCGTTGCAGCGAGTATCCGTCTGATAATCGCTGCGCGCAACCGCCGTGTCTGCCAGCGGAATTGGTGATCAGATGAAGCCCAAGAACGCTGCGCATCGCCGAAGGCTGAGTGGTGCCGAGAGGCTCGCCATAGCCGTCGAGATCGCAGAAGCAAATCTCGAATCACGATCAACTGCCGATTGGCTGAAGTTGAGCGACCAAGCACATCGAATGTGCGGGCACACCGGCGGTGAATTGGCGTTGGCCCGGCTCGCCGACGCCGGCCCATCTCCAAGTCGGATCACCGAAATCCGATCCGAAATCCTGTCGGTCAGTCGTGCGGCCAGATCGATGCTTCACGCCGTGGTGGACACCAAAACGCGCAAGCGAAAGGCTCTCGCTCAAATGAGCGCACAGGAGGCTCGGGCCCGGTTCGATAACGAAGGAAGCCTCAGTGTTCCTGTAGCGGTTAACCTGACTATCGGCGTGTGGGGAACGGAGTTAGAAGGCTCGTTGCCCAATATGTTTCTGCTAGAGCTCTACGCGTTGCTTCACGAACCTGCCGCGCGTCAGCTTGCCCGATGCCCTGAATGTGGCTTGCTGTTTGTGCGCGTACGGAGGCAAAGATTCTGCAGCACACCATGTGGTGGCCGAGCTCGCTGGAGGGCCTACAAAGAGTCCGGCCGCGCAGACGAGGCGCCTTCCAGGCGCCGACTGTACGACGCGAATGGATGGACACAGAGCTCGCGTCGAGGCAGAAAGTGAGATCCAGCGCTTAGGAAGTCACAGATCGGTTCGTTTTCACTTTTCCGCTGTCGCGGTTTTCGGGGTTTGATCAGATGGGCTAACGAACATCACCTTGACGGAACACGAATACGCGAATCCATTCCGGGCGCAACAGCCAGTCCCTCAATCAGCCACCGTCGCTGGATCCTAAGCGCCGCAGTCGACGCTGGGGCTTGCGGCACAGCGTTAGTGCAACCGACCAAGAGTCGAACAAGGGTAAAGGGCAAGGCGTTGGATCGGCAACAATGCCAGCGACAAAGGCAATGGCGACGAGGTTGGGCGGATCGATCATGGTGGCCCGAAATTCACTGAGAACAGGGAGGCGGCTACTCTCGTCTTCGTACTCCTCCAAGATCATTAAGGCAGGGGCTTTGATTGGGGACACCAAGACGCTGCTGTCCCACTGGGATGTCAAAGCTTCAGTGGCCGAGAACGTCAAGCGAGTGCAGCGGGAGAACGTTTTTGGCAAGGCGTCGCGGTCCCGTGTCGAGGACATCGTTGCGATCTTTCGACAGCGATACCTATCGGAAGAATCGGTGACAAGGGCACTGGTAGCCCTCGTCCACGGAAGGTTTCCGGCCGTTGCTCTTGCGCGGTTGCTGTACTTCCATTCCGCTCGTGCGGACAAGACGCTACATGATGCTGTCACCGAAATCCTCGTGCCGATGCACGCACAGGGTCTGGTCGACGTCAACCTGAAGGTCGTCGAGCGAGCCTTGGCAAGATGGGTGAAGGAAGGCAAAACGACGGCACACTGGTCCGAAGCCACGATCGCCCGTATCTCACAGGGACTGCTTTCGACACTCCGGGACTTTGACGTGCTTCAGGGCGCCGTTAACAAGAAGATCGCCCCTGGCCACCTTCCCATTGAGTCGTTTGCTTATATCGTGTTCTTTCTCAAACAGCATCAAGCATCAGGCGCGAAGCTGATCGGGCTTCCAGACTGGAAGCTGTTCTTCCTGGAGCGAGAAACCGTAGAACGTTTTCTTTTTGAGGCGCACCAGCGTGGACTGCTCGAGTACCACGTGGCGGGCAGCGTGACTCGGTTGACATTCCCCGCAGACACCCTTGAGGGGTACGCGAATGTCCTCGCTCAGAGATAGCATCGCTCGTCTGGAGAGTGACCTGAAGGCTGTCCCACCTCGCATCAGCGTCTACCACGATCTGCCTTTTGCGATCGTGCGGTACGACCCGACTGATGAGTGGGAACTTCGGCGCGAAATCCGGTTGCTCGCCACTCGCCTTGAGGCGGTTGGCAAGGAGGTTCACATCGTTCCGATGTCGGAACTGCTTTGGTCGGCTTTGGAGCGAGTTCACGAGAAGGACGATGACGAAGGTTTGGACGCCGTCATCGCGCTTGAGAAATACCGGGGCTACGTGGAGGCCCAGCAGCAAGTGACCACATACCTTTCCAGCAAAGTGTGGGTTCCGCTGTGGGACGTACTTGCAGAGCGCCTGGCGTCTGTAGATTCCGACAACTCAGTGGTCTTTCTGACTCGTGTCGCTGTAATGTCGCCGGGCATTTTCCACATGTCGATGCTGCTTGACAAGATGCACGGCAAGACAAGGGCGGCGACGATCCTGTTCTATCCAGGCTCCATCGAAGGCACGACTGGCTTGCGTTTCATGGATCTAAAAGATCGTGAGGCGCTGGGCAATTACCGGGTCAAGATCTACGGCTGACGCAGGGGCAACTAGATGACGACAATCGGCGAACTGCTGGCACGAGATCTCGGCCGAAAGATCGAAGAGATCATTCAAGTCGATCAAGCTGACGAGCAGTCTGTTTACGCGGAAATCACCGAGTACGTTGCCACCGATAGTATCCGCGACCAATACCACCATTTGTTGAAAGCCATTGCGGAGTCTCCCAGCGACCCTCACGAGAGCGTCGGGGTTTGGGTGTCTGGCTTCTTCGGGTCTGGCAAGAGTTCGTTCGCCAAGAACCTCGGTTACGCACTCCAGAACCGCACGGTGCTCGGCTTCAAGTTCGCTGATCTCTTCAAGGAACAACTGGGCGACGCTCGCAGCGCCGACCTTCTCGACTTCATCAACGCCAAAACCCCAACTGAAGTCATCCTGTTCGAAGTCGCCAAGGAGGCTGACACTCGCAAGGTCACACAACGCATAGCTGAACTGATGTACACGGTGCTCTTGCGCGAGCTTGGGTACTCGGAAGATTTCGACATCGCAGAACTGGAAATCGAGCTCGAAGCCGAAGGGAAGCTGCCGGAGTTCATCGCTACCTGCAAGACGCTCCTGAACAGAGACTGGGAAACCGTCAGAGCTGGAGCGCAAAAGCTGTCCCGTGCAAGCGCAATTCTCAACAAACTCGATCCCGCAACTTACCCTTCCGCTGACTCCTGGGCGCACGCCCAGCGAAACCGAGACGCTTCCATCACCGTCGGCAAGGTGGTCGAACGCACGTTTGAACTCTGGGGGCGACGGCGAAAGGGCAAGGCCCTTGTTTTCGTTATTGACGAAGTCGGCCAGCACGTTGCTCGTAGCGGCGACAAAATCGAAGACCTACGGGCGACGATTGAAGAATTCGGCAAGGTTGGCAAGAACTTATTGAAGGCCCGCAAGATTGTCGCGCCTTGCTGGATCGTCGTCACGTCCCAAGAGAAGCTGGACGAAGTCGTCGCTGCGATTGATTCAAAGCGAGTTGAGTTGGCCAAGCTTCAGGATCGCTTCCACTATCGTGTTGACCTTGCCCCGTCCGACATTCGCGAAGTTGCGACGAAACGTGTCCTCGCGAAGACATCCGAAGCCGAGAAGTTGCTGAAGAAACTGTTCTCTGAGAATCAAGGACAGCTGAACGCCGCTCTGCGGATAGAGCGAACGACCCGTCGCACGGATATCAACGAAAGCGACTTCGTCCATTTCTACCCGTACCCGCCGCACTACATCGATCTCTGCATTGGGATCATGTCGGGCATTCGGCTTCAGCCTGGTGCCCCACGGCATTACGGCGGGAGCAACCGCACGATCATCAAGCAAGCGTACGAGATGTTGGTTTCAGAGCGCACGGCATTCGCTAAGAAACTCATCGGCAGTCTCGTGACGCTCGACAAAGTGTTCGAATTGGTTGAGGGCAATCTGTCGAACGAGAGACGTACTGACGTTCATCAAATCGCCGAGCGATTCAAGAGCGATCCCGAGGATCACGGATGGGCATTGCGGGTTGCCAAGGCTATCTGTCTATTGGAGTTCATCCGTGATCTGCCCCGAACGGAACCGAATCTCGCCGCCGTGCTGGTCGATGAAGTGGGAAAGGCAGCCCCCCTTGAGGAAGTGCAGGCTGCCGCCAGACGGTTGCACGCGGCCCAGTTCATCCGAAATACCGAGGAGGGCTGGAAGCTCCAGACCGCACAGGAAAAGAATTGGGAAACTGAACGCCGGGGCTATCTGGAGCCGAAGCCCCGTGAGCGCAATGAACTAACCCGCGCCGCCCTAGATCAGATTTTCGACGAGCCTGAGTTCAAAACCTACCGCTATCAGAATCGGTCGTTCCGTATCGGCATCACCATCGATGGGACGGGTATCGGTGACGAAGGGGAACTTCCGTTGACTCTGTGCTTGGCTGACGATGCCGACGAACTCAACAAACGTATCGAGGAGGTTCGCTCAGAAAGCCAACAGAAGTCTCACGAGAATGATCTGTACTGGCTTTTTTGTCTGACGCCAGAAATCGATGAACTCGTCGCCCAACTCCACGCCTCACACAGGATGGTTGACAAGTACAACCAACTTAGCGCCCAGCAGAAGATCAGCCCGGACGAAGCGACCAGCCTTCAGGACGAGAAGAACTCCGAACACAACTTTGAGAATCGCGTACGAGACAAGCTGACCGAGGCGATGGAACGTGGCACTGGAATGTTTAGGGGCATCCAGAAGGACGCCTCCGCTTTGGGCAAGGGTCTGAATGAAATTTTGAAGAAGCTGTTTGGCCAGGTCGTGCCCGACTTGTACCCCAAGTTGCACATGGGCTCTCGTGCACTTAAGGGTGATGAAGCCGACCAGATCCTCAAGACGGCTGACCTCAAGGCGTTGCCGAACGTGTTCTACGTCGGTGAGCATGGACTGGGCCTTGTCGTTAAGGATGGCCCCAAGAACATCGTCAATACGAACGCGGATGTGGCCAAGGAGGTGCTCGACTACCTGAAGAGCGAGCATAGCTACGGCAACAAAGACAGTCGCATGGGCAAGGCACTGGAGAGGCGATTTGGAGGCACGCCGTACGGCTGGGACCGTGACATGCTGCGGTTGATCCTGGCCGCCTTGTTCCGAGCCGGCGAGATCGAAGTCACCTACCAAGGCAACCGTTTTCACAATTTCCAAGACCCAGCATCTCGCACACCGTTTACAAGCAATCCAGCTTTCCGCTCGTCGCTGTTTTCTCCTCGCCAATCGGTCGGTCTCAAACTGCTCACCGAAGCAGTGCAGCAACTGGAGGACCTGACAGGAGAGGAAGTCGACGTCGAGGAGGGAGCCATTGCGACAGCCTTCAAAAAGGTTGCCGCTGATGAACTGGAAAAGCTGTACCCGCTGAAGGCCATTGCCGAGGCTCACCGTCTTCCGGTGGTGCCGTTGTTGTCAGACTTTCAACAAACACTGATGGGAATTCAATCGTCCGCATCAGATGACTCCGTCCGAATCCTTACGGAAAACGGAGCGGAGTTCGCTGCGACCAGAGACGCCGTGCGGAGGTTGCGGGATTGGCTGGACGCTGATGCGATTGGCGTCTTGGGTCAAGCGCGCATGGCGACGGAGCAGGTTTGGCAAAGGCTCGCCACCCATTCCCCCTCCCCTCAACTCGCCAATAGCGTCGAGAAGTTGAAGACTCTGCTGCGTTCTGAGCAGTTCATCGATGCGTGGGACGACATTGCCCGGCGCACCCAGGCCGTGATGGATGCCTACAAGCGTGCCTACTGCGAGCTTTACGATCGTCGTAAGGAGGTCTACGAGACGGCGATTGGGGACATCAAGAACCGAACCGAATGGGGACCGCTACAGGCGACCAATCCCAGCATGGCGGCTTCCCTATTATCGCCACTACTGGGGCGAGTCGGCTCCCTTGAAGACCGGCACGCTGTTACAAGAGGCACGTCGTTGGGCCAAGCGAGTTTGGGGGAAATGGAGTCCGATCTTGCCGCTGTGGACGCCTTGAAGTCATCGGTCTTGGTCAGGCTACAAGAGCTGTCGATTGGCGGCGAGGGAAGTGCACCCGTGCGACGTGTTCGGGTGTCGGAGTTCTTCAATCGACCCATTCAGACTCAAGAGGAACTGAACACAGCCCTTAACCTCATTAGGGATTCACTTCAGAAGTACATCGATGAAGGTGCAGTCATCATTCTGGAGTGAACAATGCTCAGTCCGCGTCACGTCTTTGAAGACAACATCCGTCCAGCGGATCTGCTCCTGAAGGTATTTCGGCTGTTAGAGCACGATGCGCCAAACACCAACGAGGAAGTTCGGCGAACGCTTCGTAATTTAGTCAAGGCCGACGACGATGAAGACCTCACCGTCATCTACAACGAGATTTTCCTTGGTCTAATTCGAGAGCGGGCCGAAGTCACACCCGCATCAATCAAGCGTAGTGCACTACGCAATCTGCTGCGGCAGTCAACGGTGACTGCCTGCACAGCGATGGAAACGTATCTTCCCAGTCTTCTGCGAACTCAGTTGCCAGCGATCATTGGTCTTCGCGGTCGAACTTTTGTGTCAAAAGACAAGGAGATCACCGAACAGTTCAAGAATCTCACATTTAATCTGGATGAGTGCTTGCGCCTTCTCGTCAATCCGGATCCCTTGTTCATCGCTCTAAAGCTGATTAGCTTTGTTAACTTCAGTTACTTGAGCGGTAAGCGTGGCATCCACGTCACTGGAGCACTCTTGGGGATCGATAGTCCTTGGAATGAAATTGCAGCGCGTCTTGGGCGAGGCGAGGAGGAGTTAAAGAAGACTCTCGATGACACTGTCAATCGACGTAATGACATTGTGCATCGAGCGGACCGGGAGAAGAGGCTACCTGACGGCCCTCCGCAAGACATCGATTACGCATGGACGCGACAAGCGGTGGACACCGTGCGCGTAGTCTGTCTGTGCCTCGATGAGCTGGTGACGGAGCGCCTCAAGGCCCTTCGTGAACAGGCCGCAGGCTCACAACCACAGGGGGCGGCCTGAGATGGACCAGGAGATTCGCAACAGACTCCGCAGCGTGGTAACGCAGTGTCGAAAACTGCTTGAAGACGCCGTGTCTCACGAGCTTGAAGGCAAGTACAGCATCTTCGCTAAGAAAGATCAGGTCACCGCTGATCCGGACGCCAAGATGACACATCTGACGGAAGAGGAGCAGGCGACACGAAAAGACATTCTCGAACACCTTGCCCATGTCGGAGCCCGTGGCTTCAAGCCGAGAGAAGCTCTAGAGCAATTAATACGTGAAATCGCCTTCACGCATCTCAACCGGTTATGTGCCTACAAGATGATGGAGGTGCGGGAAGTCTACGTCGGCGGCCACAAGTTCCGTGAGGCCGTTAGCCGAGGCGTCAATTCAAACGGCGTCAAGTTTTTTCTGGCAGATCGCCCTGAGGAACTTCGCTTGTTTGAGACCGGTCATCAGGAGGTTGCATATCGCCACTTTCTAAACTGGCTCGGCGCGTCTCTCTCGAAGGAGATAGGGGTCTTGTTTAACCCCAGCGACCCAGCGAACAGGCTATATCCCCAGCAGAAGACATTAGATGACGTGCTCGCATTGTTGAACAGCGGTGACATTGCTGCAGATGAAACGGCATTGCGCGAGCAGTGGGCGAGGATCTGGTCTCAAGACGAGACCATTGGTTGGGTCTATCAATATTTCACGCCAAAGGAGATGCGTGATGAAGCCAAGAAGGGGAATAAGGCTCCAAGCAACTCGAACGAGCTGGCTTTTCTGAATCAATTCTTCACGCCGCGGTATGTCGTCGAGTTCTTGGCTGACAACACGCTGGGTCGCTTATGGTACGAGATGCGTGAGGGCGTCACCGCACTCACAGACCGGTGCCGCTACCTGGTTCGACGGCCTAGTGATGTCTTCTTGGCCGACGGGCAGACGCGACCTGAACCGGCCGAGAAGCGGGATCAGTTGTCGCCGGAAGATCCTCTCACGCAGCCCGCCTACATTCAGCATCGGCCCAAGAAAGACCCACGTGATTTCCGCATACTCGATCCTGCGTGTGGCAGCGGCCACTTTCTCCTCTACTGTTTTGGTCTATTGCTAACGATCTACCAGGAAGCCTACTCAGACCCTCATCTCGGCTCAAGCCTGAAGGCAGACTACCCGACGTTACATGCACTGCAGCGGGATGTGCCTCGTCTGATTCTCGCCCACAATCTGCATGGCATCGACATCGACCTCCGAGCCACCCAAATCGCTGCCTTGGCCCTTTGGCTTCGTTGCCAGCGAGCGTACCGAGACATGGGGTTGAAGCAAGATCGGCCGACTATCACCAAGTCGAACATCGCCTGTGCGGAACCGATGCCTGGCGAGAGTGACATTCTCAAAGACTTCGTAACCCAGCTCCAGCCGAAGGTGCTGGGGCATCTTGTCGAAAGCGTTTTCGACAAGATGAAGCTGGCGGGGGAAGCCGGCTCGCTGTTGAAGATCGACGCGGAGCTCCGCACTGCCATCGCTAGCGCCAAGCGGCAGTGGGTCGCGGAATTCGATCAGGCCACTGATAGCAAAGGGCGACCGCTGCTCTTCTCCAGAGCGGAGATGGAGAGAATGACAGCGAAAGTGCCCAGGCCGCAGCTGTTTGAATTCTCAGAGATCACCGACGAGCAATTTTGGGATGAGGCCGAAAGCAACGTATTAGTCGAATTGCGTCGTTTTTCCGCTCACGTATCTGACGGCGGCGCGCTTCAGAGGCGACTCTTCGCGGAAGATGCAGAGCGAGGCTTCGCTTTTATCGACCTCTGCCAGAAACGGTTCGATGTTGTCTTGATGAATCCGCCGTTCGGAGAGCCCAGCACGCCAAGCAAGGCGTACGTAGGCGATAGCTATCCGGCATCAAAAGACGATGTCGATGCTGCGTTCGTGCATCGGGGCATGACGCTTCTGAGCCCGGGTGGACTACTCGGTGCGATTACCAACCGCACCCAATTTTTTAAGCCCGCACTGCGACAGTGGAGAGAGGAGGTGCTGGCCGGAACGGGTCAAATCGATGCGGCTGCGGATCTTGGCTTTGGAGTGCTCGATGGAGCGTTGGTGGAAGCCGCTGCATATACTCTGCATCCTCGCGAGAGTGATGCATTCAGGGCATCCATCTTCTTTCGGCTGCTCAAGTCGGACCAAAAAGCAGTGGACCTTCTGTCAATGGTCCAGGTTGTGTCCACGCAGACGACCGGACTGTCGCCCGAGATCTTCTGCATTGATCCTTCTTCGTTTCGTGATCTTCCAGAATCTCGAATCGCGTACTGGGCCAGCCCCGCGATTCGTGAGGCGTTTACATCGCTGCGCACGTTGGGAAGCGGCCTCGGTGACCCACAATTCGGAGTATCGACGAAGGATGACTTCAGATTCCTTCGGCTTCTGTGGGAAATACCTCCTTCGAATATCTGCACAACCGCCGAAGCATGCACGCCCGTCGTGGGGGAGGGTGTTTATTGCTGGGCACCGTTTGCGAAGGGAGGGGAATACTCACCCTACTACGGGGATATTCATCTTGCTATCGACTGGACGCAACAGGGTGGGCGCATCGGTGCGTATGTCACCGAACGATACCCATACCTCAAGGGAAACGTGGACTGGATTCTCCATCCGGAATCTGACTACTTTCAGTCCGGCCTCACATACACGCGCCGCACAACAAGTGGATTCAGTCCTCGGTTTCTGCCTAAAGGGTGCGTGTTCAGCGACCAGGGTATTGCGATTCTCACAACGCCGCGCGAAGCGGCGGCCGAACTCCTTGCGGTGCTGATGACCCGCATCGTTGCTGCATTTATTGAAATGATGGTGGAGTCGGGCGACGCCGTTACATCTGGAAGTGCCGCTAGAAGGTACGAGACCAATATCGCTTCCAGCATACCCATCCCCGCGCTGAGCGATGAACACGCTGAGCGGTTGAGAGAGCTAGCGATAGAGATTTGGGCGCTGAAGAGACGCGAGGAAACATCTGACGAAACAGGCCGTTACTTCGTTGCGCCGACTGCACTCATGACTAAGGGCCTTCACCTCACTACGACAACGGTGAAGGAGCTAGCAGCAGTCACTTGGGATGAGAAGGAGAAGCGGGATCTTGGCACGCTTGAAGCGACCTGGGAGATCGAAGGGCTGGTTCGTGATCTTTATGGCTTCGACGCGTTGACGCTGGCGTTGACCGACCGGGAGATGGGTGTTCATCCTTTCTCGTGGCCAGTTGACCCGAATCAGCGAGACGATGACGCTATCGCCGCAGCCTATTGCACTGACATCGATAAGGTTATCGACCAGGAAGTAAAACGGTCGGGTGGAAGCCGCGCGATTACGAAGAAGTCGTACTACGTGGACAGGAGGCTGGAAATCCTCTCTGCGGTGTTTCAGAGGCACCCCTCATCAATTTCAAGGGTGAGAAGGGCGAGAGGACTCGTGCCGGATGGATTTGCACGCGCTGTTGTGGAGGAACTCATCTCCTATGCGCTCGGCTGTGTGCTCGGTCGATGGGAGATTGGAATCGATCGGATGGACTCACTAACGAGTCCTGGGCCGTTTGATGCCGTTCCGGTGTGCTCACCTGCGACTCTGACAGGTATAGACGGATTGCCGGCCAACGAAACGCCGGACGACTACCCTCTTCGAGTAGCGTGGGACGGCATTGTTCCCGACGACCCTGACAATTTCGAGGATGTTATTCGGCGGGTGCGAGAAGTCCTTGCGCTGACGTGTAGCGATCGTGCTGAGGCAGTCGAGCGGGAAGCATGCGAGATTCTCGACGTGCATGATCTGCGGAGCTACTTCCGAAGGCCCGGCAAGGGGGGATTCTGGGATGACCACGTGTCTCGTTACTCGAAGAGCCGTCGCAAGGCTCCGATCTACTGGCTGCTCCAGTCATCAAAGAGGAACTACGCCCTCTGGCTCTACTACCACCGGCTTGACAAAGACCTTCTCTTCAAGGCTTTGGTGAACTACGTCGAGCCAAAGATTCGCTTGGAAACTAGCCGACTCGATACATTGCGAGGCCAGACGGCCGCCGCTGGCGAAGGCAGTAAAGAGGCCAAGCGGCTTGCCAAGGATGCCGAGCGGCAAGAAGATTTCGTCTCCGAACTCAGAGATTTCGAGGGCAAACTGCGTCACGCGGCAAATCTACATTTGGTACCTGACCTGAACGACGGAGTCGTTCTAAACGTTGCGGCGGTGCACGAACTGGTCCCGTGGAGAGAGGCGACAGATTACTGGGAAGAGCTCCTCGCGGGCGATTACGAGTGGTCCTCTATCGGCAAGCAACTGCGCCAGAAGGGGTTGGTGAGTTAGTGGCCGCCGTCACAGACCACCTCTTTCAGTTGATCGCAAAACAGGTCGATGACCGAGGGCTGGTGGTCTGGTACGACCCGGAGCAAGTGTACGGTGCTGCGGCAGTGGAACTGCACCTGCCAAATACGACAGTGGCTCGGTACGACGGCAGCTTCTTGAAGCTGCGAAGAGAGATCGACCATCTGCTGGATGAGACGCAACCACCGCGGCTGGTTGTGTACGTTCCGATAGACCGGACGGAGACTCACGGCGCCCTGATCGAGCTTGATTGTGCAGGGGTCATTATCCAACCGCGGCAACAGCCCCCAGCATGTAATACCCGTTTGTCGGTCGTGGCCCGCAACGCTTTGAAGCCGATTCTGGGCGAGGACCAGGTTGTAGAGATCGAACGTCAGGTTGAAGCGGGCAAACTGTCTCTGGCCGATCTGAATTCGTTGGCCGAGAAGGGAAAAGACATTTCGACAGGTCTTCTGACGTTGATCTTCGGCTCGGCCAATCCGCAGGAAGTCGCGTCGGCTTTTCTGCATAGCCATGATTACGACCACGATATTGCTAAGAAATCCGCAGAGAAGGAACTGCTGCACCTGCTGCACGTCAGCTTCGACATCGAGTTGCCCGCTATGGAGGCGCTGTCAAATTGGCGGGTTAGCTTGGGACGACATGTCCTGCTAACTGACTGGTTCGCCGCTCTCAAGGAGCAGGTGCCGTCGTCGCTCGCAGCAGTCCCTGTAGCGAACAGTCCTAGCGGCATTGCTGCCTGCGTGCGATTGGCACGCACTTGGCGCAACAGCCGGGACATGCGGGAGACCTACGTCACTCTGGCCAACAAGGTCGAACAGGAGCTTGCTCTCAACAAGCTTCATCTACCCTTAGAGCCGTTGGAAGCGAACGAAACCTTCTTGTGCGTCGAGCGGGCCTTGTTGGCGCATGTTGAAAACCAACTGCTGAAGGCGAGCACCCCAACATTGCTTGAACTGGCTGATGATCGACGTTCTCGTTTTTGGGCCGATGTCATTCCAGCTATTCAAGCGCGATGGGCATTGATTTCGTCTGCCGCCGAAGTACTACTTGAAGCCGACCGAGTGGGTAAAGCGATCAAAAAGGCTCCGACTTCGGTGCAGGCCCTCATCAAAGCGTATTCCAACGACGACGATCCGTGGTGCGTGCTCGACACCCACCACCGACACATGGAGAGCCGCAAGTACAACTTTGAGTTCGCCGCCGGTGACGATGACCAAGGGTTGGACAGACTGATCACTAAGGCGGAGCAACGCTACACTGAAGTTGGCTCGGAATTGGCCAAGTGCTTCGTCACAGAGTTCCAGAAGGCAACGCATCCCATTCAGGGTGTACTGCGACAACTGGATGTCTTCGAGAAGCACGTGAAGCCCCATCTGCGTGAAGGGAAAGTCGCTTACATGTGGGCGGATGCCCTGCGATTCGAGATGGCTCGTGAGTTGAGCCGGCTGCTTAAGGATGATTTCAAGCTGGAGGTGCAGCCTGCTATCGGGATGATTCCCACGATCACTGAGATCGGCATGGCGGCTCTCTTGCCACGAGCGCAGGAGTCAGTCAAGGTGGTCGGCGTCGGTGGGGGCAGGCTTGGGCTGGAGATCGGCGGCACAATCGTCAAGGATCGCAAAGATCGAGTGGCGTTTCTGAAGGAACATGCGGGCGTACCGGTCTTCGATGCGAAGCTGGAGGACCTGCTTCCTAAGCCAGCTAAGAAGGTGAAGGACGGGATTCAGAATGCCCAGTTGATCTTGATCACCTCCCAAGAGATCGACGATCTAGGCGAGCAGGACAACTTGGCGCAGGCCAGGCTCCAAATTGATAGCGTCTTGAGCCATTTGCGCCGTGGCGTGCGAGTGTTGGCTGACCACGGCGTTAGGACCATCGTGCTTGTGTCCGATCATGGGCACTTGTTTGCGGACGAAATCGGCGAGGACATGAAGATCGAAGCCCCCGGCGGGAAGGTTGAAGACCTGCATCGGCGTGTCTGGATCGGCGTCGGCGGTACGTCGGAGCCGTCGTATCTACGGACCTCGCTAGCCTCGCTAGGGGTGGACAGCGAATTCGACATCGCGACGCCATGGACGTTCGCTTGTTTTAAGTCAAAGGGAGGGGGGCGAGCCTATTTCCACGGTGGGCTGTCTCCCCAAGAACTGATCGTGCCGGTAGTCGCATTGCACCCGACGATGAAGCCTTCTGCGCCTGCGACTGGCATCCAATGGACGCTCACTCCAGGCGCATCGAAGCTGACAACCAGGTTCTTTTCCGTGCAGATTGCCGGGACTCAGAGTGAGTCGAGCTTGTTCGGATTTGCACCGCCAAAGGTTCGGCTCGAGGTGAGGGCCAACAAGAGGTGCGTCTCGATTCCGGTGAGCGCCTCATATGGATTCGAGGATGCGACCGGCGAAGTGAAGCTGAAACTCTCGGAACGCGACAACAGACGAATCGAACCGAACACCGTCACCCTGATGGTGTCTGAGGATGTTCCGCAGAAGACCGTAGACATCTGTCTGCTTGATGCCACAACAGGCGCCGCCCTGGCAGCCACACTCACGGTCGATGTCGCTATTTCGATGTAGGGACGAGTCATGCCTGAGCTAGATCGAAAGGCGACTTCGTTGTTTGCGGGCAAAGTTGTTCGAAAGGACTTGGTCCGTAAGGTAAAGGTAGGGGCGAACGTACCTGTCTTCGTCCTTGAGTACCTGCTGGGGAAGTATTGTGCCACTGACGATCCTGTGGCCATCGACGCTGGGTTGAGAGTGGTCAACAACACCATTTCTTCGAACTTCGTTCGGCCCGATGAAGCGAACAAGGCCCAGTCGATGGTCAAGGACAAAGGAAAGCACACGCTTATTGACAAAGTACAAGTGCGATACCTTTCCGAGGACGACAAGCACTGGGCGGAACTAAAGAACTTCGGCCACAGGTTCGTGCACATTCCCGAACACTTCTTGCGGGAGTACGACCGTCTACTAATGGGGGGCATTTGGGCGCAGGTGGAGATTCGGCACGCGTTCGACGAAGAGGAAAAGGGCAAACGCAGTCCGTTCTGGATCGACAGCCTGAAACCCATCCAACTTGCGAGCTTTGATCTCAACGAATACCGCACTTGCCGAAGCCAGTTGACGACAGACGAATGGATTAATCTTCTCCTGCGGACTATCGGTCTCGAGCCGTCGCATTTCAGCCGTCGTCAACAATTGCATTACCTGGCGCGGCTGATACCGCTTGCCGAGGCCAACTACAACATGGTCGAACTAGGGCCACGTGAAACGGGGAAGAGCTACGGCTATCAAGAGTTGTCTCCGTACACGATTCTGCTTACCGGACCAACGACCGTAGCCAATCTCTTCTTCAACATGGCCACCGGCAAGATGGGGCTGGTCGGTATCTGGGATGCGATCGGTTTCGACGAGGTGGCCGATCTTCAAAAGATGCCCAAGGAGGTCGTGACGACGCTCAAGACCTACTGTGAGTCAGGCACGTTCGCTCGCGGAAGGGACTCGCTCTCGGGCACGGCTTCTATCGCCATGTTTGGAAACACCAACCAGCCGGTCGACGTGATGGTGCGGTCCTCGCACCTGTTTATGCCCATGCCCGACGTGATCAGAGAGGATATGGCCTTCCTCGACCGAATCCACTTCTACATCCCCGGTTGGGAGATGCCCAAAATGAAGGTGGATTACTTCACGAATCGCTACGGTTTCGTCGTGGATTACCTGGCAGAGGCTCTGCGAGAATTAAGGAAACACACGTTTACCGAGGTGCTCGACCGTCATTTTTCGCTTGGGTCCCACTTGAAATCACGCGATGTCAAAGCGGTTAGGAAGACTGTGTCGGGACTGGTTAAGTTGATCTACCCAAACGGTGAATTGTCAAAGGACGAGTTGGCCGAACTCACAGGGTTAGCCCTCGAAGGCCGACGCAGAGTGAAGGAACAGCTCAAGAAAATGGGATCGTTTGAGTTCCATCAGACCTCGTTCTCCCTGATCGACAACGAAAGCCGTGAAGAACGGTTTGTCGGCGTCCCCGAACAGGGTGGTCGCGACATGATTGCGACGGATCCGCTGGCCCCCGGTTCCGTGTACGCCGCATCGGTCGATGATCACGCCAAAGTCGGCCTCTACCGTCTCGAAGTTGGCTGCTCGCCTGGCACCGGTAAACTCAAGATCGCTGGCGGCGTTGAAAGCCGAATGAAGGAGTCCTTCCAGCGGGCATTTGCGTTTTTGCAGGGCCAGAAGGTGAAGATGGGCATCAGCCAGCAGATGGATACGACAGACTTTCACGTCGAGGCCATCGATCTGTTGAACAATCACGTGTCATGTGAGGCTGGCATCGCGGTGGTGGTGGCGGTCTTCTCGGCTATCAAGGGCCAATCGGTGCTGGCTGGGCTCGTGATCCTTGGAGACTTGAGTATTCAAGGAAACATCAAAGCCGTTCGAACGCTTGCCGAACCACTGCAGGTTGGCATGGACAACGGAGCGCGCCGGGCACTAGTGCCGCTGGAGAACAAGCGCAACTTCCTCGATGTCGCAGGGGACATTGTGGAGCGTGTCGATCCCGTATTCTTCTCAGACCCGATGACGGCAGCCATGAAGGCGTTGGGGATGATCTGACCGACCGAATCACATCGCTGAAGCCTGACCTCACGACGATCCGGATCGCGCTGAATGAGCGATGCAGGCCTCGATCACAAGCCGGGCGTCAGCATGAGTGGCCTCGGCCTCCATCTGGGCCAGATTGTGCACGACTCTGTTCCTCGGTGCTGCCATCCTTCTCAGCTCGCCAAGTCGCAGCAATACAGGCGACTCACGAATCTGATCTGCGACGAACACGTCGAGACCCCTAACGCCGGTTTGACTGCCGCACCGCTCCAGTATCCGTACCATCTGACCAAGTGCTACATGCCCTTTGTTCAACAGGTACTGCGCGAGGATCCATTCTTGGTGATCCCTCGACTGCGTCGCCTTCGCACTAGCCATCAAGGCTGGATTTTTCCAGGCGGCGCGAGCGATTGGTTCAAAGACGCGACGGCGAAGTTGCAACTCAACGACCGTCACGAATCCGGTCGCCGCTTTTCTGATCCACACTGGCTCTAACGGAGGCTGCGCGTTCGAAAGTACTCGCATCATGTAGATGGCAGCCGCCCACTCAGGTCGTTCCTTCTCATCGAGTTGCAGGAACATTGGCCAGTAGAGTGATACCGCGGCCTCCAACGCTTGCAGGACATCTGGATGTCGAGTCAGCGCCTCACGCACATCAGCTGTCGTCGAGAAGTCTGCAGCGATCGCACCCAGTGCCAGTCCGATCCGTGCGCCAGGTTCACGTTCGAGATCTGGATTCAGGTGGGCAGCCTTCTCTAGAAACCGAAACGCCTTCTCATACAACGCTGAATCCGCCGCCACAGTCGCCAATTTCATCAGTATCTTTGGATCGTCAGGCAATTCGAAAGACCATGCATGGAGAAATTTTTCAGTCGCCCGGGCGTCTCCGAGCTGTTCGAACATAGTGCACAGTGCCTCGTAGACATGTTTCCTCATCGGTTTCGGGAACACGTCGTCGACCAGCACGGATTCCAATGTCGCGATCGCCTCACGCCTTAGACCAAGATCGAACTCGAGTCGCGCCAACATCAACGGCTTAACCCAGCGAACTCGCGGCCATTCGCATCGAACAACCTCGGCATAAACAGTCTCTGCTGAGGGGGCATCAGGAGGGAGGGTCGAATACGAGCCAGGTAGTATGCTGACGGCCACCAAGGCCGAAGCGAATTTGTCATTCTCATTGATCGGATGTGCAAACCAGATCCAGTCCGCGACGGAGTCGTCCGTCGCGGACTCAGTTCGGAGGTACCTGCGAAAAAACATGTGCTGTGCGCGTCCGGCCTGGCCATCAGACGCCGGCACGTTCGGGCATTCGGAAAACCGTGCAAGTAACTCGTTCGCACGTTCCCACATTCGAAGTGCGCTGCACACGCGGAGTTCCCAATCGAGTAGCCGTTCGTTCAGTGGCACATCTGCGGCAGCGATCGTGAGCACGAGCGATCTATACGACGCCTCCGCCAACGCTCGGGCGTCCACGAGCAGTTCGTCTTGCAGCGGGTAAGGGTCCTGATGCAGCAGTTTGAAGTACAGGTCCAGACCGACGAAACGTGCAGAAAATCGTTTGTGATCCCGGATGACTGCTTCGAATGCTTTCTGAAGACCACTCGGCGGACCATCCTCGCCAAGCAACTCGAGGAAATCATCGAACCATGGTTCTCTGCCCGCAAGCGACCCGGGCCCCGGGAGCGCCTCATTCTGCTGAAGCCGCTCTTCTGTCCAGTCCGCCCATTTGAGAATCTTCTCTGTCCAGCTCATCGATCACCAGCCATGGACTCTTGCGGCCAAGACGATGTCTTACTACTTTCCAGTTAGAAGCTGAGCGAGCTCGGCACACTGACTCCGGCTAGGGTAGACAGTGCGCAGCGCAGCATCCGGCGTCGAGATCACATGCATCGCCTCAGGGATCATCTCCTCTTGAGTACTTCGGCAGACCGCAGCATGTAGTCCCTGCGACCGACGAATCCATTGCTCTTCAGAGCGTTCAGCGCCTCGGTAAACGTCTCGTACGCTGCAACGAACGTCGGAGCAATTTGCTCATCCGGACTTTCCACGTACAGTTGCGTCAGTGTGGCTGCGACGCAAACCGTCCGGAGACCGCGTCGCGTCTGAAAGATTGCCCAGGAGGCCGGCAATTCTGGCTCGAACGCTTGGTCGACAACCATTTCTCTCCATCGTTCGAGCTCACTTCGCTTAAGTCGAGCGCCTTTACAGATTTCGGCCTTCCGTTCTGCGGAGATCGCCCCCTTATCGCGCAGCCAGGCCAGATCGTCCTCGCTCAAACTGACCGGATCTAGACGCTGCAGCGGCAGGTAGGGGCCTTCCTCCACCCATTTCCAAGCTGTCCATCCATCGTTCCAGATCCCCTCCAGTAGCCGCTGGCCCAGAGCGGGCTTTGCGTCAGTGAGACCGGCCTCGACTGCTTCGATCAGTCGAGCAATGACCCACTGCTCATTGTTCCAAGTGCGTCGGACGTCGTCCGCCATGGGAATCGCTGGCAATAATGACATGAACTATTATGCGACGCCCACTGGGCCAAAGGTCCCTATTGGCGGTCACTTTCGCCTCGTCAGACACTTCACTTACAAGGAAACGAAAGTCCGCAAGCGGTTCTAACCAAGGCGAAAGTCCGACAGCGCGACACCTGAACCAGACCGCGTCGAGGCAACGCGCGGACCCTCGTCTTGTGGGGCACACTGATACGGCACGGTTCCGAGGCGCCACTAGCAAGAGCTGATCGCTCCGCTACGGTCTTGGGCGTGCTCGAGACGAACGTCAATGCTCACCGATCGTTCAAGCCGTGCGCCAAAGTCAACACCATCGCTCGGGTGGGCCGACTAACGTTTTACAGCACGCTTACTAGGAGCGGCTGAATAAACGTTGTATACGAGCACATGAATCTCGGCGGTCCGCGCCTCATCCGCCGGAATCGTGAATCGTGCAACAAAGTGGCGCTCGTTTACACGGCGCAGGGAGCCTTTGAGGCATCCGGGCAACTCGGGAATGGTATCTTCGGCCGACGCCAAAACTTCCCTGAAGCCTGCATTACGAGACAGCATGACAGCTACACCGTAGCTGTCCTTCCAGGTGAGTCGGCCCCTGAGCTGCTCGACCGTCTCTTCGAGAGAGACGGGGCCCGCCCAGAACTTGATCTCGCAAACGAAAACCTCGCCTTTTGAAATCTGCAGATGGATGTCGACCTTGCCGTTGCCGCGGAACGTCTCACCACCTGCGGCACCCTCGAATACGGCGTTCAGGCTGCTAAGCATCACGTCCCGAAGCCCTTCCTCAGTGAGCTGAGCAAATGCCTGCGGTGTGCGTTCAAACTGCTCGCACTGATTGCCCAGCAATTCCATAATCGCGCCGAACGTCCTGTCGTCGAGCACCGGACGTTCCTGCTCCCTGCGATGAGGAGGCATGATAGGCGCGATCTTCGAGCGGACCCGAACCGCAGTGGGAACCGCGCTGGCCGCTTCAGCTTTCTTGACGAGCTTGATGCCGACCTTCGCAGCCAGATCGTCCAGCCCCTTGTGTTTCGCGGCGACTCGCTCACGCCTCGCCGCCACAGCACGAGCGACTTGTGCCGGGAACGCCCGATTCTGTTCAACGATGTCGTCGTTATAGCGGCGAATCGTGTCCAGGAGGCTCCCGCGTTCGCGCTTAACTGCCTCCTCTTTGGGTTCAGCTGTGACCGAAATCACTCCACGTAGATGGTCATATTCAAAGGGGGGATACGCTGCGACCAAAGAGTAGGAGTTCGTCGCGAGATGATGATGGACGATCCCCTCTAGTGTGTCGCTCGGAACGACGGGTATCTCGATCCGGACGTCGATGCTCTTGACTCGAGCTCCCGGACCGCGCCCGGTGTAGATGTCGTAGCCGCGCAGCATCTGTTCGCGCTCGTTCTCGACAAGCTGCTCGCCACGCGAGGCGTCCAGTTCGATCGGTTCCATTCCCCACTTCGCAACGAGGTATGCACACCATTCGTCGAAATCGCGGCCGAGCACCTCGGCATCAGGAGTATCGTCCACTTCCTTCTTCATTCGTTCAGTGGCGCCACGGTAATAGTCGTTTATCGTCGCGGGCATAAAACGTTTTCTCCACTAGAGACACGGCACTGTCACGGTCGGACAGCCGGAATCGTCAGGTCGGACGCCATTGGTGTTGGGTTGCGTCGCATTATGTCACTCGGTTCGACAGGTGCCCCTGCCGCCCCACCCTCGGGGTGACGATTCGATAGCAGGGCGTCTAGGTGTTTCGCAATCACATCTAGAGTGTCGCCGTCCGGGATTCGAACCCGTTCGTAGCTGCGCTGTACCGCCGGACGCTGTTGCTTCGCATTCTTACTGAGCTTACGGCGCCACGCTTTCAACCCTCGGTGTGGCTCAACGCGGTGCCATACACCTCATTGACACCCGCCCCCTTCAGTATTCGGGCGGCCTTACGCATGGTTGCTCCCGAAGTGATAACGTCGTCGACCAGAAGGACGCACGCAGGCAGTGTCGTCCGATGCAGGATTGACATCGAATCTCGGACAGCCGTGCGTCGGTCAGAGTGCGAGAGCCCACGCAACTCAATAGCCTTTTCCTTCCGGAGGACGTCGCGTAGTGCTGGTACGCCGAGGTGTCGCTCGATCGCCTGTGCGCACGCCTCCTGAGGCGCCGATCGAGTCGTAGGCTTGCATTACCCCACCTTCCGCTTCCAACCAGGCCCGAGATGGTTCGCAGGCAGGTCGATGATGAAGGTTCTACGCTCGGTCGATCCATGGAGCAATCAGCACAGTGAGTTTACGGCTCGAGACGGGAGGAGATCCTAACGAGACCGCAAGGTGTGGTCTGGAATGTGGGGCAGTGCGCATTTGGTGGCCGTGAACTGTGAATCCGGCCATCCGGAGGGCACTAGCGGCGGACGAGGCGTCTGTCAGTCTGAGCCCTTCGCGCGCGTAGGCACACACACTTGGCGACTGCCCGGGAATAATCGATAGTCGGGCCGGCGAACCGGACCCGCCGATTCACGCCGTCGTCTGGTCTGGCACTTCTGCATAAATGGGCGGGACCAATCGATCGTCCGCTGACTTAACCGCCATTCGCAAGCGGTCCTGCTGGAAGAGTTGCCGGTGGCGATCTGCCCGGCACGATGGCCGACTGGTCGACAGGAGGCGCTTCAGGAAGGCGCCGACAGAAGGACCTCGCGGTTGCGGCTTAAGGTAAGGCGAGTCTCACATCGAAGCACGCGCACGGCGTCGCTCCTGTCCCCTCCTCTTCGGCGAGCGATTCTCGCGCGAGCATGGGGTCTCGACTCGCGCCCAAAGTGGTATCGTTTCCGCACAGCCCGTCACACGTGGTGCCATGGCGCTACGTCCACGAGCTCTCCACTCGTGTAGCCTACTCACGACATGTCCGACCAATCGCCTGCCGAGCGCGATACAGAGAAGCACGATTTTGGTGTGGTCTTTGTGCATGGGATAGGTCAGCAGGAACGTGGAGAGGCGCTAAGTCAAATGGTCGATGCCGTCGTCGAGTGCGTGTCCCTACTACACTGCCGAACAGACTTCGCTGTTCCGGAAATCGAACCTGTCAGCCTACACCTTCAACCTCTCGCGCCGAATGCGGAAGCTTGCCTGAGATTCCTTGAGAACGGCAAACCAGTCCAAACGTGGTTAATGTCTGAGGCTTGGTGGGCGAGATCCTTTCCGGAGCCGACCTACAGTGAGGTCGCGGTTTGGGGAGTCCAGATCCTCCCGCGGACGCTTCTAGTTCACCTACTGAGGTCTCTTACGCGACATCGCCCTGACCGGTATCGGCTGCCTTGGTCCTTCTCCCTTGCGACCAGCGTTATTAGCAGTCTCGTGATGGTCCCGATCTTGTCGGCCGCCATCGCCATCATCTTGATTCTCGCAGCGGCACCATTCGAAGCCGTTCGGCAAGTCGCGATGACGTTAAGTCGTTTCGTTTCGTCAGTCTTGGGCGATAGCTACGTCCTCATTTCCAGTCCAGCCCGTCGGAGCGCAATCTACAGCGCAGTGCGCGATGAGATCTGTCGCGTGTGCAAAAAGTGCCGGCAAGTATGTGTGATCGGTCACTCACAAGGGGCAGCAATCGCGCAGCAGGTGCTCGCTGCCAACGCTCCGCACAATGTGAAATTGCTGATCACGTTTGGCTCGGGACTTCAAAAGCTCACAGGATTGCAAGACCAATTCGAGATTCAGGGGGCCGATCTCTCGCAAGCGGGTCACACGCGTGAGAATTCATCGTCGGACCCTAAGCTTGCGGCAATCATCAGAGCCAAGCGCAGGGTGCGTTCGTCTGTAGCCAATGTCTTTTTGTCGGCTGCCGCCTGTCTTCTCAGTGGCATCCTATTGATTCACTTTGCGAGTGGCGTGAAAGGCGCCTTTATTACGATCGCCGAACTTGGAGTGGGCTCCCTCGCAGCACCTCTCTTCATGTTGGGAGTAAGTGGACGGGACTGGATATCGGAAGTATTGCGTTTCGCGCTCAAGGGCGCAAAGGTTATCGTCACGCCGATATGGGTCGGCCTGTCATTCTGGCTCCCTGGATGGATTCTAGGCCGATTTGATGTCGTGATCGCGATTTTGGCGCTGTCATTCAGCTTTTCATACATCTGGCTCGCAGTGCGCAGCAACATCTTCATCTCTCGGGATGTACTCGATTACGGCGCCGATGCCGGTCGGTTCAGAATCAGAGACGATATCCCGTGGTTCGACTATTTCGCTGCTAAAGACCCTGTCCCGAATGGGCCCCTATGGACTGGGAGTGAACGCGCGGACTGGTGGAGTCCTGGATTTCCTGTGTTCATGATTTCTGGTCACAAGATCCACAATCGCAATTCGGCATGGGGCGATCACACGACGTACTGGAAGAACATCGATGAATTCGTCACACAATCCGTCATTAACGCGTTTTACGTATCGCATTTGATGGAGAAAGGCACGCTGAAGAAATTGAGCGCTGTTCTGCAACAAACCGTCGGACACGCACGCGTGGTGCGAGTGCGTGGACGACAGATCGCCATGACATATCTGCTCGCGACGATATTAATCGTGTCGGCAGTGTACTGGGTTTTCGTTCATCCTGCTCCACCACTCTGGCTCGAGAATGTGTCTGCCTGGATCGCCAGTTGGCGCAAGGGCCTCATCGATGCGGCGACCGTCCGCGGGTGGACCGCTCAGGTGATCATCGTCGCGACCGGTGCCATCGCCTATCTAGCTATTGCAGCTGCATGGAACGTGTGGGATGGTGTCGCGACGGATAAAGGGCTGAGAGGGTTGCCGAACAACGAAAGATCAGAAAAAGCATTTCTCATCTTTGCTTCGTCTGCTGCAACTGCTGCCGGCTTGCTGTTAATTCGTGCAATGCTGCCTTAGTCCGAAGCAGACGGGGGCTCGCGACTCGGTCAGGAATGGCGGTCGCAAGCAAACTCCGCGGGGAACGAAATGGATGTCCCCGCATGGACCGCATGGACGCAGGGGAGACAATCGCGCTGATCAACGTCGGCTCGTGCTCGAGGTTGTCGACGTGGGGATAGGTAGCCAAATACGCCAATCTGGCGATTCTGGCGTAACGATACGCAAGGGCGCTCCAGAACTGGAAGACGAGCCCAAGGCGCAAGGCGCAAGCTCGCGCAGTTCCTGACGGCTCGAAGGTCCCGCCTAAGAGCGGCGCGAACCGCCGCAGAATCTCAAGATTGGAGGCCTCACCCAGCAGGCGTCCAAAGAAACCGACGCGGCGCCACCACTACGCTCCCGTCTCTACCTGCGCAACGTCAGCGACGCGAACGGTGCGCTGCACGTCGTGAACCGCTCGAACGGACATCGGCGAGAGAGCTGCCCCGAAACCATCGGACTCGCCGGACGACATCCGGGAAGGCGAGGACTCGGAGACCTACGGTAGCAAGTTCCGCGAGTTCGAGGGCAAGGCCGCGCCAGTCATCCAGCGGATCATCGGGACCCGCGCGATGCCAACCGACGAAGAAGAGCTCGGATTTCCTGTACAACTTCATCACCTTCCAATTCGTTCGCACTCCGAGCGCACGGCGGCTCGTCGCCGGACCCAGGGAGCAATCGGCGCGCATCATCATCGACCTTCTCGAAAACGCCGCAATCACTACGACAGCGAGATGCGGCGTTCAGGCGGCGACCTGAACGAGTTTCCCTTCAGGCAGATTCAGCGGACGAAAGGCTTGTACGAGCCCTGACTCACGACGGAGGGTTTCATCGAAGGCGCGATGGCGATGATGAACACCATGTTGAAGTACCTCCATCAACGGACGTGGGCGGTGCTCGTGTCAGAACACCCGGGCGAATCGTTCGTCGTGGCCTATCGTCCGGTCGGGTCGAATGGTCCGACCCGCGCGGCAAGCGATTCGCGCCGGGACACGTGCACATCGACACGGAACTCACCATCCTCTTGGTGCGCGCGTTGCGCTCATCGGTTGCTACAGGCCGTTTGACTCGGACTCACGCTGCGTATCGCATACGTCTCAGGGGTGAACTCACGGACGATCGATCGCGCTCGCGTGTTCGTCGCGGCATGCGAAGACCGATTCATCCTCCAGGATCACGGCGAGATCATCACGTCGTCGCAATTCATCGCCGATCTGAAAGCGGACCGGCAACGATCGAGAAGCCTTTAGCTGGCGGTTGCAGGAACGGCCCCGTTGAAAGCCCGCGTGTTACTAGCGACAAATGCCTCGTGAAAGTGCTCCCGTTAATGTATTTGTTTGCGCCTCGCCCGCAGCGGAGCCTCCCGCCTGGCGGAACCGGCCTCAACTTGTGGCACGCCGCGAGGGGCGGCTCCCGCACTTTACGCATGGTCCGGAGAACCCGTTGTGACCTCGTCCGTCACGGTATCTTGTGACACTATTCTTGCGGTGCTGATGCACTGGAAGACTCTGCTCAACGCCGATCGGCGCCGGAAGTCGACGATCTCGGGCGACCACCGGGCCGAGTTCGAGCGCGATTTTGACCGGGCGGTGTTCTCTACGCCCGTAAAACGTCTACAGGACAAGGCCCAGGTCTTCCCGCTGGAGCCTCACGACGCGGTGCGCACCCGTTTGACGCATTCGCTCGAAGTGTCGAGTGTGGCACGTGGCCTTGGGAGGAAGGCGGCTAGCTGGCTGCTGGAGCAGAAGGCGATTGAGCCAGGAATGGACAGGTCGATCGAAGCCGTAGCGGCAACATGCGGCTTGATCCACGACCTTGGAAATCCACCGTTCGGCCATGCCGGGGAAGACGCCATTCGTTCTTGGTTCCAGCGACGGGACCGCCAGAAGCCACTTCGAGAGAAACTTACGTCCGATCAGCAGGCTCAGGACTTCTTGAAGTTTGAAGGCAACGCCCAATCGCTGCGACTCGTTGCGAAGTTGCAAGTACTCGCGGATTACACCGGGCTCAACCTAACGTTCGGAACGCTATCAGTATTGGGGAAGTACATCCCTCCATCAGATCAGGCTGACGGTGAAGCCAAGAATCGGGCCCACCGCAAGCCCGGCTACTTCGCCTCCGAGGCTGGCATCGTCAATGAAGTGCGCGAGAAGACCGGAACCGGTGACGCGAGGAACCCAATCTGCTACCTCGTCGAGGCAGCGGACGACATCGTCTACCTAGCCGCCGACGTCGAGGATGCCATCAAGAAGAACGTGCTCTCGTGGAAGGAGGTTGAAGAGACTCTAAAGGAGTCGGACGCAGGGTCCGTTAGGGCCGCATTGGAGCTGCAAGTGCACATCTTGAAGGCCGGCGGCACGTCAATGCCGAGTGACCTTGAAGGCGACATCATGGCTGCGGCGTTTCGCACCGCTGCGATCGGCGTGATGGTGGGAGCGGCCTTCAAGGTGTTTCAAAGGCAGTACGAGGCCATCATGCAGGGGCAATACGAAGGGGCTCTGCTCTCCAACAGCGAGGCAAACGATCTGTCCGAGTGCCTTCGGAAGCTCGGCAGGACTCGAGTCTACCCCACGCGTTCAACTCTCACTCTAGAGCTGATGGGCCGAAAAGTGATCGCCGATCTAATGGACTTGTTCTGGGAGGGCGCCGAAGCGTTGCCAAAGGATAAGGACCCAAAGACATCGACGTTCGCTGGAAAGGCAGCGGCGTTGTTCTCTCCGAACTACCGCAAGGTGTTCCAGTACTTCGCCAATGAGGGGACCGACCTGCCGGAGCAGTATCATCGATTTCAGTTGGTCACGGACTACATCTGCGGCATGACCGATTCATTCGCGAAGAGGCTGCACGGCGAGTTGTTCAATGGGCGCTGAAGTCGCGAAACTCAAGCAGACATTGCTCAGGGAAGTGGGGGCTCTTTCTCACAATGATGGGGCAGTCTGGAAAGCGCCGATCCTCGATATCCTGGCCGAATTTCGTCATTCCAGTATGCGGGCTGTCCTGTTTGGAGGGACTCTTCGCTCGTTGCTCACTGCGCGTCATTTTGAGGGAAAGCGGGGACGACCCCGAGACGTCGATGTAGTTGTCTCCGGCGCGCCGCTCGCTGAACTCGAGGACCGATTCCGAAAAGTTGTTAACCGTCGAACGCGGTTTGGCGGGCTCCAGTTGAAGCGAGGCCGTTGGCAATTCGATGTCTGGACAGTCGGAGACACGTGGGCGTTCAAACACGACCACACCATTGATCCAAGCTTCGCAGAGCTCCCGTCGACTACGACGTTCAACCTTGAGGCAATCGCTGTCGAAGCCTGGCCAACCTGCGGTCGGTCAAGAGCGCTGTTCTCTGGCGATGATCAGTTCTTCGACGGGATTCTGTCGAGAACGCTGGAACTCAATCGGGACGACAGCCCATTCCCAGAACTGACGGTTGTTCGTGGCCTCGTCATGGCGAGCGAACTTCGTTTCAGCATCGGGCCAAGGTTCGCGCAGTACGTCCGCGACGTTGGACACTCGTTGACCGAGAAACGCCTTGATCACGTCCAGAATTCGCACTACGGCCACGCACGTCTCGACAGCCGAACGCTGAGGATTCTGGTTTCAAGGGTTCTACTGACCCCATCAGCAGGGAGGAATGTTTCGCTTCCAGATGTTGGGCAGCTTCACCTCTGGCGGACCGAAAGCGATGACGCCACTCCGAACGTAAGTGTCCACTTGCTTTGCTCACAGAGGTAGCGGTCCCTGGGGTGTCGGCGCCGGGTCCGGGGCAGCAGCGCCTCTAGAAGTTTCACCTTCACAGCGCGTGGCGCGGTAATCGTGGAGACCAGTGATTGCTGCCGTGTCCTGTTAAAGGGATGTTCGAGTATTCTGCTCAAAGGCGCACAACCGCGGGGCGCTACTCGAAACCAGCGATGGCGATTACGGTAGACGTCCCGTCCGCCGGACGTTCCGAGGTTCAGGCCGAGACTGGGCGCCAAACAAGCCGCTGTCCCTCAAAAGGTCCCACTGATAGAAGCAGCTTCACAATGAGTCGTGTTGGTGGAATGCTAGATCTCAATCCGCGGCCCACATCGGTCAAACTGATGAGAGCCACTCTTCTACGGACCCGGTGAAGAGTCTTGCAGCACGCGCTGGATCACGTTCACCGGCGGGCCACGAAATCGTCGTCACACGGTGTTCGCCCACCGTTAATGGGGACAGCACGGGGATCCCGCTTACGAGAGTAAAGTTGATGACTGCGCTTCTAAGGCAGCGCAGTGAGGCGGCGAATGCGAGTACCTGATAAAGATCGCTGCGGTTCCACTCACCTGCTGTCAGTTTGTATTTCACGTCCGCCACAGCGTGACTTCCCCAGAACCGAAGGTCTGGGTTAAAAGTCATTGACGACCCCCTCAATTGAATCCTGGTCTTCGTGACCACGTCCACACCGAGGGACTCCTCTAGCACCGCGCGAATACCGTCCTCGATTAGTTCCGGAGTCCGGATAAGGAACGTCCACACGATGTCTGCTCCGCTGGAGAGACTCCGACCCATCGTGCGCAGCACGTGTCGGGCCAGTGTTATCGGTATACGGTAGTACTCCGTCCGACGGTCCGGCATCCATCGTTTGTCAAAATCGCTGAGATCGCCGACAGCATCGAGCCGCACTAAGATTCGCCGAGCGCGTCGGCGAATCGAGTCGGGCAGCGGGCTCGCGGCGATGTAGGCGGCCGCGGCTTTCATAAGCCTGTTCGGAGCGTTGTCCTCGACGTGATCGTCGAAAGAACAATCAAAGAGCAGAGCGCCGCTGTAATAGCGGTGAGCAGCACTCTGCACGTCGACGTGACCGCGGATCGTGCCGAGCGTTTCTCGCACCGCCGCATAGTCGCGAATCAACCCTCGTCGTAGGAGTTGTTCGGCTGCATCCAAGAACCATAGCGTGACAAGTTCCCAAAGTGGTCCTGAACTTCCGGTTCCTTCGTAGCCTGCCGTGCGCGGCAGCTTGTCACTTCGTCTCGCGAGATACAGGAAGTGTTCGGCAGGAATCTTCGGCCGAATGTGTAGCTGAACGTCCCGGAGAACGATCACCCCGACCGCATCACGCACTTGTATCCGCCATAGGCCACTGCCTGCAGGTTCCGCCTCAATGACCGTGCGTTCTGGCGAGGGAGTCTCCGGATCCGCGCCCCACCACTCCGTCTTGGAGGCCAGCTCTCGGCCTACCCGGCGGAGGTTCATCGCGGCCTCTTCGGTGAGTGCGAGCACCTGCTCTTTCGATTCGATCAGCTCAAACGAGATCGGCAAGAGAGGTCCAGAACTTTTGGGGAGCGAACTCAGCGGCCGCGTCTGGCTGGTCGAAGAAATATTCGTCGATTAACGGACCAAGCTTGTACTTCCACACTTTTAGAAGTCGCTGCGGCGTCATCTCCTCCGCCATGAAAAACGCGTGACCGACGGTGTGGTGCCGGTCGAGGCGCTTCGTCAACGACGCGTTCAGCGCGGCGAAGCCTTCGACGAGGTCTGGTACACCGTTCGCACGATTCTCGTAGTAGGCTCGCAGCACATCCGGGTCAGGCATGCACTCGAACACTTCGAAACGTCGTCGCAGTGCCGCGTCCAACGAGCGAATACTTCGATCGGCGGTGTTCATCGTGCCGATGAACAGCAGGCGCGCCGGAAGGCGAAACCCAGGTGAGTATTGGAGATCCAGCGGCCGGTCCCTGTACTCAAGCAGGTACAACAGTTCGCCGAGAACCCGTGGGAGGTTCGCACGATTTATCTCATCGAGGATCATGACATGCCGAGCTGGTCGTCCATCCATTCCGTGCACCACTCGCAGTAGGTGACCCTTGACCGGGTGGAACTGAATGGCGCCTTCGATAGTGGTCGGCCGTAGCCCTTCGACGAACTCCTCGTACGAGTAACTCGGATGGAACTGCACGATGTGCTGGTGGTCGGCCGCTCCCTGCGTCAGGTATTCAGAGAGCTTTTGTGCGACCCACGTCTTGCTAGTCCCAGGTGGTCCAGCCAGGATGATTTGCGGCGTTCTCGTAGTAAGGGCATCCACGAGATCCTGAAGGAATTCGGCATTCAGTTGTGTCTCATCGGCGAGCCAATCGAGGGTGTACGTCTTTGCCGTCGGTGGTGCGACCGTAGGCTCCTTCACCGAAGGTGCTTCCGCTGGGGCTGGAGTACTCGTGCGATCTACCCACGCTTTGTACGTGTCGAGGATGGTACGAAAGTCCTCGGTGATCTCCGTGGTGTCGCCATTGAGAGCGCTACGTGGGATCAACTTGGCGGCAATCATCCCCTCGTCGTCATCGCCGGGGATCGTCGCACGGTTCGCACTTTCGGCGAGATGCAGCTGTCGGCCGCGCAGTGCTGCACGTTCGGAATCGGTGAGAGTCTTCACGATTTCTGCGGCGCGGCGCTGACTGTCCGCGCGGTACTCGGTCCACGACACACCCCATCCGATCAGCAGCAGCGCCGTTCCTTCTGTGCGGAAGTGACCGAGCGCGTAGGCGCCTCGTTGAGCAGACGTGGTCGCTCGGCTGTCGTAGACGGCAAACCACGGACGAGTCGCCCAGTTTCCTTGACCAACGGATGCAGCCGCACGCCAATGGTGGTTCGCGACGAGGACGCTCGCCAATGCATCGAGTAACGTTTGCAATCGACGGCGGAGTCGCACAGGTTCTGCATCCGCCGACAGAGTCGGGGGGCGACGCGGGTATCCGTCCAACATTTTTGCGCAGAGATCCCAGACTTCGCGCGCCATTCGTGCACGGTCCTCCTCCGAGACGATGACTTCTGCTTTCTGTCGGAGTTCTTGGGCCGCGCCCTCATTGAGTCGAAACAGTGTCTGAATCGCTCCAAGCGTATTCCGCGTTTTCTCGCTCAGTCCGTCGCGATTTACGCGATGCGTCCAGCGCGTCCGTCGTACCCACGGCAACGGCAACTCGGGGCGCAGCTCGGGAGGTGAAATAATTCGTCCGAGCAAGAACGTCTGCTCGTCGAGGTTGTAGGTCACTACCTCGTCATCTTTGGCCAGCTCGTTCGCGAATCGATGATCCTGTGCCGCCCACGTTGAAACGGAGCCCGGTTTAGCGTCAGGAAGAGCTGCTGCGATGATGCGTCGCAATTCATCTTCTGTCGTTTCTGGTGAGACATTGGCTAGCTCAGTGCCGCCAATCGCGACATAGCTGCCTGCTTCGAAGTTCTTGAAATGGACGGCTTCGCGGCCAGCGCGAACAACCCACATGTTCGGCAAGGGTCGACTCCTGGTCTCAACCAATAGGTACGAACGGTTACGGTCTTCGCCGACTCGACAAGACTAAGAAAAAAACGACTGAATTTCTACGGGTCCTCGTCCAGGAGTCGTCCACGTCCTCAGCATAGTCTTGACCAGACAGCATCCGACCGACGTTTGCCACGGAACAGCGGGGTGAGGTGGCGGTGCAACGCGCAACCAATGTGGGGATGTGTTGTGGGGTAGTCCAACAGTTTCGCGGAATGCTTAAGTGCTCGCCATCGAGGCGGAGGGGGCCTCCGTCAAATTAGGCGAGACGCGCTTTTCGTTTAGTTCTCCAGTTCGACGGCCTCTAGAGAGATACCTGTCCGAAAGTCGAGCAGGCACACAAAATCCTGGCACGTCGGCTGGATACGCTAGAACGTCTGGAGCGAATCCGCCGAGGCACTGTGGAATACGCCGACATCGCTCGTGAGTGGCACAATCGGGGCGAGACCGCTCTCCTTCGGGATCCATCCTGGATAAACTATCCACGCCGCCGCGCGTGGCCAGAGCCGGAAATGCTTGAGCGTGATCATGTATCGTCGCGCAGATGAGAAATGAGCCACTGCGGGATGACGTGCTCCTTCGTCAGAATGCCGGACCGGCCGCAGAGCGAAGATACTGGGCGTCATCACGCCTTCTCGACGACATGGACAAGCTCGCCGCCGGTCATCCTCAAGCGTTTCGCATCCGCTCCAAATTGTTGAGGGCGAAGTCGTAGTAGTGGTGGAATTCGCGCGCGGCCTTTCTCTTCATGGCTGACAGCGCGGCCCGTGCGTCCTTGACTCTCTTGTCGCGATGCTCCGACGCGTTGTCGGTCCCGTGATAAATGAAGTTGCCAACGGCAGGCACGCTTCCTTGCGGTTCCGGAAGTTGAAAAACCTCGCCGAGCTGGAGGTCTCCAATGAATGGCATCACTGACTCGTCGAGCGAAATGGCTATTCCCTTCACCGCGCGTTCGGCCTGGTACGCCTTGACGACTCCCGTGCCCAAGAATTGCGTAGAGTAGATGGCCGCATCACCAGCGATGTCGGAGGCGAAGCGCAGGGTGGAAAATGAACCCTGCGCTATCGCGATCCGAGCAGGAATCCTGTTGCTCAGAAAACGCCACATCAGACCGCGGGCAAAGCCCATGATGTCAGGGAGCCGATAGAGCGTCACGAACACTGAATCAGAAAACACTATAGCCTTAGAGTCCCTTCGGAGGTGCTCGTTGATCTGCGACGAGACCGCCTTATGAAAGCCGCGAAACCGTGGGACTAGCTGGTCGCCGTCATCCATTGCCGCCCTCTCCTCTTTGCTCGGCGTCCCAAGTCGCGGGCTCAATCTGTGAACGCTTTCGGGATTCTCAAGAACGAGATTTGCGAACCCCAACATATCGGCAAACAACACAAATCGCTCAGACATCGCGCAGATCATACGGGACATTCATTGCAGCGTGCCTTACATCGCCTGCCTCGATCGTGCCGCCACTCGGTTCCATTGTCAGGAGGGACATTTCACTGCCTATCTTGATGCAATCGATAAAGAATCTTGGCGGGGACTTGGAGAAGGTATTCAATAATCCCGGGAACGCTCATGTAGCGCCTGTTGTCTGACGACCACGCGGTACGCGTGATGTCGGATGGGCTAGCGGTTTGGCTCCGGGCGGGCCTGACCGAGGTTACTAGTATGTCTGCGTCGCCGCCGATGAAACGGGCGAAAGTCGTCCTCAAGAGACGTGTCCGCCACCACCACCGCCGCCAGCCGCATGGCGGGTGCCGGCGCCACCCTGTACCCGAATCGTCCCCGAGCCTAGTGTGTCCGCTGTCACGAGCGAGACTTCCACGATTGGTATGTCTAAGTGATGCTCCAAAGACGTGGTCAGCGACGAGCCGCGCTGCCAACTAGATCGCCTAGCGAATCGGGCGCTTCGATTTCGAATTTCTTCGCTGCGTGCTCTGCGAGTGCTCAGCGTGATCCTGCGGCGCCCAGAGTAGACGTTCAATCTGTCCCTCCGTCCAGCGGAGTGGCCGCGGGTTCGCTGGCGGCATCGCGAAGTCTGGCTCCCTGATCGCGCGGCGCAGAGCCGAGGGCGTCGTGCGCAGGATCGCGGCGACGTTGTCGACGCCAAGCACCGGTTTCTCGCCCTCAAGGGGCGTTATGCGATAGCGCTCTCCATGTGGCGGTGCGACTTTCCACCATGGCAGGCGACTGCGTCCGCGCTTTCCTTTCGTCAGTTCCTCCAGCGGCGCCTTGAATGCGCGGTGGTACTCACCGGATTCCTGTGCGAGGAACCATGCGACGACGCAGCCGCTGACGCGGAGCTGGCGGTCCAGCATCGGGAGCGGGGGAAACGGGATGGACTCCGGGAACTTCCGCCACACGCGCATGTCGTGGCTCGTCACCCGAAAGATCGCGATGAGGTCCTCCTCGAGACACACGGCTGGAATCTCGTCGACGGATTTCACGATGCGACCGTTCATCGGTTCCACCATCGGGTCCTGAAGCGCGCCGCGTAAGGATGCTCCTGCTGCGCCTGACCATGCGGCGGGCAGTGGAATGGGCAATGGCAGCAGCGCGGCAGTTCCCATTCGAGCAGCGTCTTCCGGTAACGCTCATCGTCATCCAGCGCAATGAATTTCAGCACCTCCACTTTCGCGAAGGTGAAGCCGCGCGGATCAATCTGGCTGCGGCCGACATAGCGCTTCCTACCGCGTGGCGAGTAGCCGTGATACGGCAGTCGCCGGATCGGGAAGCTGCCCTCCTGCACGAGCTGCCAGCCGCGCGACTCCGGGATGCCGGTCGCGGCGAGCATCTCGCCCCACACCACGACAAGCGGCAGGTCGTCTGCGCCGAGTGTGACCTTCTTCCAACGCTGGGACATGGGCCGCAACGATAGTCATTGCCGGCAATACGGCGCAAACAGGGATACTCCTGTCCCATGCGCATCACACGCGAGGAGTTATACAAGGAAATCTGGAACGAGCCGGCGACGAAGCTCGCGCAGCGCTACGACGTGTCGTCGAGCTATCTCGCGCGCGTCTGCGAGGGGTTGAATGTCCCGCACCCGCCGCGCGGCTACTGGGCGCGGAAGGCCGCTGGCGAGAAGATGCCAGTGCCGCCGCTGCCGCCCGCTGGTCCAGGCGATCCGCTGTCGTGGGAGAAGGGCGTTGCCGTCATGGAGCGGCTACCGCCGCTCGAACTCCCGCCGCCGGGGACGAAGTCAAAGGGCAAGGCCGCACCGCCGACGCGCCCCGCTCATCACCCGCTGGTGACGGCGTGGCGCGGTTTTCTTGAGGAAGCGGCGGCTACCGAAGGCGGCTACATGGCGCCGCGCAAGAAGAACGTCGTCGATGCGTTCGTCACGAAGCTGATGATCCGCGGCGCGGCGGAGGCGCTCGACGCGATCCTCATCGAGCTCGAAATGCGCGGCCATCGGGTGCAGCTGTCGCCCGACTACTACAGACACCGCCCGACGGTCGATGTCGCGCAGCGTCCGATCAAGGACGGCTACTACCGGCGTCCGAACGAATGGGCTCCGAACCGGCCCACGATCGCGTACGTGCAGAACGCGGAGATCGGCCTGACCCTGTTTGAGCTGACCGAGAACGTGCGCGTACGGCGCACGGGCATGGACCGCTATGTCCGCATCAGCGATCTGCCGCCAACACGCCGCTATGCGCCGCAGGCGCCGGGCGAGGAGGATGAAACGCGCGACATGCCGACGGGAAGGTTCGTCCTGAGAGCGTATTCACCACGGCATGACGCGCCGTGGCAGCACGAATGGACAGAAAGCCAGAAGGGCGAATTCGTCACCATGGCGTCGGCGATTGCGGGCGCGCTCGAAGAAGCCGTGCCGGCCATCGTGAAGCAGGTTGAGGACGCCGAGCAGCGCCGACGCGAGCAGGAGGCGCGAGAGAAAATCGAACGCCGCCGTCGTCAGGCGCACCAACGCGCGGAAGCGCGGCTGCGGGCAAGGCAGGTAGCGAAGGAGGAATTGCGGTCCATCGTCAAGGCATGGAACGACGCCTTCGCGCTCGATGCGTTCTTCAACGAACTCTCGCGCCGCGCTCAGGCGCTCTCCGGCGATGAGCGCGCGGATCTTGAGGCGCGCATTGATACGGCGCGCGCGCTGGCCGGCGGCCAGGATGCGGTCGACCGCTTCCTGAACTGGAAACTACCTCCCGGCGACGACGGCAATGACGGCGACGACCACGATGATGATAATGTCGTCGACGATTGAGCCGCCTGTCTGGTGCCTCTTGTCGCGCGGCGGGACGGGCCCGGCTTTACCTGTCGCTGTCCAGGATGCGGCCCGTCCCGCCGATGCTCCGACGATTTTGACCGGGGCGCGCTGCGAGAGGTGTCTGGACTCTCACAGAAAAGGGCCGCGCTCTTGGAACGGTCACGCCCGAGGAGATTCAGAAGGTCATCCGCGAAGTGTCAGCCCAGACGAGGTCTGCAGCCGACGGCGGAACAGAAGCAGCTCCATCGGACAATATCGCGCCGACGATCGGTAATTACAGGCAGGAACTTGCTCAGACGCTACAATCTCTCCCGGCTGCGGGGTTTGAGCGCTTCTGCCAACGCCTTTTGCGCGAGTCCGGTTTTCAGGAAGTCACGGTCAGATCTGGCGATGGTGGCATCGACGGCATAGGCATCCTGCAGGTCAACGCGTTGGTCAGTTTCAAAGTTCTCTTTCAGTGCAAGAAGTACGCTGGGTCCGTCACGCCGAGTCACGTCCACGATTTCCGTGGTGCGATGACAGGTCGGGCGGACAAAGGGATCATCATCACAACCGGTTCGTTCACCTCGGATGCTCGCAAAGAGGCGGTTCGGGACGGGGCACTGCCCATCGAGCTTGTCGACGGCCAAAAGCTCACAATGATGCTCGAAAAACTTGAACTCGGCCTGAAGCCGGGGCAAACATTTGAGCTCGATGCCTCCTTCTTTCGACGAATACAGGAAGTGAGCCGGCGTCTGTCCTGTCGCACCATCCCTCGCGATGATTAATCGGAATCCGCTGCAATGCCTGTCCTGTGACGCCAAGATCGTCACGCGCACACAAAAAGGGCACAAGAGCAGATGAAGCTCCCCAACTGGTTCAAGGTCGTATGGTGGGTCGCGCTCTCGGTCACGATCACAGTCTTCCTGGGAGAGAGATATCCGGAACTTGTGGTCGGTCGTGCGGTGCCGGCCGACGTCGTCGTGTTTCTGATCTGGGTGGCGCTGCTGCTGGTTCCGATCTTTCAGGAGATCGAGTTCTTTGGCCTGAAGTTCCGGCAGGAAGTCCAGAAGCTCAAAGAAGAACTGAAGACCGACATCGCTACCGTGCGGACGGAACTGCGGAACGCCGTCGATGTGCGCACGACGTTCAGTCCGCAGATCATGTTCCCAGCGCCGCCACCTGATTCCCAGTTGCCCAATCTGGAGGCGCGCATCAAGACGGCGCTGTCGGAAGGGCTCGCCGCCTACGGCATTCAGCAGACGCCGAAGACGGCGGATCTGGGTGTCGATGACGACGCGCAGTTTCTTTTCTCGGTGAGGCATGCAATTGAACGCGAATTGCGCCGGCTCGCACAAGAGCGGCAACTCGATTTGCCGACGCGGCGCATTGCCGGAATGCAACTGACCCGTGCCTTGACGCAGGCGGGTGTGCTAGAACCAAATATCGAGCACGCGATCCGGGAGGTCTATTCGGTTGCCTCGCCGGCAATCCATGCCGAACCCGTCACGCCCGCACAGGTGGGCTTCGTGCGTGACGTCGGGCCGTCGCTCGTGGGAGCGTTGAGGGCCATCGGTGCTCAGCAGCAGACTTAGCCAAACGAGAAAACCCGGTTTGCTAACGGAACCTAAGGGCTCGCCGCGGCCGCCGTCTTCCCGCGCCCACCTAGTCGGCTGGCCGCACGCTCACGCCGAGAACGTCGGCGTTCAGGCTGTCGAGCCAGCTCCGGGCCTCGTCACGGATTGCCTGCACGTCGCGAAGTTCTCGCCAGTGCGTTCATCGATAGTGAAACCACGAGAAGCGTGTTAATCGTCTGTTCTCGGCACTCTGGATATTCGAAGTCATTTCGTCCTCCCTTGTTCGTCAGGTCTTTTTGAGAAAGTGATCGTTACCCGAAGGGCCGAGACGAAGACTCGATGAGGCCGACGGAGCGTCAGCAGGAGACAGCTGAGTAGAGAGCCCGGCCCTGCGAAGCCCGCAGGGCACAGCGGGTTTGCTCTGAAGAGCGTTCGTCAACAGCCCCGTTTGACCTTCGCTATACCGACGGGCATAAAGGATGCTGACCCGATCGATTAAGGAATTCCCATGCCCGACGACAAGATTCACAGCCTGCGTTCTCGTCACCGCGAAGCGCTGCTCGAGCATCTCTTCGCGGGGGGAGATCATGCGCCGCCTGTGGATCAGGAACGAGTGGCGCCTCGAAGTCCTGAAGCCGCAGGTCGATGACAGCGGCTACGATCTCGTGCTGGAGGCGAACGGACCGTCCGTCGCGTTAGATGAAGGCGTCGTTTCGCGGATCGACCGTTCGAGAGACGATCATCAACCCGCTGCTCGCTGCGAAGCCGAGCGGATGTGTGGTCTTCGTGTGGTTCGATAAGGAAACGCTCGACCTGGGCCCCTTCGCTTTCTTCGGCGAATCTCTGGGCAAGCCCTTACCCGACATCACCGGAACGAAGGCGGGCTGCCACACCAAAGGCAATGCGCAAGGCGTGAAAGCTAAGCGCCCGATGATCCGGACAATTCCGCTCTCCCGTTTCGAGAAGATCGCGGACATCGATCCGCTCGTCGTGCGCCTGTTCGGCAAGAGCGCATGAGCATGCGGCTCGACGATCTCCGGCGCTTCTACGCGATTCTCGACGTCCTCGAGAAAAGAATCGGCGGCCGCAAGCTGCTCGCCGACTGCCACGGTCGCATGCACTGGCCGAAACGCGGCGTCTATTTCTTCATGGAAGACGGCGAGCGCCGCTCCGACAGCGGCGAAGGTTTGCGCATCGTGCGCGTCGGCACCCACGCGCTCACGTCAACTTCAAAGTCAACGCTCTGGAAACGCCTCTCGCAGCACAAGGGCCAGACGAAGTCCGGCGGCGGCAATCATCGCGGCTCGATTTTCAGGTTGCTCGTCGGATCGACCTTCGTGAATTCAGGCGGCACACCCTGCGCGACATGGGGCGATAAGGACAGCGCGCCCCGTGATGTGCGCGATGCGGAGCACGATATCGAATGCGCGGTCAGCCGCATGATCCGGGCGATGCCGTTCCTCTGGCTCGCTGTCGATGATCCGCCTGGCACGAAGAGTCTGCGGGGCACCATCGAGCGCAACAGCATCGCCCTCCTGAGCAATCTGGCGAAACCATCGCTCGATCCCCATTCTCCGAACTGGCGCGGTCTCGCTTGCGCCCGCGGCAGAGCGCGCGTCAGGGACTCAGGGCTCTGGAACCAGAACCACGTCGATGAAGATTACGACCCGGCTTTCCTCGACGTCTTCGAGAAGCTCGCCCGCGAGACGGAGCCTCTCGCATGAAGATCGTGATCCAATGCGCCGCGCGAAAAGCACCTGACGCGGGGAGTTTCACTACGAGCGACGGAAGGCGCGTGCTCTTCGTCGCCGATCCTGCTTCTGCTCCGTACGATCGTTTGCAACTCAACGCTCGCCCAGACGATCTCGCGGATGATGGCCGGACATGGCGTAACCGCCTGCTTGCTTACAACAACGAAAAGAACGGCAACCGGCTCGGCCTGCTTCCGGCATGGCGGCTCTACGCGCACGACACCTACGGACGCCTCGTCACGAAATTCGGCGAAGGCCGCGTGTTCATCCTGTCGGCTGGATGGGGTCTGATTCCTGCGACATTCCTGACGCCGCTCTACGACATCACGTTCACCGGCTCTGCTGATGAATGGAAGCGTCGGCGCAAGGATGACGCGTATGAGGATTTCGTGCTGATGCCTGACGACGGCGAGGACACGATCTTTCTGGGCGGCAAGGACTACCAGCCTCTTTTCTGCCGCCTCACGCAATCGCTGCGCGGAGCGAAGACCGTGTTCTTCCGGTCAGATCTGCGCCCCGAACTCCCGTCCGGCTACAAGGCCGTGCGGTATGACACGACAACCCGCACGAACTGGCACTACGAATGCGCGCGGGATCTGGTGATGGGCCGAAAGGCAACTTCTTGATTACGCGCCTTGGGGTCGGAACCGGCCCGTCATCCCTCGTCGGACGTTACCGTGGGCACGCCCGCGACCCCGCGCCGCCTTATGTCGAATCGACCTAATCCCAACTCGAGCCGATACAGCTGATCTTCCGTACTCATTTCCGCATCTCGGGACTCCTCGAACGATTCCGGCGAGTCGCCTGTCGGCGAAAACATCAGGGTTGAAAGAGGTTGCCGCTTCCAGGAAAGGCCGTAGTACTAGTGGGCTGATACACGATCAGCGCTTGCGGCCAACGATAGTTCGCCGATTCATATCGACTGACGGCATCGTAGAAGGTGCTCCATGTTCCAGTCGGATAGATGGCCACGTGTAGACACGATCGTCTTCTACCAAGGAGCCCTTCGTTGTACTCGTAAAGAATGATGACTTCGTTGCTCTTGTCCTTCACGCCGGAGTCCAGGTGCGCCCGACTCGCATTCGCGCTGGCGGCGAGGGAGAACGGTAGGCGTGACGAACGAGCTGAGTGCGATGTGAAACCTGGGGCTGTGGCCGATTGCCGAGGGAGCTGACCTCAGCGTCGTGGCTAGGGCCGCTGGCTTCCGTTGGGCAAAGGCCCCGAGAGAAACTCCTCGACGGGATCAGGCACGAACCGTAGCCGCGACGACGGCCGAAGTTTTTTGTAGATCGATTGCGGATAGATCTGCCCCGCCGTCTCCAGAATGTCTCCACGACGGGCGGAGAATCGAGGGGACTCGGGTGGACGGCAGAGAACGAAACGGAGCGACGTAACCGCCTGTGACTGAACCGTTTAGAACCGCAAGTCGCGCACCATCACCAGTTAGAAAACAGGCCTTGCTCCGAGTTCGAATCCCTGCCTCCCAGCCATTTGCGTCCGTTCATCGATAGTCGCCTCTGTTCGCATCCGGATTCTTTCAATGGTTGATGATTGACTCGTGTGGGAATTGGCTCAAAACTCATTCCTCTCAACCAGCCTGTTCGTCGTGTAGAGAATCCTGCGTTTGATGGTTCCGCCAGTCGCGACAACCGCGAGCCGATCGGGTAACCACCTGGGCGCATCATCGGCATTGTCTGCAACGACAAGTGGATCCGCGGTGATTGCTGCTTCGAAGTCGTCCGGCCTCGCGCCGCCGATTCTGGACACGCGTTGACGCGAACGGCGCCCCAGCACGATCATCTGGCTGTTCCAGGAGTCATCTGCCCCGTGCAGCGGGGCGGCCGGGAGTCGCATACCTGGGATCTTCGGAATTCGACTATTCGTTTCGGGTTCGAGAGTCTCGGATAGCACGTTTGCCTGATGTTTGCTGTACGCCGGATTATCTCGCTATGCTTTGCCGCTGCGGTTCTTGGTCATCTTCCAGTACGGGAGGTTGATTCCGTGAGTAAACAACATCGCTCGTTCCTTCTTGCTTCGCTCCTTCCAGCATTCCTGCTCGTCAGCGTATTCGCTGTCGTTCAGGCCAAGGAAGGAAGATCGCCGTCGGCCAGGCAGGCGCGCTGGTCAGATGCTGCCACCTGGCCAGACCGACGCGTGCCCCGCGCAGGCGACAAGGTGACCATTGCAGCGGGCAAGGAAGTCGTCCTCGACGTCAGTCCGCCGGCGCTGGGCAGCTTGACGATCGACGGCAAACTCAGCTTCGCCAACAACAGAGACCTTGAACTGACCACCGAGTGGATCATGTTGCACGGGGAACTGGAAATCGGCACCGAAGCCAGGCCCCATACACGCAAGGCGACTATTACCCTCACCAACAACGTCAAAGACGAAGACATCGGTGGAATGGGTGGAACGAATGACCGCATTGACCGCGGAATCGTGCTCATGGGCGGAACCCTGAACCTGCACGGTGATCGGCGGAACACCTGGACCAAGCTCGCACAGACAGCCGCGGCAGGCAGTAACTCCATACAGGTCCTGGACGCGTCTGGCTGGCGGGTCGATGACGAGATCGTCCTCGCGTCCACGGATTTCGATCCCCGGCAGGCCGAGAGGCGAACCATTTCCGCCATCAAGGGAAATACGATCACGCTCGATCGGAAGCTGGAGTACATGCACTTCGGCAAAATCACCTTCGACGTGGATGAACGTGGCGAAGTCGCTTTGCTGACGCGCAATATCCGTCTGCAGGCATCGGCCGACGCGGAACAGTCGTTCTACGGCGGGCACGTGATGGCGATGGGCGCGAGCAAGATGTTTGTCGAGGGCGTCGAGTTCCAGCGAATGGGCCAGAACCTGACCCTTGCCCGGTATCCGATCCACTGGCATCTGATCGGCGATGCAAAAGGGCAGTACATCAGGAACGCCGCGATCCACGACACCTACAACCGCTGTGTGACCGTGCATGGCACGAATTTCCTGCGCGTTGAGAACAACGTGACC
>DASWZV010000145.1:0-17872 GCA_036407095.1 Vicinamibacterales bacterium | reverse complement strand
ATGAAAGTCGGCGAGCGACTTTGAGAGCAGACAACAGGGGAGACGGGGGGAACGGGATGGTCACACGGGGTAACGGGGGCAACGGGAATTGTCGATCTTGATCACGTCGACGTCATGTCCCGTTTCCCCTGTTTTCTCCGTTGTCCCGTGTTGATGCCTTTCTCCGTTTCCTCCGCAGGCTCCGTTTCCCGTGGCAAATGGCGGAGCACAATTTCTGAGCAGATCACGGAGGAAATTGGCCACAAAGGACACGAAGATCGCAAAGGTCAGGCACGGAGCGCTGCGTTTCTCTTCTTCGTGCTCTTTTTCATCTTTGTGGCCCAAACCTTCGTGTCCTTCGTGGCAATGGACGGGACAACATGACGAACGGGGTATCGATCCGAACCGCCCGACTCTCCGACTCCCGCGCGATCGCGGAGTTGACGACTCAGCTTGGCTACGAAGTACCGCTGTCGACGCTCACCGAACGGCTCGGGCACCTGCTGGCGAAGGACGACCAGGAGTTCATGGTGGCTGAACTGGACGACGAGGTGGTCGGATGGGTGCACGTCGGGCTGACCGAGAACATCGACACGGGACCCTACGCGCAAATCGGGGGCCTTGTGGTGAACAGACGGTATCGGAAGAAGCGCATCGGCCGGGCGTTGATGGAACGTGTGGAGGAGTGGTCCCGCGAGCGGGGTTGTTCGGTCATTCGCCTCTGGTCGAGCGCGTTCCGGACCGACGCGCATCGCTTCTACGAGCATCTGGGCTACACGAACGTCAAGACGCAGTATTCCTATGTGAAGTCGATTGGCTCAGCCGGAGAAGAGGCGATTCGCGCGTTCATCCCCCGCGTCAACCCGTGATTCGCATCATCGTCACTGGCGGCACGTTCGACAAGCGGTACGACGAAATCCGCGGACAGCTCTCGTTCGACCGCACGCACTTGCCCGAGATGCTGCGTCTTGGACGTTCGCGCGTGGAGACGACGATCGAGACGCTGATGATGATCGACAGTCTCGACATGGCCGACGAGGACCGGGCACGCGTCGCGCGGAGCTGTGCGCAGTGTGCGGAGACTCGCATCGTGATCACGCACGGGACCGACACGATGGTGGAGACCGCTCGCGCGGTGGCTGAGGTCGTCCGCGACAAGACGGTGGTCCTCACCGGCGCGATGGTGCCGTATGCGTTCGGCAGCTCCGACGGTCTCTTCAATCTCGGGAGCGCGCTCTCGTTCGCCGAGGTCCTGCCGGCAGGCGTCTACATCGCGATGAACGGTCAGCATTTTCCATGGGACAAGGTCCGCAAGAATCGCGAGAGCGGTGTGTTCGAGCGGATCTAAGACGGTCCGCCTCCCGCCTTCGCGCTTGGCGCTACGGCGGGCACGGAAGGCGGACACCACTTACCACCTCAGACGGGCGTCGTCTCCGGGAAGGCGAAGTAATCGTGGTGGCCTGGCGGATCGATGCCGGCGAGTCGCGCGGCATAGGCGAGCTGGGCCATGTGACGCACCTCGTGCAGCAGGATGTGAATCGCGAGCTTCCCTCGAGTGATCGACACGGGACCGGTGGGAATGGTGAAGTTCATCACCTCGTTCGCCTGCGCATCGCTCAACCCGGCGACGTAGCGCCGCAGATCGTCGTGCGCACGGTCGGCGTACGCGAAGAGTCCTGCGATGTCGCCTTCCGCCACGCCGGTGTTGTCCGGCAGCGGCACCCGTTGTAAGCGTGACAGATGCCGCCGTTCGACCCAGAAGACGTGATCGACGAGGCTGTTGATCGTCGGGAAACGTCCTCCAGGCTGAAACGGGAGCATCAGTCGCGATCGGTCCGCCTCGAGCCATGCGCGCCACTTGCCTCGCTCATGGTGGACGTAGTCCATCAGCCGATTGAAATCCATTGGAATGCTCATTGCCCGATAGCCTCGTCGACAGAAAGGACACGAACTGGCGCCAGGTTCAGTGCGCGAATGCCGGGCTCGATCGTTTTGCGATCTCCGACGACAACGACAGCGAAGCGCTTGGGTTGGATGTGCGTTGCGGCCGCCTTCAGCACCGCGGCGCTCGTCACCGACTGAATGTTCCGCACGTAGTCGGCGAAAAATGAATCCGGAAGCGAGTAGACGATCTGCTCCTCGATATGCGAGGCGAGATCGCCCAGCGTCTCGAATTCTCCCGGGAAACTGAGCGCGATGTAGTTCTTGGCCTTTGTGAGCTCATCGGCCTCAATCGGCTTGCTCATGCGGTTGAGTTCGTTGAAGAACTCGCGCAGCGCTTCCGACGTCTTGTCGGTCTGCACGCCCGCTGCCGCATAGAAGGGGCCCGGCGCCAGCCGCATATCGAAGCGCGACCCTGCGCCATAGGCATACTGGTGCTCCTCTCGCAGATTCTGATTGAGACGTGACGTGAACGAGCCGCCGAGGATCGTGTTCATGACCTCGAGCGTGAAGTAGTCGGGCGTCGATCGCGCGACGCCTACCCAGCCGATGCGGATCTGCGACTGTGCGGCGCCTGGGATGTCGACGATCGTGATCTGCCCCTCGGTGAGCTGGGAGGCGGCAGGCACAGGACGCCGGGGCGGTGCGGCGGTCGGGTTGTTGTGCCACTGGCCGAATTGTGTTTCCAGCTGCGCGATCGCGTCGGCCGCTCTCACGTCGCCAGTGACGATGAGCGTAGCGTTGGCGGGCTGGTACATCGCCGCGTGAAAGGTCTTGAGATCGCCGACGGTGAACGCCTTGAGCGTCGACTCGGTGCCCATCGCCGCCGTGCCGTAGCGATGGGACGGGCCGAACACCGTGTGGGCGAAGGCGAGCGGCGCCACGGCAGCGGGATCGTCTTTGGCCTGCAGCAGCGCCGTCAGGCGCTCCTTGCGAACGCGTTCGAGCTCGTCGGCGGGGAACGTCGGCCGCAGCGCAACATCTGCCATGACCGCGAGCGCATCCTTCATCCGCGAGACCGGAACGTTCAATCGCACGGCCGACGCGTCAAATGAGCTCGTGGTCGCGAGATCGGCGCCGAGGAAATCGACTTCATCCGAAATCTGCAGCGACGACCGCGACCCGGCGCCCTCGTCGAGCATCGCGGCCGTGAGGCTGGCGACGCCGAACTTGCCCGCCGGGTCATCACCAGCGCCTGCCTTGATCAGAAGGTTCACCTGCACGAGCGGAACGGCGTGCGTCTCGATGACCCACACAGGCAGGCCGTTGCTCAGCATGCGCTTTTGGACCTGCGGAAGATTCAGCTGCGGCGCGGGGCCCAGAGGGGGCGGCGAGGAGCGATCGGGTCTGATCTGAGCCAGCAACGAGGCCGACAGCAGGACACAGAGCAGCAACGAGGGAGTTGGGAGTTGGCGCCAGCCGCTCATTTCTTGCCCTCCGGTTCCACGACCAGTTCGACCCGGCGATCGGCTGGCAACCACTCGATGATGACGGCCTGCACGTCCGAGGGCTTGAGCGGGATGTAGCGGGCGAGGTCTTCCGCGAAGAAGTCGGGCCCGCCGCCGGCTGCGTAGTACGCGTTCAGCTGATCGGCTTTGCCACCGAAGCCGCCGACGCGTTCCATGCGCCGGTAGAAGGACGCTTCCATCTGATTGATCGCGCGCTGCACTTCGCGCTCCGTCGGCGGCTCGCGACGCAGCTTCTCGAGCTCTTCGTCGATCGCCTTCTGCAGTTCAGCGACGGTGTGCCCCTGGCGCGCGGTCGCGACGATCGAGAACGAACTGCCGAGGGCCTGAGACTGCTGATACGCGGAGACGTCCTGCGCGATCTGCGTATCGTAGACGAGCCGCTTGTAGAGACGCGAATTCTTTCCGCCCGCGAGCACCGACGAGGCCATGTCGAGCGCGGCATCGCCGGGCGCGTAGACCTGAGGCGTCAGCCAGGCGAGATAGAGTCGTGGCAGAGAGACGCGATCGGTGATCGTCTTCTTCTGCACCTTGGTCAGGATCGCGGCCGGCGGGGCGATCGGCTCGACGATGCCGCCGGTGGGGACCTCGTTGAACCACTTCTCGACGAGCGCTTTCGTGCGGTCGAACTCGATGTCGCCGGCGACCACCAGGCTCGCGTTGTTCGGCGCGTAGTACTTCTTGAAGAACTCGACGACGTCCTGGAAGCTCGCGGCAGTCAGATCTTCCATGAAGCCGATCGTCGGCCAGCTATAGGGATGGTTCGAAGGCCACAGCATCTTGTCCAACTCGATCGACGCCATGCCATACGGCTGGTTCTCGTAGCTCTGACGCCGTTCGTTTTTCACGACGTCGCGCTGGCCGTCGACGCGTTGCGGCGACATCGTGTCGAGCAGATACGCCATCCGATCCGATTCGAGGAACAGCGCGAGCTCGAGCGCGTTCTTCGGAACGTCGATGACGTAATTGGTCCGGTCGTTGGTCGTCGATCCATTGTTGTTGCCGCCGGCCCCTTCGAGCAGCGTGTCGAACACGCCTTCCTTCACGTTCTTCGATCCCTCGAACATCAGATGCTCGAAGAGATGCGCGAAGCCCGTGCGCCCCGGCTTCTCGTTGGCCGAGCCGACGTGATACCAGACGTTCACGGAAACGACCGGTACCCGCGTGTCGCGGTGAAGGATGACGTTGAGTCCATTGGCGAGCTTGAACTGCCGAAACGGGACCTCGATCGGCCTCGGGGCTTGCGCGTCGATCTGGACGCACAGCAGCACCGCGATCCATAACGGAACCAGACAGCGACGCATGGAGCCTCCTGTCGGAAGCCATCATTTTCCATCATTTCGACGAGGCACCGTGCTTGCAGACGTGCTGGCCCGAGCAAATCGCTCAGGAACGAGCACATCGCTCAGGAAGAGGAGAGCGAGATGGGACTTCGGGACAAATACAGCCAGGCGGTGACGACCGCCAAGAATTTGAGGATGGACGGCTCAGCCGAAGAGAAGGAAGGCAAGCTGTACTTCCGCGGCTCGGTCAACTCGGAGGACGAGAAGAATCAGATCTGGAACTCGATCAAGACCGTTGGCGACTGGCAGAAGGAGATCGTGGCTGACATTCGCGTGAAGCCGGGCGCCGCACAACAACAGGCGCCGCAGCAGGCCTCGTCAAGCCCGGTGTCGCAGGCAAAGGCGGCGATGCAGACCTACACGGTGCAGGCGGGCGACACGCTCGGCGGCATCGCCAAACGGATGCTCGGCAACGCCAACAGCTACATGGAAATCTTCAACGCCAATCGCGACGTCCTGACGGATCCCAACATGATCACGCCAGGGCAGGTGCTGAAGATTCCTCAGCACGCGTAACGCATAGAGGGAACGGAGGGCTCGGAGGAAACGGATTAACAGGAGAAACGGAGGAACGGAGACTCTCTTGAAAAGGCTTCTCCGTTTCTCCGTTCCTCCTGTTAATTCCGTTCCCTCCGTCGCCCTCCGTGTCTATACCCGCACCAGTCCATCCACAACCGCATTGAACGTCGCGCTCGGCCGCATGACGCGCGTCACGAGTGCGGCATCGGGGTGGTAATACCCACCGATGTCGACCGGGTGTCCTTGTGCGCCATTCAGTTCGGCGACGATCGATGCCTCGTTCCGCTCGAGGTGTCCGGCGACCGCGGTGAACGTCGACTGCAGGTCGGGGTCTTGCGTCTGATCCGCGAGCGCACGCGCCCAGTACATCGCCAGATAGAAATGACTGCCGCGGTTGTCGAGCTCGCCGACCTTGCGCTGCGGTGATTTGTCGTTCTCGAGAATTCTTCCGTTCGCTTCGTCGAGCGCATGCGCCATGACGAGCGCCTTCGAGTTGCCCGTTTTGGTTCCGAGATCCTCGATCGACACCGCCAGCGCGAGAAACTCGCCGAGCGAGTCCCAGCGCAGGTAGTTCTCCTGCAGCAACTGCTGCACGTGTTTGGGAGCAGACCCGCCGGCGCCGGTCTCGTAGAGCCCGCCGCCGTCGAGGAGCGGCACGATCGACAGCATCTTCGCACTGGTGCCGAGCTCGAGAATCGGGAAGAGATCGGTGAGGTAGTCGCGCAGCACGTTGCCGGTCACCGAGATCGTGTCGAGCCCTTGTCGCACGCGGGCGAGCGTCGCGCGGATGGCATCGACGGGCGACATGATGCGGATGTCGAGACCGGCCGTATCGTGGTCCTTCAGGTAGCGCCGGGTCTTCTCGATGACGTTGCGATCGTAGGCGCGCTGTTCATCGAGCCAGACGATGGCCGCGTTGCCGGTCGCGCGCGCGCGCGTCACCGCCAGCTTCACCCAGTCCCGGATCGGCAGATCCCTCGTGCGGCACATGCGCCAGATGTCGCCCTCCTCGACCGGATGCTCCATCAGCGTCTGTCCCACTGCGTCGGTGACGCGAACCGTGCCGTTCGATCGAACCTCGAAGGTCTTGTCGTGCGAGCCGTACTCCTCGGCGCTCTGTGCCATCAAGCCGACGTTGGACACATTTCCCATCGTGCGCACATCGAACGCCCCGTGCTCCCTGCAGTCGTCGATCGTCGCCTGATAAATGCCTGCGTACGAGCGATCGGGGATCATCGCCTTCATGTCATGGAGCCTGCCGTCGGCGCCCCACATCTGCCCCGACGATCGGATGGCGGCAGGCATCGAGGCGTCGATGATCACGTCGCTCGGCACGTGAAGGTTGGTGATCCCCTTGCTCGAGTCCACCATCGCGAGCGGCGGCCGCGTCGTGTAGACGGTCTGAATGTCCGCTTCGATCGCCGCCCGTTGGTCAGGCGCGAGCGACTGAATCTTCTTGTAGACGTCGCCGATGCCGTTGTCGGGATCCACGCCGAGCGACGCGAACGTCGCCGCGTGGGTGTCGAAGACGTCCTTGTAGTACGTCGTCACGGCGTGCCCGAACATGATCGGGTCCGACACCTTCATCATCGTCGCCTTCAAATGCAACGACAGCAGAACGCCCTTGGCGCTGGCATCGTCGATCGCCTGCGCGAAGAACTCTCTCAGGGCACGACGGCTCATCTTCGACGCGCCGAGAACGTCGTCCGCGGTGACGGCGAGCCCCTCTTTGAGGACGGTCGTCTTGCCGCTGGCGTCCGTGTGTGTGATCGTCAGCGCGCCAGGTGTTTCGATGACCACCGATTGCTCGTTCGCGTAGAAGTCGCCGCCGCTCATGGAGGACACGTGGGTCTTCGAATCGCGGCTCCACGCCCCCATCGAGTGCGGATGCGTCCTGGCGTACCGCTTCACCGACGGTGCGACGCGCCGATCGGAGTTGCCCTCGCGCAGCACCGGATTGACGGCGCTGCCGAGCACCTTCGCGTACTTCGCCTTGATCGTTCTGTCGGCATCGTTCTGCGGGTCCTCGGGAAAGTCAGGAATCGAGTACCCCTGCCGCTGAAGCTCTCTGATCGCCTCTTTCAGCTGCGGGATCGAGGCGCTGATGTTCGGCAGCTTGATGACGTTGGCCTCGGGTGTCTTGGCCAGCCGGCCGAGCTCCGCAAGATCGTCTGATTGGCGCTGATCGGGCGGCAAAGAGTCCGGAAAACCGGCGAGGACGCGTCCCGCAAGAGAGATATCGCGAGTTTCGACCGCAATGCCTGCGGTTCGCGTGAACGCCTGGACGATCGGAAGCAGTGAGTACGTCGCGAGCGCTGGGGCTTCGTCGGTGAGCGTGTAGATGATCTGTGCTTTTGCCATGTGGGTGAACGTTCCATTTTAGTGGAACCGGAGGACGCAGAGGATCTCACGCAGAGATCGCAGAGGTGCAGAGATCGCGGAAGACGGGTTCGACGTCTCGGGCGGACCCGCGCTACCCGCGGCATGGGTCGAGAGGAACGCCAGGAACACAAGCCATCTGTGTGAATGCGGCTTGTGTTCGTGGCGTTTCTCTCGACCCATGAGCCGGCCTGGAAGGCCGGCTGTCGGCCCGAGGCGCCTCTGCGATCTCGGCCCCTCTGCGTGCTCTGCGTGAGATCTTCGTGAACGTTCGCGATATCATCTTTGGTTCCACATGCCTGACGCCGCAAAGCCGGTGGTCGCCGTCATCATGGGCTCGTCGTCCGACTGGGACACGATGCAGCACGCGGTGCAGATCCTGGAGCGATTCGGCGTGCCGTACGAGCGGCACATCGTGAGCGCGCATCGCACTCCGGTGTGGATGGCAGAATTTGCGTCGTTCGCGGAGGCCCGCGGGATTGAAGTGATCATCGCCGGAGCGGGCGGCGCGGCGCATCTGCCGGGAATGGTGGCATCACATACCGTGGTGCCCGTGCTCGGCGTGCCCGTGCAATCAGCCGCGCTTCAGGGCCTCGACTCGCTGCTGTCGATCGTGCAGATGCCCGGCGGCGTACCTGTCGGGACGCTCGCGATCGGCAGGGCCGGAGCGACCAACGCGGGATTGCTGGCGGTCTCGATCCTTTCCAATTCGCGCCCGGACCTGCGCGCGAAGCTGCATGCCTTCCGCACGGAACAGACCGAGAAGGTGCGGCAGGACACGCTGCCATGACTCCTCGATTCGTAGTCATCCCGAGCGGAGTCGAGGGATGACGCTGTCCGCGGCGCAGCAGTCGGGCGCTGGCGCGCGAGTCATCGGACCGGGTGCAACACTCGGCGTGCTCGGCAGCGGTCAGCTCGGACGCATGTTCACGATCGCGGCCCGTCGTCTCGGATATCGCGTGCACACGTTCTCTCCAGATCAAGACACGCCGACCGGACAGGTTGCCGACGTCGAAGTGACCGCGCCGTACGAGGATCTCGATCGGCTGCGCGCCTTCGCGAGCGGCGTGCAAGTGGTGACCTTCGAGTTCGAGAACGTTCCGGCTGTTGCTGTCGACGCGATCGAAGGGCTTGTGCCCGTTCGGCCGTCAGGAACAGCCCTCTTCACCTCGCAGCAGCGCGGACGCGAGAAGGCGTTTCTCGCGGAGCATGGCTTTCCGACGGTGCCCTTCGCACGCGTCCAGACAGCGGACGCGCTGCGCGACGCGGTGGCGCGCATCGGCGTGCCGGTGGTCGTCAAGACCGCTGCCTTCGGCTATGACGGGAAAGGCCAGCGCAAGGTCAGCTTGCCAGCCGAGATCGATCATGTGTGGGCGGCGATCGGCGGGCGCGAGGTGGTCGTCGAGAAGTTCATCAACCTGCAGGCGGAGATCTCGGTGATCGCCGCGCGCGGGCTGGACGGATCGGTCGAGGAGTATGTCCCGTTCGAGAACCGCCACAGCCGCCACATTCTCGATGTGACGACGGCACCAGCCGTGGTGCCGGCCGCGATCGCTGCACGGGCGCGTGAGATCGCGCGCGCGATCCTCGATCAGCTGAAGTACGTCGGCGTGCTGTGCGTCGAGTTCTTCGTCAGCACCGACACCGAGCTCTTCGTCAACGAGCTCGCCCCGCGGCCGCACAACTCCGGGCACCTCACGATCGATGCCGCCGTGACCAGTCAGTTCGAGCAGCAGGTGCGGGCGATCACCGGGCTGCCGCTCGGATCGGCGGAGATGCTGCGTCCGGCTGCGATGGCCAACATCCTCGGCGACCTGTGGGTCGATGGAGAGCCCAACTGGGCGGCCGCGTGCGCGTTCACGGACGTGAAGCTGCACCTCTACGGCAAGGCCGAAGCGCGGCCTGGGCGAAAGATGGGCCACCTCACCGCGATGGGGCGCACCGTGCACGACGCGCTGGATCGCGTGATTGCCGCGCGAGACGCGTTGTTGTCGTAATCATGTGGGCGAGTCGTAATCGTACGTAGGGCCGCCCTCGGCCTTCGCTGAAGCTACGGCGGACCACCGTAGCGGTTCGCGGAGCGAACCGCTAGACAGCGCTGCTTTGTCGGGTCGCGGAGCGACCCGACTTGGGCGGAGGCGGTCAGGCGGCCCACTTCGCAAACGTGCCCGTCGCGTGGACGACGTGGCCACCCACCATCGTCAACACCGACTCGATCTTTCGAATCGCCTGATCGGTCACCGTCAGGTAATCCTGGTTGAGGACAGCCAGGTCCGCGTACTTGCCGGCGACGAACGACCCCACCTGGTGATCGTCGAAGGAGAACCAGGCCGCGCCCTCCGTGTACAAGCGAAGTGCCTCGAGGCGTGAGATCTGCTGGCCATCGTTGGTCAGCATTCCGGCAAGGTTCCGTCCGGTCGTCATGTAGAAAAGCGAGAGCCACGGATCGAGCGCCGAGACATTCGTCGAGTCAGTCCCGACGCCGGCGTGAATCCCGGAGTCGACGATGCGGCGGAACGGCGGGCCTCCGGCGTTGGACATGTACGTCCAGGTCTGCGCGCTGGCTCCGGCGCCGAGCTCTTTGAGCGTCTTCAACCGCGCCTCGTCGATGCTCTGCAGATGGATGATCGACCAGCGCAGTCGATCGATCGGATGCTCGCGTGCGATCGATCGAAAGGCGTCGAGGTGGAAGTCGTTCTCCTTGATCGTGATCGAATGCTGCTGCAGCAGCCAGCCGTACTTCGCGATCATCCGCGCCGTCGGCTCGAATTGCGTCGACATCGTGTCGTTGCCGCCGATACGCTCGCCGAAGCCGGCGACGCGGAATAGATCGTCGCCGACGGCGCGCCCCGACTGGCTGAAGTTGTTGCGCGCGCGTGTCTCGACGTCTTGCGGCGAGTCCGCCGGGAACAGCGGCCGCATTCGGATGGTGAGCCGGTCTTCGCGCCACAGGCGGAGCGCGAGCTCCTGGTCCTCGAAGTTGCCGGCGTTGATCACCCCGGTCAGGCAGAGGCTGTTCGCGTGCCGGTTCAGATCCGCGGTTCCGCGAAGTTTGTCGTCCGGCGTTTGCACCGATAGAAGCGCGGCGACGGCGGCTTGCGCGGACATGACGACGCCGGTCGCCTCATCGACCATGACGCCCTTGCCCGTCAAGAACGCGCGGCCGAGGCTGTTCGTGATCGCGCCCGTGGCGCCACCGGTGCCAGAGATGTAGACCGCATGCTTCGGCGCAGCGGCGTCGAGGTCCGACTTCGTCGGGCGTCTGTTTTCCGCGAACTGCGTGTGATTCCATCCACCGATGCAGGTGATGAAGGCTCCGGCGGGAACAGATTCGGCGCGCTTCGCGATCGTTTCCTGCAGCTCCGCGATCGAGAACGCTCGCTCGATGCGACGCGCTTCATGCCCTGGGTTGACGCCGGCTCGCGTGTAGTGGACGTGCGCATCGAAGAAGCCCGGCACGACTGTCCGCCCGCCCAGATCGATCGTCCGCGACGCGGCGCCAACTGCACGAGGCTGTCCAACGTTCACGATGCGGCCGTTCTTGATCGTCAGCGCGGTGCCCACCTGTCCGCGGCCGTCAACGAACTTGCCGTTCGTGAGCAAGAGATCAGCCGGCCCCAACGCCGCACCGCGCTTGTCCGCCGTAGCCTCGGCGGAGGCGGATTGAGCGGCCTCGACACCTTCACGCGACAACACGTCGCCGATGCTGCCCGCAACCGCGGTTGAAACCGCGCCCTTCAGCAGGTCGCGCCGTGGAAACTGGGTCCCTTCAGGACGCATCGCGCCTTACGTCTTCTCGTAGGTGAGCTTCACGCCCGGGGAAGGCATCAGTGGATCGCGCCCGGCCATGGGCTCATTCTAGGCCCAATTACGTGAATCGTACCGTGACCGTAGTCAGGCCGGCCAACGTCGATCACTCGGCTAATCGTGAGGCGGTTCTCGATCGTGGTTCGTGAGTACGCAGCGCGTCACTGTGCGCGCGCGATCAGTCCCACCAGATAAATCCGGTCGCCCGGCTGCTCCACGCCGCCTGCTGGTTCTTCGCTGAGCGCGACTCCGATCGGTTCAACCCCAGACCGCGCACTGAAGACTACGGTACGCCCATCGACCGCATCGCGTGGCAGCAGTCCTGCGCTTACCGGCTTGTCCTTTGTCAGCAGCCACACCTGGTAATCGCGCATCGGGAGGAGCTGCGGAAGATTCGAGACCGAGAGCGCGAGCCCTCGCGTCGGGCTCCAGTTCGCGAGGCCTGACGCCCCGGGTGCTCCTTTCTGTCCGGCAAGTGTGACGCGACGCGCGTCGGGCGCAGTGACGACGGCGAGCTGGCCCTGCGCAGAAGCAAGCTGCCCTTGCGTCGATGCGAGCGTGCTCTCGTCTCTTTCAACACGCGCCTGAAGCGCTGCCGATTGCGCGCGCGCGTCATCGAGCTCGGTTTCGAGTCGCGACACCCGGCCTCGGAGGCCATTCGCATACATGCCAAGCCCCAAGGCGAGGAGCAGCATGGCGGCGACTGGCAGCCAGCGCAGTGAAGACGTCTGCTGCGGCTCGACGCGGGCGGCCTTCGCAGGTGGTGATGTCACGGCGGGCGCGCGCCTTTCCCCGAGCGCAGCCGACATCACGCGATCGCGCAACGCGGGGGGCGGGTCGAGTTGCGGGACCGACTGAGAGAGCGCGTCGGCCGCCGGCCGCAGTGTCAGCAGCTCCGCGGCGCATTCGGCACACGACTTCAGGTGGGTCTCGAACTCACGGCGCTCGTCTCCGGTGAGCGCATCGAGCGCGTAGACGGCGGCTCGTTCCCGCCAGATCTCGTGATCGTGTGCGTCGGCGCTCATTCGATTGTCCCGTCTCTCGTTACACCGGCCTCGGTGCCACCGAGCGCCTCACGCAGCTTCAGCAGTCCCTGCCTGATCCGGGTCTTCACCGTGCCCAGTGGCTGCTCGAGCTGCTCGGCAATTTCGACGTGTGTCAGTCCCTCGTAATACGCAAGCTCCAGCGCGGTTTTCTGCAACAACGGCAATCGCTCGAGCGCTTCTCGCACCCGCTCCGCCTGCTCGATCCGGACGACTTGCAGATCGGCCGACACGCCCGTGTCGACCGGCTCGGGCCGCTTCGCATCGTCGGCCTGCTCAGGTCGTGCTTTGCGCGCCCGGAGCCGATCGATGGAGCGGCTCTTGGCCTGCATCAGCAGCCAGCCCACAACCGTGCCACGCGTGGCGTCGTACCGGCCCGCCTGCCGCCATGCCTGGACGAAGACCTCCTGCACGATGTCCTCGGCATCAGACTGACTGCGCAGAATGCGAACGGCCAGCGAATACACCGCCCGGCCGTGGAGATCGTAGAGCTCGCGCAGGGCGTCACCGTCGCCCGTGGCCATCCGTTCCAAAATGCGCCGTTCCGGGGCAGGCTCGACCTTGCGCAGACCCGCCCGCTCGCCAGCGATCGCCATCAACCACATAGGTACTACGTGCGACTGATTGAATGGGATGGGAGGGGTGGTGTCAAGAATAGCGTAGGTCAAAGGTCAAAGGGCAAAGGTGAGGTCAAGAGTGCAAGGTCAAAAGTCCCAGGTCCGAACTCGCGTCGCTCGCATTTACACCTGGGCCGCTCGATTTCGAGTAACGCGTCTCTGACAGCTACCAGCACCCGACTGGCTGACGCATTCCTCCGCGCCGCGATCCGCTCGCCGGCCAACACGCTCTCCGGCTCGCTCCACGCGGCACTCCGGAACGCATCAGCCAGTCGGGTGCTGCTGACGCGTGACATTACCTTTCATTCGTGGGCTGTTGCGCCAGCCAGGTTGATGCATCCTGGCGCGCGGCGTGGAGCGAGCCGCGCAGGACTGCCGCCAACCGCATCGGAGGCGCTGCGAGCCGCGGGTACAAGGAGCAACACCGTCAGCCCCTTGCGACGAAGGAGCGGCGACACACCGTAAGACACGCGCTGAAGATGCGGTTGGCCGGCAAGCGGATCGCCGTGCGGAAGGATGCGTCAACCTGGTTGGCGCAATAGGAGCCGGGCAACGGAGATCACGTGGCGCAGTTGAGAAGGAATGGGTGAAGACACTTACGGCCTTGGCCCATAATGCGGCACCGGCCGTCCCACCTCATAAGCCCCAAGATCCGGCGCCTTCCCGGTGAAGTCATCGTTGATCCCGGTAATACGTACCCCCGCATCAACCGCTACCGAGCCGGGCCGAAGCTGGAGGTCGAAGTCGGCGGGCTTGTAGAGCGTGCGCGGGTCCGGCCCCGGCGGGGCGACCTTCACGAACACGTCGTAGTCGACGAGCACGCTGTGCGTGTCCTGATGCGTTGCCTCGCTGTATTCCTCGAGCGTCTTGAAGCGCCGCCGCTCGCGCGCCGCCGCTTCGAGCTTCGTCTGTTCCTGGACGCCGAGCGCGCCGGGTTGGCCGGGAAAGTTCGCACGCGTGCCGAAGGCCGGTGAGCTCCATTCGAACGAGAATGTTGCACCCTCGTTCGGCCTGAAGCCGTTGTAGTCGGAACTGGAGTAGTTCGTGTTGGTCTCGACGGCGAATGTCTCGAGCGTCTCGCTCTTTCCGAGAATCAGGTTGTTGCGGTAGTGCACGTTCGAAGCAGCCAGCAGCATCGGTTTCACGGGTGCGATGAGCGTGTTGTGCCACACGACGATCCCCGAAGACGAGGCGGTGAACTTCACGGCGCCGCCTTCGGGCGCGTGATACACGATGTTGCGAATGAAGTAGACGGGACCGCCGAACGCCGGCTGCACGCTGAGCGCGCGATGTCCGTGATTGAAGCACCGGTTGCGAAAGATGCGGATGTTGTGCGCGCCGCCGTCGGCCTCGAGGCAGTTGTCTTCGACGTTCGAGATGTCGTTGCCGTAGAAATCGATCGAGACGGGTATGCGATCGCGGATCGCTTTCGGGCTCCCGTCAGGATTTCCGTAAGTCGCCACGTCGACACCGTCGTGGAAATTCGCGATCGCGTTGTAGGCGACGACGTGGCCCGAGCCGTAGACCTTCACCGCGTACTCGGACACGAGCTGCGGGTTGAACTCCGGCAGCATCTGCCACGTGCTGCCGGTGAATCCCATCAGGTAGTTCGGGTTGAAGCGGCCGATCATCACATTGTCGGCGATGTAGTAGTCCTTCGAGCCGGACCAGTCGGTGTAGATCGCGCGGCCGACGTTCTCGAACCGGCAGCGTTTGATTGTCAGACCGCTCGAACCGGTAATGTTCTTCAATCCACCTTGAAACGCCAGGTCGGTGTTTCGAATCGTGATGCCTTCGAAGTAGTTGTAGTTGGCCGCCATCACGTTGAACAGGTTGTACGCGCCGTCACCGTCGAAGATGACGTCGCCGTCGCCGGCGGCTTTGATCGCGATCGGCTTCTCGGCCGTGCCGCTCTGCGTGAGGAAATACGTGCCGCTCGACACCGTGCCCAGTCCACCGCCGTACCGCAACCTGTTGTCTTTGTACAGCCCGGCATGCACGAGGATCGTGTCCCCGGGTTGCACGCGTGGCGGGTAGGTGTTGAAGTTATCGGAATGCGATGAGCCGGTGTAGTACGCGGCCAGCAGCCCGGTGAAGGCGGGCTCCTGACGCTGTCCTTTGTAGTCCGGTGGATAGACGTGATAGACCTTCCCGCCCCCAGCGGGCATCGGCTCAGCGCGTGTGCGCACTGTGACGGTGTGCTCGTTGCGACCGTCGACGCCGTCGGGATCAGTCACCACGAATCGCGCTTCGTACATCGTCGCCGGTTCGAGATCGAACAGACTGCCCGCGAAGCCGTTCGGCGTGACGTACTGCAGCGCGTTCTCGTTGATGCGCTCGTTGCCGATCCGGAGCAGCGGCGGCCCGCTCTTCCACATCTGCTCGCCCTGTTTGCGATACGACACCACGACCGTCGCATTGCGGTTGTCGTCGCCGTCGATCAGCCACTCGAACCCGAGCGACAGGAGCGTGGCTGGTTCGGTGATGAAGTCTCTCGTCGTAGTCTTGTCAGCTGCGGACAATGTCACGCTGCAGCACAGAACCGCCGCGAAGAAACTCAAGGCGTGTCTCACGTGAAACTCCCTGTGAGAACGGAGTTTATCGGAGAAACGGTTTCGCACGGAGACACGGAGACACGGAGGTCGGACGGAGGCACTCACTTTCGCAGGAGTCGTCGCGCGTCGCGCGCGGCCCCACCCGCGTCAGAGTCAGTTGGAAGTTAGTTGCCTCCGTCTGACCTCCGTGCCTCCGTTGCTCCGTGCGAACCGTTTCTCCGAGATCTCCTGGCAAGCCTCTACTCGTGGCGAAGCACCAGCATCGGGTTGATCTTCGACGCGCGGCGCGCGGGGATGTACATCGCCGTCAGCGCGACGACAGCCATGAGCACTGCCGTGCCGAGGATGAGGGCGATCTCAGGTGAGGGCAGCCGCGGCATCATCGATGCCAGCACGCGTACGAAGCCGAAGCCGCCCGCGAGTCCGACGGCCGAGCCGATCAGCGTGAGCCCGATACCTTGTTTCAGCACCAGCCACAGCATTTCGGACTGTCTCGCGCCCAGGGCCATCCGCATGCCGAGCTCTCCCGATCGTTGCGCGGTGGAATACGACACGACGCCGAAGATGCCGAGCGCGGCGAGGACCAGACCGAGCGTCGCAAACCCGCCGAGCACGTTCGCGAGCAACCGGAAATTCGCGGTGGTCCGCGCCTCCGCCGCACGAGCGGGGATCAGCCCGTAGACCGGAAGGTCCCGATCGAGCGCGCCGACGATGCGTCTGAGGTCGGGAGCAACGGAATCCGGTTCCCGATCCGTACGCAGGATGATGTTCACGGTCTGGGTCCCGGTTTGCGCCAGCGGTTGATACATCGTGAACGCCGTATCCACGTTCGATGCGCTGCCGAATGAAGGGAACGTGACGTCACCGACCACGCCGACGACCTCGCGCCAGTTCGGATTGGGCCCCTGGAATCCGATGCGCTTCCCGATCGGATTCTCGTGCGGCCACACCGTGCGGGCCATCGTCTCGTTCACGATCGTCACCGGAGTCCGGCCGAACCGATCGTCCTTCGTGAATGTCCGGCCGCGTCGCAAGGGGATCCTCAGTGCCTCGAAATACTGAGGCGTCACGCGCTCGTTGTAGGCGAGTGTGGTGTCATCAAGGCCCTCGATGACGAACGTGGTGCTGCTGCCATATGGAGTGACGGGAACCGAGGAGCTCGCGACGGCGACGCTGGACACGCCTGGAATCTCAGCGGCTCGATCCTCCAACGTCGCGAAGAACGCCCGGCGCGCGTCTGGCCGCGCGTACTGAGGGCCCATCAGGGTGAGCCGCGCCGCCAGCACACCATCAGGTCGCCATCCGGGATCGATGGCGGTGATCCGCTGGAGTCCTCGAATGAACGACGCGGCTCCTGCGAGTGCAATCAGTGCGAAAGCGATTTCGAAAACGATAAGTGCGTGACGGAAACGCTGCGGCGCTCGACCGGCCGTCATGCTTTGCGGATTCTGTTTCAGGACATCGTTGATGTCGGCGCGCGAGGCAAGCCATGCGGGCACGGCGCCGAAGATGACGCCACTCAACGCGGCGCATCCAAAGGCGAACGCCAGGCTCGCCGTGTCGATCGTGACATGAACGCCCTGGAGATCGGCGAATTGCCTCGTGGCGATGAACTGCGTGCACCAATACGCGAGCGGTATCGCGCACGCTGCGCCGGTGAGCGAGAGCACGAGGCTCTCGGTCAGCGATTGTCGCAGCAGCCGCCCTTTGGCACCCCCGATCGCTCCGCGGATCGCAAACTCGCGGGCGCGTGCGGTGGTTCGTGCGAGCTGAAGGTTGGCGAGGTTCGCGCACGCAATCAGCAGGACGAGAAACGTCAGGCCGAAGGCAAACGTGGAGATGCGGCGCATGACGGGGTTGACGATGCTCAGATGCTCGAGCCGCCCACCTTCGCGCTGATCGAGGTCCGTGTGTTCGGCTAGTATCCGTCGGACGAGGGCCTGTGTCGCCGCGTCCGCCTGATTGAACGTCACCCCTGGTTTCAGGCGGGCGTACTCGCGAAGGAAGTTGTTCCCGCGATCCTGCCGCTGTGCGGCAGGAAAGGCGAACGGGCGCCAGATGTCCACGTTGCCCCAGAACAGCGGGTACTCGAAGTGCTCGGGCATCACGCCGACCACGTTCGTCATCTCACCGTTGAGCCGAACTGAACGGCCGATGATGCGTGGATCGCCGGCAAAGCGGCGCTGCCAGAACCTGAACGACAGGACGACCACCGGCGCGGCT